>CAWHEK010000029.1:0-483030 GCA_963828325.1 uncultured Acidobacteriaceae bacterium
TCGATCGAGCAAGGTTGCGGATGCGATATCTCGCCGGACTCGAAGGAACTGGTGTTCACGGAGAACCTCGATCCAGTGCCGGCCGTCTCGACCCATGCGGACATCTTCACGCTCGATTTGACCGATCAGAATTCGAAACCCGTGAAGGTGTCGACGTCGGCGGGCGGCAACTTCAACCCGGCGTTCTCGCCGGACGGGAAGTATCTGGCGTGGCGGAGCCAGGCGCGGAATGGATACGAGAGCGACAAGTTCAGCCTCGCGCTTTATGACCGCGAGAAGAAGACGGTCTCGGACTTGCTGCCGAAGTTTGACAACTGGGTGGATGAGTTTGCGTGGGCGACGGATTCGAAGAGCATCTATTTCGCATCGGCGCAGTAGGGGAGGAAGCCGTCTTCCACTAAGCTCGCGGCTCGATGGGCAATCAGAAGGCATTACCGAATGGGATGGGTGTACGGCGGTCTTCATTCCCTTCCGGGCGCCAGAATTCGTCGCGCGATGAAGGTCGGCGCGCCGGCCGGTCGGACTTGGTGCGTTACAACTTCACGCGCGGAGATCCCACCAAGCGATCTGAGTAGCCTGGACGCAAATGCCCACCGCGAACTGTGCGAAATCGCAGTACTGATGACCGTGACAGGGGATAGTGCACAGCCCGGTCACCCACCTGAACGACGCCGCTCCTGGCCCAGCTCGACCTGCCCGCGATGGAATCGTTCTGGTTCAACGCCGCGGACGGGACAAAACTGCAAGGCTTCCTCATCCGCCCGCCGGGGTTCGATGCGGCGAAGAAGTATCCGGTGAAGTTCCTGATTCATGGCGGCCCGCAGGGCGCGTGGGGCGACGACTGGAGCTACCGCTGGAACGCGGAGCTGTTTGCGGCGAATGGATACGTCGTGGTGATGATCAATCCACGCGGGTCGACGGGCTACGGGCAGGCGATCGTGGAAGAGGTGAGCGGCGACTGGGGTGGCAAGCCTTTTACAGATCTGATGACGGGACTGGATTACGCGGAGCAGCACTATCCGCTTCATCGACAAGGATCGCGAGTGCGCGCTGGGCGCGAGCTACGGCGGGTTCATGGCCAACTGGATCCTCGGCCATACCGACCGCTTCAAGTGCATCGTGACCCACGACGGAATGTTCAATGCCGAGTCGGCGTTTGGAACCACGGAAGAAGACTGGTTCAACATCTGGGAGTTCAAAACTCCAGGGTCCCAAGGGGGGCACCCGTGGGACTACTACGGCAAGCCAGACGATGAGAACCCGTTCCGCAAGTTTTCGCCGTCGTACTACGCAAAGAACTTCAAGACGCCCACACTGGTGGTTCACGGGCAGCTTGATTACCGGCTGGATTTGAGCGAGGGACTGCAACTGTTTGACACGCTGCAGCTGCTCGGCGTGCCAAGCAAGATGCTCTACTTTCCCGACGAAGGGCATTGGGTGCTGAAGCCGCAGAACTCGCAGCTCTGGTACAAGACGGTGAACGACTGGGTGGATGAGTGGACGAAGAGCAGCCGCTAGCTGCCAGCTTCTGGCTCCTAGCCTGTGTGCCGGGAAAACGAACCGGGAAAACGAACAGCCTCGCGCTTGGCACGATCAGCCAGAGGCCAGAAGCTAGAGGCTAGAAGCTGCCTTTCCCACGCAAATCCCGCAAGCCGCGCGAACCGCTGAACGAAGCGGCCCTCTACGACTACGCCGTCAAAGCGCTGGGCCGGCAGATGCGCACCGAGGTTGAGCTGCGGCGGCTGATGACGGCGCGCGCCGAGCCGGGCGACAGCGGCGAGCAAGCGGTGCGAGCCGCGATTGCACGGCTCAAGGAGCACGGCTACCTCGACGACCGCGCCTACGCCGAAACCTACGCGCGGCTGCGCCAGGAGAACGAGAAGCTCGGCGCGCGGCGCGTGCAGCAGGCTCTTGGCCAGAAGGGCGTACCTTCGGAGATCATTCGTGAAACAGTTGCGGCGCGCTACGGCGAGACCGATGAAGAGAAGCTGGCGCGCGCGCATCTGGAGCGGAAGCGCATCCGGAAGCCGGCGAACGAGAAAGAGTCTGCGCGGGTGATGCGGCGGCTGGTTGCGGCGGGGTTCTCGACGGGCACCATCTACAAGGTGCTGCGCAAGTGGGACGTGCCCGGAAGAAGAACTGGCGGCGCTGGAGAACGTGGACGCAGAGAGACACGAGGAGTGAGGCGTTCCGCGCGGCAGCGATGCTCGCGGAGTACCACGGCGATGGCGAGGACATTTGCCGGTCGCCAACCTCGCGGCACGGCTATTTTCTCTCTAAAAAAAGGATTGCCCGTTTTGGGGCTTAAACGTTTTATTTTCAGCTACTTATACCTTCGATCGCTTGCCGCAACCGCCTGATTCTAAAGAGATTATGAGCCAAAATCCTCTATCTAAAGAGTTTAAACGGCGTTTTGGCTCGAACTCTACTCTTCGGTCGAGATTTGAGCCGGCCCATGTCTGCTTTAGAAGGGCCCGATTGCGAGCGCGGAGCCGAGACTCAAATCGGATCATGGAATGATTGTGCGCCAAAGTGCAGTAATTATCGGCAAACTTCGAGAGGCAGGGACCGAGGGACCAAGGGACTAAGGGACCAACGAGTTACGGGCGGCGGGCGGGTTTATTTTGGGTGCCGGGGCTTGACAAGAAAAGAAAGTGGTCAAAATTTGAGTGATAGAGGAACGGAGAAAATGTTGAGCCTGTGGGCTGAAAAAGATTCAAAAAGCAACAGCAGATCCTTCGGCTCCGCTGACCCCAATCACGACGAGCGTGATTGGGGCCCCAAGCCGCTCCGCTCAGGATGACACAGTTCGCAGTGTCGGGCCGCGCCACCCAGAGGGTACCCGGCGGCCCGGAGTTCCGGAGGGTTTAGGCCGGCGTTTATTTTTGTTGAGATGAAGGCAGGACCGTTGCGCGGACGGGTGTCTGTTGGGGCCTGCGTGATGGCTTCGCGGATGTCGGCCAGCGGCGCGGTATCTGAGAGTTCGACGCCGTTCGGAGTCGATAGGACTCCGAGCTGGGTCCAGAGCGCGGGCAGATCGTACTGAACAGGCTTGTCTTTCCATTGGGCGTAAAGATCGGTGAGGACGTGCGTGCCGGTGGCATGGTCGCCGACTGCTAACGCCTGCGGCAGTGTCCAATCGTGATCGATGGTGCCGCCGGCGGCGACGATGGCGCGCAATGCGTCTTGCAGGCCGAGGCGGTTATGGGTCTGCTGGCGGATCTCGACGTCGGCGACAAGGCAGAACATGGCTCCGCCCCAATAGGTGCGTCCCCACGTATGCGTGTTGTCGAGGCCCTGGTCGCCGGGCCCGGGCTCGCCCTGCGGCATATCGCGGACCATATCGTGCCAAATTTTTGGCGCCGTGAGATCGCCGATCATCACGCGCTCAACCGGCTCGATGTAGGTGGCGAGGCCCTCCTCGATCCAATGCTGGGCGGACTGGTCCCGATCGGAATCGGAAGGCATGTCAGGAAAGGCCATGTGGGTGAGCTCGTGAGTGATCATCCAGTCGGCTGCAAGCTCGGCTGCGGTGGTGTGCTCGCCGATGCGGAGGCGCGTGAAGCCCGGCCAACCATGCATATCGCCCCAGGTGGTGCCCTGCAGAATGCCATGTCGATCGGGGACGGGAATGACGAGGATGCGGGCGCTGGCTACGGGAAATCGGCCGTAGTAGGTGGCGACCGCGGAGGCCGCGGTGGCGATGCGGGCGAGGATCGCGGACTTTGGAAGATCGAATGGGCCCTCGGCGAAGTCGACTTGGAGGGTGGAAGAGCCGACCTGGATGCGGTCGGATTCGGCGATGGGGAGATGGGAGCCGGGTTGCGCGTGGGCGATCCCCCACCCAAGCAAAGCTTGGACGGGGCACCCAAGAAGAAGGAGGGTCAGCAATGTGGCGTGAGAGCGAGAGGCCATTATTGGGTTGGACGGGGAAAGACCGGTGTCGGGTTTCAGGTGTAAAGCAGGACAGTGAGCGGCCAAGATGGAGCGGCTTAGCAGGGTTCGTGCGATCCCAGGTCCCCGAATGCGAGGGACCTGGGGCACCCGGCGTGTGTCAGGCTTTTGAGGCGAGAATGTCGAGCATCTCGATTTGCGGCGGTTTGGCCAAAAGCTCGTCGGCTTTGGACATAAGCGCCTTGGCGATGGGCCCGTTGAGGTGGGCGTCGCGGCCTGCGTTGTCGGGAAACGTGTCAAAGATGCCGAACTTTGCGGGGCCCAGCTTGACGGCATACCAGGTGGTGGTTGCGGGCTCGGAGACTGCCAGCGGCTGGGCTGACTTGAGAAATGCTTCCAGTTCTTTTTCCTTGCCGGGCTTGGCCTCAACCAGTGCCAAGATTGCGCGTGTGTCCATCGGGACCTCCTTGGGGTTCCATGCGGTTGGATGATGCGAAGCGGGCGAGAGTTTCGGAAGTGGTTTCGTGGGGCGGTTTGGTGAGCGCGGGACATTACACTGAGAGAGCTATGAAAAAACGCTCGGGAAATGAGATACGCGAGCTGTTTCTGCGCTTCTTTGAGTCGAAGGGGCACCGAAGGGTGCATTCGTCTTCGCTGGTGCCGGCGAACGACCCTACGCTGCTGTTTACCAACGCTGGGATGAACCAGTTCAAAGATTTTTTCCTGGCTTTGGACAAGCTCAGTTATGTACGAGCAACCAGCTCGCAGAAATGCGTGCGAGCGGGCGGCAAGCATAACGACCTGGAGAATGTTGGCTTTACGCGGCGGCATCATACGTTTTTTGAGATGCTGGGGAATTTCTCGTTTGGAGACTACTTCAAGCGCGACGCGATCCGGTTTGCGTGGGAGTTGGTGACGAGCGAGGAGTGGTTCGGGATTCCCAAGGACCGGCTGTACGTGACGATTTTCGAGGGTACGGCGGAGGTTCCGCGGGACGCCGAAGCGGAGAAGTACTGGATGGAAGTGGGCGTGCCGAAGGAGCGGATCGGCGAGTACGGGGTGAAGGACAACTTCTGGCAGATGGGCGAGACGGGGCCGTGCGGGCCGTGCTCGGAGATTTTCTACGACATGGGGCTCGAGGCCGCGGAGACGCCTGGAGTGGACAAACCCTTTGGACACGACGATGCGCGGTACGTGGAGATCTGGAATCTGGTGTTCATGCAATTCGAGCGTTCCACGCTTCCAGGTCTTGGAGGAGAGCCGGTGCGATACCAGCTGACTCCTTTGCCGAAGCCCTCGATTGATACGGGGATGGGCCTGGAGCGCGTGGCGGCAGTGCTTCAGGGTGTGGTGAGCAACTTTGAGACGGATCTGTTTACGCCGTTGATTGCGAGAGCAGCGGAGTTAGCGGAGTCAGCGGAGCTAGTTCAGAACGCCAGTTTGCGGATTATTGCGGACCACGCGCGCGCGGCGACATTCCTAATCTCGGACGGCGTGGTGCCGTCGAATGAAGGCCGCGGGTATGTGCTGCGCAAGATCATGCGGCGCGCGATCCGGCATGGGCGGCTGCTGGGACAGGAGAAGCCGTTTCTGTTTGAGATGGTGTTCGCCGTGCGCGATTTGATGAAGGGCGCTTATCCAGAGCTGGTGGATTCGGCGGAGCGCGTGGCGAAGGTGGTGGAGGCGGAGGAGAAGCAGTTTGACCGCGTGCTGAAATACGGGCTGACACGGCTGGATGAGGATCTCTCGCGCCTGATTGAGAAGAAGAGACTCCTTTCGGACTTTGTGGCCCTAGAAAAGGCCACGCCGTCACCTTCGAACGAAGACATTTGCCGAATCAATGATCTTTATGACGTGATCCAAGAGAAATACCCGGAGTTTCGCGGTGAATACTGGGGAAATGAGTGTGGTACAAACCACCTTCTCAGCCAAATCGTCACCTACCCCGGAGCTGATGCATTCCACTTGTACGAGACTTTCGGTTTGCCGCTGGACTTCATGGTCGACGCGGCGCGCGATGCGGGTATTGCGTTTGATATGGACGGGTTCGAGCGCGCCAAGGAGTCTGAGCAGGCGCGGGCGCGTGCCTCATGGAAAGGCGGGAGCCAGAAGACGGCCAGCCCGGCGTTCCGCGATTTGCCGAAGACGGTGTTCGAAGGGTATGGCAGCCTAACTTCGACGAACTGCGAGGTGCTGGCGATTGTGAAGGGCGGCCTGGGCGTTCCGGCGGCGAAGGCGGGCGATGAGGTTGAGGTGGTGCTCGACCACACCAGCTTTTATGGCGACTCGGGCGGGCAAGTCGGCGACCTCGGGTTTTTCCTGACTGTGGACGGAAACTCAGTTGTGGCTGAGATTGTTGGCTGCGTGCTGCCGGTGCAGGGCGTGCGGGCGCACAAGGCGATCTTGAAGCAGGACCTGGCGGTGGGCGACCACGTGAATACGGTGGTGGATGGAGTGCGGAGAGATGCAATCCGGCGGAATCATACGGGGACGCATCTGCTGCATGCGGCGTTGCGGCAGGTTCTGGGCACGCATGTGAAGCAGGCAGGGTCGGCGGTGCATCCGGATCGGTTGCGGTTCGATTTTTCGCATTTCTCGCAGGTTGCCGATGAGGAGTTGCAGGAGATCGAGGACATTGTGAACCGCGAGGTGCTGGCCAACGCGAAAGTCGAGACGCTGGTGGATGTGCCGATTGACGTGGCCGTGAACGAGTACCACGCGATGGCTCTGTTCGGAGAGAAATACGGCGACAAGGTGAGGGTGGTGAAGCTGTCGGATGGATTTTCTACTGAACTGTGCGGCGGCACGCATACTTCGGCGACGGGCGAGATCGGGTTGATGAAGCTGACCAGTGAGGAGTCGGTGTCGTCGGGCGTGCGGAGGATCGAGGCGATCAGCGGCATGGGTTCGCTTGACACGTTCCGGAAAGATTTTGAGCTGGCGCGGGTGGCCGGGCAGTATTTGCCGTCGACCGAAAACATATCGGAGGGGCTGCGTGCCAAATTCGCCGCGCAGGACGACGAGCTGAAGAAGCTGCGGCGCGAGATTGAAGAGATGCGGATGAAGTCGGCTGCGGGGGGATTGGATGAGGCGGTCTCGCGAGCTGCGGAAGTGAAGGGCGTAAAGGTGCTGGTGCATCGCGCGGACAACCTTGAGCGCGGACAGCTGCGGACGCTCGTAGACAACCTGAAACAGAAACTCGGCGAAGGCGTGGTGGTGCTGGGGTCGGCGCAGCCCGAAGGCAAAGTGGCGATCATTGCGGGCGTGACGCCGGGGCTGACGAAGCGCGTTCAGGCGGGCAAGGTGGTGGGCGCGGTGGCGAAGATTGTGGGCGGATCGGGCGGCGGCAAGCCGGAGATTGCAGAGGCCGGCGGCAAAGATCAGACGCAGATTGACGCGGCGCTCAAGGCGGCGGCGGGGATTGTGGGAGAGATGCTGGGGTGAGGCAGCGGAGCTAGCGGGGCTGGCGGAGTTAGCGGAGTTAGAATCCGGGCCTGACGGCCCGGATTTTTTGTTGGAGTTTGCCGGCTGTTTAGTGAAGCCTGAAGTTATAGCCAATCCCGATAGAGATGATGGGATACACCGTCAACACATTGAGGTCCTTGTTGTAGATGGCGATTTGCGCGTTCACGTCGCTGGTGAATTGGGGGAAGCTGTTCACGTTGGCGCAGTTGGTTTGTGCCTGGTCCGTGCAGACGACGCCGTTGACGAAGTTCAGCTTGACGGTTGGCGAGCCGACGAATGCTGCACCGATCTCGAAGGGAACCGAGAAGTGTCCGCCGCGGCGCGAGATGAGGTTTCCCCAGCCAGTGGTCATGGTAAAGGCGGGATTGGTTTTGTTGAGAAAGACGCCGCCGGTGCCCGAGACGGGACTGAGGGTGGATGAGTAGAACTTGGTGTTGTCCATGGTGAACGAATTTCCGCCTGCCACATTGACAGTCGCGGTGATGGCGTTCTGGTTATAGAAGAGCGCGCCGGGGCTGAGACGCCAGCCATGATTCGGGAACGGATAGAAATCCACCGAGACACCGCCGGTGGCGAAATTGAGGGTGCCGGTATCGTTGGTGCCGCTTACGTTCTTGGTAAGCGAGTAGGTGAAGTAGTTGCCGATGCCGCGAATGTTGATGTAGCGATTGGCCTCAACCGCAACCTGCATGTTGATGCCGTTGGCTCCGACGCCGCCGGAGACGGCGAGACGCGAAAAGGGGGCCGGTGACTCACCTTTCTCCGCTCTGGATTGGGGCGGAGCGGGCTGGTCGGAACTTTGAGCAAGCAGGCCAGTGGATGCGGCCAGCAAAGTAAGCGTTAAAAAGCAAGCAAGTCGTTTCACAATTTCTCCGATCGATTCGCCAGCGGATCGTCCAATTGCCCTGGCGACCCTTCAGCGTAGATGAACTGCAGTTCGCTGGCCCACAAAATCCCCGTCGGTGAGCGCACCGCTGCCAGAATGGGAATATGAAACCCAATCTAGCAATGCACCTGGTGTGGGGCAATACACCATTCTGGTCAGGGACGGGCCTGGAATCCTGTGTTCGAGGGCTGAGCTGAGGAACCAAAGCGGCGCGGTGGGCCGTGCAAATGCTGCAGTCAAACCACGTGGATGCCGTAATCTGAGCGCATGACGAGGCAAGACGAGGCTCTCGGGAAGTTGCGGGCGGCGAGCGCGCGTTTACTGGATTGGTACACGCAGAACCGTCGCGACTTGCCATGGCGGCGCAGCCGGGATCCTTATGCGATTTGGGTTGCGGAGATCATGCTGCAACAGACGCGCGTGGCTGTGGTCGTGGAGCGTTATCGGGAGTTCATGGGCCGCTTTCCCACCCTGGTGGCTCTGGCGCTGGCGCCGGAGCAGGATGTGCTGGCGATGTGGAGCGGGCTGGGTTATTACCGGCGCGCGCGCATGCTGCACAAAGCGGCGCAGTTTGTGAGCGCGAATCTGGGCGGCAATCTACCGGCGAAGGCGGATGAGCTGCGCGCTCTGCCGGGAATTGGCGCGTATACCGCCGCGGCGGTGGCGAGCATCGCCTATGGAGAGCCAGTGGCCGTGGTGGACGGAAATGTGGAGCGGGTGCTGTGCCGTTTTGCAGGGTGGGGGGCAGGCAGTCGAAAGGGCGGCGGAGCCATATTGCGGCGCAAGATCGAGGAGCTGGCGCAGAAGCTGCTGGCGCGCGGGCGAGCGGGCGATTCAAACCAGGCAATGATGGAGCTGGGAGCGACGATCTGTACGCCGCGGAATCCACAATGCGCCGCTTGCCCGTTGACACTCGACTGCAAGACGCACGGCGAGCACAAGACGCCGAAACGCGCACCGATGAGCAGCTGTGTGGTGGCCTATGCTTTGTCGGTAAGGACGAGCAGCGCGACCGGCAAGAGGCATGGACCAAGTTCGCGCGAGGTGCTGCTGGAACAGAGGCCCGCGCAAACATCGGTGATGCCGGGAATGTGGGAGCTACCGACGCTTCGTCATTCTGACGTGCCGGCAAGCGAGTTGCGCATGACGCTGCGTCACGCCATCATGCAGGTGAATTATTACGTGCGGATCCGCACGGTGTTTGAGGACGATGTGCAGGGGGTGGCTGCAGCGGGCGGAGAGCGACGGTGGGTTCCGCTGGGCGAAGCGGCGGGCATGGCACTCACCGGGCTGGCGCGTAAAGTTCTGGTGCGGGCACACCTGCTTTCGTTGCCCGTGTCGGATGCAATTGCACGGCGGCGCGGACGAGTCGTAGTCTAGAGGGTCAATTAAAAAACAGGCAGGCCGGGCAGGACTCACCGGCGCAGCGCGGCGCATTGATTTTGGCTTGTGTTCGCGCCGAGTTGGATTCGGAGGAAAACTCAATGCATTCGAGATTTATTTCGGTTTTTTTCGCGCCGGTCGCTCTGGCCGCGGCGTTTTCAACGGCTCTGGCGCAACAATCGGGGCCGAGACCCGTGCAGATGGTGGTGGCCAATCCGGTTCCGGCCATTGAGGGGTTGCCGGCGGGGGCGCGCATCGCGGCGGCTTCAATTGATGGCGAAAAGATCCGCGCGCATGTGAGGTTTTTGTCGCTTGACCTGCTGGAAGGGCGCGGCCCAGGGACGCGCGGAGGTGAGTTGGCGGCGGAATACATAGCCACGCAATTCTCGCTGGCGGGGGTTGAGCCGGCGGGCGATCACGGCACTTACTTTCAGCACGTTCCGCTCTACGCGGTGCACACGGTGGAGGACAAGACGAAGTTCAGTTTTGTGCCAGCCGACGGGGCGACGTTCGATTTGGCGTACGGCGACGAGATCGTGGCCAAGGATCAGACGGGGCAGGCAACCGCCGACATCGACGCGCCGATTGTGTTCGTAGGCTACGGCATCGATGCGCCCGAATACCACTGGAACGACTTCGCGGGGCCAGACGGAAAAGATATCGACGTGAAGGGGAAAGTGCTGCTGGTGATTGTGAACGAGCCGCCATCGAACGACGAAAGGTTTTTCAAAGGCGAAGCGCTCACTTACTACGGACGCTGGACCTACAAATATGAAGAGGCGGCGCGGCGCGGAGCCGCAGGCGTGTTGATCATTCACCGCGAGGACCTGGCCAGCTACGGCTGGGACGTGGTGCGCAACTCGCAGGCCGTCGAGAAGAGCTATCTGGACGGCGACCCGAGCGCGACACTGCGCGCGGCGGCCTGGATCCAGCACGACGTGGCGCAAAAGCTGTTCACGATGGCAGGGCTGGGCGATGTGGATCGCAATATCGCCCGCGCCGGAGTTCCGGGAGCGTTTCATGCCGTCGAGCTGCCGGTACGGTTGCGCGCGCATATTGAAAGCCGAGTGCGGCGGTATGTGAGCGCGAACGTGGTGGGGCGAGTGACGGGTGCGGCGCCGGGCGGAAACGCGGTGCTGTATACGGCGCACTACGATCATCTGGGCATCGATCCCGACATGAAGGGCGACAACATCTTCAACGGTGCGGCAGACAACGGGACGGGGTGCGGGATCGTAATGGAACTGGCGCGCGCGTTTGCGCAGTCGCCGGTGAAGCCGCCGCACGATGTGTATTTTGCATCGGTGACGGCGGAGGAACAGGGGCTGCTGGGTTCGCAATACCTGGGCATGCATCCGCCGGTTCCTGCGGCGCAGATGGGTCTGGACTTGAATTACGACATGCTGTTGCCCATCGGAATTCCGCGCTCAGTGAATCTGGGCGGCGCGGAACGGATTGATTTTGCCCCGACGGTGGAACAAGTAGCCAAGGCGTTCGACCTGAAATTGCTGCCCGATCCCGCGCCGATGGCCGGCCACTACTACCGCTCCGATCATTTTTCGCTGGCGCGGGTGGGGATTCCAGCGTTTTCGATCGACCAGGGCGATTTGTTCGCGGGGCACGATCTGGCATGGGGCCAGGCGCAGATGGCGGACTATGTTGCGCATCATTACCATCAGCCTTCCGACGAATATCGCGCCGACTGGGACTTCAGGGGCAACGCAAAGCTGGCGCGTTTCGGTTTCGTCCTGGGCTGGCTGGCGAGTGAGCAGGCGAATCCGATTGAATGGAAGCCGGGTGACGAGTTTGAGGCAGCACGCAAGGCGAGCGAAAAGGGCGGGCAATAGGGGTCGAAGACGCAGGCGTATAGAACCGGAGTGTCTTTATGCTCGCGCGATTCGCATGGCATCTGCTGATTCCGATGGCGATCTTTCCCGGCGCGATTCTTTGCTCCGCACAGGTTGATCTTGCCGGCCTGAGCGGCACGGTCACCGATCGCGCCGGAAAGCTGAATCCAGGCCTCCTGACGCCCGCCGGGTTGGGCGCCCGGGACGAGCAGACATCGTGGTTTCAGCGCCTGTCCTCGATGCGGCAAGCGTATTTGTCCAGGCGTGGACGCCGGCGAGTGAGTCCTGAAACTGACCTTTGCGAACCTGCGTGACAACTTAGTCGAGCGAGTCGTGGAACTAACCCTTGCGAATCTGCGTTACAACTTAAGTAAGCAGGAGGCCCGATGATCTGGTTCTACGATCTCTTCTTTCCTGTGGTCTTTACCATTTTCCTGATCTACTGGCAGATCAGGGCTGGCGGGACCAAAACCACCCGGCGCCTGGAGCCGGTCGGCTCGCGCATCGGGCGTACCTTGACCTTCCTTGTCGCCATCGTTCTGCTCATGACAAGGCTCATCCCGCTGCGCTGGCTTTACCGGCCGCTTTGGCCACAGGGACTCCTGGCTTTCTGGCTGGGAGCGGTCATCACGGTTAGCGGCCTTCTCTTCGCGGTCTGGGCGCGTGACCATCTGGGCCGCAACTGGAGCCGATCGGTGACCATCAAGCAGGATCACGAGCTGATCACCAGCGGTCCCTACGCCGTGGTGCGCCACCCCATCTACACCGGGATTCTGGTTGGATTCCTGGGCAGCGCGATTGCCATGGCCGAAGTGCGCGGGTTCGTCGTACTCGTCCTCATCTTCCTCGTGTTCTGGGCCAAGCTCAGGATGGAGGAGAAGTGGATGCACGCTGAATTTGGAGAGACGTACGACAGTTATGTCCGCCGGAGCGCGGCGCTGGTGCCATATCTATTTTGATCGCGAGTAAGTTGAAAATGCAGTTCCCGTTCGACTTTGATGGCATAGCACTTTCTCCGCTGAGGGCGGGCTTTCGGCTCGTCCCGAGGCTGGACTCGTTCAGGATGAGCGACGTGGGTGGTGGGCGATCAATAATAGTCCGAGCAACTGAGGTAGTAGCCGCAGTGCGTGCAGACCAACTTGCAATGGTGGCCGGTGAGCAAATGGCTGCAGTTGGGGCAGACCTGGCAATGATGATCGACAGGAAGAACTTGGGCGCGCAGGTCATCGCCGGCAGCGCAGACCGCACCACTTTGTGAGATTTCGACGGCTGAATCGGCTTGAAAGCCGGAATTCAGGGCGCGGGGAAGCTGCGGCAACATGGCCGACAGATTAGCATGGAGAAGTGGCTGCCTGTTGCTGGAAATTTCCTCAGGCGCCCGAGAGATCAACAGCCAGGCGGCGCAACGGTCTTCCCCGAAGTGAAGCGCCCCGAGAATCCACTGACAACCCAGAAACAATGCATCCCAAGGAGGGACGATGGCAAGCAAAGCGAGCGCAGTTTGGACTGGATCACTGAAGGAAGGCAAGGGCACGATTTCAACGGCGACGGGCGTTTTGAAAGACGCCAACTACTCGTTTGCCACGCGGTTTGAGGGCGCCACGAGCGGCACCACGCCTGAAGAACTGATTGCGGCGGCGCACGCGAGCTGCTTTTCGATGGCGCTGGGCGCGCAGTTGGGCGGCGCGGGATTGACGCCGACGAAGATCGAGACCCAGGCAGCGGTGACGCTAGCCAAGGTGGACGCGGGATTCGCGGTGACAAAGATCGCGCTTACCACGACGGCCAGCGTTCCGGGCGCGACGAAGGAAGTCTTCGACAAAGCCGCGGCCGACGCTAAGGCGGGCTGCCCGATTTCGAAGCTCTTCGCCAACAACACCGAGATCACGCTGGACGCAAGGCTGGTGTAGACTAGGCGGTCGCGCCTCACGCACCTTCAGCGCATTCTATGGAAGCGGCCGGTTCGGATACGGGCCGGCGGCTTGGTCTTTATGGACCGTCAAGCCAGAAATGCGCTATGCTGGGCGCACCTTCACCGTGTAAGAACCGAGGCCTGAAATGAAGCGCGTCGGTATTTCTATGATCCTGCTGGCCACCGCTCTGTGCGCCCAGCAACCGCCAGCCGCCCAGCCAACGCCGCAAACAATGACAAAGATGGTGGTTCAGCGCGCGGGCTCGGATATTCCGCACGGCAGTTTCGCGTTTAAGCCCAAGACCTTTTATCGATCGGGCACAACATACTGCCGCGTCGAAGAGCAGCCCCAGCCTGAAAAAGGTCTTCACGGGGTGGTCATTATCAATGAACCCGATATATGGATGGTGAACCTGGCTGACGAGACGGCGCGCCACTTTGTGGATAGCGGACCGGATCTAAATTGCCATATGCGGATTTTTGACGATCACTCGATCGGAATTCCCGAGGAAGTAGCCAAACAGATCAGCGGACTGGAGTTCGGATTTGAAATGGAATTCTTCAAGAGCCACGGAGCTGTTCCGGAGCCGGGACCGGTTCTCGAATTCAACCAGCAGCCCAGGCAAACGATCGGATACAGGCTGCAATTCGGGGATTGGATGGCGACGCTGTTCACCTTCGGACTTCCCGAGAGGCCGGCGGCGGTGGCGATGGTTCACGGAGACAAGGATTACACCTGGTACTATTCCGGCTACGGGCAGGTGGACTTTGATGCCACGCTGTTCGCGAGGCCGACCGGCGTGAAGATCGAAGAGGGTAAGCAGTGAAGGTGGGCGACGGAGCTATTGACTGAAAGAATCGGCGCGAAATTTGACACCGCAGAGCGCATTTGCGAGACTCAAAGTTGCTGCCCGCTCGGCGAAATCCGCCTGAGCAGTCTCTCCCGTGCCGAAGTGGCGGAATTGGCAGACGCGCGTGGTTCAGGTCCACGTACTCGCAAGGGTGTGGGGGTTCGAGTCCCTTCTTCGGCACCAAAAAGTTCTCTAGAGCAAAGTCAACTTTCCCCGCCACCGCAGCCCTGATAAACTAGGTCGTGTCGCGTTGTAGGCGCGTAGCTCAGTTGGTTAGAGCGCTTCCTTGACACGGAAGAGGTCGTTGGTTCGAATCCAATCGTGCCTACCAAGAAAACACGCTGCGAGCCACGCTATCAAACTCAATTGAGCATTCGCATCTCGATCTTTGCATAGCTGAGCTCTATTTGCCTTCGCACAGCGAACTCAGATCCTGAAACGGCGCCGCCATCGATTTGCAGGCATCGCACAGTATCCATCTCGAATTAGTCTTGCCGAAAAACTGAATGGAGGGCTAGGCGATGAGACGCATTGTGCGGCGCTGAGAACGAGGTCTGAGTTCAAGCGGGAAAACCGGCAGTATGGCTCTCAATTGAGAGCGTTCTGCAACTGAATGCCGAGAGCCAACCTTCCCGCGCTAAGATTTAGTCAGACCCGATGCCCGATTCCTCGTCCCCCGTCTCCCATCTAGGCGCCATCGGCTTCGCGCTCGCCGGATTCACATTCTGGGTTTTTGCCGACACCTCCATCAAGCTCGTCGGCCAGACAGGACTGCCTGCCTACGAAGTGGTGGCGTTCCTCGGCCTTTTCATGGCCATGTTTTTGGGCGGATATGCGCTGGCCCGTGGCACCGCCCGCGATTTGCGCCCTCACCGAATCGAGTTACAACTCGTCCGGGCCTGCCTCGACCTCGGCAACAACATCGGAGTCGTCATCGCGCTGCGCCATCTCTCGCTCACCCTGTTTTACATATTCGTGTTCATGGCGCCGATGGTCATTGCCCTGCTCTCGGCGATCTTTCTGCGCGAAGGTTTGCGCTGGCGCAAAGCAGCTGCCATTGTGGCCGGTTTTGCAGGCGTGGTGGTCGCAGTCAATCCCTGGGGTAGCGCCAGATATGCGGATTGGACGGGCGTCCTCGCATGTACTGGATGTGTGGCGTGCTTTTCTACGAACATGGTGTGGTCTCGCGTGCTCACTCGCACCGAGACGCCCATCAGCCTGGCCTTCTTTTCGGGCCTGGTCACCGCGGCGGCCGGATTTGTGCTCATGCTTTTCCACGCGGCCCCGCTCACGCCAGGGATCGCTGCCGGGCTCTTCGCTATTGGCCTGTTCTGCGCCGCCGGAACCCTCTGCTTCTACATCGCGGTCAAACATACCTCTGCTGCCAACGTCTCGCAGTACCATTACACGCAACTCATCACCGGCACGCTGCTCGCGTATCTCATCTGGCACGATAAGCCCCGGCTGTTCGTTGTCCTCGGCGGGGCGCTCATCCTCGTTTCAGGCCTCTACATCGCCGTCACCGCGCCGGACCTGGCTCCGCTCAGCGAGGGCAACTGATGAAGCCACACCAATTCGATGCTATTATCCTCGGCGCCGGCGCAGCGGGCCTGATGGCCGCCATCGAAGCGGGTCGCCGCGGGCGTCGCGTTGTGGTCCTTGAGCGCGCCGAGCGTCCCGGCAAAAAGATTCTCATCTCCGGCGGAGGCCGCGCGAACTTCACCAATCTTCACACCAGGCCTGACAATTTTCTCTCCGCCAATCCGCATTTTGCCAAATCAGCGCTGGCGCGCTACACGCCCGCCGATTTTATCCGCTTGGTCGAGTTGCACGGCATCGCCTATCACGAAAAGACGCTAGGGCAGCTCTTCTGCGACGGCTCGGCGCAGCAAATTGTGAACATGCTGATGACCGAATGTGCGACTGCCGGCGTGCGCGTAGTTCTGTCTGCAGCGGTCGGAGAGGTTCGCCGCGACAGCTCGTCGGGAGCGTTTACGGTTGTCACCGGCAAGGTGGCGTTCACCGCACCGGCCCTCGTGGTCGCGACCGGCGGCCTTTCGATTCCGAAGATGGGCGCAACCGGTTTCGGTTACGAGATTGCCCGCCGGTTCTCGATTCCCATCGAGCCCACCCGGCCGGCGCTGGTTCCGCTTACGCTCGCCGGCGAGGAGCTTGCTGACTTCGCCGATCTAAGCGGCATCTCTGCCGCGGTGATTGTTGCCTGCGGCAAACGCAGCTTCCGCGAGAAGATGCTCTTTACCCATCGCGGCCTGAGCGGACCGGCTATCCTGCAAATCTCATCGTACTGGGCGCGGCCGCAAGAAGTTCGCATCGACTGGTCGCCGGCCGTGAAGCTCCTTGCCTTGTTACGAGCCACCAATGCGCGCCGCGATGCATCCGCAACGCGTGGCGCACTGCGGATGCAATTGCCCGTTCGCTTGGCCGACCGATTGGTTGAGGTTGCCGCGCCGCAAAGCTGGACCAACGACGCTCTCGACGCACTGGAGCATCGGCTGCATACATGGGCCTTCACACCAAGCGGTACCGAGGGGTACGAGAAAGCTGAAGTGACGGCCGGCGGAGTGAGCACGAGCGCGCTTTCTGCGCAGACGATGGAATGCCGTTCGGTGCGTGGTCTCTTTTTCATCGGCGAAGTGGCGGACGTGACGGGCCAGTTGGGAGGATTCAATTTCCAGTGGGCCTGGGCATCAGGCGCGGCGGCGGGGCGGGCCGTCTAGTTCAGTTTGGCGGTGCGTTTTCACGTTCCTGCCGAATTGCGCGCAACACCCTCAAAACCGATGAACCATCACCGAGCCCGCAATGGCCCTCAGCCGAAGTAATCCGCGCCTCTGCCTTTCAGCAGCTTTGCCCGGACCATAGAGGCCGCCTCTTCCTTGGTTACGTTGCCATCTTTGTCGGTGTCGAGGCCGGAGTTTCGATCGTATTGGGCGCTCGGCTTGCTGAAGAGGACCCACGAGTTTGCTTTGCCAATGGCGGCCGGCCAAAGGATCGCCATGTAAACATCCTCGACGGTCTCAAGCATGTTCTTGTAGGGCGAGAAATACTTTTCGACATATTCCATTTGGTCGACGTCAGACATTGCCGCCAGGTCCGCGATGCTGGTGCCGAGCCCGGCTGCTGTTGCAGGCGTGAATTGGATCAAGCCGGTGGCGCCGCTGCGGTTGTTCCGTATCGATGGATTGAAGGTCTCGCCGGTTTCGAAGGCCATGGCCGAGATGAGGAAGTTGGGATCGACGCCGATGTTCCGGGCAATCTCAATCAGCTTGGATTTAAACTCGGCGCTGACCCGTGCTCCCCAGGCGATCTGGTGATCGCCGAGAGCTTCGAGCGCGATGTCGCTGGCGAGAAAGTTGAATGTGGAGTCGTTCGGTTCCACTCTTCCAGTAGGCCGCTGGATGAGCAGATGATGGCGCTCGATGGCTTCGATTGCTGAGATGGTCGCCGGCCCGCAGAGTCCATCGATCGCGAGCGGAACGATGGCGCCCGGCGAAGTTGCGAGATTCAGATTCAGCAACCGCTGAACGATTGTCACGTCGCCGAAAAGGTTCAGGCCAGACCGTCCGACCGAGCTCAAGATGCAGAACTTGCCAGGCACGTTTGACCCCTTTCGCCTCCCGATGACACATCCGAGGCATGGCGAGGCGCTTCTCGCCCGGTCATTCTATGAGGGTAAATCACGACGAAATGATGGGTATCGAAAACAGGACCGTCTGAAAGGTCTGAAGCCGTGGGAAAAGAGTTTGACGTGTATATTGGTTGCAACAACTTCCCGGAAAGACCTGCGCTCCGGTGGCACTTGTGAAACCAGCCATCAAAAGCTTCATTGAAAGCCCCAATTCCTCGTCGCGCAACGGGGCCGAGGTCGACATGATTGTGCTGCACTGCAGCACGGCGGCGACGGTCGAGGGCACGATTCACTGGTTTCTGAATAGGAATTCGCGAGTCTCCTCACACTACGTCGTCGATAAGAATGGCGATATCTACCAAATGGTGCGCGAGGACCTGTCTGCGTGGCACGCCAAGGCCGCGAATTCCAGATCCATCGGAATCGAGCATGTGGCGGCTGCGGCTGACCAACTGACCAATGCGCAGAGCGTGGCCAGCGGGCAACTGGTGCACTGGCTTGCCGAAGAATATGGAATCCCCGCGGCGAATGTGGTGGGGCACAGGTTTGCGCCGGGGAACGAGGGAAGCACCGATTGTCCAAACCATCTCTTTGGCGATGCGACAGCCGAAGCGATTGCACGGTGGGTAACGGAGAATGTTGCGCACAGACCCGTAGAGCCGCGCAAGAGACGCCAAGCGGCGGCGAAAGCCGACAGGCCGCGGGCTCTCAAATTGCCCAACTGGGCCCGCCCGGCAACGTGGTTTGCCGGGATTAGAAGCGACCTGTCGCGGATCGACCGGAATATGAGAGAGGCGCCGCAGAACTCAGCGGCACGCATTGACGGCTTTGGAGCTGACGACGATTGCTCTCGAAGACAGAAGATTTTTTCAGTCATCCCGGCGTGGATGCGCGCTCAGTGTTGCGAGAGACGCCAGGGTGCTTACGGGGCGGAAACATGGCGGCGCGAGCACGATCGATATGCAGTTTGTGCGGACGGTGACGGGATTCAGAGCGCCGACCGATGAAGCGGAAGGTGTATGAAGGATTTTTGGCTCTGGCTATTCAATTCCGCCACAAGAAGCTTGAGATTCTGCGGTCTTACCTGGCTTGCGCGTACTTCGGGTCGGGGCTGATCGGCGCGAACGCGGCGGCGCAGGAAGATTGTTCAAGAAGAACGCGGATCGTCTGGGCATCGAGGAGGCCTCGCTCATCAGCGCCATGCTGGCGTATCCGCGGCCGCTCGATGGATTACCGCGGTGGGAGCAGCGAGCGCGACGCCGTGCGGCTTATGCGGTCGAGGTGTATGGGCTGCGCAAGAGCAGGTTGGCGGGGCCTTACGGGATGGCCTCGATGGATGGCGTCGTGGCGGGGATTGAAAACAGTGGCGCGCTGCGGTCCCATCGAGGCGGGTAGAATGCAAAAGACCGCCTGCGTCCCGTGGGCTTCTCAAGGCGGCCAGGGTAATAAACTTCGATAACACGTTGTACCAGCGGGATGGTTGGGGCTCGATCCGCCATCCGGAAAGACGACACTGGAATCCGACTTCAAAATGGCTGCCGTCCCTCGACCGGTCCTTCGCCAACTCCCCTTTTGGCGGGCTTTGGGCATCGCGATTTCCGAGGCGGCGCGCAGGGTATTCGATCGGTTTGGCAAAGTTTCCTATGCCGAGGCCGGGCTGGATCGGCAGATTCTATCCTTCATCTGGGATTATCCATCGAAGTTCTATGTCGATGTGGGCTGCAACTACCCTGACAAAATCTCGAATACGTATCTTCTCTATCAGCTGGGCTGGACTGGATTATGCATTGACGCGAATCCATCGCTGGTGAAGAGGTTCCGGCGTGCCCGGCCCAAGGATACGGTTGAGTGCGCCTGCGTGGGAGAAGGATCAACCGAGGCGACGTTTGTGATCTGCAAGAATCCTGGGTGGTCGCATGTACTTGAGGACGTGGTCCACCCTCATGCCGGCGACGAGGCACATCGCATAAGGGTTCCGGTAAAGAGCCTGCAGCAACTATTTGAGGAGCATAAGGTTCCCCGCGACATTGGCTTACTGTCGATCGACCTGGAGGGATTTGACCTTGTTGCGCTGAGGTCTTTCGATCTCCGACGATGGCGCCCGCACCTGATCGTTATCGAAATCCATGACGGGTCGTTCGATTTCGATCAGATCGAGGAACATGCCGTCTTCGGTCACCTACGGAGCGCAGGATACAGGCTGGCGGGATTCAACGGGTGCGACTTGCTTTTCCTCGATGCAGGGATGCCGGACTGAGATCTGTCGTTGGAAGCAGATGTTTGAATGCGCCCGATTTCACCGCGTATGGAGCGTGTGGTTCACTTTCCCGTCTCGCGCGAGTGTTCATAACGAGTTCTACACAATCGCGCTTCAGGCGTGCGAATAAAAGGCACGAAACGAAGAACGGCGATTATGATGGCGTTACCTGCAATTCTCAGCATTGGGTGAAGCCCGGTTTCGGGGGAGCGGCGTGTCGCAGATCTTTATCAGTCATTCGAGCGTGGATCGTACGGAAGCGGCAGAGCTGCTGGAGTGGCTGCGCTCCCAGGGATTCACCTCGACATTTCTGGACTTCGACGATGAGCGGGGCATCGCTCCGGGAGAGAAGTGGGAGAGCACGCTGTATCGCGAGATCTCGGCTTGCGATGCGGTGATCCTGATTCTTGACGGAGAACTGGTTCCAGCAGCAAGTGGTGCTTTGTGGAGTTTGCGCAGGCGCGGGCGCTGGGCAAGGCGATTTTCCCGCTGGTGGAGACGCCGACCAAAGAGAAGTTCATCGGCGACGACATCCAACTGCTGGACCTGGTGAAGGACCGCGAAGGCGGAATGGACCGGCTGCGCTCGGAACTGACGCGCATCGCATTGAATGCGCGCGGTGGGCTGCATTGGGACAACAAGCGGCTGCCCTATCCCGGATTGATGGCTTTCGAGGAGGCTGACGCCGCAATCTACTTTGGGCGCGACGATGACATCCGCGCGCTCATTCAGCGCCTGGAGGCCAGGCGCGTGCAGGGCGGCGAGAAGCTGGTGGTGGTGCTCGGGGCGTCGGGCGCGGGCAAGAGCTCGCTGCTGAGGGCCGGCGTTGTGCCGCGGTTTAAACAGGACCGGCACAACTGGATCGTGCTGCCTCCGTTCCGCCCCCAGGGAGAGCCTCTGGACGAGTTGGCGCTGGCGATCGCCTCGGCGCTCGACGACGCGAAAAACTGGCGGCAATGGCGGAAGGAACTGGAAGAGGAGAATCCGACGCGCGCATTGAAAGATCTGGCGCGAGACCTGCGCGCGGCGCACGGGCAGAACGAAGCGCACATTCTGATTACGATCGACCAGGGCGAGGAGCTGTTCAGCGGCGCGGATAGCGCGCAAAATGACCGGTTCTTCGCTGTGCTGAATGCGATGCTGAGCGCGCAACTGCCCTACCTTGCAACCATGACGCTGCGCTCGGACTACCTGGGCCATTTGCAGCAGGAGACGCGGCTAACGGCGCCGTTCGAGCAGTTCGGGCTGAAACCAATGCCGCTGGAGCGGGTACGCGACATCGTGCTGGGCCCGGCCAAGCTGGCCGGCGTAACGGTGGACGATGCGTTGGTGACGGAGATGATGGCCGATGCGCGGACCGACGATGCGCTGCCGTTGCTGGCGTTCGCGCTCCGCGAACTGTACGACCGGTCGGTTTTCGACAAGGCGGGCGGCACAAAACATATGACGGTAGACGCCTATCGCGCGATGGGCGATGCGCAGGCACAGCTGACGCCCTTGGAAAATGCGGTGCGGCGCAAGGCGGATGAGGTGCTCAGCGCGGCGAATCCCACAGCGGAGGATTTGCAGGCGCTGAAGGAAGCGTTCATTCCGGGGCTGGTGCGGGTGAACGCTGAGGGCGAATATGTGCGGCGCGCGGCGGAGTTGTCAAAGATTTCAAGCCGCGCAATTCCCGTGATCGAGCGGTTGGCCAAGGCGTACCTGTTGACAGTACGTCACGAGCGCGGCGTGGCGCTGGTGGAGGTGACCCACGAAGCGTTGCTGCGCAAGTGGCCGCGACTGAAAAACTGGCTCGACGAGGAGAAGGAGTTTCTTACCGGCAAGGAGCAACTGGACCAGGATCTGGCGGACTGGGAAGCGGCGCCGGAGAAGCAGAAGACGCAAGCGCTGCTGTGGGGACTGAAGCTGGCGCGGGCGCAGGCGTGGCTGACGGCAAAACCGCGGCAATTGAATGAAGCCGAACGGGGATTCATCGAGGCTTCAGCCAGGCACGCCGAGGCGCTGCGAAAGAGGGAGTTGATTCGCACCGCGGGCGCGCTGGCGGTGGTGCTCTGCCTGATCTTCGGTTTTGTGACCGCATATTTGGTGAGCAAGCGGCACGACGCGCAGGCGGCGGCGGCCGGCGCGCGCCTGGCGGCGAGCGAAACCGACTCTGAGTTTGCGGCCTCGGAGATGACGCGGGACGACGAGCCCGTGTCGCTGGCCTATCTGGCCGATGCCTTGACCAAAAATCCGAGAAACGAGAAGGCTATTGCGCTCGCAGTGTCGGAACTCCGCAACTCGGTGCTGCCTCTCGAGACGTTGCACCACGATGGCGAAGTGCGGGATGCGAGCTTTAGTCCCGATGGAACGAAGGTGGTGACAGCTTCAGCGGATGACACAGCGCAAGTGTGGGACGCGAAGACAGGGCAGAAGATCGGCCAACCCATGCGGCACGCGGATTGGGTGCATACTGCCGAGTTCAGCCCGGACGGCACCAAGGTGGTGACCGCGTCGTGGGATGGGACCGCCCGGGTGTGGGACGCGACGACCGGCGCGCGAGATCGGGAACCCCATGCAGCACGATGTGTCCATTGAAGGCGGCAAGGTGAACTGCGCGCACTTCAGCGCCGATGCAACGGAGATTGTGACCTGTTCGTGGGACCACACCGCGCGCGTCTGGGACGCGACGAATCTTGCGCATCCACAGATTGGACAAGCCCTGGTGCATCAGCTGACGGGCGCAAAATCGGAGACGGTGTGGACGGCAATGTTCAATCCCAAGGGTCCACCGCAAGTGGTGGTAACGGCTTCGGCCGATCATGAGGCGCGGCTGTGGGACCTGGCGACGCACACGGAGAAGGCCCACAAGGTGCAGAATGACGAAGTGAATAAGGCGGTGATCAGTCCCGACGGTCGATGGGTCGCCGTTGGCGCGGACGACGGCACAACCTACATTCTGGACGCAAAGACGTTTCAGGCGGTGAGCCCGCCGCTGGAACACGGGAGCGGCAATTCGGTCAACTACATCGCTTTCAGTCCTGACAGCCGAGAGATTGTGACAGCCTCGAAGGACAATACGGCACGGCTATGGGCGGTTCCATCGGGCACGAAGATTGGACAGCCCATGCACCACAGCGCATGGGTGGAGGCCGCGACATTCAGCGCCGACGGCAAATATGTGGTAACGGCTTCATACGACCGGACAGCGCGAGTGTGGGACGCGCTTACAGGACAGCCGTTGAGCGAGCCCATGCGGCACGGCGGGGCTGTGTACAGGGCGCGATTCAGCCCCACCGATTCTTCTCTAGTGGTCACTGCATCCTTCGACCACACAGCACGCATATGGAAATGGAATCCGGTTACGGAGCTGCCGGTAATCAGCAGCATCACGGGTTCGCTGGAAACGGTTTGCCTGAACGCGGATGACGAGAGACTGGTGACCGTGACCGACAGCGGCGCACAAATCTGGAACGCGCGCACGGGGCAGGAGGCGGGACAGATGACGGCCACGGGCCCCGTGTCGCTGGCATCGTGCAGCGCCGACGGAACGCTGCTGTTCACGGCTTCTGGCAAGCAGGGCCAGATGCGGAACGCCATGACCGGCGCACGAGTGGGAGAGGCAATTTCGCTCGCGGAGACGCCGGAGACCGCGGTGATCGATCCCAGCGACCATTGGTTAGCCGCGGTTTCGCCACACCAACTGGAGATTTTGAATGCGGAAACAGGGCAACCGAAGGGGAACGCGATCCAGCTTGGCGGAGACGCCACCGGCGCCGTCTTCAGCGCCGATGGAAGCATGATTGCAACCTGGTCGCATGGCGGAACGGTGACGGTCTGGAATGTTGCGACGGGCGCGGCGATCGGTGCGCCGATGATGCACAAGGGAGAGGTAAAGAGCGCGAACTTCAGCCCCGACGGCAAGCTTCTGGTCGCTTCCTCGACCACCGGCCATGAAGCCAGCTTGTGGACAGTGCAAACGGGCGCGCAGGTGGGAGTCCTCAAGGTGGACAACTGGGTGCCCGATGCGGAGTTCAGCCCCGATGGAAAGTGGGTCACCACTTCATACGGTAGCGCCGCTCAGGTGTGGGATGTGGCCGGCAAGAACAGGTTGAGCCAACTGATGCAGGCGGGTGACACGGTGCTGGTTTCAACGTTCAGCCCGAATAGCGAATGGGTGCTGACCGCGTCGCAAGATGGCGTGGCGCAGGTGTGGGACGCCCGGACCGGTGTAGAGGCGGGCATGCCGGTGAGCCAAATGGAATCCGCAGCGCAGAGCCTGCCGGTTCATGCGGCATTCGCGAGCGATGGCAAATGGATCTTGACGGCGTGGCAGCACCTCGACCAGAATGAAGCGCCGCGTGGCTGGGAAGTGCATCTCGAGGAAGCGCCCATCGTGACGGGCAGCTCGCCCACATGGCTGATTCAACTGGCGGAGATGGCGGGCGGCGAGGAATTGGACGCAAATGGGGTACTGCAGCCAACGCCTTCAGACCAGGGCTCCGGGCAACTGCGACAGACTTTGCTCGGTCTAGGCAACAGCGATCCGGTGGATCAGTTTGGAAAGTGGCTGGCTACCGACCCGCACTCTCGGACAATCTCACCGCTGGTTCCATCGAGTGGTTCGAATTAAACGGATGAAGAGGCACCGTCTACCTTGTGAGGATTGGGCGCGAGGCATCGAAATGAGGAAGCAGCCGGCTGTCGCCGCGTTGCTGACCGTTCTTGTCGCGGGAACAGCGGCTTGCGCTGGCGCGCAATCCTTGCGCACACCGCGCAGTGAGCTGCAGGAAAAGCAACGCGGCCGGTCGCAGCCGAATGCGCATCCGGTTATTGCCATCACATTCGACGATCTGCCGCAGGTTGGCGTTTTGCCCGCGGGAGAAGACGCAGTGAGCGTCGCGACAAAGCTAGTAAGCGAATTAAAGGCTAACCACCTTGAGGGCACGTACGGCTTTGTGAACGCCGACAAGCTCCCGAGCCGCCCCGGAGCGCCGCAGGCATTGCAAATCTGGGTCGATGCGGGAATGAATATTGGCAATCACACCTTTTCTCATTCGAGCCTCACAACGGACACCGCGGAGGCATTCGAGCAGGACATCGCAAAGGATGAGCCGGTGCTCGAGCAGTACGGCCAAGTGCGCGACTGGCGGTGGTTCCGCTATCCATACCTCGAAGAAGGCGAGACGGTGGAGAAACGCCGCGAAGTTCGCGATTATCTGCGCGAGCACGGATATCGCATTGCGCAGGTGACCTTGCAGTTCGCGGATTACGAGTGGAACGATGCATACGCCCGGTGCCGCGCGAAGCAGGACGAGGCGGCCATCGCGAAGCTTAAGCAAACTTACCTCGATGCGGCCGCGGAGGATGTTACGCTGGGGCGCGAAGAAGAGCGGATGGTATTTGGGCGCGAGATTCCAGACGTGTTGCTGCTGCACGAAACACCTTTCACTACGCTGATGCTTCCGGATTTGCTCAACCTTTATCGCGCACACGGATTCAGCTTCGAGAGCCTTTCGCAAGTCGAGAGCGATGTGGCTTATGGAGAGGATCCGGATGCTGGATCGCAGGCGGGTGGCACGTTTCTAGGACAGTTCATGGATGCACGCCGCCTGCCGTACCCGCCGTTGAAGCCCGATCCCTACGAGCAGGTATCGCATCTGTGCCAGTGAGGCAGACCTCGTTCGGGCTGGATGCATTTTCCGGCTGAGCAGGGCCGCTGGCGATGGCGGATAAGTTAGGTCTGCTCGCCGACTACCAGGCTCCGGCGGGAATCGCACCGTAGACTCAAGGAAGAGGTTGCGCGCAATGCGATGGTCGGCAAAATTCGTGCGTCCAGCGGTTTCAGCAGAGGAGTTTCCCAAGGCGACGGTGCCGGAGATCGCGTTTCTGGGACGGTCGAATGTGGGCAAATCGAGCCTCTTGAATGCGCTGGTCGGCGTGAAGGCGGCGAAAGTGTCTTCGACGCCGGGGCGCACGCGGGCCATCAACTTTTTTGCGGTTTCCAACGAGCGCCGCGGGAGCCAAATGATGTTCGCAGATTTGCCGGGCTACGGCTACGCGAAGATTTCAAAGTCGATATCGGCGGAGTGGCCAAAGTTCATCGAGCCATATCTCGCGACGCGCGAGACTTTGGCGCTGTGCGTCTGCCTGGTGGATGCGAATGTGCCTCCACGGCCGAACGACCAGCAATTGTTCGAGTGGCTGCAACGTGCTGGTCGCGATTTCCTGGTGGTGGCGACGAAGGTGGATCGGCTGAGCGGGAACGAGCGCACACGCAACCTGGCGGCGCTCGCACGAGGGCTCGACGTCGAGCAGATTCTGCCGGTCTCGGCGAAGACGGGGCATGGCATCGCGGAGCTTTGGCGCAGAATCGGAGAGGCAGCGGACGCAGAGGCCAGCGAATAGGGAATAGAGGCTGGCTGGTCAGGGGTTCTTGGGGTCAAATCGGAATTGGCAGTGAGTGCCGCGGAAGTGCGAGAAGATCTCAAAAGCAAACGTGATCTCTCCGCGGTCTGCGCATTGGTTCAGGCGCTCATTGAAGCGGGCTGCGAATTCACGGTGCGTTTCGATCAGGCGCAGGCCATGCGTCATTCGGCCCAGGTAGCGCGGCGCCAAACGGAGCCAGCGGCGGGATCTCCAGTCTTCGGGGTCGAGGCACGAGAGTGCGATTTCATCGAGGACGGCGAGATCTTTCGGCAGCGACGATCCGGTCTGCCAGGTGACGATGGCGGGTATCTCGTCGAGGTCGGCTTCCGTCTCCTCGCCCTCCTGAAGCGTGAGCGCTGCGTACAACGTCGTCATAGGCAGGTCGCGACGGAACAGATCGGGAGCCACGCCGCGCTGCTCCATTTCACGTTCCATCTCTGGGGGCGGCACAGCGACGCAGACCGCAACAGTTTCGCGCTTGCGCAACTGATTCTTGAGGATGCGCAGGGCTTCGTCGAGCGTGTTAACAACGAAGTCGGCGACACCATCGCGCAAAGCCTGCTTTTGCGCATCGCGATCGGCGGTTGCGGAGAGCGTGGCCGCGCCGGCTATATTAGCGGCCACCAGGAGTGCCCGCCCGGCCTGGTCAAGCTCGTCCGCGTAGAACAGTTTGCCGCCGAGACCGAAGTCGGGATCGGCCTGTGGGTGCTTGATCAACGTGGCGTAGGCTCCCGCGACGCGAGTGACGAAGGCGAAAGCCGGCGGAGATAAGGGATCGAAGGTCAAGACATTATCTTAGCGAGCCAGTCGGCAAGTCAGGGAGTCGGCGAAGTGGCGGGTTGGCCGCGAGAATCAACCACAATTATTCGAGATTGTCGTGCCAACTCCGCTTGCGGACAAAGAAGGTAAACTCGCCGGGTTTAGGTTTGAAGGCAGTTTTATCGCACTCATTGGGCGCGACGACACCGGATTTGAGAATGGTGGCGATCGGATACCAGATATTTCTTTCCTTATCGCTCTCCTTGGCGGCATCGCAGTTGACGTAGGTGTCCATGCCCAGGTCATAGGTCGCCTTCATGGAGATTTCTTTAGCGTCATCAGGAAGGGTGACGATCACCGTGCCATCGTCGTTGATCGTGACCCATTCAGAGTGCACGGTGTCGTGGCGATCGACACGCACCAGAAAATTCGAGGCCTTGACCGGCAAGCCGGTTTTGCCATCGAGCAAGCGGATAGAGATGGAATTTGAGGATTGCGCTTGAAGAGATGCGGCTAGCAAGATGAGGCAGAAAATCGCGAAATTGCGCGGTGCCATCATAGCGGCGTTCCTCCATCGAAAAGCAAATGCAGATCCTTCGACTCATCCGCTGCGGCGGACTTGCTCAGGATGACAGCTTTCGATTCAGCATTCTATTCAGAATTTACCAAGCGGAATAAGGCTGGCCGTCGGAACCTTGCTCATCGGAACCAGAGTGAACATCGTTGATTCCGGGATCGGTCTGGTCGATGGAGTACATGGCATCGCTGGTGTCGGTGACCCAGGTGTCTTTGCTGTGGGTCATGGGGTCTTCAGGGATGGCCTTGAGGTATCCCTCCTGGACGAGATCGTCGAGCGACTGCGGCGCCTTCTGCTTGTCCATGGTGTAAGAATCGATGGCCATGCGCATGGTTTGAAGGTCCTCACGCAGGACCGCTTCGCGCGCGTGCTTGATGGCTGCGGCGAAGTAGGGGACGGCGAGCGTGGCCAGGATGGCGATGATCGTCATCACGATGATCAGCTCGATGAGCGTGAAGCCGGATTGTGTGCGTCGGTTGCGCAAAACTCAGCTCCTAGCCTCTAGCTCCTAGCTTCCAGCTTCTTTGCTTCGCGTTTTCCATGCTATTTTCCATTTAGCCTTGGTTTCATTCCGAGCATAAAGCACTCCTGCCGAGATCGAGCTGGAAGCTAGCAGCTAGAAGCTGAAAGCTCGCCCTTCTTACCACGTTGAATACTTCGTGCCATCCAGGCCAGTTCCCTGGGATTTCGTATAGACATCGAAGACGCTTTGGCCGCCCCAGGAATCGGAGTCCGGATCGTCCTGCATGGAGCGCATCCCCCAATCGGTATTGCCGGTCATCGGGTCAATAGGAATCTTGCGGAGAAACTTGAGTTTCTTGCCCTGAACGTCGACGCCGTTCACCAGCGTATCCAGATCGGGAGGATAGTTCTGGCTATCTACCTTGGTCTGGAATGCGCCTTTGTCGGCAGCATCCTTATATTTGTCGATGGCGTCGCGCATCTCCCACAGATCGAATCGGAGCTCGCGTTCCTGTTGCCTCTTGACCTGGAAACGGACCAGCGGCAGCGCAGCCGAAGCCAGAATGGTGAGGATAAATACAGTGACGATCAGTTCGACGAGAGTGAGGCCGCGTTCCGTATCCCTCCTGACGGAGAGCAATCTCGGACGGATCGGAATGGGGCGTTGAAGGCTCATCGGCGCTGTTTCCTACTTGACGACGATGCTGGTTTGCGCGCTTGTGACCGGCAACTGTTGCTGTGCGCCGTTGACCACCGACGCGCGACTGATGGCCAGATCGCTCGGGCCGGAGGCCTTGGCCTGGAAAGTGAGCACGCAAACTACGCCGGTGCCGGAGATGCCGTGTGTTCCCGGCGGGCGAGAGATGCCTACGACCAGGTTTCCGGCGGGCTCATCGGCGTGAATAGGAGGCGCAGCCTGGCCATCGCGGCTGAGGAAGTCGCCGGGAGAGACATTGACCAGCTGCAGCCTTGCAGGGTCGTAATGGAACTGAAGGGCGACTGAAGCGACATCCGTGGCGCCGTTTAACAGGACAGGAACCTGGAAGGTTGACCCGGAAGGCGGCGGCGTGGACGGAGCATTGATTGCAAAGGCTGCGCCGCCGGGAGAAGCGGGTACGGCAGTCGACGGTGGCGCAGTTGCGGATGGGATGATCGCAGGCGGCGCAGTGAAGGTTGGCGGGGCCGGGGCGGTCGCCGGAGGTGGTGCCGGATTGGGAGGCGGAAGAGACGCTTGTGGAGCAGACGCGGGAGCGACCGCATGCGAAGCTGCTTGCGAAGCGGAATTCGGCGTGGTCGCAGCGGAGTTGGCCGTTGCATTGGGCCCTCCTCCCGCGGCCATGTCGGAGCGTAACTGCGCCAGCATTGCGGGAGCGGCTTCAACCGCGCTTTCGCCGGGCATCGATCCCACTGGAGCGCGGTTCATGGCAGCAGGCTGAACAGATGGCTGCGCAGCGGGCGGGTTGGCGGAGTACGCGCCAGGAGCACTGTCGGAATACCGCAAGTCGATAGACTGGCCGGAGCCGGTGTCGATCTCGCGCAGATTAGCTTGGTCAAGTTCCTGGCTGCGCACGATGTGAGGCACCACAACGAAGACGATGTCGTCGTCCTGGGTGATGCGGTCCCGGGAGCCGAAGAGATATTTGAGAACGGGGATCGCGCTCAGGCCGGGGATGCCACTCCAGTTGTTCTGCTCCTGGTTGTTTTGGATTCCGCCCAGGATGCTGGCCTCGCCCTCGCGGAGGCGGATGACCTGGTCGATGACGCGCTGCGAGATGATGGGCTCCGTAACGCCGCTGATGGTCTCGGTTCCGCTTTCGGCCGAGACTTCGATTTTCATCTTGAGCGTTACATCGTGGTCGAAATGGATGCTGGGCGTCATCTCGATGTTCACGCCCACATCCTGATATTGGAATTGCGTATTGACCAGCGAACTGACTAGCGCGGTGGCGGCACCGGTTTGATAAGAACCGGTGGCGATCGGAATCCGCGAACCGATCTTCATGGTCTGCTTTTGCCCGTCCGTGGCGCGGATGCGCGGGCTCTGCAGGACCTTGGTTTGGTTGTCGGTGAGCAACAGATTCAGGGTTGCCGAGCCGACACTGACCGCGAAATCCGTGGAGTTGAGATGGGCAAGATTGTAGAGAGTGGGGCTTACGGTGTTGGTGGTGCCGGTACCCCCCGTGCCCGTGCCGGAGTTGGAGGTTGTGGTGCAGGAGTTGCTTGCCGCGCAGTTGGGCTGGAGCGTGACGCCGAAGCTGCTGGGCCATGACATACCCAGATTTCGTTCCCAGTTCTTGCTCACTTCGAGAACAGCAATGTCGACCACGACCTCGCCGCGAGCTTTGTCAAGGTCGTCAATCAGCTGCTGCGCCAGCAGAAGTTCGTCGGGCGTGGCGCGCATCACGATTGCGTTCTGGCTCTGCACGCCATACACCTTGGCGTTTGGCATCACGTTGCGCAAAGCAGTTTGCACATCGTTGAGATCGTTCTGCTGCCAGGCGTTGGTCAAATAGAAGGTTTGAACCGCTTGCTCGTCCAGCTCCTGGCGCTTGGTACGGGAGTTTTGCGCGATAAAAATGGTGTTACGCGTGACGGGGCGCCAGAAAGTGTCGGACATGACGCCGACAATGCGCAGCGCATCGAGGAGCGAAACGTTGTTGAGATCAACCTGGATGCGCTTGGAGTTGAAATCGGGATCGAAGAGCACATTGACGCCGGCGGCTTTGGCGATGGCCTGGTAGACGACTTTGGCATCCTCAGCCATGTGCAGGGAGAGAGGCTCGTTGGTGAGGGGACGAAGCTCAGGCGGAGCCTCAACCTCATCCAGCTCCTGCTCCTCACCAGAGGCTTGAGGCAGGTCGGCTTCTGGCACAGGTGCGCTTGTCCCCTGGCTTTGGCGGACGTGGGCAATCTCCTGCTGCGCTGCTTCGTTGCCGGGGTCGATTTCCGCGGCATGAAGAAACTCAGCCAGAGCGCCCTGCGCATCGCCTGCCTGGAGCAGCTTGCGCCCCTTGGTGATGTGCCCCGCGGAGTCGGTGGTGCGGATACGCGCCAGAGCGATCTTGAAACGCGCGTCTTTCGGGTCGCGATTGGCCGCCTTCTGATAAAGCTCAAACGCCGTGTCGTAGTCTCCGCGCGTCTCGGCGGACTGTCCTTGCTTGAAGTCCGAGTTGGCGGATTCCGCATAAAGCCGGGCAGCGCATATGCCGAGGCCGCCGACGGCCAGAAGAATAGCCAAAGCGACGGACCATTGCGACGCCTTGGAGCGCAGGGCCGTGGATCGAAGTGCGGCTTGTGTGGGGATCGAGTGGCTCATACGGCAGGCCTTTGCAGGCCGCGGCGGGCGGCCGGATGCGATTCATTTTGCCGGACTTCCCGGTAAAAACGCTCCCTCATTCTAGCAAAGCTCCATTGCTGTCGATCGAAAGCGGCCGAAAGACGCTCCGATGCTACGATGAGAATTCAAGGACGCCAGCTGATGGCACGCCAAACCAGTCATGTTGTTGCCGCGAAAGATGCTCCGGCAGCCAAAAACCCGGCCAAACCTCGCGATCCCGTGGCCAGCGGCCAAAGAGATGCAGCGCACAACCGCGCGGCCAGTCATAACTACTTTCTGCTGGAGAAGTTCGAGGCCGGAGTGGCGTTGCGCGGGACGGAGGTCAAATCCATCCGCCAGGGCAAGGCCAACCTGAAAGACTCCTACGGGCTGATCAAGGATGGCGAGGCGTTCCTTTTGAACCTGCATATTGGGCCTTACTCCCACGGAAACATCGCCAACCACGAAGAAACGCGCACACGGAAACTGCTTCTGCACCGCGAAGAGGTCCGCAAGCTACTCTCCAAGACGCAGATCAAGGGGCATACGCTCATCCCGACGCGGCTGTATTTCCGGAATGGGAGGGTGAAGTGCGAGTTGGCGGTGGCCAAGGGCAAGCAGGATTGGGATAAGCGGGAAACGGAGCGGCGCCGTGAGGCTGACCGGGAGGCAAGTTCGGCGATCAAGGCGAACAAGCACAAGGGAAGCCGGTAAAGGCAGCTTTCAGCGCCCTTGCGGGGGGCGAGCGGCGAGCGTTTCCCAATTTCTGGGGATGAATGGGCGAGGCCTGGCGTGCGGCGCCAATGCGGCGATTTGCCACAAGCCGAGCGTTCCGTAAAGAATAGACACTATGCGCACAGAGCTTTCTTTCGCCCCGATTGCGGGGATCCAAACCGAACTGCTGGCTGTATTAGCCGCCGACACACAAACCGCCAAAGGCCCCGAGGCCAAACCAAAGCCCATGCTGCTGACTACCGATCCGGCTGTCCAAGCTGCGGCGGCCGCGGTGCTCTCGACCGGAGAGTACAGGGCCGGAGCCAACGAAACCCTGCTGTTGCACGCCCCGGCGGGAATCTCGGCCAAACGGTTGCTGATTGTTGGGCTGGGGAAGCTGGCTAAAGCTTCGGTTCACTCCGTGCGAGACGCTGCGGGAACCGCGGTTCGCTTTGCCAAGCCGCGCGGGATTCGAGAGGTCGTGCTAGCACTCCCCTCATCCGAAAGTCTGCGAGGCGCAGCCTCGGCCAGGGCTGTGGCTGAAGGTGCCTTTGTCGGCGACTTCGACGCCGATACCTACCGCAGCGATCGGAAGGACCAAAGCATTCTGCGTTTCACTCTCGCTGTTACCGGCGAGACGGACCGCGCGGCGGTTGAAGCCGCGTTTGCCGAGGGCGCGATCGTCGGCGAAAACCAGAATTTTGCCCGCTCGCTGGTGAACGAGCCCGGCAACAAGCTGACGCCGACCATCCTGGGGCAGCGGGCCGCGCAGATGGCGCAGGAAGTGGGACTGGGATGGGAAGTCCATTCCACGGAGAAGTTGCACGAGCTCAAGATGGGCGCATTCTGGAGCGTATCGCAAGGCTCGCCGGAGCCGCCGGCGCTGATCGTGCTGCGTTATGAGCCGGAGGGCGTAACAGACGGGCCGATTCTCGGACTCGTGGGCAAGGGAATTACGTTCGACACGGGCGGCATCTCGATCAAGCCCGCGGACAATATGGAAAGAATGAAGTACGACATGGCCGGCGGGGCAGCAATGATCGGGGCGATGCGCGCCATTGCGCTGCTCAAGCCAAAGGTGCGCGTGATCGCGATTGTGTGCGCGGCTGAGAATATGCCGTCGGGCACGGCGCAAAAACCGGGAGATGTGCAGACGGCCATGTCGGGGAAGACCATTGAGATCATCAACACCGACGCCGAGGGGCGGCTGGTGTTGGCTGACGGGCTGACCTACGCGCGGCAACTGGGCGCAACGCATCTGATCGACGCGGCGACACTGACTGGCGCCATTTCAGTTGCCCTGGGCAAGATCGCGGCCGGCGCCTTCTCGAATGACGATGCGGCGTATGGAAAATTTGAGTCGGCCCTGGCAATCTCGGGCGAGAAGTTCTGGCGGCTGCCGCTGGGCGACGCGTATGCGGAGCTGATCAAGTCGGACATTAGCGATATCAAGAACACCGGCGGGCGATGGGGCGGGGCGATTATTGCCGCGGAGTTTCTGCATGTGTTCGCCGAGGACACACCGTGGATTCATCTCGATATCGCTGGGACGGCATGGGTGGAGGACTCGCGGCCGTATATCGCCAAAGGACCGAGCGGGATCGGCATGCGGTCGATTCTGGAGTGGGTGCGGAGCTACGAATAGAGCCGCGCGTTGGCATGTCGACGAGTTAGCAATTGAGCGACGGGCGCAGGTTGCGCGCGTCGTCGTACCCCAAGATTCCCTTCTTTTTCCACTTTGGAAATCTCTTATTACGAAATAGTCCCTTGAAGTCGGACCAATTTGCGCCGATTTAAAGGGAGAAGCCGACCTGGAAATCGGTGCAGAGGAAGGCTACGTGCGCAGCCTGAATCGGCTGCGATGCCGCCTCGGCCGGACGAAGGCCCAACCTGCAATCGAATTGGGATCGGGCGGAAAAAGAGCGCGTCGATGACCCACTGCAACGAACTGCTCGAAGCCGCATTTGACGCCGTGCCAGAGGGCGTTGCCCTGGTATGCGCGGAAGGCACAGTAGCGCTCTGGAATCAAGCGGCGCAGGATATTACTGGCTTCGCAGCGGTCGACGTGCTGGGGCGCCCGCTTTCAGACGGGCTCGAAGCTCTTTTGCAGGAGGAAACACCCGTCGGAACACCCGCAGGCGCGAGCCCGCGGGCGCTGGTGCGGGCACGCCACAAGCTCGGCCATACGCTCCCTGTGATTGCGCGCTACCTGGTGCTGCGCGATGAGCTGGGCGACCGGATCGGCGCCGCAGCTCTGTTTCACCCCGCGGAGAGCCTGGACGCGCTGCCGCACGGGGAGACGAACGATGGCGCGAACTCGGACGAAGCGCTGGAAGAATTCGAGGAACGCCTGCAAACCGAGTTTGACGACTTCAAGCGTGGAGGCCCGCCCTTCAGTGTTTTGTGGATCGGAGTGGATCAGGCTGAGGAATTGCGTAAGACGCACGGTGCGAGCGCTTGCAACGCGATGCTCGAGAAGGTGCGGCATGCGCTGATCCAGGGGTTGCGCCCCGCTGAGGAGATGAGCCGCTGGGGCGACGACGAGTTTCTCATCGTGGCGCACGAGCGCAGCGCGGAGATGCTGGCCTCGCACGCGCATACTTTGGCGGGCCTGGCGCGAACCGCGGACTTCCGCTGGTGGGGCGATCGTGTGTCGCTCACGGTGAGCATCGGCGCAGGGCAGGCCGGCGGCGAGGGCACTGAAACGCTTGCGCAACTTTTGCGGCGCGCACAGCAGGCCATGGAAACGAGCAGCCGGACAGGAGGCAATCGCGCAACGGTTGCTGCGGCGAATGACGTGACGCCGAACCCGGTGGAGGAGTCGACATGTTTGCCATCATAGGCATCGTTGTGGTTTTCGCCGCGATTATCGCGGGCTTTCTCATGGAGAAGGGTCACATTCTTGTCCTGATGCAACCCGCCGAGCTCCTGATTATTGGCGGCGCGGCCGCAGGCACGCTCCTGGTGGCAAATCCGCTGCGCATCCTCAAAGACATTCTGGCCGGGCTCATCGCGTCGTTGAAGGGCTCGCCCTTTACCACGGTGCGCTATCTGAGCACGCTGAAGATGATGTACCAGTTCTTGAACAAGGTGCGCAAAGAGGGTCTGCTGGCCGTGGAGATGGACGTGGAGAAGCCAAGCGAGAGCTCGATCTTCAAAAACTATCCAGATTTTCTCAACGACCATCATGCGCGGGATTTTGTGTGCGACACGCTGCGCACGGCGATTACGGGCGGCGTGGAGCCGTTTGACATGGATCAGATGATGGAGCTGGACATGGAAGTTCATCATCAGGCATCGGTGCAGCCAGCCGACTCGCTCACCACGGTAGCCGATTCGCTGCCCGGGCTGGGCATTGTGGCGGCGGTACTGGGCGTGGTGATCACGATGGGCTCGCTGGGCGGCCCGCCGGAGGAGATTGGCAGGCACGTCGCCGCGGCGCTGGTGGGAACTTTCCTCGGCATTTTGCTTTGTTACGGCGTGGTGGGGCCATTGGCCTCGAGCATGAAGAAGCTGGCTGACGAGCATAACGATTATTTGCACGTGCTGCGTGTGCTGCTGCTGGCGTTTTTGAAGGGCTCGGCCCCCATGATTGCGATTGAGTTGGGGCGGCGCGCGATTCCCGCCTATGCGCGCCCCAGCTTCGACGAGATGGAGAAAAACTGCAAGAACAAGGCTCCCGAGCCGGCGGCGCAAGCGCCTGCTCCTGCTGCGGCGGCGTGACGGCAGGGAGCCACGGCCCCTGCGAACAAGGGAGCGGATGGAGCGACTGAATGGCGGCCAAAACTCAACCCATTATCGTGATCAAGAAAAAGGGTGGTCACGGCGGCCACCACGGCGGCGCGTGGAAAGTTGCGTATGCCGACTTCGTGACCGCGATGATGGCGTTGTTCATTGTGCTTTGGCTGATGGCGCAGAACGATCCGGTGAAGAAAGCAGTGGCTGGGTACTTCAACGATCCACGAGGAACCGGCAACCTGCTGGGAACGACGATGTCGGGAACGGGGCCAGCGGCCGCGCCGGCAGCCGACAAAAACGCGCAACAGTTGCAGGATCTAAAAGAAAAACTCGAAAAAGAGATTGCGGCGCGCAAAGACCTGCAGAAGCTGATCAAACAAATTGAGATTACGATCACCCCCGAGGGCCTACGCATCGAGTTGATCGAGGACAAGAACGGAACCTTTTACCAAAGCGGCAGCGCACAACTCAGCGCGAACGGCCAGGAATTGCTGTCGCTGCTCGCCGCGGAATTGAAGACGCTCCCCAATCAATTGCTCATCGAGGGGCATACGGACGCGGCGCAGTACTCGACGGACGCGAACTACAGCAACTGGGAGCTTTCAGCCGATCGCGCCAACTCCGCCCGGAGGCTGCTGCAACAGGACGGCGTGCGCAAGGACCAGGTGACGCAGGTGCGCGGCTTCGCGGACCAAATGCTGCGCGTGAAGAGCAATCCTTACGATCCATCGAACCGCCGCATTACAATTCTGGTGAAGAATCAGGACAATGCGCCCCTGCCGAATCTGACGCATGCCGCCGTCATTGACGGAGGGCCGAGCGGGGCTGCTCCGGGCGCAGGAGCGAGGCCCGCGGCGCCAAAGCCGCAGAATGGCGCGCCGACATCGCCTCCGTCGCCGGCCAAGCCTTCCGCCGCGCAGCCCGCGGGTCGATCGGGAATCATGGGCAAGCCGGCATCGATGCCGCCCAGCCAAAAGCAATAGGCGCGTTTGAGCCGCGATCCGCCGCTTCGCACGGCGCGATAGTGTAGTCTGATGGGCGGATCAGCAAGCGTTTACTTCGAGCGGTTTCAGAAATTACCCGATTCATGAGGGGTGGCATTTACTTCCACTCCAGCGGCGAGGACCCGCCGCCAGGGACCCTGGTTAAGGAAAATGCCACTTCGCACAATGGTTCCGGAGTGGATCAATCCTGAAACCGCTATGAGGAGAAGTTTCAATGGCCATCGTCGCCGGCGTTGATTTCGGCACACTTAGCGTTCGCGTGACTCTCGTCGACAGCGAGAAGGGGCCGATCGGGACCGCATCGGCCAGTTATCCGCTGCATCGCAAGCGCGACGATCCGAACTATGCGACACAATCCCACGCCGACCAGATGGCCGCGCTGGCGAAGGCAACCAGGGACGTACTCAAGTCGACCGCCACCGATGGCGCTCAAGTGGCGGCGATTGCGCTTGACACGACGGGATCGAGCGTCGTTCCCGTGGGCGAGGGGCTCGAGCCGCTCGACGAATACTACTTGTGGTGCGATCATCGCGCGTTCGCCGAAGCTGAAGAGATTACGCGCAAAGCCCACGAGTTGGGGTTCGAGGGCATAAAGTGGTGCGGCGGCGTCTACTCGCACGAGTGGGGATTTGCGAAACTTCTTCACTGGCTGCGGTCCAATCCAAAACAAAGAGAAAAATTGGTGACGGCGCTCGAGCATTGCGACATGGTGGCGGCAACCTTGTGCGGCGTCACTGACCCCGAAAAGCTGAAGCGCAGCGTTTGCGCGATGGGCCACAAGTGGATGTGGAATCCAAAGTGGGGCGGGCTGCCGCCGGAGGAATTTCTCGTCGCCGTCGATCCGCTGTTTGCGGGAGTGCGCGCTAAGTTGGGCGGCGAATATCTGACCAGCGATCGACTCGCAGGAAATCTTTCGGCAAAGTGGGCCGCGGAGCTCGGGCTGCGGGCGGGAATTCCGATTCCCGTGGGAGCTTTCGACGCGCACTGGGATGCGATCGGGTCGAATATTCGCGAGGGCGATGCTGTGAACGTGGTCGGTACGTCGACGTGCATTATTGCCATGGCACGCCAGGCAGAGCTGGTTCCGGGCGTGTGCGGCGTAGTACCCGGAAGCGTGCATCCCGGCTACACGGGCATTGAAGCAGGACTCTCGGCGGTGGGCGATATTTTTGACGCCATTGCCACGCGCGCCGGAACCACGGTGGCGGCATTGAGCGAGGGTTTGGACGCCTACAAAGCGGGGCAAACAGGATTGCTACGGCTCAGCTGGGACAACGGAGACCGCACGGTGCTCGTGAATCCCGAGCTCGGCGGCGTCACGCTGGGCTGGAACCTGGTGCACACTGCGCAGGACGAGCTGTTTGCCGCCATCGAAGGGACGGCGTTTCACACGCGCATCATTCTGGAGCGAATGGCGGAGCATGGAGTACGTATCGATCGCGTGATCAACGCGGGTGGCATTCCGCAGAAGAACGAAGTGCTGAACCGCGTGTATGCCAACGTGCTGAATAAGCCTGTGCTGGTGCCGGCGGGGGTTCCGACCAGCCTCGGGTCTGGAATCTTCGCATTGATTGCGGCGGGAGCCTACAAGACGATCGAAGAGGCGCAGGCCGCGGTGTGCCTGCCGTTGCGCACGGTTGAGCCCGACAAAAAATCAGCGGCGGTCTACGAGCAGCTTTACCGGCATTATCGCGATGTGTACTTTGCGCTGGGAACGCGCGACGCCGCGCCTCTTGCTCTGGGGAACGTGCTGCCGGAGTTGAGGAAGATTGCGGCGGAAGCACGGAAGGCGTGATCGATCGTCACGCGCGTTGTCCAAGGGTAAAGATCAAGGCCAAAGTTACTGTAAGTCGAACTTACTGCCGCATTGCAGGCAAGTCGCGGTCATCTTGCCGCTGCCAATCATGCCGGTTGTCCACTTCCATCCTCGTTTCTCGGCCTGGACCTGCGTTGAACCGCAGCGCGGGCACTTCAAACCTTGAGGGTTGAATCCGGCCACATTGGCAGGCTGAGCGGGAGCGGCTTGAGGAGCGGGCAGCGTTGAAGCGGCCGGAACGGCCTGCGCCGTCACCGGCTCGACGCGTTGCCCACATGAACCGCAAAAGCCTGCATTCGCAATCAAAGGCGCTCCGCACACTGCACAGAATTTGTTTTGGGTGGCTCCGCCTGGGTTATCCATTTGTCGACTCCGCGATCAGTATAGCTGAAGAGAAAAGACGGAAAGTGCAGGCTCAATCCGGGAACGGCGCCGAGCACCGCGCCTTGCGCTCCCGCCCCGCGCAATTTACCGTTGTTTCACAATCCATTTTCCGGGTGGCTCATGTCCAATTTCCGTCCACGACCAATCTTATGCTGCCGTTTGTCTGCCTTCATGGCGTTTGCGATTGCAGTGGCCGCACATGCACAATTGCCGCCGGCTCCCACGCCGTATGTGTCCGCCGATCCATGGTCCGCTCCCGACTTTTCTGTCGACCCCAAAACGCTCTACGAAGCCGCGTCGGATGTGCCAGTGCCGGACGGCGCCAACGTGGTCGAGCTGGTTGAAGATGAAAGCTACACCTTCGACGATTCCGGACGCATGAATCATGTGGGCCGAGTTGTCTATAAAGTGCTGACGCAGAAAGGCGCAGAGGACTGGGACTCTCTCTCGGTGGCCTGGGAACCATGGCATGAAGCGCGCCCCGTGATCCGCGCACGCGTGATTGCGCCGGACTTCACGGTGCACACGCTTGATCCCAACACCGTGACTGAGGCTCCGGCGCGCGGCGGGGACTACAAGACCTATAGCGACGGCAAACGGCTGCGTGCTCCATTCCCTGCGATTGCGCCGGGGGTCGTGGTGGAGGAGGAGTACACCGAGACCGAGACGGAGCCGCTGTTTGCTCCGGGCCGCGTGGGGCGCGTCGAACTTGGGCAAGCGGATGTTCCAGTGGCGCACAGCCGGGTGGTATTTGACAGTCCTGCGGCGCTGCCGCTGCGGACTGAGACGCTTCAGTTGCCCGATGTGAAGCCGCTGCGCACGGAGTCGAATGGCCGTGTGACCCTCACTTTCGACGTCGGACCAATCGAAGGCATCGATACACGCGAGCCGTATCTTCCCCCTGATGCGGTGCGCTTTCCCATCGTCGCCTTCGCTACGGGCGCATCGTGGCAGAACATTGCGGCCGCGTACGGAAAGATTGTCGATGATTTTTCCGGCAGCGCCGCGGTGAAGTCGGTGGTCGATCCCTTGATTGCGGGGAAAAACTCCGACGCCGAAAAGGAAGCGGCGATCGTTGACTATCTCGATCGCGAGGTGCGCTACACGGGGATCGAGTTTGGTGAAGCAGCTCTTGTGCCGCACGATCCTGCAGAGACTCTGGCCAAGAAATACGGCGACTGCAAAGACAAAGCCACATTGCTCGTGGTCATGTTGCGCTCGGCTGGGATTCCCGCCAATGTGGTGCTGCTCAGCGTCGAGGCGCGCATCGATGTACCGGCCGATCTGCCGGGTATGGGAATGTTCGACCACGCCATCGTTTATGTTCCTGGCAAGAATCCACTCTGGATCGACGCCACCGACCGTTACGCGCAGCTTAGCCAGATTCCTATGGGCGACCAGGGGCGGCTCGCGCTCATCGCCGCTGCCACAACGACGGCGCTCGTTAAGACTCCGGAATCGACGTCAAAAGATAACGGCCTGAAAGAGAAGCGCGAGTTCAAGCTGGCAGACAACGGCCCCGCCAATGTGGTGGAGATTACGGAACCGACAGGCATCTACGAGTCTGGCTACCGCGGCTACTATGCCGACAAGCCTGACAACGACACGCGCGAGGGCCTGCGCGGATATGTCCAGGCGGAATACGTCTCAGATGATTTGTCGAGCGTGGATCGCACCGATCCGGCTGACCTGTCGCATCCCTTCGAGCTGACCCTTTCGTGCGATAAGGCGAAGCGGGGCTTTACGAATCTTGAGGATGCGCAGGTTGCCATCCGCGTCGACCGGATGTTCCAGATGCTGCCCGACGAACTCAAGCGGAAGGACGACAGCGACGAGAAAAAGCCGACGGAATTGGATAAGCCGAAGAAGCCGCGCACCGACGACTGGTGGCTCGACGCTCCCTACAATATTGAGTGGAATTACCGCCTTCTCCCGCCTGCCGGATTCATTCCCAAGGAGCTGCCCAAGGACGCGACCATCCAGATCGGGCCCGCGCTGCTTACGGAAAATTTTTCCGTTGGCAAGGACGGTGCGGTGCTGGCACATCTTGTCTTCGACACGGAGAAGCGCCGCTACACAGTGGCCGAAGCGACGGCATTGCGCAACCAGATCGCCGATCTGCTGGACGGGCCGGCGATTCTGGTGAACTTTGAGCCGGAGGCAGCGGCCCTCTTGCGCGACGGCAAGGTGAAAGAGGCACTGGCCAGCTATCGCCAGCTCATTGCGCTAAATCCCAATTCGGCGGTACATCATCTCCAAGTGGCCAATGTGCTGCTTGAAGCGGGGATGGGCGAGGCCGCGCGCGATGAAGCGCGGCTTGCGGTGAAGCTCGATCCGAAGTCGGCGCTTGCCGAGCGCACTCTGGCTGAGATTTTGAAGCACGATCTGGTGGGGCGGAATCTTCGCGCGGGCAGCGACATGGCCGGCGCCGCGGATGCGTATCGTGCCGCCATCAAACTCGATCCTGACGATCACTCCGCGCAGGGCGACCTGGCCATTCTTCTTGAATACGATTCCGTGGGCCGGCGATACAGCGGCCAGGCGCACATGAAAGAGGCCATCGCCGAATATCAAGCGCTGGGCGAAGACAAGCTGTCCGATCTCGGTATCGGCAACAACCTGGCATTCGCGCTTTTCTACGGCGGCGATTACGCGGAAGCATATAAAGCCGGGCAAACTCTCAATCCTGAACCGCAACAGCTGCTTTCCGCCAGTATGGCGATGATCGAGAACAGCAAAGCGGGGCTGGCGGAAGCCAACAAGCGGTCGATCGACGATGCTTCATTCAAAGACACGGCGGGCACGGCGGGCGAGATGCTGATGAACCGGCGCGAGTATCCGCAGGCAGCGGACTTTCTGCAGGCGGGCGCGGCCGGGGATGATGCCGCGCGCACGCTGGGCCTGGCCAACATGCTGCGCGGCGCGCTCCACCATGAGGATGTGAAATTTGCCAACACGCCCGAAGACGTGGTGAAGCGCTTTGCAATGTTTCCGTTTGACGCCGACATGACGAAAGACAAGCTGGCGGCGATGCTCAGCCGCAACGGGATCAAGGTGTTGAGTGCCATGGATGCCGATGAGCTGAAAGAGGAGCTGAGTTCCGGCAAGCAGATGAACAGCCAACTGGCGCGCGAAGAAAGCTCTTTGGACGTGACCCAGGACATTCTGCTGCAAATGCTCGATCCCAAAGGCGAGGGCGACGACACGACGGGATACCGGGAGAAGGTGGAACTGCTGGGCGGCACCACGATGACGGCCTTCGTGGTGAAAGAAGATGGGCAATATAAGCTGCTTGACACGCTGGATAAGCCGAACTCAATCGCGCTTGAGATTGCGGATCGCGTCGACGCGGGCGATCTGAAGGGAGCCAAGACACTGCTCGACTGGATGCGCGAGGATCAGCATCTGGAGGGCGGAGACGATCCGATGGGCGGACCGGTGTTTCCGCGCTTTTGGATCAAAGGCGAAGCGGCCGATGCGCGAAAAATGAAGCTGGCCGCGGCCGCCATCATGGTCGGCACCAAGCCGACGGTGGCTGAGGGCGTCGCAATTCTCGAGGCGGGATTGAAAGATGCTGCGGGAGACCGCGAGCGCACCAACATCGATCTTGCCTTGGCTGTCGGATATTCAGTTCAGGACAATTTTCCGCGGCTGCTCGATGTGGCGTCGGCGCTCTTGAAGGATGAACCGGCATCGAAGCAGGCGTTCGAGTACAACATTGAAGCGCTCATGGGGCTGAGCCGCTTTGACGATGCTCTGGCGTTGGCGGACCAAAGACTCAAGCTGCTGGATAACGATAGCGATGCTTACGCAGCGAAGATGGAGATCGAGGCGAATCGGGGCGACTTTGCCGCGGCGCACACATGGGGAGAGAAGCAGCTTGCCCTAGGCCAGGAAAATGCCGAGCTGTTGAATGGGCTGGCCTGGAATGCACTCTTTACCGGCAAGGTGACCGACGACGACGTGGCGACCGCGGTGAAGGCCACGCAACTGCAGAAGGACGCTCCAGACATCCTGCACACGCTGGCCTGCCTGTATGCGGAGACGGGTAAGACGAAGGAGGCTCACGATCTGCTGCTTCGCGCCATGGATGTTTGGAACCTGGATGAGCCGAATGATGAAGTCTGGTATGTCCTGGGCCGCATTGCCGAGCAGTACGGTGAGCGCGACATCGCGGTTGCGGACTACCGCAAGTTGAAAAAGCCGAAGGAAGTTCTCGCGGTTCCTACGTCAACATGGCGATTGGCGCAGATGCGGCTGACGGCGATGGGGGCCCAGCAAACTGCGTCCGCGCAATAGTCCCGTCGGAGCAGCCGGTTCGGATTACTGCTGCTGCTGCATCTGCTGCATGTCGATAAGGGGTACCGGCGGATCGGGCGCCTGCTGCGCGCGCTCGACGAGCACGCTCCAGTCCTCGGGGATGGGCAGCTTCCGGTCGAGCGCAGGTGCCTGTTCGCTGGCTTCCACTTTTACGGCCACGTAAAGCTCGCTCGCGGTTTTGCCGCGAAAGATGCCGTGCGTAGGCGGAACGTCGGAATAGTCGCGGCCAACGGCGGTGCGAATGTGCCGGTGATGGGCGATCAGATTGTTGGTCGGGTCCAGGCCCACCCAACCCAGATGCGGCAGGAGCGCTTCAACCCAGGCATGCGTGGCATCGGGCGTGGAGCGGTCGTGATCGTTGCTGCCACGATAGAGATAGCCCGACACGTAGCGCGCTGGAATGTGCACGTGGCGCAAAAGCGCGATCATGGTATGGGCAAAATCCTGACAGACGCCCGCGCCATGCAGAATGGCTTCATCGATGGGCGAATCGACGCGCGTGGAGCGGGGCACATAGTCGAAATAGTGATAGAGCCGCTGGTTAAGCTCAAGCACCAGATGCAACGGATCGTCGCGCCGCACAACTTCCATCTTCTTTGCGAGCTCAACCAGAGCCGGCGTTTCCGCGGCAAAGGTGCTGGGCAGCAGCATCTCGGAGTAGTCGCCGGTTTCGACCAACTCGTCCAGTTCTTCCCACGCGTCGGGCGAAAGAAAATGCGGCACGTCGGGCAACGGCTGCTGCTCAACCACGGATTCCGCCACGATGACGAGTTGATTATGCTCGCCGGGAATGTCGAAGTGCTGGACGTTGTTGCCCAGGTGGTCGCGGTAGCTGAAGACGCGGCAGCGCGGGCTCACGGAAAGCGCGAACGTGAGGCAGTGCTGGCTGGAGTCGGAGCGCGGGTGCATGCGCGTCTCCATGATGCTCTCGCTGATGGGCCGCGAGTACCGGAACCGTGTCAGATGGCGAATGGAATAGAAGTTCATGATTCCGGCATTCCCTCAGGGGCTAAAGCCCGCGTGTCTTGATGCTCTTTCTGCACGACTAAAGTCGTGCCCTTTCAAAACATCTGCAACGCCAAGCGACTTTTCAAACCGCCAGTGCGGATTGGATGGAGTAGTGCACATAGTTACGGTAAACCATGTCGTGAATCCTCATGCATTGCTCGCGAATGTTGTGCAGAAACGCAGCCGAGTCCCCGCCAAGAATCTCCCGGATCGTCGTATAGCCGAGCATGGCATGCAGCTTTCCCACGCCGGCAAACAGCTCATCCGGCGAACGCCGGCCGCCTGTACGTTGAATGGATTCGATCGCGGTGCGGATGTTGTCGACGCAATAACGAATGGCATGAGGAAAATCGCGATTGAGGACCAGGAACTCGAGGATGCGCTCGGCGGAGAGATCGGCTGTATAGACCTGGCAATAAGCCTCAAAGGCCGTGCAACAGCGCAATAAACCGACGAGTTCAAGATATTGATAGCCCGAAGATTCGCGTTCGTGCGCTTGAAACAGTTCCGACTGATAGACCTCGAGCAGAGTCGCGGTGGCGTAGGCGCGTTCCAGTGATCGGCCGAGGCGGATGAACTGCCAGCCTTGGCCGTGGATCATGGTGGAGTCGCCGACGCCCTGGAAGAGATGAATGCCATCGACTACTGAGGCCAGCATATCGCCTGCGCTGGCGGCATACTGAGTCTGTGCGCTGGGCGAGTGAATGTGATGAAAGAGGCGATTCAGGCGTTGCCATTGCTCGGTCGAGATTTCCTCGCGGACCTGGCGGGCGTTCTCGCGCGCGGCGGTAACGCAATAGGTGACCGACGAAGAATCGACATGATCGAAGACACGCTTGTGCGCCGACGCTTCGAGGGACCCATCCCATTCAGTTCCATCCGGCCTGCCCAGAGCCGCGTTCATTCTCTGCCAGCGCTGCTCGGCATTCGCGCCGCCGGGGTCAAGCATCAGACCCATGGTGACGTCGAGCAAACGAGCGGTGTTTTCCGCCCGCTCCAGGTAGCGGCTCATCCAGTAGAGGCTGTCGGCGACGCGCGATAGCATCGTGCTTCTTTCCCCTCCCACTCGATTTTCCCGACTCAGGCTTATTCCAGAACCCATGTGTCCTTGCTTCCGCCGCCTTGCGAAGAGTTGACTACGAGCGATCCTTTTTCCAGTGCCACGCGCGTCAAGCCGCCGGGCACGATGTTGATTTTGTCGCCGAAAAGAATGTAGGGGCGCAGATCGACGTGGCGCGGCTCAAGCCTGTCGTCCACCAGGCATGGCGCGCGCGAAAAATCGAGCGTAGGCTGCGCAATGTAATTGCGCGGGTTGGCTTCAATCTGGCGAGCGAAGTCTTCGCGCTGCCGGACCGAAGACTTGGGGCCGATGAGCATACCGTACCCGCCGCTTTCCCCGACCGCCTTGACGACGAGCTTATCCAGATTGGCCAGCACGTGGCCGCGCTCCTTCTCGTCAGAGAGCAGAAACGTTTCCACGTTGGGCAGGATCGGATCTTCGTTGAGGTAGTAGCGAATCATCTTCGGCACATACGCGTAGACCGCCTTATCGTCGGCGAGGCCGGTGCCGAAGGCGTTGGAGACGGTGACGTTGCCCGCGCGGTAGGCGTTGAAAAGCCCAGGGCAGCCCAGTGCGGAGTCGGAGCGGAAGACGAGCGGGTCGCTGAAGTCGTCGTCAACGCGGCGATAGATGACGTCGACGCGCTTAAGCCCGTCGGTCGTTCGCATGTAGACGATGTTGTCGTGCGTAACCAGGTCGCGGCCTTCCACGAGATCGATGCCCATCTGGCGAGCCAGGTAGGTGTGCTCAAAGTAGGCGGAGTTGAATACACCGGGCGTGAGAAGGACAATGTTCGGCTCGGGCCGCCCCTCGGGCGCGAGCGAGCGCAATGTGGCCAGCAGAACCTGAGGATAATGCTCGATGGGGCGGACGCCGTAGCTCGAAAACAATTGCGGGAAGGTGCGCTTCATGACGCGGCGATTGGTGAGCATGTAACTCACGCCGGAAGGCACGCGGAGATTGTCTTCAAGCACCACGAATTCGCCGGTATTGAGACGCAGCAGATCGGAGCCGACCACCGCGACGTAGACGTTGCGCGGCACCTGGAGACCGCGCATCTGCCTTCGATAATGCTTGCAACTGTAGACGAGGTCACGCGGAACGATCTTGTCAGTCAGTATTTTGGCGTCGGAGTAGACGTCGCGAAGAAACAGGTTGAGGGCGGTAATGCGCTGCGTGAGTCCGCGCTCGATCGATTCCCATTCCCGGGCGGTAATCAGGCGAGGCAGCAAATCGTACGGGAAGATGCGCTCCGTGCCTTCCTCGCGCCCGTAGACGGTGAAAGTGATGCCCTGGGTGAGGAAAGCAAGATCGACCGACTGCTTGCGGCGGCGCAGTTCGTCGGCGGGAAGGGAAGCGAGAGTCTCAGCCAGCGCGCGATACTGCGAACGCACTTCTCCGCCCGGCGCCCGCATTTCATCGTAGGCCTCGTCGAGCGGGTAGTCGCCGAAAAGCGGATCCAACTCGACTGGATGGCCTGCGTTCATCATTTATTGAGTGAACTTTCCTGGCAGCGGATTCAGGGTTTGGCGCGAATGCCTTCGGCAATCAGAGAAGCGGCGTGGGATTGACGCGGCTGTGATTTTTCGGCAAGCTCCGCCGTGATCCTGTTCTCTTGTTTCTAACACGCAGGGGATAAAGGAGCCATCAGGAACCGGGAGCCGCCGGTCCAGTCAATGAAAGAAAAGCGGCGCAGCCATTGATTTGCCGCGCCGCCTTTCGGTTGGTTGCGATTCGTTGGATCCAAGCTGCATGCCCGCCGGGGTTGACCGGCTCGCACGCCGTCCGAATGTTCATTTATGCAGTGACGAGTTCCTTGGCTCCAGATACGGGCACCGAATTCACGGTCTTAAGGATGCGCGCGACAATCTGGTAGGGATCGGCTTCGGAGTTCGGACGGCGATCCTCAAGGTAGCCCTTATAGCCGTTCTTGATGAAGTTTACAGGCAGCCGGATCGATGCGCCGCGGTCAGAGAGGCCGTAGCTGAACTTGTCGATGGCCTGGGTCTCATGAAGGCCAGTGAGGCGCAGGTGGTTGTCGGGGCCGTAGACCTCGATATGCGCGGAGATATTGTTCTCGAAGGCCTTCATCAACGCCTCGAGATACTCTTTCCCGCCCACTTCGCGCAGGTGCTTGGTGGAGAAGTTGGTGTGCATGCCGGAGCCGTTCCAGTCGCCCTTGATCGGCTTGCAATAGAGCTGGAAGTCGACTTCGTACTTTTCGGAAAGGCGCGCCATCAGATAGCGAGCGACCCAAACGTCGTCCGCCGCCTTGTGCGAGCCCTTGCCGAAAATCTGAAACTCCCACTGACCCTTGGCCACTTCAGCATTGATGCCTTCGTGGTTGATGCCGGCGGCAAGGCAGAGCTCGAGGTGCTCGTCTACGATCTGGCGGGCGATGCTGCCCATGTATTTATAGCCGACACCACAATAGTAGGGACCTTGCGGGCCGGGAAAGCCTTCTTCGGGGAACCCGAGCGGGCGGCCATCTTTATATAGGAAATATTCCTGCTCAAATCCGAACCAAAGATCCGGGTCATCGGGCGCAGTCGCGCGCATATTGGTGGGGTGCGGCGTGCCATCTGGAAGCATGACTTCGCTAAGAACAATAAACCCATCCTTGCGGCTGGCATCGGGATAGAGCGCGACCGGCTTCAGAATGCAGTCGGACTTGCTGCCCGCGGCCTGCATCGTGGAGCTGCCGTCAAATCCCCAAAGGGGCATGTCGGCGAGAGTCGGTGTCTTATCGAAGCTCTTGATCTGCGTTTTGCCGCGTAGCTCAGGGATGGGCTTCTTGCCGTCGAGCCAGATGTACTCCAATTTGTACTTTGACATAGGTCTCCTCACGCGTTGGGAATTGTAGGACAGCCCGGCTGCGATTGCGCCTGCGGCCAATTAAGGGATCAAGGTCAGATTAAACCGGGAAATTGCGAATCGCATAAGGATGGCATAAGGAAATGCAGAAATTCTGTGGAACAGAATAGGAGGTGCAAAAACCCCTGTAAAAATCGGCGCTCGCGAGAATCTTGAGCGATGCCGGCAGTCGCAATTCCGCAAGCTGCGAGGCGGAAGGCGACTGAATCGAGCGTCCACTCGACCATCGATTTCCTCCGTTGGTCACGGTTCGGCAGCCGTTCGTGGAGTCCGTGCTCCGGCCCGGAACCGAACCCCGTCCGGCTGCGTTACTCTGGATGATCAGGGTTCGTGTCCAGGGGCTTCTGGCTACGATGCACACTCCGCGACTCTTCGTGATCGGCGTTCTAGCCACGCAACTGGCTACACTGCCCGGCCTTCGCGCGCAGCAGGCCGCGTCTCAGGCCTCAGGCGAAGACTACGTTCGCGCACACTACACAAAATACGAATACCGCATCCCCATGCGCGATGGAGTGCGGCTGTTTACCGCGGTCTATGTCCCGAAGGTCTCGGCATTTGGCGATGACCCAGGCCCGTACCCGTTCCTCATGGACCGGACCCCTTATAACGTGGAACCCTACGGCGAGGATCGCTATCCCGCAACGCTTGGGCCATCAGACGAGTTCGAGAAATCCGGCTACATCTTTGTCTACCAGGATGTTCGCGGACGCTGGATGAGTGAGGGCACCTTCGTCGAGATGCGGCCGCACATCGACGAAAAGAAAACGCCGCAGGATGTTGACGATTCCTCGGATACCTATGACACCGTCGAATTCCTGCTGAAAAATGTGCCCAACAACAATGGCAAGGTGGGCATCTGGGGCATCTCGTACCCGGGTTTCTACACCTCGGCGTCGATTATCGATGGGCATCCCGCCATCGTCGCGGCCAGTCCGCAGGCGCCTATGACCGATCTGTTTCTTGGCGATGACTCTTATCACGGCGGAGCCTTCATGATGGCGGCGGGCTTCGAGTTCTATGCGCCGTTTTTCCATCCACAGCAGAATCCGGTGCTGCCCAAGCCGGAAACGCCGTTCGATTTCGGCACGCCGGACAGCTACAAATTCTTCCTTGGCGCGGGAAACGTCGCCAGCCTGGATAAATATCTCGGTGACGCAACGTGGATGTGGGATGACCAATTCAAGCACGACACATACGACCAGTATTGGCAGTCGCGCGATTTGTCACGGCACATGAAGAATGTGAAATGCGCGGTTCTTGTGGTGGGGGGATGGTATGACGCGGAAGACCTCGCGGGGCCGTACCGGACTTTCTATTCGATCCGCAAATTCAATCCCGATACGCCGATCACTCTGGTTGAAGGTCCGTGGGTGCACGGAGGCTGGGCACGTGGTGATGGCGATCATCTGGGCGATGTGCAGTTCAATGCAAAGACTTCGCTCTACTTCCAAGCCAACATTCAGTTTCCGTTTTTCGAGCACTACTTGAAGGGCTCGGGAAAAGTCCTTCCCACGGCGATTGTTTTTGAAACCGGAACCAACGTGTGGCGGCGCTACGATGAGTGGCCGCCCAGGAACGCGTTGGCGAAGACGCTTTACTTTCATGCCGGCGGCAAACTCAGTTTCGATCCGCCGGTTGAGACTGCGAGTGTCGACGAGTACCTGAGCGATCCCAACCATCCCGTGCCCTTCGTCGGCTACACCACGGACACCGTGCCGCAGCGCTATATGGTCGATGATCAGCGCTTTGCCGGCTATCGGCCAGACGTGCTGGTGTACGAGACCGACCCGCTCACCGAGGACGTGACCATCGCCGGCCCGATTTCACCGCATCTGAAAGTGGCCAGCTCAGGCACCGATTCAGACTTCGACGTCAAGCTCATCGATGTTTACCCCGATGAGGATCCGGCCGATGCCTCGATGCCGAACAAGCGCGTGATTGACCAAGCGCCCGTGCACATGGGCGGCTTCGAGGAGTTGCTGCGCGGCGAGCCGTTCCGAGCAAAATTCCGCGCGAGCTGGGAAAAGCCGGAGCCACTTGTGCCCGGCAAGGAAACCAATATCGACTTCACCATGCCCGATCTCTATCACACATTCCGTCGCGGTCACCGCATCATGGTTCAGGTCGAGAGCTCGTGGTTTCCGCTCACCGACCGCAACCCGCAGACATTTACCGACATTCCGTTTGCCCGACCGGAGGATTTTCAAAAAGCCACCGAGCAGGTGTTTCACCAAAAGGATTCAGCTTCCGGTGTAGAAGTGTTGGTGTTGCCGCAACCATAACCCAGGCGCCACGCCGCGCCTGCTAACCAAAGAGGACCCTATGAACATTCGAGCTCGATCAGCAGTTCTGATTTCCGCGTTGCTTTTTGCGACGGTGGCGCCGATGTGTGCCGAAGAGGGCATGTGGACCTTCGACAACCCGCCCCTTAAAGCCCTGGCGGATAAGTACAACTTTCACCCGACGCAAGAATGGTTCGACCATCTGCGGCTCTCGAGCGTGAGGCTCAATGACGGCGGATCCGGCTCTTTTGTCAGCCCCAACGGATTGTTGCTGACGAATCACCACGTGGCGCGGTTTCAGCTGCAGAAGAACTCGACTCAGGATCACAATTACGTGCGTGACGGATTCTATGCAGCCACTCCTGATCAGGAGATGAAGTCGCCCGATCTCGAGATCAATGTGCTGGTCGGCATGCAAGACGTGACGGCGCGCGTACAAGACGCGGCCAAGGGCGCCAAAGACGACGCCGCGGCCCTGAAGGCGCGCGATGCCGAGATTGCCGCTATCGAGAAAGAGAGCAAAGACAAGACCGGTCTGCGCTCCGACGTGGTGACGCTCTACAACGGAAGCGAATACTGGCTGTATCAATATAAGTCGTATACCGATGTGCGCCTGGTTTTCGCGCCCGAGGAGCAGGCCGCCTTTTTCGGCGGCGATCCCGATAACTTCACGTATCCGCGTTACGACCTCGATATGGCGCTCTATCGCGTGTATGAAGACGGCAAGCCGCTGCACACGGACAACTATCTGAAGTGGAATCCGAAGGGCGCGGCCCCAGGCGACCTGGTTTTTGTTTCCGGGCATCCGGGCTCGACTTCGCGTCAGGATACCGTGGCTCAATTGCTGTTGGAGCGCGATCAGGTCCTGCCGGATTACATCGACTATCTGCAGACGCGCATTACGGCGGGGCAGGAATTTGGGAAACAGGCTCCGGAACAGGAGCGGGAAGTGGAAAGTACGATCTTCTTTCTGCAAAACAGCTTCAAGGCGCTATCAGGCGAAGAGGAGGCTCTTCAGGACAAGGCGATTCTGGCCAAGAAGCAGGCCGAAGAAGACGATCTGCGCGCGAAAGTGAAGGCAGACCCTGAGCTGGAGAAAGAATACGGAGAGGCATGGGACGAGGCGGCGCGCGCGGTCGAGTTGGCCAAGCCGGAAACCAAGAAGCAGATCTTTCGCCGGACCGGCAGCCAGCTTTGCACCTTCGCCCTGGAAATTGTGCAGTACGTGGCGGAAGTGAAGAAGCCGGATGCCGATCGGCTTCCGCAATATCACGAAGCCGGACTGGATTCCTTGCGCTACCAGTTGCTGTCGCCGGCGCCCGTTTATCCGGCTGTCGAGAAGATGTTTATGAAGACGTCGCTGAACCTGATGAAAGAAAAGCTCGGCGGCGATGACCCGTACTTGCAGGCTTTCGTTCAGGGAGGCGATATCGATAAGACAGTCGACGCACTCGTGGATGGAAGCAAGCTCGGGGATCCGGCGTTCAGGAAGAGCCTGCTGGATGGAGGCGAAGCTGCGGTGGCCGCTTCCACCGACCCCATGATTGTGGCCGCACGGCGCGCCGATCCCGTGTGGCGCGCGAACTACGAAATGATGCGCGACAAGGTCGACAGCGTATTCGAAGCGGCCGGCGAGAAGCTGGGCAGAGCACGGTTCGCAGTCTACGGCAAAAACGCATATCCCGACGCGACCTTTACAGTGCGATTGAGTTATGGCACCGTCGACGGATATCCGTACAACGGAACCATTGCTCCGCCGTTTACAACCTTCTACGGTCTCTTCGACCGTTCGGCAAGTTTCAGCAATAAGTTTCCCTGGAATGTGACTCCCAAGGAAGCCGCTGCTCTGAGCAAGCTCGACCTTTCGACGCCAATGGATTTCGTTACTACCAACGACATCATCGGCGGCAATTCGGGCTCTCCTGTGGTTGACCGGGATGGCGAGCTGGTTGGGCTCATCTTCGACGGCAACATTGAATCGCTGGCTGGAGATTTCGTCTACGACGCCGTAAAGAATCGCGCAGTCGCGGTTCATTCCGCTGGAATGCTCCAGGCTTTACGCAGGATTTACGACGCGGATGGGTTGGCCGACGAACTCGAAGGCAAGAAATAGACAGGGATAAGGCAAACCGGCGGGAGCGTCTTGCTCCCGCTTTCTTTTTGCGGGCTCACTGCGGCCGGCATGCCGGGAATGAACGCGATTCGACTACAATCAAAGGCGGAGAGGTGGCCGAGCGGTTGATGGCTCCGGTCTTGAAAACCGGCATACCTGAAAGGGTATCGGGGGTTCGAATCCCTCCCTCTCCGCCATAGAGTAAATACACTCAATAACTTACAGAGAATTGCCGACGAGAGCATTCTTCGCCTCGGACTATAGCCAGAAAATTTGACAGCTCTCCATTCGGGAAAGTCGCCAGTCCTCTTTCATGCTGCTCTGAAACCAAGACAATTGATTTGAAATCGCGTGGCTTGCCATCCATCAAATGCTTCCGGTAGTGAATTTGAGACAGAGGTCAGCCATTCATCGAGCCAACGGGCGTTTCCCGGCACTGATCACCGCGAGATTCCCCATCCATGCTGCCTCAGCCGCCTGACTCGCCTCCCAAAGAGCTGATCTCGTCAAATACTTTCTCCTGTGCTCTTCCGATGAGCACTATAGCTCAGCTTTTTCTCCATTGAATCGGAACAATGAGAGTGAAGTGGAGTAATCGTTCTCCCCTTTCTGACGCGCTCACACAAGTGAGTGGATGGCTCGCAACTTTCCCCAAGATGCTTGCGGCACCGCACCTGGGAATTGACTGGAGAACAAAAATGCCACTTACCACAGTCCTCATCACGCTCGTCGCAGCGGGTCTTCTGTTGTGGCTTGTGAACAGGTTCATCCCCATGCAGTCACAAATCAAATCCATCCTGAACGGCGTGGTGGTCATTGTTTTGGTTTTATGGATTGCGAATCTCTACGGAGTGTTCGGTCACCTAAGTCATTTCCGCGTCGGGCGCTGATACTTCGCAGCATCGAAGCCGGCTCGGCTTTGACCGCCTACTCTAATCACCACCCAGGGATTCGGCAATACTCAGCCTGTCGCATCGAACGACAACTCCGCCGGACGGCAAGAAAACCGCCGGGTCGAGTTGGTCGTATCGGGTGACGCAATCGGGAGCCCGGCCAATCCGATGACTGGCAGCCTCCAGTAATTCCAATCCTCATCCTCTGCGGGCCCAACAAATGTCCGCAGAGGAGCATTACAGAATGACTGGAGAGCGCGATGGCTCTGATCAAGAAAATCGATGTTGAAGAATATTTAGCGGCGCGGCGAGCCATGAGGCTGGGCAGAGAAAAGCGTGTCAGCCAAACCGAAGCGAGCCGGATCAAGGTGACGGGCAAGGCAGCCAAAGCCACACGCTTCGTTGGGAATCTCACCCCCGAACATCCTTCTGCGAGCCCTTCCTCCCCTTCGATTGCGGTATCGCCCGATCCTCGTCAAAACAATTTGCTCAGGCCACCGGGAAGCTGGCAGCACTAGACTCTCGCCGGATGGAAGTCCCTGCGATATCACCTCACTCCGCGCGAGCAAGTTCGGAGCTTTCTTAAACCACAAACATGGCAATGCCCGCTCCGAACATGGCGAGGGTCGCAATGGCCACAACAATCCAACCCAGGCGCGAGCTTGGCTGGCCCTGCATCAGCTTCCTGTCCGCCGCCACAATCAGGATGGCAACCATGAGGAATGGCGCCAGCAATCCGTTGATGACCGCAGTCCAGTAGAGCGCCCTCACCGGGTTGATCCCGATAAAGTCCAGCGCGACTCCCGCTGCCGTCGAACTCAGAATCAAAGCGTAAAACCAGCGCGCGCCAGTCAATTTCTTGTTCAAGCCCTGTCGCCATCCCAATGTCTCAGCAAAACCATATGCGGTCGACCCCGCCAGCGTGGGGATGGCAAGAAATCCCACGCCTACAACTCCGAGTGTGAACAGGGTCGCGGCGAAGTTGCCGGCGAACGGCCGCAGCGCTTCGGCTGCCTGGCGAGAGGTTTCAATATTCACAATGCCGTGCCGGTTGAGGGTGATGGCCGTGGTCAGGATGATAAAAAACATCACCATATTTGAGAAAAACGCACCGACACCCACATCGATATTTCGTAATCCGAGTTCCTCCTGCGTTGCCCCTTTGCGCGAGGCGAGTGTACTTTGGCCTGCGGACTTCTCCTCTTCTACCTCCTCGCTTGCCTGCCAGAAAAAGAGATAGGGGCTGATCGTGGTGCCCAGAATCGCCACCAGTGTTGCCCATTCGTTTCTGCTGTGTGGCATGGTGGGAATCAAAGAATCGCGCAGAACCTGGCCCCAGTTGGCTCCCACTACGAACGCTGTGATGGGGTAAGCGACGAGCACAACGACCAGCCACTTTAATACGCTCGCGATCTGCCGATACTCGAGCCGGATGGTGGCCCACGAGATCAGAAACGCAAACACCACGACAAACCAGCGGGAATTGATCCCCGAAAGCATTGAAGCCGCATCCGCCATGCCCGCCAAGTCTGCGGCAATGTTAATTGTGTTGGCAATTAAGAGGGCGATCACCACCGCGAGCAGCAACCATTTGGGAAATCGTTGCTTAAGGTTTCCGGCCAGCCCCCGGCCCGTGACCTTGCCGATGCGGGCGCACATCATTTGCACGGCTGCCATCAACGGCCATGTCAGCAGTGCCGTCCACAGTAGTTTGGTCCCCAGCTGTGCGCCGGCAATGGAATACGTCGCAATGCCCGACGGGTCGTCGTCGGCGGCGCCGGTAATGATGCCGGGCCCAAGCGACCTCAGCAGCGCGCGGATCCAGCGAGATGGGGCAGAGGTCGACAAAAAATGGTTTGGGCGTTCCCTTCGGATCAATCCTAAATACAATTCAGCCGAATGCGCCGCGAACAGCTCCCATTACGGGCGTGTATCTTGTCGCACCTTGGCTTTCTGGTTGGCTCCACGCACTAGATCCTGTGCTTTACCAACCGTGCTTTCTGCTTTTCCCTTCACCTGCTGAGCAATTCCCTTGATCTGGAGCGGCGTATTCCCGGTTATCCCGCCTGCCTTTCGTTTGATGCTTCCCACCACTTCATCGACCTTGCCGTTCACTCGATTGCTATTCATTGGCCCACCTCCATGGGTACGGCTCGTGCGATCTCCTGGACGGCGCCGCATTCATCACCCTAATCAGGGGCTTTGCGGGTGTCTGAGCAATAGGAACCACGCTTGCGAACGGTTTCACAAGGCCGATCGTGTAGCCACGAAGTCGGTGAGCGGTGCCCGGGGGTTTGCCCCCCGTTGAGTGTGTCTCCAATTGCTCAGCTTTTTTTGATCCATTGTAGAAAACTCAGAATGTGAGAGTCGTAGTTTCCTCTGAAATCAGGAGTAGTTCGCGCGGCCATTGGCGAACCGTCAAGCCAGAGGCGCTTGGCCCGATCGAATCAAAGTCGTAACCCGGCAAAGTCCGGAGTGAAGGGAAAAGCAAGATGGTGATCATTCTCATTATTGTTCTGCTGCTCGTTTTCGGCGGGGGAGGAGGGTACTACGGCTACAGCCGGTGGGGCAGGGGCGGAGGTGCGGGCATCGGGCTTGGCACAATCCTCGTGATCGTGTTGGTGTGCTACCTGTTGGGAGCATTCCGATAGAGCGATCTGCCGCAAATCCAGTTGCTGCCGGAGATTGGCGCCCGGGGTAAAGTCAATTTTCAGGCGCGTGACGTTTTGCCATGAGATCCGTACGTCGAGGAAAGCAATGCATATCGCGATGCGCAATGCGCTAACGCTGGCCTGGAATGATCTCCGGCTTTTCCTGAGTGATTTCACGGTCAGTGGCGCGGTTTGGTTTTTGGTCGGGTTTTTCGCGACCATCACGGCACTTTCCGTGCTTGTAATGCGGGGGGACGCGGGTTTTGCGTGCCCAGTATCGGCGTCAGTCACAAGTCGCATGGTCCCCGGAGTTTGCGAAATTGACCGTCTTTGATCGGCCAATTGAGGGAATGCTGAAATGAAGGCCAGCGCCGCGCAAGCTCCAGCAAGCGTATGCTTAGAACAGCAGCGCGTTTTTCCCTTCTCGCCTTCGGCATTCCAGGCTTCGCTCCAGACGAGCATCTTTCGCTTACGCAACCGATCCACTGGAGCCGGTATGAGCATCGTCTATCGAAGCGACGTAAAGAATCACATGCGTCCGCCCTTCGTCGCGAAAATTCATTTGTGCCCGCCCGAAAGCCAGCCGGATGCAACCGGCTACTCCGTGCCTGAAGCCAGCGCAACCCAGGCGACGCCTTCGGCGTTTGCAGCCGATTTCGTTGGCGAACATTCGTCCCCCGGCGCAACCTCAAAGCCCGCCGGTGCTGCGGCAAGTTCCATCCATCTTCAGCCGCCCACAGTCGAGAAAAGCGCCCAGGCTTGAGGCCGCTCTCCGTTTTCCTGCGCAAGGATTGTGTTCTTCCCCAACCGCTCAATCCCGCGACGGAGCCGGTCGGCGAACACTGGACGCGTGTTGAAGAGATCACCGTACCCGTCTTTGACACCATGATTCGCCAGAACGGCTGGCACTTTATGCCCGTCGACCACCTCTTCACCCGAAAAGGCTTTGGGATGTCGGAGGATGCCGCAATCCAGCGAGCACTGCTGCGGACCCTGAATCACGTGGCCGGGCGGTTTAACGCCGCCGAGCTCATTGCCGTGAAGACCGCGAAGTATCTGGGTTTGTACCTTGCCAGCGTTACCCTGCAACCGCGCCAGCTCCAGCACTATACCTGGCTCGAAATTGCGGGAGATTGGCAGCAGCTGCCGGTGCCCGTCGGATAAGATGCGTGGCCCAGGGCATCGGGGCTCAGAGTTGAAAACCTGTGTCAGGTGTCCGCGCTGACGTCGCGCAGCACACGGCAGGCGTGGAGTGAACCACGATCGAAAAGAGGATACGATGTTCGTCCCCGAGAATCCCGAAGCCCAGGCCGGAAAGAACAACGCATCGATTTCTTCGCCCATTGCGCTGAAAGCCAGCCGCCTGCCCCTCCCCACTCGCATCGCTTTTGTCGGTAACTATCTGCCGCGCGAGTGCGGTATTGCCACTTTCACAACCGACCTGTGCACCGCGCTCGCCACCGAATACGGCAAAGAGCGTCTGTTTGCGATCCCCGTAAACGATCCCGATTCGAGCTACGACTATCCGGAACAAGTGCGCCTGGAACTCACGCAGGAGGACATTGCCTCCTACGAGAGAGCCGCCGATTTCCTCAACTTCAACAGCAACGATCTTGTCTGCCTGCAGCATGAATACGGCATCTATGGCGGTGCCGCGGGCCGCTACATTCTGGCTTTGCTCCGCAGATTGAAAATGCCCCTGGTCACCACGCTGCACACTGTCCTGCGCGAACCCGACGCAAATCAGCGCATCGTCCTCGAAGAAATCGCTCAGCTCTCTGATCGCCTGGTCGTCATGAGCGAGCTGGCGGCCCAGCTCTTGCGCGAAGTCTATTCGGTTCCCAGCGGAAAAATCGACGTCATCCCGCACGGCGTGCCCGACATGCCCTTTATGGACCCCAATTATTTCAAGGACAAGTTCGGCACCGAAGGCAAGTCTGTTCTGCTCACATTCGGGTTGCTCTCTCCAAACAAGGGAATTGAAAACGTCATTCGCGCTCTGCCCGCGATTCTGGCGCGCCACCCAAACGTCGTCTATATCGTCTCCGGCGTCACCCATCCCCATATTCGCAAGCGTGAAGGCGAGCGCTACCGCGAAGAGTTGCTGGCGCTGGCCGCCGAGCTCGGCGTCTCGTCCAATCTGATTCTCAACAACCGCTTTGTCAGCAACGAAGAGCTTGTGGAGCATGTTGGCGCAGCAGACATTTACATCACCCCTTACCGGCAGGAAGCGCAGGTTGTCTCCGGCACCCTGGCCATTGCGCTTGGTGCCGGCAAGGCAATCGTCTCCACACCCTACTGGCACGCGAAGGAACTGCTTGCCGGCAAGAGAGGCGTGATTGTTCCCTTTGACAATCCACAAGCCATCGCGGATTCAGTTGTCGCGTTGCTTGAGAACGATGCCGAGCGCCACGCCATGCGCAAGCGGGCATATTTGCACTCTCGCGGAACAACCTGGCCCACGACCGCGCGAGCCTACATGGCAACCTTTCAGCGTGCGCGCTTTGAGCGCTCCCTGCAGCCCCGGCCCGCTCAACCCGACGATGCCGCTCTTGAACTGATCGTCCCCATCGAGCGCCTTCCGGATCTGAACACCCGTCATCTCTTCGCCATGACCGACGACACCGGCATGTTGCAGCACGCAATCTTCTCCGTGCCCAACACCCGCGAGGGCTATACCACCGACGACAACGCACGGGCGCTCATCGTCTCCACTCATCTGGATGAGCGTGCCGGGCTCAAGCACGGTGGGGACCATGTCAGCCTTTCTCGCCGCTACCTTGCGTTTCTCTGGCTCGCATTTCACTCCGATACCGGCCGCTTCAGAAATTTCCTCGGCTACGACCGCACCTGGCTTGAGGACGTTGGCTCGGAAGACAGCCATGGGCGTGCATTATGGGCCTTGGGGTCGGTGCTTGGCCATTCGCAGAACGCCGGTTTGCGTGGAGCAGCGGGAAGGCTCTTTGAAGCTGCCGTGCCTGCCGTCTTGAAGTTCTCCAGCCCGCGCGCCTGGGCATTCAGCGTTCTCGGATTGCAGGCCTATCTTGACTGGTTCCCTGGTGACCGCGCGATCCAGGGCACTCGCAACACGCTCGCCAATCGCTTGCTCGATGTTTACGAACGCAGTTGTTCCGGCTCCTGGCATTGGTTCGAGAAGAGTCTTGCGTATTCCAATGCGCGATTGCCGCAGGCGCTCATCCTGGCCGGCGGCCGCAGCAACAACAAGCAGATGATCGCGGCCGGAATCGAGTCGCTCGAATGGCTTGTCGCCGCACAGCACTGCGGCGACCCTGAAATCTTTGTGCCCATCGGCTCCAGCGAATCCTTCAACGAGGGTGGCGAAAAGCCCCGCTTCGATCAGCAGCCCGTCGAGGCCTGCGCCACCATCGCTGCCTGTCTTCAGGCGTACGAGCTCACTCACCATGAGCGCTGGACACTGGAAGCCCATCGCATCTTCAAGTGGTTCCTGGGCAAGAACGATCTGCAGGCGCCACTCTACGACACCACAACCGGTGGATGCAAAGACGGACTTCATCCCGATCGCGTCAACGAAAATCAGGGAGCTGAATCAACCATCTCGTTCCTTATGGCGCTCCTTCAAATGCAGGGAGTGAACAATGTCCACGCAGAAAAAACGCATCAGGAAATGAGTTTCTCCTTTTGAACCCACTCACTCCTTCAGTGGACTTGACCGAGACGGCCGCTCTGGAACAACAGCGTCCCGTACCATGTGCGGACCTTCCCTTGCTCACGCGCCATTCCGAAAATCCAATTCTCAGCGGGCACGATTGGCCCTACGCCGTGAACAGCGTCTTTAACGCCGGGGCCGTCCTCTTGCCCGACGGAGACACTCTTCTGCTCTGCCGTGTCGAAGACCGCAGCGGCCTGTCGCACTTGTGCGCGGCACGTTCACAGAATGGAATCAACGGGTGGCGTATCGATGCCAAACCGACTTTGATGGCCAATCCCGAGCAATATCCTGAAGAAATCTGGGGTATCGAAGATCCCCGCATTACCTACGTCCCGGAGCTCGAGCAATATGTCGTAGCCTACACCTCCTTCGCGCGTGGCGGCCCAGGAGTCTCACTGGCGCTCACCAAAGACTTCCGCAGCTTTGAGCGATTCGGCGTGATCATGCAGCCCGAAGATAAGGATGCTGCTCTGCTGCCGCGAAGAATTAACGGCTACTGGGCCATGATCCATCGCCCCATGACCACCACCGGCGCGCATATGTGGATCTCGTACTCTCCCGGATCTGCGCCACTGGGGAAGCCATAAAATCATGCTCCAGGCTCGGCGCGGCGGGTGGTGGGATGCAAACAAAATTGGCCTTTGTTCGCCGCCCATTGAAACGCCCAAAGGCTGGCTCGTGATCTACCACGGCGTGCGGGTCACGGCATCGGGGAGCATCTATCGCCTGGGCCTCGCTCTTTTTGACCTCAACCAACCTGAGATCTGCCTGCAACGCGGAGACTCTTGGATCTTTGGTCCCGAAGCTCCCTATGAGCGCGTCGGAGACGTGCATGACGTCGTCTTCCCTTGCGGCCAAACCATTGCCGCCGATGGCGACACCATCAACGTTTATTACGGAGCAGCAGATTCCAGCATTGCCCTCGCCACCGCAAAGATAAGCTGCCTGCTCGCGTGGCTCGACGCCAATTCCAGCGCCGGAACTGGATCGGGGCTGTGAAGTCCGGAATGATCGTCGCATGACGGGAGGATCGAGATGAACGTAGAAACCATGACTTGGCCGAGTTGGCTTCCGCGTGTCCTTTGGATGCGCCGTTGCCCCCGCTGCACCGGCATTGATTTCAAACCCGCCGAATTGCGCCCATATGATGGCCTGCTCAGTTTGTTCTTTCTGCACCCCGTCCGCTGCAAGTCCTGCTGGCGCCGGTTCTACTGGCTCTCTCTGCGCCCTGCGGATTAAATAATCCGCTAACTCGACTCCGGCCCGGTCGAGTGATCTACTCCGATGGCATGTCATCTGGCCCGCTTCGGCGGCGCCGAACTCTCAGAGGTTTGCGCACAAAAGACGCGCGACCGCCCGCCCACTCGAGCCGGCAAATATCCGTCACTTTCAAGCTACGGGTAAGTCACTTGCCCAAGAACTGCGGGCCGCTTTGCGCCAGTGGCTTTCGGTACATTGCCCGGCATCCGATGCCATGTTTCCCAGGCAAGGAGCGCAAATGCCATCGCCTCTTTGGCCTCCACGGGCACGCCGAAATCCCCGCTTGCCGCCAACCTGCAACCCATGGGCTCAAGCCTTTCGGCAAGCATCGCCATCAGCGTTTTGTTCCTGGCTCCGCCGCCGGAGACGATGAAATCCACGCCGGCACTCCCCATGTGTCGGCGAACCAGCGTTTTGTAGCTATGCGCGATCGTTTCGGCCGTCAGCGCGGTCGCCGTCGCCAGCGCATCCTCGGGCCGCTTGCTGTTCTGTTTGCAGTCGGTGAGAAAACTTGCCGCGTACTCGCGCCCAAATTGTTCGCGGCCTGCCGTGCGCGGAGGTTTGAGCTTGAAATACGGATTGCCAAGCGCCTTCTTTAGCACCGGCTCGAGCACGGTACCCCGCGCGGCAAATCGCCCGTTGGGATCGAACCGCCTGCCGAAAAGCTTCTGCGCCAGCGCATCGATGACCATGTTCCCCGGTCCTGAATCGAAGGCCATCACTTGATCTGCACTGGCGGCCGCCGGAATCGCAGTCAAGTTGGCGATGCCGCCGATGTTCTGCAATACCCTGCCACGTTTCAGGCTCGCGAAAAGCATGTAATCCAGCAGCGGGACCAGCGGCGCACCCTGGCCACCGGCGATCATGTCCGCGGGGCGAAAGTTCGAGACCACCGGAACTCCAGCCGCTGCGGCAATTGCCGCCGCTTCACCCAGTTGCCATGTGCACGCGAAACGACGGCCTGCATAGTCCTCGGCCCGCGGCTGGTGATAGAGAGTCTGCCCATGACAGCCAATCAGATCGAGTTGGATCGCATGGCGTTCAAGTGTCGCCTTTACCGCGTCTGCGTAGGCCAGTCCCAGGCGCCAGTGGAGGCGTGCCAACTCCGCCGTCGAAGTCGCTGCCGCGTTCATTGCCTTGAGCACCGCGCGCCGCAGAACACCGGGGAAGGCAAAGCTCTCATGAGCCAGAAGGGTGAACTTCACGCGCTGCTTCTGCGGCGCAATCCGCACCAACGCCACATCGATCCCGTCGGCCGACGTGCCGCTCATGATTCCCGCAACTGTCATCGTCTTCGGGGGCATGTCTCCGGTCTCCAGTTTCAGCTTCGATTCGTTTGAATTGTAATGGTCCAAAGGGATGCTCGAACACCAATCCCGCCCGTATACTCGAAAAGCCGGTCGATTCCCCGCCGCGCCGCGGAGCCGAGGGCCGAGGCCGCATGCCGGTTATTTGTAACCACGAGGCTGCTTCGCGCGTCTCAAAGAATGCGTAACGGGACTCTGGAGGACTGATGTTTCGTTCTTATTGGTTTTACCTCGCCCTTTTGGTCGTGGGCCTTTTCGTTCTGATGGCGGCGATTGGAGTAGGCCGCGGGATACATGCCGAGACCCGAGTCGCTGTACCGGCTCCCAATGACGACGCGCCTCTTGCACAACAGTCCGGTAGAGAGACGGCCGTTTTTGCGGGCGGTTGTTTCTGGGGAACGCAGGCGGTCTTCGAGCGAGTGAAAGGCGTCGTGGCGACGACCGCGGGATATGCGGGCGGTTCAGCGGAAACAGCTACCTACGACCAGGTCACAACGGAAACCACCGGCCATGCTGAATCGGTAAAAGTTGTCTATGACCCGTCAAGGATCACGTACGGAAAGCTTTTGCAGATCTTCTTCTCGGTCCACGACCCCACGCAGTTGAATCGCCAAGGCCCAGACGTGGGAACCTCATACCGTTCCGCCATCTTCTATACCAATGAAGAACAGCGGAAGATCGGCACCGAGTATATCGCGCAGCTCGACGCAGCGAGAGCCTTCAAGAAACCGATTGTGACCCAGGTTGTGCCCCTCAAGGGCTTTTACGACGCCGAGTCCTACCACCAGGACTACGCTCTGCATCATCCCGACAATCCGTACATTCAAGTCTGCGACAGGCCCAAAATCGAGACCCTGCGCAAGGAGTTTCCCGACCTGTTCCAGGAATACACGGGCAAGTGAGCGGGAATTTCTCCTAAATGTCAGCTCGGCGGCCGAGAAGCCATCCGCTCACCTGCCTCGGACGCCCACAACGACCAGGCCGAGCCCGGCGAACAGCGAAATCGTGCTCAGAATCGGCGAAATCGGGAGAGTGTTCGTAACCTTGTGCGACAGTTGCAACGGGCCCACGTCCACATCCTTTTTCTCGTGGGTAAAGCTGATTCCCCCAACGGCAAAGCCGATCACTGCGAGCAAAATCAAAAGAATTCCGACGACCGTAGCTGCCTTCATAGTAACCCTCTGCTTTCTATCGATTGAGATGCCATCAATCGCCGTAAGAGAGGAGTACAGGCGAGATATTTCGGTCCATCTCCTCAACGGGCCTTATGCTCGCCCACTGCGCCAATCGGCGAGGGCAAACCGAGGCGCAAGATCCCAGTGTGTGGGTATCAGCGCTTGAGCAGGCAGTGGCCGGTGTGAGCCTCAGCCTTCTATCGTCACGAATTTCGCGTTCAATTGCGCTTTGAGCACCAGCTCGGCCGCGAGCAACGCTTCGTCAGGGTTTTGCGCCGTATGCGTACGGTTCACAATGTCGGACACAAATTGTGGTCCGAAGGGCAAGTGCATGGCGTTGCAGTCGATGTATCGTGCCTGCTTGCTATCGACGACAAACAGATTGTTGCCCTGGTGGCTGGCGCCGACGTTGGTATATTTGCGCACTTCCATGTAGCCATCGGTGCCCAGAATGAAGAGGCGTCCGTCGCCCCATGTTCCCAGCCCATCGGGCGTGAACCAGTCGAGGCGCACATAACCGAAGCCGCGGTTGCCACGCAGAACCATGTCGCCAAAGTCCTGAAAGCGCGGATGCTGGGGATGGCGAATGTTGGCGATCTGTGACTCTACAACTTCCGCCTCGGTGCAGCCGGTGTAGAACAGGAACTGATCCACCTGGTGCGAGCCGATGTCGCACAGAATTCCGCCGTACTGATCGGGGTTCCAGAACCAATCCGGCCGCGGATTTGCGCCGCCTGCATCGCCGTTTCCGCCCTGGGAAATCTGGTGCGGAGCAATGTTGATGGTCTGGATCACTTTGCCGATTGCACCCTGGCGCACGAGCTCGCCCGCATAGACCGCGGCCTTTACTTCGAGCAGTTCGCTGTACATGATGGCGTAAATGCGCTTTGTCTCTGCGATGGTCTTGCGCACCTCGGCCAGTTGCTCAAGCGTCGTGAGCCCGGGCTTGTCTGAGAGAACGTCTTTGCCGCGCTTCATGGCGCGCACGGCAATTCCAGCGCGTTCACTGGCGATTTGCGAAGTCAGCACGAGCTGCACTGAAGGATCGTCGAGAATTTCGTCCTGCGTGGCGGCCATCTTCACATCGGGATAGCGGGTGCGAAATTTCGCCAGCTTGTCGTCCTCGCCGCCCCACGCCGCCACCAATTCGCCGCCCCCGCGCTGGACAGCGCCGATCATGCCGTAAACGTGGTCGTGGCTCATTCCGCACACGGCAAACTTGATGTGATATTTAGGGGCTTCATCAGTTTGCGAGGGCACAACCGCGTCTTCAACGATGCGCACTGCCCCGCCGCCGAATGCCATCGCGCTCTCTGGCAGCCCGGCCATCATGGCCGCCGAGCCCAGCAGGCTGGCTTGCTTCAAGAACTTGCGCCGCTCAGTCAGATTTGTTGTCATCTCTTCTCCCAGCAGACCCCGTTGCACGAGCGATCCGCGCGTCCGACCATCGATCATAGCCGACTTGAGGGCCAAGAGTGAATTGCGCGGCCACGCTCTGCGAAAATAGACTCTCATGCTCTCGCTGCAAAATGCCGGCAAGCGGTTCGGCCCGCGGGTCTTATTCCTTGAAGCCAACTGGCTCATCCGAAACCAGGAGAAAACCGCGCTGGTCGGCGCCAACGGCACCGGCAAATCCACGCTGATGAAGGTCCTGGCTGGGCTGGAAACCCTGGACTACGGCGCACTCGAGGAAACGCGCGGCATGAGTGTCGGCTACCTGCCCCAGGAGGGCCTGGAGCTGGCGGGGCGCACGGTCTTCGAGGAGTGCCTGACGGTTTTCGACGAGCTCCACGAGATGGAGCGGGAGATCGAGCGGCTGGCCGGGCAGTTGGCGGAACTTGACCACGAGGGTGCGGAGTACCAGTCTGCCGCCGAGAGATACTCACTGCTGCAGGATCGTTTTCACTCGCTCGATGGCTACGCACTCGATGCGCAGGTGGGCGGCGTGCTCACTGGACTCGGATTCGGCAAAGAGGATTGGGCGCGCCAGACGGATGAGTTCAGCGGCGGTTGGCAGATGCGCATCGCGCTGGCCAAGCTGCTGCTGGCCAAGCCCAATCTCCTGCTTTTGGACGAGCCCACAAATCATTTGGACCTTGAAACCCGCAATTGGCTCGAGGATTACCTCCGGAATTATCCCTTCGGCTACATTCTCATCTCGCACGACCGCTATTTTCTTGACGTGACCATCGACCGCACAGTCGAAATCTGGAACAAGCGCCTGACCATCTATCAGGGAAACTACACAAAATACCTCGCACAGAAGGACGAGCGGCGCGAACAGCTCATGGCCTCCTTTCGCAACCAGAAGGAACGCGTCGAGCATCTTGAGGCCTTCATTAATCGGTTCAGGTATCAGGCAACGAAGGCCAAGCAGGTGCAGTCGCGCATCAAGGAGCTAGAAAAGATCGAGCGCATCGAAGTGCCCGAAGAAGAGCCGGTCATTCACTTCAAGTTTCCTCAGCCGCCGCCCTCGGGCCGCCTCGTGGCCGAAGCGGAAGGGCTGGCGAAGAGCTACGGGCCGAAGCAGGTCTTCAGCGGCGCGCGATTCACAATCGATCGTGGCGATCGCGTGGCCCTCGTGGGAGTGAACGGAGCCGGCAAATCCACGCTGATCAAATTGCTCACAGGCGAGGAGACGTCGACCGCGGGATCGATTCGCCTGGGCCATAACGTCATCGCCGAATACTTTGCGCAGGATCAGTACAAAGTGCTCGACCCGGAAGTGCGCATGCTCGATGACATCAATCGCTCAGCCGTTCGCATCCCGGAAGTTCAGCTTCGCTCGCTGCTCGGCTGTTTTCTCTTTTCCGGTGACGATGTTTTCAAGCCGCTGGGCGTGCTCTCGGGCGGCGAGCGCAATCGCTACGCGTTGGCGCGGATACTCGTTTCACCCGCGAATTTCCTGCTTCTTGACGAGCCCACCAACCACCTGGACATGCGCGCCAAGGATGTGCTGTTGGAAGCACTGGCGAGCTACAGCGGCACGGTGGTCTTCGTTTCGCACGATCGCTACTTCATCGATCGTCTGGCTACGCGCGTCATCGAAATCGAAGGCGGCTCGGTAACGCCATATGAAGGCAATTACGAAGACTATCTGCGACGGAAAGCCGCGCTAGCTGCTGGCGCCGCATCCACCAGCATCATTCCCTCACTAGGTCATCCTGAGCGCAGGGCGGAGCCGACGCGTGGCGGCGGTTCCGCGCACGTCGAAGGACCTGCATTTTCGTCGCAACCAGATCGGCCTGGGTCGAGCAACACGGTTCTCATCGAAGGCGGCTACGATGGCCCAGACGACGCCGCGCCGAAGAAGCAAACCCGTCGCCTGAATCCCATCAAGCAGAAGCAATTGCGGGACCGCTGCAGATTCCTCGAAGAAGAGATCCCCCGCATTGAAAGCGCCATTGCGCACACCGATGAGGAATTGGGCGTCTACGTCTCCGCTGCGGAAACTGCGCGACTGACCGCGCTCGCAGAGGAGCTTCGCAGGCAGTTGTCCGCGCTGACCGCGGAGTGGGAAGAGCTGATGGCGCAATTGGAAGAAGCCTGAGTTTCGAAATCGCACCGGAGAGTCCCAGAGGACCGATGTTTGTACATCCTCCAAGATGGAATGGGCGTTGTCGAGAGTTTGCCGTTTGCGCCGAAACTATGTTGGAATCGTCCGATGCAGTCAGAAACAACGCATCCCGCGGAGCAACGTGAGCTTGTCGCAGCCCTCGGTGAATTCCATACCGAGAGTGGCCGCTCGCTGCTCGAAATCGTCGACGAGTCCGCCGTCCTGCTCATTTTTCTTCGCCACTTTGGCTGCGCTTTTTGCCGGCAGGCTCTCGATCAGGTTTCCCGCATTCGCGAGCAGATTGAGTCCAAGGGGACAACTCCGATCTTCGTGCATCTCGGTTCGCCGGAGCGTGCCAGGCCATATTTTGATTACTACCGGCTCTCGGACGTGGAGCGTGTCAGCAATCCTGACGCGTCACTGTATCGGCATCCCGCGTTTGCGCTTTCGCGAAAGAACCCATTCTTGCATTTATTGAGTCCGGCGGTCTGGAGAGGCTGGTTCTCAGGCGCGCTGCCCAAGTATGGAATCGGGACGTTCAAGGAAGACGCGCATCAAATGCCGGGCGTGTTTTTCCTGAAAGGCCGCGGGATCGTGAGAGGCTTCCGCTATCAAACGATAGCCGACGAGCCAAATTACCTAAAACTCATTGGCGCGGGCTGATCAGTTGGCTCGCCCGGCCATGATCAGGTTCAGGACGGCGCGTCGTCGTCGTGCATAATCGAATCGCGATGGCTCTCTTATGGAATCCCGAGAGCTGGGCGATTCTCACTCTTCAATTTTGCTGGGTCATCGGGGTCCGTAGCCTTGCCAAATGTACTCCAGGGCTTCGGGCAGCGTTTGTTGCTGCACACCGCGGTCTACATGACCTGCATTACGGGCAAAGATGAATTGGTACGGATAATGCTTTGCGGCGAGCACTTCGGCCATGCGCTCATTGGCCAGTACCCAGTCGTGCATGTTGTCGCGCATCACATTGGGGTTGAAGAGGTCCCGGTCGCCTACTTCCAGCCACAACCGCAGAGGCTTACGCCTGCTCTGCGGGATGAGCCGCTCGTGGAACTGCCAGGCGCCGTGAGGCGAGCGCGAGTTCCATGGCCACTGCTGGTTGACAAATGTGCCTGAGTAAACCAGCACACGGTGATACCACTCGGGGTGGAACCACGCCATGATAAGCGCGCAGGAGCCGCCGGAGCTCGCGCCCATGGTGGCGCGCCCGTCGGGATCGTGGGTGAGTTGCACATGGGCGTGGCTTTCGACCGCCGGCAAGACTTCGTGCTCGACAAACTCAGCGTAGCGGTCAGACATGGTGTCATATTCGAGGCCGCGCTCGCTGCCTTGTGCGTCGCCCCCTCCATTACCGATGGAGACGGCCACGATGGGCGGCAGCTTATGCTCGGCAATCAGTTCGTCGAGTGCTGCGAAGAGACGCAGATCCGGTCCGTCGGCGCCCACCATGAAGGGCGCTTCGCTGCCGGGGACGTAACCTTTCGGCACATAAACGGCAACCTTGCGAACATAGGGCGCCGGATGAGTCTTTACACCGAGAACCCGAGCTGGATTCGCCGGGTCGGGCGTCGGGAGGGAGTCGCCGCTACGGGCGATTCCGGGAAAATACTTGCTCTCATCGGAGTTCATCGTGAATTCGACAACCGTACCGTCGAGCGCGCGATCTGGATCGGCGAGCTCGGGCGCGGGGGAATGAGTCGGACCGATGATGAAGTTGCCGTTCTGGCTCGGATCGGGAACAGCGCCGTCTGGCAGCTTAGTTGCCGTGACATACCCTGGCGTGTGCGGATCGCGCGTGGGCATCGGCGGCCGCACGGGTCGCGAAGCAGCCGGTGCGGCAGACGGCGCGCTGGTGTTCTGACCATACACAGATGACATTGTGGCAGCAGATACAAGGCAGGAAACGGCAAGGGGAAAGATGCGACCGGCAAATGGCATGGAGCCATTGTGCGCCATAGGATCAATTTGGAGGAAGCGCAATCTTCCAGCGGGCCTGTATCCGTCGTGCATAATCGAATTACGATGGCTCTTTTATGGAATCCCGAGAGCTGGGCCCAGCGGCTGGCCGAGCTTGAGGCGCAAACCGGCGACCTGAAGGAGGCGCCCCTGCGCCGCGACGTCCGTTCCCTGGGCACGCTGCTGGGCGTGGTGCTGCGCGAGCAAGCCGGCGAGGAGCTCTTCACGCAGGTTGAAGCGCTGCGGCAGGGAACCATCCGGCGCCGCGACGCCGACGCGCACGGCAAATCCGAGGAGGCCGAGCGCCAGGACTCCGCCGCCATGGCCCTGGTGCATTCAATGCCCGTGGAGCGCGCCGTTCTGCTCACGCGCGCCTTCGCGTTTTACTTCGAGCTCATCAATCTGGCTGAAACCAATCATCGCAAGCGTCGCCGCGTGGCACTGCGGCTGAGCGGTCAGGCCGGCCGGCAGCGCGGTTCGCTCGCCGGCACGCTCAGTGAAATGCGCCGCGTGGGAATCAACGCCGAAGAGGCGTTGAACTGGCTGCGCCGCGTGCTGATTGTGCCCGTATTTACTGCGCACCCCACCGAGGCGGCGCGGCGCACCGTCATGTTCAAGCGCCGGCGCATCGGCGAGTTTCTTGAGGCGCTCGATCGCATTCCGCTTCCCGCGCAGGATATGTCGAGGCTCGAGGAGTTAGTGCTGGCCGAAATCACCGGCCTCTGGCAAACCGATGAAGTACGATCGCGGCGGCCAACGGTCTACGACGAGGTCAAGATGGGCCTCGACTATTACGACGTCTCCATCTTTGAGACGCTGCCCGAGCTTTATCGTGAAATTTCCGCGGCCTTGAAGTCGGCATACGATCTTGAGATCGAGCCGCTCGAGCTGCCGATGGTTTTGCGATTTGGCTCCTGGATTGGCGGCGACCGCGATGGCAACCCATTTGTCACGCCCGAGGTCACGCGCGCGGCCTTGCAGCTTGCGCGCGGACATTTGCTGCTTCACTACCAGCATCAACTCGACGCGATCATCGATCTGCTCACCACGAGCGCGCAGCAGCGGCCGGTCAGCGACGCATTGCTCGATCGTCTGCGCGCGTATGTAGCGCAGGTTCATACGCCGGAGGCGCAGGTCTTCGGCTCGCAATATGAATTCGAGTATTACCGCCGCTTCGTGATCTGCCTCAAGGCGCGCATCGAGCGCACGCTGGAGCGGACGAGCGATGGAATGGGCGCCGGCGGAGGGTTGCCAGTGATGCCCTTTACGTTGGCACGCAGTCACGACAAGCTCATCCAGGCGTTGCCACCCTACTGTTCGGTGCAGGATTTCATCGACGATCTCGAAACTCTGCGTGCATCTCTGGCCGAACATGAAGGCATCCGCATCGCGCGCACGCTCATCGATCCGCTCATCTTGCAAGTGCGTACCTTCGGCCTGCATTTGCACACGCTCGACATCCGCCAGCATGCGCGCGTTCATGCCTCGGCGCTACGCGAGGCCATCAGCGACACCATCGCGCCGGCGCTGCAGAGCGGCCTTTCGAAAGAGACCGCGAGTGTGCTCGAGACCTTCCGCGTGGTGGCCGAAGTCAAGGCGGGCTGTTCGCCGGAGGCAGTTCGCCAATATGTAATCAGCGGAGCCTCTTCCGTCGAGGATGTGCTGGCCGTGATCCGCCTTGCGCGCCTGGGCGGCGTAGCGGTCGAGGGCGCGGGCCCTCAAGCGACACTCGACGCGGGCCGCGATCCCGGCTTGATGCCTGTGCCGCTTTTTGAGTCGATCGAAGACCTGCGCAACGCGCCGGCGATTTGCCGCGAGCTATGGAGTCGCGCTGACTACCGCCGTCTGCTCGAGTCGTGGGGCAACTGGCAGGAGATTATGCTCGGCTACTCCGACTCCAACAAGGATGGCGGCATGATCACATCGACGTGGGAGATTTTTCGCGCCCATCGCGATCTGCATGTGGTGGCGCGCGAGGCGGGCATCAAGCTGCGCATCTTCCATGGCCGCGGCGGCACAGTCGGCCGGGGCGGAGGACCGACGCATCGCGCCATCTTCGCCCAGCCTTTCGACTCTTTCGATGGACAGTTGCGCATCACCGAGCAGGGCGAGGTACTCAACTTCAAATATGCCGACGAAGTTCTGGCTGAGCGCAATCTTGAGCTGATGATCGCCGCATCGCTCGATGCCTTGGCGCGCCCCAACGCGCGCGACCCCGAAGGCCACTTCACCGGCATACTCAAGCCGGAGTGGGAGGCCGCGCTCGATGAGCTTTCGAGCCTGGCCTATGACTCGTACCGCAAGCACATACTCGAAGACCCCGGCGTGATGGTGTACTTCGAAGAGAGCACGCCGGTGGGCGAACTGGAGAACGCGAAGATCGGTTCGCGTCCGGCGCGCCGCAGCGATTCGCCCAAACTCTCCGATCTGCGCGCCATCCCGTGGGTTTTCGGCTGGACGCAATCGCGCCTGCTGGTGCCTGCGTGGTTTGGCGTGGGCTTCGCCATTGACGAGTTTCTCGCGCGGCCCGGCGCACTTGAACGTTTGCAGATCATGGCCAAGGAGTTTCCGCTTTTCATCGATTTGCTCCGCAACGTCGAGATGGCGCTGGGAAAAGCCGACCTGGGCACCGCGCGGCTATATTCCACGCTGGTAAAGGATGAGAAACTGCGCGAGCGTATCTACGATATGTTCGAGGCCGAGTTCCATCGCACGGTTCGCGCGGTCCTCGCGATCACAAAGCAGAAAGAGCTGCTGCAGTCGAATCAAGTTCTGGCTCATTCCATCAAGCTGCGCAATCCTTACGTCGATCCCATGCACCTCATCCAGGTCGACATGCTGCGCCGCAAGCGCTCCGGCGAAGACACTCCCGACGTGAACCGCGCCATCGCCGCAACCATCAACGGCATCTCTGCCGGACTGCGAAACACAGGCTGACAGAGAAGGAAACTGCGATGATCCTGCACCAGCCCAGAGTGCGGCCTGAAACCTGGAAGCTCAGGAAACAGGGCGTCGCCGCGAAATGGAGGTGGGCGACTCCTTTCGTCGCCATTGAATGGAGCGGGGAATGGCTCGCATTCCTGTTGAGCAACTGGTCGTTTCTTGAGGTTCTTGAATATTTGGGCACGTTTTCGGTCCTCGTAGCTGTCATTTTTTACTTTTCCGAGTCGGGCGACCGGATCAAGCAGCGCCATTACCAGGCATGGCAGGTGATTAACACGGCGCAGGGCAAGGGAGGCAGCGGCGGAAGAATTGAGGCGTTGCAGGAACTGAATGCGGATAAGGTGCCACTGGTTGGAGTCGATGTATCTTCCGCATTTCTTCAGGGCCTCGACCTGCATGGCGCAAATCTGATGCGCTCTGATTTCAGCGCAACCGATCTGCGCAATAGCAACTTCACCTCGGTCGATTTCACCGTCTCCAATCTCAATTCGGCGAACCTGCGAAATGCGCGCCTCGATCTTGCGAGATTTATCCAGGCGGATCTTCGCGATAGCGACCTGACTGGCGCCAGCCTGGTTGAGGCGGACCTTTCAGGCGCCTCTCTAGACGACTCGGACCTGAGCCAGGCGGATCTGAAGGACGCCGTGTGGCAGCACATCAAGAGCCTGAAGGGGGCCAATATCGCGGCACTGAGGAATGCGCCGCCCGGCTTCGTTGCATGGGCTATGAGCAACGGAGCAGTCGACCATCCCGATGGGGATAATTGATGGTCGGGTCTGGAGTATGCTCCATTTCAAACCGGCTTGGTTGCGGTACGATTGCATCCATGCCAAGGCGCGTGCTTTTCTCCGTCCCGGCGATTCTGGTCCTGCTGATCTCCATCGCGGGCCTGGCGGATCTCAGCCCAGTCTCCGCGCAGCAGCCGCCGGCGAAACCTGTAATTCCCGCCGCATCGTACAGCTTCACCGTCACCATTTCGTATTCTCAGAAGGCGATGGACACGCTCGTCGCGGGGAAAGAGACCGTGATTGTCGCAGGCTACCTGACGGCATCCCCAATTCCAGGCACGCCAAAGCAATATGTCGACCGAATGGGAGAGCTCGGGCTTGGTGAGGTCGACCGGGAAATCGCTCCAGGGGCAGTCGCTGCCTTCGACGGGGTCAAGCCCACCCCGGCCATGATCAAGTGGGTCGACAGCAGCGGTCCGCAGCTCCTCATCAACGTTTATTCTGGCCGCAAATCCTCGCCCAACAATCTGCTCGATTGCGGGATTTATCAAGGGTCGCTCGCGGCGGTTCAGGGCCAGAGCATCCCGATCTCCTGCAAATTGATCGGGGAATAACCAAGCGCCCGTGCGTTCCCCGTGCCGCCGACTGGGAACAATGGCTCTTGCCATACCGGGCGCGTTGGGTCTAGGCTATGTATATGCATCGATGTCGCTAACACCGTCCTGGTGCCAGCTCCGATGCCGAAGTGCGCTTGATGGCGCGCGATTTTTCCCTCCTGACAAGCTGCACCGTTCCCCAAGAGTCATTTCCACGAGCAATCCGGGTGCATAGCCCCGGAAAAAGGAGATCATTATGGCGCGCATTGCCGCGAATGTTACTGAAATCATTGGCCGCACTCCCCTGGTGCGGCTGAACCGTGTGGCAGCGGGATTGCCCGCTACCGTTGTCGCCAAGCTGGAAAGCCAGAACCCCGCATCGAGCGTCAAGGACCGCATCGGCTTCGCCATGATCGACGACGCCGAGAAGGCCGGCAAGATTTCGCCTGGGAAGACAACTTTGATTGAAGCGACCAGCGGCAATACCGGCATTGCGCTGGCGTTCGTGGCCGCGGTCAAGGGCTACAGAATCATCCTCACCATGCCTGAAACCATGAGCCTTGAGCGCCGCGTTACGCTGCTTGCCTATGGGGCCGAGATCGTGCTCACGCCCGGCCCCAACGGCATGAAGGGCGCAATTGCCAAGGCCAACGAAATCCTGGAGAAGACGCCCAATGGCTACATCCTTCAGCAATTCGACAATCCGGCCAATCCGGCCATTCACCTCAAGACCACCGGCCCAGAAATTTGGGACGATACCGACGGCAAGGTTGACATTCTCATCTCCGGCGTCGGCACCGGCGGCACCATCACGGGCGTGGCCAACTACATCAAGCCCAAGAAGCCGTCGTTCAAAGCCATCGCCATCGAACCCACCGACAGCCCGGTGCTTTCCGGTGGCAAGCCTGGCCCACACAAAATTCAGGGCCTGGGCGCTGGGTTTATCCCCAGCATTCTTGACACCAAGCTCATCGACGAAGTGGTCCAGGTGACCAACGATGAGTCAGTGGAGATGGCGCGCCGGCTGGCCAAGGAAGAGGGGCTCTTTGTCGGAATCAGCTCCGGCGCTGCCGCCGCGGCGGCATTGAAAGTGGCCGCACGGCCCGAGAATGCCGGCAAGTTGATCGTGGTTGTATTGCCGGACTTTGGCGAGCGCTATCTCAGCAGCATTCTTTTTGAACCACTGCGCCAGCAGGCTCTGGCCTTGCAGCCTGAGCCCATTGCGGTGACGGCGTAAGAAAGGCAGGGAACAAGGGAACGAGGGAACAAGGGACCAAGGACGCCAGCCGCCTGATGGCTTGATGTCGGTTTCTTGTTTTCTTGTTCCCTTGTTCCCTCGTTCCCTTGTTCTCTATGTCCCTGTTCTCCCGAATGCGCGATGAGATCGACTCCATCATGGAGCGCGATCCGGCTGCGCGCACTCGCCTTGAGGTCGTGCTCTGCTATCCCGGGCTGTGGGCAGTTTGGATTCACCGTGTCTCGCATTGGCTTTGGCGTCGGCATTTGCGGCTGCTCGCGCGAGTCGTCTCGCAGGTCGCCCGTTTTTATACCGGCGTCGACATTCATCCCGCGGCTCTCATTGGTCAGCGCTTGTTTATCGACCACGCCATGGGAGTGGTAATCGGCGAAACAGCCATCGTAGGCAGCGATGTAACCATGTACCAGGGAGTAACCCTGGGCGGCACCGGCAAGGGCCACGGCAAGCGCCATCCGACGATCTGCGATCGCGTTTTCATCGGCAATAACGCCAACATCCTGGGCGACCTGACGGTCGGCGAAAACTCGCGCGTCGGAGCGGGTTCTGTCGTCCTCTCCGATGTCCCGCCGAACTCCACCGTCGTCGGCGTTCCGGCTCATATCGTCTACCACAATGGCGAGCGCGTGCTGCTCACCGATCCGCACGATATCAAGGACCCACTTTCCGATGCGCTCATTGCGCTCTCTGCACGAGTGGAGCTGCTTGAGGCCCGCTTGGGCGCCGAGCCTTGCCCACCCGATCCCTTTGCCGCCGAAGAGGCCGAGCGCACAGCGTATCGCGTGGAGTTGGAGCGCATGCGGGTATACGTCACCATGGGCGAAGGCATTTGAGAGCCATCCTCGGCACTTTGCAAGAGTGGCTTTGAACCCCTATTCTTTTTGATGGGCGTAGTGAACGTTGCTCCGCTAGCTGGACGTTCGTTCTTCATTCGTCTCGCATCAAAGGATCAGGTCCGGCTTCATGGCCAGCTCACTCTCGTTTACCAAATTTGTTTGGAAGAATCTGCGTCGCCGCAGGCTCCGGACTTTGCTGACCCTGGGCGGAATCAGCATGGCGGTGGGCGCGTTTGTAGGCCTTGTCGGCTTCTCCCGATCGTTCGAACAGCAATGGATCAAAATCTACTCCAGCAGCCGCACCGACATTGCGGTGATTCGCGGAACTTTTCTGAACACCTCCCTGGATCAATCCGTTACCGGCAAGCTGGTAAAGATTCCGGTGGTGGCTCAAGCTGCGCCCGCCATCATTAATGAAATGGATTTGACCTCCGATGAGAATGCACTGGTTTACGGCTGGCTGGCGAGCGGATACCAGCTCGACTCGTTGCAGATTCTCAAAGGAAGGCGTTTTCGCGACGGCCAGGCTGAGGTGATGCTGGGCGATGTTCTCGCCCAGGGACTGAAGAAAGAACCAGGCGACGCTCTCGAGATCGAGGGGTCGCCCTTCACCATAACCGGCGTTTACCACGGCGGGTCGGCGCTGGAAGCCGACGCGGTGATCATGCCGCTCGACCAATTGCAGCAACTGAGCAGCGTGCAAGGCAAGGTGTCGACAATCGATGTGCGCCTGCGGCCGGCTCCGCCAGGCGAGCCATGGGACCACTACGTGAAGCGCGCGCAGGCCGAGATTGAGACCGCTCTTCCCGGACTGAAAGCGATTCCCGCGGCGGAGCGCGCCAGCGACAACCAGTTTGTCAGGCTGGCGCAGGCTTCCGCCTGGGGCACATCGTCGCTCGCGCTCGTGATCGGCATTCTGGGGATTGCCAACACCATGGTGATGAGCGTCTTCGAGCGCACGCAGGAGATCGGCACCCTCCGATCGATGGGGTGGAAGAGGACGCAGATCCTGCTGCTGATTGAGTTTGAGGCGGCTATTCTCGGCCTGGGCGGCGGCCTGTTCGGGCTCCTGCTGGGATGGGGATCTCTGCGAATTCTTGCCAGCCTGCCACAGACTGCAACCTTCGTCTCCGATACTCTCGAATGGCCGCTCATCGCGCAGGCGATGGTCATCGCGCTCATCGCGGGATTAATCGCCGGCGCTGTTCCAGCCTGGCGCGCCGGGAAGCTATCGCCGGTCGATGCGCTTCGCCACGACTAGACTGTGTTGACCTGCACGAAACCTGAAGAATAGATGGACTTGTCATCCTGAGCGAACCAGGTGCGCTTCTTTGCACCTGCGCAGTCGAAGGATCTGCGGTTGCTCTTCGTAAGTGCGGCCTTTTGCAACCCCGATTCGAGGCATTTTTGCAAATGGACATGTCTATGCGGTCCGGTTGTGTTGTCCCGCTCACGCTCATTCGGCGAAATTGTGAGGAAGCGCTTTAGCGGGCTGCGGAAAAACTGTTTCGGAGAAGCACGAAGTGTCAGGGCACGACTTCAGTCGTGCCGCAAGCGCCACAAAATGAGAGCGGCTTTAGCCGCCGACGGATTCGCTTCTCAGCTTTGGTGACTTTTTCCGCAGCCTGCTAGGCGATCTTTTCTGAGAACCGCTCGCGCAAGACTCGCCTGAGAAACTTGCCGTTGTGGTTCTGGGGCAGGCCTCCGGGATCGAGAATCCAGATGCGCCGCGGCGCCTTGTAGGCGGCCAGATGACTGTGGCACCAGTCCAGCAGGTCGTTTTCAACTGCGGGCGCGCCCGGCTGCAATTCAACTGCCGCAGCCGGAATCTCGCCTTTTTCCTTATGGGGCAGGCCGAAGGCAATAACCCGGGCCACTGCGGGATGTGCCAGAATCGTTTCTTCCAGCTCCCGAACATAAACCGAATAACCGCCGGACTTAATGACGTCCTTGATGCGTCCGACGATGCGGATCATGCCAAAGTGATTGCGCGTTGCAAGATCGCCAGTGCGCAGCCACCCATCGCTCGTCAAAAGGCCGATGCTGGCGTCCTTGTCTTTCCAGTAATGCGGCGCAATCCCGCGCCTGCGAATCTGGCACTCCCCCGCTTTACCGGCGCGCACACGCCGGCCGTTTTCATCGGCAATGCGGACGCGAAACGGCGGAACCGGGAAGCATAATTGGCCGTTGCCGGGGAAGATCGATAGGTCGACTCCCATCATGGCCAGTCCACCCAGCTCAACCATGCCGTAGCCATTCAGGATGATCGGCGGAATATGCCGCCCGCCTGGAAGACGAACCAGAGCTCCGTATTCACGAAGCCGCGCCCGAACATCGGAAGGCAGGTAGTCGCTCGCGGAAAGCCATACACGCAGGCTCGCCAACCGGCTGGGCTGGGGATTGCTGTTCATCACCCTCGCCAGCATGGCGGGAACTCCCACAAAAGTGGTCACGCCGAATCGTTCCACCAGATCGATGGCGTTATCCACATCGAAGCGATCCAGGACGCATCCCCGGATTCCAGCCATCAGTCCGTAAAGCGCAATGCTGACCGCCATAATGTGCGACCAGGGCAATGCGATCAGAGCAATATCTTTCGGGCCGAGAAAAAGTCCGGCAAACACCGTTGAAGCGCGCGCACCCAGCAGAGCACGGCTTGAAAGTGCGGCTCCTTTAGGAAATCCAGTGGTGCCGGAAGTGTGGAAGACGGCCACAGTCGCGGCGGGATCGACGGTGGCCGGAGGAAGCGGGGCGCCGCAATCGGTCACACGCAAAAAGCCGTCGATGGTTTCGGGGCTATCGTCCGCCTGGATCCACGCCCTGACATTGAGGGCTCCGCGATCGAGGATGCTGCGCTCGAACACCGCTTTGTCGGCGATCATCAGCTCGGTTCCGCTTTCCGCCATGATGCGCTTTACTTCGCTCAGAGAAAGCTGCGGGTTCAGAGGAACCGCGATGCCGCCGGCGCGAATGATGGCCAGGAACCAGTGAAAGTAGTTGTTATTGTTCGAGCAGTAGATGGCGACCGGCTCAGCGGGGAGCAACTTGATGGAACGGCGAAGGAACGAATCCATCCTGCAAATTGCCGCATGCAGCTCGGAGAGATGGAACCCTCCCTTCGCATCAACTGAAATCTCGCAGTCGCCTTTCCGCAGCAACAGCTCATCCACAAGGTTCGCGACAGTGATGCCGCGATCGCGAACCAGCCGGGTTTGGCGAATAAGATTCATTGTGCCGGAACTTCCTTGCGGCCCCAATCGCTGGCCACGCAGTAGTGCAGAAGCCGATCGAGATAATCCATTACCGGCGGCGGGCAGATTCCCACCGGCCCCAGCAGGCGCTCTGCATTCGTGGTGTCGAACTGCATGCGCATCGTGAAGTAATCGCGGTAGGCCGCGCCGTCAACCAGCACCCGCCGTTTTCGCCCCCACAGCACCAGCGACAACAGTGGTCTGATGGCGGCAAAAAAGATTTTGGGATCGACATAACGCGGCTCGCGAACCTTGAAGTACTCAGCCGCGCGCCTGGCCACGCGCTCGATGGTGGCGCTGCCGCTTGGCCCGGCACACAAGTGAACAGTTTCGCCCAACGCCCTGTCGTCGAACGCGAGTTGTGCCACGGCCTTGGCCACATAATCGACAGGCACAATATCCAGAACCGCGTCGGGAAATCCCGGCACCGTGCGCCACAATCTCCGCGAGTAGATCTTGAGCGGCCAATACAACATCTTGAAGCTCGAGGTAACGCCGGTCTGCGAATCGCCCACGATGATGCTTGGACGCAGAATCACGCAGGGGGTTTTGTCCATGCGCGAACGCACCAGCAACTCGGCCTCGGCCTTGGTTTGTTCGTACGTGTTGCGGAAACTCTGGCCCACATCAAGCTCATCCTCGCGGATCAGTCCTTGGCGTTCTCCTGCCACATACGCGGTGCCAACGTAGGAAAAGCTTCTCAGCGAGCGCATGGACCCGGCGAAGTCCAGCATCTTCCGGGTGCCTTCCAAATTCATCTGGCGGGCCTCCGCCAGCGAATGGTCGAAGCGTACGGTTGCCGCGCAGTGAATCACCCGCGTCACCTCCGCCCCCAGTTCTTCCAGTTGGGACGTGTCCAGGCCGCAGTTCGGCTCGCTTACATCGCCGGCATAGGTCATCACGCGCGATGAATCGGCCGGCTCCACGATCGACGCCGCGCGCTGCTCCGGCGTTTGCCCTGAACGTGGGCGGATAACAAGCGCGAGCCTCGCGTGCGGTTGGCGCTGCAACAGCTCACGGACCAGTTGAGAGCCCAGAAAGCCCGTAGCGCCAGTCACCAGGATCAGTTCTTCTTGATTCATCGAGAGGCTGCACCCGTGCCCGGTCCGCATCGACGCCAGCGCGCCATAGCGAGCGCGTTGCTGCGAGGGGGGGACCTGAGAAGATTATATTTGGAAACGACCCGGCGCGTAAGATAAGTGGCCATTTGGCGCGATCCCGGATGACGATTTGTTCATGGGGGCCGCACAAATTGCCCGATGCACGTCTGCTGGCCCGTCGTCCTCCTGCACGAAGATTCAAAGTGCTAAATTGGATGGTTCCGCACTTTGTTGCAAGGATGACCTCGTTGCCCTCTCTCCGTGCGCCGCTGATGCTCGTTCTTGCGCTTTCATTCTCTGCCCGCGGTGTTGCTCAGGTTCAGGCCGCGCCCGTTCCCGAGGAGATGCGCGACAGTTTCTTCGCCATCACCGTCAACAATCAGCGCGTCGATGTTGCCCATGCCGCTTCAAACTACGACTTCGTCAGCTTCGATATCACCGGGCCCGCGAACATTTCAATCACCGCGGCCGACCCGCATTTCTGGGACAGCGGAGTCGACATTGAACCCTGGCGGCTCGGCTTGCGCCCCACGCACCCTGAAGGCGAGCCGCAAACCATCCGCTTCCGCCTCTCAGGTCCGGCCAAGCTTTCTATCTCGCGGCCTGGTGACTTTCTCAATCAAGCGCGCATGTTGTTTCTCTTTGCAGGCTCACCGCCTTCGGCGCCGCCAACCGGGCCCAATGTCACCATCGTGCCTGCGGGTATTCACCACGAAAGTCTCAATCCCAAAAGCGGCGACACAATTTACCTTGAGCCCGGCGCGTTTGTCTTCGGCAGCCTGAATCTGTGGCAGGTCTCGAACGTCAAGGTGCTGGGCCGAGGAACGATCGTCTACCAGGGGCCGCAGGACCCCAATGCCGACACCGGCTGGTATCACCAACCCGACTGGCATTGCATCGTCGCCGACCAGGCCCACAACGTTGAGATCGATGGCCTCACATGCATCATCCGCACGCGTACCTGGTCCATTCAGATGAAGGATTCCTTTGGTCTCAGCTTCGACGATCTGCGCTTGATCGCCGGCGATGCCGGCAACGCCAACCAGGACGGCATGGACTGGCTGGGCGGCGGCGACACCGTCGTCAATCATTCTTTCTTCCGCGCCTCCGACGATGACCTGGCCGCGCTGGGCGACTGGGACGGCTACACCCAGGCCGCCTTGACGCGGCCCGGCGCCGACGTCGGCAACATCCTCGTCGAGAACACCGAGTTCTCCACCAGCATCTCCAACGTCGTCCGCCTGGGATGGCCGCAAAAAATCTATAACCTGCACAACTTCACCCTGCGCGACTCCGACATTTTGCACGCCGGCATCGGGTCATGCGGGCAAACCTTTGGCCTGCTCGGCTTCTGGGGCGCCAATGGAGCCAGCGGCGACCATTCCGGCGTGACCTTTGAGAATCTTCTCCTCGACAATTGGTATTCGCTGGCGCAAGTGGAGCAGGAGCAGCCCAGCCTGCACGGATTCAGCTTTCGCAACATCTGGGCGCTCGATCAGCCGCCGCTCGCCGAGTCCACCTTGATCGGCGATGTGAGCGATGTGACCTTCGACAATGTGAAGTACGGCCAGGCGCGTGTCATCACAGACGCCGCGATGCCGCTCTCGGTTTCAGCCGGCGCGGCGCAACCGTCATTCGCTCCCGCGCCCGCTCTGGCGGCGGCCTTCAGTGTCGATCCGCTAGTCTTTGCGCCGGGACAGAAAGTGACGCTCACCGCTGCGGAAGCGCCCGGCGCCGAATACACGTGGCTCTTTGGCGATGGCACCTCAGCCAAAGGGCGCCGCGTGCGGCATCGCTTTCCCGATGCGCTCGGGACTGAGCTTGACGGATCCAACGGCGCGGGACGATTTCGCGTGTTGCTGCACGTGACCGACAAATCCGGCCATCAGGATTGGGCTGCGCAGGGTCTTGTCGCCGTCGGACGATTCCAGGAAGCAACGGGCGGGCACGATGCAGTGGCAGGGCACGATGCGCAAGGACTCGTCTCGCTTCAAGGTGCCGAGCCGAATGCGGGTTTGAACTGGAAGGCGTATCTCGGGACTTGGGCCGAATTGCCCGAATTTTCTTCAATTCAGCCGGGATTTACCGGAATCTCACCGGATCTTGCGGCGGTGCTGCCCTTGCAATCGAGTGCAGTTCCGGGCGGAGCGGTCCCGAACAGTGTGGTCCCGGGCAATGCGGTCCAGGGCAATGCAGTTCCGGCCAGTCCAGTTCCAGAATCGACCAGCGTGCTGACGCCCCACGCCACCGTCTGGGACGGCTTCATCAACATTCCCGCCGACGGCGGCTACACCTTCCATCTCCTCGACCGCGATGGCGCGCGGCTCACTATCGACGGATTGGAAGTGGCCAAGACCGGCCCCGCCTTCGGGCTAGTCTGCGGTTCTCCCGGCAACGCCGTTCGCTACGACCGCGGCTCCCTGGGCCTCCGCGCCGGATTGCACTCCATCCACATTGAAGCCCTGAACACCGCCAGCCAGGGCGCTCCGCGCTTGCTCTGGGAGGGCCCGTCAACACCACTGTCCGACGTTCCCGCCTCAGCGTTCTCGCAGCCCTCACAGTAGCCGCGCCAAGCCCGCAAAGGGGGTCGCAAAAGTGCCGGTTTGAGGCGTTTTTAGGGGCAAATCAGGCGCAAAATGGAGGAAATTGGCCGAAATCGATTGAAAATTGTTGACGATTTTTTCGACCATTTATTGATGTTAAAGAGGTTAAGTGTATTTTTGTGCTTCAAGGTGCATAAAAATCACTCCTTTTTGAGCACTGGGACCGGAAAACACGGGGGAGTAGGGTGCAAGAGCCGCCGAGAACAGGCGACTGGGAAACCGAGAATAGGGACCGAGGGGACCGGGCGCGACTGGCTGGCGGAGCTGGAAAAGGCAGCGTGCTTGCCGAGGAAGCTGGGCTAAACGAGGCCTGCCTGAGTTCGCGAATCGTCATCATGGGACTATTGTGCGCCAAATGGTGGAAATGATCGGCAAACTTGGTAAGACAGGGAATAGGGAATAGGGAGCAGGGAATAAAGGACTTGCGGGGGAGCGCAGGATTTATTTTCGGCCAGGGGGCTTGACAAGCAGAGGTGAACCCCTTGAGTGAGACAGTTTGTAATTTGACAGTTCGCCGTTGGCGGTAGAGTGCTGTTGATTTGGTTGGTGAAGCGGAGACAGGCCGAGCGTATGGACCGGAAATGACGGGGGAAGATTCGGCCAGCGACTTAACACCAAACGCAGCAAGGCCGCCGGCTAAGAGTTAACCGGCGGCCTTTTTGGGGGGGAGGGAAGCCGCGTTACTGGATGCGGATGACGGTCCGGATCTGGAAGTTCGAGATGTTGGCCAGCACGTAATAGCCATCGACCATGCGCCATTCATAGCCGCGCGGCGGAGCGGCCAGGTGGTAGTCCTGATAGTTGACCCTTTCGCCGCGACCCCAGTCATCGTGACTGATGTGTCCTCCCCTGCGCCAATCCTTGTGTTCGACATAGGAGTGATTGTCGTGATGGTCCTGGGCAGCCGCGTGATCGTCGTGGTGATCATCCTGGGCAAAGGCGACACCACCCAAAAGAGTGGTGGAAAGGAATGCAAGGGCAAGAACGCCGGACAACTTCTTCATTGACTACACCTCATTGACTACGATGCCGCCTGAGCCGGGCGCGTTGTGTGGATTTTCGGCCAATTAACCGGCGCATCTTTTGAGGGGCCAGACGCCGGCCGGGCGGGCCAGGGACCAGCCGACCGTCTCAAATCAGTAAGTGGACGATACAGCTCAACCCGGCACACGGGCACAAAGGCCATTGATCCGTGGCTGTCGAGCACAGCCGGGTCAATGCGAAGGGGGCGTTTTTCGCACCCTATGACGGGTGAGATTCTGCGACGGATCCGCGCTGCAAATAGGCAGGGGTTTCCAGCCTGGCCAGCAGGTCGGCTGGGTGGACGGGTTTGGCCAGAAAATCGAAATTGTATCCATCGCGCCGGGCTGCTTCCAACGCGCTCATCGTGCTTGCCTGGCCCGAGAAAAGCAATATCTGGCACGAGGGGATGAGCTTTCGAATTTCGATCGCCATATCGACCCCGTTCATACAGGGCATCATCACGTCGCTCACCACGATGTCGGGCCGCATTTTCTCGCACGCCGCCAGCGCGCTCTCTGCGTCGTAAAAAGGGTGGGCCTCGAAACCGCGGAGCCGCAGAATCGCACTGAGCGTATCGGAAATGACTTTCTCATCGTCGACAACAAACACTCGCCTCGACATGATTATCTTCCGGCCTTCGGGATTTTTACCGCGGTGACTTTCGATCGCCCGGCCGGCTTCTTTTCCTGCTCTTTATTCGCGAGGGAGAAGCTCTCAGTCAAGCGGTCGACACTGAGTGCCTCCGCAACCGGAACAACCTGGAATCGTATCTTCCGCTCTGGGGACTTAAGGGCCATTCAAAAGCACCTTCGCTTTCTGCTTCAAGGGCGAGACTACCCCCGATGGACCCGTACGGGGAGTTTTTCTTTGCCCCCCGTTTTGTTGCTTTTCTGTTTATTTTCAGCAGCTTCCGAGGGTCTGAATTGCTTCGGTTTCGAAAATCTGTTGCGTATTCATTATCCTTGGGGTAATTTAGTGATTGTTTAGCCATGGCGTTTTAACGGTGATTTAGCGATTGTTTAGCGATTGTTTAGCGGTACTCTTTGGGAGAAAATTCCTCATGCCCAACAAAGCGAAATCGCGAAAGTTTCAAACCACCGACCGGATCAATGTTCCCACCGGCAGGAACGGCAAGCACAAGGCGATCGTCGTCGAGATCCTGGACAACCTGAAGGTGCTGGACAAGGGACAATCGCTGAAGATTCCCATCGACGATCTGCCCGACGCCGTGGTGAATATCCGCTCCGCGCTCAGCCGCGCCACCCACAAGACCCGTCAATCCGTCGCCACGGCAGCCGACGAAGAATATCTCTATATCTGGAATTCGTAGAAATCCCCTAAGCCGGGCCGTATTGAGGAGCCACGCGGGTGCGGGCTGACACGAAACGGGAGTCCCCGGTCCTCCGGCTTGGGGGCTGCGGAGAAAGTGGTCAAAGCCGAGAAACGCATCCCACGGCGGCTAAAGCCGCAATGATTTTTGAAGCCTTATCGGCACGGATAAATCCGTGCCCTGACACTTCGTGCATTTTCGAAGCAGTTTCTTGCGTATTTTCGAAGCAGTTTTTTGTGCAACCTGCCGGAGTTCAGCGGTGATTCACTAAGGCAACTTGGTTCGGTCCCAGCCGCCGCCGAGGGCGCGCACCAGGCTCACGCTGGCGGCAAATTGCCGGCTCACGATATTGATGGCGGTCACCCGGTTTTGCAGCAAAGTTTGCTCGGCGGTCAGCACTTCGAGATAGCTGGTGGCTCCGCCCTTGTAACGCGTGCTGGAGATATTGAAGGAGTGCTCGGCGGCGTCGACTGCGCGCTGTTCGGTGGCGGATTCCTGCTCCAGGATACGCAGGGCAGAGAGCTGGTCTTCCACATCGTCGAAGGCCTGGAAGACGGTATTGCGATACGCGTCGGCCTGGGCCTGGTAATCGTGGCGCGCCACATCGGTGAGTGCGCGGCGCTGGCCGGCATCGAAGAGCAGCTCGGTGGCCTGCGCGCCCAGGCTCCAAAGCGAACTGGGGCCCTGAATCCAGGTGCCGGGGTTTGCGCTTTCAAAGCCACCCGATCCGCCCAGTGTGATGGTGGGATAGAAGGCCGCGATGGCGATGCCGATCTGCGCGTTGGCGGCAGCGGTCTGGCGCTCGGCCTGGGCGATATCGGGACGACGCTCGAGCAATTGCGAAGGAACGCCAATCGGGACCTGCGGCAGCGCCAGATCGAGCGGCGACTTTGGAATGCTGAAGTCCGGCAGGTTGTCGTTGGCCAGAGTGCCGATGGCATGCTCGTACTGTGCGCGCGCCACGCCCAGGTCAACGAGCTGAGCGCGAACCGTTTCAAGCTGGGTTTGCGCCAGCGCTACGTCGGCTTCAGTGGCCACGCCGCCATGGAAGCGCCGCTCAGTGAGGTCAACCTGGCTCTCAAGGTCGGTCACGGTGTCGGTCAGCAGTTGGATCTGGGAATCAAGCCCACGAAGCGCGAAGTAGTCAGTGGCCATCTCCGCATGGAGCGTGAGAGCCACGTTGGCTTCGTCGGCGGCGCTGGCCTGGGCGTTGGCGCGGGCCTGCTCGACGGTGCGGCGAATGCGGCCCCAGAAATCCGGCTCCCAGCTGGCCTGCCCGGCGATGGTGAAGTCGTTGTAATTCGTCGTGCCGCCCGGCACAGCTAAAGGACGATTCGCCGAGACCCGACTGCGGCTGATGGAAGGGCCGGCCGAAAGCGTGGGAAAAAGATTAGCCCGTGCGGCGCGTACCTGGGCCTCCGCGGCCAGGTAAAGCTCGACTGCCTGCCTGAGCTGCACATTGCTGGAATCGATGCGCTCCTCAAGGCTGTTCAACTGCGAGTCCTGGTAAATCTCCCACCATTTGCCCTTTAACATTCCGTCGGAAGGATTGGCCGGCTGCCATGCGCCGCCTTGCGGACTCGGTGGAGGGACTACGACCGCTGTGGCACCGGTTTCTTTGTAGGCCGGCGGGGCGTTGTAGCCGGGACGATTGTAGTTTGGGCCGACGGGTTTGCAGCCTGCGAGAAGCAGGGAACAAGTGACCAAGGGAACAAGGGACCAGGGGGTGCGGAGGAGTTTATCGACGAGCAGAAGGACAAGGGTGCGTGGTGCAGAAAAGCAACCGCAGATTCTTCGACTCACCACCCCCAAACTGAAAAACGTTTGGGGCCCCGTTTGCTCAGGATGACACAACTGGGGGTAGGCGGAGGTCGTGCGGATTTGGAAGCGAGTCTGGCTCACCCTACAGACCCCCCGCGCCAGATTGCGCGCCATCGGGCGATACCACGGTCACTTTTTCTCCGTCGATCAGCGAATCGGGTGGATCCTGAACAATTTTGTCAGACGAATTGAGGCCGCTGACGATTTGCACGGTCGCGCCGTCGTCTTCGCCGATCACGACAGAGACGAGGTGCGCGAATGTCCCTTCGCTGCCCTGGGTCACGGTGGCTACCTGCATCCCTTGGCGCCTGAAGATCAGCGCCGAAGCAGGCACGATGTAGGTTTGCGCCGGAGCCTGGGTCTTGAAATGAACCTGAGCCAGTGAGCCGGGCATGAGCTGGCCTGCGCGGTTGTCAAGATCGACCTCAACCAGCAGCGTGCGGCTCACGGGATCAATGGCGTCGGCAGTGCGGACCAGGGTGCCGGCAAAAGTTTTCCCAGGATATTCGGGAAATGTGAGGTCGACTTTCATTCCGTGCTTCAAGGTTTGCGAGTTGAGCTGCGGCACGTTGGTATAGACGCGCAGAGTTTGGAGCGCCTGCATGTGGAAGAGCTCTGTACCGGCGCTCTGCCCCGATCCGGAGCTGATGAGTTGGCCGGTATCGATCAGGCGCGCGGTAACCACACCATCGAACGGCGCATACACTTTCTCGAACTTTTGCATTTCTTTCAGGCGGTCGAGGTTTGCCTCGGCCGATTTGACGGCCGATGCCGTGGCCGCGGCCTGGTTCACAAACGTGTCGGTGTCCTGCTGCGAGACGGCGTTGGATTTAACCAGTCCCGTGTACCGGTCGGCCTGAGTGCGCGCGTTATTGGCGTTGGCCTCGGCCGTTGCCAGGTCGGACTGGGCCTGCATGACCTGCCGGTCTAATTCTGGAGTGGAGATGACCGCGAGCAGTTCGCCTTTTTTCACCTTGGCGCCAATGTCGAAATACCACCGGTCAAGGTAGCCATCGGTGCGGGCGTAGATCGGCGAATCGGTATATGCCGTCACGTTGCCGGGAAGGACAAGCATCTCCATTGAAGCGCCGGGCTTGGCGGGCTCGATTGAAACCGTAGGTGCGGCCAGGCCATTGGTGCGCTGGGCAAGAACCGTGCTGGAGTGCCAACGGTGAAGGATGCCAATGACCGCGAATACCAGCAGCACGAGAAGAACCACACCGACGCCGGCCAAAGCTTTGCGCGGTGAGAGCGGAGCTTCTTCGGGTGCGGTTTCATGATTCGTCGCGGATTTTGTTTGCGGCTTCTGTTCCTGCTTCATAAGCATCTACTCCGGTGTTCGGTCGAATTCGTCGAAATGCGCGGCATCCGAATCGTCATCGAGCTCGCGCTTGCGCCGGCGCTCGAGGCGGCCGTGAATGAAAGAGAAGAAAGTGGGAACAAAGAACAGCGTGGCGACAGTGGCCAGCAGCAGGCCGCCAATCACAGCGCGTCCCAGCGGCGCGTTCTGCTCGCCGCCGTCGCCAAGTCCCAGGGCCATCGGCACCATGCCGATAATCATGGCCAAGGCCGTCATCAGAACCGGGCGCAGCCGAACGAATCCGGCGTTGAGAGCGGCGCGTCGCGCATCGCCCACCAGAATCTCCATTTGCTCGCGCGCAAAACTCACCACGAGGATGGAGTTGGCTGTGGCAACGCCCATGCACATAATGGCGCCGGTGAGCGCGGGCACGCTCAAGCGCGTTCCGGTGAGGAAAAGGAACCAGACGATTCCAGCCAGTGCGGCCGGCAGCGCTGCGATGATCAGAAACGGATCGAGCCACGACTGGAAGTTGACGACGATGAGCAGATAGACCAGGAGAATCGAAAAGGCCAGGCCGCTCAAAAGGCCGAAATACGACCGGTACATCGTCTCGCTCTGGCCGCGGAGAATGAACTGCGAGCCGCGCGGCAAATCCTTCTGGTGAGCGTCGACAATTTTCTGCATCTTGCGGGTCACGCTGCCCAGGTCGGTGCCTTCCACGTTGGTGTAAATGTCGATCACGGGCTGCACGTCGTAATGGCTGACGATGCCCTGCTCGGCGCCGGGAACAATCGAAGCAACGTTGCTTAACACCTGCTCCGCTTTTGGCGCTCCGGGAGCAGCCGTTGTGGCCCCGGATGCCTGGGTGGGAGCGACGCTGCCCAGCGGCGCAGACCCTGGCGCCCCCGTCGAAGTGCTGCCGGAAGGCTCGGTCAAGGCAGCGCTGGTCCCGGGATTCGAGATGGGCAGGCTTTCAAACGCCGACATTGAGTCAAGACGGTACTGCGGAGCCTGGATGGCGATGTTGTACGAAACTCCATTATGGGGATCGAGATAGAAGTTGGGGCTGGTCTGAAAGCTGCCGCTGAGGGCCACCAGCATACTCTGGGCAACGTTTTGTTGCGTCAGCCCGGTGCTCGCGGCGCGCGTGCGGTCAACGTTCACCGTGAAATTCGGATAGTTGAACGGCTGCTGAATGCGCGCGTCGGCGGCGCCCGGAACATAGCGGATCTCATTGAGCATGCGCTCGGCGAGGGCGTGGTCGGCAGCGAGATTGGGTCCGACGATCTGAACGTCGATCGGCGATGAGAGCCCGAAATTGAGAATCTGAGTGACGATGTCGACTGGGACCGAATAAAACGTCACGCCGGGGTAGTCGCGGGCCAGCACCTCTCGCAGGCGCTCCACATATTGATCGCTGGGATGGTGCTTGCGGCTCAACTGCACCTGGATGTCGGCGTCGGACGGGCCAACCGGCGCGGACGTGGAATAAGAAAGATTCAGGGCGGAATAGGGCAAGCCGATGTTGTCGAGAATGGTGACAAGCTCGTCGGGAGGAATCTCCTGGCGGATCGTGGCTTCGATCTGATCGCAGAGGGCCGCCGTCTCTTCGATGCGCATGCCAGTGTGGGCGCGAACGTGGATCACGAACTGGCCGGAGTCAACCGCAGGAAAAAAGTCCTGCCCCAGGAAAGGGGTTAGTCCCAGCGAGACCAGCGCAAAGGCCAGAAAGAAAATCAAGAATGGGCCGGCATGATTGACGCAAAGCGTAAGCAAGCGCACATAGCCGCGGCGAAACGCGTCAAAGCGAGCCTCGAAGCCCAGCTGAAACCGGACCAGCGGATTGCGGCTCAACTGCTTCTTATGCACTTCAGCGTCGTCGTGCTCCCTAAGCATGTACCGGGCCATGGTCGGCACGACCGTGCGGGAAAGCAGATAGCTGGCCAGCATGGCGAAGACCACCGCTTCGGCCAGCGGAACAAACAGGTAGCGCGCCACGCCGCTGAGCAGAAACATGGGCACGAATACGATGCAGATCGACAAGGTTGAGACCAGCGCCGGAGTTGCAATCTGCGCTGCGCCGTCCAGGATGGCCTGCTCGATCTCCTTGCCTGTCTCCAGATTGCGGTTGATGTTTTCGATCTCCACGGTGGCGTCATCGACAAGAATGCCCACGGCCAGCGCCAGGCCGCCCAGAGTCATGATGTTGATGGTCTCGTGCAGCGCATAGAGCAGGATGATGGAGCAGAGAATCGATAGCGGGATGGAGACGGCGATGATCAGCGTAGAGCGCCAACTGCCCAGGAAAATCAAAATCATGGTGGCCGTCAGGCACGCCGCGATAATGGCTTCGCGCACCACGCCGCTGATGGCGCTGCGGACAAAGATCGACTGGTCAGAGAGGGCGACGATCTTGAGCTGCGGCGGCAATTGGCCTTTCATGGCGGGACTGAAGACGATCTGGCGCACTCTCTTGATGATGTCCAGCGTCGAGGTCGAGCCGGTTTTCAAAACATTCATCATGATGGCGCGGTGGCCATCGACCCGCACGATATTGGTTTGCGGCGGGTTGCCGTCGCGCACGTGGGCTACGTCGCGGATGTAGACCGTGGCGCCGTTCACGGTCTTGATCGGCATGTTGTTCAAGGTGTCGAGCACCGAAGGCGCGGAGTTGCTCTCCACCTGATACTCGAAGCGGTCGAGTTTGATGGTGCCCGAGGGCGCAATCACGTTTTGCGCCGCGATGGCATTGACTACGTCGGTGGGGGAGAGCCCCCGGGCCTGGAGCGCGTTCAGATCGAGGTCGACCTGGATCTGCCGCTGCTTTCCGCCAAAAGGGAACGGGGTTTGCGCGCCTTCCACGGTGGCCAGTTGAACGCGGATCGTGGTGGTTGCGAGGTCGTTCAACTGCTGCTCATTCAGGCCCGGCCCGGATAGACCAAGCTGCAACACGGGAACGCTGGAAGCGTTGTACTGAATGATGAATGGAGGCGTGGTCCCGGGCGGCAGCGAGCGCAACAGCACCTGGCTGATGGAGGTTACCTGGGCGACCGCCGCGCCGATATTCACGCTGGGATGGAAATAGATCTTGATCAACCCGACGCCAACCAGAGACTGCGACTCGATGTGGTCGATGTCATTGACCGTGGTGGTCATGCCGCGCTCGGAGTTAGTTACGATGCGGTTGGCCATCTGGTCGGCGGAAAGGCCGGCGAAGTTCCAAACCACCGTGATTACCGGGATATCGATGTTGGGAAAGATATCCGTCGGCATCGACTCGATGCTGTAGACGCCAAGGATCAAGATGAGCAGCGCGAAGACGACGAAGGTATATGGCCGCCGCAGCGCAAGCCGGACAATCCACATCATAGGGCTGGTGTTCGCTCCTCGGCCGGCGATCTGGCGGCGAGTGAGCCAATCAATGGCCTGCCGTCAACCTCAGCCGCACAACGGGGCCGGTTTTGAGCTTCGATGCGGTGCGCGCCGGCTTCTCGGGCACCGTGCCGGATCGCACCGCAGTGTAACTCCGGCCGTGCATCCGATGGAACATCCTTATGGTAGCCGATTCACGAAGACGATGGGATCGTGCTCCAGGTATGCAATTCGCCGCTACGTTGAATAGGACGTCCCAGGGGGCTCAAAAGATTCGCACCTGCAAAATCACCCGCATGGTACAGGCTGTCCTGATTCGGGGAAGTGCGTCTAAGCTGCATACCGCGAAGTGCGGAAAAAGCTGCGTCATTCAACCTGTCCGGACTCACTGTCCACATGGGTTGGTGCGCCATTGTGAGAGGACGGTCCGCCGGTTTCCCGCACGCCTCAGGATGGACTTGGGGAGGGCGGGCATGGTCCTGTAGAATCGATATTTCCTGAAGGAACGATCAAAATCTCCGACGAAGGAACGGATTTCAATCGAATGAGGGTGTGCAAATTCTTCCTGTGAACCCGAAAAATGGCAAGAAAGACTTTTTGTGCTCGCCGCAGGGACCACACCCGGTGAAGAACAGGCACACTTTCATCCCCGCTGCCCATGCTTTGGGACGCGTGGCACGCCTGCTTATTTTGGCCATCCTGGCAACCAGCGCAGGCGCCGCGCTGGCCCAGACTCCCGACACCATTGCTCAGATTCGCGTCATCGGCAACCGCCGCATTCCCAAGGAAACCATCCTCGCCCGAATGTTCACTCATCCCGGCGATACCTACGATCCGATCTCCATCGAGCGCGACTTCAACTCGCTCTGGAACACCAGCTACTTCGAGGATCTGCGCATTGAGCGCGAGGATTCCGAGCAGGGCATCATCCTGGACGTTTTTGTCCGCGAAAAACCAACCATTCGCGACATCATTTATAAGGGCAATAACTCGGTCACTAATTCCGACATTCTCGATGCCTTCAAGAAGGAGAAGGTGGGGCTGTCGGTAGAGAGCCAGTACGACCCCACGCGGATCCAGCACGCGCAAAACGTGATCAAGGAATTGCTCGCCGAGCATGGCCATCAGTTTGCCACCGTCAAAACCGACGTCAAGACCGTCCCTCCCGCTTCGGTGCAGGTGACCTTCAACATCAAGGAAGGCCCGGTCGTGAAAGTGGGCCGGATCACCTTCGTGGGAAATCAGCATCTGAAAGCCCTCTACCTGCGGCGTTCCATGAAGAACCTGAAGCCCATCGGGATTCCGTACTCCATCGTCTTTGAAGATTTGTTTCCGCAGACCTACGATTCTTCAAAGCTGGAAGAAGACACCGAGCGGGTGCGCCAGGCCTACCGCGATAAGGGCTATGCCAACGCCGCGGTGGAGCAGCCCAAGACCCAGATTCGCGATGAGGGCGGCTTGAATTGGTTCACCTTCAGGCCCAATACCGGCAAGCGCATCGACATTTCGATGACCATCGAAGAAGGCGGCCGCTATCGCATGGGCAGCATCACCTTCACGGGCAACAAGGAACTCAATAATACGAAGGCATTGCGCGCCACCTTCCCCATCAAGGACGGCGACTGGTTTAATGCAACGGAGATTGCCAAGGGCCTCGACAACCTGAAAAAAGCATATGGCGGCCTCGGCTACATCAACTTCGGCGCCATCCCCAAGCCCGTTTACGACGACCAGAAAAAGACGGTTTCGCTGGTCGTGGATATCGACGAGGGCAAGCAGTTTTATGTTTCGCGCATCGAGTTCACCGGCAACACCATCACGCGCGACAAAGTCATCCGGCGCGAACTCCTTCTCGACGAGGGTTCCATTTACAACTCGCAGTTGTGGGAGTACAGCCTGTTGCGCCTCAATCAGCTCGAGTATTTCGATCCACTGAAGGTCGATCAGGATTCTGAGGCCCACCAGGACCCGGACAATGGCACGGTCGAATTGCTCTTGAAAGTCAAAGAGAAGGGCAAGAACTCGATTGGCCTTAACGGAGGCGTGAGCGGCCTCTCCGGCGCTTTCCTGGGACTGAACTACTCCACCAACAACTTCTTGGGATTGGGAGAAACGCTCAGCCTGCAGGCCAACCTGGGCAGCGTCAGCCGCACTTTCCTGTTCGGCTTTACGCAGCCCTATTTCAACAATCGTCCCTTGAACATGGGATTCCAGATCTTCAACAACAAGCAGGACTACAACGCGGCCAAGAACTATGAGGCCACGACCGGCGCGTCGGTCAATCTGTCGGCGGCAGAGAAGTCGTTGACCCAGAACTACAACGTGGGGTCCGACGGCCTTAATTTCTCTCTCAACTATCCGCTCAGGAAACATGCCTTTCAACGCGTGGGCCTGACCTATTCGTGGACCAAATCCACCATCACCGCCTTCAGCACCGCCTCGTCGACATTTTTCCAGACCATTGCTTTCCGATCCGGGGTAGAAGGATCGAATCCGCTTGCCGGCATCATCAACAGCAATCTCACCCTTACGTACACCTACGACACGGTGAGCAATCCGTATCGTCCACGCGAGGGAAAACAGTACACGGTCTTCGTCCAGACCGCCGGCATCTGGGGCAGCGTTCGCTATGTCAATCCGGTCGTGGCATACAAGCAGTTCATCCCCATGCACTACCTCAAGTTCTCAAAGGAAGGCCGCAACGTGCTGGGCGTGCGCGCCCAGTTGGGCTACATCCAGGGTTATGGCGGCGAAGTGGCTCCTCCCAACAACCGTTTCTTTGCCGGCGGCGAGCAGGAGCTGCGCGGCTTTGACGTGCGCGGCGCCACGCCCTACGGTTATGTGCCCACCAGGGTCAACTTCCAGCTCACCAATCCCGATGGCACTTGCGTCCCTCGCGACCCCACCAATCCCCAGGACAACCAGTGCATTGAAGTGCCGCTCCCGGTCTACGGCATCGCGTCCATCGGCGGCGATTCTGACCTGACCACCAACGTCGAGTACCGCATTCCTGTCGTCGGGCCTTTCATGTTCTCGTTCTATGACGACTTCGGCCTCGACGTGGCGACCAATCACGGCCAGTTGAAGCAAAGCCCCCAGGGCTTCGCCAGCCTGACCGCCCCGCTCTATGGCTGCCCGGTTTACAACAGCGGATCATGCCAGGGCGGCATCCCCGGCAAAGACGTTGGTTTCCGCCAGGATATTCACCCCGTGCAGGGCACTAATTTTGTTCCACGCATGTCTCTGGGTGCCGAGCTTTCGGTCATCATGCCGATCATCAATGCTCCGTTCCGCCTCTACTATGCCTATAACCCGCTTCGCCTGTATGAGACGCCCTTTTGCAACGACGTGAACCTGGGTGAGAAGCAATTGAGCTGCTCAGCAGAGTTGATCACGCGCGCCATGTTCCCGCCGGGCGGCGCAGGCGACTACAGCTACTCTGAAGCCATCGAAGCTTACGGCGCGCAGAACATCTTCCGCGAGCCGCGCAAGACCTTCCGGCTGACCATCTCGACGACGTTCTAGGACCGTACCGCGGACGTACAGGAATTGTTAACCAACCAGTGATTGCCGAGGGGCCGCTGCCCCGGCCGGAACCCCAGGAACGACCGTGATCCTGAACTCAGAAAAAAGCTGTCATCCTGAGGCCAAGCCCAAGGATCTGGAGTTGCGTTTGGCGATGTTCGCCTCCAGAAAAAACCTCTCTTCCGCGGGGGCGGCCAACCGCCATCAACGCATTGTCTTGTAACAAGGGCACGGCTTGTCGGGCCCCCAGCGTCAGGTCCTCGTCGCTGGGGTGACTTTAGCCGGGCCATAAAGAAAGACCTAAGGGCTTCTTTAAATCGGGTTCGCGGCGCAGCCGCGATCAAATCTTGAATAAATCGCGGCGAAGATTCGTCAAGAGGAAGGTTAGCCGGTGATTGTCCCGCAATTTGTTAGCAGGTGCTACTGCTTCCACTTTTCCCACCAGCTTAGCGGTCTGACGAAGATGATTACCTCGCCCGGCTTTGCTGCCGCTCGAGGCTTTCCGCAGTTATTTGCCATCGCTATACCGTCATGCAGCACCCGGCCAGTCGCCAACTCTGTTGTTTTGAGCCATGAATAGTCCCCTGCGTCAGGTTGACATAGAGCATAGCCGACGTTGATTCCAAGCGGATCATCAAATCTCACAACAGGGTTGATTACGCCGAAGAGTCCGCAACCTTTCCACTCTTGATGAATGTCTGCTCTGCCGTCCATATCCGTGAGTTGAAGCCAGGCAATGCCGTTCTCGTCTGTCGGGATTGCCATTGCTTCCTTGCGTTGTTTTCCCACCCAAACGCTCACACAGGAGCCCGCCAGTGGATGGCCAGTCCGGCCATCCACTAGCTTGATCTCTATCGTCTCTACCTGCGGCTTCGGCTTTGCCTGCAGTTGCGAATCAGATGTTTGGGCGTAAGAGGCAATCGTGAAAAGTGAGAGCGTGAGAATCGATGCCGTCGCGAATGGAAGGGCCGGTTCTGTCATGAGAATAGCCTGCGGGGAGCTTAGCACGCGACGGGAACCCGTCAGTTTCAACTTTGACAACTCTTCGCCGCAAGGGTTGCCCAACCATCGGCCTCCAGCCCGGCAAATTGGACGCACCCGCAGGCTTCGCTACCGAATGTTGAAACTGTAAACAAAACTGTAGGAAAACATGGGATAGATTTGAACCTTTCCCACCTGCGCCCGCCATTTTGTCAGTTGCGCTTGCAACTGGGTATTGAAATCCTGGCCAACCGGGTTGGTGGTGTCGGCAATGTTGCTGCATTGCGTTTGTGCTTTATCCGTGCAAGCCCATCCCGATGTGGTTAGGTTAATCGTGGGAGCTCCCATAAAAACCACGCCGAATTCTGCCGGGAATGACCAATGCCGCTTCGACCGCGGCACGAACTTGCCAAATCCGCCGGCGATCGTAAACGCCGGAACATGGGTATGCAGTCCCAGCACGCCCGACCCGCTGAGCGGGACCGCACCGGTGGCCGCATTCGGGTTGGCGGAGTAGAACGTCTGACCATTCAGCTTGAAGCTGGTTCCCCCCACGATTTCGGTCGTCATTGAAATCTGGTTGCCGTTGTAAAGCATCAGACCCGGACTTATGCGGAAGACGCTGTTGAATGGATACCAATCCAGCGAAGCCGCCATCGAAGCCAGATGCAGATCGGCGGTGGTTCTGAAACCTTCGATTTCAAACTGGGGAATTGAAAGGTCGAAGAAGTTCCCCATGGCGCGCGCGTCGAAATAATCGGAGAGCACCGTGGTGGCATTGATTCCGATACCCAGCGGAGACACATTGGCCCCGATTCCGATGCGCGAAAACGCCTTTTGGTGCTGGGTGCCGGCCGGCGTTACCTCCCAGTCATCGCTGCCTCCGCCCGCACCCGGTTCTGAGGCCAACGGAAGCGCGGATGTCGAAGTTGAAGCATCGCCGCCCGAGGGAGCTAACGCGCTGAAACCGGCGCCGAATTCATTCGGCTGATCGCTCGACGAGAAATCGGCCAGCTCATACGCCCTGAAGGCCGGCCCCGAATCGGTTTGGCTGTAGGAGGGTGCGCAAAACAAAAAAGTCGAAGCGAATACACCGCACAAAGCGACTGCAGAATTCAGCTTGGCTCGCATGCCGATCCCTCTGGAGTGAACCCGTTGGAAGGAATGAAATCCACTCGGTCGCAACAAGACGGAAACATGATTTGCGGCTCTCTTGCGCGCTGATCCGCAAGGCCGCCCGGACTGCTCTTCGGCTTTTAGACGGAGAAGCTCGACTTTAGCCACACTCCCGATCATGCTGGCTCTCGGCGAGCGGGGCAAGCGAGAATGTTGCGTCGGAGCCCCATGCGTCAACGGCCTGCCCAAAACCAAGGCGCAGCTCCCACGACGCTCAAGCGCGCCAACGAAAGAAAGGTGAGCTTTCCTGTCAAGATCCCCGCTCCCTTCGCGAGCCGCCAACTCTCTGAAAACATTTGCCAAATAAAGTTTGCCAAGTTTGCCGATCATTTCGCGGCTTTGGCGCAAAATGGATTTGCATGAACAGAAATCGGCCGTTTGGCCACCCTGACCGCCGTCGGGCCACTCCGGCATTCGATTAATGTCCGGGGTTTTCTCGGAGTCGGCGCGTAAGTCCTTACCGGAGACACGTCTGCGGCTAAACTGCCCGAAATCAGCCGGTTGCCGGACCATACTTGCGCCAACCCCATGATTCTAAGGCAGTTATTTTTAGAAGGGGGGAGGGGGTACCCCCCGTTACCAATCGGTAACATCTTGGGGTGCGCCGGCGGCGCCTTCCGACTGTTCACCGGGGAACCACTTGACTCATGGCGCGGGCGGGCGAGAACTCGCGCACATGCAAACACCGGGCACACACCGGACAGACACGGGGGGCGATCCGGCAAAAGCCATCGTTCGATGGCCGATGGCCTGCGCGCGGGCTGGTTTGACGCTCCGATTTCGGACTCCTATAATCCCATCTAGTTCCCGGCGACGCCTCGTTGCGCAGCACTTGTGAAGAGGATTCAGGCCGGTGGGAGCCTCGAAGGCGCCACAAGGGATCGAGTGGTCCGAGGTTTTCGCGCCGGTGAGACCAGCACGCGGGAATTCCGAAGGAGTTTTTCAATCGCATGAAGCGTTTGCCCTTGTTTGCCCTTTTGTTTGCCGCGACTACGTTGATTCCGGCCGCCGGCCAGACACCCGCCCCAGCCGCGCAAAAGCCAGCCACCCTTTCCACCGGCCCCTCCAAGGTTGCGGTCATCGCTTTTCAGGCCGCGGTGAGCCAAACCAACGAGTTCCAGCGCGACTTTGCCGATTTGCAGAAGAAGTACGACCCCAGGCGTCAGCAGTTGAAGACGCTCTCAGACCAGATCGACGCCCTCAGCAAGCAATTGCAGGATCAGGGCCCGCAACTGAGTGAAGAAGAGCGCATCAGCCGCGCCCGCACCATCGACGACAAGAAGAAGCAGTTGGATCGCGATACGCAGGACGCGCAGAGCGACTTTCAGGGCGACTTGCAACAGCTGATCAACGCGGTGGCTGCCAAAGTGGGCGCAGTGATGACCGATTACGCGTCAAAGCAGGGCTACACCATCGTGCTTGACGCGGGCGACCAGCAGAACGCCACCGTGCTTTATGCGGTGCCGTCCACCGACATCACCAAGGTGATCATCGACGCGTACAACGTGAAGTCCGGCGTACCGGCGCCACCCCCCGAGGCCGCAGGTGCGAACCAGCCCGGTGTGGACGCGCCACAGCCGCAGCCCGCAACCGCGCACTGAAAACCGCGGGCAGGGATCATCTGTAGTTGTCAGGAACACGCCGGCGAACAGCGCAGAGACGACGGCCGGAGCAGAGAGCAGAGCGGTTTAACGAATGTTCATTGGCGGGCTGTTGCCGGATCATCCGCCCCTGTATAATCGCGATAGTTCCTGCTGACGTCTCCATTCGCGTCCTTTTTGAAGTCCTGCGCTATCCGGCGTAGAGTCCCCGTCGAAAAGTCGTGAGGTTTGTCAGAAGAGTCGGACGCTCTTTTGCGTCTAACCGGGGAGCCGAACAGGAATTCCAAGGAGTCTTTGAAACCCATGAAACGTTCGCTAGCATTTGTTCTGCTGCTGGCCCCAGGCCTGGTCCTGAGCGCCGGCGCACAAACTCCGGCCGCGCCGCCAGCCGCCGCCGCGCCCGCCGCTCCCGCAGGCCCAGCCAAAATCGCCGTCATCGCCTTTCAGTTGGCAGTGGCTCAAACCAACGAAGGCCAGCGGGATTTTGCCGACTTGCAGAAAAAGTATGCCCCCAAAGAAGCCTCGCTCAAGTCTCTCAGCGACGAGGTCGACGCCCTGAACAAGTCCCTGCAGGATCCCTCCGCTAACCTTACCGACGTGGAGCGGGCTAACCGCAGCAAGTCCGCTGACGAAAAGAAGAAGCAGCTGGATCGCGAGACTGAGGACCTGCGCAACGACGGGCAGCAGGATATGCAGGATCTCTACACCTCCCTGGCTTCAAAGGTGTACGACGTCATGCAGACCTACGCCGAGCAGCAGGGATTTACGCTGATTCTCGATATTTCGCAGCAGCAGTCGCCCGTGCTCTACGCCAGCGGCGGCACCAACATTACCAAGCAGGTTATCGACGCGTACAACGTGAAATCCGGTGTGCCAGCACCCCCGACGCAGCCCGCAACCGATGCGCCCAAGCCGAGAGGCCTGACACCGCATTCGCCAAACGCAGGGCCTTCACCTTCAACGCACTGAGCAACAGCTTCATTCTTACCGAAAAAGGCCCCGTTCGCCGGGGCCTTTCCCTTGGTGTCTAAAGCGTCGCGGTTGTGGAAAATTTTGTGGATATTTCTCGGAAACCCTTGCGATTCGGCCGCAAATCTCTTCTTGTCAGCCGAAGTCCCATTCTGCTAGAAGATGTAACCCGTTGTTTCTGAATGGGGCCGGACGGGATCGGCCCTTTGCGCGCCGTCGAGCGGCACAACTATCGCGCTTTTGCGCATTTTGCCCGGTTTCCACAGCTGACGATGAATTTCCAGTGACTAAAATCACGGACACGGAAAGTTTGGCATCACTTTTGCTCGTCAATTCTGGCTCTCTTCGCCGACCCGTAAAACGGCTAAAAAGGCCTCTTGCGGGATGTCGACTTTGCCGATCCGCTTCATGCGCTTTTTGCCCTCTTTTTGCTTCTCCAGCAGCTTGCGTTTGCGGCTGATGTCGCCGCCGTAGCACTTGGCCAGGACGTTCTTGCGCAGAGGGCTTACGGTTTCGCGTGAGATGACTTTGGCTCCGATCGCCGCCTGGATGGCCACTTCGAACTGCTGCCGCGGAATCAGTTCGCGCATCTTGGAAACCAGCGCCCGGCCCCGCTCGTAAGCGTGGTCGCGGTGCACGATGATGGAGAGCGCATCGACCGGTTCGCCGGCGATAAGAATGTCGAGCTTCACCATGGGCGATTCCCACTGGCCGGCGAGCTGGTAGTCGAGTGAGGCGTAGCCGCGCGAGATCGACTTGAGGCGATCATAGAAGTCGAGAACGATTTCATTGAGGGGCAGCTCGTAGGTGAGCATGACGCGCGTCGGCGTGACGTACTCGAAGTTAATCTGCTTGCCGCGCTTCTCTTCGACAAGTTTAAAGATGCCCCCGACATATTCTTCATTGGTGAGGATTTTGGCTGTGATCACAGGTTCGCGAATATTGGCGATTGACTGCGGCTCGGGCCAGCGCGAGGGATTGTCAACATCGATCTCGCTTCCGTCAGTCAGCGTGATGTGGTAGCGCACGCCCGGCGCGGTGGTGATGAGGTCGAGCTCGTACTCGCGCTCCAGCCGCTCCTGAATGATCTCCATGTGGAGCAATCCCAGGAATCCGCAGCGAAAGCCGAAGCCCAGCGCGACGGAACTTTCCGGCTCGAAGAAGAAGGAAGAATCGTTCAGCCGCAACTTCTCCAGAGCATCGCGCAGCAGCGTGTGTTCGTGGGAGTCCACGGTATAAAGGCCGGCAAAGACCATGGGCTTGATGTCTTCAAAGCCGGGAAGCGCATGCGCGGCAGGATTCGCGTCGTCCGTGACGGTATCGCCGATCTTGGTGTCGGCCACGTTTTTGATGGTGGCTGCGAAGAATCCGACCTCGCCGGCAATCAACTCGCCGATCTCGACCGGCTTGGGGCAAAGCACTCCCATCGACTCGACATCGTGCGCGATGCCGTTCGACATGAAGCGGATATGCTGCCCCTTGCGCATGGTCCCTTGCATCACGCGCACCAGAACGATGACGCCGCGGTACGCGTCGAACCACGAGTCGAAGATGAGGGCCTGGAGGGGCGCATTGGGATCGCCTTTGGGGGCCGGAAGCCGGTGCACGATCGCTTCCAGCACTTCTTCCACACCTTGGCCGGTCTTGGCGCTCACGGGGATAGCATCGGTCGCATCCAGCCCAACGGCCTGCTCAATGTCTTCCTGGGTGCGCAGGATATCGGCCGAGGGCAGGTCGATCTTGTTGATCACGGGAATGATCTCGAGGCCGTGATGGATGGCGAGATAGGCGTTGGCGAGCGTTTGCGCCTCCACGCCCTGACTGGCGTCGACGACGAGCAGCGCGCCTTCGCATGAAGCCAGAGACCGCGAAACTTCGTAGCTGAAGTCCACGTGGCCGGGCGTATCGATCAGGTTGAGTTGGTAGGTCTGGCCATCCCGCGCTTTGTACATCATGCGCACGGCATGGGCCTTAATGGTGATCCCGCGCTCCCGCTCCAGGTCCATATCGTCCAGGATCTGGGCCTGCATTTCGCGATCGGTCACCGAGCCGGTCAGCTGCAGGAGCCGATCGCTCAGCGTCGACTTTCCGTGGTCGATGTGAGCGATAATCGCGAAGTTGCGGAGGAAGCGTGCGTCCATGGGAGGGCTTTCGGAGGGTTTCTATCGAGTGTCGTGAGCGCAACCAGCCTGCGCGTGGCGTTCTTGAGCGGCTTCAGCATTCGAGGCCGCTTTTCAAGGGAGTGAAAGGGCCATTTCCTCTAGAAAAGGTCCCTCGAAAGCGGTGGCTCCGGGCTGCATCAATTCAGTAACCGCAGTAGCCCTCCATGGCTAGCTTATCATCGGCATAGTGCCCACTTCGGTCTCCCATTTGCGCGGTTTGCAGCGTCTTATCCAGGATGTGCATTGGAGTCGAACGCCGGCTTCGCGTCTCGTGTTGGGAGCCACTGCGCTGGCTCTCATTTTGACCGGTTGCACACCCACGGAGCGAGGGGGAGCGGCGGCCGCGCAGCCCAAGCAGGCCACGGCGCCGCCGTTGCCGGCGACTGATCCGACACAGACCGCTGCCTCCGCCCATCCACCCCTGCTTTCTGCGGAAGAGCAGCGCGTCAAGGTGCTCATTTCTCAGGTTGAGGCGGCCTATGCGCGTGGCAGCGCCGACTACCAGAGAGGAGCGCTGGCTGAAGCTAAAGTTGAATTCGACCGCGCCGTCGACCTGATGCTTTCAAGCGGCATCGATATCAAATCCACTCCTGAGTTGCAGGACGAGTTCGACAAAATTGTCGACCAGGTTAATTCGCTGGAGATGGAGGCGCTGAAGCAGGGTAACGGATTCGTGCCCAAGGAAGAGATCACGCCATCGGAGGCTGCCAGCGACATCACCTTCGCATCCGATCCGAACCTGGTCGCCAAGGCCACCGCCGAATTGGCCACAACCAAGTCGGACCTGCCGCTGGTGGTCAACGATTATGTCGCGACCTACATCAACTTCTTCGCCAACACGCAAAAGGGCCACAACACCCTGATGCACTCCTTCGAGCGAAGCGGCCACTACAAGGCGATGATCCAGCGGATCCTGGCTGACGAAGGCGTCCCGCAGGACCTGATCTACCTCGCGGTGGCGGAGTCGGGATTTCAGCCGCAGGCGGTCGATCGGAAGTCGAAGGCCGGTGGTATGTGGCAATTCATGCCCGGTCCGTACTACGGGCTCAAGCGCGACGCCTACGTGGATGAACGCTTCGATCCGGAAAAGTCCACGCGCGCCTACGCCCGCTACATCAAGTTCCTTTATGGCGAGCTCGGCGACTGGTACCTGGCGATGGCAGCCTATGACCACGGTGCAGGGAACATTCAGCACGAAGTGGCGAAAACCGGCTACGCCGACTTCTGGGAGCTTTACAAACGCAATGAGTTGCCGCGCGAGACGGCCAATTACGTTCCTGAGATCCTGGCGGCGATTATTATCGCCAACCACCCCGACCAGTACGGATTTACCGATGTGACTCTCGACCCGCCGATCCTCACCGACACGGTTACGGTCAACTACTCCATCGACCTCCGGCTGGTCTCCGACCTCGTTGGTATCCCGGTGGACGAGATCGAGGCTCTGAATCCGAGCCTGCTGCGCATGGAGACTCCGCCCGACAGCACATTCGATCTGCACCTTCCCGCTGGAACGGCCACGTTGTTTGGCGATCGCGTGGCGCTGATCCCCGAATCTCACCGCAATTCGTGGCGCTATCACCCCGTCGTCGCTGGAGACACGCTGGCGTCTGTGGCGGAGGCATACCGAGTTTCGGCGTCCGAATTGGCCGCTGCCAACCAGCTCACGCCAGGTGACAGCATCGCCAATGTCGCGGCCCTGGTTGTCCCGGTTCCACCGGCAGCCGAGCCCTCGGCCCACACGCGGCTTTACATCGTCCGCCGGGGCGACACCCTGGTGACGATTGCAGATCGTTTTGGCATCTCGCTCAGCCAGCTGCGACGCTGGAATTCGATCCCTTCCGGCATCCGGGTTGCGGCTGGCCGCCGGTTGCGTGTGGCCGAGCCCGCGTCCGTCGGCACGTCCACGAGGCATCGACGCGGCACGGCGGCAGGCGGGTCGAAAGCCGCATCCGCGCCCGAACCAAAGTCCGGGTTGAGCCCCGGCGAGGCCTCATCGGCACATCGACCGGCCACGACCTCCCTGAGGAAGGGCGAATCCCACGGGACGAGATCCGGAGCGAGGACCGGAGCGAGGCCCAGTGCGAGGACCAAGTCGAAGACCGGCTCGGGAACCGCGAGAAGCGCCGCGCACAAGGCGAAGCCCAAATCAAGCGCGCCGGCCAAGACCTCGCACTAAAAAATCCTCTTCAATCGGCATTCCGCGCTTGCGTTTTCCTTGTGTTTGTGGGCAAGCTAAGGCTACAATCGCTTGCGCGAGCAAAACCGCTCTCCCTGCTCTGCGAATGTCGAAACACACTGTGAACAGCGACAAACCGCTGGAGGCAATCGGATGGATGATGTGTTCAAGATGTACGCGATGAGTGACGGCGACCCGTTTGGGAAGCCCGGTGACCTGGACTCCGGTCGGGTCGAAGCCTTTGCTGACGAGGAAGACGATTTGGAAACTTCCGGTATCCTTACCTCTTCAGATGACGACGAAGTGGAAGCCGAAGAGACGGTGATCGCGGTGATCGCGATGCCCGCGGCTCCGCCCAAACCCAAGAAGCCCGCGGCAAAAAAGGCGGCAGCCAAGAAGGCTCCTGCCAAGAAGGCGGCAGCAAAGAAGGCGCCTGCCAAGAAGGCGGCGCAAGAAGAAGGCTCCGGCCAAGAAAGCGGCCAAAAAGAAGGCCCCGGCCAAGAAAGCCGCAAAGAAAGTCGCCAAGAAAAAGGCTCCGGCGAAGAAGGCTGCAAAGAAAGCGGCCAAGAAGAAAGCAGCAAAGAAGAAAGCGCCGACCAAGAAGGCTGCCAAGAAAGCAGCAAAGAAAGCCAAGAAGGCCGCGAAGAAGAAAAACAAGAAGTAGAGGGATCATCCGTCTGCTGCGGCTGTCGCAGCGTTGGCGGCAATGACAGCGCAATTCAGGTTCGGGGATCGAGCGATCTTCGAGATGCAAGACAAAAAGGCCCGGCAAATCGCTGGGCCTTTTTACGTCTGATGATGAAGAGGTTCGACCGCGAATCAGCTCGCCTGAAGTTGCTTGAAATGCAACTTCTGATGGCTGACGTAATCCTCGATCAGGGATCGGAGCGTTACCGGCTCATCGTCGCCCACCACGCACATTGCCTCAAGCCGATCCTCGGGAATCTGGTCCACTACGGCCATCAGGATCTCGTGCTCTGCCTGCCACCAGCGCATGAGGGCATCCCATGGCTTGTCGCCATAGCCGTGAGCGTCCACCCACGCATCCTGGGCGTAGCCGGGACCCGCATACCGGCCATCGATCGCGGCGCGGACGAATCGCTGGCGATTGTTAGCCGCCGAATCGAGAAGGTGGCCTACGATCTGCTTTCGCGTCCACCCGCCCGGCCGCCACGGAACATCGGCAAGCTCGGGGGAAAGCGCCACGAGCGCAGCGCGAAGCTTCTCCAGCTCATCGCGAAAGTCGCGCGCGGTCTGCGTAGGCATAATTCTCCATTTCGCCGGTTCCGAAGCGTGCTGGAACCGGGCGAACGATGGATGGAACTGCGGGCGAACCAATGACTGCAGGTTTAGGGAAGCGCCGCCAGCACATCTGACGCCGAAGTATTCGGATCGACCTTGACCCACTCCTTGACGATTTTTCCTTGCGGATCGATAAGGAACGTGTTCCGGCTGGCAAAGGTCATGCCGTTGAATCCGCCCAGCGATCCATATGCGCTCACAACCTTGTGGTCGGGATCGGCAAGCAGATGGAACGTCAGCCCATCCTTGGTGCAGAACTGCTTGTGGCTGTCGACGGTGTCCACGCTTACGCCCAGGATCACGGCGTTCTTGGCCTCGAACTGCGGCAGAGCGTCTTGAAACTTGTGCGCTTCAATGGTGCAGCCGGTGGTCATGTCCTTGGGATAGAAGTAGAGAACCACCCACTTGCCGCGATAGCTGTCGAGCGATATCGATTCGCCGGTTTGCGAGGGCAGCGTAAAGGTAGGCGCCATCTGGCCCACCGTGGGCATTGTGGAGTCGTCGGCATGCGCGGTTACAAGGGGCACAGCGGCAATGAACAGCACTGCGGCCGCCACAATTCCAATAAGAAGAGACTTGTTCATTTTGAAAACCTCCATCGGTTTGGGAACGGGAACTCGAGACCAGCGAAGGGCGGCTGAAACCTGAAACCTGACCCCTGATCCCTTATATCACCGGCATGCGGCGGCAATTGTAATTCCAGCGTCATTGGCGCGCTTGAGGAGCGCATCGCGATCGAAAAGCAGAGTGCGGCCAGCCTCAATGGAGAGGCAACTGGCCCCGGCGAGAATCATCGTTTCAATTGTCGAAACTCCAATAACGGGCACGTCGAAGCGCATGTCCTGGTTGGGCTTGGCGACTTTGACGACAGTGAGGCGACGCGCCAGCAGCGATGGGCTGGCTGCTGCCTCCTTCGCTGCGGCGTCATCTGGGCCGGACATGGGAACGTTCGTCGATTCGTCGAGCGAATCCATGAGGCGGCCGGCGCGCTCGATGGTTGCGTCGGTGCCTTCCATGGCTTCGACGGCCACGCATGCCTGCGCGGCCACCACCACCGTTTGCCCGATGTCAAACCCAGCGACGGCTCGCGCCACGCTCAGCCCGTACTCGATGTTGCGGCATTCCTCCTCGTCGGGGGCTCGGCTGGTGAGTACGCCCTCCTCGGCAAGCAATGGCTCCAGAAAAGTGGTGGAGCTGATCAGCTCGATTCCCTCGTCCGCCAACACCTTGGCGATCGCGCCGAGCAGGGCGTCGGTCGAGCGCGTGCGGAGGTTGAGGAGAAGCTTGGCCAGCCGCCAGTCCGGCCGAATGCTACTGAAAATTTGCTTGTGCTTCACCTGGCCAGCCATCACGGCCTTGGCGACGCCTGCTTTCTGGAATGTCTCGATGAGGCGGGAAAGCTCACCAAGAGAGAGCCAGTGTACGGTGATGCCGGCGTCGGACTCGGCGCGGCGGTCGATTTCGGGGTCGGTTTCTTCTTTGATGGCCGCGACCACCACTTCGAAGCCCTGCGCCCGTGCTGCATCGAGCAGCAGAAACGGAAAGCGGCCATTGCCGGCAATGAGGCCGAGTTTCATCTAGACTTGCCCTCTTTTGTTGCTACGGTTGGTCGACGAATGCTGCTGCCGTCGCGAAAGCGCGCCAGCGCTTTACTTGATAACCCCGCGTTTGCTGCCCTCGATAAATTTGACCAGCAGAGCCACATCGTCGCCCGGGAGCTCGCGCATCTTTTCGAGTGCCTGGGTGGTATTCAATTTGGCCGCGAGCAACAGCCTGTAGGCTTTTTGCAGTTCCCGGAGCCGTTCTGCCGAAAACCCGCGCCGTTCCAGCCCAATCTTGTTAATTCCGAAGGCCCGATTCTCGCGCTTCGATGAAGTAAGTGAAAAGGGCAACACATCCTGCGTGACGATCGTTCCTCCGCCGATGAAGGAGTAGGCCCCGACCACACAATGCTGATGGACGGGGCAGAAAGCGCCGAGCGTCACGTGATCCTCAATCACGACATGGCCGGCCAGCGTGGCGTTGTTGGCCAGGATCGAGTGGCTGCCCACCTGGCTGTCGTGGCCGATGTGGACGTAGGCCATGAGCAAGTTGCCAGAGCCGAGCCGGGTAACCCCACCGCCGCCGGTGGTTCCGCGGCTGATGGTGACACATTCACGAATCGTGTTGCCGTCGCCGATTTCGGTCGCGGTGGGCTCGCCGGTGTATTTCAGATCTTGCGGAGCGAGGCCGATGGCGCCAAAAGGATAAAAAATATTGCGCGCGCCGATCCGGGTACGGCCGTCGATCACCACATGCGAAATGAGCGTGCAGTTTTCGCCGAGTTCGACCTCGGGCCCGATGGTGCAGCAAGGACCAATGGTGCACGACTTGGGAACGCGCGCACCTTCGGCAATCACCGCACTGGGATGGACGCTCACTGAGACGCCTCGGACGTGGCCGCTCCTTCTGTCGAGCCGGCTCCGGGTTTCGATTCCTGCCTGCGCGGCACGATCATGCAGGTCAGCGTCGCCTCGCATGCCAGCTTGCCGTCAATGTAGGCCTTGCCTTCCATCTTGCCGGCGCGCGGCCGAAAGCTCACCACGCTCACTTCAATTCGAATCTGATCGCCCGGCGTAATCGAGCGGCGGAACTTCGCGCCGTCAATGCCGGTAAAGACGGCAAGTTTCGAGTGCCGGTCTTCGAGTTCTGAAAGCAAGAGCACTGCTCCAGCCTGCGCCATTGCCTCAATCACCAGCACGCCCGGCATGATCGGTGCTCCGGGGAAGTGTCCCTGGAAGAACGGTTCGTTCATGGTCACGTTCTTAATGGCCACGACCCTCTTCTGCGCCTCGAATTCGAGCACGCGGTCGATCAGGAGAAAAGGGTAGCGATGGGGCAGGAAATCCATGATTTCCTGGATGGTCAAGGTCATTCGACGGCTCCTCCAGAGCGGTGGGGATGTGGGTTGAACGCTCGTTCGGATTATAAATAGGCGTGCGGAGGGGTGCAGGTGAAGCTCCCCCGCGGGCGCAATGCCTTTCCAGCGGCATGCCGAATCGGCAGCGCCTCTACTTCTTCTTGATTTTTCGGGCGACAGCGTCAGGGTCCCAGAAGTCGGCAGGCAGGTTCTGGTTGAAGCTGACGCGATCAACGAAGTACTGGCGAAAAGGATCGCCGTTCTTGATGCGCGTGATGGTGAAAGGTGTGGGGAAGCCCTGAATGGTGTGGTAGTCGTCGTACTCTTCAGTGTCGGTGTTTTTATCGTGGTAGACAGGGTCGCGCCATTGAAAGGTGCGCGCCAGCGGAAGGTGCGTCTGCGCGTCCATGAGAATGGTGATGGATTCGTTTTCCGGGGAGATCAGCGTGACCTGCTCGCCCAGGTGCCGCTCCACCATGCGCTGGCCTTCGTAAAGGAGAATCGTGTTGGGGTTTTTCATCCACACTTTGACGGCTGTCTCAATCGAGTGGTCGCGGCGGCGTAGATAGTCCTCGGAAATATCCTTGTCCAGCGGCTTTTTCCCGCGGTAAGTGACCTCCCAGGCCTGGCGGCCGAGGTAGAACTGCACTACGTCGCGGTGCTTGGTGTATTCAATGCGGTCGTGGTCGGGCCACTGGTGAAACTCGAAGTACTCCGTGGTGCCGGGATCGGGGTTGCCCTGATAAAAAACGGCAATGTGGCCGTGCCGTTCCATGTTGTTGATGTTCAGCCATAGCTCGCCGCCCATCGCCTGCACCATGGCGTCCAGCGCCGCGTGCGCCTGTGCGGCATTCTTGGCAGCGTCCTGGTCACCCATCTCGGTCTGCGTCGGCGTTACCTGTGGAGCGATCAACAGGCACATCGCCGCAACCACCGGCAAAATCTTCCGCATGAATCCTCCGTCCATCGAGTCTATCCATAGAATGACGCAGACGGGGCGCCGTAGGCGCTATGAGCTCAGGAAAAAAGCGTCAGGGCAGCGCCCCTGATCGCTCTGGGATCCTTGAGGATTGCGGACGGGCTTGGAGAGGAGCCGCTGCTTCAAACCGCGCGAAGCGCGCGCACAGGCAGCATGAAGATGGCGCTGATCAGCGCCAGAACACCGCCTACAGCGATGCCCACCACGCGAAATGGCAACAAGACCAACCAGACGAAGGGATAAAGCACCAGGGCCGCCAATGCCAAAGGCCAGCACAGAACAAGAAGAATGCAGAAAAGTAGAAACTTGATCATGGCTGGCCTCCTTCGCCCGCAGGGCCACAACCCCTCCGGGGCGTTCCAAACATTGTTACGCATCCGCCAGGCAATCGGTTCCGCTCGGAACTCCATCCATCGGGATCACCGGGTCTTCCGGGGCTTCTTCGTCGGGACGCGCGAGCCTGCCGCCTTTGCCGCAACCGATTCTTTCTTGGGCCTCCGCGCCTTTTGGGTTTCGGACGGCTTCTCTGTTCTGGCGGCAAGAGCCTTCTTCCGCTCGCGAATGGCTTTCTCACGCTCCTTTTCAGGCAGCGCCAGCAGGGTCTTGGTTTTCGGCGGCAGCTTTTCCAGGATCAGCGTATGCGCCCGCCTCAGCTCGTCTTCAATTTCGCGCGGCCGCAGAACTTCCCAGCGCTCGACTGCCACCCAGTAAGCTCGCGCCAGGTGCGGAGCGGGGATAATTCCCTCTCGCTCCAGCAGCTCATGAAAACGTTCCGCCCCGCAGTGGAACCAGAGAACGCCCGTGCCGGTGCCATCGAGATCGGTCATGGCGAACATTTTTCCGCCGATGTCGCGATCGCCGGCCCAATAGACGAGGTGATGGCCCCAGTTCAGAGTTTCCCTGGAATGGGGCAGCGCCAGGCAGATTTCGCGAATGCGCTCGTTGTCCATGGCAGTATTTTATTGCGGTCGGCGAGCCAACCGGCCACGCTCATTGCCCGTGCAGCAGGCGGTCGAAGGCCGGCCCCTGGAATTTGGACTCAAAAACTCTGAAACGGCGTTCCAGCTCCCACTGGGCTGAGGCTTTCTGGCTGCCATCGAGGAATTGCTTGCAATTGCCGGACGGGTTGTCGCCGCCCGCTGTTTCGCCCTGGCAAGCATTTACGGCCGCGCGGAAATCGTCCGGCTTCTGCCACAAGCTCGCGCCGGGCAGAAAGTCGTGTTCCATCCCTGTGCGCGCCAGTTGTTTCAGGTCGCGATAAGTCAGGCCGTAATCGATAGCCGCGCGAACATATTCGCGGGTCAGGTCGATGCGACTTACGCCTTCGTCGTCCGTCGAGAGGGCGACAGGCACGTGCGCGGCGCGGTAAACCGGAAATGGATGCCGGTCGCCCTCCACTCCGAGGATTCCCTCATTCGAGCTCAGGTTGATTTCGACCATGACGTGGCGGGCTTCCATTTCAGTGAGCAAGCCTCGCGCGTTGTCTTCGTACATCACATCCACGCCGTGCCCGATGCGTTCCGCGCCGGCCAGCTCAACGGCCTGGCGAATATGAAAGCGCAGTCCCTCCGGCGGCACCGTGCCGGGCGCCAGCTCACCGGCATGCAAAGAGATGTGAACACCGGGATAAATGGAATGCAGGTAGCCGACCATCTTCATGTGCAGCGTGTAGTCGCGCATGGAGATGAAATCGTCTTCGGGCCGCACAAAGTTGATGCCCACCCAGGTGTTGTCGCCGGCGTTCATGCTCGCCTGGACCGTCTCAAACCCCAGCAGCGTCTGCGCAAACACCGTCTCGGGAGGCAGATCGCGCAGCACCTGGTATATGTAGCGGACTTCTACCTGGCAGGCGGGCGCGGCCTGCGGTGTTCCGCAGTGCTCCATTTGCCTGCGGCCGGTTTCGGCCTGCTGCGCTTCGCTGCGGTCGGCTGCAACTTCGTCGCGCAGCCCCTGGTTGAGCAGTTGCTGGCGAAACTCGGCAAATGCCTGCGGATCGGCCTGATCGAGCTTGGCATTCCAGCCAATCTGGTGGGCGATCTGGGAAGCGTGGCTGAAGGCCGGCGTATGCATCAGCTCGAGGTATTGGTTGTTCTCAGCGGCGGACCGGGCGGCCACTTCGTCGACCCACTCGGCGACGTGGGTCTTGCTCAAGCCGCCAAAACGATCGAAGGTGGCGAAGAACTGGTCGTGGCCGCTCCAGCCTGGAGTTGCCACAAAGTCGCGCAGCGAGAGCGAATCGACCAGCTTGTCGTAGAGCAATTGGGTCGGCCGGTCGATGTTGCCAGAGAGCTGCGTCGCCGGAATCAGATTTCCGCGACAAGGCGGTTTGGCAAAGCTCAGGCTGGTTTTATCCACGCACAACCCGTCTGCCCCGGCGTCGCGGATGTACGTCTCGGCATACACCGCGCCGGTGAGATGAACGTGGAGGTCGGGGCCCTTGGGAAAATCGCTCAAGAAGGCGCGGAGCGTCTCCGGGCCCTGGTGCAGTTCAGCCTCGTAAATGAGCGCGGTTCTCGCCTCTGCCCTGGTTGGGACGCCCTGCGGATTGGGCCTTTGTCCGCAGCCGGCCAGCACCGCCAGAGTGACGCTCGCTGCAACGCGCAAGAGACGATTGGCGAAAATGCTGCGCATGATTGCTCTCCAGTGTAGTCCTTGGCCTCGCGTATGCGCCTTGGTATACTGGTCAAGTTGTTTTGAGCGAACTGTTCGTGGACTTCGCCTGCCATTTCGGGCCTGCCAGGAACTCCGCGTCCGCCACGGCGGACAACTCAACTGAGGCCAGATAGCTCAGTGGTAGAGCGCGGCCCTGAAAAGGCCGGCGTCGGCGGTTCAATCCCGTCTCTGGCCACCATTCCTTTGTATCCCTCAACAGGTTGTGCAAAAGTGCCGCGCTCTCGTCTTTGCGCGCAGCGCGACATATTCGCCCGCGGCCCTCAGAAAGGCCGGCGTCGGCGGTTCAATCCCGTCTCTGGCCACCATTCCAATTGACCCTTGTTCATTTTCTGACTCGGCCGCGCCCCGTTCCTGAGCGTAGCTCGGCGGTATTGCCCGCGGCCCTGAAAAGGCCGACCGGTCGGCGGGGCAATTCTTGTTTTGGGCCCGTCTCTGGCCACCACCATTGCATGGAGCGGCAGCTCGCTCTCCGCTCGCACAAAATTCGGAGCGGGCGCTTGAAGGGCAAGGTCCTTCGACTCGGCCGCTGATACGACCTCGCTCAGGGTTTCGCCTGCGGGCTCGGACGCCCGCAAAGGGGCTCGAGTTCAATCCCGTCTCTGGCCACTATTCCTTTGCATCCCTCAACAGGTTGTGCGCAAGTGCCGCGCTCCCGACTTTGAGCGTAGCCACATGCCGGCGCCCCATTTCGTCCTTGACTCCGCTGACCTCGTCAGAGATGTCAAGACCCTCCAGCCGAAATAAATCCGCCCACCCTCTGTAAGTCATTTCTTATCTGATCTCTCTTCACTGCTCCCTTTTTCTTGAAGTTTGTCGATTATTAAGCCCTTCCGGCGCACAATCGTTTCATGATCGCCAAACAGACCGATGGTCCCCATCTCACCAACAGGCATCGCGGCCCATCGTCGTCTATGGTTCACCGCCGGTCCTCATCGCTTTGTTTACCGAAAAGTACAATCTAGGCCAAAAAACTGGCCGCTAACTCCTTTAGAAGGGAATACTTATGATTTAAGTCATTTAGAATCAAGGAGTCGCAAGACCTAGTGAAGTCAAGTTATTGAAAATAAATATGTTCACCACACCCCCCCGGGGGGTAGGCTGAACGGAAAACATCGCGTCGCCTCAGATGAGTCTCTTCGACGTCCCCCGCTGTGGTGCCGTGGCTGCGATCATCGGCGCTTCTGAGCCTCGCGTACAATAAACCTTTATCCAGCCTGGGAGGCTGAAGCTCTTTTGCCTGCCACTCTTACCCCTTTGCTTGGTCTCATCAGCCCGCTTGGGGGAGTGCTGCGTTCAGTCGCCGGCTATGCGCTCTTTGCCCAGGAGAGCCCCCTCCACCACTATCTGAGAATGCAGTACGCCGACCAGACCTTTAAGGGCCTCTACCACTGGAATTGGTTCGATGCAGCGATGCTTTTGCCCTACTTCGCGGTCATGATTGTGCTTGCCCTTTATGGTGTTCACCGCTACACCATGGCCTACCAGTACTTCAAATACCGCAAGAACTACAACCCCAACCCGCCCTCGAATTTCGACGAGCTCCCGCTGGTAACCGTGCAGCTGCCGATCTTCAACGAGCAATTTGTGATCGACCGGCTCATTGAAGCGGTTTGCGCAATGGAATACCCGAGCGAGAAGCTGGAAATTCAGGTGCTCGACGACTCGACAGACGAGACCTGCGAGGTGGCTGCCGGCATTGTTGAGCGCTACGCCGCCCTGGGGCACAACATTGTTTATATCCATCGCACCAACCGGCACGGGTTCAAAGCCGGCGCTCTGGACGCCGGACTGAATACAGCGAAGGGGGAGTTCGTGGCCATCTTCGACGCCGATTTTGTTCCCCCTCCCGATTGGCTGATGAAGGTGATTCACCATTTCGCGCAGCCCGAGATCGGAATGGTGCAGACGCGCTGGACCTATCTGAACCGCGACTACAGCATCCTGACCCAGATTGAGGCCATTCTGCTCGACGGCCACTTTGTTCTGGAGCATGGCGCGCGCGCACGGTCCGGCGAGTTTTTCAACTTCAACGGCACGGCCGGCATGTGGCGCCGTAAGGCCATCTACGATGGCGGCGGCTGGCAACACGACACGCTCACCGAAGATACCGACCTTAGCTACCGATCGCAGATGGCCGGCTGGAAGTTCAAATACCTGCCTGACGTGGAGTGCCCGTCCGAACTTCCCATCGAGATGACGGCGTTCAAGACCCAGCAGGCGCGATGGGCCAAGGGGTTGATCCAGACCAGCATCAAGATTCTGCCCAGAGTGTTCCGTTCCAACGTTCCGCGCCGCAACAAGGTGGAAGCGGTCTACCATCTCACGGCCAACCTCAGCTATCCCCTGATGGTGATCATGTCGGCGCTGCTGATTCCAGCCATGATCTGCCGTTTCTACCAGGGCTGGTTTCAGATGCTGCTCATCGATGTGCCGCTCTTCACCGCGTCGAGCTTTTCGATTGCTGTTTTCTACGTGATGAGCGAGCGCGAAATCTTTCCCAAGACCTGGAAGAAGACGTTTTACTATCTGCCGTTTCTGATGGCGCTCGGCATCGGCCTCACGCTCACCAATACCAAGGCCGTTCTGGAAGCGATCTTGGGCATCAAGAGCGCGTTCGTGCGCACGCCGAAGTACCGCGTGGCGCGGAAGGGCGAAAAATCTCAGGCCGCAAAGTACCGGAAACGTTTAAAGCTCACTCCGTGGTTCGAACTGCTGCTGGGCTGTTACTTCGCTTACGCCATTTACTACACGTTTACCAACAACAACTTCTTTACCGCGCCGTTTCTGATTCTCTTTGTGTTTGGTTATTGGTACACGGGCTTGATGAGCCTGCTGCAGGGCCGCTTCGAGCGCTGGCGTACCGGGGTCAATCCGGACGAATCGAGCCCCAAGCCATTCCCGGTCGGCGTCTAGAGCCGGATCAGGAAATCTCTGTTCGCGAAAAGGTTACCAGTGTGCCGAGCGCCCGCACGGCGGCGTAATTCGTGTGCTACATTGGCGCCATGGCGTTGAAAAATTTAGGCGTAGCCGCCATTTTGCTTTGCTTTGGTTTTTCGCTCGCGGCTGGTGCTGCACAGGCAGGAAATGCAACATCGCCAGCCGCCGGCGCGACCAATCCCGCCGCTTTGCCCGCGTCGACGCCTCCCGCCGCAAACCCCGTTCCGCGCAGCGATTGCGAGGGCAGCGGGTGCGATGCAACGCCGGCGCACATCACGATTGCCACTCCGGCACCCGCACCCGCCCCATGGCCTTTGCCGGAGCGAATCGCCTGGGTGGCGAACCTGTTTCTGGTCCTGATCGTTTACTTCGGAGTGATGCTTGGCCTGCCCGCATTACGCAGGATTGCGCGACAGATGAAATCATTCGAAGTGACCGCACAGGCGGCGGCTGACAGCGCCAAAGCGGCGCTGATGTATGCCGAAGCGCAGGCACAGTCACAGCGGCCGTGGCTGGTGGTGAGCGCGGAAGCAGAGCCCGGGCCGAACAATCGATTTACGATCAGGGCCACGAATCGCGGGCGCAGTCCCACGAGAATCGTCACGCTGATCGATACGATCGCCATCGCCCGGGACGAGGCCGACCTGCCGGCTTCCCCGATGTTTCAGGGCGAACCGAAGGCCCCGCGCATTCCCATCATTCTGCTGCCGGGAGAATCGACAGAGCTGAAGACGTTTAGCCGCGACGATGTGAGGTCAGTATGCGAAACCGCGGAAGGCATGCGACGCGTGGAGCAATGGGAAGCCAAAGTGTATCTCTACGGCGCAATCGACTATGTGGATTTGCGCGCGCCGGCAGACAAAGAACCGTATGAGACCGGATGGTGCTGCTGGTATATCCACGGCCACCAAAAGAGCGGCATGGTCATTGCAGGCTCACCGGAGTACAACCGGCACACGTAGGCGCACGCGGCGAATAAAAACTGGCCTCAATCCCAACCGATCCGCAACTCAGCGTTTACCGCCCCGTTCCGCCGACGGTCATCTTGTCGAGCTTGATGGTCGGCATGCCGACACCGACAGGGACGCTCTGGCCATCTTTGCCGCAGGTTCCGATGCCTTCGTCGAGCATGAGGTCGTTGCCCACCATCGAGACGAACTTCAGTGCTTCAGGCCCGTTGCCGATCAGCGTGGCGTCGCGCACCGGGGCGGTAACCTTGCCGTCTTCGATCAGGTAGGCCTCGCTGGCCGAGAACACAAATTTGCCGTTGGTGATGTCGACCTGTCCGCCGCCGAAGTTCACCGCGTAGAGACCGCGCTTCACGCTGCGCAGAATATCTTCGGGTGCGTCGTCGCCGGCCAGCATGTAGGTGTTGGTCATGCGCGGCATGGGAATCGACTGGTAGCTCTCGCGCCGTCCAGAGCCGGTGTTGGCCATGCCCATGAGGCGCGCTGAAAGCTTGTCGGAAAGGTAGCCTTTCAGGATGCCGCCTTCGATCAGGACCGTCTCCTGGGTTTCAGATCCTTCGTCGTCTACGTTGAGCGAGCCGCGGCGTCCGGCCATTCTGCCATTGTCGACGACGGTGACTTTGGGGCTTGCGACAGACTGCCCGATCAAGCCCGTGAATGCCGATGTCTTTTTGCGGTTGAAATCGGCCTCAAGTCCGTGGCCCACCGCTTCGTGCAGCAGAATTCCCGGCCAGCCGGGGCCGAGTACCACTTGCATTTCTCCCGCGGGCGCGGGCACGGCGCCGAGCTGAAGAATTGCGCCTCTCGCGGCCTCGTGCGCCAGGGCCTCCGGGCTCTTGGAGCCTTGGAATTGATCGAGCCCGGCGCGCCCTCCTCCGCCAGCCGCACCTTTGGTCGTTACGGCGCCGTCTTTCGCGATCACCCAAACATTCAGCCTGCACAGCGGCTGCGTATCGCTGGCAAACGCGCCGTCCGACGCGGCGATCAGAATCCGGCGCAACTCCTCGCTATACCCCGCTCGCACTTGAACGATGCGTGGATCGAACGCGCGTGCGGCGCGATCGGCGCGAAGAATCAGCTCCAGCCTTGCCGCAAGGTCCACATCGAATCCACCCAGCGGCACCGGATACAGATCGGCGCCGCGCGTCTCGGTGAATCCCTGCACGGGCTGTTTCGCCGGAGCCGAGGCAATCAGCGCGGCAGTGCGTGACGCGTGCAACAGGCGCTCCGGGCTCAGATTGTCGGTATACGCATAGCCTGTCCGCTCGCCGCTCAAGACGCGGATTCCGCATCCCGCGCTTGTGCCCTGGCTGGCGGACTTCACAATCTGCTCATCTACCCCGAGAGAAGTGGCTGTGACCGACTCGAAGTAAAGATCCGCGTAGTCGCCGCCGGCGTTCAGGGCTTCGCCCAGGCAGCGCTCCAGCAGCCGCTCTGTCAGGCCGAATTTGTCAAAAAAGTAACGCCGATGGCTTGAATTTGGGGAAGATTCCGGATGCGTCATCGTAATCGTAGTGTACTCTGCCGCGTCTAAGACTTCGATGCGGGCGCGCTTGGTCTTCCGCCGCGATCCACGCGGTTCCTCTTTGGGTACCTTGGAGTTTGCCAACGGTTCGCATGAAGTCCAAATCATGCTAGGATTCGAGCCATGAAGAAGTTTCTTGCGGCAGCTCTTTTATTGATGACGTTCGCAAGTCCGGCGTTAGCGTTTGGACAGCATCATCACCACCACCACCATCATCATCACCATCCCGCTTAGCCGCAATTGCCATCGCCGCTCGGCTCCCGGAATCGGTGTCGCGCGCTCACCCCCGTTTCTGTTTTGGTGCCTGTGACTTCACTTTCTTCCGGCCCGGATTTCGCGCATGCTACCATCCGCCTCATGAAGAGAATTCTTGCGGCAGCAATGTTCCTTACCGTCTTCGCCTGCCCATTATTTGCCGCGAAGCACTCCCACCCGCATCATCAGCACGCCAACTACCGTTACAAAGCCCCCAAGAGCTTCAAAGCGCATATCCACAAGCATAAAGAAAAGCATCATCACTCCGCATAAAAGAGCGTTTCAGTAAACCTTCGCCAGCCGCGCGAACACGACGCGGGAGTCATATCGCCCGCCTGCGATCACAGACCCTTTTGCGTCGGCCATGGTAGTGTTTTGCCATGACCGAAGTCGACCCGCGTTATCCGATTGGCAAATTCAAGGCGCCGGCTGCGAACACTCCCGAAGTGCGAGCCGGCCAGATCGATACTTTGCGCCAACTGCCTGGGCTGCTGCGCGCGGCAACCGCGGGGCTGGGCGACTCTCAGCTCGACACCCCGTATCGCGATGGCGGATGGACGGTGCGGCAGGTGGTTCATCATTTTGCTGACAGCCACGCCAACAGCTACATCCGCTTCAAGCTCGCGCTCACCGAGGATTGGCCCACGGTCAAAGGCTACGACGAAGCAGCGTGGGCGCGCCTGCCAGATGCGATCGAGCCGATCGAGCCTTCTCTCATCTTTTTGACCGGCTTGCACGCGCGCATGGTCGGGCTTCTCGAGTCAATGTCGGAAGAGGATTTCGAGCGCGGTTTCAACCATCCGGAGCGCGGACGCGTGAGCCTTGCAACGAACCTTGCAATCTACGACTGGCACTCGCGACATCACACGGCCCACATCACCAGCCTTCGTACCCGCAAGGGCTGGTAGGGACGCCCGTGGACGCCGGCGCCCCAGCATCTCGGCAAAAATCGGCTGTTGAGATCTCCCGCGTCGAGTCCATTCCGCCCGCGCGGCTGGCACAAATCATCGAATCATATCTCGGCGATCATCCCGCAGCCGCGCTGCTTGAAGACGGTCGCGCCGTTTTTGATATGCGCATCGCTCGCTACTCCGTTGGCGAATCGCATGGCCGATGCCTGCTTGAAGTGTGGAGCGACGAGCGCAACCTGGTGCGCACGGTTGTAGATGTGAAGGAGCGCGCGCGATGTCTGCGCCTGGTCACGCGCCGAATGGGAGTAGCCAAGCCGCAAACGCTGGAGCTTGTGCCCACCAGCGATCGGCGCACGCCCACGGCCCGTGACACTGCGCGCCGAAACTATCTCCGGCTCCTCGAACGCGTGCTCTCGCGCCAATTCATTGGCGCCAAGGTTGACGGCATGCGCGCGGCGATGGACCTGGAGCACAGCTTCGGCCCGGCTTATGTGCGGGGCCGCCTGCTCAAAGGCAGTGCGGCCGATGCGGTGATCGGCGTTGGCGACGCCGAATCGGCATCGACAATCGACGGCATTCTCACGCTGGGCATTCTATGGCTTGATTACTGCCGCAACCATGGCGACGCCCGGCGCCACTTCGGAGGCCTTAAAGTCGTCGTGCCCGTCGGAGCGTGGCGCACTACGGCCGAGCGCATAGCGTGGCTGAATCACGGCGCCGCGGACTTTGCATTATTCACTCTTGACGAGCGCAGCGAGGAGCTGATGCCGGTCGATTTTCGCGACATCGGCAATCTCGATTCGGGTCTCGTCCATGCATTTTCTTCGGCAGCGGCTCTCGATCGCTGCCAATCCGGAATCGATCGCGTGCTTGCACTGGTTCCGCCTGCGGCACGTGAAAGAATCGAAATCCGTCCCCATGCGGCAACAGAGGTTGGGCTGCTGCTGCACGGCCTCGAATTTGCCAGGGTACGCCACAGCGCATCGGCGCACTCTTTCGCGCGCCAGGAAGAAGTGACCTTCGGGGCCGGCCCCAACGAGACGCCGCTCGCGGTAGAAAATGAGCCTCTCTGCCGGAACCTTTTTGAGCGCCTTTTTCTAAGCCGTCACGCCGGCGGCGCGCATACCGATGCCCTGTTTCGCATTGCGCCCGAGCGATGGCTTGAGTCGCGCCTGCGTTGCGGCATTGCAGAGCTTTTGCCGGAGCTCCGGGGCGATCAGCTGCACTCGCAGGTCCCTGCTCTCTCCACCGGTGATCGCGGCATGCTCGACCTTTTGACACTCGACCGCAACGGCCGCCTGGTGGTTTTGGAACTAAAGGCCAGCGAGGACCTGCATTTGCCGCTGCAGGCTCTCGACTACTGGATTCGCGTGCGAGCGCTCAATGCGGATCGGCAGGCTGCTCCGCCTGCCAGCGCGCCGCGCTCGGCCTTCGAGCGAAATGGGTACTTTGCCGGCGCCGAAGTTTCCGAGCTTCCACCGCGCCTCATCCTTGCCGCGCCCGCTCTGCGCATCCATCCTGCGAACGAAACCGTGCTGCGCTATCTTTCGCCCGAGATCGAGTGGGAATTCATCGCCCTCACCGAACATTGGCGGCGCGAGCTCAGAATTGTTTTTCGCAAACGCAGCCGCGAAAGGATTCCGCCAAAACAAGAACGGGAACTCATCAATCACAACGCCGATCATCCGTGACCACAAAAAGCCCGGCCCCATGCTCCCTAAGTGCAGAGGAGCAAGAGGCCGGGTCTTCGACAGCCATAATCTATGGATAATATAGCTCGTTAAAAACTGACTGACTGTTCTTGCGAGTCACGAAAGAATCACTGGCCTTGAAAGTCTGTTCCATGTCCCACTGTCGTCAGCTTTTTTTCTTGTATTGACCGCGCCGCGACGGCAGGATTTGCAACTGTTCGAAAAAGCTGCCCGGCTTTGGCCCCGAGCCATTCTGTTCCGGCCCCGAACGTTCGCCTTTCTCCCCTCGGTGTCCATTGTTTTTTGTGTTCGTGCCAGGCTTCGATGCATGAGGATTCGAAGTCAAACGGTTCGCATTGTCGCCATTGCCGTTGACTGCTGCTCCGTTGATGGCTTGCGACGAAATCTCCGATTCGAGAATCGGAAGGAGAGCCCGCAACGCAGGAGGCAATTCGAGTCCAGCTGACGTGGCATCTGGTGAATCGCCATTCAGTGATGAAGCCGGCTCCGCAGCCGTAAACATTGACTCAAACGGCGCGATTGCGCTCATCAACGTCTCAATCTCGGCACTCGGCTGCGCGGGATGCCTGGCGTGATCCAAATCCCGAAGCGCCTGCGAAAAGCGCATGCCCCTCAGTTCGCTTAACCGAGGCAGCGAAACATGCGCCGTCTTTTCCGGTGCTGGGCTCGACGGCTCGTAGCTGGCCCGATTGCCGTTTTCGCCTCGGGGCGCTGTCAGGGAGAACTGGCCGCGCTCGGCCCTCGCTTCCGGAACGAGCTCATCGAATTGCGCCGCAATCTCGGCCAGGGGCGACGGAATCTCATTGCGCGTTGATGAGGGAATCTCTTCACGTCTCTCGCTCGCGGGCGCCGGAAGCGCGCGCAGCGAAGATTGAGGGTTCTTGCCGTCAGCCACTACCGCGAGCCCGGCATGATCTGTGGCAATCGGCCCATTCGCCCGGAAGGATTGGTCGTTTAATGGAGAACCGTTGGCGGCGATTTTTTCCGGTGTCACAGCCGGTTGAACCGGTGGGGCCGCAACGTCAATGTCCAGGCTGGCGCGTCCCTCTTCGATCGCCTGCTCCAGCGTTTTGAGCATTTGCCAATTTGCGGCCTGGCCTTGTTGGTGCAGCTGCCGTTTCGATTTCTTGATGGACCTCCGGAAGGCTGGGTCGGCCGTGGCCAATCGCACGCGGTTCAGCACGAATCCCACCGCAGGCGCCTTTGCTCGCTGAAGGATGTTGGCCACAGTGCGCAGCTCGGCGCGCGTAGTCACGCCCGACTGGATCACCACGATGGTGCTGTGAGCAGACCTCACCAGGCGTACTGTTTCTTCCGATTCTGAGAGCGGCGCGGCGTCAACCAGAACGATTCCCTGGCGGCCTTCGTCGAGATGTGTCCAGTCTTCAGTAATGCCTGGCAGCAATTTTGAATTGCTTGCGGCATTGGTAATCACAGCCGGTCTTTCCTCAGTCTCCAACAATTTCTGCAGGTGAGTAACGACGGTTGTGACGCCAACTTCGGGGCCGGTGCCGGTGAAGACACACTGTGTGAATCGGTGATCTTTTACCGCCGACTCGATCGCGGAGGCCAATCGCGAAAGGTGATCCTCTGCGATGTTGTTGGCGACCTCAGTAAAGTCCGGCAATTGTGCCATGGGCTTGAAGCCCAGGAGTTGCTCGACGTCAGACGCGATGTAAACTCGCGGATCTGCCCGGTGGGCCACAATTGCGATCACGCCTCCCAGAAAAACAAAACTGAGAAGGAGGACGAGCGCATTGCGAATGACGCCAGAATCCGCGGAATACCAGGGAGCCACGGCGGCGGCCGCCAGACTAAAAAATCCGGGACCATCTCCGCTACGGACAGCAAGTTGAAACTTGCTTTCTGAATCGACGACTTTATTCGCACTCTGACGTTCGGGTGCGGTTTCCATTGCAACCGATGATTCTTCGATGTTTCTGGACTGGGCGGGCTGGAGTTCGGTCATGCCCCGACTCGCGTGAATGGACCATGAGTTCAGCGTGTAAAGCAACGCGAGGGCCAGCCCGACCAGCGCCATCCCGATTGCGAGACGACGATGCAGTTGTAAGCTGCGGCGGATTTCAAGGGGGAAGATCGATCGTGCTGCATTCGCGGCACTATTGAAATGAGGCGTCGCGGCGAAGGTTTCTGGAGAGCCGACAGTTGGCTTGCCCGAGCGTGCCGGAACGAATTGTGTGAAAATCTGGCTCACTCGGCCGCTCCAGCGATTTCTATGTCGGAATCCCGCAGAGGGTTATGCAACTCAACCTGTGGGCGCCGCCTTGTCCCGAGTCCGTTCATGAGCGGTGGCAGTAGTGGGCCCGCTTTTCAGCGTGGAAGCAGGAGGTAAAACGACGTACATTTACATTCCTTCGCATACCTGCCTGGCTATGGACCCCAACGTTACCGCTGCAATCGTCGCGCCTCATTGTTGGAGTATTTTTCGGTTGCGCTGCAGCCGGCTTAAAGTTCATTGGTGGCGAAGCCTGTGGTATCGAAACTATCGATTCGAACCATTTCGAACAATGCCGCAAAGGTGGGACCTGCGGAGGCACGCGCTGCATCCTTAGACACCACGTTTTCCCAACAAGTTGGTAACGGCGGAAGATTACTTTGGTCGCTGAAGTCGAGGGGAAATCTGATCGGCTGCTGTAAGGAATGCAGAGCCGTAAGGACTTATGAAGGTGCCCGATCGAAGTGGATACGCGTGGATTCGCGATAAGGGCAGTGCGGATTTTATGCTTCGTTCATCTCGCGGCCTCGGGCCTCGCGTCCCATTGATGCCAAAATCGCGAGGGCGAGCGCGACCACGATCACGGTGACAGCCAGCACGGTCCGATAACTGCCCAAGCGCTCAGCGGCCAGAGCTTGGCCTTTGCCGTTCCACGATGTAATGAGCCCGCCCAGTTGATACGCCAAGCCAGGCGCGGTGGCGCGCACTGGAGCGGGAGACAACTCCGTGAGATAGGCGGGAACGACTCCCCACGCGCCCTGCACCATGAATTGCATCAAGACTGCGCCGGCTCCAAGTGTGACGGCTGAATGTCCGAAAGCGTAGAGAGGAATCACCGGGATTGCCAGCAGCGCCGCAGTGACAATCGCCCTTTTGCGGCCCCATCGTTCAGAGAGAGTACCGAAGACAATTCCCCCCGCGATGGAGCCAACGCCATAGAGAACTCCTATGACACCGATGGTCAGAGGAGAAAGCTTCATCTGTGCGGCCAGGAAAGTTGGATAAACGTCCTGCGTTCCATGCGAGAAGCTCATGAACGCGGTCATCAGCAGGACGAGGAAGAGAAACGTGGGCATGAAGTGGAATAATTCGCGCGACCATGCGGGCCCGGCATGAACCGCGGTCCGCGCCATCCGCTTCCTGGCTCCGGCGAGCCAAACGGGCGATTCGGGTACGCGAGCCTGGACATAAAACGCGAGCAAAGCAGGTGTCGACCCGAGGATGAATAATCCTCTCCAGCCGATGGCCGGAACCGACACGCCATGCCAGTGGAAGCCCGCAAAGAACAACCCGAAGGCCGCCGAAGCGAGAATCGATCCGAATGCGTAGCCTTCCTGGAGGATTCCGGAGAAGATGCCGCGGCCCTCTTTGGGCAGTGATTCAAAAGCGAGCGCGGCACCCACGCCCCATTCGCCACCCATCGCAATTCCAAAAAGCGCCCTCAGCACCAGCAGCACATTGAGCGAGGGCGCAAACGCACAAGCGAACTCGATCACAGAAAAGCCGACGATATTTGCCATCAGTACCGGACGCCGGCCATAGCGATCGGCCAACATGCCGAACAAGAGAGCGCCGACGGGACGAAACGCCTGGGTGAGAAATACCGCGCCCAGGACCGTGGAGGGCTTGGTGCGAAACTCGCCTGCAATCGCATTGACACAGAAGACAAGCAGAAAAAAGTCGAGGCTATCGAGCGTCCAGCCGAGAAATGCGGCCAGAAACACATGGCGCTGAGAGGGGGTGAGCTGCCGAAACGGGCCGAGAACAGACACAGGCGGGAGCATAACAGACGGGCAGGGAATTCAGCCGGACAGAACTTGAGGGTGCGACGGTGATGGCGCGACTCGCCTGTATTCGCTCGCCGCGCAGACTCGGACGAATAATGTTTGTTGCAACGACTATCAGGCGTGCGGCATCTTTATAAGCGTGCATTTGCGTTTCGCCGATTGTCAAAAAACCGCTGCCAAGGAGAGTTTTGCATGGCAAGCCTGAAGTCTGAAATCGCGCAGGCGCCGCCATTTTCGAGCGTCGAGGAAGAGGCGATCCTGAATGTGATGCGCACTTCGGATTGCCTGGAGCGCGCCTTTCAGCAGAAGACCCGTGATTGGGGGCTCACCACGACACAGTACAACGTGCTGCGGATTCTGCGCGGAGCCGAGCCTGAAGGGCTGACCTGCGCGGCGATCGGCGAGCGCATGATTACCTTGGAGCCGGACATCACGCGGTTGTTGCGGCGGCTCAAGCACCTCAAGCTGATCCGCCAGCATCGCGACCGGCAGGATCGCCGCTCGGTTTGGACGCGTATCTCCGATGCCGGATTGGATTTGCTGCGAGCCATGGATCCCGTGATTCAGCGAATTCCGGTGGAATTACTCGGGCATTTCGAGCGGAAAGAATTAGCAGAGTTGATCCGGTTGCTCGAGAGAGCGCGCCAATCCTGCACGGAGATGAACCAGCCCGAAGAAGGCTAGATAGCCGGAGTTTCCGTGGAACATTGCGGGAGGGAAGGACGGGAACTATGTGGCAACGATCTTCTGCGCCACAGTCTCCTCATCAAGGTCCGTCTGGATGATCTTGTTGTGCAAGCAATAAAGAGCCAGCTCCAACCGGTCAGAGACTCCGAGCTTGTCGTAAATTTTGCGCAGGTAATTCTTGATGACCTGCTCGGTGGTGCCCAATTGAAAGGCGATTTCCTTGTTCCGTTTGCCCTGCGTGATGCAGGTGATGATCGACATTTCCTTGGGCGAAAGGCGGGGCTGGTTGCGCGGACTGACGAGCGCGGCAGCCTGAGCGCGATAGGCATCGATCACCCAATTGACTGACTGGTTGTCAATCCACGTCTCGCCGGCAGCGATACGGCGCACACAGCGAACCAGCAGATCGGGCGAAATGGAGCGGGAAACAATGCCGCGAACGCCGCGGCGGTAAAGTTCGACGGTGTGATTTTCGTCGGCCGCGACGGCCTGAACAATCAGTTTTACATCGGGAGCCAGGCGCAGGATCTCGGGAATTGCGTTGGCCGTGCCGGCCAGCATGCCGCCTTCAAGAAGCACAATATCTGTGGGATAGCGCTCGATGGCGGCGCGCAGATTTTCGAGCGAGTCAGCTTGCGCAACCACTCGAATGTCATCTTCAAGAGCAAAGACTTTGCGAATGCCAACTCGGTAAATCGCCTGGGAATCCGCGAGTATTACGCGAATGGTACCCGGCTTGACCGGAGTATCAACGCTTTCACCGTCAGGGCTATCGTCGAGGATTTCCATAGTCGGCTGCCATTTAGCCAACCGCAACCTCAATGCTCCGCGAATCGATACTCATCAATTGTGGCTGCAGCGAGGTGCTCATTGTGGCTTGAGGAGCAGCGTACCACACGCCCCTTGCAGTGGACCAGAACATCCTGAGGGGCGCCCAGTACTGCACGTGGCATCCGCATGGAGAAGTTGACGTCCAGCCCGATCGGTAAATCCTTGTCAAGGGCGAACAAAACGCCGCTCGCGGAGATGTTTCGAGTGAGGCCGGCAATTTCATTTGCGCCGGCTGACAGCACCACAGGCAGGGAAAGAGGAAATCGCACAGCGCAGCGTACTTCCTGGCGGCCATGCGATGCAGCTTGGCTACCAGAGGACTGCGGCATTTCTGGTTTCTGTGAGTTCATAGTCGTGCCGAAATGAGAATGGCTAACTGTCAATGTATCCAGTTTTGTTCATTTGGCCCACGGCACCAAAGTTCTCAGTGTGGTAACCAAAACAAACTCGCTTCCGTTGGTGGACGTAACCCATCTCGTCCGGAATTCTTCTGGTCGATTCTCGCGGATTTGGCAGGTTTTTGAGGTTCTCTAGTTCGCACATTGTCGGGGTCACTGCTCCAGCCCGCGAAGGATGGAGTGCCGTTTTGAAGTGAGCCGGACACGACGTCCAGGTTCTGCGCGACCCCAGATCCGGCAATTACCTGGCCGAAAAAGCGAAGAAAAATCAAAGATAAAACGCAAGTACTCATCGGCAAGTTACTTGTGCGCCATAGGAATGAGTACTTCTGAAAGAAAACTTACTTCATAGCACTTTTGTTGTAGCGCCGCTACATAGTTTGGGTTACTCTAACAAAGCAAAGTTCTAAGGCGGTTGTGTCTACCGCCGGGAGACAGGGCAGATGAACTCGCGTAAGTTGAACGCACTCAAATTCGTAACTCTCGCTTCGGTTCTTGGTTCAGTGTGCGTGGCCAGCGCTGTACCGTATGGACCGATGAAGGCTCCGCCACCGCACATGGCGGCCACAGTTCCCTACGGGCCGATGAAGGCTCCGCCTCCGACGATGGCCGACGCAGTTCCCTACGGGCCGATGAAGGCTCCGCCTCCGACGATGGCCGACGCAGTTCCCTACGGGCCGATGAAGGCTCCGCCTCCGACGATGGCCGACGCAGTTCCCTACGGGCCGATGAAGGCTCCGCCTCCGACGATGGCCGACGCAGTTCCCTACGGGCCGATGAAGGCTCCGCCTCCGACCACAGCTTAACCAACTCTGTTTACCAGGTAGGGCCCACCCCAGGCGGGGTGGGCCTTTTCCATTTATCCAAAGCTCTCGGAAAGCTCGTACACTGTGAACATTCCGGCGGGTCGCAGTGGGCACCTTGCGATCTGCATTGCAATCCCTGTGATCGGTTGGGAGTCTGATGTCTCTAAGTTTTGATAACCTACTTTGGCTCGCCGCCACGTTATCAGAGATTTTTGTCATTGCGCTGCTCTTCAAGAGGCAAATTTGGCGCACATTGCCGATTTTCTGTTCCTACTGTGTCTGGGATCTTCTGAGCAATCTCGTGGTGTTTGCAGTGGGCCAGCTTCATCCAGATGTTTGGAATCATCTTTACTTTGGGCAAACAGTTCTCGATTCCGTTTTCGTCTTCTGCGTGTTGGTTGAACTGCTATGGTCGGTGCTTCGCCCAGTGCGGGCCTCATTACCTCGCAGCGCATTGATCGTCGTCGGATTGATCATCTTCATTGCGGGCGTAGCAATCTGGCCCTTTGCGGCACCGCCAAGCCCCGCGCATATCACCGTCAGGGAAGGGCTTCTGCTTGTGGAGCTGCAGCACACGGTTTCAATCCTCCGGATTCTCATCTTCCTGCTGCTGGCTGCAGGTAGCCAATTGCTTTCGATGAGTTGGCGCGATCGTGAATTGCAGGTCGCCACGGGCCTTGGGTTTTATTCCATCGTGAGCGTCGCGGTCTCTGTACTTCAGACGCATCAGGCCTCATTCTCCCAGGTTCTGTATCTCAACCAGTTCGTCGTAGCCAGTTATGTTTGCTCCTTGCTTTACTGGGTGGTCAGCTTCGCTCATAAAGAGGCAGAGCGCAAAGAGTTCACGCCGCAGATGCGGAACTTCCTTTTGGCGGCTGCCGGCGCTGCGCGCACTACTCGTGTTGCAATGAACGAGACCATCAATGAGAAGCCGCCGAAGCGGGACGACCGCTGAGCCGGATTCTGCGCGGAATCTAGAATTGCGCAAAGCTTCTCACCCTTTCGTGGATTGACATTCACGCACGCGGCGGGTTCAAATAGAAGCAGTGGTGAAGGAGTTCACCCTTAACCGCTGTCCAGCCTTCTAGCCGGACAGATGATGACTCCTGACAGGGAATCCTGTCGCGGAGTCATATCGCGGCGTGATCCCTGAATACAACCTGAGCAGAACCGGTGGCGCAATTGCTGCCCCGCACTCGCGGTCTCAGCAAATCGCTGCGCCGGCGCTGCCTCGGCAGACTGTTGTTCAAGGAGAAGGGCGATGCAGAAGTATTTGCTGATTGCCGCCGGCGGCGCGTTGGGCTCGATCCTCAGGTATTGGGTCGGCTCCACGATCTCCGGCCGCATGGGAACCAGGTTTCCTTACGGCACCCTGGTCATCAACATCACCGCCTGCGTCATTCTCGGATTCACACTGACGTACTTTGGCAAGCGCGCCGATTTGAGTTCCGCGTGGAGATTCTTCCTACCGATCGGCTTCATTGGCGCGTACAGCACATTCTCGACATACGAGTGGGAGACGTTGTCGACGATGCGATCTGGCGCGTTTCTGCTGGCGGCACTCTATGCGGCAGGCAGTCTTGTGCTTGGGTTGGCAGCCACCTGGTGCGGAACAGCGCTCGCCGATCTTTTGTAAGGAGACCCTCCATGACCAGCCAGCGCAAGAGCGTCCGCGCAAATCGCGCATCCAATCAAGTCAGGCGGAAGGGGGTTGCAACTTCCCGCCAAAGGTGCTTCAATCCTTCGTTGGCCGATCGCAAGCCTCCGAAAGCGACGGCATCGCTCCCGGCAGCTGTTGACGCCGGAGAATGGAACGACATGCTGACCACAGGCAAGGCGGTTAAAGTCACGGTCTACCTTAGCGATGGAGCCAAGCACCACCACGTACCGGTCTACACGACGGTCCTCGACTTTCTCTTCCAGAGCGGAATCGCCGGGGCCACCGTCGTGAAGGGCGTCGCCGGTTTTGGAGCGAAACACCGCATGCATGCGGCACATATCCTTGAGATTTCGGACCATCTTCCCATCAAGATCGAATTCATCGAGACGCGCGAGAAAGCGGACGCGGTCTTGCCCGAGTTGCAAAAGCGAATCAGGTCCGGCTTGATTGAAGTGCAGGAGACCGCGATCATTGTTCCTCCGCACGAATAGCACGATCGGCGGTCGAAAAAGAGCAAGCCCTTCCCATGATTAATTGACCGGCGATGTTTCTTTCGGCGGGCCGATTGGGATGGCGAACCGCAACAATCAGCCGGAAAATGCATCTAACCAACAGGCGGTAAGTCGCCCACGGTATCGCGGTGCATCGGCGCGTTGTTGCCCATAAAACCCTTACCTTTCAATGGTTTGAAGAATAGCTGGCGGTCCGTTTTTTGGGGCTTTCATCGAAATTGCGGCATACTGATTGAGAGAGAACCAGTAACTCTTGCTCTAAAGGGAAACCGATGCTCTCAAGATTTTGCAACATACTACTGTTTCTTTTGGCCGCGGCTTTTTTTTGCGCGCAGGGCCACGCTCAAGCGGCTCTGCTGATGGAGGAGCCGTACGGCTTCTTTGGCACGCTGAACCCCACGGGACACAATGCGATCTACTTCGAGCGGATTTGTGCCGCAACGCCGGTGAAGCTGCGCCGCTGCGGGCCCGGAGAACTGGGTGCGGTGATTTCGCGCTACCAGGGCATCGACGGATACGACTGGGTGGCAATCCCGCTTATTCCCTACCTCTATTCGGTGGAGAATGCCGCGGATGTTCCCGCTCGTGTGAGCCGCGAGACGGTGGGGCAGATGCGCGATCAATATCGTGCGGAGCATCTTCAGGATTTGGGAGAGAATTTGTCGCCCGGCAACCTGGTGCGCGGCGGCTGGACGCAATTGCTGGGCGCGGCTTACGAGCGGCGCATCTATGCCTTTCGCTTCGAGACCACAGAAGCGCAGGACGATGCTCTCATCGAAAAACTGAATGCCTTGCCCAACCGGACCCGGTTCAATCTGCTCTTTGAAAACTGTGCGGACTTCGCGCGGGTGCTGCTGAACGACTACTTTCCTCGAACTTTCGGCCGCAGCATCTTCCCCGATGCGGGGATGACGACGCCAAAGCAAATTACGTATAAACTGGTCCGGTTTGGGCGCAAGAATTCAGCGACGGATTTGACGGTCTTTGAAATTCCTCAGATTCCGGGTTACCGGCACCGGAGCCGATCCACCAAAACTATCGACGAGTCCTTCGTCACTACGATCTATGCCATCCCCATTGCATTGGTGAACCCCTATCTTGCGGGCGGACTCTTTGTGGACTACCTGGTTCGCGGCCGGTATCATCTGATTCCGAAACATCCAGCGGTTCTGGGGCCGAACAACTTATCGGCGTTGACAGCACAGCCCCTAACCCAAGAGAATTCGTCCATTGCAGGCCGTCAGGCGCCGGGCGTCTTGGCCACCGGGCGAGCCGCAATGCCAACTGCCGCGACAGTCAATCCAGACCTGCAAGGAACGAGCGCAAGGAATGAGTGAGCCGCAAAGTTTCAAGAACCACGGAAAGTTCGATCCGCCGTTTCATTTCTTCCTGATCTTCATTGTGATCGCGACCATCGTGATCTCGGTCATCTACTGTGTACACCATTTCTGCTTTTATTCGGTGTGGCTGGTGGTGCTGTCGCTGGCGGCGTTCGTTGCGCTGTTCAGGCTGCGGACGTATCCACTCAAGGTACAGGACCGCGTGATCAGGCTGGAAGAGCGGCTGCGGCTGCAGGCGCTGGCGCCGGCCGGAGTGGCACTCGCAGATCTACCGGCTGACGGAAGACCAGTTGATCGGGTTGCGCTTTGCGTCCGACGACGAAGTGGTGGAACTGGCCAAGCAGGCGCTCGAGCATAATCTGAACCGCAAGCAGATCAAAGAGCGGATTAAGAGCTGGCGCCCCGATAACTGGCGCGTGTGAGAGATGCAGGGGCCAGGGATTAGGGATCAGAAAAGCGGAACTGCGGAACCCGCGGCCCCAGCCACAGAGGTGCAGCTTTTCGCCGAATTTGGCCGGGCTCGATTTGAAGAGTTAAAGCCAGGTGGGTCAGCCGTGCGCTCATAACCCTATCCGCAGGTTGGCGCGTCTAAAGATACGTTTCTTCTGGTATTCCGCTAAGAGCGACTGAATGCATCCCCAATGGGGTTGCGGAATGACAATTCCGCAAATGGCTGGTGCGATGCCGGGTTGGAAAGCTCAACACACGAGGCCACGCTGGGCGGCGCTGACGTGCTGCTGCGTTGGCGTCGCAGTGGTCAGTAGCCCGGCGCAGCAGCCAGCGGCAACGTGTTCGGTGCAGGGCCTTGTGGAGAACAGGCTGACCCACAAGCCCATTGCACGCGCCCTGGTGGAGATGGGCGGCGGCAACGGAGATTCGGTTCTTACCGACAGCAATGGGCACTTTGAATTGAATTTGCCCGAAGGCAACTATGCGCTCACGGCCCGCCGTCCGGGATATAGCCAGCGACAGAACCCGGGAAACAGGATCACCGTCAGCGCGGACATAACTGCGCCGACTCTCTATCTGACTCCGCAAGCCACGGTCACCGGCCATGTAACGCTCTCGGGTGGAGAAGCAGCAGACGGATTTCGTTTTTTTGTTTATCGCAAACGCAGTGAGCAAGGCCACGTGCGATGGGAGCAGTCGGGGATGGCCACGACCGACAGCGCCGGCGATTTTCGTTTTCTTGAGCTGCAGGCACCGGGTACTTATATTTTCTGCAACAACCCGTCACCTGATGATGGTCGATTGATGACCCACGGCTATGCTTCGACGTGTTTTCCCGGAGGAGCCGATTTCGCGACCTCTGCCGCAGGGCCGCTGACGCTCACGCCCGGCCAGCAGGCGGAATTGGATGTTGCACTCACGCGGCAGAAGTTCTATCGAGTGTCGATCACGTCGAATCTGAGCCAGGGACAGGGCGCTCAAGTTGAGATTCACGGCCAGACAGGCCCGCAAGCGGGGGAGGGGGAGCACGTGAGCCGCAGACCCGGAGACGAAGAGATCGAGCTGCCCAACGGAAACTACTATGCCGAGGTGCGCACCTATGGGCACCCTGCGTCGTATGGGCGTATCGACTTTAAGGTTGCGGACGCGCCCAGACCGGGGTTGACGGTGACCGCGTTGCCGCTGCAGCCGCTCAGGGCGGAGATTCGCAAAGACTTTACTGCCGGCAGCGACAGCGGGCAAGGAATCGAGACCGTCAGCGGAAATGAGAACGGCGGTTTTTCGAATATAAACCTGAATCTGATTCCGGCGGACAATTTGTTTGAGAACCCGTTCGGCGGGAATCTGCGCCGGCCGGACGGCGCCTCGGACGGCGACGTTTATGAGATGGATGGCGTAACGCCTGGGCGTTACTGGGTGCAGGCCATGACTCCCGAAGGATATGTAAGCTCGATGACGAGTGGCCAGACTGACCTGATGCAAGAGCCATTGACGATTGGCGCCGGCGAATCCGGTGCGCCCATCGAGATTACGCTGCGCAACGATACGGGCACGATCGCATGCACGGTGAATGCCCCATCGAGTCTGATTCCCGACCGTGGCGCAAGCAATGGGGAAACGCAGCCGGTTTCGATTTACGTGATTCCGCAGTCCGGTTCGATGTTCGAGTTCCGGGAAACCATTGGAGTGCCGGGTGGCGATACAGACTTTCCTGGTCTCGCGCCCGGCACGTACACCTTGGCGGCGTTCGATGGGTACTACCAGATCGACAACGCCGATCCCGATGAATTGGCGCGCGTGATTGCAAAGGGGCAGAGCGTGACCGTGGCCGCGGGGAGCACGGCCCAGGTTGAGCTCGACCCGATTCCCAACCCCGAGGAGAACGCGAGCCAATGAAGGGACGGGCGAGAGCTTTTTTGCTGGTTTTGGTCGGGGGATGCGCTTGGGTACACAATCTGGGCGCACAGCGGCCGCAATCGCCTGCGAGCGGGAGTCGAACCATCAGTGGAGTTGTGATCAGCGCCATAAATGGACAACCCTTGGAAGACGCCGGCGTGTCGCTCGTGGACGCAGCCGACGGTAAAGATGTGGCCGAAACGGCGACGGATTCCGAAGGGAAGTTTTGGTTTGCAAATTTGCCCGACGGCCGTTTTGAGTTGCGCGCGTCTGATCGAGGGTTCGTGACGGCAGACTTTGACGATCACGATTACTTCTCCACCGCCATTGTCACGGGCGAAGGGCTGGACACGACTGGGCTGCGTTTTACTCTTAAGCCGCGCGGTGCAATTTACGGAACGGTGACGGAAGACTCCGGCGATCCGGTACCCAACGCCCGCGTGATGCTGTTCCGGCGAAGGCCCGGACAGGGCGGGATGCTGATTGCCGATACGGCGTCGGCCGACCCGATGGGAAACTTTGAGTTTCCGGGGCTGGCTGCGGCCAACTACTATCTGTGTGTTTCAGGCAGGCCATGGTACGGGCCGAGCCGAGTGACATTCGACCACGCGGGAGAGAAGGCGGAGCAACATCAGCCATCCCCTCTCGATGTGGCGTATCCAGTGGAATGTTATCCCGACACCACGGACTCGAACGCGGCAGAACTGTTGGAACTCGATGCAGGCGACCGGGTGGCGGCGAACATTACGCTGCACGCGGTGCCTGCCGTGCATGTTTCGATCCAATTACCCAACTCGAACGGGCCTCAGGGAGGCGTAAGCATGCCGAGGTTGCTCGAGAATGTTTTTGGAATGCAGATTCCGGTGGACCCGTCAGGCGTGGAGGCGCATGGAAACGAGGGAGACCCCATGAGCTCGGTCGAGTTGTCGGGCATCGCTCCCGGTCAATATGAAGTTGAGTTGTTGTCATCGTCGGGAGGGCCGAGAGTCTTTTCGACGATTGACGCTTCGACGGCCGAAGCGAGCGTCGACCTGTCGAGCGCACCAGCCTTGGCAGAGGTTTCAGGAAAAGTTTCCATGGCCGGCGGAGCGAGCGTGCCGGGGGGAGTTCGGATTGTGCTGAGGCCCGAAAGCGGGGAAGGACGCACCTCCGCGCAAGTGAAGCCGGATGGCAGCTTTCAAGTTGAAGGTGTGCGTCCGGGAAGTTACACCGTGCTGATTGGAGACAACGTTGGGTTCCGCTATGTTGCGCAGATGAATGCGGTCGGCGGGAAGGCCGACGGGCGCGAGCTGGAGGTGGGCAGCGATGCGATTGCGCTGACCATCGTGGTGGCCGAGGCCAACTCGGCGGTGAGCGGATTTGCGAAGTTGAACGGCAAGGCCGCGCCGGGGGTCCTTGTGGTTCTGGTTCCCGATGATCGAGGTGCGGGTGAGGGAGCAAGCGCGGGCCCCGGCCGCGAATCGGCGCAGGCCGACCAAACAGATTCCGACGGAAGCTTTGTTTGGTCGCACGTGCTGCCGGGCGCATACACGGTGGTCGCCGTTAGCGAGGGGTGGACACTGGAGTGGGCGCAGCCCGGCGCGATGGCGCGATACCTGGCCGGTGGCGAAAAGGTCAACGTGCCGGGGGGCGCGGAAAAGATCGAGCTCAAGGACCCGGTGGAAGTGCAGGCGAAATAAGGGCGACGCACGGACGCATCCGCAAATTCAACATTTCGAAACCTGACGAGAAACCTTTTCTCGCGGCGCTGAATTCCTCCGCCGGGCCGCGACTCCTCCCATAGGTAAACTTTCGGGGTCTTCGAGTTTGTCTTTGACCATCTTCATGAAGGCGGACATGCCCGGGGAGATCCATTTGTCCTTATGCCAGATGATACGGGTGGCGATGTCGAGGGGCGAGCCGGACCAGTTGAGCGCTTTGAGATGATGCTGTCGGAGTTCGCGGGCAACGACGATGGCGGGCAACAGGCCGATGCCCATGCCGAGGGAGATGCACTCCTTGATGGCCTCAACGCTTGAAAATTCCGTGATGTTGCCGGGGCGGATGTTCGCCAGGGCGAGAATGCGATCGAGTTTCTCCCGGTAAGCGCATCCCGATTCAGTGAGCAGCAGATTCTGTCCCGCCAGATCGGAAGGCTTTACCGATGGTTTGGATGCAAGCGGGTGGCTTGGATCGGCCAGCAGGAAAACCTGCTCGGTGCGCAGGTGGACGGCCTTGATGTTGGCTGAAGGGGTCGAGTCCGACATGGTGATGGCCATGTCGAGCTTACCGGCTTCGAGCTCGAGCGCAAATGGCGTGCTCATATAGGGGACGAAGATGAGTTGGACGTGGGGAAAGTGCCGGCGGAAGGCGTGCAATACCTGGGGCAGGCGATAGGTGAGGACGCTCTCAGGAGCGCCTATGCGCAGCGGCCCGCTGGGTTCGGCGCCGGTCTCGATGGCGCGCTGACCCTGGTCCATCGCCGCGAGGGCCTGCGACGCGAAGGGCAGGAAATTGCGGCCCGCGTCAGTGAGGGTTACGCGACGGCCGAGGCGATCGAACAGCGGCGTGCCGAGCTCTTCTTCAAGCGCCCTGATCTGCGCAGTCACGTTGGACTGCACGGTATGCACTTTTTCAGCGGTGCGGGTGAAGCTCAACTCTTCAGCGAGGGTGCGAAAGATCTGCAGCTGGCGGACTTCCATGCGTTAATCTCCAATACAGATGCAATATATCACATCGATCTATTGGACAGATATACATTCCCGAGCCAAACTCAAAAAACATGACGCGGCAGAGCGGGACTCCCCGATGGAGTAGACAAAGAATCCGGTGGAAGTGCAGGCGAAATAATGAAGGTTCATCAGCGGTGGCGTTGGGGACGCGGTTGTGGGAGAGAAACGCGCCGGAGGTTTGGGGCGAAGAGCAGCGGGCATCAAATTCGAGTCGCGCTGACGATATAGTAGGCCACCGGTCCCAGCGGAAAACCAACGAACGGCAACAGGATCGGGGCAAGCACATTGTTCCAGCGGGCGCGAGTCATTTTGTGTTCGCCGAATACGACTGACGAGACCAGGAATTTGAGCGTGACCCATGGAATGTGCAGCACAGACGGCGTAACGCGCAATTGCACCCGTTCGACGACGATGTCGCGAAAGCCCTGGCGCTCGAGCTCGAGCCGAAACTGGTCGACCTCAGCGAAAGTATCGATGACCCAGCAATCGCAAAGCTTGCGATAGATATTCTTTTGGATGCCGCGCAACTTACCTGGACCCAGAAAGCCGTCGACGACCACGATGCGGCCGCCGGGGCGCAACAGGCGGTGAGCTTCGCGGAGGATTGCGGCTTTATTCGCTCCCCGCGCATAGCAACTGCTTTCCAACGCATAGACGGCATCGAAGGATTGCGGCGGCAGTGTGGTGCGTTCATAGTCGCCAAGCAGCAGCTTGATGCATTGGCCCTCGGCCGAGGCCTGGTTGAAAAGGCGACCCTGCTCAAGCTGCCAGGGAACGAGAGTGATGCCGACCAGGTCAGCCGTAAGCCTGCGGGCAAAGCTGCGCAACGTAGTGCCGAGCCCGCAGCCCATGTCCAAAACGCGAGCGGGCGCCGATGCGAAGGGTTTGTTTTCGACCCGGAGACGCTCGAGCACCTGCCGGTTCATTTCTTCGAGCATGGCCTCGCGATTGAAGGGAGACATCCCCGCTCGAAAGAAGCCAAAGTGCATGTTGAAGCGAGGGCTCCAGGCCGCATAATCGGGCCCCGCCTCCGCATAGTAGCGTTGAAAGCCGTCGGGGGCGGCCGCAGTTGTGGCGGGCGTGACTTCAAGAAGCGCAGTCATTAGTCCAACCTCCGTCTCCTTGCTTTGGGGAGAATTCGAGTAATGCCGGTACCGATGCCGATCAGTGAGCGCAAGCTGGCCGTGGGCAACTTTCTCACCTGGTTGTACCAACCGTAGAGTTGCTCGAGAAAGGTCTTCATGGCGGCAATGCGCGCGGCGGCCGTGGGTTGAGAGGGGCGCTCGGAGTGGGCGTCGGCGGCACATTGCCGCAGCATTTCGAGAGTGGGAACGATCTCGCGTTCGATGCGCTGCTCGACGACGGTGAGGAAAAGCGTCCAGACGTCGGAGGAGGTTTGGAAGAAGTCGCGCCGATCGCCCATGCGGCTGTCAACCCTGACAAGGTTCCAGTTCTGCAGCTCCTTGAGGCTGGTGCTGACATTGGAGCGCGCGACAGAAAGGGTGTCGGCGATGTCTTCTGCGGTGAGCGACTCAGCTGACAGGTAGAGCAGCGCATGTACCTGGGCAACGGTGCGATTTACGCCCCAGCGGGTGCCCATTTCGCCCCAATGGAGGATGAATTGCCTTGACGAATCGTTGAGCGTCATGTGTCCATTGTATCAGATATTTCTGTCACAACAGAAATATCTGAAATATTCGTGATTTCGCTCCTTTGACGGTCCCGGGAGCCGGGCGCGGGGACTTGTGCCGGAGACCGCGAGCAAATGCCCCTGTGTTATCATGGATTCACGCTCAGTTGTTTGGTTGTGAGCCGTTCTCGCCTTCATCCCGCCAGATCGTCTGCCACGTAAATTCCGAATGCCCTCAGCGTAACGGTCCATAGAAGTCAAGGTTGGAAGCATTTCGTTTCTGACCGGACCAGGCTGCAACGCGATTGCGCTGCGCGGCCGAAGACGCGAACGTGTGGGTCGAATCCTGTATCGGCGTGGAGTATGCGCTTCCTCGATTTTCCTGCATAGAATCTGAACGCTCTTTGGAGCGGGTCTTAACCAGTCACTGATCTTGGCCAGTTTCGGGCCTAGATCAGGCTCGGGTTTCGGCCCGGCGTTGGCTCGGCCCAAGCTTCGGCTTGGGTCTAGGCAGATCGCCCAAAGAACATGGCAACTGCATCGCCCTGGGAAATCCCTGGATGATTCGAAGATCATTTCGAAGGGGAGATTGCCCGGAATGTGGCGCAGGATAGGAACACATTGAAACTATTTTCTGAATTGAAACTCTCGCGGGCGCTGCAACAGCAACTGTCCGATGCAAACTTTATTACTCCAACACCCGTGCAGGCGGCAGCGATTCCTCCGGCCATGGAAGGCCGCGACGTGCTGGCAACGGCACAGACGGGGACCGGCAAGACACTCAGCTATTTGATTCCGCTGATTGAAAGAATCCCTGCGGGCGCGAAGGGCACGACGGCGCTCATCCTGCTGCCTACACGCGAGCTGGCGATGCAGGTGCTGGAGGCTTGGCGCGATTTGACGCGCAGTCGCGGCACGGCGGCGCTGGTGTGCGGAGGCCTTTCGGAGGGTCCGCAACTGGCGGAGATTCGACGTGGTCCGCGCCTGATTGTGGCCACGCCGGGTCGGCTGGAAGATTATCTGTCGCGGCGGCTGGTGAACCTGAGCGGCGTAAAAATGCTGGTGCTGGACGAAGTGGACCGCATGCTCGACATGGGATTCAAGCCGGCGATCAAACGGATCGCGCAGCACTTGCCTGCGGACCGGCAGACGCTGTGCTACTCGGCAACTCTGAGCGAGGAGATCCGGGACGTAGCGCGCAATTACCTCAGGAACCCAGTGCGCGTGGAGATTGGCTCGGTGCTGAAGCCCTCGCCGAATGTGAAGCTGCAAAGCTTTGAGGTTCCGGTGGACAAGAAGCAGGAATTGCTGGAGAGCCTGCTGGGCTCGCACGATGGAAGTTTTCTGGTGTTTGTGCGGACCAAGCACGGCGCCGATCGAGTGGCACGGCGATTGTCGCGTGCCGGACACTCGGCAACCCAGATTCACGGCGACCGGACGCAGTCGCAGCGGAGTGCTGCTCTACGCAGCTTTGCCGAAGGGCACCACCGCGTGCTGGTGGCGACCGATGTGGCGGCGCGGGGAATCGATGTGGCCGACGTGGCGCACGTGGTGAACTTCGACATGCCGAAGGAAGCCGAGGACTTTGTGCACCGCGTGGGAAGAACGGGCCGTGCTCAAAGCCACGGGATGGCTTCAACCTTTGCCGCTCCCGACGAGGCGCGCGCGCTGAGGAAGATGGAGCGCATCCTGGACATTACGGCCAAGAGATACCGGGTGCGCGCGAATGACGGAGTGCACGCGCGAGTGGCGTGATTGAAGAATAGCGGCGGCTACTTCTCCGGTGAGGAGTAGCTGCCGGGATCTTTGGGCTTTGCGCCCGGGTCCTGATTGGGCTCGTGGTCTAACTCATTGTCCAATTCGTGTTCGTGACGATAATGCTCCACAGGCATTTTGCCGTCCCACCAGGCCCAGTTCATGGGGTAGACGTCGGGATCGAAGAAGACCTGGTAGAAGTGCCAGACGAGAATGGCGAGCGTAGCCAGAATCGCTTCGTAGAAGTGCACGGCAGTGGCGACATCGACCCACCAGCGGGCGAAAAGATCGCCGACCCAGACCTTGGCCCAAAGCATGATGCCGGTGAGGCCCATCAGGGCCGTTCCCCAAACCAGAGCCCAGTACTCGGCTTTTTCGGCGTAGTTGAAGCGGCCGAATTTCGGCTTCACGGTTGAGATGCCGAGATAGTAGCGCATGGTCGCCCACGCGTCGAATGCGTCTTTGGGGCGGGGCGCGATGTCCAAAAGCAGGCGGCGGCCTTCGCGCGCGGCGGCGAGATAGAAGACGTGATAGATGCCGGCGGCAATGAGAATCACTCCGGCGACGCGATGGATAATTCCGCGAAGGTTTTCGCCCATGCCCAGCGTGTGGGCGAACCAGGTGTCAGGGAATTTGAGCGCGAAGCCGGTGATGACGAGAACGATGAAGCTACTCAATAAGACGAGATGCTGCCAGCGCTGATTGACGGTCATGCGCGTCATATAGGGGTTCATCATCCGGCGGCGGGCCACGGCCTTCGATCGCCAGATGATGGCGTTGTGCAGGAACATGGCGCCGATGACGAGAAGGATGAGTGGAATGTAAATCCAGCGCACCCAGCGGACGACGATGGAATCGATGTCGCCTGAGCGCGAGCCGGACTGGAGATGGACGGGCGTGCGCGTGAACTTTTGCGTGACGCCTTTGTGGCACTGGCCGCAGGTGGCGTCGAGATTGGCTCGATTGATGGTCGAGTGCGGGTCGCTCGATGGGAGAATGTTGTGCACGCCATGACAACTGGAGCAGTTGGCAGCGACGACGGAACCGCCCTCAGAAGCCAGGCCATGATAGCTGTCGAAGTAGCTGGTGACACGATTGCCGGGAACTCCGAATTCCTGCGAGAGACGCACGCCCTCATGGCAGCGGGCGCAGATGTCACGCGAGACATTTTGCTCGGCGACCGGTGAGTTGGGATCGGTGTGCCGCTTGATGGAGTGGATGCCGTGGCAATCGGTGCATGTGGGAGCGAGCATGTTGCCGCGCGCGATTGCCTGGCCGTGAATGCTGGCGGTGAAGACGTTGGCTACGTCGGTGTGGCACTTGCCACAGGTGGATGCGACAGCAACTTTTGAGATGGGCGATTTGGGATCGCTCGCGGGCAGAATCTGGTGGACGCCGTGGCAATCGGTGCAGACGGCGGCCTTTTGCGAGCCGCTGGCAACGGCGCGGCCATGGACGCTCTGTTGGTAGGAAACGAAAGGCTGAGTGGATTCGCCGTTCGACTCCATGAGGAACTTTTGCCCGTGGCATCGGCCGCAGGTGGCGGGAATGTTGGAACGGCTGACGGAGGACTTGGGGTCGTCGCCGGAGACGATGGCGTGAACGTCGCCATGACAATCCTGGCAGCTTGCGGGAATTTTACCGGAGCCGGTGACCTGGGCGTGAATGCTGTGCGCATAGCCCTGGCCTTCATCGGCGTGGCAGTTATCGCAGGTGATTTGTTTTGGCGGTGTCTCGTGGATCAGGCTCTTGACGTCGGTGTGGCAATCGACGCAGGAGAAAGTGCCGTGAACGGAATGTTTGAACCTGGTCTGGTCGACGGCGACGCTGTGGCCGGCAGCGTCCGTGAGGGTCGCGTCGGAGTGGCAGGTGAGGCAGTCGGAGTCCTTGAGCTTTTGCGCAGTGGTCGGGGAGGAGGCCCAGGCAAAACAGAGAACAACGAACGTTAGAGGCGCAAACCGGCGAGCAAGGTCCACGCTTTGAGGAGACGCTTTGGGGAGAGAACGTGCCGTGACAGGAGTCACAAGGGCAGCCATTGGCTGCTAGCCATTAGCTTTTGGCGGATTTGGTGGCGATAGGTGGGGCGTGCGTGGGGAACTCAGGCCGCAATGTTTCGATTGGAACGGGAGAACACGAACCGCTCGACTTTAGGACGCCTCCGCCGGGAAGCGCGCCAGAGATCGTACTGCTGCTGCAGGTCGAGCCAAACTTCCGGCTCCGTTCCAAGCGCATCGGCAAGGCGAAGCGCCATCGGCGCCGTGAACGACGCACGCCCATTCAAGAGCCGTGACAGCGTGGATCGAGCCACTCGAAGGCGCTTTGCAGCCTCGCCGACCCGCATAGCGCCGAGATACTCCCTCAGCAGCTCTCCGGGATGGGGCGGGTTGTACATTCTTGCCATTCCGAATCTCCTATCCTCAGTGATAGTCTTGGTAATCCAAGAGAATCGCGTCCTCGTTTTCAAACCGAAATTTCAGTCGCCAATTACCATTAACCTTCACTGACCAGTGGCCGACCAGGTTTCCCCTAAGCCGGTGCAGATCCCAGCCTGGAACATTCATGCGCGTCGCGTCTTTGGCAGTATTCAGCGTACCGAGCTGAATACTGAGCTTCTTCGCGTGCGCAGGTTGAATCCCGGCCTTGCTGCCGGAGAGGAAGAACTTTTCCAAGCCGGCGTGCCGGAAAGACTTAATCACTGTAGCGCGAGGCGCGTCGCGCGTCAAGGATTCCTGCTCGATCCGGACTTTGGCTTGCAGTCGCCGCTTAGTGGAAATATGCCGTCAGCGTTAGCACCAGCAGCGTCAGTCCGATAAAAATCGCTATGGCGCCGACAGCTTTGGAGAAGTTCAGCAGCCATAGCGGCGGCGCGACGCCGAGACGCGATTCTGCTTTGCCTTCTTTGAGCATGCGCTGATATTCCAGCGGGCGCTTGTGCTTGAACTCGTCTTCGCTCTCGACGCCGGTGAATATCACCATGTCCATGGGGAAACTGTCAGGGCGCAGGTGTGTATTGACGAAGTGGATGGAGAAGATAAAGAGGATAGCCAGCAAGCCTTCTTCACTGTGAATGACGAGGACGGCGTTCAAGGCCCATCCGGGCAGGAAGTGCGCGAAGAATGGGGCGAACCACATCGCGTAGCCAGAGAAGCCGATGACGATCATGCCCCAGAACACCGCCCAGTAATCGAATTTTTCCCAGTAGGCATAGCGCTCGAATTGCGGCTTGGGTCCGAGGCCGAGGAACCAGCGCATGTGGCCGAAGAGATCCTTGACGTCTTTCCAGTTGGCGACCATGGAAGTTGAGCCCCAGAAGATTCCCTTTTCGCGTCGAAGCAGTCCGCGTTGAAAGACTTCTTTTACGTGAATAAGGAAGGCGATAGTGAGGACGATGGCGCAGAGCTTATGCAGAAACAGAATGGCACCGAATCCACCAACGCCGGCGGCAAACTTGCGCGCCCAGAAGCTCTCGCTGAAGCGCATGACCAGGCCCGTGGCCGCCAACCCGAGAAATGAAGTGAACAGGGCCGCGTGCATATAGCGCTGCTCGCGGGTGAAGCGCACAAAGTAGCGCGGGCTCGCATTTGTGTTCGCGGATGCCGCTGCGACGGTTGCGGTTTGCGATTGGACGACCTCGGACTCAGGCATTCTTTCCTCCATCTGCCGCTTTGCTGCTGCCATTCGCTGCTTTGTTTTTTACCTGGTTATAGCGCGAGCGAATCAGCCACAAAATGGTATGGATCATAAAAAAGGTGAGTACGCTGGCCAGCAGCAGGTTCATGAACAGCCGCACATAATAGAGGCCCGGACTCAGTTTGCGATCGTGCGCGTTGGCGTGAGGTTGGTATTGCACAAAGCTGAGGTTGGCGCCGGCGTGGCAGCGGCCGCATGTAGTCACCAGATTGGCTTTGTTGATGGGAGATGTGGGATCGGACGCGGGCCGCACGTCATGGGCGCCGTGACAATCCCAGCAGCGAGCGGTTTCGACATAGCCGCCCAGCGAGCCCAGTTGCGAGTGGAACGTATCGCGGTAGGTGGAGAACTTATCTTTGTGGCAGCTGCCGCAGATCGGCGTGGACTGCATGCGGAACGCCGACTCGGTGGGCTGCAGTATTGCGTGGGCAGTGTGGCAGTCGCTGCACACTGGCGCGTTGAGATTGCCGCCCGCGATGGCTTTGCCGTGCACGCCCTGTTCGTAATCGGCTTCAATTTTGGCATGGCATGTGCCGCAGGTTTTGGGGATGTTCGATTTGTAGGTCGGGCTTTGCGGATTGGTGTGGCTGAGAATGCCGTGCGAGCCGTGACAGCTTTGGCAGTTGGCCGCCACCAGCAAGCCTTCCTTGCTGAGCGCGAACCCGTGAATCGAATCGATGTAGTTCGGGTAGACGCTGGGCAATCCATGCTTGCCCGCCATACCGCCGTTGCTGTGGCACTGGCCGCAAGTCTTGGGCACGTTAAGCGGATAGACGGCTGAGCGCGCGTCGGTCTTGGGAAAGATTTCGTGCGCATTGCCGTGGCAACTCGTGCAAGGGTGCTCTTTACTGTCGGCATGCACGCTGCTTTTCAGCTGCACCGCCTGATCGGCGTGGCACGTTTCGCATTGCACCGACGCGATTTTGTCGGGGTGCGGATAGGCCTTGATGTCGGCATGACAGTTGGAGCATTGCAGGCTGCCGTGAATACTCGAACCAAATTTCTGGCCGTCGACGGCGATGCCGTGGCCAGCCGCGTCGGTCATGGTGGCGTCGCCGTGGCAGGTAAGGCAGTCTTGCGACCCGAGCGACGGGGACCTACCACTGGGGGTCCCGGCTTGCGCGGGTATGGCGGCCGGCACAAGCGCAAAGATGAAAACGGCGAATGCTGCGTTGAGGATTCTGTTGCGAAGATGAGGTCGTGCTCGATCGAGTGCGGCGCCGTTCATGTGCCGTCTTCCTTCCCGAGGAAAGAGGAACCGCGACGCTTCGGGCCCGCCTGCGCAAATTTCTCGCGCAGGTCCGGAGCATTTAAGTCGCAGAGATTCTTCTTTGAGATGATTCTTTTGCGAGATTTCCCGCAGTGACAGGTATCACAACCACCGCGACGAGGATCACACCGCCGGCGATGCAGATCACAAAGACAGCCATCGTTGTCTGTCGCCAGCTGTCAACGCGAAGACACAAGGCCTGTCCTGACGCGAACTCTGGCTTCTTAGTGAGAGTGGCCGGCGAGTTTGCGAGTCTGGGGAACCGGGGTGGCCAAGGCTGGTTGCACCGCAGCGGGGTGGTTGGACTGGTTGCCCGGCGGGGACGCGCCGAGAAAGCGGATTAGTTATCCATCATGAAGTTTCGAGGAGGAGGGAAGAAATGGCTCAGATGGTCATTGGCCCACTCGACTATCGATGGATCGAGCGTTCCGCGACGGCCATGGCAGTGTTTGTAGAGCTCGAGGCCCAGGACGGTAGGAGTGATGTCGAAATTTTCGACGTCGTGATACGAAGTGAAGTCGAAGACATTCTGAATCAATCCAAGATTAAACAGGTAGGCGAGATCGGTGGCGTTCCTGTAATGGTCGAACACGCCGGTGATTTGAATCATCTCTTCCGGTTTGAGAATGACGGGATCTGAAGGCGAACCCTCGCCGCCTGGTGCGGAGGCCAGGACAAGCTCACATGCGTGGGTGAGGATTTTGGCTTGGATGGGCGTAACTTGTATGAGCAGGTCGACAAGGATCGAGTTGGAATCGTCCGGCGCATCAACGGAGCAGGACGAAACCAGTAGACCCGCCCATAATTGCATGATCAGATCATCGGCGGTCCAGGAGCCTTCGCTGAGAATTCTTGCCACCAGCTTGGGATGGGCGCGCATGCGGTCGACATCGGGCTCCGAGGCAAGCATATTCTCCGCAAGGATGGCGATCCTGGCGAGGGCTTCCGCACGATCCGAGTCGAGTACTCCACTTGTCAATTGCAGGACTTCCTCAGCCCCAGACTGGCAGAGCCGGTACAGGAAAAGGATGGCCCGAAGTGAGTGGAACACGTGCGCGATTTGATCCTGATCGGTGAGCGTCGAGATGTTCCGTACGAGCACCTCCCAGAGCTGTGGGTCGAAACCCGGAGGCAAAACAAAGGTCAGCCCAAGGCCGTCCTCTCCCTGCCGGGCGACTTGCGCTTGAATTGAGATTTGGAGTTCCGAGGAATTCTTCGGTTGCGCTTCTTCCTGCAATGTGAGGGTAATGAGTTCGCCTGTGGGGAGTTGCTTTTCAGTCACGAGGTAGAGGCCCGTGGCGCTGATGTCTTTGACGCCAGAGGGAGCAAGGTTGGCGTCGGGTACGCAAAGCGCCGAGAGCCCGGCTACGGCTCGCCGTTCAGCCCGAGGTTGCTGCATATCGCCGAATTTCTGTCGCGCGCGTTGCATGACGGGCTGCGGATGCAGCCTCTCACCCAGCTTTTGGAACGTGCGCTTCAAATGGCTCAACCCGAGCATGGCCCTTAAATCTCCCATCTCAATGGCGCCGGCAACGCGGCCGCCTTCCGGGGAGCCGGACCGAAAGCGCAGTCCGAAACAGCCCTGAATGCGTTCCATCGATGGAACAGACGGCAAACAGGTCAATCATAGACCCGTTTGCATATGCCAAGACACTGATTCCATTTGTGGTCAAGCGCGGGGCATTACGACAGTAAGGGAGTGCAAAGGGGTCGATTGGCAGCCACTATTGAGCGGGAGACGTAACAAAGGCTCCGCTGAACAAAATGATGTTCGGCACTTGGAGCCCGCCGGTCCTCATCAGGAACGCAAGGCCGTCGGGACCCCAGCGAATCAACTTGGCGGGCGAGCCGCTGGAGCACAGAATCCAGGTGCCGCCAAGATAGGTGAAGTGGGTCATATCGTATGCCTCAAGAGCGCAAGACTGGTATGGCCCCCAGTTTGTTGTGGCGATGAAATACGCGATATTCAGGGTCCCGTCGGTGGTCATCGCGGGGTTGATGCTGAATCCCCCCTGGACGGTGCTGAGGGGGAATGACCCGACGACTGTTCCATTCATCGGATTGATGACCAGGCCGGTATCGCCGTAGACGTATCCCGTTGCAGGGTCGAAACGCGGCTCTCCGAAGGCGGAGGTCATGCCTTGAATTTTGGCGTCCTCTGCGATCTGCACGCCACCTGAATCGACCGACAAGCTATAGAGATCGTCATTCGGGCTGCTCTGCGTGTTGTCTCCATAGAGCGACGTGCCATCCGCATTCCATGCGATCGCGTCAATGGGGCCCGGCCCCTGATCGATAGGGTCGCCTGACACTGAAACAGCCCGAGCGGTCGCATCGTCGTAGATGGAGATGCCTCCGATTTCGACGGGAGGGACGGCGTTGACTTCGCCAACCACAACGGCGGCCGTGTGCGAGCTGCCCGGCTGGGCTTCCACGTCCATCACGGAGTATGGCTCGTACATATTGTATGAACCCAGAAAAACGCTGATATCGGGCGTGAGATTGGGCAGCGTGAACCTCTGCAATTCGCTCGCGCCATCGATGCCGGCCCAAAGATAGGAGGCGTCGCTGGAGACCGCGAGCCGATCAGGTCCGACGCCGGTGGTTTGCGAGACGCAAGCAGGCCGGTGACGGGATTCAGGGCAGCGATGGCGCCGTTTGCCGTGCTGGTGCTGCCCGGCAGCGAAAGGTAGATCAGCTGGGAGACCGGGTCCCACACCATATCGTTTGCCTGAACGTTGACAACGGATTCGGTGATTGAGATGTTTCCCGTCAACTGCGGGTCCTGAATGGTGAACGTCATGCCGTAGTTCAAACTCGATGGAGGCGATGTGGCGATGTACACATCGGGAGTGTCAGGCGCAGCGAAGTCGGAGGCCGGTACCTGAGCCTGCATTTCGGTGGAAGAGACGAACGTTGAGTTCAAGGCAAAGCTTCCGAACTCAACGATGTCGCCGGAGACGAAGCCGGTCCCCTTCACGGTCAAGGTAAGGGTGGATGCACCGGCCACGACCGAACTGGGGCTCAAGGAAGTGACCATGGCCGGGAGCGGCCCCACCGGGGTGGTGTTGCCCCCGCCACTTCCTCCGCATCCGGCCAGCGTGACGAGGATCAAGGCGGAAACGATGGCAAAAGTGGAGGCCCGCAATCTCATGGGTATTTCCTTAGCCGGTGTGCGGTTAGCCGGGATTCTACCCCCGGCGAAAGCCGATTTCAAGCTGGAGCGCCGATTTGGGATCGCGAGGCGGAGCCGAAACCCGAGAGCAAATCACTTCACGCCGAGGGCTGAAAGCGCTGCCGGTCAAGACCCGTTGTTCATCGTTCCGAGGCAACCTGCGTGGCCGGCGAGCTCTCCATCGATTCGAGCGTAGCGGAAGGTTTCGCGGTATCCCAAGTCTCAGAATCGAAACGTCGGGCACCTCTTATCGAGCTTAGGGCACACTCAAAAAGGGATTTCCCGCGATTCACAGGTCTCTGATTTCATTGTGTTAGGTTGGAAATTTGACTAGTTGTTCCAGTTCATGTGCCTTACTGTAAATTCGTGCGGGGTGCGTTTTTCTTAAGGGAAAAGGTACTTAGGTCTGGTGCTTACACGCTTCGGCAACTGGAAAACTGGTGTGGAGTGAAAAAGAGAGATATGGCGCCCATTACAGAGTTCATCAAGCATCATTACCGTCATTTCAACGCCGCGGCGCTGGTGGATGCGGCTGAAGCCTACAACAAGCTGCTGGCCGAAGGCGGCAAGATGTTTGTGACCATCGCTGGAGCCATGAGCACGGCGGAGCTTGGGCTGAGCCTGGCCGAGATGATCCGGCAGGACAAGATTCACGGCATCTGCTGTACGGGCGCGAACCTCGAAGAGGATGTGTTCAACCTGGTGGCGCACGATTATTACGAGCGCGTCCCAGGCTATCGCGATCTCACTCCGGCCGACGAGGCGGCGCTGCTGGCGCGGCACATGAACCGCGTGACCGACACCTGCATTCCCGAGATGGAGGCGATGCGGCGGATTGAGAACGAGGTGCTGGCGGAGTGGGTGAAGGCGGACAAGGCTGGAGAGCGGTTTTTTCCGCACCAGTTCATGTACAAGATTCTGCTGTCTGGAGGGCTCAAAAAGAGCTACCAAATCGATCCCAAGAATAGCTGGCTCCTGGCGGCGGCTGAAAAGAATCTACCGATGTTTGTGCCGGGTTGGGAAGACGCGACTCTGGGGAACATGTATGCGGGACACTGCATCACGGGCGACGTGAAAAAGGTGCACACGGTTCGCACCGGCATCGAATACATGATGGAGCTTGCGGAGTGGTATACCGAGACAACGAAGAAATCGCCGCTGGGATTCTTCCAGATTGGCGGCGGAATCGCGGGTGACTTTCCGATTTGCGTGGTGCCGATGCTGCACCAGGACTTGCAGCGCGACCATGTGCCGCTGTGGGCGTACTTCTGCCAGATTTCGGATTCAACGACGAGCTACGGATCCTACTCGGGCGCGGTGCCGAACGAGAAGATTACATGGGGCAAGCTGGGCGAGACGACGCCGAAGTTCATTATCGAGAGCGATGCAAGCATTGTGGCGCCGCTTGTGTTTGCGTATGTACTGGGCTGGTGAGGCGGCTTTCCGCCTTCAGCGATCGGCTTTCAACGCGGTTCGCAGTTAAGCTGTTTGCTCTTGCGCCAGCGGTTGCCGGAAGCGCGCGTGGATGTCATGCTCAAAGAATGAAAAGAGAAATCATCATTGGCGCAGTGGCGGGAATGCTGGCGTGCGCGCTTACGAGTCCGCTTTTGGGTGTGGCGCAGGACGGTGGCGCGTGGCGGGCGGCGAGCACGAACGCGATCTCGATCACGAGCGATATTGCCATTGGCAAAGACAAGCTGGCGATCGACTACTTCACCTATCCGCTGGCGCCGATTCGCCCCTTGAAGCCGGTGGAGGTGAGCGCGGTGTTTGACGCCGATGTGAATGCGGGGATTAGCGGAATGCTTTATCGGCTGAAGATACCTGCTGCGCAGCGCTTCCTGAAGAAGAACACGTTATGCGGCGATGAAGACACGCAGTGGATGGCCACGTACGTCGCGGGGCACACGCTTGAGGTGGCGTTTTTCTCGGGCGAAGACATGCCGGTGTTCACGTTTGACGCTATCTCGAAGTCGACGGCATTGTGCGGGACGTTTGCATACACGCGGTGATGCAGCTACTGGCGGCGAGCTTCCAGCCACTAGCTTTTGCGCGTGCGGAAACGACCTTTCCCGCTGTCCCAGATCTCAGAAGCGGGACTTGAAGCGCCCAGCAAAGATCCACACTCGGCAAGGATCCGCACCTGGTCTCACGATCCGATGATCGTGAAGGCTTCGGCGGGCGTGGTCAGGGGCAGCGCAATCGGCAGTTCCACTTCCCAAATCGGCGAGGGAAGTCCGGGCATTGGCGTGGCTCTGAACAGCTTTTTGCACTGCCGAGCGGTCCACCTGGCCCAGCGCTTTGACTTTTTCCGGCGCGCGCTGTCGGTAGAGATTCCAGTTCCCGCATACATTTGCCGGTAGAGCTTGGAGAGAAAGATGAATCCGAGCCGAGCGCGCAGGGTCGGCGTGCATGCGGACCGATCCCAGATGGCTCCCCATGTGTAGAACCTGTCCCAGACCTTTTGCGTGCGCTCGCGAATTTCGTCGGAGCTCATGGTGGGGTGCGGAGTAAACATTTTGGGCCGCACTTCGGTGGGAATCATCCAATAGCGCGTGATCGGCACGCCGCCCACCGTCATCGGATCGACGGCCTGCTCTTTTTCCCAGCGGTTGAAATCGACGGTGCCGGGAAATGGAGTCATCATGACGAACTGGGCAAATGTGACGCCGGCCTTCAGGGCCATCTCGACCGTGGCATCGAAAGTGGCTGGCCGGTCAGTCGGCAGCCCGAAGATGAACGAGCCGAGCACGTGCACTCCATGCTCTTTGAAGTTTTGCAAGCGCCGGGCCAGCGCGTCGCCAGAGCAGTTCCAGTCTTTGAAGACGGCCTTGAGCCCTTCCGGCGTGACCGCTTCAACGCCGACCAGCGCGCCCTTGATATTGGCGCGATGCATGGCGTCGAGAAAGTCGTTGTCTTCGCCCGCCTCCATCGTGATCTGCGTAAAGAAAACCATGTCCTTGGGAAGCTTCGCGAGCTCCTCCATCAATTGGAAGCGGTCGGAACGCAGGGAATGCAGTTCCTCCAGGCGGGCAGTATTGTGCTGCTCCTCGGCCTGGCGCAGATCGGTCAATGTGACGGGGTAGAAGTTGTCATCGGCCAGGGCGATAAAGCGAAAGCCGAGGCGGCGCAATGAAACAATCTCGTCGACCACCGATTGAAACTTGCGCTGGCGAGGCTTTTGGCCGTCGGTGCGCCAGACGCTGCAAAAGGAACAGTGCTTAGGGCAACCGCGCGTGGTCTGCACGGACGCCCACATATATTTTTCGGGCGCCATCAGATCCCAGCGGGCGGAGAGGAATTCGCTGCCCTCGATGCGGCCCCCGGCATAGATTTTTTCCGGCTTTCCGGCAATGCAATCGGCAACCGCTTTGGCCCAGACAACGTCACCATCGCCCGTGACCACCGCGTGCGCCTGGCCGGTTTCTACAGCTTCTTCGGGAAACAAAGTGGCGTGAATGCCGCCGTAAATGACCCATGCGCCGCGGTCACGCGCCATGCGGCCGACCGCATATCCGCGAAGGGCGTTGCCGGTGTGGACGCTGATGCCGACAATGTCGCCGGGCTCGATGGACTCAGGCACAATTTGCTCGAGCGACTCATCGATGAGGATGGGATCTCCGACGGATCGGGGCGTTGCGGCTGCAAGAACGAAGAGCCAACGCGGCGTGATGACCGCGGTGCCAAAGGAATTGTCGCTGGGATTGACGAGGTGAACGCGCACGCGGACCAACCTTTCGCCGTACAGGTGCGGTTGGCGTCACAGCAATTTTGAGGGGTTGCCGTAATGCGGGGCTAACGATCGGTAGCGGCACCATGGAAAAGATGCCACGTTGAAGTTGCACTACGGCCAGTCGGCCCAGAGTGTTGACCGTGCGAACACATGCGCCGCCGGGTAAAACGACCTGAGAAAATCTGGCGCGCCGTTTGGGACAGAAAAACGAGGCGCACCAAATTTCCCGAGAGATTGGCTTCCCGAGGATTGGATCAATCATACGGGAGCCGGCGGTTCTTATGTTCGATAGCTAACGAACCACTGTCGATTTAATTATAAGCGCTTTCAATTTTATGAACAATTTGTGGTGGGTTTCAGCTTACTTTGGAACATTCCTCAACGGGAATGGGGACCTGTTCCACGATTTCGAGGCCGAAGCCTTCGAGGGCGGGGATGTGCATGGGGGTGTTTGAGAGCAGGCGGATGCGCTGGATGCCAAGGTCTGAGAGGATCTGACCGCCCAGGCCGATGGCGCGAAGGATGCGCCCGGAGCGGTCCTGAGAGCCTTCGCGGGCGCGCAGTTCCTGATGGAGAATGAGGCGGCCAGTTTCATGCGCGGGGGGGACGGCAGAGCCTTCAGGGTCGAATGGAGTGGTCGGCGTGTGGTCGATGGCGAAGCCGCGCGAGGTGTTATGCAGATAGACGATGACGCCGCATCCGGCTTGGGCGATGATGCGCATGGATTGGTCGAGGATTTCGCGGCAGTGGCAGTCGGCAGCAAAGATATCGCCGGCGGTGCAGCGAGTGTGGACGCGGACCAGGACAGGATGCGGGCAGGTGGGGCGCGGCGTGGCAGCAGGGGTTGAGGCCCCGCCGTTGAGTCCATCGTTTGATAAGCCCGAGATGGGGAGTGCGCCGGGAATTTGGCCGGCCGGGCCCAGGTGAAGGGCGTGGCAGTCAGGGCACAGGTCGCCGCGGACGAGGGCGATGTGGCTTTCGCCGCCCTGCACCTGGCTTTCGTAAGCGATCATGCGGAATTCGCCGTAGCGAGTTTGAATAGTGGACTCGCCGGCACGGACGATGGTGCGCTCGTTGCGCAGGCGATAACGAATCAGCTCGGCGACGGTGATCATGCGCAGGCCGTGCTCGCGGCAGAAGGGGATGAGGTCGGGGATGCGGGCCATGGCGCCGTCGTCGCGCATGATTTCGCAGATGACGCCGGCGGGCGTGAGACCTGCGAGACGGGCGAGATCGACAGAGGCCTCGGTTTGGCCGGCGCGGACCAGGACGCCGCCGCGGCGGGCGCGGAGCGGGAAAACATGGCCAGGACGAACGAGGTCGGCGGAGGTTGCGTCATGGTCGATGGCGGTGCGGATGGTGTGAGCGCGGTCGGCCGCCGAAATTCCAGTTGTCACACCCTCGCGCGCTTCGATCGACTCCGTAAATGCAGTCCCGAAGCGAGAGGAGTTTTGCTCGGTCATGGGCGGCAGGCGCAGGTGATCGGCTTGCTCCTCAGTGAGGGTGAGGCAGATGAGGCCGCGGCCGTAGCGGGCCATGAAGTTAATGGCCTCGGGGGTGACGTGCTGGGCGGCCAGAGTGAGATCGCCCTCATTCTCGCGGTCCTCGTCGTCAACCACGACGACCATGCGGCCGGCCTGGATGTCGGCCACGGCGCCGGGGACGTCGGTGAAAGGCGGTTCGGGGGTGCGGGAGGGCTGGGGCATGTGCTGCCTTATTGTCGCCGAAGGCGTGAGCAAACGGCAAAGGTGCCCCGACTTCTGAGCCTAACGTGGGTTTGCTGGTTATTCAGCAACAAAGCCTGATTGCGGCGAACAAGAAGCCCGGCTACTGCATGTGCCGACTGGTTTCCTTGCTCTTTGCAAGCTGGGCAATTTTCGCATCAAGCGCATCTATGGTCGCCTTTTGCGCAGGGCTCAGACTCGTCAGCAAGAAATCCTTGCGCGGTCTGTACCAAAGCTGCCGCTCGACATAATCACGCGCACCCGGATCGGTCGGCTCTCTTCCATAGGTTGCAAGGAGGACTTCCTTGGCGTCGGCAAGCTCGGTAGCCTCTGATTCTTCCTTTCCGAGGCGCTCTAATATCCGATTCACGAAGATGTCAACGTCTGCAGGCGACTGCGGGAACTCCGTCATGTAGTAACGGATAAGGATTGGATCGCTGGGTTTGTAGTTCTCGTATTTCCACTGAATTCCCCCCTCCACAGGTTTCCAGCCATCGGGAGATATCGTTCTGAACCACCAGGGATGTTGAATGGGAAACGGATTCTCGCGATGGTCTCGGTCGGTGGAAGCGGCTTTGCTAGCAGGTGCCTCAAACACGCCCCGATAATTCAGATACTTTTCGAACGGGTCTGTGTAAACGGTGAATGTAGCCGATTCCACATTTCCTGCCCAGGAAGATCCCGTCGAGGTAATATAGCCGGCCTCTTCCACAACGCCCAAATCCAAAGTCTCCATGCGGAACACACCCGATTCGGAGCGGCGAGAATCTGCATTGGGAGATCCTTGCTCCTCCTTTTCGGTCGTGATCAAGCCCATTGAGATCGGCATTTCGTATGAAACGGTTAGCGTCTTGGTTTCTTGGGGACTGAAACGCATTTTCCACGTAAATAGGGATGCAAACTCTCCCGGACCGTCGTTCGACTTCCGGTGCACATAATCCACGTGATACGTTTCGGTTGCGCCGCGCGCAATGAAGCTGTATTCCAACACCCAGTTTTCTGACTCGGCAGGTGAAACTTGGTCGTTGTCTTTGGCGAATTCGGAATCGACAGGAAATCCAATTTCCACATCCTCAGGCTGGTCTGATTTGCTGCGCAGAACGAACTTGCACATATAGCGCGCTCGGTCCATCCCTGCCACCCCGCCGTCGTAAAGGAATGGCCCGCGCCCGAGCGCCATAGTCACTTCAATGCTGACTAGCTGGATCGACTTTGACGTAATTTGATGAAGGGTTTGACCATTTCCCGTGAACACGCCCGCGTCGGCGAGCACAGGCGCAGCAGAGAATGCCAGGACAAATAAAGGGAGAAGACGGATTACTGCTCTCATTTCGGTTGTCCTATCAGACGGTCAGAGTCTACCACTCGACGCTGAGCCAAGTTAGCGTCTCCGAATTGGAGAAACCCATCTTAAGATGCGGCTACGGAAAATCGGTGAACAGAACCGCCCGTGGAATGAGAGTGCTTCGGTTTGAGATCACAGACTGTGATCTCAAGTCGAGCTTGGTTAGCCGATTCCCAGGTCCCCAATTGCAAGGGATCTGGGGCACCCAATTTCGTGTGGAGGGAGAATTGGAGGGCAGCAAAAACGCCGCCCGAAGGCGGCGTTTCTGTTTGAGCTGGCGAAAGTGTTACAACGTGGATTCGATCTCAAATCCCCAGGCCTCGAGAAGGGCCTCTGGGATGTACTTCGAGTTCTTGTTGCGGCGCGCCCACTCGCGGAGGCGAGTCGACCGGATGTACTGGTCAGGGGGCAGCTTGAACTCCTTGGTAATCTGCTCAAAAGAGGTAACTGTGGGCACAACCGGCCCGATGGGCTCCGGCTTGCCCCAATTTGGATTTCCACGACGCTTTGCCATTGATTTGTCTGTCCTTATCCCTCAAAAAGGAGTATTTTTCGCAAGTTCAACCTCGGACGGGCTGGGGATGCGAAAGGACCCGAGGAACGTACATTCTCATTCTAGGGCTTTTTCGTTGAAAAATCAATAGGAAAGGGCTTTTTCAGCGGCAATAATACGAACGCAGATTGTCGCATATCCAATTGCGAATCAATGATTTATGCGAATCAGCCCGGATTCCCACAAGAAACGAGTGGGGTCGGTGTGACGTCCGACGTTGGCAGCAACCGGGAGGGGGATGGCAGGATACTGTTATGGGCAAATTCTGGCGGTTGATTGCAACAGCTTTGGTGCTTTTGGGGCCGGCGTCCCTGAGTCGCGGCGTGGAGTTGACGATAAGCCGCGATGCCCTGGAACGGACCCTGAAGCAGGATCTCTTTAACGGGCCCGACGGCCGCTATTACCTGAAGGGAAATGCTAAGGCACCGTGCTTCATTTCGACTGAGGATCCGCAGTTGCGGTTCGAGCAGGACCGGATCGTGGTCAGGGTGAAGACGCGGGCACGGCTTGGAGTCGGCGGAGTATGCCTGGCGACGGTGACGCTGCCGGCGGAAGTTTCAATGGAGCCGGATGCCGAAGGGGAGACGATCGGGTTCAAGGACGCGAGCCTGGACAAGGTTTCGGACCGGAAAGAAATCAACTTTGTTCTGGCGCCGTTCCTCAGGGGCCAAGTGCCGAAGAGCTTGAAGGTGAATGCCGCGGATTTGCTGCGAGCGGCGCTGGCGGGGTCGACGGCGTCATCCGGTTACAAGGTGAGCCTGGGGCGGCTGAAAATTCTGTCGATTCAGATTGTCGGCGACAAACTTGTGGTGGAAGCAGACGGGGATTTGAGTGTGGAGTGAGAAGGCAGGAAATAGAGAATAGGGAATAGGGATCGGGAATCAGGAGGACATATGACAGAAAGTTCGAATGCGATGCGAGCTCCGAATGGCAGGCGCTACCTGTCGCAACCGCTGGTAAAGCACATTTACACCGCCGATCCCTCCGCTCATGTTTTCGAGGGCAAGATTTATATCTATCCGAGTCACGACATCGACGCGGGAATTCCCGACGACGACCTGGGCAGCCAATATGCGATGCGCGACTACGTCGTTCTGTCGATGGAGCAGCCTGGTGGTCCGGTGACTGCCCATCCGGTCGCACTGAAAGTGGAGGACGCGCCGTGGGCGGAAAAGCAGATGTGGGCGCCCGATGCGGCCTTCAAGAACGGGACCTATTACCTTTACTTTCCGGCTCGCGACCACCAGGGAGTTTTCCGCATCGGTGTGGCGATATCCCGCTCGCCGGCCGGTCCCTTTTCGCCGGAACCAGAACCGATCAAAGGCAGCTTCTCCATCGATCCCGCGGTGTTTGTGGATGACGATGGTGAAGCGTACATGTATTTCGGCGGCATTTGGGGCGGCCAATTGCAACGCTGGGCAACCCGCAAATTCGATCCGCAAGGTTCTGACAGCGATCTGCGCCAGGACGACAAACCAGCGCTCTGCGCCAAGGTTGCCAAGCTGACCGCCGACATGAAGGGATTCGCACACGAGGCTCGAGATGTCGTGATTCTGGATGAGAAGGGGCGGCCAGTCCTCGGCGGAGATCACGACAAGCGCTTCTTTGAAGCATCGTGGCTCTTCAAGCGCGAGGGAAAGTATTACTTCACCTATTCAACCGGTGACACGCATTATCTGGCCTATGGCATCGGCGATAACCCCTACGGACCGTTCACATTCAAAGGGCATTTCCTTGAGCCGGTGCAGGGCTGGACAACTCATCACTCGGTGGTCGAATTCAAGGGCAAGTGGTGGCTTTTCTATCACGATGTGCAACTGTCGGATCGGAATCATCTGCGCTCGGTGAAGATGACGGAATTGCATTTCAATGCCGACGGCTCGATCCAGATGATTGATCCGTTCGCCGATTAAGAGGTAATGAGAACGATCTGATTTTCCCGGCCGTTTCCCCGTGAATCGCTGAGCAGGCAGCTGCTTTGTGAGGTCAGACCACTGGGATAGAATTGTCATCAAGCACAAATTTTCGAGTGATAGAATTCGGATTTTGGAGAACGTATGCCTGAAGCAACTTGTGATATCGGTCTAATTGGCCTCGCGGTGATGGGACAGAATCTGGTTTTGAATATAAACGACCATGGCTTCAAAGTGGCCGTGTTTAACCGAACCGTTTCAAAGGTAGACGATTTTATCGCGAACGAAGCGAAGGGGACCGAGGTGGTTGGCGCGCACTCGATCGAGGAGCTGACCAGCCTGCTGAAGCGGCCGCGGCGCGTGATGTTGATGGTGAAGGCGGGCGACACCGTGGACCAGATGATTGACCAGATTACGCCGCATCTCGAAGCGGGAGACATCATCATCGATGGCGGCAATTCGCTGTTCAGCGATTCTACGCGGCGCACAAAGGCGCTTGCCGCAAAGGGAATTCTGTTTATCGGGACCGGTGTTTCGGGCGGTGAAGAGGGTGCGCGGAATGGACCTTCGATTATGCCGGGCGGAAATCCGACAGCCTGGCCGCATGTGAAACCGATTTTTCAGGCGATCGCGGCCAAGGTGGAAGACGGGACGCCGTGCTGCGACTGGGTGGGCGAAGAAGGCGCGGGGCACTTTGTGAAGATGGTGCACAATGGCATCGAGTACGGCGACATGCAGCTGATCTGCGAGGCCTATGACCTGCTGAAGCGCGGGCTCGGACTGACGGCGGACGAGCTGCATGACGTATTCGCGGACTGGAATAAGGGCGAGCTGGACAGCTATCTGATTGAGATTTCAAGCCAGATTTTTGCCAAGAAAGATGAAGACGGAACTCCGCTCGTAGACAAGATTCTGGACACGGCAGGACAAAAGGGCACAGGCAAGTGGACGGTGATCAGCGCGCTCGATGAAGGGCAGCCGGTCACGTTGATCGGCGAGAGCGTATTCGCGCGTTGCCTGTCGGCGCTGAAAGAGGAACGCCTGGAAGCGGAGAAGGTTTTGCGCGGGCCGAAGTCCGTGCCCAAGCTGGGCGACCGCGCGAAGTTCATTGAGGATGTGAGGCGCGCGCTGTTCTGTTCGAAGATCATCAGCTATGCGCAGGGTTACATGCTGTTGCGCGCGGCGGGCAAGGAATTTGGCTGGAACCTGAACATGGGCGGCATCGCGCTGATGTGGCGCGGCGGGTGCATCATCCGCAGCCAGTTCCTTGGCAAGATTAAGGCCGCTTTCAAGAAGAATAAGAACCTGGACAACCTTCTGCTCGACAAGTATTTCTCGCGCCTTTTGAACAAGTACCAGGCATCGTGGCGCAAGGCGCTGGTGCACGCCGTGAAATTGGGAGTGCCTACGCCGGCGTTTTCGACGGCGCTGGCGTTCTTTGACGGCTACCGTACCGGGCGGCTGCCGCAAAATCTGCTGCAGGCGCAGCGCGACTTTTTTGGCGCGCATACCTACGAGCGGGTAGACAAGCCCCGCGGCGAGTTCTTCCACACCAATTGGACGGGGCACGGCGGCAGAGTTTCGTCGGGAACGTATAACGCGTGAAGCAGGGAACAGGGATTAGGGAACAGGGAACAGGAAAATCAAGCGGCGGTTTCCTTGACGGAGATCGCCGCTTTTTATTTGGGCTGGACGGTGATGTGGATCGGACAGCAGACCGTTACCGCAGGGATTCCACCGGCGCGGGATCCATGTCGGCATAGTCCTGATTCTCTCCACCCATGCCCCAGCAGAAGCTATAGGCGCGTGTGCCCGCGCCACAGTGGATCGACCAGCCGGGTGAGATGACGATGCCCTTGTCGGCCACGACGATGTGGCGGGATTCAGCGGGCGGCCCCATGAAGTGCATAACGCGCGCGTCGGCGGCGAGGTTGAAATACATATAGATCTCGCTGCGGCGCATGTGCGTGTGCGGAGGCATGGTATTCCAGTTGCTTCCCGGCGCGAGGTGCGTGACGCCCATAACGATCTGGCAACTGCGCGCGCCCTGGAGATGAATATATTTGAAAATTGTTCGCTTGTTGCAGGTCTCGACGCTGCCGAGTTCAGTGGGGCTGGCGTCTGCCTTGCGAATCAACGCAGTGGGATATTCGGCATGCGCGGGATAGCTGAGCAGATAGAAGACCGCAGGCGCGGATTTAGCTTTTGAGGCGAACCTGACCTGTTTGTTGCCGCGCCCAATGTAGAGCACATCGAGATTGTCGAGATCATAGCTCTTGCCCTCGACACTGATGATTCCAGCTCCCCCGATGTTCAACGCGCCAAGCTCACGGCGCTCGGTGAAGTAATTGGCGCGCAGGTCGGGATCAGCGAGGAGAGCTAGATCCGCGTCGACGGGAGCCGCGAAGCCGGCCACAGCGCGGTCGAGATCGACATAACTGAGATGGATTTTTCCGGGCTCGCACAGAGTGTCGAGAAGAAACGTTTCGCGGAGCTCGTCGGTGTTCATGCGCGGGTAGCGCACGGGGTCAGCCATCAGAAAAGTCTTCATTTTCTCTTTCCTTGAACTCAATTCTACTGCTGCGGAAGTTGGAGCGGGTCCCAGTTGTCCGCGCCACGGAGAAAGACTGCCGGCTCGTATTGTTTGGCTTCATCGGGGGTGAGGAAGTGGGTGTGTGGGTCGCGCTGATCGTGGTGCGCGCCGGGGCCGGAGGAGTCGAACTCCGCGTAGTAGGTGGTGTCAAGCATGTGCGTTTGTTCTGCATGCCATTCGCTCCAGCCTGCCGGGGCGATCTTGTCGCCCATCCAGGTGTGCAGATAGATGACGGTTGCGTATTGGCGCCATGGACGGCCGAGATAAACGCTGCCAGCGACCGCCGGATCTGCAGTGAGTTTGCAACGATCGAAGACATAGCCGGAGTCCTCTTCGGGATAATGCTTGGACTGCGCGGTGATGAAGCCTCCATCGTGCGGCGTGGAATGAATCTCGCAATTCTCGAAGGCGGCCTTGGCATCGCCGAAGATGAAATCGACATTGCCTTCGATATAGCAATCGGAGAAATACTGGCGCGTGAGAGTGCAGCCGGCCGTGTTGTTGGTGCAATGCTGGCTGCCGGCAAACAGCGTGTCCTGATTGCCGAGGAAACGCACATTATGGAAAATCGCGCGGTCGCCAGTCACCATTAGCGCCAGCGCTTGCGAGCCCTGCGGCAATTGCGGGTGAGTGCGGTTAAAGTCGTTCTGAAAAGTGATGTTTTCAGCGAAGAAATTGTCGGCGGTTACGTTGACCGTAGCGGAGTGGAGAGTGCCGCCATTCTGGCCGGCGCTGCGATCGTTGACCACGATCGTTTTGCTCGCATCGGGATCGGTGCTGCGAATGGTGACATTGGGCTTATCGACTGTGATGACTTCGCGATAGACGCCAGGGGCGACGGAAAGCACGGCGCCGCCGGTTTTTGGCACCATATCGAGGGCACGCTGAATGGAGTAGTAGTCGCCGGTGCCGTCGGCAGCGACGTAATAGGTTTTGTCTTCCGGCGGAATTTTCCCTGCCATCTCAGGGGCGGTTTTGTCGTCGGGGAAAGGCACGAAGCGGGTATCGCAATCGAGCGGCTGGCCGGGAGCGGAGTCCGGCGCCCTCGCGATGGAAACGTCATTGCCCTTCGGCTCAAGGTCTCCAAGGTTCGGACCGAGGGTGATATCGGCGTCCTGATCGTAGAAGAGTGAGTCCTTCTGATCGTCGGCGAAGACATTGTCAAGCTTGATGCCGAGCTTGCGATCCGCGTCGTATCCGTAAAAGGTGTAGGCGCCGGGCGTGAGCACGTGCACGTTCTCGAGCGTGATGTCGTTGTAGATGGGCAGGCGGTCACCGGTGAAAGTGGTGTAGTGGGGCGTGAAGACCAGGGGGTTCGGAACGTTGCGGATGCAGACGTTGCGATAGACGACCTGATGGACGAGGCCGCCGCGGCTGGGATCGGATTTGATGCGAAGTCCGTTATCCGCGCCGTCGATAGTGAGATCGTCAACAAGAAGATGATCGACGCCGCCAAATGTGCCGCTGCCGATCGACATGCCGTGGCCGCTATAAAAATGATTGTGCAGGACGGACATGTTTGAAACCGGGCCGGCGCCGCTCGGCTTGAGGCAGACATCGTCGTCGCCGGTGTGGATGTAGCTGTAGGCGATGGTGATGTTGCGCGACGATCCGGGATCGATGCCGTCGGTGTTGCGCGCGGTTTTAGGGGTCATGATTTTGACGCCCCACGCCGTGAAGCCGTCGGTTTGATTGACGGCGACATGGAATCCGGGCGAGTTGCGCAAGGTGATTTTGTAGAGGATGAAGTTGTTGACGTGGCGCAGCGCGATCATCGCGGGAACGCTTTGCTGCTGGTCAATGACTTTGGCCTGGTGCGCGAGATCCCACCAGGTAACGTCCTGGCCGAGCAATTTCGCTCCGCCGCGCGCGTCGATGGAGCCCTCGCCCATGATGCCGGCGTCGGCGGCGCCGTCGCCAGTGATCAGTGGCTTGCAGCCGCCGTGCTTTTTTGAAACGATGCCGCAGCTGCCTTGCGTCAGATCGTAGACCCGCGGATCGCGCGAGGCGACCAGCGCTGTGTTCTTGCTGATGACAAGCGTGACTCCGGCGCGCAGGGTGAGCGGACCGGTGAGGAAGACGTTTCTCTTGCCTTTGGACTGAAGAACCACCGAACGCGAGAACGGGGAAGAAGATCGGATATCGGGCGCCGCGGCGCAATGGTCGAGCGCGTCCTGAATGCGGGCGGTGGAGAGCTTTTGCTCATCTGCGACCGCGATGATTCCGTGATTGGCGACTACCTCGGCCCGGAGTGTGATGCAGGCGTGAGGAATCTTCGGCTCGGTGACGCTGCGGGTGTCCTGCGCGCGCAGGACCAAAGCGAAAAGAAGCAGCAGAGATGCAGCGAACAGGCGCCGCGAGACGGAATGCATGGCATCCTCCGGTGAGCGCGGTCTGCGGTAGAGAGGTCGCGCGTTTGGGTTTGCTAAGTGGTCAGACCACGCGAAACCACCAATCTAATGACCGCGGATGACAGTTGTCAAGAGACGCATGAAGAGAAGTGCGGTGCTGTCATTCGGGCAAGAACGCCCGGAAAGTTGGAACCGCCATTCCCTTTTCAGTGCGCTGGAATCTGCGCCACAATCCAGCGGACCAGCTCGTTGCCCGCGGCGAAGTTGTCGTAGGCGATTGGGAGCTTGCGCCCGTCGGTGTACTCGTTGTAGAGCCAGGGATCGACCATGGCGTAGACGGTTCCCTTGCCGTATTTTGCGGTGGCCATAAAGACGTCGTTGCCCTCGGCAAGCACCGCGCGCGCGGGATCGCTGGTGGTGATTGTGCAGACATCCTTGACGTAGATGGTGTGCGGGTGGTGAAAAATGAGGCCTTTGCCGTCGATGACGATCTTGCCCTGTTCCCAATCGGTGCCGACGACATGCTTGCGCAGGACACTGTTGAAGTGGATGCCGAACTTTTCGGAGACCACGTTGAAATGATCGAGATCGGCGTAGGATGTGTCGTTCTCCATGATCATCAGAACGCCGCCGGCTTTGACCCACTGCGCGATCTGGGCGGCATCTTCCGCGTTGGCATAGTGGGGATGAGGATTCTTGTTGAGATTGTCGGGTGAAGCGATGACATAGACGTCCGCGCTTTTAAGGTTGGCGACGGTGGGTTCAGCGTCAAGCTCAGCGGTGTTGGCTCCGTAATTGCGGAAGATATGGCCGAAGAGCGAGTAGCCGGGCTCGTCCATGGAGTCCCATTTGTAGTGAAAATAGACCGCGCGGCCGAAAGCATCGGCGCGCTGCTGCGAATTGAACCATCCGTCGACGACGACGTTTCGGCCACGGCCGAGCTTTGCGTTTCGCGCGGTTTCCATTTCAGAGCTTGCTAGCAGAAACGCGCCCACACCTTTGGGATCGTTGGTGGCGACCTTTTCGCCAACGTAGTACGCATAGGAGCCATCGCGGTAGGGATCGCCGCCGAGGCCGGCGCCTTTGACGGTCGAGGTGAGCGAAACGTCGTCGCCCTGGCCTTGAATAAAGTGCGTGAGGATTCCGCGATATCCCCGCTCGGCGTTCGTGAGATAGCGCTCCGGCAGATAGCCGCGGCGGACGCCCTTAGCGAAGGCGTAAACAAACATGCAGGCTGCGGACGACTCGAAGTAATTGCCCTTGGCGCCAGGTCTGTCGAGGACCTGATACCAGAGCCCCGCCTTCGGATCCTGGAAGCGCGCAACGGCGGCAGCTTCTCGCTGAAGAATCTCAAGAAGCTGCTTCCGGCCGGGGTCGCCGTCGGGATAATAGTCGAGCGCGTCGACCAGGGCCATCATGTACCAGCCCATTCCGCGCGCCCAGAACTGCGAGGAGTCGCCGGTTTGCTTGTTGGCCCAGCGCTCCTGCCTCGATTCATCCCAGCCGTGATAGAGGAGGCCGGTCTTTGGATCGCGCGCGTGCTGCTCGATGAGGACGAATTGATGAGTGATGTCGTTGAAGTCTTCGGAGTGATGAGAGATTGAGGCGTATTCGGCGCGAAAGGGCTCGGCCATGTAGAGGCCATCGAGCCACATCTGGTTGGGGTAGCGCTGCTTGTGCCAATAACCGCCTGAGGTGGTGCGCGGTTGCTGCGCCAGCTGATCGTAGAGAAAGGTTGCGGCGGTTAAGTAGCGCTGGTTGCGCGTAACGCGGTAGAGAAGGAGAAGCTGGCGCCCGAGCAGGATGTTGTCGAGCTGGTGCTCTTCCGGCTTAAGCGTGGGGATGGAACCGTCAGGCGCAAGAAGCGCATCGACGGAGTTTTGGATGTAGTTGAAGTAATCGGGATCTGCGGTATTGAGCCAGACCGAGTCCATCCCTTCGAGTAGAGTGCCGAGCTCGTAGTTCCAGATCCAACGCTCGCCGGCAGGAACGAAACGGCCGTCGGGCCAGCGCGCTATGGCGGAATTGGCGAAATGTACCGCCCATTCATCCTTATCAGCAGGCGCGATGGCGGAATTGGCTGCGCGCTGAGACTGGGGCAACGCGTCGCTGGGAGCGGCTGCGCGGAGCATGAGCGGGGCTGCGGCAGCAACGAAAACAAGGAAGCAGGCAAGAACGCGGAGGATTTTCATCGAAGCTCCGAGAGGTGCAGCGATTGCGGAGTGAATGGTAAATGCTGGGACAACAAAGCAACAAAAGAGGCTGCCAAATGCCGGCAGCCTCTTGAGTGAGTGATTGTGAAAGGCGAGCTCAGAAGTTGATGCGAGCCGAGAACTGAGCTGCCTTGCGGGTGGCGATGGAGTTGCTGGTCACATCTCCAAAGCTCGAGTTGCCGACCGCGGTGCTGGCAACAGCGAACCAGGTGTGGTTGGTGACGTTGTACCACTCGGCCCGGATGTTCAGACTTGCGGCCTCGGAAAAGTGCAGCGGGAAGCTGCGCACCAAGGCCATGTCCAACTGGTAGTTGCCGGGGCCGAAAAGGTTGTAGGGAGCGGTGCGGCGCGCATCGCTGAAGGTGTAAGGATACGGCGAGTTCGGCGACGTGAGGAGTGTCACCTGATTCGTCGGGGTTGTTGGAGCCACCGGCGCGATGAATGGACCGGTGGGTGTAGTGACGATTGCGCCCGAGGTTTTGTCGGCGCCACCGACGCTGGGCACGATGTAGCTAATCGCGCCGGTGTTGGCAGCGGTAATGCCCTTGCCCCATTTGCCATTCTGGCGTGCGTTCACGTTATATCCAAAGTTCGGATTCAAAACCGGCATCGCGGTACTTTGCGCCGGGTTGGTCTGGCTGGCAGATTCCGTGAGCGCCAGTGGGGAGCCGGAGAAGGCCTGGTAAACCCCGGAGATGGTGTATCCGCCGAGGATCGCCCGGTTGACGGGGTTGCCGGCGAAAATGGTTTTGCCGAAAGGCATTTCCCAAACGGCAGTGGCCACAAAGTGCTGAGGCTGATCGGAGGTCGACAGCGAGCGATCGATGCGATCCGCTGCATACGACGCGGTCGGATTGTTGGCAAGCGTGCCCGCGGGAATGGCATAGCCGGTGCGGAACGAGCCGCCGTCGTCGATGGCCTTCGAGTAGGTGTAGTTGCCGCTGAACGACAGTCCATGCCAGGTACGCATGGAAAGGAGCACTTGCAATGCGTTGTAGTTCGAGTTGCCGACATATCCAAACGCGTCAGTGACGGTTTGGAACGGGAAGGGCTTCAAGGCCTGGCTCAAGTTCTGGCTCGTCGTGAAGCCGCTGGGGCAGGTTAGGTTGTTGGCCGCGCAGGAGCCTGTGCCGGCCGTGGCCAGTGTCCCCTTGAGATAAAGGTACTTGGGATCGAGATCGTCGGCCCAGTATCCGCGCGCGTGGAAGCTATCCAACTGCAGGAAGTGCCCCTCGGATCCCACATAAGTGGCGCTGAGGGTCATGGCGCTGGTTAACTGATGCTGGAGGCCGAAGGTCCAATTGATGTACTCCGGCGCCCGGCTGCCAAGGTATGGATCGATATAGCCGATCGACGAAGGGGTTCCTGTGTAGCCGGTGGTGGTGGTGTAGCCGGTGCCGAATTGCGGGCCCGACGCCACGCCTGCCGCGCCCGTATAGGCGGGAATCGCGCCGTTGGTGCCAGTAAGCGGAGCGGTGCTCAACAGTTGTCCATTCGCTGAGAAGGTTGGCGCTGCCGAAAAGCCCAGCGTGCCAAGACTTGAGGCATTTCCACCTACCGCATCGCCATGGGTGAACATAATGCCATAGCTGGCGCGCAGCACAGTTTTCGAATCGAGCTGGTAGGCCAGGCCGATGCGAGGCCCAAAGTTCTTGTAGTAGTTGTTGACCGGCGTGGAGCAGTTGCAGGTTCCATTGCCCTTGCCCGTAAATTGCAGCGCGCCATTGATGCCGGTGATTGGGTTGGCGAGAGAGGGGCTGAAGTAACTCTCGGCGTTATGCACTTCAGTGATCGACGGGAAGAAGTCGTAGCGCAAGCCCAGGTCGAGTGTGAGCTTCTGGGTGACCTTCCAATTGTCTTGAACATAGGGCGAGATGGCCCGGAAGCGCGCGCCGAACTCCTGCTGTAGATACTGCGTGAAGCTCACCTTGTCGATTTCGCCGACCAGGAAGCTCGCATAAGAAAGGCCGGTCCCGGTGGTGGCGACATACGCCGGTTTGGAGTTGCTCGATGCGTTGATTCCCGAGGTTTCAGCAACCGCGGTGGTTAAAGTAAGTGGGCTCGTGCCGGAGGAGTCATTCACCACGTTGTAGAGCATCCATGCGACCTGGCCGCCGAAGGTAAAGGAGTGCTTGCCAACGGTCCACTGCACGTTATCGACCGCGGTATAGTTTTCCGCGGTGGTGACTGAGGCTGGCTCACCGGCCCAGTTTGTCGGAGCATCGGTACCGGCGAAGACAACCGCTGGGAAGGCATTGGAGGCCTGGCCCGCGGGCAATCCTGACAACCCCATGGCCGTGGCGGCATAAGCCGATGCTTCGTCAGCGTTAAACGTGGGGCCATCGTAGCGGGCATAGCCCCACTTCACCTGGTTGAGGAGGTGCGGCGAGAAGATGTGCGTCTCCTCGATGAGGCCGACCGCGGTCTTGGGAGCATAGGCCTGGCCGAAATTAAATGGAGTAGGCCCAACGTTGCGGCCAGCGGTGGTTTGGCCGACGGGAACCGAGCTGGCCTGCCGGCCAATGGCGGCAACCAGCGAGAGTGTGTCGTTTGAATTGATGGTGAAGTCGAGGCGGTGGGTCATGGACCAATTCACCAGGCCCGTGGCGTCGGGAGCGACGTAGTTGTTCTGCAATGCGGTGGACACGGCCTTGTTGACGCCGGATGAAGCAAGAAAGGCCTGCATGTTCTTTGCCACGGTGGAGAACTCGGAAGCGGGGATTACGTTGACCGGGGAGCCGGGGCCGAGCAGGACGGGGTTGCCTGCGGGGCCGGTGCCCGTGCCGGGACCGTAACCGTATTGGTAGCGGCAGGGTCCATTGGTGCTGTTCGCGGTGCAGGCGCCTTGCGACAGCGGGTCGTAGATGGCGACCTTCGCGGCGCTGAAATCGCCGTTCTGCTGGGCCACCGTGGGGAACGTCATGAGTGTCGGGGTGGCGCTGGAATAACGGAACCCGTTGTAGTTGCCGAAGTAAAAGATCTTGTGCTTCCACGATCCGAAGGGAACCAGCGGGCCGCTGAGGTCGATGCCATATTCGTTGCTGTGCTCGATGGGTTTAACCGGCGTGCCGGTTACGGCATTGGGAACTTTCGCAAAAAATCCCCAGGTGTCGAACGCCGTGTTGCGGATGAAGTCATAGACGGAACCGTGAAACTGCGAGCCACCCTGCTTGATGGAGAAGTTCTCAACGCCCTCGCCTTCATAGACGGCCGAATAGCCGCTGGTCGCCAACTGAAACTGGTCGATGGCATCGACCGAAAGAGCGGTCCACACATAGCGCGGGTCGCCCTCGCCGCCGGCGCGCACAAATGAAATTCCGTCGACATAGACGTCGGAGGCGGCGCCTCGGCTTCCCGAGCCGTTGACCACGCCGGTATTTGTGGTGGCATTGCCATTGGTCTCGTTGCCCTGGACACCCGGCATGAGGTACACAAAATCGGTAGCGCGCCGCTGGTCGGCCGAGTTATAGGCGCCCATTTCGAGCGGCAACTCGGCATAGGTGCTGTTTTCCATGGTGGCGCCAAGGGTCGCGTTCGTGGTCTCAAGCTGCGGCGGCTCCGAAGTGACCGTAATCTGAACGTCGGCCGCGCCCACTTGGAGCACCGGGTTGTAGGTCTGCGAAGCTAAAGCGTCGACTGTGATGTTTTGCTGCGTCAGCTTTTCAAATCCCGTGGCCACGGTGGTTACGGTATAAACACCGGGATCGAGGTTGGCAAAGTTGTAGTCGCCGGCGCCGGTCGACTTGGTCACAGTGGCGATGCCATTGGTGTTATTGGTTGCGGTAATCGTGGCGCCGCCAATCACAGCACCGGTCTTATCCATCACGGTACCGGTTATGGCGCCTTTACCACTCAATTGGGCTGATGCTCCCACGGGCATCAGAACCATGGCGGCGATGAACAGCGCTAAGCAACTCCAAAGTGCGAAAATCGAGAATCTCGATAGCGTTCCTTGCGCTGTTTCTTTTGACTGCCGATGGCTCCCAAAGGCAAATTGCCTCATCATGCTGCCTCCAATAGGTCGTACTTCTTGCTTCGCGATGCGGTCACCGTTTTATCTGGAACTTGTTTTTCAGACAAGTGGTCTGACCACACTTTGAAGCGCGAGTAGTTTCATATAACGGGTGAGGGGCTGTCAATAGGGAAATTCGCGGGATATTCGCGGGGCTTTCGGAAAATTGAATTTCCATTTTCCGGTTCTATGAGAAGCCGGAGAGCCCGGAATTCAATCGTACCTCGAACAGAGGATGGTCAGACCTTAAGCCCAGGTTTCGCTGGATTCGGGAGCAAGATGGCAAAGGACATAGGGACCAGTGACAATTCTTTGACAGGTCAGGCGGCGGAGCCAGCGGCTCCATCGAGAACCGCAATGCACGGGACGGGTCAGGCGGCGGATGCGGCTCGGGCGTGCTTCTTTTTTGCTGGGCCGGATGCCGGTTTGCGGCCCGTGGGCCGCTCCATACCCTGCGCGATTTGCGCCATGCGCAGGTGCTGTTCCATTAGGTTGTGAGCTTCCTTGGCGTTTCGCGCGCGGATGGCGCGATAGATTTCGCGGTGCATTTCCGCGGATTCACGCATGTCGGTGGAGCGCTCAACCGTCTTCCGGCGCGCATCATAGAGCGCCGAAGTAATGGTTTCGATAATTGCAGCCAAAATTGGATTTCCGGAGGCCTGGGAAATAATGCGATGAAAGAGCAGATCGTGGATGAGGTACTCGGCGGGACTGTCCATGGAGGCGAACATGTCCGCAACTTCATCGGCGAGGGCCGAAAACTGCTCCTGCTTGCCGCGCTCGGCGGCCAGGGCGGCCAGGTGGCTCTCGAGGATAATGCGGGCTTCGAACATTTGCCAGGATTGAAAGCCATGCAGCGCGCCGATCAGGCTCAGCGATGCAGTTCCGAACTGCGGAGGACCGTCGGCCACGAAGGTGCCTACGCCGTGGCGAATCTTCATCACGCCCATGGCCGCCATGTAACCGATGCCGGTGCGCAGGCTGGCGCGGCTGATTTTCAGAGAACGAGCGAATTCACGTTCCGGGGGGATTTTGTCGCCCGGCTGCAGGGTCCCGCTCTCGATGAGAGAGCGGATGTGGTTAACCACTTGCATCGTACGGTGGGTATTTGGCTCTTCTTCCTTCACCCTGGGCATAAGCTGAGATATCCTCTTTCGACACGTCAAATCAGTGTCACAGGGAGATTACCACCGAATGCGGAGGTCTGGTTGGAGAAACTCTTACAGGGCGCCCAAGAAACTGCGCCGAGGCCTGCGAGCCCTGCCAGCGTGTATACTTCCGGTCTGACCTCTCAATGCCGCAGTGGCTCCGCGAGCCAGTGCGCGAGACGATTAGAATGGTAGCCATGTTGCTCCACGAAGACCGGTTATTTCCCGCCGAAGCATGTGCGCGTAACGTGGCCCGCTCCCTCTATGAGCATGTTCGCGGCCTCCCCATCATCAGCCCCCATGGACATACACAAGCTTCATGGTTTGCCGACAACGTGCCCTTTCCCGATCCCGCGACGCTTTTTGTGCAACCCGATCATTATGTGTTTCGCATGCTCTACAGCCAGGGAATCTCCATGGACGATTTGGGCATCGGGCAGCCGGTGATCGACGATCCCCGCAAGGTGTGGCGCATTTTTGCAAAAAACTATTATTTGTTCCGGGGCACGCCCACGCGAATGTGGCTGGACTTCGCCTTCCAGGAATTGTTTGGGTTGGGTGAGCGGCTGAGCGAGAAAACCGCGGACCATTCTTTTGACGTCATCGCTGAAAAGCTGCATACTCCGGAGTTTCTGCCCAGGGCGCTTTACGAAAGATTCAACATTGAGGTCCTGTCAACAACAGAGTCTCCCCTGGACCCACTGAAGGCGCACCAGGCGATTCGCGATTCGGGTTGGAAGGCAAGGATCCTTCCTTCGTTTCGGCCCGACTCGGTGGTCGATCCGGAGTTCAAAGGATTTGCCGGGCTGGTTGCGAAGCTGGGCGCTATGCACGGTGAGGACAGCTCGACGTGGAACGGCTATCTGAATGCGTTGAAGAAGGCGCGCGCGCGATTCAAAGCGCTGGGGTGCACGTCGACCGATCATGGACATCCGACGGCGATGACGGCGGACCTGCCGCAGGCCGAGGCGGCGGTCCTGTTCAGCAAGGTAATCGCCGGCCAAGTGGATGATGGAGAGCAGGAACTGTTCCGCGCGCAAATGCTCACGGAGATGGCGCGGATGAGCGTCGAAGACGGCCTGGTGATGCAAATTCATCCCGGATCTGTGCGCAACCATAATCGTTTGGTGTATGAGCGCTATGGCCGCGATATGGGCTGCGATATTCCCCGGCCGACGAACTATGTTGATGCGTTGCGTCCGCTACTTGACCGATTCGGCAACGAACGAAACCTTACCATCATTCTGTTCACGCTGGACGAGACAACCTACAGCCGCGAACTGGCGCCGCTGGCCGGGCATTATCCGTCTCTGCGCCTGGGTCCGCCGTGGTGGTTCCATGACAGCCCCGAAGGCATGATGCGATTCCGCGAGCAGGCGACCGAGACCGCCGGGTTCTATAACACGGTGGGATTCAACGACGATACGCGTGCGTTCCTCTCCATTCCGGCGCGGCACGATGTGGCGCGGAGGGTGGATTGCGCCTTTCTGGGCCGGCTCGTAGCCGAGCACCGTTTGGATGAAGATGAAGCGCACGAAGTGGCGCACGCATTAACGTATGGGCTGGTGAAAAAGGCATACCGGCTTTAGAACAAGCTCTGAGCCCTCAGCTTTCAGCTCGGAAGTGCTGAGAGCAGCAAGTCGGCGAAGCCAAGGTTCGAAGAAGAGTGGAGTTGGCAAGATGAGCCTCTATTGTTCCGTTGGAAGTACCGAGACCGATCTTTCCGAAAAACAACTCAAAGAGCTATTGGGTGAAAGCCTGGCCAAGCTCGGGAAGAGGACGAGCGTGCTGGCGGTGCCGCCCGACCAGAGCCGCGAACACTCGCAGGCCGGCGCCCTCACACGGTTTGCCTGGGAGCACTACGGCGAGCAGCTGAAGGCTGTGCTGCCCGCGATCGGAACCCACACGCCGATGCGTCCCGACCAGATCGCGCACATGTTCGGGAAGATGCCGCAGGATTTGTTTCGCGTGCACAACTGGCGAACCGACGTTGAGACACTGGGCGAGCTGCCGGCGGAGTTCATTCGCGAACAATCGGAAGGCAAACTGAACTACACCTGGCCGGCGCAGGTGAACAGGCTGATCTCGCAGGGCGGATTCGATCTGATTCTTTCCATCGGGCAGGTGGTGCCGCACGAAGTGATCGGAATGGCGAACCACTCCAAGAACATTCTGATTGGCACAGGCGGACGCGAGGGAATCAACCGCAGCCATTACCTGGGCGCCGTGTACGGAATGGAGCGGATCATGGGCAGAGCCGAGAACCCAGTCCGCAACGTGCTGAATCGCGCATGCGAGAAATTTCTGAAGCATCTGCCGATTGTGTACGTGCAGACCGTGGTGGGACGCGGCAAGAACGGTGGATTGGCGGTGCGGGGTCTGTTCATTGGCGATGACCTTGAATGTTTCCTGAAAGCGGCCGAGCTGAGCCTGAAGGTGAACTTCGAGATGCTCGACGAGCCGATTAAAAAGGCGGTCGTCTATCTCGATCCGAAGGAGTTCCACAGCACATGGATCGGCAACAAGGCGGTGTACCGGACACGCATGGCGCTGGCCGACGGAGCTGAGTTGATTATTCTTGCGCCCGGTGTGAAGGAATTCGGCGAAGACAAGGGAATCGATGCCCTGATCCGCAAGTATGGCTATCGCGGCACACCTGCCACGCTGAAAGCGGTGGAAGAGAATGCCGATCTGGCCGCGGACCTGAGTGCCGCGGCGCATCTAATCCATGCATCGTCGGAAGGGCGGTTCACCATTCGATGGTGCCCCGGTGAGTTGAGCAAAAAGGAGATCGAGGGCGTCGGATTCGAATATGGCGATTTGAAGTCGATGACCGCGCGCTACGATCCGGAAAAGTTACGCCACGGCTTCAACCAGGTAGGCGGCGAGAGGATTTTCTTTGTAGCCAATCCGGGTTTGGGATTGTGGGCCAACCGCAGTCGATTTGAAGATTCCTGCACACCGGCATTGGCGCGCCATTTAGCCGGATGAGCTGCAAGCAACGCTGGGCCAGAGTTTGGGAATCTGCATCACGGGATAAATATGGGGACCGAAAACTTTAAGCTGAATAAATATTCCGTTGGCGTTGGTGACCGGTTTGGGCATCAGGCCAAGGCGCAATTGCAGGCGTGCGTCAAAGCGCTGAACCGCGGGCTTGAAGTGATTCCGGTGTGGAACAAATCCAACCGCGAGCACATGATCATCGGGTCTGAGCCCGCGGCTGTTCGGCAGGCAGCCGATGCGGCGGTCAAGGAACTGGGGTGGAAGCTGCCCTATTACTGCGATGCCGATCATATTACTGCCGCGACTGTGGATCGCTATATGGTTCCGTGCGATTTCTTTACCTTTGACGTGGCCGATTTCATTGGTCAGCCCGCCCAGGCTGCGGACATTGAAAGTTTTGTGAAGCAGCATCCGGAGTTGCAGGGGAGCATTGAACTCGGCGGCGCCGATGAGTCGTTTGAGATAACGCCGGCCATTTTGCGGGCCACCGCTGAGAAGTTTCTGGCCGCCGTTAAAAAGGCCGGGGAAGTGTATCGCCGCGTGCTGAGCGCGCGCGGTGCAGGGAACTTTATCCCCGAAGTTTCGATGGACGAGACCGACCGGGCGCAAAGCCCGGTGGAGTTGCTGATTATTCTCGCCGGCATCGCCGACGAAGGCATTCCGGTGCAAACCATCGCGCCCAAGTTCAGCGGGCGGTTTAACAAAGGCGTGGATTACGTAGGCAACGTTGCGCAGTTCGAGCGGGAGATGGCGCTGGACATGGCGGCAATTGCCTATGCGGTGAAGCAATATGGATTGCCTGAGAACCTGAAGCTCAGCATACATTCGGGCAGCGACAAATTTTCGATCTACCCGGCGATTCACGCAACCATGAAGCGCTTCGACGCGGGAGTGCATCTGAAGACAGCGGGAACGACGTGGCTCGAAGAGCTGATTGGACTGGCAGAGGCCGGAGGCGAAGGATTGGCTCTGGCCAAGGAAGTGTATGCCGAAGCTTTGGCGCATCGCGACGAGCTGTGCGCGCCGTACGCCACCGTGATCGACATCGATTCCAACAAACTGCCCTCGGTTGAACAGGTTCGAGGGTGGACGTCGGATGAATACATCTCCGCTTTGCGGCACGTGGAGTGCTCACCGGCATACAACAGCAGCTTGCGCCAGTTGCTGCATGTGGGATTTAAGGTGGCTGCGAAGATGAATGAGCGCTACCTGGCTTTGCTCGAGGCCAACGAAGCGGTGATTGCCAAAAACGTAACGGAAAATCTCTTCGCCCGGCATATTGCACCGGTATTCTTAGGGAGCAGTTCCTGATTGGGTCGCAACGGGCCGTTCTGCAATCAACTTCCCACGGAGATCAAATGAAAGATTCACTATTCAGCCTTGATGGCAAGGTTGCGGTTGTCACCGGAGGAACCTCCGGGATTGGCCGGGCATTAAGTCTTGGTTTGGCCGATGCAGGCGCTGACGTAATCGCCACGGCGCGCCGCAAGGAGCAGGTGGACGACACGGCTACGGAAATTGAAGCGCGCGGCCGGCAGACGCTGCGCGTTGCCTCGGACGTGAGCGACCGGACCACATTGGAAGCTGTACTGGCGGCAGTGCTGGAGCGCTTCAACAAGGTCGACATCCTGGTGAACTGCGCCGGCATGATCAAGCGGACGCCTACACTCGATTTGCCCGAGGCCGAGTGGACCAACATCCTCAATACGAATTTGACCGGTACGCTGCGAGCCTGCCAGGTATTCGGCAGGCACATGCTCGAGCGTGGCTATGGACGGATTGTCAACATTGCATCGCTGAACAGTTTCGTCGCGCTAAGCGAAGTGGCTGCGTATGCCGCAAGCAAGGCAGGCGTAGCATCGCTCACCCGTTCACTCGCCGTCGAGTGGTCAAAAAAAGGCGTCACGGTGAACGCAGTCGCGCCGGGGGTATTTCGCACTGACCTGAATGCGCAACTGCTGGACTCGACGCCGCGCGGGCAGGAACTGCTAATGCGGACACCGATGGGGCGGTTTGGCAAAACCGAAGAGCTGATCGGGGCGACGGTTTATCTGGCATCCGACAGCGCTTCCTTCGTGACCGGGCAGATTCTGGTAGTGGACGGAGGGTTTTTGGCCAGCGGAGTCAATCAGTAAGACAGTTCTCAAGTCACAGTTTGTAATTCGCAGGAAGAAAGGCTGCGCCACTCAGCGCAGCCTTTTCATTGCCCTCCTGAGGTTCTATTTGAACATCACGTTGGCGCCGGCCATCTTGATGATCGCTTCGCCTTCGGCGGCCTCGACCTTCACATTTTCGCCTGTCACGTTTGCATACCCGATCGACAATCCTTTTTCGCCGCTCAGATTCACATTTTTCAGAACGATATTGGTGACCGGCGCCTCCGGCAGTCCGACAATGGCCCCTGCCATTGCGTCGCCGGTTGCGGTGATGTTTTCAAACACCATGTCGTGGAAGTGCGGTGTCAGTCGCGTGACGGGCGCTGCCGCCACGATGCTGTCTGACGGCAGGATGCGTGGATAGTACTCGCTGACGACCAGCGGGTTCTTCACGTTCTTCATGTCGATGTCGCGAAAGACCAGGTTCGAAACATCATTGCCGCGATCGCGATTGGCTTTGACGCGAATTCCGTTGTCAGTGCCGTCGAAGTGAATGCGTTCGGCGAAGATGTTATGCGCTCCGCCGGCCAGCTCGCTGCCGATGGAAAGGCCATGGCCATGGAGGAAGGTGCAGTCGGTGATGGCGATGTCGCGGACTGGATCGTCGCCGCCGGGAGAGTTGCTGGCGCCCGATTTGATGGCGATATCGTCGTCGCCGGTGTCGGCATAGAGATGGTCGATGCGCACGTTGGATGAAGAGAACGGATCGACGGCGTCGGTATTCGGCGATGGATACGGCGCCAGCACGCGGATGTTGTGAATGACCACGTCGTCGGAGTAGTAGGGAACCACTTGCCACATGGGTGAGTTCTGGATGGTGACGCCGTCGAGCTTCACGTGTTTGCAATGATCGAAGACGACGAGGCGCGGGCGCGGATGGACCCCCATCACTCCGGCGTTCTGGACGGTACGCGCCTCCCGCCACCAGCTTTCGCCATTGCCGTCGATGGTGCCTTCGCCGATGATGCTGACGTTTTCGGCGTTGGTGGCGCTGACCAAAGCCTGGACGCCAGGCAGCCGAAATTCCGTGATCTCGGGATAGTCAGCGTGATCGGGCGATCCGAGCAGCGTTGCGCCTTTATCGAGTTCCAGCGTGATGTTGCTCTTGAGTACGACCGGCGCGCTGAGAAAGGTGCCCGCGGTCAAGCGAACCGTACCGCCGCCTTTGGCCGCGCAAGCGTCAATGGCTTTTTGAATCGCCGCCGTGTCTTTCGTGGCGCCGTCTGCTTTTGCACCGAAGTCCCGCGGATTGCATGTGCCTGCAGCCTGGAGTGCTGCGGCCGAAGCAGCGAAAAAGCTCGCGCCAAAAATGAGCGTGAACAGTTGGCGGGAAGTCGTGTTGTTCTGTCGCATCACGGAGCGGCCTCGCAGGGGTAGATTTTCTGGCGGAGATCATCATACCCCATCAAAGTCCAGTGGTCATACCACTGAGAAACAGGGACAAAGCGACCAAGGGAACGAGGGAACAAAAGGAACGGAGGAGGAAAGAAGCGGGCCGGAGCGGGAAGAGCTGCCGGCTTTCAGCTGTCAGCCTTCGGATTTTGCCACGGAGTTGGTCAGATTGCGCGGCAGGCGAACGATGAAGCGCGTGTCGCCGGGTTGAGACTCGACATCGAGTTTTCCGGCGAATTTTTGCGTCACGATGCGGTGAACGATCTCCAGGCCGAGGCCGGTGCCCGATCCCTGCGGCTTGGTGGTGAAGAACGGCTCGAAGATGTGGGGGAGAACATCGGCCGGAATGCCTGAGCCGTGATCGCCGATCGAGACGACAAGCCATTCGGGCTCAGACCATGTGGAGATTTCCAGCTTCGCGCCCTGCGGTGAAGCATCCGCGGCGTTGTCGATAAGATTCGTCCAGACCTGGCTGAGAGCGGCGCCGCGCGTGCGGATCGTCGAAGGCGATGCGGCGAAGCGCTTTTCCACGTGAATTTCCTTCAGGCGCAATTTGTGGCCAAGGATAGTGAGCGTGCTCTGCAGGCTGTCGTGGACGTCGAGCTCTTTGTCCGGAGTGCGCTCGTCGTAGGCGAACTTTTTAACGGCCATCACCAGCTCGGAGATCCGGGAAATGCTTTCTTCGATGGCGCAGACCAGCGAGACGCTTGAAACCAGCGCGCCGAACCAGTTGAGAGCGTCAGAGAATGAGGCAGAATCGAAATGCTCTTGCGCGCAGGCGATTTCCTGTCGCTCGAAGCCCATGGAAACAAGGGCCGGGCCGATCGTGAAGGCGTTCTCAACGCCGGCCTTGTCGAGCCATTGGCTCATGGCCTCTTCCGCGTCGGCCTGCTCCAGGCTGCTCATGGCGGGCTGGTTGCAACTGCGCAGGGCATGCTCCAGAAAATCCCTCATGCACTGGAGTTGCGCCGGCGTCTTGGGTTTCTCGCTGCTGCGCAAGCTGAGTTGCTGCAGGCGAAGCAGATTCTCGCGCAGTTGCGAGGCGGCGCGTTTGGCCGCGGAGCCGGGGTTGTGGAGCTCATGCATCAGACCGGCCGCGAGGGTGCCCAGGGAAATGAGTTTTTCGCGATGCAGCGCTTCAACCTGGTAGGCCTGAAGCCGCACTGCGCTATCGGCGAGAACGGTTTTGCGAACCGCCGGGCAGCAAGCCAGGAGCGACCAGAATTCCTGCTCGGTAAAACGGACGAAGATGGAATTCTCCGATGCCACGACGCGAAAGGGCGACTGCCCGCGGCCGCTAAGCAATGGGACTTCTCCGAAGCCGTCGCCGGCGTGCGCCGTGCCCACTAGAGTTAGGCTGCCATCGGCTTCAGGGCGCTTAGCGTAGGCCTCGCCTTCAAGCACGAGCCAGTAATAGAGCCACGGCTCGTTGGGCTCCACAAGAACGGAGCCGGCCGGAGCAGTGACGCGCTCGATACGATCGACTCCGGCAATGGAATCAAACGGAGTGTCAGCGAAGATGTGGGTTTTTGAAAGAGTGGCGGCAAGATCCTTGATCTGGATCGCCTCGACGCGAATTGCCTGTGCTTCTTCGCTCATCTTGCTCATGGCACCAAATCCAGAATCTTGCAGCGCACTCTAGAACCCTGCCAGATACTGGTGTACAAACTGCACCGCGATCGACCCCTCGCCCACCGCGGAAGCAACACGCTTGATGGAGCCGGCGCGTACATCGCCGGCGACAAATACGCCGGGAACGCTGCTCTCCAGCAGGAACGGGTCGCGCTTTTCACTCCAGCTGCTGGGCAGCTTGCCATCGTGGCGCAAATCCGGACCTGCCAAAATGAATCCCTTCTCATCGCGCATGATGCACTCCGGCAGCCACGTGGTGACGGGCGCTGCGCCGATGAAAACAAACAATGCCGAAGCCGGAACCTCAGCTTCCCCCGCAGGGCTTTTCAACCGGAGAGCGGTGAGATGTTCGTCACCGATCGCCTCGAGCACCTGCGTACGTGCCTCCACCACAATATTCGATGTTCGAACGATCTCATCGATCAAGTATTTCGACATCGTGGCAGAAAGCCCTTCGCCGCGCACCAGCATGGTTACTTTAGTGGCATATTTGGCAAAGTGCAGGGCGGCCTGGCCGGCGGAATTGGCGCCGCCGACGATAAAGACGTCTTCGTCCTTGCAAGACAGCGCCTCCACGAGCGCGGCTCCATAGTAGATGCCTCGGCCGGTCAGCCGGTCGGCGCCGGGGATCGAGAGCTTACGGTACTGGACACCGGGGGAAAGGAGCACACAATGGCTTGACACCTCGCGGCCGTCCGCGAGCTGGATGAATCGGTACTGGCCCTCGATCCGCATGCCGGTGGCGCGCTGCGTGACGAACTCCGCGCCGAAGCGCGAGGCCTGGGCATAGGCGCGGCGGCCCAGGTCGGCGCCGGTCACTCCGGAAGGAAATCCGAGATAGTTCTCAATGCGGGAGCTCGAGCCGGCCTGACCGCCGGGCGCTTCGGGCTCGATCACCACAGTGCGGAGGCCCTCGCTGGCGCCGTAAACCGCAGCGGCGAGGCCGGCGGGGCCCGCGCCCACCACCACGATGTCGTAGAAATCCTGAGCCGCCTGCACGCGCAGACCGACGCGTACGGCGAGAGTCTCAAGATCAGGATCGGCCAGGGCTGTGCCGTCGGAGAAGATCACCACGGGCAGCTTTTCGGGGTCGAGCTGGCGATCCTCGAGGAGCTTGAGCGCTTCGGGACCGGCGGCCACGTCGATCCATCGATACGGAACGTGATTGCGCGAGAGAAAATCGCGCAGGCGATGGTCGTTGAGCGACCAGCGATGCCCGATCACGCGCAGCCCCTCGAATGGCGGTTGAAAGCCCGCATGCCAGTCGTCGAGGAGATCGGTAACTACCGGGTACAGCTTCTCTTCAGGCGGATCCCACGGCTTATTCAGGTAGTAGTGGATGCGTGCGGTATTGATGGCGCGGATGGCCGCTTCGGTATCGGCATACGCGGTGAGCAGGACACGTCGTGCGTCGGCATAGACGGTGCGCGAGCGCTCCAGCATCTCCACGCCGGTCATTCCCGGCATGCGCTGGTCGCTGATGATCAATGCCACGGGCTCATCGCGCGTTTTAAGCTGAGCCAACGTATCAAGTGCGGCGGGGCCGCTGGCAGCGCGCATGATGCGATAGGTGGCGCCATATTGGCGGCGCAAATCCTGAACCACGGCTTCCAGCACGCTCACATCGTCGTCAACCGCCAGCAGGATTGGCCTCGCCATAAGGAAAGTGTAGAGCCTGCCAGCCCGGTCCCGGCCGGCCCCCGGTCATTGCCCCGCTCCCATTTCGAAGCGACAGTGGCTCCGGCTTGGCGCCCGGCTCCGCACTTCCTTGGCCCTTCAGCAGAGTGGCCGCGTTGGTCCCAATGTAGTTAATGGTCTCCCCGGCCCCGCCAACGGGTTTTTGATACCCTATTTTGGCCGGAAGGCTGTAATCTCAGACATAGCCTCGCACCGTAGCGACCCATGGGACAGCCATCTGGGTTGGCCGGTGTTGAGAATCAGGACGGCGAGGGCCAGGCATGTAGCAATTCACAACATTGCCAAGTCTCTGGTTGCGATGCCGATAGGGACGAAAGGGCCAGGGTTTATTCCAGACGATCATCGGGGGCAGCGGGAAACAAAATGAACAAGATCATACTGGCAGATTCGCAGGCGATCTTCCGGGCCGGCACCGCCAAGGTTCTGGCGATGGACGAGGACTTGCGTATCATCGCGCAATGTACCGATCTTGAGCGGATGTACCACGCCATCACAACGTTTCCCAACTCCATCGTTCTGTTTGCGGCCTCTCTGCAACCGGATTTCACCCGGCTGGGCATGTTGCTTGAGACCACCAGCAGCCGCGGCATTGTGATCGCCGAGAACAACGACAATGCGGCCTCCTATATGCAGCAGGGCTTTCGCGGGGTGGTTTTCCGCAGTGTCACAGGACCGGCGCTGGTGGAATGCGTGCGCCGCGTCGCGGCCGGAGATTCATGGCTGCCCACTCAAGTTGCCCCGCCGGAAACCATTGAAGAAGATCTTGTCGGAGCGCGCGTGCGCGACCGGCTGACGCCGAAAGAGATGCGCATTGTGGCGCTCATCGTGCAGGGCTGCAAGAACCGCGAAATTGCCATCCGGCTTAAGACCACGGAGCAGGTGATCAAGAACTATCTGCGCTCCATTTACGACAAGACCGGCGTGGGCGATCGGCTGGAGCTGGCGCTGTTCACAATTCATCATCGCGTCCTGGCCAAGGCTGCGGCCGAGGTCGGAAGCAAACTGGACGCCGAGCATCAGGCAGCAACTCAGGCTGCGAATCAACCGGCTTCAGGGGCGATGGCGTAACTCTCCCGATCCGCAAGCCCCCACTTCGAAAGCCGGACCCGTCTCAGCAATCAATTCATCAACCAGCGATAGCTCGAGCATCCGGCTCGCACCGTGATGCGCGTGGCAACGTCCTGCTAGCCTGCGTGTATCAGGCTGAAAGCAAGGATCGCAAGAACGATCAGGCTGACGACGGTGTATAGGCGATCGCGCTCGAGTGCGAAACCCAACACAGCCATGGCGACGCGTGCCACCGGCGTGGCGATCAGCAGCAGCAGGCCGAGTTGAATCAGGCCCAGGCTTTCAAAATGTGCTGCGGAGACGACGATTCCGGAAAGCGAATTGAGAGCTGGATTGCCGGGTGTGAAACTGCGATAGCTCACGTGGCCAGGGGGACTCTGGACGAGATAGAGAATGCCACCGGCGAGGACCGTGGCAGCGGCCAGCAGGACACCGACCTGCAAGAGGCGGCCAATGATGGTTTCAAGGAGGCGATCATTCATTCGAGGGGGCATTCGGACGGGCATGTTGGCTACACCTTCCCCGTAATGCCATTGACGATCATCTCGATGGCAAGAGCCAGAATCACCACCGCGAAGACTGTTCGCAGCGTACTTACGCGAGCGTGAACCAGCACCTTGGCGCCGAGCAAAGCCCCGGCGAGAACGCCGAGCATCACGGGCATGGCCACCCGGGGGTCGATGAATCCTCGGCTCAGGTAGATGCCTGCGCTGGCAGCGGCGGTCACACCGATCATGAAATTGCTGGTGGTCGTTGAGACTTTGAAGGGGATGCGCATGACGCTATCCATGGCGATGACCTTCACAGCGCCGGAGCCAATGCCGAGAAGGCCGGAAAGTGTGCCCGCGCCGAACATGAGGCCAAATCCGGCGGGAACATTGCGCACACCGTATTCCTGCGCGTTGCCGTCGACGGGATAAGAACTGGCGAGCCGCAAGCGCGTTGCGAGCGTATCCGATTTGACGGGCAGGTCTTTGCCCTTGTTGCCTCTGAACGATTGGACTGCGGCCTGAACGAGCACCAGGCCGAAGACGATGGCCAGTGCGTGGGTTCCAACGCGGGCGGCGAGAAAGGCGCCGAGAATGGCGCCGATGGTCGTAGCGATCTCAAGAAACATGCCGATGCGGATGTTAGAGTACCCCTCGCGAACGTAAGCCGCGGCCGCTCCGGAAGACGTGGCGATGACAGAGACCAGCGAAGCGCCGATGGCGTACTTGATATTGACTCCGAGCGCGAGGGTAAGCGCCGGAACCACGACCACGCCCCCGCCCAGTCCCGTGAGCGCGCCCAGAAAGCCCGCCAGAAAAGAGAGGCCCCAGACCACGGCTGTGAATTCCCACGCTGACATCGGGTCTCCGATCGGTTTGATGCGGCATTGATGCTGGTGGCTGAGGCGTTGAAGGGAGGCTAAAGCTTTTCTGCGACGCTCTTAGCCTGCGTAAAAAGGTAAAGATAATCGGGACCGCCGGCCTTGGAGTCGGTTCCGCTCATGTTGAACCCGCCAAAGGGGTGTGCGCCGACCATGGCGCCGGTGCACTTGCGATTGAAGTAGAGATTGCCTACATGAAAATCACGGCGCGCACGGTTTAGATGTTCGCGATTGGCAGTATAGATGGCTCCGGTCAGGCCGTACTCAGTGTTGTTGGCTACGCGCAGGCCCTCTTCGAAGCTGCCGGCTTTGATGACTGCCAGCACCGGCCCGAAGATTTCTTCCTGCGCCAGCACTCCGTTGGGTGGGATTTCGGAGAAGATCGTTGGCTCAAGGAAAAAGCCGCCATCCGGCATAGCTGGGGCATTTCCGCCGGTGATCAGCTTGCCTTCTTTCTGTCCAATCTCGATGTACTTCAACATCGTGTCAAGCGCGGTCCGATTAATGACCGGGCCCATGTTGGGATTCGTTGCCGGATCGCCAACTGTGAGAGTCGCGGTGCGTTCGCGTAGCCGCTCGACAAAGGCATCGTAGATCGTCTCTTCAACGATGGCGCGGGAACAGGCGGAACACTTTTGTCCGCTGAAGCCGAAAGCCGCGGCGACAACTCCATCGGCGGCAGCATCGAGATCGGCATCGGCGCAAACCAGGATCGAGTCCTTGCCGCCCATTTCAAGAATGGTGCGCTTGATCCAGATCTGGCCCGGCTGCGCGTGCGCGGCGCGCTCGTGGATTTCGAGCCCGACGGATTTGGACCCGGTGAAGGCGATGAAACGGGTCTTCGGATGTCCAACGATGGCATTGCCAAACGTCGAGCCGGAGCCGGGGCAGAAATTGACCACCCCGTCGGGCAGGCCGGCCTGCTGAAGCACCTCGACAAAACGGGCAGCAATCGTTGGCGAGTCGCTCGAGGGCTTCAGGATGACCGTGTTTCCGGCGACGATGGCGGCGGCCGTCATGCCGGCCATGATGGCGAACGGGAAGTTCCACGGCGAAATCACCGCTCCCACGCCCAGCGGGATATAGAGGAGCTCGTTGCGCTCGCCGGGATACTGAATGGGAGTGGTAGCGGCAGCCAGGCGCAGCGCCTCGCGGGCATAGAACTCCAGGAAGTCGATGGCTTCGCCCACGTCGGCGTCGGCTTCGGCCCAGTTCTTGCCCACCTCGTACGTAAGCCAGGCCATGAATTCGAATTTGCGCTCGCGGATCGTCGCCGCGGCCCCCAGCAGCAAAGAGACGCGATCTTCGATTGCGGTCCCCCTCCAGGATTCGAAGGCGCGGAGCGCGGCAGTCATGGCAAGCTCAACCTGCGCCGCTCCTGCCTTCTGGTGGACCCCGATGACTTGCGCCGGTCGCGCCGGATTGATCGAATGAATTCTTTCGGGGGTTTTAAGAAGCTTGCCGCCAATGATCAAGCTGTATTCCACGCCGAGATGCGAAGCGACGTGGTCAAGCGCCCGGCGCATCAAGCGGGCATTTTCAGGATTGCTGAAGTCGGTGAACGGCTCGTTCGCAAAAACTTTTTCGGGCGAGCGAGGCTGGATAGCGTGAGAAGCGCCTGCGATTGCCATAACCAATTCAGTTTAGTCCAGAGAGCAGCGAGCGGCGAGTCGCCGGGTTGCGCCAAATGGCATAGGCTAGACGCATGTATTCATCGCAGGTTCTCGATCATTTCGAGCACCCGCGCAACGCCGGAGACGTCGTCGATGCGGATGCGTCTGCGCGGATCGAGAATCCAGCCTGCGGCGATGTTCTGGAACTGACGGTGAAAATTGCGGGCGGACGGATAGTGGGGATCGGATTCCGCGCCAAGGGCTGCGTGGCGGCGATGGCATGCGGGTCGGCGGTGACGGAGCTTGTGCGCGGCAAGAGCGTGCGCGAAGCCCGGAATCTGACCCGCGAAGAACTGGTTCGCGCCGTCGGCGGTCTGCCTGCGGCGTCATCGCACGCCAGTCACTTGGCAATGGACACGCTCGCGGCGGTCCTGGGAAAAATAGTCGAAAAATCCTAGCGCGCCGGTCGAGTCTTTTCCGCAAAGGCCCCGTAGTCTTCGGGTGTGTTGATCCCCGCCTTTTCCAGTGAATCGGGAACCGACACATAGGCCACGCGATCGGCGTGGGCGTGCAGAACTTCCCTTGCGTTGCCGGTGGCGGGCGCCTCGAGAAATTTCGCAATCAATTCGCGGCTGACCAACAGAGGGTGTCCGTGTTTGCCATTGTTCGCCGGAACAACGGCCCAGATCCCTTGCGCATCCGCGCGCTGAAATGAATCACAGAGGCGCTCGAGCGAGACGGCGCTCAATGGTGGACAGTCGACGGGAGTAATCATCGCAGAATGGCGGCCGCGCGCGAGAGCTTCACGCAAGCCCACCTGTAGCGAGCTGAACTGGCCAAGCTCCGGATGGGGGTTACGGATCGTGGACGCTCCGCATGCGCCTGCCGTAATTCCAACGGCCTGAAAGTTGTTGCCTGAAACCACGATCACCAGGCGCGTCAAAGGCTCGAAAGCGAGAATGGCCGCGGAGAGAAGCGTGGGCCCAGGCAGTGGAACCGTGCCCGGCTGCGGTGGGGGCCAGGGAAGCAGTGCCTTATCCGATCCCATGCGCGAAGACTCTCCGGCCGCCAGGATCAGGCCACAAAGATTGGGCACAACAGTCATAAAGAACAAAGATAACAGGGAGAAAAGGCGGCAGATTCGGAGGAGGGCTGAATCTACTTTTTCGCGGGAACAGGGAGAGATTCGCCGGGCGCGGTGGATTCGGCCGCAGCCGTTTGCCTGCTGCTCTGGAACCAGCTCATGTGGGGTAGAACTCGCTCCGCGCGGCGACGCACTGCAACCAACTCTGCGACAATCGCAACCGCGATTTCTTCCGGTGTAACCGCGCCAATGTCGAGCCCGACCGGCGAATGGACACGGCCGAAAAGCTCTGGATTGAGTCCTTCGCGCGTGAGCTCGCGAAACACGGTGATGGCTTTTCGCTTGGAGCCGACCATGCCGACGTAGCGTGCCGGTGTTTGCACTGCCCAGCGCAAAACGCGCATGTCGTCGCGATGTCCGCGAGTGGCGATGACGATATAGGAGGACTCTCTAGGAGTTAGATCCGTAAGCGCTTCATCGAAGTCTTTGGCGACGATATCGCGTGCATTGGGGAAACGCTCCGCGTTGGCGTAGGCCTCACGGTCGTCTGTAACGATGCAGTCAAAACCAGCATTGCGAGCGGCTTTGAAGAGCTCGACGGCGACATGGCCGGCGCCGAAAATGTAGAGCAGCGGCACCGGCAGAACCGGCTCGATAAAGATTTCGAGCGTTCCCCCGCAAACCAGGCCAGTGTCGTATTTAGGATCCTGATTGAGGTCGAAGGTAAGGCTGCGCGGCTTTTCCTGCGCGATGACCTCGCGCGCCGCCTGCCAGACCTCCGCCTCGACGCAACCGCCGCCAATCGTTCCGGCAATGGAGCCGTCGTCGCGAATCAGCATCTTGGCGCTTTGGAACGAGGGGATGGATCCGCGCGAATTCACAATGGTGGCCACAGCGCCGCTGCGGCCCTCGCGTTGCAACTTGACGATCTCCTCGTAAATGTTCATCTCTCACGATTATTGGAGCGGGTTGGAGCGAAGTCAAACCGGAGGGCCATTACCAGCTTCTGGCCGCCGGGCCCGCAGCACCTTCTGGCCTATTGCCGAATGAAGGTGTTTCGGTTAACTTCTAATACTCACAGCTTTTTGGATGGAGGTTCTGAGCCATGCCCAGAGTTGTTCGATGTTCCATTATTCAGGCGTCAAACGCAGTGCCTGCGACAGAGCCGCTGCCGGAGCAAAAGAGCGCGATGGTGGAGAAGCATGTGGGGCTGATTCGCCAGGCGGCAAAGGCGGGCGCGCAAATTGTGTGCCTCCAGGAAATCTTCAACGGGCCCTACTTCTGCGCGGAACAAGAGACAAAGTGGTATGAGATGACGGAGGCGGTTCCCGATGGGCCCACCGTCAAGCTGATGCGTGATCTGGCGAAGGAACTCCACATTGCAATGGTAGTGCCCGTCTACGAGGTGGAGCAGGAAGGCGTTTTTTATAACACCGCTGCGATGATCGCGAGCGACGGCGCCTATCTGGGCAAGTATCGCAAAACGCATATTCCACACGTGGCGCCGGGATTCTGGGAAAAGTTTTATTTCCGGCCGGGGAATCTTGGGTACCCGGTCTTCGATCTGGGATTTGCAAAAGTTGGTATCTATATCTGTTACGATCGGCACTTTCCTGAAGGCGCGCGTTGCCTGGGTTTGAATGGCGCAGAGATCGTTTTCAATCCGTCGGCGACAGTCGCGGGCCTGAGCGAGTACCTCTGGAAGCTGGAGCAGCCGGCGCACGCTGCCGCAAACGGATACTTCATTGCGGCCATCAATCGCGTGGGCACTGAGGCGCCCTGGAACATCGGAGAGTTCTACGGGACCAGCTACTTCTGCAATCCGCGTGGGAAGATCATTGCCGAGGCTGCGCGCGATAAGGACGAAGTGCTGACCACCGATCTAAATCTGGATGAGATTGCCGAAGTGCGGCGCACGTGGCAGTTCTATCGCGACCGCAGGCCGGATTTGTACGGGCCACTTGTGGCGTCGTAGAGCGATTTTGTCCAGGGCCAAAGCATCGAGATTTCAGAACTCGATACGCGGCGGAATTCAAATTGCATTTTGACGTTCATGGGGTTCTCATGAGCACCGTTGCACTACCGGACGATGAGCAACTGCGAGCGCGGTTCGGCGAGCTGAAACCGCCGTTGGCGGCGCAAGCCGCGGTGATCGAGGCAGACCGTTGCCTCAATTGCTTCGATGCGCCGTGTACCGGGGCGTGTCCCACTCATATCGATGTGCCTGGATTCATCAAGCGAATTGCCTCGGGAAATCTGCGTGGGTCGGCGTTGCGCATACTTGACGCGAACATTCTGGGAGCGAGCTGCGCGCGCGTGTGCCCGGTTGACGTGCTCTGCGAGGGCGCCTGCGTCCTGAACCGGCAAAACGATAAGCCGATCCAGATCGCCCTTCTGCAGCGCCACGCGATGGATGCGTTCTGGGCGTCGGGCGAGAAGGTGCCGGCGGCTGCAACGGGAACGCGCAAGCTGCGCGTGGCATGCATCGGGGGCGGCCCCGCTTCGCTCGCCTGCGCAGCAGAGTTGTGCCGCCAGGGCGCGAATGCCACTGTGATTGACCGGCGCGCTTTGCCGGGCGGGTTGAATACTTATGGCGTGGCGGAGTACAAGCTGCGTGCGGCTGATAGCGTGCGCGAGGTGGAGATGATTCGCCGGCTCGGCGTCGAGTTTCGATGCGGCGTCGATGTCGATTCGGCAGCAGCACTCGAATTGCTCGAAGCCGAATTCGACTTCATCTTTCTTGGGCTCGGACTTGGCGCCATGCAGCGGCTGAACGTGCCCGGCGAAGAAGTTGACGGCGTAATGAACGCCCTGGAGCTGATCGCCGCTTACAAGACGGGGCACATCCGCGAGCTGCGAGGGACGGTTGCCGTCGTGGGCGCCGGAAATACGGCCATCGATGCAGCCAACGCGGCACGCCGGCTGGGCGCGCAGACCGTCTATATGGTTTACCGGCGCAGCGAGAGCGAGATGTCGGCGTTCGATTTTGAATACGAGCACGCCAAGCAAGAGGGTGTGCAGTTCCTGTGGCGCCGGATGCCGATTGCGATTGGGCGGGATGAGCACGGCCGTTTGCTGCTGGAAACCCTCCAGGTGCGCGAGACGAGGGGCAAGCTCGAAGCGGTTCCCGGTTCGGAGTCCGCGATGGTATGCGATCTGATCGTCCCCGCGATCGGCCAGTCTCCGCTCACCGAGTTTTTGCAGGATTTGCGCGGAGTTCAAGTGCGCGACGGGAAGATTATGGCCGATCGCATGACCGGACAAACCGGGAATCCGAAGTATTTTGCCGGCGGGGATTGCGTAAACGGCGGGCGCGAAGTGGTGGACGCGGTGGCAGGCGGCAAGCGCGCGGCTTTGGCCATGTTGAAAGTGTCGGAGGTCGCCCATGCCTGATATCGGCGTACGAAATTTTGCGGGGAAAATTAGCTGCCCAAATCCGTTCTGGCTGGCTTCGGCGCCGCCGACCAATACGGGCGAAATGATCATGCGCGCGTTTGACGCGGGCTGGGGCGGCGCGGTGTGGAAGACCATCGGCGAGCCGATCACGAACGTGAGTTCCCGCTACTCCGCGACCGACTGGAACGGCCAGCGCATCATGGGCTTCAACAATATCGAGCTGATCAGCGACCGCACCGTGGAGCAGAATCTGACCGAGATGGCTGAGGTGAAGAAGCGTTATCCGAAGAATGCAGTCATCGCATCGCTCATGGTGGCATCGACGCGTGAAGCATGGCACGAGATCGTCTCTCGCACCGAGGATGCCGGCGCGGATGGCCTGGAGTTGAACTTCGGCTGTCCCCATGGCATGAGCGAGCGTGGCATGGGCTCGGCGGTCGGGCAGGTCCCGGAATATGCGCAGATGATCACTGAGTGGGTGAAAGAAAAGGCGCGCACGCCTGTGCTGGTAAAGCTCACGCCGAACATCAGCGACATTCGCATGGTGGCGCGGGCGGCCAAGCGCGGCGGCGCCGATGGGCTTTCAGCCATCAACACCATCAACTCGATTACCGGAATCGATCTGGACACGTTTGTGCCGCGGCCAAATGTGGATGGGAAAAGCTCGCACGGAGGCTATTGCGGGCCGGCGGTGAAACCGATCGCGTTGAATATGGTGCAGCAGATTTTGGCCGATCCCGGGGCCGCGCTGCCGCTATCTGGCATCGGCGGAATCGGGTCATGGCGCGATGCGGCGGAGTTTTTGCTGCTCGGGTGCGGCACGGTGCAGGTGTGCACGGCCGTGATGCACTACGGTTACCGCATCGTCGAAGACATGGCCGAAGGGCTCGAGAACTGGATGCGCGAAAAGCGCTTCGAAAAGCTCGAGGATTTTCACGGACTGTCTCTCAATCGCGTGACGGAATGGAAACACCTCAATCTCAATTACAAAATCGTCGCGCGCATCGATGAGCAGACCTGCATTGGCTGCGATCTGTGCCACATTGCGTGCTGGGACGGCGCGCACCAGTGCATTCATCTGGATCGCGTGACCGGGCCCGTCGACGGACATGTGGAACTGCATCGGACGCCGACCGAGGAGCAAGCAGAGAGTCTGGCGGCGATTGCCGCGACTCCAGTGACGCGCAAGGAGCGCGCGGCGGCCTTTGGTCAGGGGCCGTACCCGACGCCGCTCGCGCGGATACCGCGCGTCGACGAAACCGAGTGCGTGGGCTGCAATCTGTGCTCGCTGGTTTGTCCGGTAGATGGATGCATCACGATGGTGCAGGTGGACACGGGCATGAAGCCGGAGACGTGGGACGAGCGGACGCGGGGAGCGGAATGTGCGGCGTCAGTCCACAAGTCAGCAAGTTAGCGAGCTCGAGGAGAGCGAGGACGAAAGATTATGTCGAAAGTTTTAATTCAGAACGGAACGATCGTGAATGCCGACGGCAGCGTCAAAGCCGACCTGCTGATCGACGGCGCAACGATAAAAGAAGTGCGCGCAGGAATCCCGGCCAGTGCCGCCGACACGGTCGTCGACGCCGCCGGCTTGCTGGTGCTGCCGGGCGGCATCGATGCGCATACGCATCTGGACATGCCGTTCGGAGGGTCGAAGTCGGCAGACGATTTCGAAACCGGAACTAGAGCCGCCGCGATTGGCGGAACGACGACGATTGTGGACTTCGCGATCCAGGCGCGCGGGACGAAGATGCGCGCGGCGCTCGATACGTGGTGGAAGAAGGCTGAGGGCAAGGCGTGCATCGACTACGGACTGCATATGATCGTCACCGACCTTGGAGACGCCGGCCTGGAAGACATGGACGACATGGTCCGCGAGGGCGTGGCCAGCTTCAAGCTGTTCATGGCCTATCCCAACGTGCTGATGGTCGATGATGCCACGATCTTCAAAGCGCTGAAGCAGACTGCAAAAAATGGCGCACTCATCTGCATGCATGCTGAGAACGGTTCAGTCATCGACGTGATCGTGCAGCAAGCGCTGGCCGAGGGAAAGACCGCGCCCATTTATCACGCGCTTACCCGGCCCACCAAGGCCGAGGCCGAGGCGGTGCATCGCGCGATTGCGATGGCGGAGATTGCCGGCGTACCGATCTATATCGTGCATCTTTCGAGCGAGGATGCTCTGAACCAGGTGCGCGAGGCGCGCGACCGCGGGTTGCCGGCGTTTGCCGAGACCTGTCCTCAGTACCTGCTGCTCTCGATTGAAGACAACATGGAAGGCAAGGGCTGGGATGGCGCGAAGTATGTCTTCACGCCGCCGCTGCGCGAAAAGAAGAATCAGCCGAAGCTTTGGGAGGGTCTGAGGAAGGACAACCTGCAGGTGGTGTCGACGGACCATTGCCCTTTCTGCTTTGAAGACCAGAAGGCCCTTGGCAAAGATGACTTCACGAAAATTCCCAACGGTGGCCCTGGAATCGAAAACCGCCTGCAACTCCTGCATCACCACGGTGTGGGCCAGGGAAATTTCTCCATCAATCGATTCGTCGAGCTGGTTTCGACGGCGCCGGCGCGGATTTTCGGAATGTATCCGAAGAAGGGCGTGCTGGCCGCGGGCAGCGATGCCGACCTGGTCCTATGGGATCCGGCGGAGGACTATACGATCAGCGCCAAAACGCACCACATGCGCGTGGATTATTCGATGTTCGAGGGCTTCAGGGTGCGTGGGAATGCGCGCGACGTTTATTCGCGCGGCGAGCTGATTGTGAGTGGCGGCAAGTTTATCGGCAAGCCGGGGCGAGGGAAGTATTTGCGGCGCGATGCGCGTGGTGGAGCGTGGAAGTAGGCAGTGGTCGCTGCGCGACCGTCGCCCCAGCTGTTCGCCGCTAGCTTCTGGCTTTTTCCTGCGTGGGCGAGGATCATGCTTTCCCTGGTCCCCTCCCGCCGCGGCGGAGGGACCCGAGACACCCAACTGTCTTACCTTATATAGATACTTTCCAGACTTCACGGAGGAGGCCCGTGAGCAGCGTCGATCCATCCTTATCGAATCGCGACCTGACGCCGACCACGCCGGCCGAGCGCACGTGGGGCTTCTACAACTACATGGCGTTGTGGTTTTCAATGTGCATGGAGATCACGACCTACCGGCTCGCCTCCGGGCTAATCGCGAAGGGGATGGATTGGAAGCAGGCGATCGGGACGGTGCTCTTAGGGAATTTGATCGTGCTCGTTCCCATGCTGCTGAACGCGCACGCGGGATCGAAGTATGGAATCCCGTTCCCCGTGTTTCTTCGTGCCTCGTTTGGCGTGCGCGGTGCGAACCTGGCGGCATTGTTGCGCGCGGTGGTGGCGTGTGGTTGGTTCGGCATTCAAGCGTGGATCGGCGGCAGCGCGATTGACGCGATGCTGATCGTGATCTGGCCGAGCGCCGCCGGGAATGCGGGAATCCTGTGGGCGTGCTTCCTGGGATTCTGGCTGCTCAACATGGTTGTGGTATGGCGCGGCGTGGAATCGATCCGTCGGCTGCAAGCGTTCGGCGCGCCGTTCATGTTCGTCATGGCCGTGGCCCTGCTGGTTTGGGTGCATGGGAAGGCGGGCAGCTTTGGCGTCATGCTGTCGACGCCAAGCACGTTCCACTCGCGCAGCGAATTCCTCGCGGTGTTCTTCCCGTCGTTGACGGCGATGGTGGGCTACTGGGCAACGCTCGCTTTGAACATCCCCGACTTCACGCGCTATTCCAAATCACAAACTTCGCAGGCATGGGGACAGGCGTTTGGGCTGCCGGTGGCCATGGTGCTGTACACGTTTCTAGGGATCGCTGTGACGTCGGCTTCAGTAGTGCTGTTTGGCAAGCCCATCTGGGACCCGGTCGAGCTGATCGGAATGTTTCATCAGCCATTTGTCGCTTTTCTGGCGCTGATCGCAGTGTTGGTCGCGACGCTGAACGTGAACATCGGCGCGAATGTGGTTTCCCCATCGAATGACTTTTCAAATCTGTATCCCCGACTGATCAGCTTTCGCACGGGAGGATTGATCACGGGATTTCTGGGCTTTGCCATGTGCCCGTGGAAGTTGTTGGCCACGCCGGACGCTTATATCTTTGGCTGGCTCGTCGGGTATTCGGGACTGCTCGGGCCGGTGGCCGGGATCATGGTCTGCGATTACTTCTTCATCCGCGGAACCGAGCTGGATGTGAACTCGCTCTATCATCGCGAGGGAATTTACCACTACACCAAGGGAGTGAATCCGCGGGCGGTGATAGCGCTGGCTCTCGGCGTGGGCATCGCGCTTATCGGCGTATTTGTTTCGGCGCTGCATTTCCTCTACGACTACGCATGGTTCGTTGGCTTCTTCACCGCGGGCGCCTCGTATGTGGCGATGATGAAGCTGGCGCCGCCGGCAGCGGCGGAGCAGAGCGCGGAAGAAGTGGCGTAAAGGCAGGGATTAGGGACCAGGGAATAGGGAATAGAGAAGCAACAGCAAAGGCAACCGCAGATCCTTCGACTACGCAGGCCGCGCTGCTGGCGGCCTGCTTTGCTCAGGATGACACATCGCGAATGGGCGAACTTTGAACGATAAATTTGAGCTGCTACTCCACCAGCGCGTCCGCAATCGCCAAATGTTCGTCGAGCGCAGCGATACCCAAATCCAGCTCTTCTTTTGTTACGATCAGCGGCGGCGCGATCACAAAGTGGCTAACCCAGGCCTGGATCGACACGCCCTGCGTCATCATTTTGGCGGCGATTTGATCCACCACCAGCGGCTTGCCCTCCACCTTGTCGCGCATGGTGTTGAAGAGCTGTTTGGTCTTGCGATTCTTCACAATCTCTACGGCAAAGAAAAGGCCAAGGCCGCGGACGTCTCCGATTGAGACGTGTTTGGCTTTCAGGGCTTCGAGCTTCTGGCGAACGTACGGCTCGAGTTCCGCGGCACGCTCCACGAGCTTCAGCCGCTGCATCTCTTCAATCGTTGTAACGGCGGGGCCGAGCGTGAGCGGGTGCGCTTCATAAGTATGCCCATGAGAAAAGTAGTGGTCTTCAAAGTAATCGGCGATTTTGCCGGTCGTGGCGCAAAGGCCAAGAGGCACGTAGGCCGACGTGATGCCTTTGGCGGTGACGAGGATGTCGGGCTTCAGGTTCCAATGGTCAACGGAGAACCACTTGCCGGTGCGGCCCCATCCGGCCATCACTTCATCCGCGATCATCAACACGCCATGCCGGTCGCAGATTTCGCGCAGGCGAGGGAAGTACTCGGGCGGCGGAACCAGGACGCCGTTGGTGCCGACGACGGGCTCGAAGATGATGGCAGCAACGTCACTCTCGTTGCGAATCATGTGCTCGATATAGTCGGCGCAGGCGATGTTGCAGGTGGGATAGGTGTGCTTGATGGGGCAGTCGTAGCAGTTGGTTTCGGGCGCGAAGGCGATGCCCGCGCCTTTGCCGGCCGGCTCCATAGCCCAGCGGCGCGGATCGCCCGTGGCCGCGATGGAGCCCATGGTTGAACCGTGATAAGAGCGGTAGCGCGAGATGATCTTGGTTTTACCCGTATACATGCGGGCAATTTTGAAGGCCGCTTCATTGGCCTCGGTTCCGCTTGTGGCGAAGAAGAATTTGGTCAGCCCCGCGGGAAGAACTTCAAGCAGCTTGGCGCTCAGGCGGGCGCGCGAGTCGGTGGCGTATCCCGGCGCGACGTAGCAAAGTTCGCGGGCCTGCTCGGCAATCGCTTCAATCACCCGTGGATTCTTGTGGCCAAGGTTCACGCACATCAGCTGCGCGCTGAAATCGAGATATCGCTTGCCCGCGCCGTCAATGATCCAGCAGCCCTCGGCGTCAGCGATGTAGAGCGGCTTCCAGGTTTCTTGAAAACGCCAGGTGCCGTAGTTGTTCTGGCGTGTGAGCGAGGAAATTTCCTCGCTGGTGAGCGTCGCGGACGCGGAAGTTTCATTCATGGTTGGTGACCTCCCATGCGGATGCAATTCATCGTAACACTCTGAAGATGCGGCGAAATTGCCTGAACTGTGACTGAAATCTGGCCGCGGCGCTAGCCGTTAGGCGGCTCGGCGCTCGCCAATGAGACGATCGACGAGAGCAATGAACGTCTCGCCAGTGCGCGGAAGAATAAACTCCTCCATCCTCCAATCCCAGTTGAGCTCTAGCTTCCCTGCCGGCGCGGAGATCTGGATTTGGCGCAGCAGTGCATTCGGCGTGAAGACGAATTTGGCGCCGGAATCATCCAGCAGAAGGTTCAACGCCCCATCCTGCTCGTGAATCTCGAATGCAGCCTGGTCGTGTTCTCCGCGCTGAACGAGATGCCGCTTCAACCCATCGAGCGCGGCCCCGGCATGGCGCAGAAACTCCTCTTCACTTTGCATGGCCCCAGTGTAGCAATGCGCATGGATGAATGAGACCGGCTTCATTGACCGTGAACTTGTGAAACAACGGTTAGCGAGTCAGATTCCTTTCCCGCATTTCTCCGGCTTTTCATCGCGTCTTGCTTTGGCGTTTCCGTTTCACCGTCATCGTGCTCATAGAACACGGCGTATATCGCAGAAGCCTGGCCGGAGGTGACGGAATGCGTGTGCTCTGGGCGATGTTGGGAGTTGCGGCAATGGCACAGCTTGCGCCCATCGCGCGCTCTGAGCCCGCGATGCCGCCGGGGCAGTTCGTCCGTGAGGTCATTTACAACGAGCTGAACGATCACCAGCGGCACGGCTATTGGCAATACTGGGTGCAGCGGCGCTCGCCGGCCGGGACGAGTGTTGAGGAGCAGGTGGAAACCGCCGACGGTCCGATCACGCGGATGGCGCTGAGCAACGGGCGAGCACTGAACTCTGAAGCGCAGCAGCAGGAGCGCGACCGGCTGGAGCGGCTGCTTCGTTCACCCGACGAGCAAGTGCGGCAGGTAAAGCAGTATGACGAGGACGAGGCGCGAATAGGGCGGATTCTGGTGCTCTTGCCGACCGCGTTCGTATACCTCTATGACGGCGAGGAGAACGGCTGCTATCGGCTGCGTTTTCACCCCAATCCCGACGATCCGGACCGCTCCATCGAGGCCCGCGTCTTCCACGCCATGAGCGGCACCCTCTGGGTGGATTCGCGATCGAAACGGTTGAAGCGGCTGGAAGGGCAAACTGACGTCAACGTGGATTTTGGTTTCGGCATTCTTGGCCGCCTGTACAAAGGCGGCTGGTTCCGGCTCGTGCGCATGCAAGTGAGCCCGACGGACTGGAAGACAGAATCGCTCGAGGTCCACATGAATGTCCGTGCGCTTTTGGTCAAGACCTTCGCGCGCGAGACCAGCGAATTGCGCTGGGGATTTATTCCGGTTCCCACTGGGATGAGCCTGGCGCAGGGCCTGGCAGTCTTGGAAAAAGCTCAGACGCAATCGGAGGCCCAGAGCCGAGAACACGCCGGCGCCGGAAATGCGTTGATGGCCCCGGCGGCGATGGCGATGCGTCCGTAAAAACCCGCTCCGATCAGAAAAGGCTTAGGTGTCGTGCGAAGCGTTATGTCTCGAAATCGGACAATCTTCGCCAGGAAAGATTAAAGCGTTGCTTCTCAGCGCCGATAGAACCAGACAGGAATCGAGAGGCGCAGATGGAGATTGGTCCTATTCCGGGAATCCGAGCCGTAGCGCCAGTGAAAGCTCCGCACGGTGATTTACACCCGCCTGCGATCTTCGACATCGACGCCACAGCAAAGCCCGGCGACGACCGCGCGCAGCGGAACGGCCGAAAAGCCGCGGGCGCTGAAGAAGATGCGGAAGAAGATCTGATGCTTGACGTCGAGACGGAAGCCGCCGAAACGCTGGAAGAGACTTCCGCCAGGCAAGTGGATTATTTCGCCTGATTCCGTGTCAACTTTGACGCCAGCCCCGACCTGTGGCGCATGGTGAATGCCGAGAACAAGGAATCGGCGCATTTGAACCAGCGCGGTTTCAGTTTCCCCAAAATAATGGATCCCAGAATGATGGATATTGTTTGGCGGTCAGGCAGTAACCGTCTCGCGCAGCTTGTGTTCCGCAAAAAGAGGATCGGATGCGGACAAAGGATCGGACACGGAAAGAGGGTCGTTCTCCGCCAGGCGCAGCAGCCGGTGAAGATAGGCGCGGGAGATCGAAAGGCTCCGCGCGGCCAGAGTCTTGTTGCCATTGTTCTCGCGAACCGCGGCCAAAGCCAGCCTGATTTTGTAGTCGCGGAGTTGGCGCTCAAACGAGCCGGAGGACTGGTAATCGGCAATGTCGACGATCTGGTCGAAAGCCGCATCGTCTTCTTCCGCATCCTGCATTTTCAGGCTCAGATCCTCGGTGCGTACCGCGTTTCCTCGCGCCAGGATGATGGCGCGCTGCATCACGTTTTCAAGCTCGCGGACGTTTCCCGGCCATGGGTAGCGCTGGAGCATCTCCATTGCCGCCGGTTCAATCGAATCCATCGGCTTTTGGAAGACGTTCGAGTAGTGGCGCAGGAAATGGCCCGCAATCAGCGGAATGTCTTCGGGCCGCTCCTGAAGCGGAGGCGAATCGATGCGCATCACGTTGATGCGATAAAAGAGGTCCTGGCGGAATTTGCCTTCTGCCACCAGCTTGCCCAGGTCCTGGTGCGTGGCGAAGATGAGCCGCGCGCGCAAGGGGATAAGTTTGTTCGAGCCGAGGCGGCTGAATTCCATTTGCTGCAGAACTCGGAGCAGCTTCACTTGCGTGAACACGCTGAGGTCGCCGATTTCGTCCAAAAAGAGTGTGCCGTCGGCCGCCTGCTCGAAATAGCCCTCTCGCAAACCAACCGTGCCGGTGAAGGCGCCTTTTTCATGGCCGAATAGCTCGGATTCAATCAGGGTTTCAGGAATCGCGCCACAGGAGACTGCCACAAATGGCTTGTTCGCGCGGCTGCCGAGATTGTGGATGGCGCGGGCGATCAGTTCCTTGCCGGTTCCGCTGTCGCCCGTGACCAGAACCGCGGCATTCAAATTGGTTACGCTGCGCACTAATTGATAGACGCGCTGCATGCCGGAGCTCAAACCGATGATGCGGTCGCAATTGCCCGGTTCCTCGATCCGCTGCTGTACGTTGTGCAGCTGTTGCTTGAGCGACGAGGTTTCGCAGGCCCGAACCAGCATGGTTTTAAGGTCGCGAATCGACGGGGGGCGGCGACAGTAGCCAAAGGCCCCGGAACGAACCAGTTCGAAGGCCGTTGAACGCAGGCTGTCATCCGCCATCAGGATGGCCGGGACGCTGCCTTGGATCATGTGCCGCGCAAATTCCAGGCGGCTTTGCAGCGTGTCCTGGGACGAATAGAGATCGAGGATCAAGACGTCGCAGGCCACCGTCGACGCCAAGGCGTCCGTTCCATCTCCATCCGGCTGAAGCAGGACCTCGAAGTCCTTACCAAGGGCAGAAGAAAGAAGTGGGTGCAGCGAACGGTCTTCCGAATAAAGTCCAATTTTGGTCATGCGCGGGCGGTCTTCCATTTCGCCGATGTATACGACTGCATTCAGTGAAACTAGGGCGATGTGAGTTCATCATCGGCAAATAGATGCCGAGGGAACATTCCTCTTTCGTGCTACGAAAGCCGACACCGAGGTAATGCCTTCCCCGGGAATGGCCCAAAATCGGATACTTATCGCTGATTTTTTTCTTGCCGCCGCTCCTGAAAAATCGAGTTTTTCATAGATCGCTGCCCTCGCTAACCTCCGCATTCCAGCTCGTAATCTTCTCATTTGGCAATAGGTTACAAGCGTCTTGCACGCCGCTCGATGGAAACGATCGAGTGTAAACGCCGCGCTTCGCGGCCGGTGCCGGGCGTAAACAACTGTGCACACCGAGGAGGGCATTTTGCCCTCATCCCCCTGAATCAACACGTTTTCATCGCTCCAAAAGTTTGGTGCCGGAATTGCTTCATGGAGGGCGATTCTGAAAATGCCTTCGGGCACGGAGCTGGCGTGATGCATTCGTTCGCGTGGTGGCCAACGGTGGTGGTTCTCGGTGTGGCGACCTTCACCGATCTGCGCAGCCGTCGCATTCCGAACTGGCTCGTACTGCCGTTCTTTGGCCTGGGGCTCGTGGTTTCGATTGTGCTGCATGGGCTGCACGGCGCCGAACAGAGTTTGGGCGGAGCAGGCCTTGGACTCCTGATTTACGGTTTTCTTTTTTGGATGGGCGGCATGGGCGCCGGCGATGTTAAGTTGTGCGCGGCCATTGGAGCGTGGATCGGCCCCTATCAATTGATCCTGGCATTGGTCATGACCGGCCTGGTGGGCGGAGTGATGGCCCTCGGAATCGCCGCTTGGGGCGGTTTTCTTAAGGAATTGTTCGACCACACCGGTGAGTTGGTCTTCAGCGCGCAGCAACGCGGAGAAGCGGTTTTAAGCAATCCGCGGCGGCGCAAGATGCCCTATGCACCGGCCATTGCAATCGGCACGTTAATTTCGTTTTTCGCACGTTAAGCAGCGCAGCAGGGCTGTGGCGTGCTTGAAGCGCGCCGCAAATGAACTTCCGGCAAGTGGGGCGTCTGTGCCGCCCCCTTTGCATACAGATCGCACAGTAAGGAGCAGCCAGAAGTGGCCACGAATTATTCCCAGTATTCTGCCAACCAGTTTCCCGATCCCATCGGGGTCGAGGATCTGTCCATCGCGGTGATCAGTCCCAGCGACGAGAGCCGCGTGGAAGCGATGCGGGCCATGAGTGGATGCACGGGCGCCTACGTCAGCGAGTATTCCAGCTATTCCTTGGGAACCGGCGATCTTCCCCAGTCGGTGGACGACGACCACGACGTCATCCTCATCGATCTCGATGGAGACGCGGAGCTGGCACTCGAACTGGTAGAGAGCATCTGCGCCAACGGTGTGGCCACGGTGATGGTGTATTCGGAGAGCTCGGACCCCGAGCTGTTGGTGCGCTGCATGCGCGCCGGAGCCCGCGAATTTCTGACTCTGCCGTTTGCTCCGGATGTGGTGGCAGACGCATTGGTGCGAGCCGCGGCGCGGCGGCCGGCCACGCGGCCTTCAAGAAAGCCGGCGGGCAGGCTCTTTGCGTTCATGGGCTCCAAAGGCGGCGCGGGAACCACCATGCTGGCCTGCAATTTTGCCGTCGCGCTGGCCAAGGAATCGGGCGAGAAAACCCTGCTGATCGATCTCGATCTGCCGCTGGGCGATGCCGCTTTGAATCTTGGAATCGCGGCCGAGTTTTCCGCCATCGATGCGCTGCAGCAAGTGGACAGGCTCGATGCGAAATTTCTGGAGCAGCTTCTGGTCGAGCACAGCACCGGCCTCTGGGTGCTGGCGGCGCCGGGACGGTTTATCCAGTTCCAGGTCGACAACGAAGGCATCAACCGGCTCTTGCAGGTGGCGCGTCACGAATTCGACAACGTGGTTGTGGATCTCGGATCGAGGCTGGAACTGATGGGCACCACAGCCTACAAAGACGCCACCACCGTCTACCTGGTCACCCAGGCGAGCATTCCCGAGCTGCGCAACTCCAATCGCCTGATCACGCAGTTTTTCTCCGCGCCCCAGCCCAAATTGGAGATCGTGATCAACCGTTTTGAATCGCGGGTTCTCGGCGTGTCGGAGGAGCACATCACCAAGGCGCTCACCAGGGCGGCACACTGGAAGATTCCCAACGATTATCCGACGGTGCGGAATATGCAAATCAGCGCCAAGCCTTTGGTGCTTACAGATTCGGCCATTACCCGCCAGGTGCGGTTGATGGTCAATGCGGTGACGGGAAAAACCGAAACCTCGGGCGCCAAGAACAAGAAGAAGAAGGCCTTCAGCCTTTTCGGATGATGTTTTTTTAGAACGGAATTCTGCAACTGGAGCGAAGGTACAACGTGGAAATACTGAACTTGGAATCGTACAAAGCGGAGATTCATCGTACGCTGATCTCAAAACTGGACCTCGAGAAGCTGTCGCGGGTCAATTCCAGCCAGGCGCGGCAAGCCGTTTCCGGTCTGGTGAAAGAGATCATGTCGGATCAGCGCGTGCCGCTGAACTTCGACGAGCAGGAAAAGATTCACGCCGAATTGCTCGATGAAGTGTTCGGACTGGGGCCCCTCGAGCCGTTGCTGAGAGACCCGAAAATCTCCGACATCCTGGTCAACGACAAGGACCACGTATTCGTGGAAAAGGGTGGCCTGCTGCAGAGAGTGGACACCACCTTCCGCGACGACCGCCACCTGATGCAGATCATCGATCGCATCGTTTCGCGCGTGGGCCGCCGCGTAGACGAATCCTCGCCCATGGTGGACGCGCGCCTGCCCGACGGATCGCGCGTAAACGCCGTCATTCCGCCGCTGGCCCTCGACGGACCTTCGATGTCGATCCGCCGCTTCGGAACCGGCCCTCTGGCCGCCAACCAATTGGTGCAGTTGAAGAGTATTTCTGCGGAGATGATGGAAGTGCTTTCGTCCGCGGTGCGGGCGCGCATCAGCCTCCTGGTTTCAGGCGGTACCGGCGCCGGCAAGACCACGTTCATGAACATCCTCTCGCAATACATTCCCAACAACGAGCGGCTGGTAACCATCGAGGACGCCGCCGAATTGCGATTGGCGCAGGAGAATATCGTGCGCCTCGAGACGCGGCCTCCCAACATCGAAGGCCAGGGCGCGATCCGGCAAAGGCAGTTGCTCATCAATGCCCTCCGTATGCGCCCCGACCGCATCATCATCGGCGAGGTGCGCGGTGAGGAAGCGTTCGACATGCTCCAGGCCATGAATACCGGCCACGAGGGATCGATGACCACCATTCACGCCAACACGCCGCGCGATGCGTTGTCCAGAATGGAGTCCATGGTGGCCATGACCAACATGAACCTGCCCGAGAAGTCGGTTCGCCAGCAGATGGCTTCGGCCATCTCGATCGTGGTGCAGGCCACGCGTATGAGCGACGGCACCCGCAAAATCACCAACATCTCCGAAATCACAGGCATGGAAGAGAACGTGATCAGCATGCAGGAAATTTTCACGTTTGAGAGAAAAGGCATCGGCCAGGATGGTCGCGTGATCGGAGTTTTCAAGCCGTCAAGAATTCGTCCCCGCTTTCTGGAGAGGTTGCGCGTCTCGGGCATCATCCTGCCGCCCAGCCTGTTCGAGCGGGAAACACAGGTCAACTAAGAAAGAAAGGAGGAGGGAACCGAAATGGGATTGATCATTGGTCTGGTTTTTGTCGGCGTGTTCACGTTGATTGCGCTGCCGTTGGCCGGGTTGGGACCCTCCAGCACCGCCAAGCAGGCTCTGGCTACGCTGGATTCCGCAATTAAAGTCGAGCGCAGAGACATACTGCCGCAGAAGCTGAACGTACGCAAGAACGAGCTCCTCAGCAGCATTCCCTGGTTGAACGATAAGCTGCTCAAGTTTGAGCTGACGCCCTATTTGCGCCGCCTCCTGAGCCAGGCCGATCTGGATTGGAGCGCGGGCCGCTTGCTGCTTTTTTGCGCCGCCGGCTTTGTCATTCCGACCTACGCGCTCATGGAGCTCACCAACAGCAACTTATTGGCGTTCCTGACCGGCGGAGTGTTGGGTGTGCTGCCGTATGCCTTTGTTCTGTTCAAGCGCCACCGGCGCTTCAGCGCATTTGAAAAGCATCTGCCCGAGGCGCTGGACCTGATGGTCAGCGGACTGCGCGCCGGGCATAGCTTGCTGGCCGCCATGGCTCTGGTCGCTCGTGAATGCGCGGCGCCGGTAAACACCGAGTTCAAAATCTGCTTTGAGGAACAGAACTACGGCCTGGAGATGAAAGCCGCTCTGGAGAATCTGATCGCGCGGGTTCCGTTGCAGGACTTGATGATCACCGTAACCGCCATCCTCATTCAGAAGGAAAGCGGCGGCAACCTGGCCGAGGTTCTCGACAAGACCTCGTATGTCATCCGGGAGCGTTTCCGCCTGAAGCGCCAGATTATGGTGCACACCGCCCAGGGACGTTTCACAGGGTTGATTCTTACCTTGCTCCCCATCGTGCTGGGCATCGGCATTTATTTTGTTGACCCGGGAATGATCAGCATTCTGTGGCATCGCGACATCGGCATCAAGCTGATGTGGGCCGCGGCGGGCTTGATCGCCGTGGGCGGATTCGTGATTTGGAAAATCGTCGATATCGACGTGTGAGGAAGAACCGATGATTTATGCAATTCTGGCATTCGTGGCTGTCTTCGTGCTGATTGGGAGCATCGGTGTCCTGATGTTCTACAAGGAAGCCGCGCTCGATCGCATCAGCCAGGTGATCAATCCCGGGCGCAAGCAGAAGACCATTGCCGAGACCTTCCAGACCACCGGTTCGTCGCTCGGCAACGTGGTAAAAAAATTCGAAAACCTGATGCCCAAGAGCGAACAAGAGATCTCGGTCATCAAGATTCGCCTGCAAAGGGCCGGATATCGCAGCGAGAATGCGATGAAATTCTTCTACGGCAGCAAGGTGCTGCTGCCTCTCTCGCTGGCTGCCATCGCCGCCTTGAGCGGATTAGGCGAGATGAGCCCGTTCTTCGTTTACCTGACCGCCTTGGGCGGAGGATTCCTGATCCCCGACTTCTGGCTGGGCAAAAAGATCGCAGCGCGGCAGAAGGCTATTACCCGCGGCTTGCCCGATGTGCTCGACCTCCTCGTCATTTGCATGGAGGCCGGCCTCAGCCTGGATCAGGCAACCGCGCGCAGCTCGGAAGAGTTGAGAAAGTCGCAGCCGGAAATCTGCGATGAGATCAATGTTGTCGTGCTCGAACAACGCGCCGGCCGGGCCCGCGCGGAGGCATGGAAGATGATGGCGGAACGCACTGCCGTCGACAGCCTGCGCAATCTGGTATCGATGCTGGTGCAGACCGAACAGTTTGGAACAAGTATTGCCAAAATGCTCCGCGTCCATTCGGACACGCTGCGCGTGCAGCGTGTGCAAATGGTCGAGGAGATGGCCGGGAAAACCTCAGTCAAGCTAGTGTTTCCGCTGGTGCTGTTCATTTTTCCTGCGCTATTTCTGGTTACACTGGGTCCAGCCGCGATCATGATGGCTGACTCGTTTAAGTCACTGACCAAATAATTGAGGCAGGAAAGGGAGAACTTCATGAGTAGCGAAATGATTGTCAGGGTTGTAGCCGCAGTTTTTGCGGTCGTGATTCTGGTGGTATTGATTCAGCGCCGCCGCACACGGGTCAAGTAAGACCCCTCGCGGTAAAACGCCGTGGCGCAAAACTTTGGTTGAAGCCACGGTTTGACAAGGAAGCTTCCCATGTCCGGGCGGCATGCCGCGCAGACGGCGAATGCCTCACTGGGCAGCCTGGGCAGGGGAACAGGTGAAGTGTCCCCTTCGCAGGTTTGGCTTGAGGCCAGAAGAAAGGGCAAAGCCGCAGATGGAATTGATGGATCGAGCCAAGCCGGCAAAGGGTGCGCCGGAGAACGAAGGGGCGGCAGGATCGCCGCCAGGGACCCACGTGAAAATGGAACCGCAATCATATTGTGCCTACAACCAGACGCGGGAGTGTTTCTTGGGCTTGAAGGTCACTGCTGGCGACCTGCCTGCGACGCACGTCGCGGAAATGATGTTGGAGAAGCCGCTCAAGTCCGGCGAAGGCGTGTGGATGAAGCCATTTCGCGGCATCGCCGCGACCGCCATGCCCGCGCCGTTGGATCTGATTTATCTGGACGAGGATTGCCGCGTCATCGAAATGGCCGAATCCTTTCCGACCTTTCAGGTGAGCTCCTCGAGCCCCAAACCGCAGAGCGTGCTGGCGCTGCCCGCGCATTCAATTTATTCGTCGCAAACGCAATCCGGCGATCAGCTCGTGCTCTGCATGGCCGAGGAGATGGAACGCCAGTTGGAGAGGTTGACCAACAAAAGCCACCCCACTGAGACCGGGCCGGAGATTGCAGGCGTCGCGCTGCTGCGCGAAAAACCGCTCTGGAGCGGAGGACCGGGACTGCTGGAGTTGGAAGATCGCAATGGGCACGACCGGCCCGAAGCACTGCAAACGCACAGCATGGATTTGACGCCTTCGCCCGCCAAAACCAAGGGGCAATTGCGATCCTGGTTCGATCGTTGGTGGTCGCCGGATCCGCGTAAGGCGCCGCGCGTCAAGGAGCCGGGCCTGGCTGCGTATTACTGGAACGGCGCCGCCCCGGTGGCGCACGGAGTTCGTGATATCAGCTCGTCGGGGTTGTACGTGGTCACTGAAGAGCGGTGGTATCCCGGCACCCTGGTTCTGATGACATTGCAGAGGACCGCCCACGGTGATGAGTTCGCAGAGCGTTCGATCGCTGTGCAATCCAGAGCCGTGCGCTGGGGCCCTGACGGCGTAGGTTTGCAGTTCATTCTCGCCGACGAGAAGGACGCACGCATCGGCAAGCAAGCGATTCTGGATGCGGCCACCAGCGAGGAATTCGGTTTGTTCCTCGCGCAGTTGAATTTTGAAGCGCAACCGGCGCGTTAGGGCGCCAAAGTAGTCCCTGGGCAAGGCGGTCGAACTACGAAAGCAAGGCTGGCTTTGCTGTGAGGTGAAACGATGAAGACTGAAAATAGCCTGCGAAAGATCGGCCGTCTGATCGGCCGGGAGGGTGAAGAAGGCTCGTCTCTGGTCGAGTTTGCTCTCACGCTGCCCATGCTCTTCGGGCTGATCTACCTGGCGGCCACGTTGACGCTGGGCATGTACAACCTGCAACAACTGGGGAACGCAACTTCCGCCACCGCTATGGCGGTGGGCAGCGATGTTGGCCTTTATCCCAGCAACGATCCTTGCGCCTTCGCCGAAAGCACCATGGTCAAGGCGCTGCCCACCTGGACGGCCGCCAATTTCAGCTACTCGTTGGTCGTGTCGAACGCAAGTGGGACCGCGTCATCTCCTCATACCGGGTCCGGGGCTTCATTTACCTGCCCTCTCGGGACTGGAACGATGGGAGCCAACTACCCGTTGACTCTTACCGTGAGCTACACCTACTCGTGGCTCGGAATCCCCGCCATGCCCTTCTTCAATGCCGGCACCAGCAAATCGGGCACTCTGACTTCAAGCCAGTCTGCCATCCAGATGTGAACGGAGCACAACCTCAAATGAATACGGTTATATCTCGGCAATTACGCAGGCTCATCAAGAGCGAGCAAGGCCAATCCCTCGTGATGGTCATGATCACTGCCGCAGCCATTCTCACCATGACGGTGAGTGCCGCGGAGGTTGGCCACGTTTACTATGCCTACCGCCAACTGGTCTCGTCTACCAACATGGCCACCCTGGCCGGTGCGCAAGCCATGTCCGATGCGCTCCTCACCACCTCATCGAGCGGCGCATATACCGCGGCCGTGAACGCGGCGGTAAAACAATACAGCTCCGTCAACGGACAATTGAACGCCAGCAGCTTTCTAAGCGGTGACGCCATTTCATCGCAGACCATGTTTTGTTCGTCCACCATGTCGGCGGCGCCCTTCTTTGTCGAGTGCCAAACACCTCCGGGAAGCACCACCAGCTACAACGCACTCGCGGTGACGCAGACGGCTTCGGTCAACCTTTGGTTTGGAGGCTTCATTGGCATTCCGTCCATGAATCTCTCGGCCACATCGACTGCGGCCATGAAAGGCGGCTCGGACATCCCCTACAATCTGGCCGTCATTATGGACACCACGTCTTCGATGACCAGCACCATTCATGGCGATAAAGATTGCACCACTTCGCAGATTGTCTGCGCTGTTCAGGGACTCGAGGTGATGCTCGAAAACATGGATCCCTGCGCCCAGAACACCAGCTGCAGTTCAAGCACGCCCTATGTCGATGACGTGGCCTTGTTCGTGTTCCCCGCGGCGGCTTACAGCTCAGCCACGCCGCCAAACTACAAGCCGAATTATTGCGGCACCGGAGGCAGCACTGTACCGTACAACTTCGTCAACGTCACTACGTCATCCCAGAATCTTGCCATGGAGACGACGGGCACTGATGCGGGCGAGTACGAGATCATTCCCTTCAACGACACCTATAAGACCAGCGATACGTCGGCCCTTGCGGTGGCGTCGGCTCTGGCCCAGGCCGTGGGCTATTCCGGTAGTGGCTGCACCGGCCTTGCGGCGCCGGGCGGCCAGGGAACTTACTACGCACAGGTCATTAACTACGCGCAAGCACAACTGGTTTCGCAGCAGAATGCGAATCCCACCTCAAAAAATGTGATGATTATCCTCAGCGACGGCGACGCGACCGCATGTAACGCGCAGGCCAACTCCGCTGCCGGCGGCAATTCCAGCTGCAACGGCGGCAAGAGCCAGATCGTCGCGGAGAATTGCCCATCGATTACGACGACGTACGATTCGGCCAAGAACGGCGTCATCAGCAACACGACCCCATGCGTCGGCACTTACACCGGGCAGCCCCTCAATGGGACTGTCGCAACCGTCACTATCAACGGAAAGCAAGTGACGATTCAACCAGCGGGCTATCAATCTCCCGCTTACCCGTCGGCGCTTGGCGAGTGCGGGCAGGCTGTCGAAGAAGCGCAATTGGCGACGCAGTACGGAACCGTTGTCTATACCATCGGTTTCGGGTCCGAGACTTCGGGGTGTACAACCGACAAACAGTACACCGTGGCATCCGGTTCCACCGATGGTGCAGAGGCCTGGCCAAGTGGCACTTATTCCGGAACGCCTTGCAACGCGATTGCTGCAATGGCTTCCAACGTCAACACCTTTTATTCTGACAACTCCGGCGGATGCCCGGCACTCTCGCCGACAAACGCGGACTTCGTCAGCATCGCGCAGATCTTCAAGGCCATTGTGAACAACCTGAGCACACCGCGCATGATTCCGAACGGAACCACTTAGATCAATCTCGCAAGCGGCAAAGTTAGGCCACAAAGAACTGAAGGGTACGGGACAAAAAGCCTGTACCCTTTTTTGCGAGCGCCCACCGGGCTGGAACCTGTTGAGCCCATTAGCTTCGCCTTCCTCCTCATGCCCCCACCGGTGGCCCAATATCATCAATATTTTCTTTAACTTACTGCTATTGCCTCTTTGGGTACCCTGGTAACAACCCCATAGCACGAAAGTGCAATTCTCTGATTACCAAGGCTCCCGGATCATTACATGAGCATCCCCAGTTTCTGGGAAGACCGCCTTCGCATATGCAAGATCGAATGGCGGCACACTCCAGAAACAAAAACTGAATTCACCTTGTAAGCAACACGCTTCACTTCCCCAGCGAAACGGCAACGACCTTGAGAGTTTAACCAGCGGAAGTTCATGTTCCTGAATCGCGGGATGGGGGAAACGGGAAATGAACGCATCCGCAGAGTTTTGGGTTTTAGCCGCTAGAGGGTGGCTCCCCGTATCGCAAGCCAGCATGTCGGACCAGTTGGTGCTGTTGCTCAAAGCGATCGACGCGGGAGAGAAGGGAATTGAACCATGAGGATGAGACGGTTCTTGAAGTTGATGAAATGCCGGTTCCTGAACAATCAGCGGGGCCAGGCAGCGGTGGTCGTGATGCTCACGGCATCCACGATGATGGCGCTTTCCGCGGCTTCGGTCGAGTCAGGCCATGTGTATTACGCGTATGACAAGCTTGTAGCGTCGACCAACGCTGCGGTGCTGGCCGGCGCAACCGCCATGCCCAACACCACCACTGCGAAAACCATGGTGACTCAATACAGTTCGCAGTCGGGTCAATTAAACGCCAACGGCATGTTGACCAATGACGCCGCCACGACAACTTTTGTTTGCTCGAGCACCGTGTCCAACTCGCTGAACGTTCCGTGCGAGACCTCCACGGGCGGTAGCGGCGGATATAACTCGCTGTCGGTTACGCAGACCGCCACGGTTCCCCTCTGGTTTGGCGGACTGATTGGGATGAAGCAGATGAACGTTTCGTACACCGCGGAAGCGGCCATGGCGGGCGGACAAAACTCACCCTGGAATATCGCCGTGATTGTGGACACCACCGCGTCAATGAACGACGCGGATAATGGCGACCAATGCACCGGAACCCAAATCACCTGCGCTCTGCTCGGCGTGCAATCGTTGCTGGGTGATTTATATCCCTGCGGCTTGGGACAGACCTGCACCAACCCTACAACCTATGTAGACAGTGTCAGCCTGTTCGTATTCCCGGCAGTGACCGGCACGACGGCGTCGAAAGATACCACGTGCCCCACCGCCAATCCGACCATCGTGGCCTACACGTTCCCTGACCCGCCGTCCAATACTTCACTGCCTGCGGCGGATACCTACCAAATCACCAGTTTCGCGAATAATTACAAGACGACCGACGCCGCCACGAGTTTGAACCAGGCTGCACCCATCGTCGTCGCTGCGGGCGATTCGGGACAGAGCAACTGTACCGGAATCAAGGCGCCGGGCGGCGAAGGAACCTATTACGCGCAGGTGCTCTACGCGGCGCAGACCGCTCTGGTCACCCAGCAGGCGGCTCATCCAGGGTCGCAGAATGCCATCATTCTACTCACCGATGGCGATGCTACGGCGTGCGCTTCAAACGCCAATACTACGGCCGGCGCGTGTAACACCAGCAGCCAACTCGTCGCGTCGGAAGGCACGCTGAACGGAACCGGAACGCATACCAGCAATCCCAACGGCTATGAATCCTATGCTTACCCATCGGCGCTGGGCATGTGCGGCCAGGCAGTGCTGGCGGCACAATCTGCGGCAACACTCGGGACGACGGTTTACACCATCGGATACGGCGCTGAGACCTCTGGCGGGTGCCTCTCCGATCACACCTATAGCACCACCGTCAGCACAGAGGGCGGGGCCTGGAGCCCCGGCAAGCAGCCCTGCCAGGCCATCGCGGCCATGGCATCGGCGGCAACGAACTTCTACTCCGACGACGGCAACGGTTGCGAGGCAACGGCGCCAAGTAACCAGAACCTCACCAAACTGACCGCCATCTTCCGCGCCATCGTAGACAATATGGGCGAACCGCGGCTGATTCCGGCAGGTACTACGTAGGACGAAGCAAGCCACCAGCAATGCAAAGGGTACGGGCCAACCCCCGTACCCTTTTTTGCTGCTCGAATTCTCCACGTCCAGCCGTCAAATGATGACCAGAGTAACCAGAATATAGCACCAAAGTGCAATAGCCGGTAACCATCTACGGCTCGATGATGGCTGCAGTTGCCCCTTCCCCAAGAGGTCAAGAGGAGTGTCCGCGAGTGCGCACTATGGCATCGCAGAGGGACAAATCCGCTGACCTCTTCGCGCTAACCGCGCGACCCACTCCCTCTCTCTTCAATTCTCGTGAGCCGGCCGGGTCGGCTCCGTGGCGAAATCCTTCCATCGCTCAAGTTCGCGCCAACGCCGCCGATGGCCGCGCTATGCGGGCTGCTGAAAAACTGCTTCGGAGAAGCACGAAGTGTCAGGGCACGACTTCACGGGCTGCTGAAAAACTGCTTCGGAGAAGCACGAAGTGTCAGGGCACGACCGGGGCACCCACGCAGTGCGTGGGTCGCGTGCCGCAAGCGCCGCAAAATGAGAGCGGCTTTAGCCGCCGAGGGATCGGTTTTTCAGCTTTGACAACTTTTTCCGCAGCCTCTATAGCCACTCGTCAAGGCGGCCAGAAATGGCTTCTCCAATTGCGGAGCCGCTCCGGTGAGCCCTCCCACTCCACATTCCACAAATTTCAAGTTGAACCCACTGAGCAACCAAACGCCGGCGAATCCAGCGGCCAGGCTGCATGAAAGAAGGACTTTGTCCCATGACACAGTTTGGAATTCCATTCTTGCGCAGGTTCCTTAAGAATCAAAAGGGTCAGTCGGCAATTGTCGTGATGCTCACGGCATCCACCATGATGGCGCTCTCCGCGGCTTCGGTCGAGTCAGGCCATGTGTATTACGCGTACCAGAAGCTGGTGGCATCGACCAATGCCGCGGTAATGGCCGGCGCGACCGCCATGCCCAACACGGCTATGGCGAAAACCAACGTGACTCAATTCAGTTCGCAAACCGGCGAGTTGAACGCCAACGCCATGTTGACCAACGATGTGGCGACGCCGGCCTTCCTTTGTCTGAGCACCGTGTCCACATCCCTCGACGTTCCTTGTCAGACCTCGACTGGCGGCACCGGCGGATACAACTCCATGTCGGTAACCCAGAGCGCGACGGTTCCTCTTTGGTTTGGGGGACTGATTGGCATGAAACAGATGAATCTGTCCTACACCGCTGAGGCGGCCATGGCGGGCGGTCAGAACGCGCCGTGGAACATTGCCGTCATTGTGGACACGACCTCGTCGATGAACGACTCGGATAGCGGCGACCAATGCACCGGAACGCAAATTACGTGTGCCAAGCTTGGCGTGCAGGCGCTGCTCAACGATCTGTACCCCTGCGGGCTGGGCCAGGACTGCACTTCCACCCCCACGTATGTAGACAGCGTAAGCCTGTTCGTGTTTCCGGCAGTCACCGGCACCACGGCGCCAGATGATTCCACTTGCCCAACCAGCGGTAATGAAGCTAATCCGACCATCGTCGCATACACATTCCCAGATCCGCCCTCCAACACCACTCTGCCCACTGCGGACACTTACCAGGTCACTAGCTTTGCCAACAACTACAAGGCCAATGATTCGGCCACCAGCCTGAATCAGGCTGCGCCCATCGTCATCGCGGCCGGAGATTCGGGAAAAAGCAATTGTCCCGGAATTTCGGCGCCGGGCGGCGAGGGCACCTATTATGCGCAGGTGATTTACGCGGCGCAGACAGCGCTGCTCTCTCAGCAGTCGTCCCATCCGGGATCGCAAAATGCCATTATTCTCTTGAGCGACGGCGACGCCACTGCGTGCGCATCGAACGCTAATACTTCGGCCGGCGCATGCAACACCAAGAGTGAACTTGTGGCGTCGGAGGGGATGCTGAACGGAACCGGAACCCATACCAGCAACCCCAACGGCTATCAGTCCTTTGCTTACCCGTCGGCGCTCGGCATGTGCGGCCAGGCGGTGCTCGCGGCTCAGGCCGCGGCCACTGCAGGGACCACGGTGTACACGATTGGTTACGGAGCCGAAACCTCAGGGGGGTGCGCGTCCGACCATACCTACAGCGTCTCTGTGGGGACCAATGGAGGAAGCTGGAGCGCGGGTGACCAGCCCTGCCAGGCATTGGCGGCAATGGCCTCTTCCGCGGTTAATTTCTATTCTGACGACGGACAGGGCTGCCAGGCCACCGCCCCGAGCAACCAAAACCTCACCAAGCTCACCGCCATCTTCCGCGCAATCGTCGATAATATGAGCTCGCCGCGACTGATTCCAAGCGGCACTACATAGAAGGTGGGCTTGACTTCTGCCATAGAATCCGGTAACAACGTCTGAGAAAACCGGGTAACGACGCGACTCGTTCGACGAAGGGAGTTCCCCCCGTGCGTATGTCCTGGACGATTGTTCTGGCTTCGTGTGTTCTCTTGATTTCCGGCTGCTCTGGAGTGCCGGGACCATCACCGACTCATACTGCGGGCAGCTCCGTTCCGGGGGCCGCGCTCAGTGGCATGGTACATGGCGGCCAACAGCCCATCATTGGAGCCCAGGTCTATCTCTATGCCGCCAACACCACCGGTCCCGGCGGTGCGGCCAAATCGCTCCTGCAAAGCGGTAACGGCACCGTCAAAGACGGCAGCGGAAACTACTATTACCCCACGCAACCCGCCACCATGACACAACCGGCGGGCAACTTCACCATCACCGGCGACTTCACCTGCCCCACTGCCGGGTCACAGGTGTACCTGTACGCGACCGGCGGCGATCCGGGCCTGGGAGATGGAACCAATTCGGCCATCGGACTGATGGCTGCCCTTGGTACCTGCGGCTCGCTCTCTTCGGCACCGTATGTGGTCATCAATGAGATTTCGACCGTCGCCACGGCCTTCTCCATCGCCGGCTTCGCCGCCGATTCGACCCATGTGTCCAGTTCCAGCTCCACTCTGGCCACAGCCACCGACCTGCCCAATGCATTTGCAACCGTGACCAACCTCGAATCCCTGGGCCGAGGCGTATCGTTTCCCACGACACCCAATGGCAACGGAATGGTGCCGCAATCCACCATCGACACCGTCGCCGACATTCTGGGAGCTTGCATCAACTCCGCGGGACCGTCTTCAACGCCGTGCACCACGCTCTTTGCGAACGCGAAGAATGGAAACTCGCAGCCCACTGAAACCGCCACCGCCGCCATCAACATCGCGCATAATCCCGGAGCCAACGTGGCAACCCTGTTTGGGATCATTGGGACCACCTGGGCGTTCCAGCCGGCTCTTGAAACGCCGCCCAATGACTTCACCATCGCCATTACCTACTCGGGCGACGGATTGGACGGAACCGGACTCGCGCCCCAGGGCCTCGCGATTGACGGCTCGGGCAACGTGTGGGTGCCGAACTTCGGCACCAGCACCCTCAGTGAGTTCACTTCAAACGGAGTTCCCAAGCTGGGCTCGCCCTTCAGCGCGGCCGGCCTCGACAATCCGACCAGCGTGGCGATCGACATTTACGGGAGCGCGTGGGTCGCCAACTACAACGGAAACGACCTCAGCGAATTCAATGCGCAGGGGCTCAAAATCTCCGGCCCTCCCGGTTTCACTGGCGGCGGCCTCAGCGAGCCTTATGGAATCGCAATCGATAGCGTCGGCAATGCATGGGCTGCCAACTTTGGCGGCAACAGCCTCAGCGAATTCGAATCCAACGCATCCGGCGGCCTGGCTCTCTCAAGCAGCTCCGGATTTGGATCCGATGTGCTTGGCGAGCCTGCCGGCATTGCCGCCGATGTCAACGGCAATGTTTGGACAGCGAATTATGGTGAGGCCGGTTCTCCCATCGCCGAAGCAGTGCCCAGCACTCTGCCTGGCCAGCCGCCTACGGTCACAATCTACAAAGGAGGCGGCCTCAACTCTCCTTATGGCATCGCGATTGATGGAGCGGGCAATGTGTGGGCCGCAAACCGCGGCGGCGCTGGCAGTGTCAGCGAATTCTCTACGTCGGGAGTGACGCCGACGCCCATCACCGGCACCGGCGGATTCAGCGGCGGCGGCCTCGACAATCCCTACGGCATTGCCATCGACGGTGCTGGCAACGTCTGGGCCGCGAACAACGGCGGCGACGCCGACAGCATTAGCGAAATCGGCTCCAACGGAGTTGCCATCTCCGGCCCCAACGGTTATGTGAACGTGAGCATGTTCTCGCCCTACGGCATCGCCGTCGATGGATCCGGCAACGTGTGGGTCGCAAGCGATGACGACGCTGGCGCTCTCACCGAGTTTGTGGGCATTGCCACACCAGTGGTCACGCCGCTTTCGGCGGGAGTCACCTACGGAGAACTCGGGACCCGGCCGTAATTGCAGCCGAGTTTGCCTGCGGGCTTCAGCCGCCGGTGTGGCTTGAGTCGTGTCGCAAACGATCCCGATAAATGCGGGTGCCCCCGGTCTGGATTCTCAGACCGGGGATAGCACGACCCTCGATGCGCAGCAAAACCGCAGCGCTTCACAGGCTGCCGAAAAACTGCTGGGGCGGAGCAAGAAGTGTCAGGGCACGACCGGGGAACCTACGCAATGCGTGGTTCGCGTGCCGCTAATGTCGCAAAACAGATGTGCGGCTTTAGCCGCCGGGGGATGGATTTCTGATCCTTGTGATTTCTTCCGCCGCCCCTTGAGGCTCTGAACGCCGCGCCGATTCGCCCGCGCCGCATTCGCTTCTGATTACTCGAACTGCTCCGGAATAATCAAAAGCACTTCCACCTTGGCTGACTGCCCTTGCTGCATGGCCGGGCGGAACTGCCATTTCTCCAGCGCTGCCAGTACGAATTGCGCCTGGGGAAACGACTGCGGAAAGACGATCGAGAGCGTTTCGAAGTGACCCGATTGATTCACATATCCGTGAATCATCAGTGCGTCCGCGTCGATTGAGCCCGGATCGAGATTGGGCCGCACGATGCTATACGGCCACGGAGCTTCAAGCGTCGTGGCGCCGCTCGGCGGCACATCCGCGTTGCGCGGAAGCGAATACTGCATCACCCAGCTATGCGCCAGCCCCACCTTCAGGTAAACCGTGTACGCCATTCTGCCGTTCCATACGCCGGCGATCTCTGGATACTGCTCCTGGATCGTGTTCCCAACCACGAACACGCTAAAGCGGCCGTCCCTCGGCACGGATATGTTGGTCGTCGAAGCCTGAGCGTCGTCCAGCCGGTCGGTTCCATTTCCCGATGGCGATTCCGGCGTTTCCCGGTTCCCGTTCGGAGACGATACGCCTGGCCCTGAAATCTTGAATGCCATTCCCTGGCCGGCGCCGTTGCTTGCGTTCTGCAAATTACCGCCAGGTCCGGGGCTGGTCCCGCCTTGTCCCGGTTTGGCTTGCGTGCTCGGATTGCCCGGCGAAGCTTCTTTGCCTTGCGCTCCCAACACTCCCGGCGCCTTCACCACCACTGCCTCACTCACCGGCGGCAGCGTCGCGGCGCCTTCCTTCATGCGCAGGTTCGATAAAGACAGGATCGTGGCCGGCGTGGGCTGGGTGATGGATTTCGAGAAAGTGACCGGAGGCATTTGCGTTTGCTGCGGATTGTGAATGGCAATGGGCGAAGTTGTGCTTGGCGTCACGATGGGCTTCGATGTGGGATGAAAACTCGAAGCGATGTTGACGCTCGACAGCGTGATCTCTTCGTTGGGGCTCTCAACCGAAGGCTGCACGTCGGCCGACGTCGGTTTCTGCGGCAACGGCGGAGCCACCTTTTTCACCATCACTTTGGTCGGCGCCCAGATAGCAACCTGCGGCACCGGAATCGGCACCGGGAGCGTAATGGGCTTCAGCACGTCGGGCTGGATGAGTGTCTGGGGTCCGGGCATCGCTTTCGCCACATCGTTCAATGCGGGCACGCTCTGCGCCGGCTTGCCCTCGGAAGGTTTAGCGTGGGCGCCGGGGCTGGAAGCCGGGTAGGGGATTTTAGGAGGCGCCAGATGCGCCACGTCGTCCGGCATATCCAAATCCAGCTCCCGCACGCGATAGTGGTCCGTGGAGAGCCTGGCAACAGGGGGCTTGTAGACGATGCCGAACAGAATGATCGCGATCACCGCGACGTGAAGCACGGCGGAGGCCGCAATCGTAGTCGTCCGCGGGCCGCTGTCGGTGTGCTCGCTGAACAGCGTCGTCGTGAATGCGGCCTTCTTCAAAGGTTGGCCCTCCCCTTTGAGATTGTCGGGACAAGTGATGACTTTCGGACCGCGCGCAGGGAAGATTTTCTCTGGGGATCATCCCACTTTGGCACACGAAAACGCGCGCGCATATAACACGGAAGATGCAAACGCGACCTCAAATTGCCGAGTAAAATCACGTTAAACTTAGCCAGGAACGGCCCCTAAATTCAGGTGCGGCACAATGCCGGATGGTTCCGTTCCGGGAGTACGTAACTGCTTTTTTCAGAATCGCTCATTGAGGCGTTTTCCCCCATAGCACTTTTGGTTCCTCATCGAAAGATCTGCGAGATTCTGCTGAGTTTTTTGAGCCTTGCAAGGAATACACTGAAACCGCACTCCGAGCCGAACTCGATCAGTATGAACGGCGTGAGCGCGTGGTGACTGACTTTTAGTGCAAAAGGGAATCGAACTTCAAAACGATTCTTTGCTGTACGGCGCCGATGAACTAAATTGGCGAACTTGCCAGCCGAAACGAATAAGGCAAGTAGAGAAGGATGGAGTTGGCGTGAGCCGGCTCCGGCGGGACAAAAATGAATCGCAGACTCATGACGATATTCGCGATCGCGGCGCTGATCGCAGGCGTCTGCTGCTGGGGTGTCTATCGCCTTGTGAGCAAGGGGATGTCAGCGGCCAGGCCGGTGTCGACCACGGTGGTGATTGCCGCGGCCAAGGACATTCCGCTGGGCGCGGTGCTGACCACTGCCGACCTCACCACAATGTCGCTCACCGGTACGCCTCCCAAGGGAGCGATTATCAAGCAGGAAGATGCCATCGGCCGCGGCGTGATTACGCAGATCTCCCAGGGCGAGCCCATTCTTGACAGCCAGCTCGCGGGCCTCGGCTCCGGCGGCGGATTGGCGCCCACCATTCCCACCGGCATGAGGGCATGCGCGGTGCGCGTCGACGAAGTCGTTGGTGTTGCCGGGTTCGTGATTCCCGGTATGCGCGTTGACGTTCTTGTTTCCGGCAACCCTCCGGGCGAAGGGCCCAATCAGGGCGTGGTTACCGAGACCATTCTGCAGAACATCCAGGTTCTGTCGGCGGGCACTGACATTCAGAGAGACACCGAAGGCAAGCCGGAACAAGTGCAGGTCGTCAATCTGCTGGTCACACCCGAGCAGGCTCAGTTGCTGAGCCTGGCCGCCAATTCTTTAAAGATTCAATTGGTATTGCGCAACCCGCTCGATACCCAGACCACCAAGGTTCCTGAGACCGCGATGAGCAACCTCTTCGGCAACCAGAATCCGGCCCCCGCGCCGCACGAAAAGCGCGACCGGGGCCCTGACAAGCCCAAGGCGAAACCGTACGAGATGGTCATTATCAACGGCAACCATACCACCGACGAGAAATTTGGTTCACCCGAGGGACAGCATTGAGATCGAAGGCAGGGATCACCATCGTATCTTGGAGCGCGCTGGCCTTGGCATTGTTCGCTGTTCATGCCGAGAGGGCGTATAGCGCGCCGCCTCAGGCGGCGACACCTTCCCAGCCGCCGGCCGCGGATTCCAGTTCCACCTATCAGGACTCGACCAACGAGCTCACGGTGACGGTCGGAAAATCCGTGCTCGTGGATTGCGCGCAGCCCATCCAGCGCGTCGCCATCGGGCTCGGAGACATTGCCGAAGCCAGCGCCATCAATCCCACCGAAATCATGGTGGACGGAAAAACCGCCGGCGAAACCAGCCTGATCATCTGGGACATTCATGGCGGACGCCAGTTCTTCAACGTCACCGTCAGGGCCCCCGCAACCGTCACCGGCGATAGCCTCGATGCCGTGCGGCGTGAGCTGCGTTCGGAGCTGCCTGGCCAGTCCGTCCGCGTCAGCTACAGCAACAACGCCATCTTTTTGCGCGGCACGGTCAACGATCTGGTCAGCTCCACGCGCGCCATGCAGATTGCTTCGGCGGCCGGCAAAGTGGTCAACCTGCTCGATGTGAATGTGCCCAAGGCAGACACCCAAATCCTGCTCAAGGTGCGTTTCGCCAGCGTGGACCGCAGCCGGGCGCGGCAGTTGGGCATCAACTTGTTCAATCTTGGCTATGGCAATGCCATCGGCGGAGTCACCACTTCCCAGTTCGCGCCGCCCACGATCTCCGGCGGCAGCGGCAGCTCCGGGTCAAGCTCCGGTGGTGTCAGCGGCAATGGCGTCACAGCCACGTTCTCCAATGAGTTCAACCTGCTCGCCTTCTTCCCCGGCCTCGGCGCCGGCGCTGACATCTCGGCGCTCGAAACCAAGGGCATTGTCCAGGTGCTCGCCGAGCCCAACGTGATGGCAACCAACGGCAAGGAAGCCAGCTTTCTGGCCGGCGGAGAGTATCCCTATCCCGTCGCGCAAGGCTCATCCGGCGGTTTGACCACCGTGACCATCGAGTTCAAGGAGTATGGCATCCGCCTCAACTTCATTCCCACCATCACCCCGCGCGGAACCATCCGGCTGCAAGTGGCGCCGGAGGTCAGTGCGCTCGATTACAGCAACCAGATCGACATCTCGGGATTCAATGTGCCGGCCATCACCTCACGCAAGGTGAATACTGAAGTGGAGCTGGCCGATGGCGAAAGCTTTATGATCGGTGGCTTGCTCGACAAGAGCACCAACAGCACCTTCGAAAAGATTCCCTTCATCGGCGACATTCCGATTATCGGCAAGTTGTTCCAGTCCGAGCTGAAGACCAAGAACGACACCGAGCTCATCGTGATTGTTACGCCGGTGATCGTCTCGCCCCTGGCCGCCGGCACCGAGTTGCCGTCGCTGCACTATACCGAACCGTTCATTCCACCGAACTCCAATATCCCCATGCATCAGCCCGACGAAAAGACGGCCGCCAACACTCCAGCCCCGGCTCCGGCATCGATCCCTGTAGAGGCGCTCATCGACAGCATGAAGCCGGAGAAGCCGCTAATCGTCGAGAATACGGGCACATTTGGCGCCGGTGGAGGGTCGGGGATCAACTCCGGCCCATCGAGCACCGGTGCGGGATACCAGCCGCCGCAGCCCTAAAGACCGCGCGGGGCCAGCGCAGCAAACTCCAGAGGCCAGCGGATGAATCCGTTTGAAAGGTTCGCCAAGGGCGTGGTCGAGCTGATTTCGCCGCCTGCGCACGCTGGCCCGCAGGGACCCTTGCGAGTCACCAACGTTGCACGCGGCACTGTGCTGGCCACGCGGCTTGAAGCCGCACACACAGGCGAAAAACGCAGAAAGGGTTTGCTCGGCCGCGATGGCCTTGCGCCCGGCGAAGGGTTGTGGATCTCGCCCTGCGAATCGGTGCACACCTTCTTCATGCGATTCCCCATCGACCTTGTCTACATCGATCGCGAAAAGCGCATAAGGAAAACCAGCAGCGCAGTTGGACCATGGCGCTTGTCAGTCTGCTGGTCGGCGCACAGCATTCTGGAACTCCCGGCCGGAACCATCGAGAAAACCCAAACCGAACGCGGCGACACTCTCGAAATCACCGAGAGCGAGTCGGCAATTTAACCGCTCTCACGCGTCCCGGCAGTGCCGTTCGAGACCCCCGGTTTGGGGTCGATTTTGGGGCTGTTTGTGGCCGAGAATGCGAGAAAATCGACGAAATCGATTGAAATTTGTTGACGGATTTTTTTGATTTCTGTTGATGCTAAAAGGGTTAAGTCGATTTTTGTGTCTCCAGGTGCTTAAAAATCACGCCTTCGCGGCCCGTCAGGCCGTAACTCCTTTGTTTTAGATCTCGCTTGCAGGGGTTTTTCCGCCCGACTTAGCGCCCGCGGCCTGCGGTTTTGGATGGAGGCTGTTCGCGGCAAGAGCGACCCTGGCCTGCGCCATGAACTGGGCAGCACTGTTGCGGGAGACGAGATTGATGCGTGAAGCGAAGTTGATGCAAGCAATGAAGTCGCAGATGTTTTCAAGGCCGCAAAGCGGAGGCATGGCGCGAAGATAGGCGTCATTGGCGGTTTCTATGGCGTCGTGCTGGCTGTCGGTTTCGGCGAGGCCGGCGGTTTCTCTTCTGAAGGCATAGTTCCATGCGTTCAGGCAGCGGGTGACGGCTGCATTCCTGGTTTCCCTGGTTTTGGCCGAGTTGGAAGCTGGGGCCGCACTGGCAGTGGATATAGGAATGATGGCTTCTGGCATGAAAAACACCTCATCTTTAAGGTTAGCGAAAAGCGCGAAATAATCGGCAAACTTGGGAAAAATCTATTCGCTGTGGAATGAGGGAGATGAGGCGCGGATGGGGTGGTCGAGGGCTTGACAAGAAAAACAGGGAGCGACAGAAGCAGGGAATAGGGAATAAGAAAAGGGAGTGCGAGATAGCAAGTTGGCGAGTTGGCGGGGTTGGTGCGGCCCCACCCTCGGAGCAGGAACGAAGTCGCGCTAAGGATGGGGCATCCTATTCATGGTGCGTTTGTCAAATTGACTCGCAAGGATACGGAGAGCGTGTGCCACCCGGAGGCAGGGAGGGGGCAAGAGGAACCGTTCTAAGCCCATGTCCTTGCCGGAAGCCTTACCCGGGTACTGGTAAAGTTTCAACTTTTTCGTGGCCTCTTAATTTGGAATGGAATTTGGCGGAGGCACCTCATGAAGCGGAAGAGAGTACCAATACAGATTGCCGTTTTCTGCTTTGTGGGTGACGAAGCGAAAAACCTTCTCACGACGGAACGGAAGAATCCACGGGCGATAGGAAACGATCAACGCAATATCGGCAAAGTTTGTCGGATACGTAAAACGGAAGGGGGAATCGGTCAGAGGCACGCTGTATCTCTCATCCATTTCAATCGTATGGTGCTGCCACTGCCCGATTAGAATCCGACTTTTGAAACTGGGAATGAACGACGGACTGGGTGTGCGGCCAACGGTTGTTATCTGGCCCATTCCAAACTCCAAAGTGGAGTCTGTAAGCGGAATGAAATTGCTGTTTGAGACTACAACATTGGCACTCCACGGATCGCCTGGAATGACCGGATCAGAGAGGGAAACAGATGGACGGGGAAGGAACGCCAGCAAAGCGACAACGCCACCAAGAAAGGTGGCAGTTCCTAGAACAAGCTGCCACGGCTGAAACCGGCGCCTATCTTGTTGTCGGGGCTTTTTGCGCTTTCTCGCTTTGGGTTTTGGTGCTCTTTTTGACACAGTAGAAGAATTGTAGTCGCTTAATCCAGCAAACTAACCAATTCTTCCACCGACCAGACATGATCTGAGATACCCGCTTCCGTCGCGGGGGTTACGCGCAACGTGGAGTGAATACGGCAGAAATTGTAATGCATGTACTGAGGCGCGATTGCAGCCTCATGGTTGGCGAGTTTCTTCGAGTGACCATTCGTGAGGCGTGTAAACCTCCGCATCGACATGCGCATGGTGAGATTCTGGCGCTCTACAAACGACGTGCTGATGTGCTTAGGGTCTGGATTTCCGCCGCTCAGGATTGTAATGCCTGTGGATTTCAAACTTTACCAGTACCCTTACCCGAAGCCTTTTTCACCGGCTTCGCGTAAGGCGTTACAGTTGTCTTTTGGCCTGAAGGACAGCGGTAGCTAGAGCTTTAAAGTTCTCGCCAGCCTTTGGGCCTTCGTGATATTCGTGTTTCATATCCAACCTCATGTCGAGTAAACACCCCAAGCCCGGAGGCAACAAACCCCATTCCCGACCACATCAGGCAGGCGGAGAACACAATCAATGCAACTGGGACGGTAACGCTAGAGTGACCGGGGAACTGGAGGTCGAATTTAAACCAAACCTGATAGCTCAGCACAAGGCCGAGCAAGAAGAGAATACCTCCCACAACAAGAAAACGCGGCGTGTAGCATGGCTTACTCTTATTGCCGTCATCATCTACGCCGGACTGACCGCTTGGCAAGGATGGCAGACCCGCAGCTTGGTAAGAACTGCCCAAGATACCTATAACGCCGTTGATCGCCCCTACGTCGGCACCGATGGGGCTTCCGCGATACTTTTGCGTATGGATGGGAAGGGAAAGATTACGCGAGTTGGGGAAGAGGATCGCGCTTCCGCAAATATGATGTCGTTCAACTTTGAGATCAAGAATTATGGAGCGGTTCCGGCTCTCAATAAGGTGACCCACATCGAGACGAGGATTGACGGTGTTTTCATTCCGACCAGTCACGTCTCCGATCGTGGCTCGGAAATGTTTCCTGGGGAGACTTTCGAACTGCCGGGCAGCGCTGGGATCGATATTTATCCAGCTATTGCGTCCGGTAAGTCTGTTTTTCAGGTGGATATTCGCAATACATACGAATACGCAGGCCGCTCCTACGAGTATTGCGAAAGGGAGCAGTATTACCCTCTGGCAGCGGGCTTTATCAACCTTGGCCCAATGTGCGGTCAGCCGTGGACTAAGGGCGAATAACTCGTGCGTTAGCCGTTTGCTGCTTTTCTCCCATTCCACCTATCACCGTCAATTCCCGGTTCACACAACTTATTGTTTATAAATGGACTTAGATGAGCGCGACGGCCGGGCAACAGGTGTGTACCGTTTTGTTGCCGATCTATTCGCTGTGGAATGGGGGATGAGGCGCGGATGGGGTGGTCGAGCTCTTGACAAGAAAGACAGGGGACAAGGGAACGAGGGAACAAGGAAAGCAGGGGATGGGGGATAGGGAACAGGGAGTGCGAAGCGCGGGCCCCTCACCGCGGGACCCGCTCCGCTCAAGTTAATCCGGCCGCGCGTTATCGCGTTCCGGTCTTCTCCTGCTTGTCGTGTTCCTTGTTCTGAACGTCCTTCTTCGGCGGGAATTGCTGGACATTCTGCGGGTTGCTTTGTCCCGGATTGTTTTGTTCGGGATTGGTCTGCGAGCGCTTCGTTTGGTCGGGGTTGGTTTGCTCCGGGTTCGGCTGACCTGTGTGGACGTAAGGATCGTGCTTATCGGTTTGGTTCAACTTCTCCATCGAATTCCCTCCAGCATCGTTCGATGCGATCGGCCGCGGAGGAGCCATCCGCGCGCGCGAACTCAGCGCATCAAGGCTTCGATGCGCTCAACAATTCGATGAACGCAAATCGAAATCAGGGAGTCTGCGAGGCAACTTCTGCAGGCGCCGACTGCGCGCGCCATTGCTTCGCGACCGCGAAAACCGCGAGCGCGATGGTGAGCGCCGCACAGATGCGCGTGACGAACGGATGGTCGACGAAGATCGGCGATGCGAAGCGCATCGCGAGCGACCATGCTAGAACCGCCGAGAAGAACAGCGCGGCCTGCTTCAGATCGCGCGAGCCCACCGCGGCGGCGAATGCGCCAAAAGCAAAACCGGGGATGAGGTCGATGACATAGTGCTCGCCGGTCGAGAGCGTGGCCAGGCAAGTCAACGCGAGGAAAGCGAATGCCACGCCCTTCCAGAATTTGCCGGGAGCGAGAAGCAGGAAGATAAACGCCGTGCCGATATGAAGAGATGGAAACGCGTTGGGCATTCCTGCCAGGCGGATGGCGAATGGCTCGACCGACGGCGGATGGAGCCACTGCTTGCCGAATGCGTAGAGCGGGCCGCAGGCGGGGAAGAGCGCATAGAGGAGCGGGCCGGTGATGAGTTCGGCAACGTATGCCAGGATCACCGAGGCGCGCAGCTTGCAGTAGCTGGTAACCAGAAACCAGACAATCATCATGGGAACCATCAACTGGTAAACCACCCGGAGCGGAACGCGCATGAAACCCTGCAACGGGCGCGCGACGGAAGCGGCCTGAATGCCGAGCGATTGATCCACCGCGAAGAGCACGTGGTCGAACTTCCACGGGAACCGGCTGCCTTCACTGGTCATGAAAGTGGTGAGAAGAAATCCATAGAAGAGATTCATGACCAAAGCCAGGACCAGCAGGGCGCGGGTCTTGTCTTTGGTATCGCGGAGCATCCAGATGACGGAGAGAAAGAGGGCGATGACGCCCATGACCGGCGGACTCAGAAGGATGTTTACGATGCGCATGAGTCTCTCCCGCCGAACGAAGTTATGAAGTGGCGACCGCAGAAACCGTGGCTCGTGCGGAGGAGGCGCGCGCAAACAAGTACCAGATGAGCCATGCGGGCGCGACCCACACATACACCGCCGAGTGAAGGCCGAAGGGCGAAATAATCTGCGCTTCGATCAGCACATAGATGAGCGCGAGAATCGAAAGCATGGTTTTGGAAGGATTACGCGAAACGGCATACAGAATGGCGGGCAGAGCGACCGACTGATCGAAGATCCAGCCGAAGGGCGCAACCAGAAGCGACACGAGAATGAGCGGGCTTCCGTGCTCGAGCCAATCCCATGAATGGCGGCGCGGCCAGAAGTACGCGAGCGCCCAGATGCAGCCGAGCATGGCGGGGATAAATGCGATCCATTCGGCGGATGGGTTGATGCGGTCGCGCAACAGGTCGCCGAGGCAGGGAGTGAACTCGCGGGTGATGACCGATGTGCGCATGTACCAGGAGTACTGGCTCCAGGCTGCGGGATCGACGAGTGAAGTGACGAGCGCGCCGAGCGTGAACGCGACCAGCGCTCCGGCGAGAATGCGGTAGCTGCGCGAGACGACGATCCACACCAGGAGCACGACAACGAAGGGCAGAAACAGATGCGGCTTGAGCGTGCAGAGCCAGAGCGCCGCGCCGGCAGCAAAGGGGCGCGACTTGTGCACACCCAGGAAAATGGCCAGGCCGGTCAGCATGAGGATGGAGGTCTGGCCGAGGATGACGCAAAACAGCGCGGGAGGAAAACAGTAGCCAAGCCAGTCGAGATGGCCGGACGCGAGACCAAGCGTTTTCGACAGTATGCGCACCGAGGCGATGAGCAGAGCCAGCATGACGAGCGACCAGGGAAGCGCGGAAGCGATGGGCGAGAAGAAGCCGAGCGGCCAGGCCAGCGGCAATGCCCAGGGCGTGTTGCGCATGTAAAAGGAGCCGGGTCCGCGGAAGCCGGCGGCGCGCTCAATGCGGCTGATGGCAACGGGGTCATAGGGATTGCCGTGCTGCACAAGCTGGTGGCCGGTGGCCCAGTACACGATGAAGTCGCGGCGGGCGACGATGGCCGGATTGAAGGTCATGATGCTGAGAAAGAGAGTGGTGAATACGACGCCCAGCGCGCAGGCTATGGCAATGAAGAGAGCAGTGAAGTCGCGCTGGCTGGACAACGTCGGAGGACCTTTCTCGCCGGACCTTTCTGGAGCAGGTCACCGCAATTATAGGGGCGGAGATTCTCTTGTGGAGTTGGCGCGTGCCAAAAGGTACCAGAGGAGCCACGCGGGGATGGTCCAGAGCCAGAGCGTGGAGGAGACCTTGACGAAGCAGATTTCGAGATCGGCGGCGAGGATAAGCATGGCCAGAGCCGCGAGGAGTTTTCGAGAGCGCGTGCCATAGGCTCCATCGAGCAGCGCTGGTATGGCCAGGCACTGGTCGTAGAACCAGGAATAAGGTGCGGCAAGAAGTGAGACGAGGATGAGGGGGCTGGAGTTGGTGAGCCAGTCCCAATGCGCGCGGCGACGCCAGAAATAGCCGAGCGCCCACAGGCAGGCGAGGGCGACGGGAAGATATTGCAGCCAGACGGCGTGCGGACGGAGCCAGTGGCGAAGCGCGCCGGCGAGGCAGGGGATGAACTGGTTTTCGACGGAGGGCGAACGCATGAGCCGGGTGTAATCTCGCCAGGCCGAGGGGTCGATGAGGGTGGCGAGAACGGAAGTGAAGGCCAGGGCGGCCGCGAATCCGGCGAGCAGTTTCCAGGCGCGCTCGAGGAAGATCCAAAGCGCGAGCACGGCGGCGAAGGGCAGGAAGAGATGCGGCTTCAGGGCGCACAGCCAGAGCGCGGCGCCCGCATTCATGGGGTGGCAGCGATGGAAACGGAGAAACAGAACCAGGCCCAGCAGGGCCAGCAGTGAGGTCTGGCCCATGGTCAGGCAGATGATCGCCGGAGTGAAGGCAAATCCCAGCCAATGGATGCGTGTGGGCGGAGAGCCGTGGAGCTGGTAGAGGATGCGGACGGAAACCAGCAGGCAGGCGAGAAGGATAAGGGTCCAGAGTACTCCCGGCCACGCGCAGGCTTAGCAGCCCAAAGGGGTAGGTGATGGGCAGGGCCCAGGGCGGGTTGCGCATGATGAGCACGGTGCGCGGATCAAGGCCGGCAGCATGCTCGATGGACCAGATGGCATCGCGATCGTAGGGATTGTGGTGGTGAACCAGCTGGCGGCCCGTGGCCCAGTAAGAAAGAAAGTCGCGGTTGGCAGCCAACTTGCCTGCAATGGGTCCGGCAAAGATGTAGAGGACGATGACGGCCAGAGCGAGGCCAGCGACGGTGGCGATTGCAACCTGGGCTAAGTCGCGAGGATCCTCATCAGGAGGGAGGTCCGGCTTGCTGGCCATGGTGGCTATTTTAGAGCAGATGCAGAGGTTGCGAGCGTGGGCAGATGCATGGGGGTCTTCAGAGATCTGGCTGGCGGGCAGAGTCGCGGGTGTTTGCGGGGCGAAAGGAAGACGGAATTGCAAGGGTTCCGCGAGAGTCTCGGGGGGTCGTAGCGCGGAAAGCAGTCGAGAGATGTAAACGGTGCGAACCGGTTTGCGGACGGTTGTAAACGCGGGTAGACAGGCCCGACGGTCACCGTTTGAGCGAACTCTCGTAAGGCATTGAATCTAAAACTACGGTGGAGATGACCGAGATTGGCACGCCAGATGCTACCTAGAGTGCGCCCGGCTGAGGCTGGGAATCTGAACCCTCGGAGAGGAAACGAATGAATAACCTATTTCTGTCAATGTATGTGAAATTGCAGACCCTGATGGCCCGTGAGGATGGTCAGGATCTGGTCGAGTACGCGCTTCTTGTTGCCCTGATCGCACTGGTTTGCATCGGCGGCGTGAGCAAGGTCGCGACGGCTGTCAACACGGTGTTCAGCAACATCAGCACCTCGCTGTAAACAGCTTCAGCAAGCGTACTACTGCCAGAACCTCAGCCCCTTTGCGGGAAGGCGCGTAGCCGGCAAGGCGCCGATCGCGCCTTCTCGCACGAAGGACAACCGCTCGTAAAAGAGCACAACACCGGGCGAAAACGAACAATACAAGCACGCGACCTTGTCCGTATTCCCACAAGATTGTGGTAGCCCAATTTCCCCCCGGCGCAAGCCGGAAAACAAGGAGAATTGAAAATGCGGAACTCACTCCTGAACTTGTACGTGAAATTCCAGGGCTTGAAGAACGGCGAAGAAGGTCAGGACCTGGTTGAATATGCGTTGCTGGTTGCCCTGATTGCGCTCGTCTGCATCTCCGGCGTCGGTAACGTAGCCACGGCCGTGAACACGGTCTTCAGCAACATCAGCACCTCGCTCTAAAGGTCGCTGAACAGACAACGCACTCGGTGAATTGAGCTTTGAAACTTTGCGGGGAGAGCACGCGCCTGGGCTGAACCCTGGACGCGTGCTCTCCCCGCAAGGCTGTTTGCACCCTCTTCTGACGTAACCGGGGTCCTGAGCGGCCGGAATGACTTGAGCAATGAGGCTAAACCTCACATCGACGCAGCGGACCGCCCTGCTTTGCCTGCTGGTCAGCAGCGGTATTTTCATGGTCTGGGGATTTCGTCGCGCGGCAGACCGCCCCGTGGGCAAGTGTGACTTCACCGCGATCTACTATGGCGCGCGCTGCCTCATCCACCACCGCGATCCCTACAATCCTGTTGAATTCGAGAATGTGTATCAGGCAGAAGGAGGGGATATGCCCTCTGATCTGCCTACCTTGCGCATGTTCCGGAACGCGATATTCCGGTGCATCAATTTGCCAAGCTCGTTGTTGCTTGTCGTTCCCCTGGCTATGTTGCCTTGGGGTCTTGCGTCGCTGCTGTGGTTGATGTTGATCGCGGGATGCCTCACGCTGGCTGCCTTCCTGATGTGGAACGCCGCGGGGGGCAGTGCGCCGAGGTTCGCGCCTCTGCTCATCTGCTTTGTGCTGATCAACAGCGTGTACGTGCTTGAGCTGGGTAACACCGCGGGAATCGCGGTGGGTCTCTGCATTGCGGCGGTGTGGTGTTTCCTCAAGGAGCGGTATGTGGCGGCGGGCATTCTCTGCATGGCGGTCGCCCTTGCACTCAAGCCCCATGACGCAGGGCTAGTCTGGCTTTACTTCCTATTGGCCGGCGGCGCCTATCGGAAACGCGCTCTGCAGACTCTGCTGGTGGTTGGCGTGCTGATTTTGCCGTCGGTCCTTTGGGTTTCTCATGTCGCGCCGCATTGGGCGCAGGAGCTGCATTCCAACGTGCAGGCAGGCGCAGCGCAAGGCGGCATCAACGACCCCGGGCCCTCGACCGAGACTTTCCGCGGCACCGATATGGTGGTCAACCTGCAATCGCCGATCGCCATCTTCCGCGACGATCCACGGATCTACAACACGGTCACCTATCTGGTGTGCGGTGTCCTCTTGTTGCTCGGCGCAGTGCGAATTCTCCGGGCGCGGTTCTCGCAGTCGAACGCATGGTTCGCGCTTGCGGCCATAGCGGCGCTTTCGATGCTGCCGGTCTACCATCGGCTGCACGATGCCAAACTCCTGCTCCTTACTGTCCCCGCATGCGCCATGCTCTGGGCCGGCGGCGGGCCTTTGAAGTGGACTGCGGGATTGCTGAATACAGCCGCACTCGTGGTTACCGCGGACATCCCATCGACGATTCTCATGTTGATTGACAGAAGTTTGCATGGGCACGTGACCGGGTTCGCGGGAAAATTGCTCGACCTGTTTTTGCTGCGGCCCGCCGCGCCCATCCTACTGGCGACAGGAATTCTCTATCTCTGGGTATACCTGCGGAGCACGGCCCCTCGTCGAGAATGGAAGGACGCGGGATCTTTGGCTGAAACGCCAAACCATGAGGCAGATCGAGAAGTTTCGTTGGCCAGCGCATAAAGACGAGGCATCTCTTCCAAGCTTTAGAGATGCTGCCGGCTCGACCGCTTCGCCGCAAGAATTTCTCGCTGTTCGAATGTTGAAAGCTCTGCCCGTTCCAGGGAAAGATGAGCTGGCCAAGGTTGTCCGTTGCCGCTCTCATGCTCCAGCGTTTTCCGTGCCTGTGTAACAGGGCGACGGCGTGGTCTCAGGCGAATGCGGCCGCGAGTCATCATTCTTTGCCCATCGAAGCACAGGTCGGACTCGGCCGCCCATCTATGACTGCATATGAATTGCGACGAATCAGCCGGGGATATACTGACGGCAATGCGAAGGGTGCTGGGCGAGTTCCGGCTTACGATGCTACGCTGCGACTTCATCCGGCGGGTTGCGAATGGGTTGCTTCTTGTGAGCTGGACGGCGGTCGCGTGGGGGATTGGAGCCGGGTTCGCAGCTGGCCAGCCAAAGGCGAATGACGCGCGCGTTTTAGTGACAGTGGTCGACGAAAATGGCCAAGCGATTGAGGGCGCCCAGGTAACGATCGATGAGCCGGGAGCGGAGCCGGCGCGGTTGTGGACTGACTACGCAGGAAATTGCGAGTACACGCTGCGGCAAGGCGAGCCGTACCGGATCATCGTAGAGAAGGCGGGATTCTATAAGGCCGATGAGAGCGGCGTCGGCCCCGATCAAAACAGTGTGAGAGTGTTACTGGCGCACGAGCAGATTGTCCGCCAGCAGGTGGACGTTACGGCGTCGACGCCGGGCATCGATACCCAGCAGGTCTCCGACCAGAGCGCGATGAATACGCCGGAGATTGTGAACATTCCCTATCCGACTTCGCGCGACATTCGCAATCTGCTGCCCTTCAATCCCGGCGTGGTGCAGGACGAGACGGGACAGGTGCATGTGGCCGGTTCGGAGACGTGGGAAACGCTGGACACAATGGATGGGTTCGACATCCGCTCGCCTGTAGGCGGCTCGCTGAGCCTGCGGGTGAGTACGGATGCGGTGCGGACGATCGATCAGGAGAGCACGCGCTATCCGGTTGAATTCGGGCGGGCAACGGGCGGCGTAATTGCCTTCTACACGGGAATGGGTGACAACAAGTTCCGCCTCAATGCGACGGATTTCATCCCATCGTTCCGCGAGCTGAATGGACTCCATTTCGACAAGTTTGTTCCGCGCTTTACATTCAGCGGACCGCTGAAGCGCGATCATGCGTGGTGGTACGACGGCGTGGAGACGGAGTGGGACAACATTTATATCTCCGAGCTGCCGGCCAGTGCAAATACTGACGAACTGGTTCGCGGAAGCAACCTGGCGAAGGTACAGGTGAATGCGACCCAGGCGAACATCCTGACCGGCGGCCTGCTCTACAACAACTACCATTCGCCGTATGACGGGATTTCATCGCTTACGCCGCAAGAAAGCACGGTGAAGCGCAACACGATCGCGTGGATGCCATACGTGCGCGATCAGCAAAGTTTTGGCGGAGGAGCGCTGCTGGATCTGGGTGTGGGGTTCGTGAGCATTCGCGATGGATACGAGCCGCACGGGAGCACGCCCTACGAGTACACGCCTGAACAGACGCAGGGAAGCTACTTCGAGAATCTGAGCGGACGATCGCAGCGGTTGGAGGGGACCGCGACGTTGTATTTGCCGCCGCGGCAGTGGCTCGGACGGCACGATGTGAAGGCGGGGCTGGACGTGGATCACATCGCCTATGACCAAAGACAGACGCGGACGCCGGTGAGTTATCTGCGCGAGGACGGAACGCTCGAGCGGCAAAGTGTGTTTGCGCCGGCGCCGGCATTCACCATGCACAACGGCGAGATCGGCGCGTATGTGCAGGACAGATGGCAGCCGGCCAAGGGCTGGAGTCGTGGTTTTCTGGTTGAGCCGGGGCTGCGATTCGACTGGGACGAGATTGTGCGGAGGCCTCTGATCGCGCCGCGGCTGGCTGTGGTTTACGCGCCGCCGGGAGACAAGAATTCGACGAAGATCTCAGCCGGGATCGGGCTCTATTACGAGCACATGTATTTGTACGATCTGGCGCAGGCGCATGCGGGCATTCGCTACGACACGTATTACGAGGCGGACGGCGTGACACCGACCGGCCCGGCCGAGGAGTCAACGTTTGCGGCGGATGACGGATTGCTGCGAGCGCCGCGCGGCTTGAATTGGAGCGTGGGGTTAGAGCGGAAGCTGCCATGGTCGATTTTCGCCGGAGCCAACTTTACTGAGAAGCAGACATCGGATGTGTTCACATTCGCACTGACGCGGCCGACGGCCATGGCCGGTGCGTATCTGTTGACCAACAATCGCCTTGATCGCTACAGCTCAGAGGAGTTCGACGCGCGCAAGCAATTTGGAAGCGATTACACCGTGTACGTGGCTTACACGCATTCCTCGGCGCGGACCAATGCGGCGCTCGGCTATCTGCCGACTCCGTCGCCGCTGGGCGCGCAACAAAGCGGGCCGCTGCCGTGGGACGTGCCGAACCGCGTGATTTCGTGGGGATGGCTGCCGGTGCCGCTCAGAATACTGAGGAAGCGCTGGGACCTGGTGTACCTGCTGGATGAGCATACTGGATTCCCGTACACAGCCGTGAATGCGGCGCAGCAAGTGGTGGGCGCGGCGGGGGGCCAGCGGTTTCCGAATTTCGTGAACTTCAGCCCAGGGCTCGAATGGAAGTTTCACTTTCGCGGAGAGTACTGGGGACTGCGCGGCGTGATGCAGAACGCGACGAACGCGGGGGATCCGGCGGTCGTGAATCCGGTGGTCGATTCGCCGGAGTTCGGAACCTTCAGCGAGCTTGAGGGACGAGCGTTCACAGCCAGGATCCGGTTGATCGGGACGAAGTGATAAGAGCAGGGACCAAGGGAACAAGGGAACAAGGGACTACGGGACTGCGGGACTAAGGGACTAAAGGACTACGGGACTAAAGGACTACGGGACTGCGGGACTAAAGGACTGCGGGACTGCGGGACTGCGGGACTAAGGGACTACGGGACTACGGGACTGCGGGACTGCGGGACTAAAGGACTACGGGACTGCGGGACTAAAGGACTGCGGGACTGCGGGACTAAGGGACTACGGGACTAAGGGACTAAAGGACTAAAGGACTACGGGACTGCGGGACTATGGTGGGGCCGGTGCAAGATCTGGGTAAAATGCTGTTGGGACTTGGGCTGCTGCTGGCGCTGATTGGCGGAGGGATTTTGCTGGCGGCGCGGATGGGTCTCCCGCTGGGACGATTGCCGGGCGATCTTTCGTATAAGAGCAAAAATATTACGTTCTATTTTCCGCTGGGGACTTCGATACTGATCAGCGTTGTGCTGTCGGTGGTTTTGTATTTGCTGTCGCGGCTGAGACGGTAGGTCGGTGTCTCCAAGGTTCGTCCCGCACTTCGCACATCCCAAATGCAGGTCCTTCGACTCCGTCCGCCACGGCGGACTTCGCTCAGGATGACTGCATTCTGTCAGGATCGCTGCTTATTTTTGGTGCGGATTTTGGGGCAATGATTAAGGCGTGCTCAGCCTGAAAGCAAACATGCCGCCCGAGGGCGGCATGTCGTGAAACCGACTGACTGGAGCGCGCAAAGCCGCGCTCTTTCTATTTACGCGCCGGCGTTAGATGCCTACTCCAAATTCGCTGGCCTGCTGCGAGCCGGCGTTGGAATAAAAGTCGTAGGGAGTGCGCTTTTTGAAGCGGTAGCGGTTGCGCAGTTCTGCGCCGACGTAGATGCCGACGGCGGCAACGGCGATGCCGACAGAGAACCAGGTGATTACCTTCAAGGCACTAGAACCGGTTTTACCCTCTGCGGGTGATTCCGGAATGAGCAATTCAGATTCACGATCGGCGGACATCGAACTCAAGCCTCCCACGCTCACATGATAGCGCAGGTCGGGTGGAACTCGCGCGGAGCCCGGCGCGAAAAACACGGAAGTACCTTACGCGAAAGTGTTAATTCGGGCCAACCATGAGGCTTTTTCCGCTTCGGGAAGGAAGCTGGCACGGAAGGAGTTGGCGGCCAATTGGCGAAGCTCGTCGCGGGTAAATCCCTGTTGGGTATGAGCGAGGAGGAACTCGTTGGCGAGGTCGGAGGCAAAAAAGGCGGGATCGTCGGAGTTAAGCGTGACGAGAAGGCCGCGATCGAAGTAACGGCGGAGGGGATGGGCGGCGAAGGATGGGCAGACGCCGGTACGGACATTGGAGCTGGGATTGAGCTCGAGGCCGGCGCTCCGCGCTTTTAACTCCTGGAGGAGGTTCTCGTCCTGGATAGCGGACAGGGCGTGGCCGATGCGCTCGGAGCCGATGGAGAGCGCCTCCCAGATGGCTTCGGGGCCAGTGGTTTCGCCAGCGTGGTTGGTGAGTCGCAGGCCGGCAGATTGAGCACGCGCGTAGAGATGACGGAAGGGGGCTGAACCCGTTCTTCTCTCGTCTCCGCCGAGACCGACGCCGATGATGGAGGGGTAGAATTCGCGCATCTCGGCGGCTTTGCGGAAAACGCGATCGGCTTCTTCGACGGTGAAGTGGCGGACCGCGTCAAAGATCCAGTAGAGGGAGAGGCCGAGCTCGCGCGCGGCGCGCTCGCGGGCGCGTTCCAGACCCTCGAAAATGGGCTCGAAGCAGCGGGGATCGAAGTTGCGCCACATATAGATGACGCCGACGGAGATGTAGACCTCGGCGTGGACAATGCCCTGCGCGGCAAGTCGCTCCATCATGTGCCAGGCAACGATCTCGTAGTCTTCGGGGTCGCGCAGGCGGCGGGTGACGGCTTTGAAGGACTCGATGAATTCGGTGAAGTCGGTGAAGCGATAGAGCGCTTCGGCGTCGTGATGTGTGAGAGGCGCGGCATCGTGACGGGCGCTGAGCTCGACAAGAGTGGTGGGCGCGATGGTTCCTTCGAGATGCAGGTGCAGCTCGGCCTTGGGCAGGCGGCGGATGAAGGACTGGATCGCGGTCATAATTTAAGTTTAGTGTGGCGGGCGGGGAGCCAAAAAGCAACCGCAGATCCTTCGGCTCGTCCGGTAGGCGGGACTCGCTCAGGATGACTGATACATTATTGAGCTTGGATTTTGGTGGCTTTGTTGTTGACGAAGGTGATGGTCCATTTTTTGCCCGCTTGATTGTAGGTGATGGTGCGGGTGCCTTCGTCGGCATCGTCAACATGCTGATCTTGGCCGATGGACATGCGGGTCTGGAGCTCGTTCATTCCCGGTATAACCTGATGCGCGTCGACGGCGGCCCAGATGTTGGCGGGCCAGTTGTCGTAGATTTTGTGCGGGTCATCGTAATAAAAGAGCACGTCGGAGAAATATTCTTCCTGGCTGCCGTCCATGGCGCCGATGACGATGGCGTAGAGGTCGGGGCTTTGCGGTAGCGCGAAGATGGCGAAGGCCTGACGCGTGCCGTGGGAGATTCCGTCGTCGATTTGCTCGGGCGGGATGGCTTTGATGACTTTCTTGATGTCGAGTTGCTGGGCCGACGGAATTTTTCCCTGATCTTTGGTGAAGTCGATATGGCCGGATTTGTAGGGGAAGTAGGGCATGGTATAGCCGTTCTTCATCCAGACGCTGGTGTTTTGGAGCTTGAGGACGTCATCGAAGGAGGTTGGAAACTTCATGCGCACGATGGCGACATCGTCTGGGGTTAGGTTTTGGTCAGGAGCTGTTTGCGGGAGGATGCCGGGATTGCGACGATGCTCAAAGACCGAGAAGAGATAGATGCCGCCGATGGCAAGCGAGATGAGAGTGATGAGGGCGGCTTTGTGCCAGGTTTTCATAGTGGGTCAGCAAGTTAGCAAGTTAGCGAGTTAGCGGTTTAGCGACATGGGTACCGTTTCAAGGCTCGGGGGCGGGACGAATGCTCCATCGATCAGAATTCTAAATGCAGGTCCTTCGACTCGCTGCGCTCGCTCAGGATGACACTTCCAAGGTGATGCAGCCCGGGTCGCTCAGGAGGACATTTCCAAGATGGTGCAACTCCGGTCGCTCAGGATGACAACGTTTGGTTCTGGTTCTTCGATGCGAACTCGGAGCGGTGGCGGCTGTAGAAGAAGTAAATGAACAGGCCGATGACGAGCCAGATGAGGAATCGATACCAGGTGATGATGGGCAGCCCGGCCATGAGCAGGAAGCAGAAGATGACGCTGAGCGCGGGGATGATGGGGCCGAAAGGAACAACGAAACCGCGGCGGCGGTGAGGGTCGCGATAACGCAGGACGATGACGCCGATGGAGACGAGGACGAAGGCGAAGAGGGTGCCGATGTTGGAAAGGTCGGCGAGAGTGCCGATGTCGAAGAGGCCGGAGGGAATGGCGACGACGATACCGGCGACCCAGGTGGAGAATGCGGGGGTGCGGAAGAGCGGATGAACGTTGGAGAAGACCTTGGGCAAAAGGCCGTCGCGGGACATGGAAAACCAGACGCGCGATTGGCCGATTTGATAAACGAGGATCGAAGAGATCATGCCCATGAGCGCGCCGAGCAGGACGATAAGGCGGATCCAATAGAGGGGATGCCCGCCGGGCAGTATGGAGAGCTTCTTAAGCGCGTTGACGACGGGCGCGGCGTCGCCGACCATGGACTGCCAGGGGACGAGCCCCGTTAAGCAGATGGCGACGGCGACATAAAGAATGGTGCAGACGACGAGCGTAGCGATGATGCCGATGGGCAGATCGCGCTGGGGATTGCGGCATTCTTCGGCGGCGGTGGAGACCGAATCGAAACCGATGTAGGTGAAGAAGATGATGGAGCCGCCGGTGAGGACGCCTGACCAGCCGTTGGGCATGAAGGGATGCCAGTTGGAGGGATGGATGAAACCGATGGCGGCGAAGACGAAGATGAGGATGGCAACCAGCTTGAAGCCGACCATCATGTTGTTGGTGGAAGCGGACTCGCGGATGCCGCGGACCAGGATCACCGTGATGATCAAGACAATGAGGAAGGCGGGGATATTGAAGCCGAAGTGCCAGCCGGGGTTGTAGATATTGTTGCCGGCGAGGTCCTGAAGGCCGGAGGGAAGATAGGCGGGCGAGATCCAGCGAGCGGAAGGATGGAGGCCGAACCAGTCGAGCAGGTCGACGATATGGGCGGCGAAGCCGACGCTGACGCTCATGTTGGAGCCGGCGTATTCGAGGATGAGATCCCAGCCGATGATCCAGGCAATGAGCTCGCCGAGCGTGGCGTAGGTATAGGTGTAGGCGGAGCCGGCGATGGGGATCATGGAGGCCAGCTCGGCGTAGCAAAGGCCGGTGAGCGCGCAGACGAAGGCCACCAGAATCATGGAGAGCGCAATGGCGGGGCCGGCGCCGGGACGTCCGGCGAGCGCGGTGTGGGTGATGACGTAGTGGATGAGCGGGGTGTCGGCGATGGTGGCGTTGGGCAGCTGCTCGCCGGAGATGGCGGTGCCGATGACGGTGAAGATGCCCGAGCCGATGACGGCGCCGATGCCGAGCGCGGTAAGCGACCAGGGGCCGAGCGACTTCTTCAGCGCATGCTCTGGCTCCTCGGAGTCGCTGATGAGCTTGTCAATCGACTTGCGGGCAAGCAGTTGACTTGGCAGTGCGGAGCCTCCTCAATGCAGCTTCTAGCCTCTAGCTTCTAGCCGCTAGCTATTCGTGCTGAAACGGAACTTGGGTTCCAGCGCGCTGAGGCTAGAAGCTAGCAGCTAAAGGCTAGTGGCTGCTTTTAGCGTTTGGACTGGCCGCGGACCATCTTCTTCACTTTTTTCTTGAGCGAGCCGCGGGGGGCGGTGCGTTTGGCCTTGGGTGCGGCTTTCTTGCGCGCCGTGCGCTTGAGCTTTTTGCGCTCGGCCTTGTCTTTGATCTTTGTGGTGTCGGCCACGTTGACCTCTTTCCGTCGAATGTGTTTGAGTGCGCCCGCAGCACGGGCTTTCAAGAGATCAATGTTAACAGGCGGATACGGGCAGGTGAAAGCGCATCGACGCGGCGCGCTGCTGGGTGCAGCGGATGCGCGGCGCGGCAAGCCATTGCAGCGTACAATGAAGACAGACCGACACAGTGCCTGGGACCGGTCTCATAAAACAACGTTGGCAGGTTGGTCGATTCCTGGGCCCCGCCTCGTTGTCGGGTCCCACACGTGCTCATAATGCAGCAGTGGCATTGATGAGACCGGTTGTAGCCTGCTCGGCTCCGGCTAACTGGATGCTTCTGACGAGCCCCGCACTTCCACGCAACAATCACCTTGTTCGGCGGGAGTCTCGTATGCGTTCTGACCAGGTACACCGCGCGCTGGCGCGAGGAATGAATCGTTTTGAAGTTTGCCGACTGGTTTCAAAGGGCGTGAGAATCACGCACAAATCGGGTTCGCGCTTCGAAGATTCCATCAACAATGTGTTGCTCTACCTGGGGGACCATGCGCTTCCCGAGGGGGGCCTGCATCCGAAGGCTGCTGAGAAGTTGAAACCGGCGGCGTAAGAGAGACCTGGAAAAGGGATCACGGAATAGGGAAAGCAAAAGAGGGACGGCAGATTCGCCGTCCCTCTTGGTGTTTCTGGTTCTGAACTTGTTCGTGGTTCTGAACTTTTTTGGGTTCCGGATCTGTGCTCAGTCCCGGACCGTTTCAGGCATCTGTCTTAGATGACCTGAACGTTTTCAGCCTGCCAGCCCTTGGGGCCCTTGGTGACGTCGAACTGGACGCGCTGGCCTTCCTGCAGGGACCGGAAACCGGTGGACTTGATGGCGGTGTGATGGACGAAGACGTCCTCGCCATTTTCACGGCTCAAAAATCCAAAACCTTTTGCGTCATTGAACCACTTCACTGTGCCTTGTTCCATTGTGTTGCTCCTCAAATTACTGAATTACCGCTGAATACAATGTGGAGTGTTGCGTGCAGGCGGTAACCGGAACAGGCAAGAACTTCAAATCGAATTCTACGATTACAGTCAGTGTAGCACGGATTCGGTTGAGGGACAGGGGAATCATCGGTACTCAATGGTCAAGACGAATCGCCTGAATGGCTTACGGGGACTGGCGGAGGACACAGCGCGGGGACCGAAAGGCGGGGTACACTCAATGCCGCAATGGGGCCGACTGCGAGGTGGAGATTGAGCGGCGGGAACGAGAGGGTGCTGGTCCTGAACCCGGGAACGACGTCGACGAAGTTCGGCATCTTTATGCGCGCGGGCGAAGAGATGTCGCGCAATATTCACCACGGGGACGACGAGATTGAGCGGTTCCGGGGGAAGCCGATGCTGGATCGGCTGGAGTATCGCGCGGCAAAGATCGGGGCGGCGCTTTCCGAGGCCGGATTTACTCCGAAAGGAAAAGGCGCGGAGTGCTGGGCGGCGGTGGCGGGACGCGGCGGATTGCTGCCGCCGATGGAATGCGGGACGTATCTGGTGGACGACGCGATGGTGGAGGAACTGAGGCGGGCGCGGCGCGGGGAGCATGCGTCGAACCTGGGCGCGGTGCTGGCGCTCAGGTTTGCGCGGGCGGCAGGAGTGGATGCGTACGTCGTGGATCCGGTGACGGTTGACGAGTGGCAGGATTGCGCCAGGTTCTCTGGTTCGCCGCTGATCGAGCGCGTCTCGATCGGGCACTGGCTGAACACCAAGGCCGTGGCGCGGCGTTATGCGCGCGGGCTGGGGCGGCGCTATGAGGAGATGCGGCTGATCGTGGTGCACATGGGCAGCGGAATTACGGTGTCGGCGCATCGCGGAGGGCGCATGATCGACAGCAACTCGATTGAAGAAGGGCCGTTCGGCCCCGATCGCACGGGTTCGTTGCCGGTGCGGGAACTGATCAAGCTGTGCTTCAGCGGGAAGATGACGGAGAGTGAACTCGACCGTCATGTCTTCGGGGACGGAGGCCTATTCGCCTACCTGGGCACGCGGGACCTGATGGAAGTGGAGCGAAGAATCGACGCGGGCGACGGCGAGGCCGCGGCGGTGGTTGAAGCCATGGCCTACCAAATTGGAAAAGAAACGGGCGCGATGGCGGCGGCGCTACGAGGAGGGGTGGATGGGGGCAAGGTGGACGCCGTGCTGGTGACCGGCGGCATGGCGCATTCGGACCGGATGGTGGCGAAGCTGCGCGGCTACATTGATTGGATTGCATCGGTGGCGGTTTATCCGGGCGAAGACGAGCTGCGGGCGCTGGCCGAGGGCGTGTTTCGGGTGCTGGACGGCGAGGAAGAAGCCAAGCGGATGACAATTAAAATAGGGAATAGGGAATAGGGATTAGGGATTAGGGAACTGGGAACGAGTTTCGGCGGAGCGAACGGCGGCGGAGCTAAAGGCTGCTTTAGAATTCGAGAAAGAATCAGGAGACAAAGCTTGGCGGTTCTGGCGGTGCAGCAGATCCGGCGCATGCGGGGCGGCGCGCAGGGCCAGTTGATGCTGGGCGCGGACGGTCACGTCTACGTGGTGAAATTCAAGAACAACCCGCAGCATACGCGGGTGCTGGCCAACGAACTGATGGCGTCGCGTCTGGCGGCGGCAGCGGGACTGACCGTGCCGGGGACCGAATTGGTGGAAGTGTCGCCCTGGCTCGTGGAAAACACGCCGGAACTCGAGATCGACCTGGGGCGGACCCACGTGCGTTGCGAGCCGGGGCTGCAATTCGGATCGCGCTTTGCCGGAGGCACGATGCCGGGGCAGGTCGTGGATTTCCTGCCCGCGGAGCAGTTGCTGGAGCTTAAGAATCTGGGCGAATTCGCCGGCATCCTGGCGCTCGACAAATGGACGGGTAACGCCAACGGGCGGCAGGCGGTTTTCGCTCGAAAACAGCGCGAGCGAAGATACAAGGCCGTTTTCATTGACTTCGGCTACTGCTTTCATGCGGGAGAGTGGCGCTTTGAGGATGCTCCCCTGCGCGGCGTGTACTACCGGAACGATGTTTACCTGGGGATTACCGGCTGGGAATCTTTTGAGCCGTGGCTGACGCGGCTGGAGACCATGCCGGCGGAGAAAGTGTGGGAAGTGGCCAATGTCGTGCCTCCCGAATGGTACGGGGGCGACCAGGCGGAGATGGAGAGACTGGTGGAGAAGCTGCTGCAGCGGCAGAGCCGGATTCGGGAACTGGTGGAGGCGTTTGGGAAATCGGATCGGAAGCCGTTTCCGAAATGGGGGATGGAGGAGAAAGAGGGGGCGGAGGTGGAGTGGAGGGGTGAGAGATGGGGTACGATGAGGGTGAATTGAGGGCTGAAATCTGAGGCAATGATGGGCGGAATCGAGCGGCGTGCGTGCGAGTTTCGGCTGCTCCGGTATGTGCCGGACGCAGTGCGGAACGAGTGTGTGCATATCGGCGTGATCCTGCGCGAGACCCCAACAGCGGACCAGAGTGAGAAAGCCGCGCCAGAAAGGCGCGAGTCTGGAACGGCCGGGACTGGGAACGGCGAACCGGTGAAAAGCGGGCTCGGGAACGTTGAGCCTGGGAACGTGAGGCCGGGAAAGATTGAAGTGCGCTTTACGCGAGACTGGCGGCGGGTGCGCTGTCTCGATCCCGATGCCGACACGGCACTGCTGGAAGGCATGGAAGGCGAGCTGCGGCTGAGGCTTCAAGAAGGCGAGGCGGGAGGGCGGCTGATGCGGATACTCGAAGAATCGCTCTCGCTGAACGTCCAGATGACCGAGCCCAAGGCTTATCTGGCCGAAAGCCTGCCCGCCGGCATGGAAGAGCTGATGAAGCTTTACGTGGAAACTCGGGCGCGGGAACGAACGCCAAGGTTGGGCGGACGCGCCGCGATTCAGGCGCGAATGCGCGCGGAGTTCGAGCACGCCGGAGTGTGGGATTTCTTAAGAAAGCGTATCGCAGCGTCGGAGTACACGCGGCCAGGCGATCCGCTGCACATCGACGTGGGGTACCGGCCCAACGGAATCGTAAAGATGTTTCACGCGGTGAGCTTCGATCCCGGTTTGGAGATGGCCAAAGTGCTGGCGTTTTCAGCCGCCGCGTTGCGTTCCGGGGTGGAACGCGTGGAGAAAGCAGACCTGGAATTGACAGCGGTGATTGAGCCGGCGGCGCGGGTGGGAGCGACCGATGAGGAACCAGAGCGGCTGCAGCTTTACCGCTTTGGGGTCGAGACGATGGAGGAGCACCGGATTCGCGTGCTTACGACCTCGGATATGGGCCGCGTGGCGGAGACTGCGCGGCGCGAGCTGAACCTGTAACCAAGACGGGATCAGGGAACGGGCAACAGGGAACGGGCGTCAGGGATCGGGCATTCCACGGCACCCTCAACTCTGCGTTTTAACATTGGACGGAATGGGTTTTCTGGCCTATCAGGGATTCTTGTCAAGAGGCGCGACGAGAAGATGGCGCCGATCCAATGAGGTTCAGGTAGCGCGCTCTGCGGAATAGTTCTTTTGTTTTGTGCGAGATGGTTGAGCATCTCGAGACGAAAATAATTTTGAAAATATTTTTCTGAAGTTTGCCGAACATTATTGGGCTTCGCGGTACGATGGATCGTGTTGGTGGAATTCAGCGGTTTCAGCAGGCGCGGCCGGGAGCGATGAAGCCGAATCGGCTTCGGGAATGGCTCAAGGCTGAAGGCTGAGAGCCGACAGAGTGACAGAAAAGGCATGGCCCATGGCCATGCCTTTTGTTTTTTCGAGCGGTTCCATAGCTCGAGTGCCCACGCCGTTGACGTGCGAGGGAGCTTTTTCTCGATGAAAAAGCCACCTGGCGATCACGAATGTGGGTGTCGCGATTGCGGAACCGCTGTGAAGGAAGGTGCATGTGAGAGTAGGCGAACAGTTGCGGGAGATGTGGCGGCAGGCGCGCAAGGGAACGCAGAGTGGCGAGGCGCGGGCAGTGGAGCTGGAAGCCGAGGCGGAGCGCAAAACGCTGGCTCTGCCGGCGATTTTCAGTCCGGTGCAGTTTCCAGGCAAGCATCTGCCCAAGCCGACGCCGATGAACCTGCGCCGGTTTGCGGAGACGCCGCTGGTGCGGCGAGCGATCAACGTGATCAAGGATCGCATCGCGGCCATGGACTGGCAGGTGCGGGTGCGGCGCGGCGTGAGGCCGGAGGAAGTGGCCTTTGCGGGGCGGAAGCTGCGGGCGCTGCGGCGCATGCTGGAGGAGCCGAATCCGGCCGACAGCTTTCGCACCCTGATGGAGCAGGCGATCGAAGACGCGCTCACGGGCGGCTTCGGGGCCATCGAGATGGAGCCGACCGGCGACCCGGAGCGGCCGGCGATGTTGTGGCCGGTGGATGGAGCGTCGATCCGCATTAACGCGAGGTGGGACGGCGGTGAGGATACGCCGCGCTACGCGCAGGCGGTGCCGGGACAGCTGGACTCGGCCGCGGTGGAGCTGCTGGACCGGCAATTGATGTATGTGCGCATGAACCCGCGGAGCTTTACTCCGTTCGGGCTGGGCCCTCTGGAGGTGGCGTTCGAGACGGTGAACCAGTTCCTGAGCGCGCATCGGTTCGCGGGCAAACTTGCGGCGAACTCCGTGGCGCAGTACGCGCTGTGGCTGAACGAAGCGACACCCGTGCAGCACGACCGGCTGATTCGCTGGTGGCAGGACGAGATCGAGGGCACCGGACGCGTGCCGCTGATTTCGACCGAGCAGAAGCCGGAAGTGCTGCGCTTTGCGCAGGGCACGGACGCCGATCTTCGGCTGCAATGGCAGGAGTTTTTGATTCGGATGGTGGCCAACGCCTTCGGTCTGCCGCCTCTGATGCTGGGCCTGGAGGCGGACGTGAACCAGTCGACGGCCTCGGAGATGGCGGATGAAGCGTTTCGCGGGGCGATCTCGCCGCTGGCGATGCTGCTGGCTGGGCACATTACACGCGATCTATTCGCCAAGTGCATCGGCTGGCGCGAGTTCGAGTTTGCGTTTAACGAGTTGAGCGCGCGGGACGAGCAAACCGAGTTGCAGGTGCAGGTTCAACTACTGCAGGCCGGGGTGCTCACCATCGACGAGGTGCGGGCGATGCGGGGACTGGCGCCGCTGAATGCAGGTGTCAGGGAACTGGTGTCAGGGGTCAGCGAGTAGAGAACAGGGGCGCAGCGATCAGCTGACGGCTGAAAGCTGAGAGAGCGGAGCGAGCAGATGCGATTGGAAGCGATGGCGGTAAAGATTCCTCATGTGGACAATCATCCAAACCGGGTGCCGTTTGAGGGGGTGTTGACGGTGGTGAACGCGGCCAGCGATAAGGCGCCGGCGGGGGCGCGCGGGCATCGTGTGATGCTTACGCGTGATGCGGCGGAGAAGGCACTGCCCTCGCTGGTGGGGATGGCCGTGGATTATCGGCCGGGATGGGACGGCCACGACGCGCAGCGCAAGATCGGCCTGCTGACCGAGGCCAATGTGATTGGGCCACGGCTGGTAGTTCGAGGGTACCTCTACGCCCGCGATTTTCCCGAGGTTACTCGCGCCATTGCGGCACACGCGCCGGAGAAGCTGGGCATGAGTTACGAGCTGGCCGATGCGCGCGTGGAAGATATGAGGGCCGAGATATGGAAGCTGACCCGCGTAACTTTTACCGGAGCGGCGATTCTGCTGCGAGACAAAGCGGCTTACAGGGCGACGAGCTTCAGGATGGCGAGTTAGGGAGAAGACAGCAAGTTAGCAAGTCGGCGAGTCAGCAAGTTAGCAGACTGGTAAGTCGGTAAGTAAGGCTCCGGAAACGGGGCCTTTTTTGTTGAAGTGGGGACCGATTGTTGGAGTGTAATCCCGGGAAAAGAAAGGAAGGACATGGAACAACAAGAGAAAAACATGGTTGAGCGGCTGGAGGCTGCTGCTGCAGCGCTCGAAAAGGCGTTGAGCCTGATGGAAGAGCGCGTCGCCGCGGCGACCGCGCTCTCCGGCGAGGTGGAGAGGATCACGGCCACGGTGGAACAGAGCCGGCGCGAAACAGAGCTGGCTGAAAAGCTGGCCGCAGTGGAGCGGGAACTGGCCGAGGTGAAGGCAGCTTCAGCACAAAACGTGCTGAACCCGCTGCGCCGCACCATGTCCGCCGCTACCGCCGAGATGCTGGCCAAGCATGGCATTGGCGAAGGCCCGGTAGATGTGAAGGCACTCGATGCGGCGTTGTCAGGACTGAGCCTGGAGCAGCGCATTGCGGTGAAGACGCAGCTGCTGCGGGCAGGCGCGATCGCGTAAATGCAGCTTCTAGCTACTAGCTTCCAGCTACTAGCTAAAGGCCCAGTGACGCTAAGGGCAACTGCGGCCGGAAAGGGGCTCCGATGAGAAGTTATCGGAACTTACCTGCCGAAGCATGTAACCAAGCCGGGTTCCGGCGGAAACGAGCTAGGAGCTAGAAGCTAGCCGCTAGCAGCTGAACCAAGCCCCAAGGAGGGGCGGAGAGAACTTATGAACGCAACCTTTGCAGACATTCATGCGGCAGCAGATTACATCGGGCCGGGCGCCATCGAAGTTCCGCTGTACCAGACGGAGATTTTCGACATTTGCCGCCGGTCGAGCGCCTTCGGGCAGCGCATCAAGCAGGTTCCGGCGACCGGACATCCATCGCGCTTCTTTGAAGAGACGGCGATTCCGAATCCGGGAACGGCCGGTTTTGTGAATCCGCGCAGCATCAACCCCACGGTGGTAAGCCCGACTCGGATCGAGCTGAGCGTTCCGCTGAAAGCGGTTGTAGCGCAGATCAATTACAACCTGTTCGACATCGAGCTCGGCGACCAACAGAAGCAATTCGCCTATCTGCAGGCCAAGGATCTTGTGGATACGGTGAGCGGCGTGATGGTGGCACACGACGTGGCGCTGTGGAACGGCAACGACACGAGCCTGAGCGCGCCGACGACCACGCAGTACATGGGCTGCGCTGCACAGATCGCGGCCGGCGGGAACTCGGTGACCGTGACCACTTCAATGAAGATCGTGGACACGATGAAGACTACGGTGGCGCAGATGGTGGCCAACAACGGCTATCATGTGCGGCCGACCGCAATCTACGCCAACCCGGTGCTCCTGGACCTGATCGACCAGGAGATGAAGTCGGAGTACAACGTAGTTCTGAATACCGATCAGATTACCGGGGGATTCCGCGTGAAGATGCTTTCCACGCAGGCCGGCGACTTGCCCTTGATCCCCGACTGGAGCTTGTCCTATACGGGCACACCGGGGACGGGCAATGCGGTGCTTCCGGCCTACATCGTGACCGAGGACCTGATTGAGTATCACTGGTTAGGCGACCCGACGCCACGCGTATTCCAGCTTGGACTGCCGAGCTCACTGACCCATCAGTATGTCGCGGTCAAGTTCGGCGCTCCAGTGGTGAAGGGTGCGAACTTCGCGCACTACCAAGTGCTGGTGGATCGGTAAACAACGACGGTGATCAGGGAACAGAGATCGGACGGGCCCGCACGCGCATAGGAATGCACCGGCGGGTCCGGCCCCTGATACTTGCCCCCGATTCCGGGAACCTCTTTACGGAAGGACACGCGATGGCATATCTCGAGCCAGCGGATTACCCGAATTACGGATTACCGGCTGGAACTACGGCAGACTGGATCACGGCGGCGACGGCGCTGATTAACAGTTACTGCAGGCGCCCGGATTTGAATGTGATTGAGTACACGGAGCGTCTGCGCATCACTGCGGGCGCGCAGACGGTGCGGCTGACTTACTTGCCGCTGGCTCCATTGGCGCCGGCAACCACGCCGTTGGTGAGCCTGGAGGGCCGATATGCGAGGCCCAGGCGCGGTGAGATTCCGCAGGAGCCCTTGATGGAGATTGCGTGGGCGTTCGCACTGCCGGGACAATGGACGACGATCGATCCCACACTGGTGGACTTCGACCCGAACACCGGAGAGCTGACCCTGCCGTGGAACGTTCTCGGCCTGCCGTTCAACGAAGTGCAGGCGACCTACACGGCTGGATTGACGACTATTGGCGACGATGTGAAATCGGCATGCGCGCAGATTGTGCGCAACGCACAAGCCACTCCGTCGCTGAACACGAGCATGAGCAGGATCGACACCATGCAGATGAAGTATTTCTCAAGTTCGCTGATCGATGAGACGGTGCAGGCGTGGCTGAATCCGTACGTTGCGAACAGGCTGGGGTGAGCCATGCGAGGTGAGAAATGAGCGATACTGCGCCGCGCAATCCAAGAGGAGCGCCGCAGATGCTGGCCGACGCGCTGCTGCGCAGCGCGGCAGGAACTACGGCGCTTCTGCGGGTGACGGGCACGAACACAGATACCAGCATGTCGGAAGTTGGGCTGGTGGCTACTACATTCGCCGATGTGCCGGTGAGTCCCGCGCTTATGCGGAAGCTGCGGCCGACCTGGCAGGAAGGCGGGGAGTCAAAGTGGGAGCTGCTGGTGTCAGCCACGAGCGTGGAGCAACAGGTGAACACACTCGATTTGCCTTCGGCACAGGCTCTCTTTTCGATGACCCTGGCGGTCACCGTGGCAGGCCAGGACTACTTGATTGAGTCGATCGCCTCGAATGAGGCGTTCGGCCAGGTGTATCTTTACCGGCTGCTTTTGCGCGAGACGCAGCAGCAGGCAGTGTGAGAGATGCACGGACCAAGGACTTAGAACTGGCACCTAAGAACGAAGAACCTAAAGCCGAGAACCGAGAACAGTGATGCAAAATGCGAAAGATTCCTTTTATATGGCGCTGCGCACGCGGCTGAACGCGATCAATCCCGAGCGGACGATCCTGGTGCGCGGCGCGGTGCGGCCGGGAATTCTGGTAGAGGAAGCGGAAGCGCCCTTCAGCCAGCTTCCCAACGACGTGTTTGTGTTGCGCTGGCTGGGACTGGCTGTCGACATGGACCTGGTATCGACGATGACAGGCGAGCAATGTGAAGTCGTCTACCAGACCAGCGGAACACAGAGTTTCGGCGGGCTGGACCGCGGCCGAGCCTTGAGCGCGATGGACCAGGAGTTGATGGCCATGGTTCAGCCGTTTCACACCGCAAAGCTGAATTACGCGACTACGCCGCCGCTTGCCTTGTTGACGCAGGTCTTCTGGGACGAGCCGGTGTTTTCGCCGATCGTGACGCAACGCGACCGGCTGAGCCGCAGCGCGACGATGTTGATTTACAGCTATCAGGAGCAGGGGGAGTAAATGACCGCAACTTGGTTTTCCGATCCGGCGCCGGTGACGCGAAGGGTGCGAGCTTTCTTTGCGCCGGTGAATCGGGTGGCGCAGACGCCCGTCCTCTTCGATCCATCGGAACAAGGCGGCTTCAGTTTCGATGCACCGCCGGCCCCGTGGCTGAGCCTCGGATGGATCGAGAATTTTGTGCGCAAGGCAGCGAGTAAGTCGTCGGCGCTGATGACTGGAATTCCCGCCGCTGCGCTGGAGCAGGTGCGCGAGAGCGTGGAAGCAGAAGTGAGTTTTCAATTTCTGAGTTGGACGAAGTTGACCATGGGCCTGGCGACAGGCTCGCAACATATGAACATTCTGGCGCCCGCGACTGGCGCAACCGCGGGGGCTGACGGGGCACAAGCAATCTCCGCAGTGACACCGCAGACCGGTTCGACGAGCACCTCGATTTTGCTGGCGTTGGCTGACGCGTCTAAGTTCACGCCGGGAGCGATTGTTGCGGTGGACGTGGACTACACAGGACAGACCGGTTATGTGGGAGCGCCGGTAGCGGGCGCGTACGTGCGGCAAACGATCACGGACGTGGATTACGTGCGGCGCGTGACATTCAATGTCGCGCTGGTGTCACAAGTGACCGCAACCGGGTTGACGCTGGCCGAGCCACTACCCGGCGGCGCGCCTGCCGCGGGCGCCAAAGCGCAGGCAGTGGCCGGATTTGTGGATCGGGAAGGCGGAAGTTTCTATCAGGAATGGTCGGCGCTGTTCGTGATGGAAGGCAGCCAGGGGGAAAGAATCTTCTTTCACTATCCGAGGCTGCAGGCGATGACGGGAGCCGAAGAACTTATTTCGCCGCTTAATCAAAAAAATCAGAGTGGGCATTCGCGGATTCTGCTCAGGGGGCAGTTTCGGGCGTTGCCGGTCACAGATCCATTGGATGGGGAACGGGTGGTTTGTTATCGGAGCTTTCTACCCGCGGCCAATGCGCTCGTATAACTCGGGGAGAATAACCAAGTCACAAGACACGGATTCAAGTTAGCGGACATAGAGAGATGCCATGAAGATCACGATTCAGGGACAGGATTACACGTCTGCATTCGATGGCGTGCGTCCGTTGACGATTGAGCGCAAGTTGAATGAGCCATCTATCTGCGAGTTATGTATCAGCTTGCCCGCGGGTGGTGGACTAACAGCGCCGGTCCGATTTCAATCCCTCGCAGTAACGGGCGATGACGGGACAACTTACTTTACTGGTTACATTGCGGGAAGCCCTCTTCCTGAGTATGCGGGGATGGGCCTCGAAGGCCCTCGCTACCGGCTTGCGATCCAAGCTATCAGCGATGAAATTCTGCTGGATCAGGTGTTGATGCCGCCGAGCGCCGGAATGGCCGAAAGCAATGCAGTTACACTGCTCAATTCACTTGTGACTCATACAGGATCGGCAGCTCTTGCTGCGCGGTCGACAACGCAGAACATGCCTGTGGGAAGCTTTACGCCGGAACCGGGGGCTAACTGGAGCAAAAGCGCGGGCCAAGCGGCAAACATGGCTCGCGCTGGATATCGCGCGCTCAACGGCGTAGTCACGCTTTCGTCTCTGCAGTCGACCGTTCATCCGCTGAACGAAACTGACGGCAGCCTGAACCTGGGAAACCTGGCTTTTACGGCGGGCGTCAAGCGCGCTTTGGCCAACGATGTGACGGTCTGCGGCGAGAACGAGCCGGTCGCATTTGTTACAGAGTACTTTCTGGGCGATGGAGCGACGACACAATTCAATCTGGCTGCGGCCCCGTATTTTCCTGCGGCGTTACAATCCACAATGATCAACGAACTGTTTAATGAGCCCGAAATCAATGAGGCCCTGTGGACCGACGCAGGCGGTTCGGGGTACTTGGCGATCGGTCCAGCCGGCCTGACCATGAATGGCGGCAATGGGATTGACGGTCAGACGCAGCTGGAATGGCTTGATCCAATTGAAATGGGTGGAACGCTGCTGCTGGAAGCTGCGGGCGTAACGCTCGCTCCAGGCAGCACAGGCATCCTTGCCGGATTCTTCACTAGTCTGTTGACGGCGCCAAATTGTATCGCGGGTTTGCAGGCTACGGCACAACAGGGCACCGGAGCGGTGACGTTGCAACCGATTGTGCAGGGTACTCCCGCGGGAATTCCATTTACTTTAAACGCTGCCAACCAATACACGCTGCGCGTCCGCGTACACTGCCCGGAGTGTAATCGGATGGGAGCTATCTATTACTCTCTTGGAGATTCAGGGATCATTGCCGCGGGCGGCGGAGGGCCTATCGCTCCAGGCAAGATCCAGGTGGAGGTACAGGAGTTTGTCAATGGGGTTGGAGCAACTCCGGTGACGGTTTATGACGGTGGCCTTACCTACTTGCCCGGCGTTTGCCTGGTGGTTCCTGTTAGCAGCATCAATATGATCGGAACCATGCGCTCGGTGAGTCTAAGCAATCTCGGATCGGGATGGATGGTGAGCACTCCACCGAACGGCGGCGCGTATACGCGGAGAGTTGGTACAACAGCTGAGGCTGCCGAATGCCATCTGGAACGCACGGGTAAGCTGACGTTCTACACCGGATGTGCACCGGTTGCCGGGGAACAGATTGCGGTAAGTTATCGCACCATCGGCCGAGCCGTCGGACGCGCGGTCAACTTGGCCAGTCAGCAAGCCCTGGCACAAGCTGGAACGCCGAGTACGGCGGCATGGATTGGCTCGGTCACGCATCCGCCGGCGCGATGCTCGGCAGATTGCCGCGCGGCCGCAGAAGTGATCGAGCAGGCAGCCGCCAGCGTGAGCGCCCTTTGGAGTGGAACATACAGGGGAAATAGAACGAGCTTTATCTCGGATGTGTGGCCCGGTGATGCGCTGCTTCTCAACGCGCCTTCAACCAACCTGAACGCCGAGGTGATCGCGCGAACGGTGAAGATGACTTACAACGCCAGTTATCCGGACTTAGTGGAGTACGAGATTGCGTTTGCCAATGACTGGGCCAATGATCTGGCCATTAGGACAAGCGCGTCAGTGCCGGCGAACACCTGGTTACCGGCTGCGATCGCTCCCACGGTACTGGCGAATCTTGAATGGCTGAGTGTAACTGCGCTGAACGGCAGCACAATTACGGTGAACACCGGAGTGAATCCACCGAGTGGTGGTGGTTTCGAGATTCGACGGCGGGACTTTGCATTTATGCCCGGCGAGGATCCAACCCTGGTCCTGCGAGGCTCTGAGCCGAACCTGACATTCTCACGTATTTCGGCGAGCGATCGATTCTATATCCGGATGTACGACGGATCGACGCCGCCGAATTACTCAGAGTTTTCGACGGCGCTCTTTGTCAATTTTCCATTGAGCACTCAGTAAAACACAGATCAATCGTTGAGGGATCAAAGACCAGAGACAAGAGATAAGACATGCGCATGATGAATGAATTCGAGGCCCAGGTGCTCAGCGATCTAAACGTGCTGAAATCGCAGATGAACGGCCTGATGGGCGATGGCAGCGGCGGCAGAATGGCGGAGCTGGAGCGCCGCATGGATCGCCACGAGCAGAACTGGCAGCGCGCAAAAGGATTTCTCGCTGCGATGAGTGTGGTATTCGCCGTGATCGAAGTTGCCGTCGAGGCTTGGCATCGGCATTAAACATTTCCAGGCGGCACTGCGGATGGAGCTTCGTATAATGACCCCATGAGCGGGCAGAAGACAGAACAGGCGCTGGTGGGCGTGGTGATGGGCAGCAAGAGTGACTATGAGGTGCTCTCAGCCGCCGTTGAGGTTCTAACCGCGCTCAAGATTCCGCACGAAGCGCGCATCGTGAGCGCGCACCGCACGCCGGACCGGCTTTTCAAATACGCCGAGACGGCGCGTGAGCGCGGATTGCGAGTGATCATCGCCGGAGCCGGCGGCGCGGCGCATCTGCCCGGGATGCTGGCGGCGAAGACGCTGGTTCCGGTGCTCGGTGTGCCCGTGGCCGCGACACAACTGAACGGGCTCGACGCGCTGCTTTCCATTGTGCAAATGCCGAAGGGCGTGCCGGTGGGAACTCTGGCCATCGGCAAAGCGGGCGCGGCGAATGCTGCGCTGCTGGCCGCGGAGATTCTGGCCGGAGCCGACGACGCCTTGTACGAACGCCTGGCCGCATGGCGCGCTGCCCGCACCCAGGAAGTGCTTGACCAGAAGGTGGGCGAGGAAGCGGCCAAGTGAGCGGCGGCGCTCCAGGATCAAACGACAAAGTAGTGAGGCCGGGAGGGTTGATTGCCATTCTCGGCGGTGGCCAATTAGGGCGCATGACGGCCATGGCCGCACGCACCATGGGCTATCGCGTGCGCGTGATGGACCCCGAAGCAAAATGCCCGGCGAGCTTCGTTGTGGACGAGACGATCGTAGGGCGGTGGGACGATGCCGAGGCCGCGCGGCGGCTTGCCGATGGCGCCGACACGGTGACGCTCGAGATTGAGCAGATCGGCGTGGACGCGCTGCGCGAGGTGGCGAAACTGGCGCCGCTGCGGCCGGGCGTAGAGCCGGTGCGCATTATTCAGGACAAGACACTGCAGAAGGCGTGGCTTGCGGAGAATGGATTTCCTGTGGGACCGTTCCGCGTAGTGCGCAGCGAAACCGAACTTGCAGAGGCTGTGGCCGAGCTGGGCGGCAAAGTGTTCGTGAAGATTGGGCGCGGCGGTTACGACGGGCGAGGGCAGGCGCGGATTGACGCTTCGCGCGGTTCTGGTCTTGGAGAAGTTTGGAGCGAGTTAGGCGGGCAGCCCGCAGTCGTCGAAAAGGCGCTCGATCTCGAATGCGAGATCAGCGTGATGGCAGCGCGAAGCCCTTCGGGTGAGGTGAAGGCATATCCCGCGGCGCGCAATCACCACGAGAATCAGATTCTGGCGTGGAGCGTGCTGCCTGCAGGAGTGCCGACCCATCTGGAAGAGCGGGCGGAAAAACTGGCGGCGGAGTTAGTGGAGAAGCTTGGGGTTGAGGGGTTGCTGTGCGCGGAGATCTTCATTACACGCAAGGGCGAGCTCTTCATCAACGAACTCGCGCCGCGGCCGCACAACAGCTATCACCAGAGCGAGCGCGGATGCGTGACGAGCCAGTTCGAGCAGCTTGTGAGGGCGGTTTGCAATTTGCCGCTGGGCGACACATCGCTCATTTCTCCGGCGGCAATCGTGAACTTGCTCGGCGATGTGTGGCTGAATGGCGAGCCGGATTTTGCAGCGGCGCTGGCAGTTCCCGGCGTACGGCTGCACCTTTACGAGAAGCACGCGCCGCGCGCGGGGCGGAAGATGGGGCATTTATCCGCTACGGGGAAGACGGCGGAGGAAGCGCTCGAGCGAGTGTTGGAAGCGAAAAAGAGGCTCCAGGTCCCTAACTGACTGCTTGCTCGGCCTTTTCCCAGCGCTTAGGGCGCTTGTTCTGCTGCAGGACTTTCTTGCGCAAGCGCAGCGACTTGGGCGTGACCTCAACGAACTCATCGTCGGCGATGAACTCGATGGCCTGCTCGAGATTGAGCGTCTTGTAGGGCACAAGGCGGATGGCATCATCGGCCGTGGAGGCGCGCATGTTGGTCATCTTCTTTTCGCGGACTACGTTCACGTCGAGGTCGTTGTCGCGCGAGTGCTCGCCGACGATCATGCCCTCGTAAACTTCCACGCCCGCACCGACAAAAAGAATTCCGCGTTCCTGAAGACCATTGAGTGCGTAGGTGGTGGTCGGCCCCTGGCGGTCTGCGATGAGCGCGCCCGTGGGCCGCTGCGGAATTTCGCCCTGGTAAGGGATGTATCCATCGAAGAGAGTGTTCATCACGATGGTTCCGCGCGTCTCCGTAAGCATTTCAGAACGCAGGCCGATGAGGCCGCGGCTGGGAACGCGAAACTCAAGCCGCACGCGGCCCGAGCCATGGTTGTGCATTTTAGTCATCTCGCCCTTGCGCGGGCCGAGCTTTTCGATGACCGTCCCGGTGAATTGCTCGGGCACGTCGATGGTGAGGTGCTCGACAGGCTCAATGCGCACGCCATCGACGACCTTAGTGACAATTTCTGGCCGGCCTGCCATCAGTTCGTAGCCTTCGCGCCGCATCATCTCGATCAAGATGGCAAGCTGTAGTTCGCCTCGGCCCAGAACCTTGAAGCTGTCGGGCGATCCGGTTTCTTCCACGCGGATGGAGACGTTGGTGAGCAGTTCTTTTTCCAGCCGCTCACGCAGGTTGCGACTGGTGACGTATTGCCCTTCGCGTCCGGCGAACGGTGAGGTATTCACGCTGAATTGAATAGCGATTGTCGGCTCGTCGATGACGATAAGCGGCAACGGCGCAGGATTCTCGACGCTGGTGATGGTCTCGCCGATGGTGATGCCTTCAATGCCGGCCACAGCCACAATGTCGCCGGTCGCGGTTTCCTGGGTCTCAATGCGCTTGAGGCCGGAAAACGTGAAGAGCTTGGTGATGCGTGTTTTGTAGAGCGAGCCGTCGCGGCGCGAGATGTTCGCCTCATCACCGGCGTGAAGCGTGCCCTGAAAGACCCGGCAGATGGCGATGCGGCCGAGATAATCGGAGTAATCGAGATTAGCGACCAAGATTTGCAGCGCTCCATCCGGATCGCCAGTCGCTTCAGGGATCGTATCCACGATGGCCTGAAAGAGCGGCTGTAGATCCACGCCTGGCTTCGCCGGATCGGTCGTAGCGGTGCCATCTTTGGCGACGGCGTACAGGACGGGAAAGTCCAATTGCGATTCGTCCGCGTCGAGGTCGATGAACAAGTCGTAAATCTCGTTCAGCACCTCTTGCGGGCGCGCATCGGGGCGGTCGATTTTGTTGATAACTACGATGGGCGGAAGCTTGGCCTCGAGCGCCTTCGACAGCACGTAACGCGTTTGCGGAAGGGGGCCTTCTGCTGCGTCGACCAGCAACATCACGCCGTCAACCATTTTGAGCGCGCGCTCGACTTCGCCGCCAAAATCGGCGTGACCCGGGGTGTCGACGATGTTAATTTTTCCTGCGCCGAAGTTAATGGCGGTGTTCTTGGCAAGAATGGTGATGCCGCGCTCGCGCTCCAGCTCGTTCGAGTCCATGACGCGCTCGGCAACCTGCTCATTGGCGCGAAAAGTTCCGGCTTGGCGCAGCATGCCGTCCACGAGCGTCGTTTTGCCGTGGTCGACATGGGCAATGATGGCGATATTGCGTATCGTCTGGCTCACAAGTGCTTTATTTCCTTTGCGCGTGGCCGGCTGCGAGTGCCGAGGGACGGTGAGGGAGCTGAATAGTTGAAGCGCCGCACAGCGCGGCACTTCTTCATTCTATCAGCCGTCCCGATCAGTCGCCATTTCCCTTCGTAATCGACCGTTTCGGCGAATTGAGTGGCCCGGGCCGTCCATTTCTTTCCGCGCGCCGGCGCAGCCGCCTGCCTGTTTCCAGGTAAAATGCAGCGTTTACCATGGCGATGTGCGAAAAAGCCTGGGGAAAATTTCCCACCATGCGCTGGTGCTCGACATCGTACTCCTCTGAATACAAGCCAAGGTCGTTGCGCAGGCGGAGGAGCTTCTCAAATAGCGCGCGCGCATCGCGCTTGCGGCCAATGGCTTTTAGAGCGCTCACCAACCAAAAGCTACAGGCGAGGAAAACGCCCTCGCCGGACGGCAGGCCATCGTCGACCTCTGCGCAGTTGTAGCGTTGCACCAGACCGTCGGGCATCAGGCCGCGCTCAATTGCCTTTACCGTCCCCCTGACACGCGAATCGCTGCCTGGCAGAAAACCGACCACGGGCATCAGCAGGAGTGCTGCATCGAGATGCTGGGAACCGTAGGCTTGCACGAAACTTTTTTTCTTTTTGCTGAATGCTTTGGCGCAAATCTCTTTATGAATCTTGTCGCGGATAGTCTTCCATTTTTCGACTGGCGCGTCGTATTGATGATGTTCGGCAAGCAGCACGGCGCGATCGAAGGCGACCCAGGCCATCATCTTGGAGTAGGTGAAATGCTGCAGAGGTCCGCGCATTTCCCAGATTCCGTGATCGGGATCTTGCCAAATTTTTTCCAGATGTTCCAGCAGCAGCACCAGGACACGGAAGTCGTCCTCGGAATGGCGGCGCATGCTCTGCTGGGCGTGAAAGAAGGAATCGAGCATTTCGCCGTAGATATCGAGCTGCATCTGACCGGAGGCGGCGTTGCCAATGCGGACGGGACGCGAATTCTCGTAACCCGGGAGCCATTCGACCGTTGACTCCACAAGGCTGCGTTCGCCCCTGAGGCCGTACATGATTTGAACCTGATCAGGACTGCCAGCCAGCGCGCGCAAGAGCCAGTCTTGCCAGGATGCGGCTTCATCGAAGTATCCGGCGTTCATCAGGGCGAGGAGGGTGAAGGTGGTGTCGCGCAGCCAGCAATAGCGATAGTCCCAATTACGCACGCCGCCAATCAATTCGGGGAGAGACGTGGTGACCGCGGCAACAATGCCACCTGTCGGGCCGAAGGTCATCGCTTTCAGGGTGATGAGAGACCGCTCGACGGCATCACGGTATTTGCCCTTGTATTTGAGACGCCTGCTCCACGATCGCCAGATGCGAAGGGAGTCGTCGAGGGCACGCTCAAAGTCAATTTGCTTTGGATCGTCCTCGTAGGATGCACCATAAGTGAGCGTAAACCAGGCTCTTTGCCCCTTGCGGACGGTGAAGTCCGCCACAGTCTTCAGATTTTCGCCGTGAACGGGGACGGAAGCGTGGAGTACAGCAAGAGCCGGCCCTGCGACCGCGCGGATGCCATCGCTGATTCTGGTGACCCACGGAACGGTGCGGCCGTAGTCGAAGCGAAGCACTAATTCCGAGCGGAGCTTGACGCTGCCGCGCACGCCTTCGACGATGCGAACTACGTCGGAATGCCTGCCTCGCGGAGGCATGAAGTCAACAAGGCGCACCGCTCCGCCGGGCGATTCAAATGTGGTTTCGAGGATCAGTGTGTGGTCGCGATAGCGGCGCGAGCTAGTCCATTCGCTTTCGGCGGGAGCAATTTTCCAAAAGCCGTTCTCCTCCGTGCCGAGCAGTGCGGCAAAGCAGGCGGGAGACGAGAAATCGGGCCAGCAGAGCCAGTCGATAGAGCCATTGGTGTCAATAAGCGCGCCTGTTTCCAAGTCACCGATGAGCGCGTAGTCTTCGATTTTTGAGGCCATAGCTCCTATTGCTCGTGGTAACTGCGCATCAGACCGCCATCAATGACAAAAGTGGCGCCAGTAACATAGGCAGCGTCGTCGGAGAAGAGAAAGGCCACCAGGCCAGAGACATCTTCTGGGCTGCCCAGACGGCCGAGCGGAATGTTGGCCAGCAACGCCTGAAGCTTGGGCTTATCGTTGAGCAGCGTTGTGTTCATCGGCGTCGCAATGGCACCGGGTGCGACGTTGTTGACAGTAATTCCCAACGGACCCAACTCTACGGCCAGGTCGCGCATCAGCATGCGCAGTCCACCCTTGCTGCAACAGTAGGTAGCGAAGCCGGGGAAGGCCATATCTTCGTGTACGGAACTGATGTTCACAATGCGTCCAGGCCGCTTCGCGCTACGGAGCTTCTGGACGAATGCTTGGGTGAGAAGGAACGGCCCGCGCAAATTCACAGTCATCACTTTGTCGTAATCGGCTTCCGAAGTGTCCCAGAAGTCCGACTTGTGCTCCATTCCCGCATTGTTCACCAGAAAATCTGCTGCGCCGAAACGCTTCCAGGCTTCATCCACCAGGCAGCGGTCGTCGCCAATGCTGGTTACATCTGCTCGGACGATCTCGCCTTCGCCGCCCGCCTGCTCGATGGCTCGGAGCGTTTCGTTGGCGCCGGCGGGGTCGCCGATATAGTCAACGATGACCTTTGCGCCTTCGCTGCCGAGCCGCTTGGCAATTCCTTGCCCGATCCCGGAACCCGCTCCGGTCACAATTGCGACCTTTCCCGCCAATCGTTGCATGGATGACTCCTGGGAGGTTGGGGCTTCGCGTGACTTCTTTACTTTGGATGCAAGGCTGAGCGTGAGAGCCCCAAAAGGGAGCGATTGTGTGAGGTTTTGAGCAAGCGCGCAGGTCCCGCTTCTCGATGGATTCAACCGGGGTTCACACTCAGAGCGCTATCGAGCCGATACGATAAACTTCAGCACCTACGAGGGCTCACAACCGGATGAGCGTCTGCGGATTGGTTGCAAACCCATGATATTAATTTAGATACGTGTGCACCGAGTCGACCTATCCTCTTGTCCCCACTATGCCCCTCCGGACTTTCAACCCGCAAAGGTACTTATTCCCTGGGTTGGTCTGCGCCATTTTACTTTTTGCCACTTTTGCGCGCGCCCAAGCCCCGAGCAACATGCCCTCGACTCCCGAGCCGACACCACGACCGGAAGCGGAAATGCTCACCATGTTTCCGCACTCTGACGAGGCTCGCTACTGGGTTTCGGGCCAAGCGAACAGTATCTTCCAGATGCACGGGCATTTTCACTCGCCCTACGAAGGACCGAACAGCCTCATCGACGATTTTGAAACCAAAGCTTCCGAGGTTGCGACCCTTTATCTCGGATATCAATTGTGGCCGAACAGCCGGTTCAATACGGATCTGATCGTCAACTTTGAGAATGCCGGGGGACGCGGCATCTCGCAGGCGCTAGGGCTGGCGGGCGAAACGAATGTCGACGTTGTTCGCGACCCGAGCCTCGGGATCGGGCCGTATCTGGCCCGCGGCGAGATTCACCAGATTATTGGCCTGACCGGCGAGATGAGCGACCAGGAACGCGGGCCATTCGAGCTGGCGAGCAAGGTTCCCGCGAGGCGCTTTGAGATTCGCGTGGGAAAGATGAGCCTCGCAGACATCTTCGACGTCAACTCCGTGGGCTCCGATAGCCATCTGCAATTCACGAACTGGACGATCGTCAACAACGGCGCATGGGACTATGCGGCGGATACGCGCGGCTATACGTTTGCCGGAATTCTGGAGTACGACGACCGCGTCTGGTCGGCGCGCTACGGGATCGCGGCCATGCCCACTGTCGCGAACGGGGCAAACTTCGACTGGGCGTTCAGACGCGCCAGCGGGCAGAACTGGGAGCTCGAACTACGCAAGGGGCTGTTCTCGAGTTGGCTCAATCCCAAGCGGGTGGGCGCCGTTCGCGTACTCAGCTTTGTGAATCACGCGCACATGGGCGACTACCGGGAGTCGGTGGATGAGTACCTAGAGGGCAAAGTGACGACGCCCAGCATCATTGACACCGAAAAGTTCGGCGCGGTGAAATATGGCTTTGAATTCAACACAGAACAGGAAGTGACAGACAGCCTGCGGCTCTTTGGACGCTTCGGCTGGAATGAGGATCAGCACGAATCGTTCGTCTACACGGAGGTCGGGCAGACGATTGAGTTCGGCGGCGACTACAACGGCCAGAGCTGGCGGCGCTCGAACGACAAAGTGGGTGTGGCGTATGTATCGAACGCCATCAAGCGCGACCACCAGAATTATCTGCATTACGGCGGATTGGGGTTTCTGCTGGGCGATGGCAACTTGCGCTACGGTCGCGAGGACATCGTGGAGTGGTATTACAACGCCCATATCTGGCACGGTCTTTACGGAATGATTGGCGGCACCCAGATTGCACACCCCGGCTACAACATCGATCGCGGTCCGGTTTATGTGGCGACGGTGCGGACGCACATCGACTTCTGAGAGAGCAGAAAGCAGGAATCAGGCGCGCACAACCTCGTTCAGCCGAAAGGCAGGGACGATCTGCTCTCTGAGAACCGTTAATCTGCTTTCCAGCATCCTGGCGGATTCGGGTGTTGGCGGCGCATTCACGGGAATTACGTCCTCTGACGAGCGTCCCTTCTTTGCCAGCTTTACCCACTCCGAAATCTCGTCGATGTACCGCTCAAGGACCTGCGAAGGAGTATTGCATGTGTCAATCACGAGATAAGCGGAAGGCAAGTCGCCCACGACGACCCACAACCATTCATGGACATCGGGCCGGGATGGTTCAATGTGGATGAGGAAGACAGCGACGATTCTTCCATAGCCGTCTCCAAAGTAGACCTTTCGAACCGATAGGCACCACGAGAATCTTGAAATGTAGTTTTGAGCTTTGGAAGCCATCTCCAGCGGGAACTGTGCTTCTTCTGTATTTTCGCTAGAGATCTGGTCGATTGGAATGACGCCGCTAACCGGTAACTCAGTGCTTCTCTGTGACATGATTCGCCCCACCCCAAGGGTTTAACAGAGGCCCGGTGACGAGAACTGGAACTGGAGAAAGCCAGGAGCGAAAAGAGCAAGGCTCACTTGGCCGGGAGAGATTGCTGCTGCACCTGTGGTTTATCAGACAAATTGACAATGATTTCGCCGGGCTTGGCATAGTGAAGCTTTTCACGCGCCTCGCGCTCGATTGCGTCTGGATCCGAATTCAAATGATCGATATGCTGGCGCATTTGAGCGTTTTCCCGCTGCAGGTCCTCGATTTCCTGCTGCAAGGCGCGGTCTTCGACGCGTTTCTGCTGCCAAATCGATAGACCGTGGTTGCCGTAGACAACGTGCCATGTAACGAGAAGTGCGAGCACGATGACCACGCCTGTTCCCGCCGGTCGCCAAAAGCGCTCTGTCGAATCAAACGCCCATGTGCGCAGCGAAAATCGTTTGGCAGCGGTCGCTTTCGTTCTTCCTGGAACCTTTTCTTCCGGCATCGAATCCCAATCCGCGTGAGCGTCCCGTGATCGGGACTCACATCAGCACAAACTTTTCGGCCGCCGAGCGCAGAGCCTTCATGTCCTGCTCGTTGCGCGCCTCAGTGTAGGCCCGCACCACCGGTTCGGTGCCCGAAAGGCGGTAGCAAACCCACGAACCATCGTCCAGAATGAGCTTGAGCCCGTCGGTCCTGACGACAGAGACGACTTTGCGCCCGTCCAACTCCTTCGGGTCGGCCTTCAACTTCTCAGTGAACGCGGCTTTCTGCTCCGCGGTCAAGTGGAAGTTCTCTCGAACCGGGAAATAGGAACCAACCTTGGCAAAAAGCGCCTTCAATTGCACGCCGAGGCTGGTACCGCGGGTGGCGACCATCTCAGCAACGAGCAGGCCTGCGATGATGCCGTCCTTCTCGGGAACGTGGCCGCGGATCGTGAGCCCGGCAGATTCTTCGCCACCGATGGCGATCTTGTCTTGATCGATGAGAGCGCCGATGTACTTGAAGCCGACCGGCGTTTCGTAGAGCGGAACTTTGTAGTAATCGGCGAGAGCATTGACTAGATTGGTTGTGGCGACGCTCTTTGCGACGCCATTTTTCCAGCCTCGGGTTTCGACAAGATAATCGAAGAGCAATGCGATGACGTAATTCGGCTGGATGAACGTGCCGTCGCTATCGACGATGCCGAAGCGGTCCGCGTCGCCGTCGGTGGCAATAACCAGCGCGGCGCCGATGTCCTTCATTTTTTTCCTTGCAGCACCGAGCAACTCGTCGGAGGGCTCAGGAGCGTGGCCGCCGAAGAGCACGTCGCGATAGTCGTGGACGGTTTCGACCGTGACGCCGGCTTGACGGAGCAGGTGGCAGGGATATCCACGGCCTGCGCCCCAGAACGGATCGTAGACCACTTTGATGCCGGACTTGGCGATGGCTTTAAGGTCGACGAGCTCAGCAAGCCGATCTAAAAAGGCCGGTTTCACATCCGCGGTCTCGAATTGGTCAGTTGATGCGGGCGGGATGGGGACATTGTGGTCTCCGCTCCCGCTCGCGATCTTCTCGATCGCGGATTCAACCTGCTGAGTGGCTTCGGGCAGGGCCGGGGCCCCATCAGGCGTGGAGTACTTGATGCCGTTGTATTCGGGCGGATTGTGCGAAGCGGTGAAGTTGATGGAGCCCGATGTCTTGAGCGTGCGCACCGCATAGGCGATTGCCGGCGTGGGAGCGGCATGGGGAATCACGATTGGTGTAACGCCAGCGGCTGCAAGCACGTGCGCGGCCTCCGAGACAAAGCTTTCGCCGAGGAATCGCGGGTCGCGGCCGACCAGCACGCGATGTGGAGGGGGGAGAGTCTTGACGTATACGGCGATTCCCCCGACCGCCAGCCGGATATTGGCCACCGTAAACTCGTCGGCAACGATCGCGCGCCATCCCGAGGTGCCAAATTTGATTGCTGTACTCATCCTGGTCTCCACGACGCGGTTGATCTGAATCGTCTTGTTCTGCAAGTTTGACCTTGCTTTCAGCCGCAAGGTCCATACTGCAACACCGGGGCCGGGACGGCAAGCCGTGCGACGATTTTTCGCTGGAAGTTTAATCGATCTTCGGGACGGCGTCAGGAATGGGACCGGCCGCGAAAATAGGCTACGGAGCGTGATAACGACCGCGAGGATTGCGGCAAGGATTGAGGCTGTCTTCACGGGTCTCGCATTTGAGTGGCTGTGCAATGACATCTGGGGTTCTTCCTGGGCTCCGCATCGGCACGATTCTCCGCGATGAAAATTGGACGGAATTGTTTGAGAGGGCGGCTACTGCACAGCGCAGATTCCGGCGTAGAGTGGTGGCAGGATCGTTTTCGGGAACAATTTGTTCGTGGAGAGCCAGATGATCGAAGCTACGTCGACCGCCCGCATCGTGATGACGACAGTGGCAAGCCAGGAGGAAGCCACTCGCCTTGGCCGGACGTTAGTGGAGGAGCGCCTGGCTGCGTGCGCCACGCTTCTTTCCCCGGTTCAGTCGATCTACCGCTGGCAGGGCAAGATCGATTCCACCGCCGAGTCTCTGCTTCTGCTCAAGACAGCGGCGGATCAATTGCCTGCTCTCGAGGTCCGGCTTCAGGAGCTTCACAGTTATGAAACTCCTGAGTTTTTAGTGCTTGAGATCGAGGCGGGAAGTCATGCGTACCTTGAATGGTTGAATGCGAGTGTAGGGTCAGCGAATCTGGGCTCGGCGCGGGGTACCAAAGTGTAAACGAACGTCACGGCTGTCAGCAGACCCTCTGCTATGCTTGTGTGGGTCAACCCTCATGCGCTGGCTTTTCATCGTGTTTCTCGTCTCGCTCGGGGCGCTGCTGATCGCGGCTGCGGGGGCTGCCCGTCATGTCTGGCTGCATCGTGCCAAGCCCGGGAACAAACCGCCCGCGGTTGAGCCCGGCGAGCGACCGGACTTGGAATTGAAATCCTGATAATTTTGACATGAGATGATGGGACTGACAGTTTCGCCAGAAACCGTCGGTTTCATTGCGTAGTCATACGCTAAACATTGCCGCAAGATTGAGGATCGCTCTGCGATCTGTTACCGAAAGGATCTTCCCAGACGTGAGCACCAAAACCCCGGATCTTTCGAACGCGAAAACCACAACCGAAATCTCCATTGCCCACAGCCCCGATTCCGATGACGCGTTTATGTTCTACGGGTTGGCGACGCAGAAGATTCGCGTGCCCGGCTACCGTTTCAATCACACCTTGTGTGACATTGAGACGCTCAATCGCCGCGCTCGCGAAGAAGCTTTCTACGACGTGACAGCCGTCAGCTTTCATGCCTATCCATATTTGCAGGAGAATTACGCGCTGATGGGCTGCGGCGGCAGTGTGGGCGAGGGTTACGGCCCCATGGTAGTTGCCAATCGCATGATCGACCTGAACGAGCTGGACCGCATCCAGGTTGCAGTGCCGGGAACGTTGACCACGGCCTATCTGGCACTCAAGATCATGAATCCTGCAATTAACACGGTCACGGTGCCGTTCGATCGCATTATTCCCGATATTCTGGCCGGCAAATATGAAGCGGGACTCATCATCCATGAGGGACAGCTCACCTATTCGACGAGCGGCCTTTTCAGGGTGGTCGATCTTGGTGCGTGGTGGCGCGAAACCATGGGAATGGTGCTACCGCTGGGCGGAAATGCTATTCGCCGTTCGCTTGGAGCGAAAGCGCACAAGGTGATTTCGAAGGCGCTGCGCGACTCGATCCGGTATGCTCTCGATCACCGCGAGCAGGCTCTTGAATACGCCATGCAGTTCGCACGCGATTTGGACACAACGATGGCCAGCCAATTTGTGAGCATGTATGTGAACGAGCGGACTCTGGATTACGGCTCCGACGGCCGCGAAGCGATTCGCAAGTTGCTTGCGAAGGGGTATGAGCGTGGGATTATCCCCATCGCGCCGCAGGTGGACTTTGTGGATTGACGGGAATTCGGGATCTGCGGAGCGGATGCTGGGCCTCAGCCGCTTCTTCGTCCCGGCCAGACCACGGAAACCATGAAGGTGCGACTCTGCCGAAGGCCCACACAAACCAGCCTAAAGGTCATTGTTGCGGTTTAATAATTCTCTAGTTTCTAAATCTTTTCTAATCTCTGCCGATGTTCCCCAACAGGAGCATTGCCGCGATGCCGTCGCATGAACCTTCCGTTCTGTTGCTTGCATCCCCCGATCCGGTTCTTCTAGGCGCAGTTGAACCTCTGCTTCAGGCGGCCGGCGCGCGCGTCGAAGTGGTTCTTTCGGCGCAGGCGGCGCTGGCTTCTCTCGTCGGAGTGAACCCACCGGCGCTTTTCGTGCTGGATGCGGTGTTGCCCGACATGCCGGTTGGCCAGTTGTTAGCTGCGGCAAGAGCCATCGACAGCGGTCCACGCGTTCCCATTGTTTTAATTGCAGACAACGTGACCCAGGAATGGGTCGATCGCCTCGCCGATGGCGGCATCGATGATCTGATCCTGCGCCACGCAGAACTCGCCTATTGGCAGGTTCGGATCGATCTATTGCTCCGAAACCGGCGGCTGGCTCTGGAGCTCGAGAGTCTGCGCGAGGCCGCGATTCGCAATGCTCAATTTGATCGCCTGACCGGCGTCTACAACCGCGAGACTATGCTTTCCATGCTTTTTCGAGAAACCGATCGCGCGCAGCGCATCAACGGCTCATTATGCCTGGTGTTGTTTGATATTGACGACTTCGGCCATTGGAATTCGCGCCTGGGGGTGGACGCGTGCGATGACTTGTTGTGCCAGGTGGCGAGCCGTACCGGGGCGTTGTTGCGCAGTTACGATCTTCTAGGGCGCCCAGGCATGGATGAGTTTTTAATCGCATTGCCATCGTGCAGTCCGGCCAGCGCCATGATTCTCGGTGAGCGCCTTCGTATCGACGTGTTCTCTGTGCCATTTCGCGTTGCGGGCGAGACCATTCGCCTTTCGGCCTGCTTTGGCATCGCCAACAGTCGCGGCCGTTCGCCGGTGGTTGTGTGGCGCGAGGCGGAAAAGGCTCTGGAATGGGCCAAGGCGGGTGGGCCGGAGTCAATCCAGTGTTTCGGATGCCCGCAGGAACCCGCACCATCGCCGGTGAGATTTCTTTCTGAAACCTCTGGCGACGAATTGCTCGCGTGGTAGCAGAGTTTTCTCTAGCGAGAATTTCGGCCGACCTTATGTGGCCAAGGCAACATCCGGTTCCAGAAGCGGACTTAGAAACTCCTGAAACACATTGTTCGAGAGCAGCCTGCCGCGCGACGTGAGGCGAACCCGCGCGCCATCGGAAAGCAAAAGTCCATCGTCGACCAGACGCTCAACGGTCGGTATTGCGTGTGCGACCATCTCCTTGCCGAATTCGGCAATGAGCCGGTCGAGGAGGACGCCATCGTTCATGCGGAGGCCGAGGAACCAGGCTTCCTCGAATTGCCGCGCGGGCGAGAGGCGCGCGATGCCGGGCGCTGCGGAGCCGGCGAGATACCCTGTCAGATCGTCGGTGGTGGTGAAGCGAAGCACAAAACGGCCGGCAGGGGCTGAAGCCCCGATCGCTTCTGCACGGTTTGCGGCACGACTGAAGTCGTGCCCTGATACAAAGCTCGTTTCGCGCAGCATGGACGACGCATCGAGGCCGACGCCAAGGTATGGCCTCCGCTGCCAGTAGCGCAAATTGTGCTTCGACTCAAGTCCGGGCCGCGCGAAGTTGGAGATTTCGTATTGGCTGAGGCCGGCGCCTTCGAGCCGCTCAATGGCGCGCTCGTACATGAATGCAATGGTGTCGTCGGTCGGCACGAGTCCTGCGCGGTAGCGCGTCCCGTGCTGAAGCAGTTCGCGCCCCAGTCGCGAATCTTCGTCGACTTCCAGCATGTACATGCTGGCGTGCGGAACACCGGAATCCGCCAGCACTGCAAGCGACGTATCCCACGAAGCGAGCGTTTGTCCCGCCAGACCGGCGATCAAATCCACATTCAGATTTCGAATTCCAGCGGCGCGCAACTTGCGCAAGTCTGCTTCGACCATCGATCGATCGTGAAGGCGCCCGCTTGAATGCGCTTCTTCATCCACAAACGACTGCACGCCCAGGCTCACGCGGTTCACGCCCACGGCGGACATCGCTTCCAGCATCGCGTCCGAAATTTGGCCGGGCGCGCACTCCATGGTGATCTCAGCGTCGGCGGCGACGTTGAATTGCGCCCGAATTGCCTCGAAGAGGCGGAACAGGAGTTCGGGAGCCAGCAGACTAGGTGTCCCGCCACCGAGATAAATCGTGTCCACGCGCGTGGGGAGTTCCGCTCCAGCAGTCTCGGCCCATGTCGTCGCCCCTCGAAGGTCTTCCGTCACGCGGTCGACGTAGCGCCCGTGTTCGGCCGCTGGATACACCCCCGAAGCAAAGTTGCAATAGGTACACTTCGACCGGCAAAAAGGGATGGAGACGTAAATCCCCAGCGCGTTGTCTTGAACGCGAAGCATGAAAAGATTGTTTCACGTCTTCCGGGACCGAATGGGGTTCATGCCATCATGGAAAGGGGGATCCTGGATTTGAAAGCCTGGCCAGCGTTTGCCATTCTCGTTATCCAGGTCATCCTGCTTTTGGCCCATTGGTTCGTTTATTCGACCGCTGTTGCGTTCTGGCCCGGTCTTGCTGCGCCCGTGATCGCCGGCCTTCATGCCACGCTGCTGGTTTTGGCGTTTACCTTTGTGGCCGCCACGCTGCTCTCGTTCCGATCAGCAAACGCCGCGGTCCGGTTGTTCTATTGGTTGGCTGCCGTCTGGCTCGGCTTTCTCAACTTCTTCTTCTGGGCGTCATGCCTGGTCTGGCTCGGTTGGTTCGCGTTTCGTCTCTTACACCTGGCCGGAAATCCCGTTGCAATTCGCGGCTGGCTCGCGGTCAGCCTCTACTCGAGCGCTGCATTGATGGGACTCTACGGCATCATCAACGCTCGCATCATTCGCGTCCGCAGATTTACCATCGAACTCCCGAACCTGCCTGCGCCGTGGCGCGGACGCACGGCTGTCCTGATGAGCGATCTACATCTTGGTCCCATCAACGGCGTTCGCTTCTGCCGCCGCATGGTGGCAATGGCTGCCCGATTTCAACCAGACGTCGTGTTTATCCCCGGCGACCTATTCGATGGGGCTCATACCGGTCTGGACCAGCTGCTGACGCCGTTCCAGTCTTTCGCTCCGCCGCTGGGCATTTATTTTTCGACCGGCAACCACGAAGAATTCAGCGACCCCACGCCCTATATCGAGGCCGTCAAGCGCGTGGGAATTCGAGTCCTTGCCAACCAGGCCGTCAACCTGGAAGGGCTCACTGTAGCCGGGGTGCTCTATCACGATTCAACCCACATCATTCGCATGAAGTCGTTCCTCGATGGCTTGAAACTTGACGGCGCTCTGCCCTGCATTTTGCTCAACCATGCACCCGCGCGGCTGCCCATCGTGGAGCAGGCGGGCATCAGTCTTCAGCTTTCAGGTCATACGCATGGTGGGCAATTCCTGCCCTTCACCTGGATTACGCAGCGTGTCTACGGACGCTTCACCCGCGGACTACATCGCTTTGGATCTTTGCAGGTCTATACTTCGACCGGCGCCGGCACATGGGGACCTCCCATGCGCGTCGGCACCCGGCCGGAGATGGTTGTGCTGGAATTCAGCTAGAAGCTTTTTGAACGCAATTCTGAAACCCTGGAGATTCCTGTCTTGAGCACTGAATCGGACGCGCCGGGCAAGTCCCCGATTCGCACTCATCTGAGCGGGTTCAACCTGCTCATGAGCCCCCGCCTGAACAAGGGAACCGCATTCACCGAAGCGGAACGGGACTTGTTCGCATTGCATGGCCTGCTGCCGCCGCGCATTGGAACCCTGGAGAACCAGCGTGAACGCCGCATGCGCGCTCTCAACGGCTGGGAAACCGCATTCGAAAAGTACAGCTACATGCGCGACCTTCAGGATAACAATGAGACGCTGTTTTACTCGCTGATTGCCAACCACGTCGAAGAGTTGCTGCCGATCGTCTACACGCCGGCCGTGGGTGAGGGCTGCCAGCGCTTCTCCGAAATCTGGCGTAAGCCGCGCGGGCTATTCCTCAGCTATCCCAATAAGGACCGCATCGAGCAGATCTTTTCGAGCTCGCACTTCGATCCGATACGCTGCATCGTGGTCAGCGACGGTGAGCGCATTCTCGGCCTGGGCGATCAAGGAGCAGGCGGCATGGGCATTCCCATTGGCAAAATGGCGCTCTATACGGCGTTGGGTGGTATTCCGCCGGAGCATTGCTTGCCCGTACTGCTCGATGTAGGCACGGACAACGAGGACCGCCTCAATGACCCGATTTACATCGGCTGGGAACATAAGCGCATTCGCGGGCAGGAGTATGACGACTTTATCGAAGCATTTGTAACTGCCGTGCAGCGCCGGTGGCCGCACGTACTTTTGCAATGGGAGGATTTTGCCGGCGCAAATGCGGCGCGACTACTCGAGCGCTATCGTGACCGGCTGTGCATTTTCAATGACGACATTCAGGGAACTGCGGCCGTGACGACCGCCACGCTGATCGCGGCGGTGAATGCCACGGGCATTCCGCTCCGGGAACATACGATCGCTATGTATGGCACGGGTTCGGCCGGCGCTGGAATTCTGGATCTCCTGATTGCCGAAATGAAACAAGAAGGACTGAGCGACGAGCAGACGCGCGGGCGTATTTACGCCTTCAACCATTTTGGCCTGCTGGTTGAAGGCGCTGAAGGAATCCGTCCTGCCCAGCAACCCTTTGTGCGTAAGCGCGAGGATATTGCCGGATGGAAACTATCGGCGCCGGGCACAGGCGCTATCTCGCTGCTGGATGTGGTTAGAAACGCCGGCATCACGGCGCTGGCCGGCGTAAGCGCACAACCCGGAGCGTTCACCGAGGAGATTGTCCGCGAGATGGCGAGCCACACTCCGCATCCGATCATCTTTCCGTTGTCGAATCCCACTTCGCAATCGGAAGCCGCGCCGGCGGATTTGTTGCGCTGGACCCAAGGCCGCGCGATCGTGGGCACGGGTAGCCCGTTTGCTCCCGTGGAAATCAACGGCAAACTGGTCCGAATCGCGCAGGTCAATAATTCCTACATTTTTCCCGGTCTCTCACTTGGCATTCTCGTCTCCCGCGCGCGGCGTGTGACCGACAGCATGATCATGGCCGCCGCCAAAGCGCTGGCTTCGCTTTCGCCTGCGCGCGCAGACAAGAACGCCCCGCTGCTGCCACCGATTGCCGACTCCCGCAAAACCAGTGCGGCGGTCGCTGCGGCCGTTGGGCTGCAAGCGATGAACGAGGGGGTCGCTGACGCATGCGATGAGGCAGTTTTCGCTGAACGAATTCGCGACTATGTGTGGGAACCGGAGTATCAGCCGTACGAGCGCATCGGATAGCAGGACCGCTATCCCCCGGCCGGGATCTCCGCCAGCAATCGCTTCCAGGTCTTCTGGTTCTTGCGAAAGCTTTTTTTCAGATCCTCAAGAATCCGATCGAAGTCTGCATTCGTCCGCAGATTATTCCATGCAGGATTCTTCTGGAACCAGGGATAGTTTTCGTTGCCGAGATAGATGGCGCGGCGCAGCCAGTGCAGGGCCTCGCTGGAGTCTCCATCGACGGCGAAGTAGGTTGCGAGCCGGTAAGCCATTTCGCTGTCGGCTTCGGCGGCGGCCAGGGTGTCATCTTTGAGCAAGGCAACGCCCCGCTCGCGCGCATCTGCCTGTACGTAGCAGATGGCAAGAGTAGGCACGGCAATGCGCAGCGAAGGATCGTCGGCGATCACGCTTTCGAGAGTTTCGATGGCCTTGTCAAGATTGCCGAGCCGCATTTGCTGATAGCCCGACGATGTGCGGAGCATGGGATGACGCGGCTCCAGCGCCAAACCTTTCTCCAACTCGTCGCCGGCCAATTCGATTTGATTCTGGTAGTGGTACACGCGGGCGCGATGGTTATACAAAATGGCCGCGTTCGCTGGATTGAGCTTGAGCGCGCGGCTGAATTCGCTCAATGCCTCGTCGTACATGCCGTCACCGCGCAATGCCAGGCCCGCCACCATGTGCACGTTCCAGTCGTTGGCGGCGCTGGAGAGCAAATTGGCAATACCATGACGGGCAGATTCCTTTTCACCGCGCGAAAGCAACATGTAAATGCGGTAGAGATTGGTTTCGGTCGATGCAGGGTCGAGCTTCAACGCCTCATCGAAGGCGCGGCGGGCGCGCATCACGTGGATCTGGCCGCCGAAACCGTGGCGCGCATATTGCAGCTCGGCAATTCCCAACCCGCTCCACCCCGCAGCGAATCCCGGGTCGGCTTCGGTGACACGCGTGAACAGCGCGTGAGCTCGATCCAGATCGCCGAGCGAACCGGTGCGCACCATAAAGGAGCTCAAGAGCGCCCGCGCCTGCAAATACCTCTCACTGACCTGCCCGCGCAGCGATCCATCACGCGCAGGGGTCCGAGCCGCGTCGATGTTCTGACTCGGGCGCGACAATTCGATTCCTTCGGCAGCGCCCATTCCTTGCAACGTGGCGAACACTTCGTTCGAGATTTCCGACTGCACCGCGATCAGATCGAGGGACGCAACGCGAATCGATCCACCGGTGCGCACGCTTTGAGAGGTCACATCGAGTAGCTGCCAGTTCAAGTCGAATCCGCTTTCTGAGCGCACAAAGCTGCCCGCGAGCACAAACTTGACGAGCAGTTTTTGTCCTACTGCCAGTGGATCCATCCGCGCCCAGTGCTCAGCACCGGCGAGCTGCATGAGAGCGCTCGAAGGCCGCACGACTATTGAAGGAATTCGCGCCAGCCGGGCGGCAATCGCATCCGCGAGCGCGTATCCGTAAAGCGGGGCCGCTGCTGTTGCGCCAAGGTTGGCGAACGGCAGCACAACAAGCGTATTCTGCGTCTTTTGCTCTCCTGCCGATTCCCGAAACCGTTCGGCCAGCATGGAAAGCAAACCCGTGGTTCGCTTCTCGGCGTCAGCTTCTGTCGTGGGCAGGTTGGTGGCCGCATCACCGGGGAGGATTCCGGTTTCGATACGTAACGCCTTCATAATCGTCTTCAACCCCTCACGAACCTCGACCGCCGATGCCGTGCGCGCACCCGGATTTTTTTCAAGGCACGCGGCAATGACGCTCTTAAGCTCGACCGAGATATCGGGAACGATCAAACTCAAGTCGCCTGGCTCCAGGAACTGGATGGCGCGAATGGCCTGAGAATCTTCGGCATCAGCGCGAGCAAATGGGTGGCGGCCAGCGGCCAACTCGTAGAGGATCACGCCTAGCGCCCACACGTCCGACTGGACGCTCGAATGTCCGGTGACAAACTGCTCCGGCGCCATATAGCGAATGGTCCCGCCGCGGGCAGTGTAGGTGGATGGGACAGATTGGTCCTTGGCCAATGCGGGCTTGGCCGGATCGAAACGCGCATCTTCGGGAGCCAACCGCCGAGCCAGGCCGAAGTCCAGAATCTTGACCAGGCCGCCATCGGTCAACATAACGTTTTGCGGCTTAAGATCGCGGTGAAAGATGCCCAGGGTGTGTGCTGCCTCAAGGCCGTCGGCAATCTGAATTCCCACCGATAGCACAAGCTGCAGGGTTGCTGGACCGCGGTCGATCAACTCATCGAGGGGTTGGCCGGGCACGAATTGCATGGCGATATATGCTTCGTCGCCGCTCTCCCCGACCTCGTAAATGGCACACACATTGGGATGCTCAATGGCTGAAGCCAGGCGCGCCTCGCGCAACACCGTGGACCGCATTTGCTCGGCCGTCAGTAGCCCGGTGTGGAGCATCTTGAGCACTACGGGACGTTGCAGCAGAGTGTCGTTGGCTGCGTACACCACTCCGCTGCCTCCGGCACCCAGTCGCCGCAGAATCTCGTAATGGGCAATTGTCCTTCGCTTCATCGTTCACTTCAAGTCTAGCTTCCGTCGCGTAAAGATCGCGTCAGAATGAGACTCTTCGCTGAGCTGTTGGCGATCTGTTAACGTCGAATTGACGATGGGTGACGAAAGCAAAATCGCGGGCTGTAGCATTCGACGCCGACCGCGTGTGCCAAAAGTTGTGTTGATTTCTATGCGAATGGTGGCGCTGGCCTTAGCGCTCGCAGCAGCGATTTCTTTTTGCGCCGCCCAGCAAAGTCTGGAGCAGCCGGCGCCCATGGTGATGCAACAAGATGTGCCTCCATCTGTTGCGCCCATTTCGCCGGTGCCGGCGCAAAATGCACCCACATCGCCCGCGACCGAAAGCGCGCCCCCGGCAACGGCGCAACAACCCGGCGCGCAACTACCGGGAGTTGGCGCTCAGCTTCACACTGGAACAACCAGCGGCCTTGATACGGAAGCGCGCCTGCAGAATTTGCTCGCCGATCACGAGTACCTTCGCGTTGAAGCTCAGCTCGACCAGATGCCTCCGGAACAGGCGCAGTTCTATCGGGGCATTCTTGCCAATCGCTCCAATCAGTTGGAACAGTCGATTCAGTTCCTCGAGCCCTTGATCGACCAAATAACGGCGAGCGGCGACACAATCCACGAGAAGCTGATGCGCATGACGCTTGCTGAAGATTACCTGCGTCTTGGCGATTGGACTAAGGCCGCGCAGGCTTATCAGGCTCTCGACGACCGGTTCCACGCGAAGTTGAGTGCCACCGAGCAGGACGAAATTGAAATGCCGCTGAAGATGCTGCCGCTCGCCAAGGACGATCCGCCCGTTACCGCCGATCCCTGCGAACCGTTCAGGCTTCAGGTGAGCAACGATCCTCTCGGCCTTATCGATGTGCCGGTCTTCATCGACGCGCGGTCACATAGCTGGATGCTCGACCCCACTGCACCGTTCAATCTGATCTCGCGCTCTATTGCGCAAGACGTTGGCCTCGCTATCTCGCAGAAGTCGGTCGTGATTCGTTCGCTCACCGGACGCCCCATCGAGGTTCATTCGACCGTTATTCCGCGCTTTACCATCGGCGGTCGCCTAACGCTGCACAATGTGACCGCATTTGTATTTAACGACGCTGATTATTCCTTCCCTGATTCCGGCTATCGAGTCGAAGGGGTCCTCGGGTATTCGGCGCTCGCCGCCATGGGAAGAATCACGGTGTCCGATAACACCATCCTGGTGGACCCGGCGAAGGAGATCGATCCTCTGGCCGATCAGGACCGACTAACCACGGGCGCGCGATTCTATCTCGATGGCGATGAGATCATCGTTGCGCTGGGGCGAAATCAGGACCATGCCGCCGATTCAAGTGCACAAGGAGTCGCAGCTGAACGCACCGGCGGTTCCGGCGAAGACGATACCCGTATGTTCGCCGTTGACGCCGGCGGACAGCAGACGTACCTGACATCGCGCTGGTTCGACGAACACGCCGCGGAGTTTAACGGGCAAAAGATGCAACCGTTCTCATTTCCGGGTATGGATTCCGGGCCGCAGTCGGCGTATGTTGCCGAGACTGTGCCCCTGGCCGTTGGCGATAAGACGATCGATCTTCATTACATTCCGGTTCTCACGCAGCCGCTTGGCTCGGCCGCCCGCGACGACGTTTATGGGGTCATTGGCATTGACGCGCTCGACCAGCTCAAGAGCTATACCTTCGACTACCGGACGATGCGCTTCAGCGCGCGGACAGAGTGACGCGATCGGAGACTAGCTTTTCAATTTCCGACGCGCCGGACCTTTCTCCGATTTCGCTATCGCCGTGGGGTTTGCTTCTTCCAGTTTGGCCTGCGCCCGGCGGCCCAGGGTGAGAGTGACGATCCCGAAAAAGAGCAGCACCAATCCCCACCACAAATTGGCATCGATCCCCATGCTCTTTGAGTACATGTCAATGCTGGAGCGCGTGGATAGGCCGAAGCCCGTCAGAATCGTCCCGATCAGCGTGAACATCATACCCATGGAAATTCGCGGATCGTAGAACATCGTTTTGCCTCCGGTTCAGATGAGGATCAGGTTCACGGCAATGGCCGCAAGCAAAATGGCTGCGGCCATTGCCTCCGGATGCTTCCACCACTTTGCATTCTGGTTTCGCAGAGGCACTGTGGAACGCACAAGCCCGTTGAGTTTTTCTTCCGGCTGTGCTTTGGTGAGCACGCTAACGGCGAGCGTCACGAGCAGGCTCCCGAGAAACCCCAGCATGGCCGTTTCCAGGCCCATCAACAAGTCGCTTGAAGGATGAATTAGCGGGGCAATCCATCCGCCGTGGATGCCCGCTTGTTCGCCGTGTGGCAAGGCAAGCCCCTGATGCAGCAGCGCTGCGGCCGCTCCTGCAACCAATCCCGCAAAGGCGCCGTGCCCGGTCGCGCGCTTCCAGAAAGCCGCGAGCAACAGCACAGCAAACAGCGGAGCGTTCACGATAGCAAAAACCAACATGAACGCCTCAAGCATGTTGTTGAATCGCACGGTGGCGCACGCCACGCCGAAAGCCAACAGCACGCCTCCCACCGCGGCCCAACGAGCCACGGATAGCAGTCGCTTGTCGGCGGCATTGCGGGCAATGAGAGTCTGAATGATATCGCAAGTGAAAACCGTGCTGAACGACGTTACGCTGGCAGCCACGCCACCCATCAGGCAGGCCAGGAGAGCCGTTACTCCCAGCCCTAGAAGACCCGTCGGCAAAAGCTCAAGGAGAACATTTGGCGTGGCCAACGAGTAATCGAGTACAGCGTGGCCGTTGGCGTTCATCATCGGCTTTCCGTCCGTGCCGGTTTTTGCGGGGACTACGCCGGTCCCGGCCTCAACTGCCGGCGGCACAACCGTGATCTCGTGATAAATCACACCATTGTCGTTGTGAATCACGATCGTCGTGCGCGGCGTGGGCAAGGCTACGGCAATCAGCCCCGGAAGAACCACGACGAAAGGCACTAAAACACGCGCGGCAGCTGCGATCATCGGACTTCTTTGCGCCGCCTGAACATTCTTCGCCGCCATCGCCGCCTGCAACAGCCTGAAGTCCGTGCACCATGTCCCGCCGCCCAGCACGAGTCCCACGCCAAGTACGAGGACAATGGCGCCGGCTCCCATGGGGTGCGCACCCGCGTGAACCGAACTGAAAATGCCGGCCGGAGCCGCGGCTTTGAGCCCGCTCCAGCCACCGATTTTCTTGAGCCCCAGAAGTACGACGGGCAGCAGACCTCCGAGGACCAGGCAAAACTGAATCGCCTGGTTGTACATCGCAGCGCCAAGGCCGCCGAGCAGAATATAGGACAGCACCAAAGCTGCCGGCAACGCCATAGCGAGAAGTTGCACTCCGGCCGGAGGCAAATTCATTGCGGCAGTAAAGCGATCGAAGACACCGAGCGCCACAAAGACCCGCCCCATGGCATAGAGTGCGACGCCTGCGCTGAACAAGGACATGGCGGAAAAGAGAAAAGCGCTTAGAACGCGAGTCTTCTGGTCAAAGCGCAACCCGAGATATTCGGGAATCGATCGCGGGGCAACGCGCGCAGTTTTCTCGGCCGATACGGCGTCATCGGAATTCGAGCCGTAGAACACCGGTATGAGATAAAGCCCCGCGAAGAGCATCGCTGGAATCGAGCCGAGAGCGAAAAATCCCAGGCTGGGTAGTCCATACTGCGCGCCGGCGGCTCCCATGCCAAGCACTTCGACAGAGCCCAGGCTCGCACCCAACATCGCTATTCCGCAGAGCCAGGCCGGCATCGAGCGCCCGGCCTGCATAAACTCTCTCGTCCCCTTTATTGCGGGCTTCAGCGAAAAGCCTGCTGCCAGCATGAAGAATGCGTAGATCAGCAGGATCAGAGAGTCAGTGGCAGCAAGATTGGGCACGAACCATTCCTTCCATCCTGATGGTACAGAATCGGATCAGCTTACTGCGAGCTGTCGAGCGTGGTTTCGTGACGTAGCTGCCGGAGATTCGCGTCTTCCCGAGCGCCAAAAAAAACGGCGGCAACGGAGAACATCCCCATGCCGCCAAGTTTCTGTCAACGAATGCTGTCTACTCTGCGAAGTACCTGTGTTTCGGGCGCGGACTGACTGAGAAGAATATCCGGAACCTCTGTCGTCCGATGCCTGCGGGTTGATTCCTTCCTATTGCTGCTGGCCCGATCCCGGTGCAGGAGTCGGCGATGTCTGCGGTGCACCATCCGGGGGTGGCGGCGGTGCCTGCGGGCGGCGCCACTGTCCGCCCGGCCCACGGAATTGGCCGTCGGGACCGCCCATGCCAGGCCTATGCCCGTCGTGTCCCCACTGACCTCCGCCATCACCGCGCATTCCGTCGTGCATTCGATTCTGGTGCATAGTCTGCAATTGTTTCCACTGATCCGGCTTCAGCTGCATCCGAATATCCAGAAGAAAACGCGCGTTGGCCTTTTCAAGGTCCGCACGCGCGGCCACGACTCTGTCGATCTGCGCTTCAATCGCGGCACGGTCCGGAGTATCGGCCTTCATCAGGGGGCCCAGCGCCAACTCTGCTTTTTGCAGAGTAGCCTGCATGTCGATCAGCTTCATGCGATGGTCCTGCACAATGCCATCCATCGCCTTGCGCTGATCGTCTGTCAGGTTCAACTGCTTCACGACGTCAGGGTTGTTCCAGAAATGGCCGCCCGCGAATCCGAACGAGCGCTCCATAGGAGGTCGATGCTGCCCGAAGCCTGGTCCCATGCCTTGCCCATCGGGCCCTTGCGCGCAGGTATAACCTCCCGCCATCAACACTCCCGCTATCGCCAAAACCAATCGCACATTTTTCAACATCTTCATCGGTTTCCCCTGCCTTATGTGCCACCCGGTCCACTTCCGGGTTAGCTTCTATTTCTTCTTACGATGTCGTGCCAGAACTTCAATTCGCTCCGTCGCTTTCCATCATTTGTGCCAGCGGCTCCATGGCTGACGGAACCTGCCGCGAAACATCGCTGTCGACAGTGGCCAGCAGATTCTCATCTTCATCGGTCGCGCGCTTGATCGCGACGGGATGCTTTACGGCATCGACTTTGACAGCAACAGGCTGCACGGCTGCTTTATGCTCCAGCGCGGCTTTTTGTTCCGTGGCTTTGATCGCTGCCACGCGCGCCGACTCTTGCCGCTCATGGCGTTCATACAATGCACCCGCCAAGCTTCCCGCAGCCAGCAAACATCCCAAGGCCCAGCTTGCCGCCAGGCGCCAGCTGTGCCGCGTCTCGACGGATGCAGTGCGTGGCCGGCTGTACGCAGCCTCGCTCCAGGCATCCACGCTGGCCTTGAAGTGCTTCAACGCTCCCGCTACGACCGGATCGTTGATCTCTGCTGCGATCTTGTCTTTTCCGATCATTTTGTTCCTCTCAACTCCGCGCGCACCCTGCTAACCGCACGCGATAAATGTGCCTTTACCGTGCCTTCGCTCAATCCCGTAGCCCGCGCAATCTCGCTCAACTCCTGCTCTTCCACGTAACGAAGCAAGAAAACCGTTTTCTGCCGCTCACTGAGCCCTTCCACAGCCTCCCAAACCTGCGCAACCTGCTCTCGTGCCAATATCTGTTGCTCTGCGTTTCGTTCACCGTTTGGCAACCAGTCGCTGGCTTCGTCAACTCCAACGGCGTTGGCTTGCGTATGACGCCAAAACTGGAGCCGCCGGTTACGCCAGTGGTCCTTCTGCAAATTGATGGCAATCCGCATCAGCCAGGTCATGGCGCTCGAATCGCCGCGGAAGTGCTTCCAGTTCCGGTGCGCCTTAAGGAAGCACTCCTGGGTCAGTGTTTCCGCCAGATCCACATCCCTGAGCGACGCCAGCAGGAAGCGAAAAATTTGCGGCCGGTGGGTTTCGACGATGTGCGCAAACTCGCGAGCGGCGATTTCCTCTTCCGCTTCCGCGGTCATCGGCTTAACGGCTGCCCCGGCTGCCATCGATTTGGTAGACGCCACCATGCGGCCCAAGTTTACAACCCCTATCCATTTTCGCCCCGAAACGGCCTAAAGCCCAGAGTGGAATGAGCTCCGAACGGCTGTTTCCGCGCAACGATATAATTCGTTGCGGCGGATTGAGCAGGTTACGCCCGGCGAACCGGGTCAAGCCCAGCAGCTTACCGCTAAGCGTTCAAAGAGCAATCCTGGGGAGAAGCAGATGATTTCCCGCCGAAAGTTTATCGGAAATGCCGTCAACGGGCTGGCTGCGGGAGCAGCGGCTTCGGCTTTTTCATCCACGGCCAAAAGCTACGCGCAGATTCTCGGCGCCAACGATCGGCTGAACTTTGCCATCAACGGACTGAATGGCCGCGGTCACGCGCATCTGTCCTCTCTGGCCGCCAACAGCTCAAGTGCGCGCGTGGCTTTCATCTGTGACGTCGACTCCGGCATCCTGGGCAAATTCGCCGCAGAAGCGCAACAAAAGCTCGGCTACGCACCCAAAGCAGAGGCCGATTTCCGCCACGTCCTGGAATCGAAGGATGTGGACGCCATCACGATTGCCGCTCCCGATCACTGGCATACGCCGATGGCGGTGCTTGGCCTCAAGGCCGGCAAGCACGTTTATGTCGAGAAGCCGTCGAGCCAGAATCCGCGTGAAGGCGAGCTGTTGATTGCTGCGCAGAAGAAGTATGGAAAGCTTGTCCAGGTGGGTGATCAGCAGCGGTCGTCCGAATACACGATCCGAATCATCGAGAAGATTCACGGCGGGCTCATTGGCGACGCCTACATGGCCAAGTCCTGGTACGTGAACACGCGCGGCTCCATGGGCATCGGCAAGCCTGCGCCCGTGCCGGATTCTCTCAACTGGGACTTGTGGCAGGGACCCGCGCCGCGCAGCGAGTACAAGGACAATATTCATCCGTACAACTGGCACTGGCTGCGACGCTACGGTACGGGCGAGACGCTCAACAACGGGACGCATGAGGTGGATATTTGCCGATGGGCGCTTCAGGCCGGCGTTCCCCAAGCAGTGACGGCAAGTGGCGGCCGTTACCAGTTCAAAGACGACTGGCAGTTTCCAGACACCACGATCACCAACTTCGAGTATGTGGACAAGCTCATCTCGTGGGAGGGCCGCTCGTGCCAGGGCATGCGCGTCTACGACCGGGATCGCGGCTCCTGCATCATGGGAACCAAGGGCTCAGTGGTCATCGACCGCGCTGGCTATGACGTCTTCGACTGGAAAGGCAAGCAGACGGACTCCTATCGCACCGGCCACGAAAGCTCAACCGGCGACCTGCTCAGCGCGGATTCGATGACCGATGCTCACTTTGCCAACTTCATTGCGGCCATTCGCGGCCAGCAACAACTCAATTCGCCTGTCGCAGTTGCCAACGTCACCGTTACCATGCTGCTGCTCTCAAACATTGCCTGGTTCGTTGACAGGCTTTTGCGGGTCGAGAGCGAAAACGCGCACATTCTCGGCGATCCTGAGGCGATGAAATACTGGGCCCGCACCTATGAGCCGGGCTGGGAAGTGACGGTTTAAGGAGACACTTGAATGACTACCGGAAACGAACTGACGCTCGCTGCGCAAGCTGGGACCATCACTCTGGGCGGGGATCTGACTGTGAACCGCATGGGATACGGCGCCATGCGCATCACCGGCAAGGGCATCTGGGGCCCGCCGGACGATGTCGATGCGGCGCTTGCCACGTTGCGCCGCGCAGCGGAGCTTGGAGTCAATTTCATTGATACCGCCGACTCCTATGGCCCCGATATTTCCGAAGAGCTGATTGCGCAAGCACTTTATCCCTATCCAAATGACTTGGTGATTGCCACCAAAGCTGGGTGGACGCGGCACGGTCCCGGTGTCTGGCAGCACAATGCCAGTCCTGAGCATCTCCGGCAGGCGATCGAAGGCAGCCTGAAGCGCCTGCGCCTGGAGCGAATCGACGTTTACCAGCTTCACGTTCCAGACCCTGCCGTTTCATTCGATGCCTCGATGGAAACCCTGGCACGCCTGAAAGAAGAGGGGAAGATTCGTCACGTTGGACTTTCGAATGTGACGCTCGAGCACATCAAGCGCGCGCAGAGGATTGTGCCAATCGTTAGCGTTCAGAATCGCTACAGCTTTTCGGATCGGGAGTGGGATTCTGTGGTGGATTATTGCGGGGCCAACGCGATGGCATTTTTGCCTTGGGGGCCCATGGCGCAAGCCCGCAAGGCCAACGATGTGGTGGAACGGATTGCCGCTGCACGAAAGGTTTCGACGGCGGTGGTTTCGCTGGCGTGGTTGCTGCGACGCTCGCCAGTGGTGCTCCCAATCCCTGGCACCGGTTCAGTGAAGCACCTGGAAGAGAACGTCAGCGCAGCTTCGTTCCGGCTCAGCGATCAGGAGTTCGTCGAAATGAATGCAGTGGTGCCGAAGCCTTATTGGCTGCGGTGAGGCCGGCGAGGTGGGATGTAGTGAAATCGGACCAGATAGATCTTTTCCCCTTTGCCATGCTTGGCCACCTTAAGTAGATCGAGAACACCAAGGAATCCGGACTCGCGGGCCAGCTCAGGGGTAATATCCGGGAATCCAATGGGCTCAATCGAGTCCACCTCGATCTCGCCTTCCTCCATGCAGTAGCGTCCACCCACGCGCACGTGCGGCCGCATCCAGATTCGCACGCTGCATGTAATCTCGCCACGCCTGACCCCATCGCGCAGCCGCTTGGCAAACATCATGACAAGAGTCTAATCGCGCCGACTCCCACCGTGGCTTCGACTGCGATCTGCCACGGCGCCAACTCTATTGTGTGCCGACAGGCTGCTCCGCAACGGGCTGCGCTGGCGCCGGCTCAAGTAGCCCAGGCCGTGGAGTGTTGCTTTGAGCGCCGGTAAAGCGATGGGTCGGCGTGGCTGAAAGGCTTCTGCGGCGCCGATTGTGCTCCGCATTGACCCTTGATTCCTCATCCTCGTTCGCCTGGAGGATTTACTCTTATTTGAGACCCGTCATGTTGCTTGAATCTCTTCGCAAACAAGTCCTTCGCGCCAATCAGGAGATCGCCCGCCGCGGGCTCGCACCACACACCTTCGGGAACGCGAGTGGGGTGGACCGTTCCGGGTCGAAGCCGCTCGTGGTCATTAAGCCCAGCGGAGTCGACTACGCCGCATTAGCCCTCGATGACCTCGTCGTGACCGATCTCGATGGCAAAATCGTTGAAGGCTCTCTGCGCCCGTCGAGCGACTTGGATACGCACACGCTGCTCTACCGCGAGTTTCCCCAAATCGGAGGCATTGTTCACACCCACTCCGAATTTGCAACTGCGTGGGCCCAGGCGAACCGGCCCATTCCTTGTCTCGGAACCACGCATGCGGACTACTTCCACGGCCCTGTTCCCATTACCGAGCCGCTTTCGACCGAAGAGGTGGCCTCAGGCTACGTCCGGAACACGGGCGCAGTCATCGTTCGCTGTTTCCGTTCCGCTCAGCTCGATCCGGTGGCTATCCCGGGAGTGCTGGTTGCGGGGCACGCCCCGTTCGCGTGGGGCAAGGATCCCGCCGAAGCCGTTGAGCATGCCGATGTTCTTGAGTACATCGCCCGGCTGGCATTCCGCAGCGTTCTGCTGGGAGCTCCAGAGGCCGGAATTCCGAGCCATGTCGCAGAACACCATTACCTTCGCAAGCATGGTGCAAAGGCGACCTACGGCCAGCGCTAAGACCACCCGGAAGAGGCAAAACACAAGAAACTCTCCGAAAAGGTGAAAAGGCGCGCTGGTCGAGTGCGGCAGAAACGACACACGGCAGCCTCTCGAAACTCCTGTATTTTCGATAATTTGAAAAGAGGCCGAGGTGTCGCAGACGGTCTACAATTTTTCATAGGCCGATTTGGTTCTTGGGAGGCATCCTCTTGTTTTTTGCACCGGCGTTGTGATCTACTTCACTTTGGGTTGACATTTCCCTGCGTTCAAAAGTCCATATCACGATTGTTCTCAGATGATTGGCCTTATAGCTCCACCGCCATGCCGCATTCCCCCCGCATGGCAACCGACGTGCTTGTAAATCGATTGATGTAGAAAGCCCCGCTCATGGAGACAAGCCTCCTTAACCGCGTACAGGCGACGCTTTTGGCCCTGGCCACAGCGGCACTGTTTCTATTGGCGGTGCTCAATGTTCTGGAGCAGAGACAGTATCCGCAGCCTGACGACGGCGTATGGTGGGGCGAAGCACAGGGCGGCCTGCAAGCCGAAAAGGTGCTACCAGACAAGCCCGGTCAACGCGCGGGAATTCAGGTGGGCGACCTGCTGACGGGGGTCAGTGAATCGCCTACAGCGGAAGTAACGCCCGTGGCTCTGGTCGCCGATCTGGAGCGCGCCCTCTATGCTGCGGGGCCCTACGGGCAGGTCTACTACTCCATTACAAGGGACGGCATTCCGTTCGATGCTCCCATCAAGGTAATTCCCGACCCGATCGATCACAGTCTCGAGTCCGGGCTGCGCATAATTGGTCTCATCTACCTGATCATCGGCCTCTACGTGCTTTTCCGCCGCTGGGGCGCTCCGAGGGCCACGCACTTTTACCTCTTCTGCCTGGTTTCATTCGCGTTCTACGCCCTGATATTCAGCGGGAAATTCGACGCGCTGGACTGGACTGTTTTTTGGACAAACGTGGTGGCCTTGGCGCTGCAGCCGGCGCTTTTCCTGCATTTTGCGCTCAGCTTCCCTGAAGAGCGCTTCAAGAATCTCCGCCGCCGTTGGTTGCTGCCGCTGGTCTACGCGCCGGGCGCCGGGTTGCTTGCCTTGTGGGTTTGGTCGCTCTCAACGCGCCAAGCCACCAAGCTGCTGCTGGATCGGCTGAATCAGATCGGCACGGCATACGATGCCATCTTCTACATGTGCGCGGCGTTGCTGTTTCTGCGCAGCTACAGCCGCGCCTCAACGCCGCTGCTTCGTCAGCAGTTGAAGTGGGTTACGCGCGGCACACTGCTTGCAGTCCTTCCGTTCACGTTTTTCTATGCCATTCCATATCTTCTTCACCTGAATCCGCCGCAACTCCTGACCAATCTGGCGGGCTTGTCGCTGGTCTTTTTGCCCCTCACATTCGCCTGGGCCATCGTCCGCTACAGGCTGATGGATACTGACCTGATCTTCAAACGCGGGGTGGCGTACACGCTGGCAACCGCTCTCATCGCCGGCGGCTACTTTGGCATCATCGCGCTCATCGCCCTCGTGGCGCACCAGCGCATGCCTGAAACCATGCGCGAGTGGGCGCTAGTCGTCGCCATTCTGGTTACAGCCGCCGTCTTTGACCCGCTCAAGCGCCGCATTCAAAGTTGGGTCGATCGCGCCTTCGACCGTCACCGCTACGACTACCGCCGCGCTCTGGTTGAGTTCGGTCATGGCCTTAGCTCCGAGACCGATCTCCAGGCTTTGCTTCGCTCCATTGTCGAGCAGTTGCCGCGGACACTTCGTGTGGCTCGTGTTGCCATTTTCCTTGCCGTTCCCGATGGTGAATTCGACTCTGGCTCCTTGCGCCTGGCAGCCTCCCACGGTTTGCCCATCGAGGTCAGCGCCGCGACCGACAAACTTTCTCTCGGCTTTCTCAACTTCGATCACGCCAAGGACCAATCGCACATCTTTCTCGAAAACGCTCAAGCGGCGATGCATTTGCCACCGGATCAGCAGCGCACTGCCGCGCTCCTTGACCTGAACTACTATCTCCCGTGCCGAATTGCGCAAGGGAGGCAACAGGATGGCGGCGAAGCAGCCAGCCGCACCATCGCCGTGATCGGTCTAGGCCGCACACTGGGCGGCGATTTCCTGTCGAGCGAAGATGTGGAGCTGTTGGAATCGCTCGCCGGCTACATCGGCATTGCCATCCAGAATGCAAGCCTCTACGCACGCCTCGAGGAGAAGATCGTCGAGTTTGAGCGCCTCAAAGAATTCAACGAGAACATCGTCGAATCCATCAACGTAGGCATCTTTGCTATTGACCTCAACGATCGCATTGAAAGCTGGAACGCGCAGATGGAGGCGATGTACGCCTTCAGTCGCGCCGAAGCTCTTGGCCAGGAACTTCGTTTCGTCTTTCCTTTGGAGTTCATCGAAGCCCTTGAAGGTTTTCGCAATGAGCAAGGCGTGCACCACCTCTACAAATTCCGCCTCACCACGCGAGCCGGTGAGTTGCGTACCGCCAACATTGCCATTGCGCCACTGCTCTCGCGCGACTTCGTTCCCGTGGGCCGTATCATTCTGGTCGACGACATCACCGAGCGCGTCGCGCTTGAGACCCAGCTGGCCCAGGCCGACAAGCTCAGCTCCATCGGTCTGCTCGCCGCCGGCGTGGCACACGAAATCAACACTCCGCTGGCGGTTATTTCTTCCTACGCTCAGATGCTCGCCAAGCAACTGCGTGGCGATGCGCGTCTCGGCCCGGTCCTCGACAAGATTACGCAGCAAAGCTTCCGGGCTGCCGAAATCGCCAACGGCCTACTGAATTTTTCCCGCACTTCAACCACTGAATTTCGCTCAACCGATCTCAATCAAGTGGTTCGCGACACTCTTTCGCTGCTCGAGCACCAGTTCAAAACCGCGCAAATTCTTATCGACCTCGATTTGGCCGATGAGCTGCCGCCAATCCACGGCAATCCCGGAAAACTGCAGCAAGTCTTCCTTAATTTGCTGCTGAACGCCAAGGACGCGATGCCTGGCGGCGGGCGTCTGCGGGTCGCCACTCTGGCCAACAGCCACGTCGAGGCGGTCATCTCCGACTCGGGTTCGGGCATTGCGCCCGAAAACCTTAAGCGCATCTACGATCCATTTTTCACCACCAAGAACATGCCAGGCGATCGGCGCGGCACAGGCCTCGGCCTGTCTGTCTCCTATGGAATCATTCAAGAACATGCCGGAAAAATTCACGTCGAAAGCGCGGTCGGCTCAGGCACAACATTTCACCTTGCGTTTCCCCTGTTAAGGAATTCTGTCCATGCATGAGCCCACCGCTCAAGACGCACTTTCGATGAACGCGACTGTCTCCGCGCCCTCTTTTGAGAACGGTTCGCCTGTTGCGTCAATTCTGGTTGTCGACGACGAAGCCGGAATCCAGGAATCGCTCGAGGTGTTGCTCTCCCTTGAGAACTACGCTGTGAAGGCCGCGGCCAATGGCGAAGAAGGCCTGCGCATGCTCGATCAGTCCAGCTTCGATCTGATCCTGCTCGATCTGGCTTTACCCGGCCAGAGCGGCCTTGAGCTTCTGCCGCAATTCAAGGAGCGCCAGCCCGACGTGCCCATCATTATGATCACCGCCTATGGCACCGTCGATAACGTCGTGGAGGCCATTCGCGCGGGCGCGGAAAATTTCGTTCAGAAGCCGTGGGATAACGAAAAGCTACTCGCCGACATTCGCTCGGCCGTAGCGCGCCGCCGAGTTGAGGAAGAAAATCTTCAGCTGAAGCGCACCCTCAAGCAGCGTTACAACTTCGCCAATATCGTGGGCAAAAGTGACTCCATGCTGCGCGTCTTCGATCTGGTGGCGCAGGTGGCTCCCAGCCGGTCGACGGTGCTCATTCAAGGTGAAAGCGGCACCGGCAAGGAGATCATCGCCAAGGCGATCCACACCAATTCACCCCGGCGCGACAAGCCATTTGTTCCCATCAATACCGGCGCCATGCCTTCTGAACTGCTCGAGTCCACACTCTTTGGGCACGTCAAGGGCGCGTTTACGTCCGCTGTTGCCTCAAAGAAGGGCCTCTTCGAAGTTGCCAACGGCGGCACGCTCTTCCTCGATGAAATCGCCACCATGGGCCTCGACACACAGTCCAAAATTCTGCGGGTCTTGCAAGACAAACGCTTCATGCATCTCGGCGGTATTCAGGAGATCCAGGTGGACGTGCGCATCCTGGCCGCTACCAACGTCGATCTCCGCCAGGCAGTGCGTGATGGCCACTTCCGCGAAGATCTCTTTTACCGGCTCAACGTCATCACCGTCGACCTGCCGCCGCTGCGTTCCCGCCGCGAAGACATTCCGCTTTTGGCCCAGCACTTTCTCGATCAGTACGCGAGCGAAAACAACTTTGGTCCGCGCAAGCTGTCTACTGACGCCATGCGCGCGCTTATGGATTACGATTGGCCGGGCAATGTCCGCGAGCTTGAAAACGCCATCGAGCGCGGGGTTGTCCTCTCGTCTGGCCCGGTCATCGGCGCCGAGCTCCTCCCCGGCCACATTACTGGCCGCAGCTTCCAGGACGCGCTCCTCGAGCACAACCCGAACTCCTCGCTCTTTGACATCCTCGAAGTCATCGAGCGCCGCATCATTATCGAAAAGCTTGAGCGCTGTAACTGGAATCAGACTGAAGCGGCCGAACAATTCCGCATTCCGCTTTCCACTCTGAACCAGAAAATCAAGCGCCTCAACATCGAGATCCGCAAAAAGGGGAGGGAATAGAAAGACAGGTACCAGGGAATAGGGACCAGGGATTAGGGGAAAAACCTGGGGGGCTGCCGTTTGCAGAATACCTGGCGTCTGAAAACTGCGAACCATGAATTATGAATTTTAAAGAGTGAGATGATTGTGCCTTACTTCCTCTTCAAATCCGAGCCTGGCGTCTACTCCTTCGACGATCTCGTGGGCGACGGCGAAACCGTGTGGGACGGAGTAACGGCGCCGGCTGCGGTTAAGAATCTCCGCGAGATGAAGGCCGGCGCGAAGTGGATCTTCTATCACACCGGCGACGAACGCACCGCCGTGGGCACCGGTACGGTCTTGAGCGTCGACCCGTCCGATCCCAAAGTTCCCATCGTTCGCGTTAAGGCAGGTAAACGCCTCAAGCACCCAAAGACGCTCGCCCAGATCAAGGCCGAAAAACTCTTCGCGCGCTCGCCCCTGCTGCTGATCGGAAGGCTCTCCGTGGTCCCGCTGACAAAAGAGCAGTGGGATTGGTTTGTTGGGTAAACGGAGCGCAGCAGCCACGGACCACTCCGACCGCGCTGCGCCGATTTAGATCCAATCATTCGCGGGCGGCCATTCGAAACGGCACACGATCCCAGCTTATGTGCGTGCCACTGGTCCCAGCGGCCAAACGGTTTTGCCATAGACTTCGTTCAATACTTGCGCAAGGCCGGTGTAAATGGCGGATGCGCCACAGACCAGGCCGACCCAACCGGCAAACTTGGTGACCACGGCGCTGCCCGCAACATCACCCGCCGCAAGCATGAAGAACAAGAGGGTGAGTGTTGCAAAGACGACTTGCAGCGCGCGATTCAGGCGCAGCGTTCCAATGAACAGAACCAGCGTAAAGACACCCCACGCGGTGAGGTAAGCGGGAACCGAATACCCTGAGGGGCCGGCGAGGCCAAGCCCCGCGTGCGGCAAAGCAATAAGCGCCACCAGCGAAAGCCAGAACATGCCGTAACTAATAAAGGCTGTCGCGGCAAAGGTGTTGCCTTTTTTCCATTCCATGATGCCAGCAATCACTTGGGCAATGCCCCCGTAAAAGATCCCCATCGACAGGATCATCGTGTCGAGCCCAATGAATCCCGCATTGTGCAGATTCAGCAGGACCGTGGTCATTCCGAAGCCCATCAGGCCGAGTGGCGCGGGATTTCCTGTTTTGTCAGGGACAATGGTGTCGGGCATGAACTTTCTCCTTGAGCGGGGGAGCTGGTCATCTGGACACAACAGGCCGTGGAGGAGAACGACTGCTTGGGATGGACCTGTTGAATCGGAGGAAATTCTAGCACGGGCCTTCCAGAATGCGCATTCACCTTCTATTCATGCTTCTCTGCGAGCCACGCCTTGGTGTTCAGCAGTTGCCGCTGATCGAGCGCCCACACTTTGCCCGTCAACTCGTCCGCCGCCCGGCCTTCGCGCGCAGACTTTTCGAACTCGCTGGCCATAGCCTGCATCTTCGCGTCCAAATCGTCCACAAAGTTCAGCACCAGCGCCTCGGGGATCATGGGTAGCTTAGGCGAGCCGAATTCCAGCTTGCCGTGGTGCGCCAGGATCATGTGCAGCACCAGAGTGCGCAGCCGGTCGGGAAAACCGGGCAAGCCTGCGATCGTCTTCTCCGCAAGATCAACCCCCATCTGGATGTGCCCCAGCAGCACACCTTCCACCGTGTAGTCGAATCCCGTATCCCAGCTAAGCTCGCGAATTTTTCCGATGTCGTGGAGAATCACGCCGGTCATGAGCAGGTCGCGATCAAGCATGGGATAGTGCGAGGCGACGCGGTCGGCAAGCCCGAGCAGGCTTACCACGTGCTCTAACAGGCCGCCCAGCCACGCGTGGTGAAGCTGCCGCGCCGCCGGCGCTACGCGATATGCCTCGGCGATCGCCGGGTCGTCGAGCAATGTCTCGAGCAGGCTCTTGAGGTGGGGATTGGTCACGCTTGCAACCACCGCCTGCAGCGCGGTCCACAGCGCAGCCACGTCACAGGTGGTGGCGGGGAGCATGTCCATTTTGTCGGCCTCACCGTCAAGCGCCAAGCGAAGCTGATCCACCTTCACCTGCGCTCGATCATCGAAGCGCGAGACAGAGCCGCGCACCTTGACAAGGTCGCCCCGATTGAACTCTTTCGCAATCCTCGGATCGCCAAGCTCCCAAACGCGCCCGTCGATTTGCCCCGATTTGTCGCCAAGTGTCAGGTTCAGGTAGGGCTTGTTCTGCTTTGTGGTTCGTTGCTGCTTGGCCAGAACGAGGAAAAAGCTGTCGAAAAGCTTGCCCTCGTCAAAGCCCATCAAGTCGGCAATATAGATGTCTTTCATCCTGCCGAGAAGATTAACTCGAACTGCGCCGTTCCGCCAAAGGCGCCGCTCGAACTTGAAGCGCGCCGCTCCCAAAAAACAAAGTGGGCCGGGGAATCTGTCCCCAGGCCCACTCTACCCTTCGCTTGTCTAATTCGCCCGTCTATTGCTGCTGCGGCGCCGGAGCCGGTTGCGGTGTATCCGGATGGTCAGCGGGAGCCGGCGCGCCCGCAACAGGGGCGATCGGCGTAGGCTGCTGCACAGGCTTGGGCTGTGTTTCATCCGCGGTCTTCTTCTGGTTCGCAAGACGTGTCTTGTCGCCTGTCGCAGTCGCAGTCTTTTTCTTCTTCTTCGAGGAGTCACCCGACGGCCCGAGCGGCGTAGACTGCGTCTGCTGGTCGGCGACTTCGGCTGCGGACGGCGGAGCCGGCCCTGCCGATGCGCCTTGTCCTCCTTGCGCTTTTTTCTTTGGAGACTTTGGCTGCCGCGCCTGCTCGCTGAAGCGAGTCTTCTTGGTAGGGGCAGTTGGTTCCAGGGGATTGGCTGGCTGGTCGGAGTTCGAAGCAGTCTCAGGCCCCGAAGGCGTTTCTGGCAGAGCTCCCGCGTTCTCCGTTGCCGAGTTTGCCGCCGCGGATGGCAGCGTTTCGCGCGGAGCCTGCCCGTAGCGGATTTTCTCCTTCTTGCCGGGCTTTTCTGTGTAAGCTTCGTCTTTTTTCTTGCTTCCCTTTTTCTTCTTTGTGGCCGGAGGTGTCGCGGGCGCTGCACCTGTTTGTGCCTGATCTGCCGTGCCCGCTGGCGGCGCCGAACCTGATTTATCACGGAAACTACGCGTGCTCTCGCGGAAACGGGTCCGCTCAACCTTGGCTTTCTTCTTCGGCGCCGGCGGCACATAAGTGCTGAAGCTGATGCTTTGGTGCAATTCGTCGTACGTCGCTCCAGAGTCGCTGTAGCCCGCCGCGATCCTGATGTAGGCCTCATTGCGCAATTTGTTTAGATAGTCCTGAATTGCCGGCGCCATCACGCTCTGGTAATACGCCTGATCCACGTCCTCCTCCACGTCCTTGAATGGCCGTGGTCCGCCGGGCGTATGCTGCACAACTTTCAGAATGATGTAGCCCTGCCGCGTCAGGATGGGGTCAGTGTACTGGCCCGACTGAAGATCGAATGTCTTATCTTCAAGCTCCTTGCCGAGCTGGCCGCGCTTATACTCGCCCAGGTCACCGCCCGAGGCAGCCGTCGACCCCTCGCTGAAGCTTCGCGCTAACTGCGCAAAGTCGCCACCGGCGTGGAGCCGGGCTTCAAGGTCGTCGGCCTTGGCTTTGGCCTCCGCAACCTTTGCCGGATCGCTGGTCCCGTCCGCTCCCGTCGAGATCAGAATCTCGCTTAACCGCTCGCTTTCCGGCTGTGCGTAATCCTGTTTGTGCTGCTCGTAGTACCGCTCCGCCTCGCCGGGCGTCATCTGGATGTGTTCGCCGACTTCCTGCCGCATCACTTCCTGGGTGATGATCTGGTTACGGATACTGGCCTTGAAGTCCTCGAAAGAAACACCTTGTTCTTTAGCCGCTTTTTCCAGATCGTCAATCGAGTCCAGGTTGTTCTGCTTCCGGATCTCGTCCAGGCGCTTCACCAATTCGGTCTCGCCGGTGATATCCAGTTGCTTGCCCTTCGATAGCCACAGTTGCTGATCGATCAGATTGCGCAGCAGGTCTCTCCGCTGGGTCGCCATCTCCTGCATTGACGCGCCGTGTTCCTGTCCTGCCTGGTCCAGCTCGGTTTCCGCGCGATCATAGTCCGACTTGGTGATGATCTCGTCGTTGACGCGGGCGACAATGTTCTCGACCGTCGAACCGCCATAAGGGCTCTGGGGTTCGTTGGCCTGGCTCAGTGCTTGGGTGGGCGATGCTGCCAGCAACCATCCGAACGTGACCACCGCAACTGCTTGAAAGGTTTTCAAAATCATAGAATCGACGTCCGGCCGGGTGGCTGGAGCCTGTTTTCCTGCCGCCTGATGCATAGACGTCATTGTAAATGCCGGGAGAGCGAAAACGGAAAGCGCAGGGCCGGAATCCACCCGCGATCGGCGCCCAAAAACCACGTCGAAACCCGCCAGCACTGCGGTAACCCCGCTACCGGCCCCGCTCGCTCTGCGTCAAATCACGCAGTGCTATACTTTAGCCGAAGACAGCCCCGCGGCCTCAGCGCGAGCGGCTCTTTCATCTCCCAGGCCTTGCCGGTACCGGGCAAGGTCAAGTTTTATCGGGCGGATTTCCGGCGGAAGCTGGATTTGCTCGCAGGTGATGGAGATTTCGCTCCCACGTGCCAGCCGCGCGCGCCGTCTGGAGGTTCGGTTTGTCCATGAGTCCCCGTGCCCGCCGCGCTTTTTTCGCCGTGGCCCTCTTTTTCATTGTCTGTGCTATGGCCGGCACCGTTCTCGAGCGCCGTGTCGGCGCCCAAGCTTCGCAAGACGAAAGCCAGCTCCGCGACAGCTTCAAGCAATTCACCGACGTGTACGCGGTGGTGGAGCAAAACTACGCCGAGCCACTCACGTCTGACAAAGCTGACGAAATCATCTACGACGGCGCCATCCCGGGCATGTTGCAGGTTCTCGACCCGCACTCCCATTTTTACGACCCCAAGTCCTACGCTCGCCTGCGTGAAGATCAGACCGGTCACTATTACGGCGTGGGCATGGTGATCCAGCAGCAAAACGACAACAACGGCAAGAACAGCGTTTACGTTGTCACTCCCTACGAGGACACACCCTCATACCGCGCCGGCATCCATCCCGGTGACCAGGTAGTTGCGGTTGACGGAAAATCGACTGACGGCTGGTCCTCTGACCAGGTGGCGAAAGCCCTCAAGGGACCGAAGGGCACGCACGTTCAGGTCACCATGGTTCGTTATGGCCAGTCGAAACCTCTGGTTTTCGACCTGGTTCGCGACGAGATTCCACATCCCTCCATCGATCTGAAATTCGAGATTCGTCCCGGCATCGGCTATATCCACCTCACGCAGTTCACCGAGACCACAGGCCAGGAGATGCAAGACGCCATCACGGGCTTCGGCGACCTCAAGGGGCTGGTTCTCGATCTGAGGGAGAATCCCGGCGGCCTGCTGAGCCAGGCGGTCGATGTGTGCGATCACCTGCTGGCCAAGGGCCAGACCATTGTTTCCCAGCGCGGCCGCGCCTATTCCGATCAGAACTACACCGCGACCCACGGCAACGACGGCAAGACATTCCCCATTGTGGTGCTGGTGAATCGCGACACGGCTTCCGCCGCGGAGATTGTTTCCGGTGCTCTGCAGGATCATGATCGAGCGTTGATTGTCGGCGAAACCACATTCGGCAAAGGACTGGTGCAGACGGTCTACAACCTCAGCGAAGATTCCGGCCTTGCGCTAACCACCTATCACTACTACACGCCCTCTGGCCGCTTGATTCAGCGTAACTACGCGGGTGTCTCGCTCTACGACTATTACAACCATGCGGGCTCAGGGCCCAGTCCCGATTCCACAAGCCGCGAGGTCAAGCTCACCGACTCCGGCCGCACGGTTTATGGCGGCGGCGGAATCACGCCCGACGAGAAAATCGAGCAGCTTACGACCAACCGCTTCCAGGATGAGCTGGTCTACAAAGACGTCTTCTTCCACTTCGCGCCGGTCTACGTGGCTACCCATAACGTCGACAAGAACTTCCAGGTCGATGACGCGGTACTCAACGACTTCAAGAAATATCTCACCAGCCAGGATGTGGACTGGACCGAAGCCGACATCAACGGTGTGTCCGATTGGGTGAAGGCGCAGATCAAGAAGGACATTGTCACCATTGAATTCGGTCAGCTCAATGGATTGCGGGTGATCGCCGATTGGGATCCCATGGTGCAAAAGGCGCTCACCTTCATGCCCGAGGCCCAGGCCCTCGAAGATAATGCGCACAAGGTTCTGGCCGAGAAGGCGCAGGCGCGTGCCGACGGCAATCCGGTAGCATCGCAGCCATGAGCAGTTCCCCGGGGATTTTTTGAGGCAAGCAAAAAGGCCATCCAGCTGGATGGCCTTTTATTTTGTGAATCGCCCTTTACCGATCTGCTGGCGAGAGTTCTGGTCCTGAGACACGTTCCCCGCTCCGACACTGCCGCCGGGCGCGAATCGAGCCTCTGAACCTCGGCTATTTCGGCGGTGGCGGCGTAAAGATCTCGCGCTTGCGCCCGGGTTCCGGTTTCGGCTTCGGCTTGGGAGCCTTCTTCGCTTCTCGTCCACCTTTGTCTTTGTTTCCCATGAAAGTAAGCATGACACAAATGACGAGCCTGTGAAAAGAGCGAAACGCGGCCGAAACTCGTTATCCTGAATCCATCATGTCAAACTCGTCCATTCGTCTTCGTCGTGTCGCCGTCTTCTGTGGATCGGCATTTGGAAACGATCCCGCCTTCCGCGCTGAAGCAACAGCGCTCGGTACTGAAATCGCCAAAGCCGGCCTTGGATTGGTCTATGGCGGAGCGTGCCGCGGACTGATGGGCGCAATGGCCGATGCGGCGCTCGCAGCCGGCGGAGAAGTGATCGGCGTGCTGCCCGAAGCGCTGAGCGGCCGCGAGATTGCCCACAAGGGGCTGACTTCGCTCGAACTCGTTTCCACGATGCACGAGCGCAAGGCGCGCATTCATGAGCTCTCTGGCGCCTTCCTTGCGTTGCCCGGAGGGTTCGGCACGCTCGACGAATTGCTCGAGGCGATTACCTGGGCACAAATCGGGCTGCATGCCAAGCCGTGCATCCTGATCAACACGCTGGATTATTGGAACGGCCTCTTGACGTTTATTGACACGGCGGTGGCTGCCGGCTTTATCGAAGCGAAGAATCGGGCACTTGTTCAAGTAGCATCTGACGCGGCCGAGGCACTCGCCATGGCTGTCAAAGACGCTTAATCTGCGACTTCACTGCGCAGCGGTATCATGGCCCTTATGTCAACGAAGCTTCGATTCGGCGTGCTCTCCACCGCCAACATCGGGTTGAAAAAAGTGATCCCCGCCATGCAGCGGGGCGAACTCACTACCGTTCGGGCGATTGCATCGCGCGATCTCTCGAAGGCCCGCGACGCGGCTGCGAAACTCGACATTCCCAACGCCTACGGCTCCTATGAGGAACTGCTGGCCGACCCCAACATCGACGCCATCTACAATCCGTTGCCCAATCAGCTTCATGTTCCGTGGACCACGAAGGCCGCGGAAGCCGGCAAGCACGTGCTCTGCGAAAAGCCTCTGAGCATGACCGTTGCGGAGGCCAAAACGCTGATTGATGTGCGCGCCCGCACGGGCGTGAAGATCTGCGAAGCCTTCATGATCCGCAGCGCGCCACAGTGGCTGCGCGTGCGCCAGCTTCTCGATGGCGGCCAACTTGGGGAACTGCGCTCGGTAACTGCCGTCTTCAGCTACTTCAACGTCGACCCCGCCAACGTGCGCAACCGGGTTGAGACCGGCGGAGGGGCCCTCTACGACATCGGTTGCTACTGCATTCAGGCGGCGAGATACGGTTTTGGCCGCGAGCCCAACCGCGTAGTTGGTCTGATCGATCGCGACCCGAAGATGGAAACCGACCGGCTCACTTCGGCGATTCTCGATTTTGGCCTGAGCGATTCGGGTCCAGCCCAAGCCATCTTTACGTGCAGCACGCAGCATATCGGCTACCAGCGGGTTCACTTTCTGGGCACGCGGGGGCGCATCGAGCTCGAGATTCCATTCAACATTCCGCCGGATCGGCCCACACGGATCTTCATCGATTCGACGGGCGATCTGACCTTCAGCGGTATCACGACGGAGACGTTTCCGGCTGCGGACCAGTACACGCTGCAGGGCGATGCTTTCGCCAGGGCGGTCCGCGAAGACACAGAAGTGCCGGTGCCGCTCGAAGACTCGATCGGCAACATGGCCGTCGTCGAAGCGGTTTTCAGATCTGGAAAAACGGGGCAATGGGAGACGGTGGCACGGTGAGGCGAGGGCGGTGAGGCGATGGTTGCGCTGGCAGCGGAATCCTAGGGTCGCAGGCCGCTCTCGGCACTGGTTTGAATGGGTACTAAGGTACTGAAAGCGGCTTTTTGGATGGGTAGCGAAATGGGCCGAAAACAGGGTCTTCGCTGCCCCGATCGGACAGAAAATCGCCTAAGATGGGCGAAATTCGTGGATGAGTTTTCCGAGTTTATGCTGATTATAAAAGAGTTAACAGCAAAAATGGCCGCCGAAGTGTGTAAAAATCAGGGGTGAGCCGATTTGCCCCGCCAAAAAGAGAATATTGAGCGAATTTATTTCGTCGCCGGCTGAGAAGCGGGCCGGCTGAAAATGCGCGCGAACCCCATGCGTGCGCGGCAGGCCGATTTCCCGAGCCTGAAACCATTATGCAACGGAAGGCTGAAATAATCGGCAAACTTGATGAGACAGGGACCAGGGAATAGGGAATAGGGAATAAAGGACTTAGGTGCGGTGAGGGAAATTATTTTGGCGGAGGGGGCTTGACACGGCAAGGGACCAAGGGACCAAGGGACCGAAGGACCAATGGAATAGGGAATAGGAAGTGAACGGTAAGGGTCCGGGGAAGGCGCGGGCATTTCGCGACCAATGAGCGCTTTGGCTTGTTGGCTACCGAAGTAGCGCCGGGGAGGGTCGAGGGATGCCGGCCGATTTCTCAGGACCGATTCAAATCTGGGGTAACTTCCGGATTGGCGACGATCCAGGCACAACCTTGTTCCTGGACCCTGGGGCGTTTAAGGGGAGTAATCGTGACTCTCGTTTGCAGCCGATTCTCAATCACCTCTTCCTCGGCCGTGTGATTGGGAATCCGGGAGCACCTTGGCATAACCTGCGCGAGGCGCGGACGATGGTGTTAGACGTGCGCGACAAGGGCATTTGCCATCTTGGGCAGCGCGTGCGGCGTGGCATCTTCGACAACATGAAGATGGTGGTCGCGATGCTCGGCTCAAAAATCTGAGCAATGCGTCCCAAATGCATTTGTTTCAATGGTTTTACGGTGTCCAAACGCGAGCTGACAATCAGACGACTGATCAATAATCTGATTGCAGCTCATCGAAACCGGAGGGAACTCGCCTTGATGAAAATGTTAGAAGAGCAAATGCACTGGATGGTGAAGGTTTTTCAACCTGGGAGGACGGTGGCGTCGCTTCCGGGAGCGGCATCGCTCACCGAGCAAGCCAGTGCCGCTTTGCTGGGACTTGAGCCGGACTACTATTCAACCGAGCTTGCCAGGCTTACTGCAGGCGCGAAAGCGTCGGCACGAATGCTCCTGGCGGATCCCGATGTTGGGGCGATGATTGATCGGCTCCCCCTAAGCAAAGATGCTCGAATCTTCGCTTTTGGTGACAGCCGGACGTCAGATCCACAGTCCTGGGCAGTCATCTTGCAAGAGTTGATTTCAGCGCGGCGGCCTGACGACAACATCTCGGTTGTGGTAAGCGCCGTCAGCGGCGACACGACCACCCACGGGCTGGTCCGGATCAGTGAAGTGCTGGCCGGTGGTCCAGACTGGGTCTTGTTCTTCATCGGACTGACCGACGCAAGGACACTGGGCCCTGAACCCACCAAGACGAATGTTCATCACGAAGAGACTGCCCGAAATCTTGCCGAACTCCGGTCCCGTGTCACAAGCGAGACGGGAGCGCGATGCTTGTGGATCACGCCAGTTGCGGTGAATGAAAACCAAGTGTCCAAACATTGGGCGCTGTCTCGCTTCGGTGTGCGCTTTCGCAACGAGGACGTTGCGCAGGTTGCAACGGCCATGCACGGTCTAGGTGATCCGGTCGTCGATTTGTTTCAGCGGCTCGATCCATCATCGCTGAATGAACTGTTGATGGAGGACGGGCTTCACTTCACGCGAGCTGGGCAGCAGAGAATAGCGTTCGAGATAGTTCGGTTTTGGTGTGAGTTGTGATGAAATACCTTGTCACTGGGGCGACTGGGAATATCGGCTCTCTGGTCACAAAGCGCCTTCTCGACGCAGGCGAGATGCCTAGCGTGCTTGTCCGCGATGCCAAGAATGCGCGGAAGCTATTTGGCGACCGTGTAGAAATCCGGGTGGGCGACCTCGCAGGCTCCCGCATCGATTTGACGGACGCGTTCCAAGGGTGTGACGCTCTTTTCTTGGTCAACACCGGCCCCGACTTGGGAGAGCGAGACCGCGCCTGCGCGCTGGCGGCACGCGATGCAGGTGTCAAGCATCTCGTCAAACTCTCAACGCTTGACGTCAAAACCGGCGTGGGAACCGGTCCCTGGCACGCGCGCGGAGAGGAAGCCATTCGAGAGAGTGGCGTGCGCCACACGTTCATCCAGACATCGGCGTTTATGTCAAACGCGTTGAGTTGGGCGGATTCGATCCGCACCAATGGAGTGCTTTCCTCATCGACTGGCCACGGGAAGATTGCCTTTATACACCCTGACGATATCGCCGAGGTCGTTGTGTCGGTTTTGCCTCATAGGGAAACCCGGAATGACTCGCTGGTCATTACAGGCCCCAAATCTCTGAGCTATAGAGAGATGGCGACGGCTATCGGTGAAGCAATAGGCAAATCGGTGCGCTATGAAACCCTGTCTGATGCCGATGCAATGGTGGGCGCGTTGATCTGGACCGATCACGCCTATGCCGAAGCGCTGGTCGATATCTGGCGAAGTGTTCGCGAAGGCCGGCTGGCCACCGTCAGTGATGGCGTGCAGCAACTGCTCGGGCGCACGCCCAGGAGCTTTGGCGACTGGATCGGCGAAAACGTCGGCTACTTTGCTAAGAGCGCGCGCCGATCCCGATGACCTGATGCCCTGGTTCAAGTTTGTTCAGCCCAAAGGCGACTTACTGGCCCAGTTCGGGATGGGCGGATAGGTAGGCGAGGGTCGCCCTCACCGCTTCGCCCTTGGCATCGCGGGATGTGAAGGGCGACAATGTCACCCCGTGTACGACGCCTTCGACCAGACTTGGCAAGACGAACAAGATGCGGTTCATGTTCTCAGAGCCGCACTGGAAGATGGGCCGCTCAAATGCCGCTCGCAGCGCGCGGCGAAAGTGCTCAGGGCCCTCATTGACCGATGCGGAAATCAACTGGTGCAATTCTGTCTCGACGGAATGCAGATCGACAAGCTCTTCAACGAGATCGACCACAAATTCGATGAAAGACGAGGACGTATGGGCTGCAACATTGCGCTCCAACGTGTTTCGAACATCCCCGACATGGCGCTCATGCAAGGCACCGAAAACCGACCTCTTGTTCGGGAAATATTGATAAAGGGAGCCGATACTGACCCCTGCAACCTCGGCAATGCGGTTCGTCGTAATTGAAGCGGTCCCGTGCCTCTTCACAACTAGGGGGACAGCAGCGAGAACAGCCTCCACAGTTTGGCGTGAGCGGTGCTGCCTGGGAATGCGCCGGGCTGAAATATTGGCGTTACTCATCATCCGGTGATGATATCGAGCTGGTAGCCGCATCTTCAAGTGACAACGAAATGGCCTTGGAGCCTTTGGGTCTGAGCAGTGGAGCCGGGACGCAGTGAATTGCCCCCTAGCGGGTCAGGATGAGATGAAACCGGGGGGAAACGCGGGGAAACGCGGGGACAGACGGGACGTTCCCGACATTGGTCAGTAACGATAAGTCGGCTTGTCGTCAGTGAACCGTTCCTCCCGAATTACCGTCAACTCGGAAGTTATTCGCGTTTGGAAGGAGCCCCGCGCGAGATGCATTTCGCGCTGCGAGAAGAAGACCTTTGGCGGGCGCCCGTCGGCTTTCAGGAGCCTGAGGGCTCCTGCTCTCTCCGATTGTTGGGCGGACGCTGGCGGCGAGGACGCCGCCAGTACAGCCGGCCGGAGGCCAGCGCTACAGGGGCGATGCGGGAGCGCTATGCGGTCGCGCACTGGCGCAGATCGCGGGTGAGCGCTGCGATGCGGGCGGGTTGGCTGTCCCAGGCGAACATGAAGCGGGCCGCGCCGCCGATGAAGGTGTAGAAGCTCCAGCCGCGGGCGCGAAGCTGGTTGAGGATTTTTTCCGAAGCCTCGACAAAAACGGCATTGGCCTCGACGGGCTGGGCCAGGCGGACACCGGGAATTCCGGCGATCTGCTCGGCGAACTGCCGGGCGCAGCGGTTGGCATGCTCGGCGTTTCGCAGCCAGGCTCCGCTCTCAAGCATGCCGACCCAGGGCGCGGAAAGAAAGCGCATCTTGGACGCGAGCTGACCGGCCTGCTTGCAACGGTAATCAAAGTCGGTGGCTAAAGAACGATCGAAAAAGATGACGGCTTCTCCCATGGCCATGCCGTTTTTGGCTCCGCCAAAGCAGAGCACGTCGACGCCGGACTTCCAGGTCATCTCAGCCGGCGAGCAGCCGAGGCTGGCGCAGGCGTTCGAAAAACGTGCGCCGTCCATGTGCAGCAAGAGGCCACGCTGGCGGCATTCGGCGGAGATGGCGCGCAGCTCGGGCAGCGTGTAGACGCGGCCTGTTTCAGTGGATTGCGTGATCGAGACGACGCGCGGCTTGGGATAGTGAATGTCGCTGCGCTTGGTGGCGAGCTCGCGAATGGCGCTGGGCGTGAGCTTGCCTTCCGGGCTCGAAGCGACGAGAAGTTTCGAACCATTGGAAAAGAATTCGGGCGCGCCGCATTCGTCGGTTTCAATGTGCGACTGATCGGAGCAGATGACGCTGTGATAGGACTGGCAGAGCGAGGCCAGCGCGAGAGAGTTGGCCGCGGTGCCGTTGAAGACGAAGTAGACCTCGCATTCGGTCTCAAAAAGCTTGCGGAATGCGTCGGCTGCTTTGGCTGTCCAGGGATCGTCGCCATATGAATTGGCGTGGCCGCGATTGGCGGCCTCCATGGCTTGCCACGCCTCGGGGCAAATTCCCGCGTAGTTGTCGCTGCCGAACTGCTGGTGCAGGACGTGATTTTCGGTTTCGGCCATAGGACAATTCTCGCTGATCAGGGAGCGGTGCGTCTCATGCATCAAGCCATGGCTGCCGCCGCGATTCGTTTGTTCACCACAATTCCAGCCATGATCACGGCGGCGATGATTGCCGCGAACGCGAGCAACCAGCCCCAGTATTCGGTGGGATGGCGCAGAACACGGACAAAGTGACGGCCATAGTGATCGGCAATGAAGGCGATGAGCGCGTAGCGCGCGCCGCGGCAGATGGCCACGACGGTAAGAAACTTCCCAAGACGATAATTCGAAGCTCCGGCGGACGCGAAAAACAAGCTTGTAGGAAATGGAAACGGAATCGCGGTCGAGGCGATAAGAGCACCAGTACCCCATTTCTTGAACAAATGGAGCATGGAATTCATCTTCCGACTCTTGAACTTGCTGTGCAGGTATGCTTCGCCGGCTTTCCTGGCGATTCTGAACGTGAGGTAAGCTCCGAACACCGACCCAGCCGTGGCGAACGCCGCATATTCGTACCACGGATTGCGTTGCTGGGCGGCGAGAATCGCAGTGAGAATGTCGGGCCCGCCAAAGGTTGGCAGTGGAGCGCTGTCGATGATGGCGACAAAGAAGAGTCCAAATGCTCCGAGATGGAGGAGCATCGAAGTCACGCTGCGGCTCGGAGACTTTGGAGCACTTTGGACAAAGATGTCGAGCATGATCGGACTATATCAACTCAAGCGGTGTGACGGAGGGGGGAGCGGTTCGATTTCCCCAATCAGGATGGCCACGAGCAGAACGTTGAGGCGGCAAGAAGAAAATCCCCCTTCGCGATCTCTCACGAAGGGGGAACGGGTACTGAAGCCAAGTCAAGCCAAACGAAGCGAAAACGATCCGGTTGCTACCACCTGCTGGGGCCGTGGCAGCTGCCGACGCCCTTGTCAATATAAACGCCGGTCGCATTGGGTGCGGGAAGTGTAGGACCATTGGCCAAAGCCGTTGGACCGGCCAGTGCCGACTCGAAATCCCACGCGTAGCCGTTCGGATAGAGCGTCAGGCCCATCACACCCCAGTAGGACCCGCTATAGGCCTGGAGATTCAGTTGGTTGAAATTCACGTTGCCGGAAGGGTCTTCCAGGTTTGTTTCACCGGCGCCGCTCGTGACGGGGGTTATGACGATGGGATCGAGCGTCTCGCCGCCCGTGCCAACGGTGAACTGCCGAATGCCATTCCTTGGATCGTAATTTCCGTTGTCGTCAAGCGGACGGTAGCGGGCATAGAGGTGGTCGTGTCCGTTCAGTACCAGGTCGGCTCCGTACTGGTAGAGCAGTTTCCAAAAGGCCTGAGCGGTCACGCCCTCCTCGCTGATGCCGTTGGTTGCGCTGAACGTGGGCTGATGCCAGTATGCGGCTGTGCAAGCGGAATGATTCGTTTCGAGATCCTTCTTCAGCCATTCCAGTTCGGAGGCAAACCAGGCGCCGGTGTCAGAACAGCCGCCAGGCTGTGTCTCGCACTCAATATTGAGCGAGATAATGTGCCACGAGCCAAGATTGTAGGAGTACCAGCCATCTCCGACTCCGACCGTGCCTCCTGCCGGCAGTGTTTCTCCCACTCCACCCGTGGCCTCGAAGTGTCCCGCCTGTCCATCGGCGCGAGGTATCGGCTGGGGGTTGGGAGTGGTAGCGGCCGGATAGCCGCACCCGGTCATCGATGATGGGCAGGGGTCAGCGAGCGTGGTCGTGATCGGTTGCCCCGCGGTATTGATCTGGTAGCCGTTGAAGTAGGAGAAGTAGCCATAGCCGGCCACGCCGGTAGCGCCGTGCTCGTCATAAAACTCGTGGTTGCCGGGCGCCGGCCGCGTGATCATTTTGAACGCGCCATAGGTCAAATCGTACGAGTTTTCGAAGTCAGAATATTGACCGACCTGGTATTGCAGATCCCCGAGGATCGCGACGAGGTCAGGCTTCATGGTCTCAATCTGGTTCGCCGTGGCCTCCTGGGATTGCCACAGGGACGTGGCGGTGTAAGGGGCCTTGGGGGTGCCGCAGTTTTCGTGCGCCGACTCACCGGTGGGCTCCGTCTCGCCTGGCTGGCAGGCGACGTCGCCGACCACCGCCAGGACAGGAGAGCGCCCGATGGCTGCGTAGGGCCAATTTCCATCGGGCACCGGGTAGCCGTAAGGCCATTGATTGCTGTTGGAGGCTTGATTCTGGGCGTTGGCTACGGCTGCGAATACCATGACCGAGGCGGCCGCTCCTATAAACAGAGCGGCTCGGATCCTTCTCCGGATCGTCTCCATTGAGTTTCTCCTGTTCTGACTTTTGGGGAATGCTTGAATTTTGGGGAATGCTTGCTACCGAGTTGCGATTCTCGCCCTTGAATATTTCGCGCGCATGACAATTGTGTGAAAAAACCGTAACGCGGCGATGGCGGGCTCAGGCGTAGCGAAACAGGGCCATGAAACCGAAGTCCATGTGCTGCTGGATGTGGCAGTGAAAGAGGGTCAGCCCCGGCTGGTTGGCCACCAGATCCACCGTGGCGCGTCCAAATGCGGGAACAATGACAGTGTCTTTCTTCACGCCGGCAGTCGGCTTGCCGTTGAGTTCGACGAGTTCGAACAGGTGGCGATGGAAATGCAGGGGGTGCGAATCATCGCTGCGGTTGTGAAATACAATCCGGTGGCGGCGTCCCTGGTGGAACACGAATTCCCCCTGATGCGGGTACTCTTTGCCGTTCACGAGCCAATGATTGATTCCATTCAGGCCGCCTGGGATTTTCTCAAAGACCATGTCGATCGTATGGTCTGGCGGGGGATGCGCCGCGTTCGTGCCGAAAATGGTGTAGTCCCAGTGCCAGTTTGGCGGCGGGGTCCACAGCGCGCTCTGTTTTTTGTTGGCGTATTCCACCACCCTGCCCATGCCACCTTGTCGAGCGGCATCGCGGATCTCCCCTAAGATCCACACGCCCGGGTTATTCATCTCGACGATCGCATCCACGCGCTCGCCGGGAGCGATCTCGATCACGTCGACCGGTTGGGGGGTCGGTACGGGATTGCCATCGAGGGCGATCACCTGAAACTTGTGGCCTGGCAAAGCCACGCGATGAATTTCGGCCGCGCTCGCATTCAGCAGGTGCATCAGGACGCGCTGGCCCGGCTGCACGCGAAGGGGATCGCCGGCCCCGAGCATTTTGTCGTTAATTGAATAGAGAGGAGCGCTGACTTCGAGTCCATTCGTGCGCAAGTCTGGCTTGCGGGGTTTTTCAGGCATGGGGTCGTCCGGATCCGGCGCCATCGCGTCCTGATCCATGGGAGACAGAAAATATTCCCATTCACGCAGCGCCAGAAAGACTTCCTGGTCGTAGTGTCCCGGGTCATTCGGGCCGTCGATCATGAAAAATCCGAATTGGCCTGTGTAGACGCCCCGATGCAGATCCATCATTGCCGCAGTGTGCGAGTGGTACCATCGTGAACCCGCCGGCTTGGCCACGAATTCAAAGCGCCGCCTGCCGTGCGGCGGCACCGGCGGCGAGCCTTCCTCCGCCACCCCATCGGACTCCGGCGGAACGAACAGTCCGTGCCAATGGACGTACTCCGGAACGTCAGTATCGTTCGCAACTTCAACGGTGATGCGCTTGCCCTCGCGCACCCGTATCAACGGGCCGGGAACCTTATCGTTGTAGCCAATGGTGCTGACGACGACCTGCGGAGCCAGCTCGACCAATGTGGGTGCAATGCGCAGCGCGAAATCTGCCGCGTGCCCGGTGGCGTTCGATGCCTGCGGAGCCATCGCAGGCTGGGGCGAACCCGGCATTTGCATAGCTCCTGGCGATTGCGCGAGCGCCCGGCTCAGCTTGCCGGCGCCCGTCGCTGTCGCTGCGGCGAATCCGATTCGCACAAAATCTCTTCGATTCATGCGATCTTTTCCCGGACAGCGAATGCAGCCGCTAAGCCAGCGGCCTCAATCGGGTGTGTCGAAATAGCAAAACCTCCAGCGAATCGTAGACAAGCCAATCCGTTCAGTCCTTTAATGTTTCGACTCTATTTCCAAAATGTGAAGATTGTGTGACTGGCTGCCGAAAAAACGCGGGCCCGGTCGGCCGCACGGCGACTTTATTGGCTTTGGATCGCTCGCTTTGGATCGCTGTTGATGACCGCGAAGTTCCAGTAGAAAGGGGAAGAGTAACGCGCAAGGGAATCCATTGAGGGTTCAGGCGTTCGGCTGGGTAGCTTTCAGACTGCTAACGACAGGGTGAGTTCTTAGGGTGCGTGGCGGATGTTCTTGGAGGTTTGGAGGCGCGGGCCGGGATCGAACCGGCGCATAAAGGTTTTGCAGACCTCTCCCTTACCACTTGGGTACCGCGCCTTGGGTGCCTGCCTCACGGTTGCGGATCGTTCCGTTCCATTTTTCGGCCCGGCCGAAGTGCGCCGGCGAATTACGGAATGGAGCGGGAGACGAGACTTGAACTCGCGACCCTCGCCTTGGCAAGGCGATGCTCTACCACTGAGCTACTCCCGCGCTTGATGCAGCTTCGAGTATACCGGGGCCAAGAAGACGGGTCAAACCAGCGGGTTGCGGCGAACACGGCATCCTCAGGGGCTAAAGCCCTCTGACTATTTTGCTGCGGTGGCGGCCCGGCTGAAGCCGTGCCCTTGTTACAAATCTCCTTGAGCGCCGGAGAGTTTCCTGGACCTTTAGTGCCCATCGTCATGGTGCTCAATTCATGCGGAGGCCGAATAAGATGCGGCAAGAGGGCCGGCTCCGTTCGCTTCAAACTCGCCCCATGCGGGCGTTTGACCCACCCCGCAAATTCCCGTAGACTTAGAGTTTGCGAGGGATGCGGCTGAGCCGCACTCTACTCCGCATGACTTTTCCTGAAGTCAGGACCACCCCCTCGAATTCAGGCTTTGGAGATAGAAGCACAACCATGGCAAACCACGTATCCGCGCTGAAGCGCGCCCGCCAGACCGAAACCCGCACTGAAGTGAACCGCGCCAACCGCAGCCGCGTGCGCTCGAGCCTGCGCTCGCTGCGCGAGGCTCTGGCCAAGGGCAATGTGAAAGAAGCACAGGCGCAGTACCGGGCCACGGTTTCGGCTCTGGATAAGAGCGTGCAAAAGGGCGTTCTGCACTCGAACACCGTTTCCCGCTACAAGAGCCGGTTGAATGCGCGCTTGAAGACGCTGGCGACGGCGAAGGCGAAGTAAGATCGCGCGATCGAATTTGAGGAAGAACAGGAGCTGGGAGCGATCCCGGCTCTTTTGTTTTTGGGGCGGCCGGCGCGGGTGGATTGAGCTATCCCAGGTCTCAAGAGCGAGACCTGGGGCACCGCTTCTTGGTGGCGGGTTGAAAGTGGTGGATTGAGGTCTGTGCTATCCCACCCTAAAGTTCTCCGCTACGTGTCGAACTTTAGAATGGGGCACCGCTATTTGGTGGCGGGATAAAGCTGCGGTTGGTGGCGAGACAAAGCTACGGCACTTTGTGAAGCAGCGGCTTGAGCGCCGGGAACAGGGTTCCGGCGATGATCGCGGAGCCTTTCGCGGTGGGATGGATGCCATCGGCCTGGATGGTTCCGGGAACATTGACCAGGTCCTTATAGAGCATGGGCACCAGCGCAACATGGTGCTTGGCCGCGAGATCGCGAAAGATCTTATCGAATGAGCGAATGTAGTCGGGTCCGTAGTCCGGCGGCAGCGTGATGCCGGCAAGCAGGATCTTGACATGCGCCTTTGCAAGCGCGGAGAGCACCTGATCGAGGTTGCTGCGCGTCTGTTCGACAGGCAGTCCGCGAAGGCCGTCGTTGCCGCCGAACTCGACAATCACGATGGCGGGGTGAAGACGCAGGACAGAGGGCAGGGTTGCGAGCGCATCTTTCGTGGTGGCGCCGCTGGTGCCCTGGTTGACGACTTTGTAGGCGTAGCCGTGCGCGTCGAGCATTTTCTGGAGGAAGTCAGAATAAGCCTGGCCTTGCTGAAGGCCGTAGCCGGCGGTGATGCTGTCGCCAAAGCAGACGAGAATGGGGCGATTCGAGATGGACGGGGCGGCGGACGCCGGGCGGGTTGCCGGGAGCAGCAGGAAAAAAGCGACGAGAACGAATCTTCGTGCGTCCACGTATTTAGTGTATGCGGATGAGAGAGTTGGATGCCGAAGGGGCGGCGATCACCAGACCTGTACACTGTCGTGTGGTAGGAGGGCGAGTTGATCCAGGTTAAAGGCGCGAAGAAGTGGATCCAGAACGGCGCGCGGCGCGTGGAGATTTTGCAGGGCATCACGATCGACATTCCCGCCGGGCAGTTTGTGGCCATCGTGGGCGCGAGCGGAAGCGGGAAGAGCACGCTGCTGGGGCTGCTTGCGGGCCTGGATTCGCCGAGCGAAGGGGAGATTTGGCTGGATGGCGTGCCCATCCACAATCTGGCGGAGACGCAGTTGGCGGCGGTGCGAGGGCGCAAAATCGGCTTTGTTTTTCAGTCGTATCAATTGATCCAAACACTCACGGCCCTCGAAAATGTGTTGCTCCCATACGAGCTCAACCTTGAAGGCAGCGGCGTGGAACGGGCGCGGCGGCTGCTCGATGAAGTGGGCCTGAAAGATCGCGTGGATCACTATCCGGTGCAGCTTTCCGGCGGCGAACAGCAGCGCGTGGCGCTGGCGCGGGCTTTTGTCGTGGAGCCGCCGATTGTGATGGCCGACGAGCCGACGGGGAATCTCGATTCGACGAACGGGCGCCTGGTTCTGGATCTGCTGCTGGACCGCAATCGCAAAGCCGGAACGACACTGGTGCTCGTAACGCACGATCCTGAAGTTGCCAGCCGGGCGGACCGCAAAATCGTGCTCAGGGATGGTTTGATCGTCGAAGATTCGCGGCCCGAACCGGCTGCGCCGGGCTCTCAATCCGCGCAAGGAGAACCATGGCCAACCGCGCACTAAGCTGGAAGCGCGCCGCAGCCATTGGCTGGCGCGATTTGAAGTCGGCTCCCGGCAAATTTGGATTTGTGGTGTTGTCGGTGGCGCTTGGAGTGGCCGCGCTGGTGGGGGTTCGCGGACTCAGCGACAGCTTTCGCCAGACGCTCAAGTCGGAGGCACGCGCACTGCTGGCCGGCGATCTGAGCGCGCGCATGCTTCACGCGCCGACCCAGGACGAGCTCGGCAAGATTGCGGCGATGGAAGCAGCAAGCGGCGGCGCAATTCGCTCCACCTGGATCACCGAAACCGTGTCGATGGTTTCCGTTTCGACGAGTTCTGTGCCGCTCCTGGTTTCTCTCAAGGCCGTCGATCCGGCGGAATATCCCTTTTACGGAACAGCGGAACTGGACCCGGCGATACCACTCGCGCAGGCTTTGCATGGCGATTCGGCCATCGTGGCGGATGAATTTCTGGTTCGCCTGAATGCTCACGTCGGCGATTCGCTGCATCTGGGCGGGAAAGACTTCCGCATCACCGCGGTGCTGAAGCAGGAGCCGGATCGCATCACTGCGAGCATGGGCCTGGGACCGCGCGTGATGATTTCGAACGCGGCTTTGGCAGAAACGGGACTGCTGGCGCCCGGTAGCCGCGCAGGCCGGCGTTTGCTGGTGAAACTGCCGGAGATTCCGCCGAAAGGCGTGTCTGCGGATGCCGAGACAGCCGCCGCTCGATCGCAGCTTGAAGCAGCGTTGCCGGATGCGGAAGTGATGGACTATCGCGAAGGCAATCCCGCGCTCACGCGAGGCCTCGACAATGCGACGTCGATCCTGAGCCTGATTTGCCTGGTGACGATGGTTCTGGGCGCGATCGGCGTGGCCATGGCCATGCATGCGCACCTGGAGCAGCGCATGGACATGCTGGCAATTTTGAAGGCTATCGGCGCGGATTCTGCGGACCTGCTGCGCATTTTTCTTTTGCAGACGCTGGGGCTTGGTCTTGCGGGCGGTTTGCTGGGAGTGGCCGCAGGCATTGCGGTGATGGCCGCGCTGCCCGCAGCCTTTGGCCAGTTGCTGCCGGTGCACGTGATTCTCGAATTTCCATGGCGGTCGGCGCTGGCGGGATTGGGAACGGGGCTGCTGACGACATTGCTCTTTTGTCTTCCGCCCCTGCTCGATGTTCGTGCGGTGCGGCCGGTGCTGGTGTTGCGCAGGCTGGTGGAGCAGGGAGTGCCGGGGATCGCGGGCTGGTTTGCACGATGGTGGGAGCGGCGCCTGCAGCTGTTGATTGCGGCGGTGGTGATTGCGGGTTTGGCCGGCATTGCGTGGGCGCTCTCCGATTCGCCCAAAGTGGGCGCATGGTTTGCGTTTCTGTTTACCGTTACGCTGGTGGTGCTGCTGATCCTTGCGGCGATCACGCTCGCGACGCTGCGGTTTTTGCTTAATCGCACACGACTCCACCTGCCATCGTCGCTGCGCCAGGGCTTGGCAAATCTCTACCGCCCCGGCAATCAATCCGCTGCGGTGCTTGCGGCGCTCGGCACTGGAGTGATGCTGATCCTCGCGGTGTATCTCATGCAGAAAGGCCTGTTACTCGATTTGCGCGAAACGGCTTCGCCAAAATTGCCGAACGTATTTCTGGTGGACGTGCGCAGCGAAGAGGTCGACGGGGTGAAAGAGTTCTTCGCGCACCAATCGGGCGTGAGTCAGCAGCTTAGTCTGATCCCCGTGGTGATCGGCCGGTTTATTTCCATCAACGGGCAACCGGTAGACCAGATGAAGGGCCAGCACTACCCGGTTCGCATGCTGGAGAGCGCGGAACTTACCTGGGCTGATGCGCCGCCCGAGGGCGACAAGGTGACTGCGGGCGCATGGTGGACGACGAGCAACCCGGCCGTGATCGCGATCGGGGACGGCGTGGCGCAACGCCTACACGTTGGCGTGGGTTCCGACGTGGAACTGGAGACGGGCGGAACGACGCGGAGGCTAAAAGTCGCGGCCATATATCGCGCCGATGGCCAGCACCTGGGCGCACGCGTGCCGTTTGTACTGCCTTCTGGATTGATCAGCGATCAGCCGGCCACGTGGTATGGCGGCGTCCACATCGATCCCAAACAGGTGGCCGCGATGGAACGCGCGTTTTTCGCCGCCTACCCGACCATCACGATCATTAATGTTGCGGATGTTCTGGATCGCATCGAGAGTGTCGTCGATCAGATCACTTTTGTCGTGCGCCTGCTTGCCGGGTTTTCGATTCTCGCGGGCCTGACGATTTTGGCATCGAGCATTGCCAGCACACGCTTCAGGCGAATGCAGGAAGCGGTGGTTCTGAAGACGCTGGGCGCGACGCGAATGCGCATTGTGCGCACGTTCAGCGTGGAGTTCAGCGTTCTCGGCTTGCTGGCCGGTGCGGTCGGGGTCGTTTTTGCCAACTTGCTCGCGCGCATTCTTCTGCACCGGCTCGACGTGGGCTTCAACATCGCGTGGGGCGCAACGGCGACTGCGCTTTTGGGAACGGCTTTGCTGGCAACGGCGACGGGCTGGATTGCAAGCTACCGCATTCTCGGACTGCGGCCGCTCGAAGTGCTGCGCGAGGAGTAGCGCGCGGTAGGCTGGAAATTGAGAATTGTACCGGAATAGAATTGGGCGGATTTTGATGTTCGGATTGCCCGGAGCGTTGAAATTGACCGCTCGGGGAAATGCCCGTAACATGAAGAGGTTGGCTTTGCGCGTCCCGCTCAGGGGCGCCAGCTAGCCGGCTGCAAGACGAGCCGCACCTCGCGCTTGTTGCCCCCTCGTTCAATGGTAGGACAGCTGACTCTGGATCAGCATATCGGGGTTCGAATCCCTGGGGGGCAGCCAAACAATCCTCACCTTTAATGCTGCTTGGCAACCTCGCTCGATCCAGAGAGTAGTCTGGTTCGAGCGAGGTTGCATTAGCAGAAACGGAGCTGCGCCTGCGGCTCTGCGTGAAGCCATGCATGACGACATTTATTCCTGGAGTTTATCGATGCGAAGTTTCACAATCGCCGGAATCGCAGTGGTTGTGCTTGTTGTCGGCTTGATTTCGCCGGTTTCAGCTCATGCGCTGGGCGAGCCAAAGTATGTGAGCACGTCGCCCGCGCCTGCAGATTTTGTGCTGGCGGCGAACGGGCGCCCGGCAACGCTGGTGGTGAGCGGCGCGGATTGGCCGGGCGTGGTGAGGGCTGTGGGCGACCTGGGGCAAGACGTAGGCAGGGTGACGGGCCACGACGCTCCGGTGCTGAAGAGCGACGCGCCCAGAAGTGATGAGATCGTGCTGATCGGGACCATCGGCAAGAGTCCGCTGATTGACTCGCTGATCAAGAGGCACAAGCTGGACGTGAGCGGGATTACGGGCCAATGGGAATCGGCAGTGACCACAATCGTCGAGCACCCGATGAAGGGAGTGCAGCGGGCGCTGGTGATCGCGGGCGCGGATAAGCGTGGCACGATCTACGGCATCTACGATTTGTCGGAACAGATCGGCGTTTCGCCGTGGTACTGGTGGGCCGATGTGCGGGTGCCGCACGCGGATGCCTTGTACGTGCAGCCGGGGCGCTACGTGCAGCCAGTACCCGCTGTGAAATATCGCGGGATCTTTTTCAACGATGAAGCACCGGCGCTTTCCGGATGGACGCTGGAAAAATTTGGCGGGATGAATCACGAGTTTTATACGAAGGTGTTCGAGTTGCTGTTGAGGCTGAAGGCCAATTTTCTGTGGCCGGCCATGTGGAACAATGCGTTCGCAGCGGACGATCCGCTGAACGCGAAGCTGGCGGACGAATACGGCATTGTGATGAGCACGTCGCACGAGGAACCGATGATGCGCGCGGAGAAGGAGTGGACTGCGGGACATCACGGGCCGTGGGATTACACGACGAATCAAAAGGAGATCGACGAGTTCTGGCGCGCGGGGATGGAGAGAGACAAGGACTACGAGGAAGTGGTGACGCTGGGAATGCGCGGCGAAGGCGACACGCCGATGTCGGCTAGCGCGAACACGAAATTGCTGGAGCAGATTGTCGCCGATCAGCGGGAGATCTTGAAGCAAACGGTGAATCCGGACGTGACGAAGATTCCGCAGGTATGGGCACTTTACAAAGAAGTGCAGGGTTACTACGAAGCGGGAATGCGCGTGCCGGACGATGTGACGCTGTTGTGGAGCGATGACAACTGGGGCGACTTGCGCAGGGTGCCCACGGCGGATGAACGCAAGCGCGCCGGCGGCGCGGGAATTTACTACCACTTCGATTACGTGGGCGGCCCGAGATCGTACAAGTGGCTGAACACGAATTATCTGCCAAAGATCGAGGAGCAGATGAATCTCGCCCTGGCCTACGGAGCGGACAGATTGTGGGTGGTGAATGTGGGCGACGGAAAGCCGATGGAGTTTCCGATGGAGTACTTCCTGGATTATGCGCGGACGCCGCAGCGCTGGGACAAAGATCATCTGGACGAGTTTACGAAGCTTTGGGCGACGCGGGAGTTCGGGCCGGAACACGCCGACGAGATTGCGGCGGCGATGGAGGAATACACCCGGTATAACGGGCGAAGGAAGCCGGAGCTGATTGATCCATCCACCTTCAGCTTGACGAACTACGGCGAGGCCGACCGTGTTGATGCGGAGTGGCACATGCTGGCCGACCGAGTGGATAAGCTGGGCGCGGAACTGCCAGATAACGAGCGCGCTTCGTATTTTGAACTGATCCAATATCCGGTGGATGCGTGCGCAAACTTAACGGAGATGTACATTGCGGCGGCGCGGAATGCAGCGGATGCGAAGGTTGGTAATCCGCAAGCGAATGCGGACGCCGAAAAGGTTTGGGCGATGTTCCAAAAGGACGCCGCGCTGAGCAACGAGTACAACCATGGCCTGTTGAATGGCAAGTGGGACCACATGATGGACCAGACGCACATCGGTTACACAGCGTGGAACGATCCGCCGGCGAACGTAATGCCTGCGGTGAGCTGGATCCAGGTGCCGGAAACAGGATCGCTCGGTGTAAGCGCGGAAGATGCAACGTTCTCGCGAGAGGGAGGGAGATTTGGATTTTCGCTAGGAACTATTGATTCAATTTCCGATAAGACGCGGACGCTCACGCTGTTCGATCGTGGCAAGACGCCAGTGGATTACACAGTGCAGGCCAGCGCGCCGTGGATAGTGCCCTCAGAGAACGGCGGCAGAGTCAGCTTGATCGAGGAGAAAGTCGCGCTTCATGTGGATTGGAGCAAGGTACCAACGGATGCCGACAGCGCGGAAGGAATGGTTACGGTGAGCTCGGGCGAAGGCCGGCCGATGACGTACACCTTGCATGCGCTGCGGCTGCCGATCACGCGTGCTGATGCGCAGGGGTTTGTCGAGAGTGATGGATACGTTGCCATCGAAGCGGCTGATACGTCGAAACGCACGGCGGACGGCGAAACACACTGGGAGGAGTTGCCGGGCTACGGCGAGACGAAATCGGCGATGACGGTGTTTCCGGTGACGGCGGAGAGCAACACGGACTCGAAGGCAGCGCTCGAATACGCGATGTATTTATACGACGCGGGAGATTTTCAGTTGCAGGCAACGCTGGCGCCGACACTGAACTTTGTTCCGGGGCGCGGACTGCGATTTGCAGTCTCGGTGGATGATGGGCCCCGGACGGTCGTAGATGAGCTGGAGCACAATTCTCAGCAGGATTGGGAGAAAGCGGTGAGCGATGGGGTACGGCGTGTCACACTTCCGCTAATCATTGCGAAGCCCGGATATCACACGCTGAGGATATGGGCGGTTGATCCAGGTGTGGTGCTGGAACGCATCGTTGTGAGTCGCGGTGCGCTGCGGCCAAGCTATCTGGGGCCACCAGAGAGCGCTCATTTTCCGGGCTAGCAAGCTGCGCGGCTTACTGTTTGACCGCGCCACTACTGCTGGCCGGCCCATGGGCGCTCAAGGAAGTTTCGGCGGGCTTGCTCACACGAGCTGCGGCCCAAACGTGGTAGCTGTTGAAGAGAAACTGTCCGCCTAAAATCAGCAGCCAAACCCAAAGCGCAAAGCGCAGCGGCCGGCGCGGAACGCGGGTGCTCAGCAGGGTTCCACAAACTGCTCCGGCCACGCCTCCGATAATGAGCTGCATTAACAGCGCAGGATTTGTGGCGTGCGCAAACCAGTGCGCGCCGCTGCCGATAAGCGATACCACAAAACCGAAGACAATATCGGTTCCTACCACTTGCGCCGGCGCCAGCGAGGTCACGCTCAGAAGTGCCGCGCTGCCAAGCGCGCCCGCTCCCGCGGAAGAAAAGCCCACCTCGGCACCCACCGGAAACATAAGCCATGCGAGCAGCGGGCTGCGGTCGCGCGTATTCCGGTTGTCTTCCATATTGCGGAACGAAAAAAGGATCTGCCAAATCGCGGTGGTGACCAGAATCGCTCCAAGGATCGCATTCAGCAGGTTCGCAGAGCCCGCATTCATCAGGTGTTTCAGAAAGAGCGACCCCACGAGAACTCCCGGCGCTCCGCCCAGCAGCATATAGCCGAGTGTGCGCCAGGCAACATTGCGCCGCGCGATTTGCGTAGGGACCAGGATCAGCTTCACGGCCGCAGAAAACATGAGTCCGATGCCTACCGCAACCGGAGCAGGCACGCCGAGAAACAGCACCAGGACAGGCACAGTGACAGTGCCCGCGCCCACGCCGGTGAGCGCGATGAACAGTGCGATGAAGAATCCGATTACGTACTGCATTTCCTGGCCCTCAGTTCCTTACTTCGCCGGCGCCGCCTGAATGTGTATTCCGCACTCCACTTTGCGTCCTGCCCACCGCCCCGATCGCGGATCGTTGGGATCGAGCGGAAGCGAGGTGCATGGTTCGCAACCGATCGAGGTATAGCCGCGCTCATAAAGCGGCAACAACGGAATCCCAAGGTGCTCGCATGCGTACCACACGTCCCGCGTGGACCACTCCGTCAACGGCGCCAGCTTCAGCACCTGTTTGCCGCCGGGCAGCGAAAACATCGCCGACTCTTCAAGCGCGGCGCGGCTCCTTGCCTGCTCACGGCGCAAGCCGGTCAGCCACACACGATATCCGGCCACAGCTTTGAACAGAGGTTCGACTTTGCGCAGGCCGCAGCAGCGGTCAGGCGCGGTCTGATAGAGCAGGCCGAATTCCGCCTCCTGCTCGGCTACGGTTTTCTCGGGCAGCAGATTCATCAGGTTCAGATCCCACTCGCGCGCAATGCGGTCGCGATATGCGTAAGTTTCGGCGAAGTGGTAGCCCGTATCGAGAAAAAGGATCGGAATTCGCGGATCGACTGCGATCGCCAGCTTGGTAAGCAGCACGTCTTCAGCCTGGAAGCTGCACGTCAGGCAGACGTCTCCCTTACCCGTCACTTCACGCGCCAGTGTGGCGCGCACGGCGTCAAGCTGCGCGTTCACTTCGGAGGCAATCTCGGCAACGCTCATTACAGATCCGCTCCTTCTGGAGAAATAAAGATTCCCGCGCGCTCGAGCAGTTGATGAACTGAAGCCACGGCGTGCATTCTGTTTCCGGCGTCGCAGGTAATCTCAAAGCCGCCGGAGTTTGCAGTCAGCACGCTCTCCTCGCCGGTGCGCGCCAGAATGGTGAGCAACCCCGATCGGGTTCCGAGGTCGGCGACAATGTCGAGCATTCCCAAGTGCTCGAGAGACGCCAGCTCGCCGGCATCGATGCGGCAGGTTACGGCGCCAACGGCGAACAACGAGCGTTCAACGGCGTCGATCAGCTCCGTTGGCCCTGCAAGCTCCAGGACGCCGCCGCGGTGACGCCAGCGAGCTTCACGCTCGCCCGCGGTCACTCGACCCCACGCTGCGGCTTCGTCTTCTTCGATTACCCCGGTCCGGCCTTGCGCTTCGGTGATCATGCCGGCCGCCACCGTAGCGTTGGTTTCAGGGTCGATGAGAATCAGTGCGCCGGTCCCGCGATTATCGCGATAAAGATCGACAGCCATCGGCCGCAGAAGATGCAGCGAAACTCCGCCGATATCGTTCATGCGCAGCGTCACCGCCGGTTCGTGCCTGAGCGAACTCAGATCCACGCGGTGATCGATCAACGAAACAATCACGGGGACCGTATGGCTGGTGTGCTTCAATAAATAGCGGCGATTGACATCGAGCGGCCGCTGATCCATCCACACCAGCGACGCATTCAAGCTGCTGGCCACCACGGGAGACGCCTTCACACTTGCGATCAAGTCGCCGCGGCTGATGTCCACCTCGCGGTCGAGAACGAGAGTCACGGAGAGCGGCGCAATGGCTTCAGCAAGCTCCCCATCGAATGTGACAATGCGCTCGATCTTCGCGCTTCGCCCCGAGGGGAACACCGCGATCTCGTCGCCGCGGCGCACGGTTCCCGATGCAATCTGCCCAGCAAATCCGCGGAAGGTGTGATCGGGCCGCAACACTCGCTGCACGGGGAAGCGGAATGGCTCGCTCCGCGTTTCCCGGGACGATGGCAGTGCCTCAAGAAGCTCGAGCAGAGAGGGCCCGGCATACCAAGGCATCGCGCCGGTCGCATGGACCACGTTGTCGCCCTTCAGCGCGCTGACGGGAACATAGTGAACCTCAACGGGCGTACCGGTATCAGCGGCAATCTGTTCCAGGACGGCCCGGAATTCGGCTTCGATGGCGCGGAAAGCCGCCTCATCGTAGGCGATCAGATCCATCTTGTTGACGGCGACAATCACATGCCGAACGCGCAGCAACGAAGCGATGTACGCATGGCGTCGCGACTGGATCTGCACGCCTTTGCTGGCATCGATAAGCACAATCGCCGCGTCGGCGGTCGAGGCTCCCGTGGCCATGTTGCGCGTGTACTGCTCGTGTCCGGGTGTGTCGGCAATGATGAATTTGCGGCGCGCCGTCGAGAAATAGCGATACGCAACATCGATGGTGATGCCCTGTTCGCGCTCCGCGCGCAGCCCGTCAGTCAGGAGCGCGAAGTCGATCTGTCCCGGCGCAGTGGTGCCCTTGCCTTCGATCGACTTCACCTGGTCTTCGTAGACCGATTGCGTGTCGTAGAGCAGGCGTCCAATGAGAGTGGACTTGCCGTCGTCCACGCTGCCTGCCGTGGAGAAGCGCAGCAAATCCTTGTTGCGCTCGGCGAGCATGAATTCCTCGATGGAAAACGGGGGAGCGGCCAAGGTTGCCATTTAAAAGTAGCCCTCCCGCTTCTTGATCTCCATCGATCCTTCCTGGTCATGGTCAATCACGCGATTGGCACGCTCAGAGGATTTGAACGAGATCAGCTCGGCAATAATGTCGGGAATCGTGGCCGCATCGGAGCGGATGGCACCCGTGCATGGGCTGCATCCCAGCGAACGCAAACGGCTCTTCACCATTTGCGGTTTCTCGCCTGGCCGCGCCACAAAATCCTGCTCAATAGGCAACAGCGCATCGCCGCGGATATACATGGGCCGCTCCTTAGCAAAGTAAAGATCGACCACCGGAATTTTTTCTTCGTGGATGTACTGCCACACGTCCATCTCCGTCCAGTTGGAGAGCGGAAACACGCGAATGCTTTCGCCGGGATGGATGCGCGCGTTGTATAGGTTCCACAGCTCAGGCCGCTGATTCTTCGGGTCCCATTGCCCCGCGGAATCGCGGAAGGAGTAAATGCGTTCTTTGGCGCGCGATTTTTCCTCGTCGCGCCGCGCGCCGCCGAAGGCCGCATCGAAGTTGTAATGCCGCAGCGCATCCAGCAGGGCCTGCGTCTTGAGCAGCCCGCAACAGCGCTTGGTGTCAAGCACGATGGGATTGGTTCCCGCAGCAATGGCCGGCTCGTTGCGCCACACCAGCAACTCCGCGCCCACTTGCCGCGCCATTGCGTCGCGAAACGCAAGCATCTCGGCAAATTTGAATCCAGTATCGATATGCAGCAGGGGGAAGGGAATCGGCGCCGGATAGAAGGCCTTCTGCGCCAGCCGCAGCATAACCGAGGAATCCTTGCCGATGGAGTAAAGCATCACTGGCCGTTCAAACTCCGAGGCCACCTCGCGCAGAATATGAATGCTCTCTGCCTCAAGCAGGCGAAGATGGTTCAAACGGGGCAGTGTGATGGCTGCCGATTGCGGCGATTTTTCGGCTGGTTCTGGTGTGGCGACCGTCATTCGAGACCTCTTTGTTTCAGTGGGGAGCCTGAAAACCGGTGCGCGCAAAGACAAACCCGGCGTTCAGCAACGGGTGTGTCTTCTGGATCGGTTGTGCTCAGGAGATCAGAGACTAGCGGGGACACCCGTCGAAGATGTTCGACAGGCAACAACAGGAACGGCTTGGGAAAGCGGAAACCATTTGTTAAAAAGATGATAACAAATGCCGCCGCGCGAGACAAGTGGCCGGGTTTTCAGGCCAAAAGTACCCTCGATGCGCAGGATTGCAAGGGGATAGGCCTCGTCAATCATTTTGAGAGCGGGCCCGTCCGCGAGGGTGCGTGCAATGCCCCCAGCGCCGAGTCCGCTTGCGGGGTCTACTGTCCCGCCGGTTTTCCCGCCGCGCTTGAGGCGGGTTCCTGCGCGCCACGCGACGGATTCTCCACCAGTGTTTTCACCAGATCGAGCCGAGCCTTCCAAGGATCGGCTTCTCCTACCGGCCCATCTTCGGTGAAGTTCATCAATTCGTCGGTCGAGCTCTTATAGGCCGGCCAGTTCGGCAACCCCTTTCCATTCGGATTGCCGGTCTTGGCAAAATTGATCCAGTAAGCGTTTGCCTGTTTGGCAATGGCTTCATCCGCAGGCGCCAGTTTGTCTCCGTATTTCTCGGTCACGGTGTCAAAGACAAAAGGAATCTCCGTCGCGTGCAGGGCGCCAGGCAACTGCTTCTGCAGAGATGCAGCAACGTAAGAGAAGCGATACTCGTACGACGGCAAGCCCGCGGCCGCGACTGTGCTCGCCACGAAGCGCGCCGGCTCAATCATCATCATGTCTGCACCCAGCTTCCGGCCGACGATCGCGAGATTGGCTGACCCCGAGGGATCGTATGCATTCTGCGCCGCCGTGGAATTCGGCCCGAATGCCGCCCACAAATCAGCCAGCGTGTGCCAGCGCGGAAATCCGATATCCGCCGAATTGGCGCCGATCATCACCGGCACCTTCGCATAGTTCCCGCTCAAGAGCGCCTGCTCTGGAGTTTGCGTCACAATCACGCCATCGAGAATCGCACCGCCGTAGATATCGGCTTGCTTGCCCGAGCTAGCCATGTTGAGGCCATCGACAATCTTTTCGGCTGGCAGAGCTCGCAGTGCCGCAAGAGCCTCAGGTCCGGTGCCCTCAATCCCGGCGCTTTTTGCAAATGCTTCCCCAACGGCTTCGGCAGACGGTCGACCGGTTGGTGAAGTTTTGTCCAGATAGCGCACACCTTGCAAAGCGTCGCGCCCCCCGCCAGACTCGACGATAGCCTTCTCAAAGAGCCCTTTGGTGAGCGGCGAGGTGAGCAGCATCAAAACCGACCCGCCTCCAGCGGATTCGCCGAATATGGTCACGTCATCGGGATCGCCGCCGAATGCGCGGATGTTCCGCTGCACCCAGTGCAACGCCGCAATTTGATCCATATATGCGTAATTGTTCAAAGGCTGGCCAGCTTGCTCGCGCGAAAGCGCGGGGAACGCAAAAAAACCGAAGCGCCCAACCCGATAGTTGAAGCTGACGAAGACCAGGCCACCCTGAGCAAAATGCGTACCCGCATACACGGCTGGGGAGCTGCCCCCATTCACAAAGCCGCCGCCATAAATCCACACGATGACCGGCAATTTCTCGTCCTTCTTGTGGGACGGCGTCCAGACGTTCACGTACAGGCAGTCTTCTTTAGGGGGAGCCCCCAGCGGAGCCGCGTCGGAAGGAAAGGGAAGCTGCATGCAGTCAGGCCCATATTGCGTCGCGTCGCGGACGCCACTCCACTTTGCCGCGGGCTGCGGCGCCCGCCACCGATTCTCGCCAACCGGCGGCGCGGCGAATGGGATTCCCTTGAAGGCCACCACGCCATCTTCGCTTGCGCCCTGAAGCTTGCCGGTATCGACCTTCACTTGTGTTGGATCGGACTGTGCGCTGGCAATCGCGATTGGCGTAAACAGCAGAGCAACGGAAACGGTCGCAAACCACATTTTCATGGAGCACTTCTCCTTGTCAGATCAGGCCGTCACGGCCAGCGTTTTGCCAATCCTCATTCGGCTGTAAAGTTTATCGAAAAGAGTCAGGTTTCGTACACTACGACTCGCACAATTGAGATTTTGCCGGGAGAATTGCCGAGCCACTTTCCCTTTATTTAGGAATTTGCCTCATCTTCACGCGTGTTCGCCCTTTATTGTGGACCTGCCGCAACCCTATTTCAACGAGAGAGCAGTTTCACGTCCGAAAAATCGAGAATATGAGATTCATCGAGGAATTCAAAAAAGATCCCATTGGCGCGTGGATATGACCTGGCATTCGATGCGAGTGCCCGGTGGGATGAGGGACCCAGATCACTGCCAAATTGAGAGTATTTGGGGGCATTCGGGGGATGCGGGAATCGCGCGACTCATCTATATTTAGATTCGTGCGGGAGTAGTTCAGTGGTAGAACGTCAGCTTCCCAAGCTGAATGTCGCCGGTTCGATCCCGGTCTCCCGCTCCAAGGCCCATCGCGATCGCAGACAGGTCGGCTCCTAGATCACTTCCTGAACCTTTATCACCAGAGACGTGAACGTGTCCTCACTCCTCACCAGCATCTGATGCGGTGTCCCCGCCGGCACATGCGCTACGTCTCCCGCGCGCAGAGTTTGCCGCGCCCCTCCATCGAGTGAAACTCCTCGCGTCTCTCCGGGCGCAACTGTCCGTGCCCCATTCACACTGCCGCCCGTAACCAGCGTCGTCTTGCCCGCAAGAACGCAAAACAGATCCGCAAACTTTTCGTGGACTTCCACCTCGCCGTCGCGGCTGCGAAACGAAAGCATCGCGCAGTGCTGCGGATACTCCTTCAGCGTTTCCGATGCGGAACCGTCCCCATGCTTAGCCAGCTTGCGCAGATACGCCGCGCGCTCCAGCAGAACCGCAGGCGACCAGTGATCCACCGGGTTCTTCGGCCCGGCTTCTTTCGGGCTCACTTCGTCCAGATTCACATCGTTCAAGATTGCTTTCGACAGCAAGTCCATCTCCGCTCCTTTGCCTCCAAACGATACGGCCCGAACTCGCTCCAGTTAGAATTCGTCCCGGCCGAGTCCGCTCTTTACAGTTCCGCCAGCTTCCTTGCCCGCCTGAAAATCTTGACCAGCATTGGCCGCGTCAGTTTTCCCGTGTTCGTGTTCTGCAACGAAGGATGATAGCTTGCGATCGCGATCAAGCCGCCCGGCAATTTGTATTCCGCTCCATGCGCGAACGTAAAACCGGCGCGCGTCTTCAACTCGCCGGCTCGGATCAGGTGCGCCAGAAGCCCATCAAAGGCGATGCGTCCCAGGCACACGACTACACGCAGGTTCGTGAGCAGCTTGATCTCCTGGTCAAGCCACGGCGCGCAGCTGCGCAGCTCTTCCGGCGTGGGCTTGTTGCCTGGCGGAGCGCATCGCGCCACCGCAGTGATCCAAAGCCCATTCAGCTTCATGCCGTCTTGGCGGCTGGTTGCCTTCGGTTGGGATGCGAAACCTGTTTCGTGGAGGACGGGATACAAGAAATCACCCGAGCCATCGCCTGTGAATGGCCGCCCCGTGCGATTCGATCCATGCGCACCCGGCGCCAGGCCCAGCGCCATCACACGCGCCTTGGGATCGCCAAACGACGGCACCGGGCGTCCCCAATATTCCCAGTCCGCATAGGCCCGCCGGCGCACTCGCGCCACTTCAGCGCAGTGCGCGCGCAACCGTGGGCAAAGCTCGCAGGCAACAATCCGCGCATTCAACGCTGCAAGAGTGGTGGCCTCGGCCATAAATAAATTCTACGGCGCGCGTCGGCGCCCGCTGCATACGTGAGCTGCAAGGGGGCGGTCTCAGGTTGTCATCGCGTGGACTCTCCCTCCGCCGGCGGGGTTCGCTGTGGCACACTTGGTGCTGAGGAATTCCCGCCATGAAACCAGCAAAGCTGTTGCTGCTAGCCGGCGATTTTGTTGAGGACTACGAAATCATGGTTCCGTTTCAGGCCCTCCAAATGGTTGGCCATACGGTTCACGCCGTCTGCCCCGGCAAAAAGAAGGGCGATCAGATCCGCACGGCAATCCACGACTTCGAGGGCGATCAAACTTACACCGAGAAGCGCGGCCATAACTTTACGCTCAACGCCACCTTCGACGATATCGATCCGGCGCGCTACGACGGCCTTCTCATCCCCGGCGGTCGGGCGCCTGAATATCTGCGCCTGAATCCCAAAGTTCTCGACATCATTCGCCACTTTTCCAAAGCCAACAAACCGATTGGCGCGCTGTGTCACGGGCCGCAGCTGTTGGCCGCCGCGGGAGTCATTAAAGGCCGCAAGCTCAACGCATATCCCGCATGCGCGCCCGAGGTCGAACTCGCCGGAGGGTATTACGTAACAGTCGACATGACGAGCGCCGTCGTCGATGGCAATCTGGTCACTGGCCCTGCGTGGCCGGCACACCCGGCGTGGCTTGCAAGATTCCTCGAAGTTCTTGAGGCTCGCCGATCCGCCTGATCGCGGTTCCAGCGCGCAAACGGCGCGGACATCTGCGGGTCGCCTCGCATCTTTGCCGCGAGCCCTGTGCCATACTGAATCTGTCTTCGCCTTCCCCCTGGATTTCGAATCGCACATGATGCCCGGCCAGCCCAATCCGGAGTTTTTGCGCCGCGCCATCGCGCTGGCTACGCGCAACGTTCTTACCGCGACGGGCGGCCCGTTCGGCGCGGTCGTCGTGCACGAAGGCAAGATTGTCGGCGAAGGAGCTAATTGCGTCACGGCCACCAACGATCCCACCGCGCACGCTGAAGTCACCGCCATTCGCGCCGCCGCCAAAACTTTGCGGACATTCATGCTTGCGGGTTGCGAGCTCTACACCAGTTGCGAGCCGTGTCCCATGTGCCTGGCTGCGGCTTACTGGGCGCGTCTCGACGCTGTCTATTATGGAGCCAGCGCGGCCGACGCCGCGCGCGCTGGATTCGACGACGCATTTCTCTATGAAGAGCTTCGCAAAGATGCGAGCCAGCGCAAACTCGCCTCAGCGCAGTTGCTCGCCGATGAGGCCTGGGCCAGCTTTGCCGCATGGATCGCTTCGCCCAACAAGATCGAATACTGAGCGCCACTCGTTGCGTCGGAGTGCCCGCGTTCCTTGACCCGGCGCCGCTGCCTTGCGTATGCTGCGAGCGTTTACGCGGGTGTTCCAGGTCTCGATTTACGATCGTTGAAGGAAAGCGAGGAGCCCGCATGAACGTCACGACGGCCGCAACTCCCGCTGCCAAAATCGCAGGCAAACCGCTTCTCGTTCGCCGTGCCGCCGTTCTTGGTGCGGGAACCATGGGCTCGCGTATCGCCGCTCATCTCGCCAATGCCGGCATCCCCGTTCTTCTGCTCGATCTTCCTCCCACAGATCAATTCGCGCAGCGCGCTCTCGAAGCGCTCGCAAAATCAAAACCCGCCGCCTTTTTTGAGCCTTCGCTGAGCCGCCTCATCACGCCCGGCACATTCGATGACGATCTGCCCAAACTCGCCGATTGCGACTGGGTTATTGAAGCCGTAGCCGAGAATCTTGAAATCAAAACCGCGCTGCTCACTCGCGTGCTGCCTCATCTTGCGCCGCGCGCTCTCCTCACCACTAACACCTCCGGCCTGCCCATAGCGCAAATCGCCTCGAAATTGCCAGTCCAAATCCGGGAAAGATTTTTCGGTACGCACTTCTTCAATCCGCCGCGTTACATGCGTCTTCTCGAGGTCATCCCCACCGCCGATTCGGATCCCGCCTCGGTTTCGGCCTTTTCTGCATTCGCCGATCTAACGCTCGGCAAGCAGGTTGTTTTCGCGCACGACACGCCAAACTTTATCGCCAACCGCGTCGGCATAGCGGTCCTGTTCAACGCCGCCAATCTGATGCTCGAGCAGGGGCTCACAATCGAAGAAGTTGATGCGCTCACAGGCCCCGCCATCGGCTGGCCACGCACCGGAACTTTTCGTCTCGCCGATCTTGTCGGCATCGATATTCTGGCTCACGTTGCTGCCAACTTTCCTCAAGGCGTCAGCGGCGGAAAATTTTCCGCTATCCTCGATGAGCTGCTGAAGCGCGGCTGGCTCGGCGACAAAACGAATCAGGGCTTTTACAAGAAAATCCGCGGTGCCGACGGCAGAGAAGAGCGCTTCGTCCTCGATCTTTCTACTTTCGAATACCGTCCCACTGTAAAGCCGGCTCTGCCTTCGCTCGACATGGCGAAAAATGCCGCCACGCTTCCCGAGCGGCTTCGCATGCAGCTCGCCAACAACCCAGCTAAAGACAGAGCCGCAGCCTTTCTTTGGCCCTTTCTCTCTTCGCTTTGGAATTTCGCCGCCGATCGCATCGGCGAAGTCGCCGATGATGCGCCTTCGATCGACGTCGCAATGCGCGCCGGCTTTAACTGGGAGCTCGGCCCGTTTGAAATGTGGGATGCGGCAGGCGTCGCCGAAACCGTCGCACGGATGAAGACGCTCGGCTTGCCTGCCGGCGCTCCCGCCGAATCGCTTCTCGCCGCATCGCGCACAAGCTGGTACTCGCCCGACAGTGCGGCATGCTTCGAGCCAACGACGAAACAAGTTGTTCCGATCGCCAAAATTCCCGGCCATGCCCGCGTCGCCGATTTTCGCAGCGGCCGCGCGCCCATCCGCTCCAACCCCGGCGCATCGCTTGTCGATCTGGACGACGGCATCGCCTGCATCGAGATGCACTCGCTCAAGAACGCCATCGGCGGCGACGTGCTTTCTTTCATCTCGTCCGTCCTCAATCCCGCGTCCGATGCGGTGCGTGACTTTTCCGCATTCGTCATCACCGGCGACCGCGACAACTTGTCCGTCGGTGCCAACCTCATGCAGCTTCTTCTCGCTGCGCAGGAAGGCGAGTGGGATGAATTGGCCAGCGTGATTCGCAGCTTTCAACAGATGACCGCGGCCATCAAATTCTGTCCGCGTCCGGTGATCGCTACACCTTTCGGTCTCACTCTTGGCGGAGGAGCCGAAATCTGCCTGCACGCCGTGCGCCGCCAGCCCTACGCTGAAACCTATATGGGACTGGTCGAAGCCGGAGTCGGACTGATCCCCGCGGGCGGCGGCACAAAGGAAATGTTGCTTCGCGCCTTCGACACAGCCGTCGCGCTCGGGTTGCCCGACCCGAAAGATCCGCCCTCACGCTTCGCTCAATCTGTCGAATTCGCCGCAGCGCTCAAGCGCACTCTTGAGACCATCGCCATGGCCAAGGTCTCCACGTCGGCGGCTGAGGCTCGTGCTCTTGGGCTGCTCTCGTCGGCCGATCGCATCACCATGAACCGCGAACGCCTGCTGCTCGACGCCAAGGCTCAAGCCGCCGCGCTCGCTGAGTCCGGCTACGCTCCGCCGCAACCGCGCACGCAAATTCCGGCTCCTGGCGTTGCCGCGCTAGCTACGCTCGAAACGGGTATCTATCTGATGGGCGAAGCGGGTTACGCCTCCGAGCATGACCAGAAAGTGGCTCGCTGGGCGGCGTATATTCTCGCCGGAGGCCGCATCACCCCCGGTTCGTTGGTCAGCGAACAATATTTTCTCGATCTCGAGCGCGAGGCATTTCTCTCGCTTTGCGGCGAGCACAAGACGCAGGAGCGCATCGCTTTCACGCTCAAAACCGGCAAGCCGTTGCGCAACTGATTCCCGCGCGTCGCTTTCAGTTGCGGTTCTGCCGCGCTCGGCATAAAGTTCTCGTGAGACTTTGCAATGGTGCGCACGTGCTTCAAATCGGGGCTCACGCTTTTGTCTCTGCCTTTCTTTTGCTGGCCCACGACGGTGCAGGCGCAGGTTCCATCCGCATCGCCCCTCGACGTCACCGGCCAGCTCACGTTCGACGGCCGCCCCACTCCTTACCTCATCCGTCACCTTCCTGTGAACGCCTATCCGCAGCTTCCGCCTGCCATACAAAGCGCGCTCACCCGTCGGGGCTGTCTCATTCCCCAGACTTACGAGGCGCGGCAGCCGGAAAACGTCATCCACGCAAGCCTTGAATGGTCCGGCTCCTCCGATTGGGCGGTTCTCTGTTCCACCGACGGCACGGTTTCGCTGCTGGTTTTTCTCGACGGCAACTCCGCCAATCCCACGGTTCTCGCGTCGGCGCCAGAAACCGAGCGGCTTCAGTCCCACGGTTCGACCGGTGTTCTCGGATTCAACTGGGCCATCGATGCCGCATCGCCGGAGGATGTTCATGAAGCGCAATACGGCATGAAACATCCGCCGCCGCGCCTTGAACACGATGCGCTCGCCGACTCCTCCATCGACCTGCGTACCGTCTATCACTTTTATTCGAACAGAACCTGGACGCTCATCGAGACCCACGACTGACCGTCACATTTCCCGGCCCCAGCTTGACCATCGCCCGCTCGGCCATCTAACAATGAGCCAGCAGCGTCTTGGTTCTTTGATCACTGTCCGCTGCGCAGGAGTCCCATGCCCGAAGCCGTTCTCGTCGCCGCCGTTCGCACGCCCGTCGGCCGAGCGCCCAAGGGTGCGCTCTCCACCACGCGCCCCGACGATCTGGCGGCGACTGCAATGAACGGCGCTTTGGAGAAGATTCCCGCCCTCGACAAAAAAGCCATTGACGACGTGATTCTTGGCTGCGCGCAGCCCGAAGGCGAGCAGGGTTGGAATATCGCGCGCATGGCCGCACTTCGCGCCGGACTTCCCGTCGAAATTCCCGGCGCAACTGTGAATCGCCTTTGCGCCTCAGGTCTCGAGGCCATCGCCATCGCCGATCAGCGCATCCGCTCCGGCGTAGCGCAGGTCATCGTGGCGGGCGGCGCAGAATCCATGAGCCTCATTCCCATGGGCGGCAACAAACCCAGCCCCAATCCCTGGCTCACCGACCACTACCCAGCCTCACTGCTCACCATGGGACTCACTGCCGAGCGCGTAGCCCGCCATTACGGAATTTCGCGTCTCGATCAGGACGCGTTCGCGCACCATAGCCACCAGAAAGCTCTCGCCGCGCAAGACGCTGGGCGCTTCGCCGACGAACTCATTCCGGTCAAAGTTACAAATGCAACGCCCGGGGCAAAGCCCGGCAAACCGCAAATCTCAGAGAAGGAATTCTCCGCCGACGAAGGCCCACGCGCCGACACCTCCGCTGCAGCTCTCGCCGCGCTCAAGCCCGCGTTTCATGCCGAGGGCACCGTCACTGCGGGCAATTCCTCGCAAACCTCCGATGGAGCCGCCGCCGCCATCCTCATGGAGGCGAACCGCGCGCGCGAGCTCGGCATTCAGCCGATCGCGCGTTTCGTCTCCTACTCAGTGACGGGATGCCTGCCTGAGGAGATGGGCATCGGCCCCATCACCGCCATTCCCAAAGCACTCAAGCTCGCCGGCCTCACACTCGCCGACATTGACATCATCGAATTGAACGAAGCCTTCGCCGCCCAGGTCCTTGCAATCATCAGGGCTCTCGATCTCGACCCTAAAAAAATCAACGTGAATGGCGGGGCCATCGCGCTCGGCCATCCGCTCGGATGCACCGGCGCCAAACTCACCGCAACGCTCCTCCAGGAGATGAAGGCGCGGAGCGCGCGGTATGGAATGGTCACGATGTGCGTGGGCGGCGGCATGGGCGCGGCCGGCATCTTCGAGCGGCTCAGCTGACGCACTGTCGCCGACAACTGAAGCCTGATTCCCGACGCCTAGTTCTTGAAGAACTTCCCATGTCCCTCGTTGGCCCAAGGATCGTAGTGCTCAGCAAACTCGGCGCGGTGTTCGGTGCTGGGATGGTCGTAAAGCCAGAATTCGATGAACGGGCTCGGATTGGGATCGTCAAGCCAGGATTGCCCCAGAGAGTTGAACGCGGCGACCGCGGTCTTCTGCGGATCGGGGACGATGCCATGAATCGCCTCCTGCCCGTAGACATCGGCCTGGTGCTCAAAGTGGCGGCTCACGGCGTTCGTCACCGGCTCAAGAAGAAAGCTGGCCATCGAAACGGAAAACAGCAACACCACAAATCCGGTCCTCGAAGACACCTCGCTCGCGCCCCATCGATTTCCAAATCTCCGCACCATCCATGCCGCAAATCCGGCGCACGTCCAATAAAGAAAGAACAGGCCCACTGCCGACAGTGCAAATCCTTTTGGAATGTGGTTGAGCACGTAGTGCCCGCTCTCGTGCCCGAAGATGAACAGTACTTCGTCGTCGGGCAGTTGATCGGTCGCCGTATCCCACATCACAAATCGCTTGGTCGCACCGATCCCTGCCACGAATGCGTTCTCGCCCGTGAACTTCGCGCTGGCTTTCATCAGGTACATCCGGTCGGGCGGAATGTTGATTCCGGTCCGCGCCACAACTTTTTCGAGTTGCGCAACCAGGGCAGCGTGATTCTGCGCGAGCGGTTCCTGATGAAAGAAGAGGGGCACCGCCAGCGGCTCAATAAAAGTGCCGAACGCCGCGATGGGCAGCGTCACCAGCCACGCGCCGAGCCAATAGCGACGAGGCCATCGCCGCACAATCCAATTGAACAAAAGCAGCACTGGCACGCCGGCGGCAAGCGACAATCCCAACACCTTCGCCTGATCGCCAAACCAACCGGCCCACCCCTGCACGCTGATCCCATAGCTGCGCTCGTAGTGTTCACCAATCCAATCGAGCGGCAGGCCGGCCAGCGCCGCGATCACAAGATACGCGGCAAAGAACAGCACTCCCTGAATCCAGCGCCGATTTGAAAGACCCTCGGCCCATCTCTCCAGGCCGGCCGAAGCGCGCGTGGCCAGGAGAAGCAAGAGAAAAACAATGCCCCAAATCGATCCCGCGATACTTAGAATGTCGCGAACGCGGCTAACGGCGATGGCCTTGGCCAGCTTGTCTGGCGGCAGGTTATAGGCGCGCGGCGGATTTGTGTGGGCCGGCGCGCCGGCGGTCACCGGGGCCGACGGCATCGGAGTCGCCGAACTCTGGGCGACAAGCGCGCGCGGCATTGGCTGCGCCATTCCCGCCAGCAACGCAGCCGCGCAGACCGCCAGCCTCACAAAACGTCTAATCCCCATCCCCGCCTTCCCTGGTTGGCCCAGTCTGCGAGAATCGAGCATACCCATGTTTTCGCCCATGCCTTTGTCAAAACCTCAAGCTCTCACGCCTCATCATTCTAAAAGCCTGCCGCGGCGCACTGTTGGTGCTTTCTCCCGCTGTACGCCGGCGGTCGCTGCTCTTTCGCTACTCATTCTTCTCTCGGCGGCGCGCGCCCAGCAGCCCGTTCCCGTGGTTTTGGATGCGATGACCACCGAACTGCATCGTGCATTCACCTCGCTCGGCCAGGCTTCCGCTCAGCCCGCGGCAGCGCCACCAGCGGCGTCCTCCGCGGGGTCAGCATCGAATCCGGCGCCGGCTCCCAGCGACAAGCTCTTGCCGCCCTACTTCCTCAGCTACACGGTCCGCGACACAAACTTTGTCTCGATTCGCGCTATTTACGGTGGTTTGGCCGAAAGCTCGGCGGGCCGCACGCGCATGGCCGACGTACAGGTTCGCGTCGGCGATCCCAAGCTCGACAATACGCACGGCGCACATCGCGGATCGGCCGTGAACAGCCAGCAGCTTCCGCTGGGCGACGATCGCGAAGCACTTGCGCGCTCGCTGTGGATGGCAACCAACACCGGCTACGGCACCGCTCTCGACAACTACCTTCGCGTGCAGACCGAAGCCGAGGTTCGAGCCAAAGAAGAAGACACCTCGCCCGACTTCAGCCAGCAGACGGCGCAAATCCACATCGGCGCAACGGCTCCGCCTATCGCCATTGACCGCGCCGCGTGGGAGCAGCGGGTGAGGGAACTGTCGCGCATCTTCCGCGAATACCCCGACGTGTACGAAAACATGGTCTTTCTCACGGTGCAGAACGAGACCGACTACTTCGTCTCCTCTGAAGGGTCGCAAATTGTTGCGCCACACCTTCAGGCGCGCATTGTCGCGGTCGCCGTTACGCGCGCCGAGGATGGCATGGACCTGTTTCGCGAGCAGACCTTTGAAGCTCCCACCGTCGAAGGTCTTCCCGCTCAAGCCGATCTGGCATCCGCCGTGCGCGAGCTGGGCAAGAGTCTCGAAGCGCTGCGCAAGGCTCCAGTGACGGAGCCGTTCGATGGGCCGGCTATTCTTTCCGGCCGAGCTGCTGCCGTCTTCTTCCATGAAGTTCTCGGTCATCGCCTCGAGGGCCAGCGCCAGCGCGGCGACGAAGAGGGCCAGACATTTACCAAGGACGTCGGCAAGCCGATCCTTCCCGATTTCCTTTCCGTCGCCGACGACCCGACAGTCAACGAATTCGGCCGCATATGGCTCAGCGGAAGCTATCAATACGACGACGAAGGCCAGAAAGCTGAGCGCGTCGACCTGATTCAGGATGGCGTGCTCAAGACATTTCTTATGTCGCGCCTGCCCATCGCGAGCTTCGGCGCTTCCAACGGCCACGGCCGCGCCGAAGAAGGCCACGTGCCCACCGGCCGCCAGGGCAACCTGATCGTCACCTCGACCAAGACTGTGCCAGACTCCGAGTTGCGCAAGCAGCTGATCGACGAAGCCAGGAAACAGGGCAAGCCCTACGGCCTCTACTTTGAAGACATCTCCTCCGGGTTCGCGGTTACGCAACGCTCCTCGCCGCAGGCTTTCCAGGTGATCCCGCTCGTCGTCTGGCGGGTCTATGTTGATGGCCGTCCTGACGAGCTCGTCCGCGGGGTGAGCATCGTGGGCACGCCACTCGCCGCCATGAAAAGCATCATGGCTACTGGCGACAAGAGTGAAGTCTTTAACGGCGAGTGCGGTGCGGAATCGGGCACCATCCCGGTCAGTGCCGTCGCCCCCGCCATGCTTCTCAGCACCATTGAAACGCAGCGACAGCCGCAAGGCACCGCCCGCCCGCCGATCCTGCCGATCCCCGGCGCAGAAAAGTAAGCAGAGGTTAGCCGACGATATGAAAGCAATCAAAAGACCGTTTGCAACGCTCCTTGCAGGGCTCGCATTTGTTGGGAGCAGCTATGCCGCTCCGCCTGCCAGAAAGCACGCGCAAGATTTCAAGTTGAAAATCTCAACCAACGCGAAGGTCGTCAAAGCTCAAAAAGACATGGACATTCCAGTCAGCGTCGAGGAGAAGAACATATCGAGCCATCCAGTCGATGCGGGTCGGGACAATGAGCCGGGGGACTGGTACAAGATGGTGGTGCTTTTTGACGGCAAACCTGCTTCTATCACCCCAAAATACCAGCAGATTCTTAGTCCCCCCAAGGAGGATGCAAGTCACCCACTGGAATTTAGTGGAGCCCTTTGGACCATTCAACCCGGCCACGCTCAGACTTTCCATGTGGAGTTGAGTTTGTACTTCGACTTCGGTACTCCGGGCAAATACGAAGTCACGTTTTCAAGGGGTACCGATCCGGGGCAGCCCGACGATGTAGATGTCACGTCCAACACCATAATGATCACCGTCGTTCCGCAGGATACCCAATGAATCCCCTCCGCTCCATCACAATTCTTACCGTTTGCTCTTGCCTCATCGCTCCGGGCTTACGCGGCCAGCCCACCCGCGCCGACGCCGAAAAAGATCCCGTCCTCAAAGCGATGCTCACGGAGCTCGACCGCAGCATGAGCCAACTCCAGTTGCAGGGCTTCGCCAAGCCTTTCTTCATTCAGTACCGCATCGAACAGATCGACGACTTTGAGACCAGCGCCGAATTTGGAGCGACTGAGGGCTCGAACACTGCCCGCCAGCGCGTTGTGCGCGTCACTGTCCGGGTTGGCGACTATAAGACCGATAGTTCCGGTGCTCGCGGCGATGGTTCTCTTGAGATCGCAGTCCTCGACGACGACCCGATCGCGCTTCGATCCACTTTATGGACTGGCACCGACGAGGCCTATAAAAACGCGCTCTCGGCATACGCGCAAAAGCAGGCCGAGTTAAAGCAGGTGCAAACACCTCCGCAGGCCGACGACTTCAGCCAGGAAAAACCCCTCGTCTCGCTCGCCGAACCCATTGCTCTTCAGGTCGACGCAAATTCCTGGGCCGAGCGTGTTGCCCGCGCCAGTGGCCTCTATCGCAGCAACGCGTCTGAGCGCGACATCCAGTACTCCTCGGCCAGTTTTCGCGCTCGCGCCTCTACCACCTGGCTCGTTAACAGCGAAGGAACCATCGTTCGCAAGTCCTCAGCCGAATACCAGGAGTCCTTCGCCGCAGGCACGCAGGCTTCCGACGGCATGCGTCTCGACCGATCGTATGGTTCGTCGGGAACTTCGCTCGCGGACCTCGATGCCGAGGCCGTTTTCAACCAGCACGCGGTTGACGAGCTTGCCTCACTCGCCGAGCTTCGCAAAGCGCCTCTTGTTGAAGAGGAATACCACGGCCCGCTGCTCTTTTCGGCCGATGCCGCAGCCGACGCGATGCGTTCGCTGCTTGGTTCCGCGGTCACCGCCATGCGTCCCGCGCTCGGCACTGAGGCGCGCACCAATGGCCCATTCGCGTCCAGCTACCATGCGCGCGTCCTGCCGGACTTCATGAACGTCGTCGACGATCCCAGTTTGAAATCCTTCGACGGAAAGGGCCTGCTTGGCGCCTATGGCGTCGACGATGAAGGCGTTCCGGCACAGGCGGTCAAGCTGGTTGACGACGGCCGCCTCGACAACTACCTCATTGGCCGCCAGCCGGTTCGCGACTTTTCACAATCGGACGGCCACGGCCGCGCCGGCATCACCGGTCCTCCGCGGCCGAGCATCGGCGTTCTCAAAATTACCGCGGACACCGGCCTCTCCACAGCCGATCTCAACCAGAAGCTGCTGGCCCTGGCGAAGGATCGCGGACTTCAATCGGTCTATTTTGTCCAGACATTAGGCGGCGGTCTTACGCCACGCCTGCTTTACCGCGTCGGCCTCGACGGCAAGCGCGAGCTGGTGCGCGGAGCGGTGCTTGACGACATCGACCAGCGCGCCATCCGTTCCAGCATTGAAGCGGCCGGCAAGGATCTCTGGGTGGCCAACTTCTTCGGCGACCCGCCCAGCACAGTTCTCGCTCCCGCGCTGCTCTTTAGCGATGGCACCGTTCGGCGCGCCAACGCCAAGAATGACAAGCTGCCGTTTTATCCACCGCCCGACTAGCGCCTGACCCGCACCACCAAGCGCCGGTCAGGCCCCAATCGGTTGAATTCCCACTCTGTGAACTTTCCTCGCACCCAGGTCCCCGGTTTCCGCATCCACTTTGGTGTGTAACCCAACGACTAGGCCAGCCAGATGGCCTAATCTATGGCTTGATCGACGGCATTTCCCGCCCGACCGCCGATTTTAATCAACCCACACTTCATCCGGGCCTAAACCACAAAGTACAATCCGAACGAAGGAGAGTTTCCCCAATGGCATACGAGTTACCACCGCTTCCTTACGAGTACTCGGCGCTTGAGCCTTTCATCGACATCGATACGATGAAGCTGCACCACGACAAGCATCACCAGGCCTACATCACCAACGTGAACAACGCGCTGGCCAATCACCCCGACCTCGCCGCCAAATCCGTCGACGACCTCATCAGCGATCTCAACGCCGTGCCTGAAGACATTCGCGGTGTGGTGCGCAACAACGGCGGAGGCCACTCCAATCACTCGATGTTCTGGACCATCATGGGCCCGCCCAACGCGCCGGGCAACGGCGGCAGCCCCTCGGGCGACATCGCCAAGCAAATCTCCGCAGACTTCGGCGACTTCGAGGCTTTCAAGAAAACCTTCAACGAAACCACGGCCAAGCAATTCGGATCCGGCTGGGGGTGGCTGGTCTTCACTGGCGGCAAGCTCAAGGTCATCACCAGCGCCAATCAGGATTCGCCGCTGTCTCAAGGGCTCTATCCCATCCTCGGCAACGACGTTTGGGAGCATGCGTACTATTTGAAGTATCAGAACCGCCGTCCCGATTACCTCGCTGCCTGGTGGAACGTGGTGAACTGGGCCGAAGTGAACAAGCGCTTTGCCAAAGCCAAAAAGTAAACTCAGCCGCTAGCTTCTAGCCTCTAGCTTTTAGCTCCTCCGCGCTTTGTTGAGGGACTAAGTTCTCGCACGGCGAGCTAGAAGCTAGCAGCTAGCGGCTAGAAGCTGTTCTTCCGTTGGAGGTGAACCGACCCATGGCCACTATGCAAATGACCGTGCGCCCGCAGGATCTCTCTCAACTCCCCAAGGGTGCTGAGCGCATTCCCGACCCTGGCATTCTCGTCATCTTTGGCGCCTCCGGCGACCTCACCAAGCGCAAGCTCCTGCCCGCGCTCTTTCATCTCTGGCAGAGCAACCTTCTGCCGCAAAAGTTTGCCATTGTCGGCGTGGCGCGCCGGCCCCTCGGGGACGAATTTGCCGCCGACATGCGCTCCGGCATCATCGAATTCGGCGGCGCCGACGCGAACGATCCCAAGCTTGAAGGCTTCGTCTCTAAAATCAGCTATTTTCCTCTCAACTTCGACGATCCTGCACACTACGCCAATCTCAAAACCGAGCTTGACCGCATTGCGACGGAGAAGGGAATCGGCCCCGATCGCCTCTTCTATCTCGCCACCGCGCCTGAGTTCTTCACCGGCATCATTGAAAATCTCGGCGCGCAGAATATGGCGCAGCCCGAGAAAGGCCGCGTCGCCGTCGTCATTGAGAAACCCTTCGGCCACGACCTCGACTCCGCCCGCGAGCTCAACCGTCAGGTCAACGCGGTCTTTCATGAGAGCCAGGTCTTCCGCATCGATCACTATCTGGGCAAGGAGACCGTCCAGAACCTTCTCATCTTCCGTTTCGCCAATGGCATCTTTGAGCCCATCTGGAAACGCAATTACATTGACAACGTCCAGATCACCGTGGCTGAAACCCTCGGCGTCGAAGGCCGGGGCCCTTTCTACGAGAAGGCCGGCGCTCTGCGCGACGTTGTCCAGAACCACATGATGGAGCTGCTTGCGCTGGTCGCCCTCGAGCCGCCCTCGAGCTTCGACGCCGAAAGCGTGCGCCGCGAAAAACTCAAGGTCTGGCAGGCCATCCCCGCCATCCCGATTCTCAACACCGTTCGCGGCCAGTACGGCCCCGGAATCGTCGACGGCGAGCACGTTGTTGGCTATCGCGACGAAGACCGCGTCAATCCCGAGTCGGGCACCGAGACCTATGCCGCCCTACGCCTCTCCGTCGAAAACTGGCGCTGGGCAGGCGTGCCCTTCTTTCTGCGTGCCGGCAAGCGCTTGAAGAGACGCGCCACCGAAATCAGTATCCAGTTCAAGCAGCCGCCCCTGCTCATCTTCAATCGCATGGCCACCTCCGGTCCCTGCGCGGAGATTCAGCCCAACCTGCTTACCATCCGCATCCAGCCCGACGAAGGCATCTCCCTGCGCTTCGGCGCCAAAGTCCCCACGACCTCTGAGATGGCCGTCTGCCCGGTCAATATGGATTTCGATTATGAGTCGGCCTTCGGCAAGTCCAGCGCCAACGGCTATGAGCGCCTGCTGCTTGACGCCATGCTCGGCGACCAGACTCTTTTTGCCCATCGCGACGGTGTCGAGACCAACTGGGCTCTCTACACGCCCATCCTGCAAGCCTGGGCCGCCAAGAAGCCGCAGGTCTTTCCCAACTATTTTGCGGGCTCCTGGGGCCCCGAGTGCTCCGACCACCTACTCGAACACTCCGGCCACACCTGGCGCAACGACCTCGGCCGCACGGGTTGAAGAAGGGGGTAGAGAGCTATTGACGTTTGGGAGTAATCGAGCTTGTCACAGCCGCCTCGATTGCCTCGTTGAGAAGATCGAATAGTTTATCCGAAAGACGTCCGTATTCCGTTTGAATTTCACCGTCGAATCCCATGTCGTTCCACGAACCCATGCCGCCGAAAACCCATGCGGCCTGGGCCGCCTTCAGTATGGAAGCGGCTGGGTCGCTCCGGCTCCCATCTGGAAAAAGATCTTTGTGATAACCAACATCGGCCGTCGGCTCTGCCAGCGCCCTCAGTCCATCGTCAAAGCATCGAGTAAATCCCCCGCAATTCTGTTCTTCTGAGAAGGCTCTAATCTGCGCTAGCGATGTTTGAAGATCGGAGATGATTTCATCGACCGGACGAACGGTGAATGGTTCTGTCGCAGAGACCTCGCAAAGCCCATAAGTGACCCTCCAAATCCGACGATCCGGTGAGTCTTTATTACCAACCTCCCACTTATCCAGCCAAAATTCGCTGGTGCCATCCGCCCGAATCCCCTCGATCTTCCACTGCCTTCCGCCCCCGACGAAACCAGTGGACATCCTGTCTGAGATTCGCGAATCATTCCGCGCGCGCTGACGAAGCCGTAAGCCGGTAACGCCGCGCTTTGGCAGGCTTTGCAGCCATTGATCTGGCGTTTCTGCAATCGTCAGAACTTGCCGCTCACCGTCGACCAACTTTCCACCGGCGATAAACTTCACGAATTCGCAAAACTGACAAGTTGAGTGAGCGGGAAAGAACGGCGGGATCTGCTGAGCACGAATTGCCGAGTTCCCGTAACTGGTCAGAGCCACCATCTGCGCCAAAGGCCCTTGCATGCAGTACCCCCGACTCTCAATCTGATGACGGAACCTACTCCCTACTCCCTATCCCCTGTCCCTTGTCCATCGCCTCGTTCGCCAGCCGGTCCGCTTCCTTGTTCCCGCCGCGTAGCGTGTGCCGCATGTCGAACCCTTCCAGCTTGAGCGCCAGCCGTTGCGCCTCTTCCCAAAGCGGCCGTAGCCCCGGGCTCTTCACCTTGTACCGGCCCTTCATTTGCCGCACCATCAACTCCGAATCCGAAACCACGCGCAGCCGCTTCGCCCCGTTCGCTAGCGCCCATTCCAGCACCGCCAACAGCCCCTTGTACTCGGCATAATTATTGGTTTGGCGGCCGAGATATTCGCTCAGTTTTGCCGTAACCCGGCCCTCCGGGTCCTCGATCACGGCCCCATACCCCGCCGGTCCCGGATTGCCCCGCGAACCACCGTCGCAGTGCGCCGTGAACCACCCGCCGGCGCTGTCGTGACTAGCCGGCTCATTCTCAAAAAGGTTTCCGCTCATCGCTTCCCAGTGTAGCGGGACCCGCCTGCATCGCGCCGTCCCCGGACTGGCGCCGTCTCGGTCCCTTGTTCCATCGGTCCCACCTTCCGCCACCCGTTTCCCCTATTCCCTATTGCCAACTCCCTATTCCCTGTCTTTCTGCTTCCATTTGCCCCCTTTCCTCGTCTACTCATACGCACAGGCTGCATCTTCCGCGAGCGGAGAAGCAATGGCTACGGACGCAATTGGCGTTTCGATGTCCCCAGGTATGAGCCTCTCCGAGGCGGCCAGCACTTTGGCTTGGCAGGGCTGTGGGAGGGTACAATCCTCTCCAGACGTGGCTGCTTCCAGAGCAATGGGCGGAGCAAGGCGCCAGAACCCTGGCCAGGACGATGCCGGCCGGCGCGCGCAAAACCGCGCACTTGAGATGGACCTCATCCGTGAGGCCCAGGCCGGTTCCCGTGTCGCGTTCGATACCCTGGTTCGCCAGTATGAGCACCAGGTTTTGCGTCTCGCTCTCCATCTCACCGGTTCCGAGCAGGACGCCGAAGACATCTACCAGGACGCGTTCCTCAAGGCCTACCGGTATATCGGCAATTTTCGCTTTGAGTGCTCTTTTTACACGTGGATTTACCGCATCGTCACCAACCTTTGCCTGGACCAGTTGCGCCGCCGCAAGACCCGCCGCGAGGACCACGCAGTTGTAGTCGACCGCAGCGGGGACGAGATTGACATCCTGGCGTCGGTCTCAGACAACCGTTCATTTTCCAATCCCGCACGCGAGCTCGACCGCAAGGTGCTGGGAGCAAAAATTCAGACGGCGCTGGGCAAGCTCACCCCGCGCGAGCGCATGGTCTTTGAGCTGAAGCACTACCAGGGCCTTCGCCTGCGCACCATCGGCGAAATGCTGAGCACCACGGAAGAGACCGCCAAGAATACGCTCTTCCGCGCAACCAAAAAGTTGCGTGCACAACTGGCGGAGTTGAGATAGATCGCGAGCGGCTGCTTTCTCATGGCATGCCGCAAAGTTGATTGCTGTCACACAGCCCGTGGATTCAGCACGACGGTCTGAAAACTAAAAGCTGAAAGCTGTACTTAAGAGGCTTGAAGGACGTAACCATGAATTGCGAACTTGCACACGAGCATATTGTTGCGGCGGCCTATGGAGAGCTGCCCGACGACCAAATCCACCAGCTTGAGCGGCATGTGATTGGCTGCCCTGAATGCCAGAAAGAGCGCGAGCAGATCCGCGCGCTCAAAGTTCTTGCGGACACGCATCCCGTGATCGAGCCGGATCCGAATCTGATCGCCCGCGCCCACCTGGCGCTTGACGACGCCCTGGACACTCTGCCGCCCAGGCGTTGGTTTGAGATTCTTGGCCAGCGCATCGTGAATAACTTTGCCAGCCTGCAGTCTGCGCCCGTCGCCGCCGTGCTTTTGCTGGCTGCTGGCGCCGGCGCGGGAACGCTTGGCGGCTTTGAGTACGCACAGAATCGTGCCGCGCACGCCGCGTCTGTCGCGCAAATCAACCCATCTGCTCAGGATCCGTCGTTGCCCGCCGCCGCGCCTTCCTTGGCCAATGTGGCCGGCATCTCCTCGATCGTGCGCCATCCCAACAGCGAAATCGTCGACGTCAGATACAACCAAATGGTTCCGCGCCAGATTGAGGGCTCGCTCGACGACCCCGGCATTCGCCAGTTGCTTATGCTGGCCTCCGTTGATTCTGCCTCGCCGGGTGTTCGCGACGACTCCGTTGCCCTGCTGGCCGCCGAGTGCCGCGCGGGACACAGTTGCCAGCCTTCCGGCATCCGCGATGCGCTCATGTACGCCCTGCGCAACGATCGCAGCCCCAAGGTCCGCCAGAAAGCCTTGCAGGGCCTGGAGCCCTATGTGGCCGACGATGTGCGCGTTCGCGACGCGGTGCTTGAAGCAGTTTTGAACGACAGCGACCCCGCCGTCCGGACCGCTGCCATTGGCTTGCTCGAGCCTGTTGACGCCGATACCAGCGTCCAGCAGGTTCTCTATTCAGTCTCCAATTCGGACCAGAGTCCTCAGATTAGAAATGTGTCGCGAGAGGTTCTGAGCCGGGTTCCTGAAACGCAGTAATAACCCCGCAATCACCCCAGGTCACAGTGCTAAAGATCATTTAAATTCGCTAACCCTTCCGGCAACTGTACCGTCTTGATGAGTGCAGACCGGACGATGAAACGTTCGGAGAATCGAAAAATGAAGCACCTTTTGAGGCCGTTCCGTCATTCGCAATTCATCCTTACCTGGGCTGCGCTCGCTGCCGTCGTTGCGTGCCTGCCGCTCGTGCCGCGTGCCATCCACGCACAGGCGGGACAACTCGCGCCCTACATAGGAGACACCAGCCCGCTCCTTGCTCACGCCGGCATTCCCGGCTATCTCGGCGTCGACGTCTCCGATGTTGACGCAGATAAGGCGCAGGCACTCAAACTCAAGGACGTGCGCGGCGCCGTCATCACGCTGATCGATCACGACGCGCCCGCAGGCCAGGTCGGTCTCAAGGTCAACGATGTCGTCCTCGGCATCAATGGCCAAAACGTCGACAATGCGGAGACGCTCCGCCGCATGCTGCGCGATCTTCCGCCAGGTAGCAAGCTCAGCGTCGAAATCAGCCGCGATGGCAACATCCAGACCATGGCCATTCAGCTTGTCGACCGCAAGGCCATGGAGCACGACATCTGGGCGCGCCTCGACATCGATGTCGATGGCATTGCGCCGCCGGCGCCGCCGGCAATGGGAATTACCGGCTCCGATGTGCCCGTCTCCAGCGGCTTCCACATTTCCATGTTCACCAGCACCCTCAACGTAGGCGCGCTGGTTGAGCCGCTCACTTCGCAGATGGCTGAGTATCTCGGAGTTCCGGGCGGCCTGATGGTCAAGCAGGTTTCGCGCAAGAGCGAAGCCGCAGCCGCGGGGTTCAAGGCCTTTGACGTGATCCTCAAGGTGGGCACGGACTCCATCGCCACTTCAGCCGACTGGGACCGCGATCTCCGCTCCAACAAGGGCAAGCCGGTACAGGTCACCATTCTGCGCGACCGAAAGCAACAGACGCTCATGCTCCAGGTTGACTCCAAGCATCGCAGCGCGGTAGAGCCCCAGCAAGTCTTCCCCGCAACGGTCGCCGGCGGTTTGGTCTAATTCGCCACGAATTCCTCCGGGCATTCCGGGCGCCGCCTCTGAAAGCGGCGCCCTTTGCGTTTCGCGCCAGCTTGGCCTTCGAGTCAGCTTTCCCTGTGGTGCCAATAGTGATACCGTAGAACAAGCATGGCAACTTCGAAGAAGATCCTCGAAGCAATGCGCCGCGCACCCACGAATGTTCGATTCAGAGACCTGTTTCGGCTGTGCTTGGAGCACTTTGGTGAGCCACGTCAGCGCGGCACAAGCCACGCCGTCTTCAAAACCCCTTGGCTAGGCGACCCCGCGCGTCAACATCCAGGAAGAGAAGGGCAAAGCCAAGGCCTATCAGGTTCGTCAGGTTCTCGCGGCCATCGACAAACTCAAAGGAATTCAATATGAAGCACACTCTGAGAAAGAATCCAAGAGCTGACCGCTTTACATACCGTGTCACTTGGTCGTCGGAGGACGATGAATACATTGGCCTCTGCGCGGAGTTTCCCTCGCTCTCCTGGCTCGCGCACGCCCCTGAAGATGCGCTCACTGGAATTCGCAAAATCGTGAGGGCTGCGGTAAGGGACATGGAAGATGCGGGTGAGTTGGTTCCGACTCCTCTGTCGGTGAAGCATTATAGCGGGCAATTCCGTGTTCGCATTCCACCTGAGGTGCACCGTTCTCTGGCAGTTCAGGCTGCCGAGCAGGGCGTCAGCCTCAATCGGCTGGCCAGCGCCAAACTGTCCTCATAACGTCTCTCCCAACTAAACTAATTCCATGGAAGTTCTTTACGGGCTGCATCCGGTCTCTGAAGCTCTCAAGGCCGGCCGCCGCCGCTTCGATCACGTATTGGTCGCGCGCGAACGTGCGGGCGACCGGGGCGACTCGCGCATTGGCCGCCTCATCGCCCAATGCCGCGAGGCAGGCATTCGCGTGCTTGAGCAGCCGCGTGAGCAGCTCACGCTCACGGCAAAGAATTCCGCCCATCAGGGGGTCGTCGCGCTCGTCCATCCGCAGGAATTCTTATCGCTGGAAGATCTGTTTACTCCGACGACGGCAGGCGCAGCGCGCTTCATGCTCGCGCTCGACGGTGTTGAAGATCCGCAGAACCTTGGCGCTCTGCTTCGCGTTGCCGATGGAGCCGGCGTCGACGGCGTCCTGTTCACCGAGCGCCGCTCCGCCCCGCTCTCGCCCGCCGCGGTCAAAGCCAGTGCCGGCGCAGCCGAGCACCTTCGCATCGCGCGCGTCGTCAATTTGGTTCGCTCACTCGAAGAGCTCAAGCGCCGCAATCTCTGGACTGTCGGTCTCGATGAACGCGGCACTACTCCATACGACCAATTCGATTTCACCGGCGATCTGGTCATCGTCGTCGGCCGCGAAGGCGCGGGCCTGCACGACCTGGTGCGCCGCACCTGCGATCATCTCCTCTCGATTCCCATGGCCGGGGCCGTCAGTTCTCTCAATGTCTCCGCTGCCGGAGCCGTCGTCCTCTATGAAGCTGCTCGCCAGCGCAGAGCAGCAGCCGAGCTGCGTCCCGGTGCCGCGAGTGCTCTCGACTCGACGGCGGCCCCGTCAAAACCCAGGAAACAGAAAGGCCTCGGCTCTTGAATATTGATCCCTTTGGTCTCATGGGTTGCCCCATCCTAAGCGCGACTTCAGCGCGCTTCGGGTGGGGTGGCAAGAATCTCAACTCGCAGCGCGTCGCGCGTATTTTCTTCATAGCGATCTCGTTTCTCCCCGCGTTCCCTGCGCTCTCTCAAACCCCTCCAACCCCGCCAACGTCGACTCCCACGTCCGCACCTCCATCCGACCAAAACCAGCAACCCCACGGCCAGGTCATCTTCTCCCGCTCGGTCGACGAAAACGGACAGACCACATCCACCGCTGGTCCCGCGGCGGGCGTTGGCGGTCAGCCAGTCACATCTCCCGTGGCCACCGACGCCGAACGCGAAGCCCTCACCTTCACCTCATTCGACATGGACGTGCACCTGCGCCCCGTCGCACAGCAAATCGCCGTCCGCGCCCTCCTCACCGTGCGCAATGACGGCAAATCCCCTCTCGCCCACATTCCGCTCCAACTCTCTTCCTCACTCGACTGGGAGACGATTCGCGTCGCCGGCCACGATGTCGCGTTCACCGTCGCGACTCTCAACTCTGACGTCGACCACACGGGCCAGCTCCACGAGGCCGCCATCGCTCTCGCCGCTCCGCTTGCTCCCGGCTCAACCCTCCAGCTTGACGTCACCTACTCCGGCACCGTTCCGCAATCCGCACAGCGCCTCACCACCATCGGCACGCCGGAGGACGCAGCGCTACATACTGATTGGGATTCCATCGCCATCGATTTCACAGGCCTGCGCGGTTTCGGCAACGTCGTCTGGTATCCCGCATCCAGCGTTCCCGTCATTCTTGGCGACGGCGCTCGCGTCTTCGACGAAATGGGTGAGCATAAGCTCCGCATGGCCGACGCGCATTTCCACCTCACGCTCGCCGAAGAATTCCCGCACGGCCAGGCGCCCACCGTTGCGCTCATCAACGGCCATCGCGTCGCGCTCACGCTCACTGAGCCCCAAAACGCGGGCGCCGAAGTCGCCGGTGTCGCTTCCGCCAGTCTCGACCAGCCGCAGATCGGCTTTGAAGCTCCCAGCCTTTTTCTTGCCGTTCGCAACGCCCATCAGGCTACCAACACCACGCTCTACACCGTTCCCGATGACGATTCCGCTGTTGAAGGCTGGGCTTCTGCCGCTGCCTTCGTCACGCCCTTCCTGCAAGGCTGGCTCGGGCAAGTGCCGCGCTCCGAGCTCACCATCCTTGATCTGCCCGACCCCGGAGACGCGCCCTTTGAAACCGGTGCGCTGCTGGTCACCGACGTTGGTCCAGGCACGCCCGACCAGCTCGACGGCGTTTTCGCGCACTCCCTTACGCACGCCTTCTTGTGTACATCCACGTCCAGCCCACCGGCATGGCTCTTTGAGGGAGTCGCCGGCTTCATGGGAACTCTTTGGATCGAGAAGCAGCAGGGCCGCCAGAAAGCGCTCGAGTCGCTCGAATCCAACCGCCCCGCCCTTGCGCTTGCTGAGCCCGCCAGTCCCGGAGAAAGTCCCGGACAGCCGCTCGCCCAGGCCATCTCGCCCATCTACTACCGCACTAAGGCTGCCTACGTTTTCTGGATGCTCCGCGATCTAGCTGGCGACGCTGCGATCTCCGCCGCTCTCCGCGCTGATTCGCCGACTGAAGGTGCGGCGAATGGTCTCCGTCCATCCGCGCGCTCAGACTACTTTGAAAAGCTGGTTGAGAAGGACGCGCTCAACAGCGGTGAATCTTCGTCGCTTGGGCCGACACCCGAGCCTCGCCAGGATCTGGCCTGGTTTTTCTCTGATTGGGTCAATGCCGATAAGGGCCTGCCCGACATTGCCATCGACAGCGTCTTTCCGTCGCATACCGAAGGTGACAATTGGCTGGTCGCCGTCGACCTCTCCAACTCCGGCTATGCCGCCGCGGAAATCCCTCTCATTGTGAGCAACACTCTCACTTCTGTCACTCGTCGCGTCATCGTTCCCGCCCGCGGCAAGGTCACCGAACGCATTCTCATTCAGGGCGAGCCCACCAAGGTCCAAGCCAACGATGGCACCGTTCCCGAAACTGAATCCAGCGTCCACATCCGCACACTCGACGACGCGAATCCCTCCAGCCCCTCATCCCAACCCGCCGGCGTGCCGCAGTAACGCACACGCGCAACCGGCAACAGTTCACCGCTGAGGCTGACAGCTGCGGAACAACTAATTCGTTGTACCGCTTCGATTCTGCCGCGCCCCTCTGCCTAGCCCAAGCAGCATCAACCCCCCCTGTAGCACCAGCAAGAGAGAAATCACAAAGACGAATCCTTCGAAGTGCGCCGAGCTGGCATTTTGGAAAAACGCCAGTGCGCCGAAAAGAATCAACAGGAATCCGATTCCTTGCAGACTGCGTTCGCCGAGAGTCCGCGGCGGATGAAGCAAACGAATACAGATGGTCGCAAGGCAGACCAGGGCCAGCACAACGTCCAATGCCGCGCGATGTGCGTAAAGAGGATGCCGCAGGGCGATCTCTATCGCAGCGAGCCAAACCATGCAGATCGTCGTGATGATCGACGCGCCGATCAGAATCACTCCCATCGCTCTTGAATCGCGCACGGCCGCCGGCAGAAAGCTCAGAACATGGCGAACGTACCTGAGATCGGCGCCAAAATGGCCATACCGCGGCAGCATCGCCTCGACGTATTCTTCGCGGAGGTCGCCAACAATATCCTCCCGTGCGTGCGCAGGAAGCAGATGCTCGAGCAGATTCTCCGCCCATCGCGGCGGCGTCTGCCGATTCGCGTTCATCGCTTCACCCCCATCGGCTGCTGAACATTCTTGATCGGTAGTTGCACGTTTTCCCAGATTGACGTCAACGCGCGGCGCGTGTCGGCAAGGGCACGCCGCCCTTCGGCTGCCACAGTGTAATACCGGCGCGCACGGCCCCCGCGAACAGCGGTTCCTGCGGATAACCTGGAGCGCACCAAGCCGCTTGCCTCCAGGCGCTCCAATGTCGAGTAAACCGCCCCAGCCGAGACGTCCCGCTCTAACGATTCCTGCACCTGATTGAGGATGGCTCTTCCATACGCGTCTGCTCCCAGCCCCAGAATCGAAAGCAACACGGATTGCTCGAACGTGCCCAGCAAATCAGCCATGTCTACATTGTAGACATTAGCGCAAACCTGTCAACGGAAAACTGCGCGCCAGAACAGTCGTGCACCCCAGGTCTCGCTTCTGAGATATAGGATGGCAGAGCCTATGTTCGTCTACGGAAAAAACGACTCCCTGGTCCCTATCCCCTGGCCCCAGCGTTTCTCGCCCGCACCTTGAACCACACCGGCGTCCCCTTGAACCCAAACGTCTCGCGAATCTGGTTCTCGAGGAATCGTTCAAAGGCAAAATGCAGCTTCACCTGGCGATCCGTAAACAGCACAAAAGTCGGCGGAGCCACCGCTGCCTGCGTCATATAAAAAATCCTGATTCGTTTCGCCATCGGCACCGGCGCCCGCTGAAAATCGATCTTTTCAAGGAACCGATTCATCGCGCCCGTCGAAACCCGCTTGCGCCGTTCCTTGGCCACCGTCACCACTTCACGCAGCACGCGCGTCATGCCTTTCCGCTCCCGCCCAATTGCCTCCAGCGCCGACAAGAAAATCACCGGCGCATAATCCAGATATTTCAACGCCCCGCGGACTTGTTTCTCAAAGATCTCGCGATCCGCCGGCTTTTTCCCGTCCGTCCGCGCCGTTGTTACCAGGTCCCACTTGTTTACGATGATGATCACGCTGCGCCCGCTCTCGTGCGCGTAACCTCCGATGGTCGCGTCGCTCGCCGTCACGCCCTCGGTGGCATCAATCAAAAGCAGCGCCACGTCCGCCGCCTCAAGGTGCCGGCGCGCCATCACCACGCTCATCTTTTCCGCCATCAATTTCGTCTTGCCCTTGCGCCTGATCCCCGCTGTATCCACAAAGCGCAGCGTCTGTCCCTCGAACTCCACCACTTCATCCACCGCGTCGCGCGTCGTCCCCGCAATCGGCGACACAATCGATCGCGTGGTCCCCGTCAACGCATTCAACAGCGTGCTTTTGCCCACGTTCGGCCGCCCGATAATCGCCACGGATGTCTCGCGCTGCTCAAACTCTCCGTGCGTCCTGATCCGCTTCTCGTCTGTCGCCTCTTCTTCCGCATTCTGTGGTTTTCCGTTGCCTCGCTGACTCGTCGATTCGCTGACTTGCTCCCTCGCTCCCTCTTTGCGCTCGCGGCGCCCCTGCCGCTCAGGTGGCTCGGTCCCTTGGTCCCTTGGTCCCTGCTGTTCTGGCACCACCTCCGCGATCGCGTCCAGCAACTCGCCTATACCCTGCCCGTGCTCCGAGCTCACGGGGAAAACTTCACTGATTCCCAGCTTGCGAAAATTCTCCGCCTCCGCCGCCAAACCTTCGGTCTCTACCTTGTTCACCGCCAGAAACAGCGGCTTGCCACCGCGCTTCAGCAATCGCGCCAGATCGTAATCGGGCCGCGCCAGCTCCGTCCGCGCATCCACGACCATCACCAGCGCATCCGCTTCGTCAAGCGCCACCTGTGCCTGTGCATAAATATCTACCGCCATCAGTTCCGGGTCGTCGGGAACAATCCCGCCTGTATCCACCAGCCGGTACTGCCGTCCTGCCCACTCGTACTCGCCGTAGATACGGTCGCGCGTGATCCCCGGCTCGTCGCCCACAATCGACCGCCGGCTCCTGGTGAGGCGGTTGAAGAGCGTACTCTTGCCCACGTTGGGCCGCCCCACGATCGCCACCAGCGGCAGCTTCTCCGCCCCCGCTGTTACCGGCACAACCGATCTGCGATACGTCGGCAAGATTTGTCTCCAGCAGCCAATCGTTTGTGCATATGCTGCTTCACCAGTGTACTTGTCCGGAGTTTGGCCGTTGTTGAGGCAGTGCGCCTTCAATCGGATGTGCCTGTCGATCCGCAATGCGCGGCTGCATCGGCAGTGACAAGACTCAGGACAAATTCTTCGATAAGCATCGTCTCATCTTGGCGCGCATACTTCGGCCTGCAACTTGCCTTCCCCTTCCCGGAGGGTCCCATGCACATTCACCCTTCTGCCATCGGCCAGCAGCCCATCAATACCTCAGCCGCGGGGAGCGAGCGCGCCGCCGCCGCCCAAAAAGCCGTCGAAACTCGCAAGCGTCTCCTCAAATCCGCTCAGAGTATCGACGCTACCGATTCCGATCCCGAGGCCACGTTCCTCGTTGGCAAATGGCTCGACAGTCGCCATAGCCAGCTTCTGCCCGCCGATTCATACCGCGCCGCCTCGGAAGGCGACGACCCCGACTTCGCCTGATCGCCCGCCGCGGCTCCCGCGCGTAAAATCTTTCGCCGGCCCATCCCGTTGATCGAGTACACTATGCCAACTAACCATCCCGTGAAAGGTCGATCCATGCCAAAGTTCGTCATCGAGCGTGAAATCCCCGGCATCGGTTCCGCGTCGGCGGAGCAGGCCCAGGCCATTGCGCAGAAGTCTTGCTCAGTTCTGAACCACCTCGGCCCTCAGATCCAGTGGCTGCAGAGCTACGTCACCGACAACAAGATTTACTGCGTCTACATAGCTCCCAACGAGGAGTTGGTGCGCGAGCATGCGCGCCAGGGAGGCTTCCCGGCAAACAGCGTTGCGCAGGTTCGCCGCGTCATCGATCCCACCACTTCCGAATCCGCCTGACTCTCGTTGCGATCGCGACAGCCCCGCGCTGCTACAGGGCGGCGCGCGCCTCACCTCGCCTCACTCCGTCAACCTCGCTCCGCTGACTTGTTCCCCCGTGCGTCGGTAAATTAGTCCGTTCGTCTTCGTCTTTCTAATCCCTGGTCCCTATTCCCTATTCCCTGTCTTTATCATTAGAGCTGCGCCCTCATGCCCTCCTCCGACGCCACAACTCGCGCTCTGCCAACCCTTCATGACTTCTTCTCGCCCGGTGGAATCCTCGCTCACTCGCCGCTCCCCTTCGAGTACCGACCGGGCCAGTACGAAATGGCCAAAGCCGTGGAGCGCGCACTCACCGAGCGGCGTCACCTCATCGTCGAAGCCGGCACGGGCACCGGCAAAACCCTCGCATACCTTCTGCCTGCTCTCCGCACCGGCCAGCGGGTGATCGTTTCCACCGGCACCAAGGCCCTGCAAGATCAGCTCTTCTTTCGCGACGTCCCTTTTCTCGAATCCCTGCTTGGCAAGCTGCACGTCTGCTATATGAAGGGCCGCGCCAACTACCTCTGCCGTCGCAAGCTCTTCGCTCTCCGCGATCAGCCCATTTTGTCGGGTCTCGACGAGATCAATGAGTATCGCCAGATCGCCGAGTGGGAGCAGATCACTGAAACCGGCGACCGCGCCGAGCTCTCCGCTCTCCCGGAGTCCTCCCCTCTCTGGCATAAGCTCGACGCACGCACCGACGCATGTCTCGGCTCAACCTGCCCCGACTACCGCCGCTGTTTCATCACCGAGATGCGCCGCCGCGCGCTCGAGTCTGACCTCATCATCGTCAATCATCATCTCTTCTTTGCCGATACGGCGGTCCGCCTGGCTGCCGGCAATGCGCCCGACGCCGGTATTCTCCCGGAGTCTGCCGCCGTCATCTTCGACGAGGCGCACGAGCTTGAAGAAGTCGCCTCGCAATACTTCGGCCGCTCGCTTTCCAATCTCCGCTTCGAAGATCTTGCACGTGACACCGATGTGCTTTTGCGCGGCAACTCCGGCGCCACGCAGATCCCCGCACTCACCCAACAGCTTCGCGAACGCGCGCGCCTGTTCTTCGCCGCCCTCCCCATGCCTGCCGACGGCCGCCATCCTTTCGCCAACCGCGAAGACTTCCTTGAGTCCTCCGGCGATCTCTATCTCGCCGTCCGCTCCACGCTTTCACTCATTGAAGCTGAGCTCGATCGCATTCCGGATGTCGACGAAACCCCGGGCCTCAAGAACCGCGCCGCATCCCTGCGCTCCGACCTTGAATTCATGCTCGAATCCACCGCCTCCAACATGGTCTTCTGGCTCGAGCGCCGCGCTACTTCCAGCGCAGCTGCTGTTCAAAACCCCGCGTCACGGAGCGGTGCCCGCGGTGGTGGTGCTCGAAGTACTTTTCTGCAGGCCACGCCCATCGACGTCTCCGAGCTGCTTCGCGATCTCGTCTTCGACCAAATCCCCACGGTGGTTCTCACCTCTGCCACCCTCACTGTTCAGGGGGGCTTTGAGCATCTTCGCCGCCGTCTGGGTCTAGCCGACGCGCGCGAGCTCGTCGTTCCTTCTCACTTCCAATACGGCAAGCAGGCCCTGCTCTATTTGCCGCCCAACATGCCCGACCCGCGCGATCCCGGCTTTGTCGCCTCCGCCGCCAAAACCATCGAGCGCGTTCTCTCCATCACCCGCGGCCGCGCCTTTTGCCTCTTCACCAGCTACAACCAGATGCGCACTCTGCACGACCTGCTCTTGCCGGTTCTCGATTTTCCTCTGCTCCTTCACGGCACCGCCCCGCGCAAGGCCCTCCTCGAAGAATTCCGATCCACTCCCAACTCCGTTCTCTTCGGCACTTCAAGCTTTTGGCAGGGAGTCGATGTCCAGGGCGAAGCTCTCAGTTGCGTCATTATCGACCGCCTCCCATTCGCTGTTCCCTCCGACCCTGTCGTCCAGGCCCGCATGCGCGCCATTGAGGAAGCAGGTGGCCGTCCATTCTTCGAGTACCAGGTTCCCGAAGCGGTCCTGACGCTCAAGCAGGGTTTCGGACGCCTCATTCGCTCGCTCGAAGATCGCGGCGTCCTCGTCCTCCTTGATCCCCGCATCACCACCCAGCGCTACGGCCAGGTCTTCCTGCAATCGCTTCCTCCCTACCGCGTCACCAACACCATTACCGAAGTGGAATCCTTCTTCGCGCCCAGCACTGCTTAGGCTGTATCGACGTAAAGAAAAGTGAGAAGAGAGGGCTTGTCATCCTGAGCGAAGCCGCTGCGGCTTCTTGCACCTGCGAAGTCGAGGGATCTGCGGTTGCTTTTTGGCTTTGCCGCCGGTGGCAGCGTCCGATTCCAGAAACCTACGTTAAATCTATATTTCGATATCAGCTGGATTCGCCGTGCGAGTTCGGTGTGGATTTCATCCGATGAGTGATTTGTGGCAGAAAATCCGTTCCGGTGCCGGCCGGTACGCGGCCACAGGTCGATCGCATTCACCGCGCCTCGAGCCAATGAGCGCCCCAGCCAGGCGCCTACCCGTTCTCTGCTTCTGCAACCGTGGCCGCGGAAGGAATCACGGTATCCATCTTCGTAATCTTGAAGACTTCGCGAACCTTCGAACTCATTCCCGCCGCAATCATCTTTATGCCCTGCTTTCTGCAGCGCACATAGTGAGTCGCGATGATGCCCAGTCCCGAGGAATCCATATAAGGACAGTCGGTCAGGTCCAGGATGTTCAACTTCGTCGGCGCTCCGTCCGGAGATGTTTCCAGTTCGAGAATTTTGTTTAGCGCTGTCGGCGGCAGGCTGCTGTAAGCATCCCGCACAGTAAACGGCCCGCAGAAACGAAAAATCAGCGTGCCCGGATCTTTGCCCTGAACGCGTTCGACGTTGAAGGGAGTGCTATTCCACGTCTGCCACGAAAATGTCCCCATTGCATGCTCCTTGTCCGCCTCACGCAGCCGGTCGGCTGCACAAGGGAAAGCTCCCGCCTAATCTAGAACAACGCTGATTGTCTTTATCCCCAGGGAATGCTTCGGTCGGCACCGAATACTCGAATTCTCATCGAGTCCGGCACTGGATTGCAAGCGCAATTCACAAATCGCAATGAAAATAGCGCGAAGGGTCATCTTTGGGGTGTTGCGAGAGGGCGCGACTGGTAGGCCGGGGATTCATCCCCGACGCCGCAAGCACAGCTGAATGGATGTGGGCTTCAGCCCCTGAGGAATGTTTCTTCAAACGGACCCGCCGCCGACGGAAGGCTAAGAGCTAGAAGCTGGAAGCTGCTCCTCCTCCTCCCAGCGCCTCGAACAGCGTCGCTGCATCCGTCAGCCGGCTCGCCGCCGCATTTTCGCGGTCGACCGCAGTCTGCAACTGTTGCCTCTCGGCGTCCAGCAGGCTCGTCTCGCTGATCCCGCCTGCCTCGTACCGCTTTGCCGCAATTCCGTATGCGCCCTCCGCTTCTTCGGCCGCGGCACCGCGCGCCTTCAGCGTCACCGCGTCGTGCTCGGTCGCATAAAGCGTATCCGCAACCTGGCCAAAACTTTCGAGCACTGTCTGGCGATATGCGCCTGCCGCCTCGTCGTACGCGTCCTCCGCCTTACGTTTTTCCGCCTGCAATGCGCCGCCGTTAAAGATCGGCGCGGCCAGCGACCCGCCAACGTTCCACACGTCGCCGCCCGAGGTAAACTTCGTGCCCAATCCGCCTCCGCTTCCCGTCAGTACAATCTGCGGAAACTCATTGGCTCTCGCCACGCCTACGTTTGCGCTCGCTTCGTGCAGCTGGGCTTCCGCCGCGCGAATATCCGGCCTCTGCCGCACCAGTTCAGAAGGTACCGTCAGCGGAAGCTCCTCCGGCAGATGCAGCGAGGCGAGCGAAATCTCTTCCACGTTCGCCTCCGCCGGGCTCATTCCCATCAGCACCGCCAGTTGGTCGTCGATTGTATCCAACTGCAACTGGAGCGGCGGAATCGCCGCCTCGGTCTGTGCCACGAGCGTCCGCTGGCTGCGCACATCGAAATCGGAGACGCCGCCTGCCCGTTCGCGCTCCTCCGCAATCCTCAACTGCTTTCGCTCTACATCCAGAAGCTTGTTCATCAACTCGATCTGCCTGCGAATCTGCGCCTGCCTGATCGATGCCGTCACGACGTTGCCTGCCAGCATCAACCGCGCGCCCTCCAGTTGCCATGCTTCGTAATCGCGCTGCGCCTTAAAGCTCTCAATCGCGTGGCGATTCGCACCCCACACATCAAGCGCATACGAAACCGCGACCGAGCCATTCAGCAGCGTGAATGGCGATGGGTTAGGGAAGGGAATTCCAAACGCCGCCAGGTTCAGTTGCTCCTCGGTCACTGATGCATTGCCCGTGACCGTCGGATACTTGGTCGCTCCCGTCCGCGCAATTACATCTTCCTGCGCCTGTTTTAGCCGCGCCGTCGCCTGCTCCAGTGTCGGGCTGTTTTTGAGCGCCTCATTCACCATGCCGTCCAGCTCGGGCGATTGATAAATTTTCCACCACTCCGCCGGAATCGCGGCCTGCTGATTGAAATGCTGCGCCCCGCCCTCCGGCCCCTCAGTGCTCGCCGTCTCGGCCGGCAGCGGTTGCGGCGTATACGAAGTGACGGTCGGCCGCGCCGGCGTGCGATACCGCGGTCCTACCGTGCAGCCCCCGATCGTCATCAGCACCATCAGCCCTGCCACTCCGCTCATTGTTTTTACAGTTCGCCGCATGGTTACTCCTCAGTCCAGCGTTTTCCGGTACGTCGCCACGGCCACGCCCATCACCACCACGGTGAAAACCATCATGGGCCACACGCTGGGCCACGAATCTGCCCAACCGTTCCCCTTGAGCAGAATTCCGCGCACCAGCCGGTTGAAATAGGTCAGCGGCAACAGATTTCCGATCGCCTGCGCCCACCCCGGCATTCCCTTAAACGGAAACATGAATCCCGACAGAATAATGTTGGGCAGAAAATAGAAGATCGCCAATTGCACAGCCTGCAGTTGGTTCCTCGCCAACGACGAAAACGTAATCCCCACCGTCAAATTCGCTGCAATAAAGAGCAAAGTCGAAAGATAAACCGCAAAAACATTGCCGAAAAACGGTACGAAGAACACATACCGCGCGGCCAGCAAAATAATCGACGCCTGCAGCAGCCCGATTCCGATGTAGGGAATCAGCTTGCCCGTCATCACTTCCAGCGGCGTCGACGGCATGGCCAGCAGATTCTCCATCGTGCCTCGCTCGCGTTCGCGCGTCACCGCCAGCCCCGTCATCATCACCATGGTCAACGTCAACACCATCCCCATCAGTCCCGGCACAACGTTGTACTGCGTAATCTGGTCGGGGTTATAAAGCGGATGCACGTTTACATCGAACGGCGGGGGTCCTCCCTTGAGCCTTGCCAGCGGACCCGTCAGCTCTCGCTGAATGACCGTTTGCGCAATCCCGTCGACTGCGGCCAGTGCGCTTCCCGTCGTCGTCGGATCCGTTGCGTCCGCCTCAATCAAAATCGACGGACGTTCTCCCCGCAGCACCTGGCGCTTGAACCCGGCGGGAATGTTCACCACAAACAACAGCCGTCCCTGTGCCAGCGCGACGCGGCCCGCTTCCTCGTTCGGCAATCGCTCCACAATTTTGAAATACGATGAGTTCTGCATCGACTGGATGAAATCACGCGCCACGTCGCTGTCGTCCGCGCTGATGACCCCCGTATCCAGGTGCCGCGGATTTGTATTGATCGCGAATCCGAACAGCGTCATCTGCATGATCGGAATGCCCACGATCATCGCGAAGGTCAGCCGGTCGCGCTTCAACTGGGTGAACTCCTTCAGCACCACAGCCCACCATCGCGCCGCCGAGAAACGCTGCCGCTCTTTCACGCCTTGCCTCCATCGCCTTTTTCGGCTCGGCTCATCAAATAAATAAACACGTCTTCGAGATTCGTCTCGATCCGCTCCACGCGCTTTCCGTTTTGTCTCGTCGCCTCGTGAATCTCTCGCTCCAGCTGCGCGTCGTTGGTCCCGCTCACGTGCAGAACGTCGCCAAACGTCACCGTTTGCGCCACACTCGGTTTCTTCCGCAGCTCTTCCTGCAACTCCGCCAGGTGATCGCCGTGAATGGCCCATGTGCTCAGGTGCTGGCCATCGATAATCTCCTGAGCTGTGCCCTGCGCCAGCAACGTTCCCGCGGAAATGTACGCCAGCTTGTGGCACCGCACCGCTTCATCCATGTAATGCGTGCTCACCAGAACAGAAATTCCCTTGGCCGCGAGCGCTTGAATCTCATCCCAAAAGTCGCGCCGCGCCCTCGGATCAACTCCCGCTGTCGGTTCGTCGAGCAGCAGTAGCTGCGGCCCGTGCAGCATGCAAGCCGCCAGCGCCATGCGCTGCTTCCAACCTCCTGACAATTCGCCCGCCAGCTGGTGCGCCCGTGCCTCCAGCCCCAGCCCCGCAAGAGATTTGCGAACCGCGTCTCGGCGATTGCGGAGCTCGTACACGCGCGCCACAAACTCAAGGTTCTCTGAGATCGTCAGGTCCTCCCAGAATGAGAACCGCTGTGTCATGTATCCCACGCGGCGCTTGATTTCCGCGCTCTCCCGTCGAATGTCGAGGCCCAGGCACGTTCCTGACCCTGAATCCGGCTTCAGCAGTCCGCACATCATCCGGATGGTCGTTGTCTTTCCGCTTCCGTTGGGTCCGAGGAATCCGAAAATTTCGCCTCGCCGCACGCGCAGGGACACGTCCTTCACCACGTGTTTGCCGTCGAAGTGCTTGTTCAGCCCCTCGACGTCGATGGCAAATTCGAATTGCGCGGCTGCCGTCACTGGACCGTCACCTCGACGGGCTGGCCCGGATGCAGCGTGGCTGCGCTCTCTGCCGGCGGGTTCGCAATCACCATGTACACCAGCTTCGATCGGTTCTCGTTGCTGTAGATCACCGGCGGCGTGTACTCGCTTTGCGGCGATACAAAGCTGATCTTCGCGGCCACTGCGTTCGCGCACCCATCGCAATTCACGCGCACGCTTTGGCCCACGCGCAGGCCGCCCTCCACCGTCTCGGGCACGAAGAATCGAATCTCCACGTTCTCCGGCGGCAGCAACTCCACCACCGGGTTTCCCGCCGTGACCCACTCGCCCTGCCGGTAAAGCGTGTCGAACACCAGCCCGTTGCGCGGCGAAACGATCTGCTTCTGCTTCAGGTGCCATTCCGCCGCGGCCAGAGATGCGCGGTCCGCGGCCACCTGATTCACCTGCGCCTTGATCTGGTCTTCACGAGCCGGCAGCGCATCCACTGCCAGGTCGGCTTCGAGTTCCCGTACCTTCGCCGCGCTCGTCTCCGCCGCCGCCTGCGCGTTGATCAGCTCCGTCTTCGCAATGCCTCCCGCCTTAAACTGCGCTTCGTCGCTGGCAAGGATTTCTTCTGCCTGCTTCTTGTCTGCAACCGCTTGCGCCAGTTGCGCGCGCGTCACATCCATCTCTGCCGGGCGCTTTCCCGTCTGCAAATCGTTCAGGCGCGATTCTGAGTTGCGCAGCACTTGCTCGGCTGTCCGCTCTTCCGAAGCTTCTGGCTCATCATCGAGCGCGAACAACGGATGCCCGGCCTTCACCGTGTCGCCGCGCGCCACGCTCACCTGGTCGAGCTGTCCGCTCTGCGGCGAGGCCACGTAGACGAATTTGCCTTCGATGTAGCCCTGATAGGTGTTGGTCGGCTTTTGCGCGCAGCCGGCTATCAACACAAGGGCCGAGGCGCTCGCTAAATACGCCAAGGTTTTTTCATGGAGAACACGCATCTTCCCCTCCATACTCACTTACGCCTCGATCCCGCCTTGCGTTTCATGCGGCCGCCAGTTTTCGGCGCTGCACATGGCTGCAAACCGTGAATCAGCAACCCTGTAATATGCCGGCTCAGTGCTTCGCGGTTTAAAGATTTGCGCCCGAAGATCTTCGCCCACAGCTCGACCGTGGCCATGTGCATCATCACCAGGCCGATCAAAGAAAAAACCATCAACCCCGAATCAATCTCGGCATTGGCCGCGCCCGCCGCTTGCGCCCGGGCCACACCTTGGCTGAAACGTTCGATCTTCTGGAAGGGGAGATGACGCAGCACTCGTTCGCGCAGCAGCCCGCCTTCGTTCAGCACCTCGCGCATCCACGTCGACGGCACCCACGGCATCTTCTCGATTCCGGCCAGCATCCGATTCACGATTCCGCGCACCATCTCCGCCGGATCGGCATTCTCCTCGACCGGCGCCCACACGCCGACAATCAGCGGAGCCAGACGCTCCTCCACCACTGCATCCAGTAGTTGGTTCCGGTCCTTAAAGTAGTAGTGAAGCATCGCCGGTGTCAGGTGCGCCCGCTCGGCGATCATGGCAAACGTCGTCGCCGCCACTCCCTGGTTCGCGAAAAGTTCGGTCGCCGCCTCAATCAGCTTCTCGCGCGCGTAGAGTCCCGAGTGGGAAGTGGGTCTCCCCGGCGGACGTGAGGATTTACTCCGCCCCGCCGCGTTCCGCAATTTTGCAGACACTGGCATCGCTAAATTAACTAATGCATTAATTAAATAATGAAATTGAGAACCCTGTCAAGCCGGAGCCGCTGAAGCCGTAATCGGTTAGGCGCCTCGATCGTCGAGACGAATGAGGAGTGTTGCGCTATCGCACCAGGCTGCTGTCCCAAACGCGGCCGAGCAGTAGTTTCAGTCGCGCGAAATCCCGGGGGCCGAGTTCTTCCGTCCAATCGCGCTCAATGTTGCGCAGGGCCTCAATTGCCTTGGCGTAGGCGGCATGCCCACGTTTGGTGAAGTGGACGATGCGTGCGCGGCCCTCCTCGGGGGCGTCGGATCGCCTAAGGTAACCAAGATCTTCCAGGCTGCCGAGCAAACGGTTCATCGCCTGCTTGCTCATGCCCGCGCGCTCCGCAATTACGCCCGGCCGTTCCCCATCAGGTCCGGGATAGCGGAAGACCGCCATATGGGGCGCGCTAAGCCCCTTGAAGCCAGCCGCGTTGAGTTCACGAATGATCCGGCGGTGAATGGCCTCAGCTGGAGCACGCAGCAGAGCGCCAATCAGCATGTCCTTCGTCGGGACATGCTTGGGCGGCCCATTTTCCTCAAAAAAAGTCATTGACTCTCTCCGTAAACTATGTTTACCATAAATCCACGGTAAACAGAGTTTACCAACAGGAGACCTAACATGAAACCGCAAACCGTTGAAATTCTCGACCATTCCTCGGTCGAGACATTGTTGAATGGCGCACTGCGCCCCGCCGTTACAGACTGGGCACAACCAAACCTTGTGCAGCACGTACGCGCAGAAACCGGCGCTGCATATTGGGGCCCCGGCGAGCGCATGACGTTTCTCGCGACCGGCGAGCAGACCGGCGGCGTTTTCTTTTTGGCGGAGATTGAAGTTGCGCCCGGTGGAGGCACTCCGCCACACATTCACCACCGCGAAGACGAGGCATTCCACATGCTCGAAGGCTCTCTGACGATTCAAGTGGGCGGGAATACAATCACTGCATCGGCGGGAGACTTTGCCTTCCTTCCCCGTGGAATCGCTCATTCATTTAAGAACGATGGCGATGGCTGCGCGAAGGCACTCGTTTTTACCACGCCGGCAGGCCTCGAAGGCTTTTTCGCTGAGGTCTTTGATCCTGCGACAGACCGATTTGCGACACCGCCGCCCCAGAGCAAGGATTTGATCCCCAGGGCGCTCGCTGCCGCCCCGAAGTACGGACTCGAGCTTCTTCCCCCCGCGTAGCGAGCCCGCGACGAAAAAACTGCAACAGGAGGTCACGATGACAACTCAGGCCAACGCCGTAAGCGTCAATCCTGCCGACGAAACCATCCATATCGGCCCGCTCACCTTGCATTTTCTCGTTACCGGTGAGCAATCAGCCGGCACGGTCGCTGTCTTTGAGATCCTTATCCCCGCCGGACAGCGGCTGATGGCGCCGGCTCATAGCCATGACCACTACGAAGAGACGGTCTACGGCATTGAAGGCGTGTTGACGTGGACGGTGGACGGCAAGCAGATCAACGTGGGGCCGGGACAGGCGCTCTGCATTCCGCGGGGCGCCGTTCACCGGTTCGACAACAACGGCGCTGAAGACGTGAAGGGGCTGTGCGTGGTGACGCCCGCTGCAATCGGCCCGCAGTTTTTCTGCGAAATGGCCAAAGTGGCGAAAGCCGCTGGCGGTGGGCCGCCCGATCGCGCGAAGATGATTGAGATCATGCTGCGCCATGGCCTGACACCGGCGCCGCCTCCGCCGCAGTCCTAGCGGTTCGCACGTCTCGCGGCAAAGCTATCCAACTAAGGCAGCCACAAGCTGGCAGCGAATAGCTGAAAGCTGATGGCTGATGGCTCGTCTTACTCCATCCACAGCGCGCTGGTAATAATTCGCGGATAGTACCGGCTGGCTTTGCCCTCGCCCGACACAATCTGGTCGCAACACGCCCAGTACGAACTGCCTTCTGTCTGCCACTTCACGTGCGCCGCGTCGGCCTTCGAGAAAACCTCCGCAACCTTGGGCTCATCGTCCAGATGGAATACTCTCCGCGTCACATGCATGAAGATCGAAATCTTGCTCATCCACGAGTTGTTGCTCGTCGACGACAGCTTGATCCCGCCGTCGGCAAACAAATTCCTCCGCTCCGAATCCAGCAGCAGCTTCCGCGTGTGTTCCTTCAGCGCGTCGTACATCCGTTTCTCCTCCGCGCTCCCGAACACCTGCTCGAGCGTTCCGCCCGCAAATCCTGTCTTCACAAAGTAGAGCGGATACGCGCACCCCTCCACCGCGGGCAAAATCCGCGACGCATATCCCGGGTTCGCTTTCTCGAAGATCGCCGGCAGTACTCCATCCACTGCTTGATCGGCAACCACACCCGCCACCTTTACGGCCAAATCCATTGCCCGCTTCTCGTCCGCCGCCGCGCCCAGCTCGCGGAACAAGAGCGCCAGTGTGCGGTAGCTCGCCCAGCTCTTCACCGCGATGTACACGTTATTCCTGGTCTGCGCCAGCGAGTGGTCCAGAGAGTCATACGTCGTAATCTCCTGCCCGCCCGCGGTTCGGGCGCTGTCGTACTGCGCAAACCCCACGTCCCCGCCGCGGTTGATCATGCTCGCGAGGCACGCTTCCACAACCGTCTTATTCCGCTTGAGCCACTCCACGTCGCGCGTCTTCGCCATGTAGCAGCCGGCCACCAGGATCCAGTTGCACAGTTGCTCCTGCGTCATGTAGCTGAAGCATCCGGTCAGATTCGCCAGCTCGTAACTGCTTCGCCCCTTGGGCGAGAAATTATTGTGCGCGCCCATATCGTGACAAAAGCTTAGCCCACCCGGCTTGGTGTCATACGGCCGCGTCAGTTGCGCCTCGTCGGGAGCCGGCGGCGGCGCAGAGGGATCCGCCTGCCCCAGAGGCGCCGCCATCTTGATCTCCGTCTTGTACACCTTGATTTCGTCCGTGTAGCTGTAGCGCCGCACAAAGGTGTCCAGCAAATTCCGCACCAACCACGGATTATGTTCGAGCTCCCAGAACACATGATCCACCGCCAGATCCAGCGTGTTCATCATGCAGTACTCGCCCTCGTTCACCACCCATAGCGGCTGCGCATCCACATCCAGCAACTGCGTGCTGCCGTAGTAGCTATGCGTCGCGTGCGCGATGATGAATCGCTGATCGTCCGACAGCTTTGCCGCATCCAGCTTCGCGTCCAGCGCTTCGGCCCGCACCGCCATCTCGTCCGCGCCATCGAGCGCCGTCTTCAGCACGTCGCCCAGCCCTTTGAAGTACCGCGCGTATAAATACTTTCCATCCAGCCCATTCGTCTGCGCGCCCTCAAGGTACGATCCCAACGCGATCGTCAGTCCATACTTCTTTCCCGCAGGCACTTCAAATCCGAATCCCGGGCACGACCCTAACAGGTGCACCGGGTTATGCCGCTCGCGAACACCGTCGCTGGCTGACCACCGCATAAACACAAACGGCTCCGTCGCCGCCGTCGACTTTTTGCCCGTCGTCCAGTCCCACAACTCCGCTGCGCCGCCCGCCTCGCGTCTGAAGGCAAATCCCAGCCGCCCCGCGCCCAGATCGTCGTCCAGAATTCGCTCGCCCGGCCGCGCATGATTCAGCGCAAACATCGCCGTCTTGGTTTCGGTGCCCTTCGTGTTGTCCAGCACCAGCCGCGCCACCACCGCCGGCAACAGCCCCTCGCGCATTTTGTCAGCGCTGTCTTTGTCGGGGTCGGGAATCGATCCAAAAGGCGAGTACACCGTAAACGTCAGCCCATCCGCGCGCCACTCGTCGGTCGCCCAACCATATGACCGAGCAATCTCGCCATCCTTGAAAGGCTCTGCATCCGGCTTCACGTTCTGCTCCGAAGGCCCGGCCTGTTCCACCAGGAACGCGTCGGCTGCCCGGTTCACCGCTCCCACATAAAACGGCAGGCACTTCAACGTCGCACTCGAGTAGCGGTCGCCCTCCTTGAAACCGGCAAAGACCTCCTGGTCCCCCGGCTGTCCAATCTGCAAGCCAATCCCGCCGCGAGTCCCGAAGTTCCCGCAGGTAAAGCTCATGAAGGCGCCCATGGGCGAGTGTTGTGCGTTAAAGCTCAGTTGGGTTACGAGCGGTCCACGTTTTGTCACTGTCGTCCTCGGGTAAAGCGATTTTCATGCCACCAAAATACTAACCCATTCCCGCAACCCCTCGCCTCACTACCAACGAGTGCCACGATTTTCCCTCGAAGTTCATAGCTGACCGCTGAAACGGTCTTTCCGCCACGGAACCGCTTCGCTTCGCTCTTCGTACCCGCTGCATATGGCCAACGCAACTTCCGTGGCACAAGTCCTCCCTTCCGCCGCGTCAAACCGCGCCACGTGGTTCGGCCTCTGCATTTCTCTGTTTTCTCTGATCGCAGTTTCGCAACTCTTCCGCGCTCTCGCGCCTCATCCCGGCGTCGCCATCAGCGTGGCCCGCGAAGCCGCCATGCTTGCCTGCGCAGGTCTCCTGCTTTTCGTCGTTCGCCGCCGCGAGCGCCTGCCTCTCGCTTCCATCGGCATTGGCACATCTCCGCTCTGGAAGTCGCTCATCTGGGGTATTGTGATGGCCGTTGCCTGCGTCGTCCCCGCCGCGCTCATCGCTCATTTTGCCGGCTATGCCCACAGCGCGGCCTCTCACATGTTCGACAAGCTTCCCGTCTGGCTCATCTTTCTCGTCGTTGTGCGCGCCGGCGTCGTTGAAGAGTTCTTCTATCGCGCCTATTCCATCGACCGGCTCGAGCGTCTCGGCCTCGGTCGCATCGCCGCGTCCATCATCCCGCTCGTCATCTTCGCCGCCGCCCACTGGTCAGGCGGCCTCGTCAACTTCCTCATGGCCTTCGTCCTCGGCACAATCTTCACCGCCTTCTATCTCTGGCGGCGCGACCTCGTGTCGAACATCTTCGGCCACTTCCTCATCGATTTCGTCGCCAACGTCCTTCCCGCTCTCCTCGCTTGAAGCAGCCCACCCGGCCAACCCCTCGCCCGCACCGGCCCGTCGCCCGCAGCAGAATTTACCGGCTCACATGGCATCAGCTTCCGGCAAACGGCACACGCCTCACCCCGCCCGCCCGCCAAACGCCAAAGCCAAAATCTCTATGACGATTTTGTTGTATTCGGATTGTGCCAGCAGCCGTCCGGCGCGATCAGTGCGTCCGCCTGCTTCGGTCCCCAGCTCCCGCGCCGGTAAGGCCGCACGCGCTGGTGGTGCTTCAGCACCCGATCCACCACCAGCCACGCGGCTTCAACCGCGTCCTCGCGAGTAAACAGTCCCCCATCGCCCTTCATGGCGTCGCCCAGCAGCCGTTCGTATGGCATCTCTTCTCCCGGCTGCTGTTCCAGCAAATACAGCTCCCGCTGCTCGCCGACAAACTCCTCACCCGCAAGCTTCACCCGGGCCGCCAGTCCAATCTCCGCGTTGGGCGAGAGCCTGAATCGCAAATAGTTTCCTTCGCATTTGTCTGCCGCCGCGTCTCGAAACAGCTTTTGCGGCGGCGCCTTCAGCTCCACCAGAACCTCAGTCGCGGTATCGGCCAGGTACTTGCCCGACCGCAGATACCACGGCACTCCGTCCCACCTCCACGAGTCGATAAACAGCCGCAGCGCGCAATACGTTTCGACATCGGAGTTTTTCGCCACATCCTTCTCTCGCCGGTAGCCCTCATATTGGCCGCGCACCATGTCCTCGGGCCTCAACTGCCGCATCGCTTTGAACACCGTCGCCTTCTCGGTTTGCACGGCGGCAAAATGCCGGCCTGACGGCGGCTCCATGGCCAGCAGCGCCACGATCTGAAACAGATGGTTCTCGACCACGTCGCGCAGGCACCCGGCAGACTCGTAAAATTTGCCGCGCCCTCCCACGCCGAAGCTCTCCGCCAGCGTGATCTGCACGCTCGCAACGTAGTTGCGATTCCAAATCGGCTCAAGAAACGAATTGGCGAAGCGGAAGTACAGAATGTTCATGATCGCTTCCTTGCCCAGGAAGTGATCGATGCGAAAGATCGACTCTTCAGGGAACACGGAACGCGCTACGCGGTTCAGCGCGCGTGCTGATGCAAGATCGCGTCCAAACGGTTTCTCCACAATCACGCGCGCATTCTCGGCCAGTCCGGCCGCGCCCAGCTGCTGGATCACGGTACCGAACAGCGAAGGCGGAATGGCGAGGTAATGTGCTGGCCTCCGCGCTTTGCCCAGCGCTTTCTTGATCGCCGCGAAGGTCGCGCTGTCGTTGTAATCCCCGCTTACGTACTTCAGGAGCGACAGCAGGCGGTGAAGAGCCTTCCTGTCGTCAATCCCGCCCGATTGCTTGATGCTCTGCGTCGCCCGCTTCTGCAGCCGCTCCAGCGACCACTTCGGAAACGCCACGCCAATCACCGGAACCTTCAGCGTTCCATGTTTCACCATCGCGTAAAGCGCGGGAAAGATCATCTTGTGCGCCAGATCGCCTGTCACGCCATAGACCACAAGAGCGTCGGCCACATGAGTTTGCGATGTAGAGCTCGGCATTGGGGAAGACTCCTTTTCAGGCCGGATCGGAAGCTTGCGTGAAGAATAAATCGCGGAACGAACGCGACAAATTTAGATGCGTCTCGATGATCGCACAGCAGCCCCAGCCTACCGGGTACCCGAATCCTACCCCAAACCTCTAGCTTCATCCCGGCGCAGTCATCCGCGGTCGGTAAGCACAGGAATCGGAACTTACTGAAAATCAAAGTAACTTCCGAATTGGCGACGACACGCTCGCAATACAAATTGCAATTCTGAGTGTCCCTGCGGAAGTGCAATGTTACCCTTGGGAAAAGAGATTCCATGAGGTTTTCAGGGCGAACTGATTTATACCATCCGGATCGATCCAGGATGCTCAAATGCCCTCTGGGCTTGCTACTGGCATTATGCGTTCTAGCGTTTTCTGGTTGCGGCGGAGGTACTAGCGGGGGCGGTTCATCTTCCGCCCCCATCAGCGTCACTCTAAGCCAAAGCACTGCCACTCTCGGCGGCTCGGCCGCACAAAACTTCACCGCCTCCGTTACGAATGACTCCGCCAACGGCGGCGTCAACTGGGCCATTACCGGCCCCGGATCACTCAGCGCAGCTAGTTCCACCACTTCGCCCTTTACCACCACTTACTCAGCGCCTACTATCGTCTCCGCCGTCGCCACCGTCACCCTCACTGCCACAAGTCGGACTGACCCCACCAAATCCGCCTCGAGCACCATTGCTCTTGTCCCCATCATCATTACCCTCAGCCCCTCCGCCGTCAGGCTTGGTCCAGGCGGCAGTCAGGCCTTCACCGTCTCCGTCGCCAATGACCTCTCCAACTCCGGCGTTAGTTGGGGCATCGGCACCGGCATTGGCTCGCTCTCCGGGCTCAGCACCGCCGGCGCCACCTACACTGCGCCTGCGGTCCTCCCTGGTTCACTGCCCACTGTCGTCACCCTTATCGCCACCAGCATCAAAGACCCTAACCAAACGGCCGTAGAAAATCTCCTCCTCACACCCTCCACCTCGCCCATGAGCCAGTGGGTCTACTACAACTCCAGTGGCGACCTGGCCTACAAGCAACTCGATGCCCAGGGCGACCAGATCATGGACTTCTCCACCGCTGGCTACAACCAAGGAGCCGGCTCAATTCCCACTGTGCCCGTCGAAGCCACTGTTTCACCCTCCGGCGGGGACGACACCGCAAGCATTCAGGCCGCCATCAACAATGTCTCAGCCATGTCCATCAACCCCTCCACCGGTTTCCGTGGCGCCGTTCTGCTCCAGCCCGGCAGTTACACCGTCAGCAGTTCGCTCACCATCTCCGTCAGCGGAGTCGTCCTGCGTGGCAGCGGAGACGAAGCTTCGCCCGCCTCCAACACCGTCATTACCATGACCGCCGCCTCCCAGCCATATCCTCTCGTCGTCATGGGCAGCAGCACCGCCGAGCCAACCTACTCCGGCACCGCCGCTGAAATCACAGACGCCTACGTCCCCGCCGGGGCCACCACCCTCGACGTCGCCAGCACTTCAAGTCTCGCCGTCGGGGACACCATCGTGGTCAACCGCCCGAGCACTTCCGCGTGGGTCGCCTTCATGGACATGACCGACGCCGACCTCGGAACCACATGCAGCAGTGGCCCATGCAACTGGATCGATCTTTCCGCTGACCACTTCCAGACCGACCGCTCCATCACCTCCATCAGCGGCAATACCATCACCCTCGATGCTCCGATGTCAGACTCCATCGACAGCACCTACCTCGGGACCGACGGTGGCTCAGTGCAGGCCTATAACTTCCCCGGTCGCATCTCGCAGGTTGGTGTCGAAGACCTCTATGTCATCGCTCCCGCTCCACCCAACAATCTCGTTCCGCCCACGCCTTCCTACCAGATCGTCCAGACTTATGCCGTCCTCAATGCCTGGGCGCGCAATCTCACCGGCCTCGATACTCTGGAAAGCATCGACATCGACGCCAACGGCAAACAGGTCACTGTCAGCAACGTCTCGGTCACTCACACTGTCACCCAGACCGACGATGCCAAGTTCGAGGAGTTCTACATCGACGGCGCCACCCAAGTGCTCATTGATAACGTCAGCGACGTCGCCAACAACATGATCTACTTCGGCACCAGTAGTGCTACCCAGGGCCCCAATGTCATACGCAACGCCAGCTTCCAAGGCAACGGCCTCGTTGAGCCGCACCAGCGCTGGGCCACCGGCCTGCTCGTTGAAAACACCAGCGTCACTTCCGGCGGAGTCATAAACCTTATCGACCGCGGCAGCGACGGCGACGGCCAAGGATGGGCCATCGGCTGGGGGGTTATCTGGAATTCAAGCGCGAATGAGTTCACCATTCAGCAACCGCCCGGTTCAGAGAACTGGTGCATCGGCTGCGTCGGCACCCAACTCACCGCCGCACCGCCCGGCGGTTCCACCATCCTGCCGGAAGGCGCCATCGATTCGCCAGGCACCTCCGTCTATCCCGCCAGCCTATATCAGGCACAACTTAACTCTCGGCTGGGTCCGAGTGCGGTGGCGCAGTGAGAAGCTAATTGCATCATCGAAATCGCTTACCAAATCTCAATTCGAAGCGCGCACTACGTCAGATCGCGGGACCTAACAGAGCGCCACGCCAAGGACTCTCATGACCGAAAGTCGTTTCAGGCTGGATTACCGGCAATTGCGAAGTTACCGAACCTTGCCGGGGATTCAAAGCTTGGTGTGCCTCAGCGAGTGGTTTGATTTGGAGCGCAGAGCTTTTAGTTTTCAACGACCTCGCTGTCTGATCAAGCCCCGCCGGGGAGCACCAACCAGTAAACAGGTGCCGCGGCCCAGACCGTTACCCGACCAACGTCTACCGTCGCCTGCACGTGTCTCCATGTCTTACATCGTCTTACGCCCCGTGTGACGTGTCTCACGCGCCCGATCGTCCGTGCCCCATGCGTCTTACACGCCCTCTTCGACCGCACCCCCGCTCGCCCCTTAAAATGTTGAGTGGGACCCGAGGAGCAAGGTGAAGAACGGCAAAAAGAAAAACGTCAAAACGACTCCGCGAACCGGGCAAAGCGGCCCCGCCTCCCGCAAGCCCGCTGCGTCCAGGCAGAATCCCGGCGCAGCCGATTTTCTCTTCTCCCCTGGCCCGCGCCATCAAGAACGAAATCTGCGCCGCCGGCCGCAAGCTCTGGATGCGCCAATATGTCGACGGCAACGGCGGCAATATCTCCTACCGCATCGGCCCCAACCAGGTTCTCTGCACGCCCACGCTGGTCAGCAAATACGACCTCACGCCCGCCGACATTTGCCTCGTCGATCTCGATGGCAACCAGGTCGCCGGCAGCAAGCAGCGCTCGAGCGAGCTGCTGCTGCATCTCGAGATCTACAAGGCCGTGCCCCAGGCCAAGGCCGTCGTTCATTGCCACCCGCCACACGCCACGGCCTACGCCATCACCGGCTGCCTCCCCCCCAACCTCATCATTCCCGAGTTCGAGGTCATCGTAGGCACGGTCGCCGTCGCGCCCTACGAAACCCCCGGCACAAAAGCGTTCGCGGAAACCGTTCTCCCCTACGTGAAAAATCACAACACCATGCTCCTGGCCAATCACGGCATCGTCTGCTGGGCCGACACCGTCACACGCGCCGAGTGGTGCGCCGAGGTGCTCGACACGTATTGCTGGATTCTGATGCTCGCGGCTCAGCTCGGCTCTCCCATCCTGCGCATCTCCGAGGAGCGCGGCGCCGACCTGCGCGCCTTGCGAAAAAAGCTTGGCCTGCCCGAATTTCCCTTCGACATGCCGCCTTTGAACGACGCCAATCTCGCCACCCAGAGTCCCATCGCGCTCCAGGCAACTCCGCGCGCGCAGGCGCAATGACAACGGTCCGGCCAACACGCCGATTGACAACGCCGGGTCGAACAGCGCCCGCGGCCTGAATAGCGCCCGCGGCTTAGATATTGACGCGTTGGCCAAAACCGTCACCGACGCGGTGATCGAAACAATCGCGGAAAAATATACGCTCGTCCCGCGCAAGTAACGTCGTGCCGAACTTAGTAAAGCGTTAGTAAGTCGCCAGGGAAGCATTAGTAAAGCGCAGTTTTCGGGTTCAGCCTTTGAGGAGGCTCGTATGCAGATCGATGCGCGCGACGTCCTCCTCGTCATCGACGTGCAAAATGATTTTTGTCCCGGCGGCGCGCTCCCAGTCCCTCATGGCGACGAAGTCATCGCGCCCATTCATCGCATTGCGCCGCGGTTCGAGCACATCGTTCTTACCCAGGACTGGCATCCCGCCGATCATTCCTCATTTGCTGCATCGCACCTCAACAAGCAGCCTTATGACTCGATCGAACTCGATTACGGCCGGCAGACGCTCTGGCCTCCGCATTGCGTGCAAGGCACGCCCGGCGCGGACTTCCACCCCGCGCTCGCCCTCACACGCGCCGAGCTGATCCTGCGCAAAGGCTTCCGACCGCACATCGATTCCTATTCCGCATTCTTTGAGAATGACCGCACCACCCCAACCGGCCTTGCCGGCTATTTAAGGGAGCGCGGCCTCGCGCGCGTCTTCCTGGCCGGTCTTGCCTACGATTATTGCGTCGGCTACTCGGCTCTCGATGCGCGACGCCTCGGCCTCGACGCGTTTGTGGTGGGCGACGCCTGTCGCGCCATCGACCTCCATGGCTCCGTTGCCGCCATGGAAGCAGAATTCGCCAAAGTCGCCGTCAACATGATCGATTCAGCAGAGCTTTCCGCATGAAGCCGCCCACCGTAGAATCGCTTCAGGCCGAGCCCATCACCTGTTCGGTCTCATCACCGGCTTCGATCGCGCGTATGTCCCGCAACTTTTACATCCTCGCTGCCACACTCGGCTTCTTCGCGCTGATCTCCGGGGCCATGACGCTCGTTCCATCGAGCTTTCAGCCCGGCCTGCCCGCCAACGGCTCACTCTGGCGCACCCTGGGGCTGCTGCTCGCGCTCGCTGCTCTGGCTTCAGCCCTCATCGGTGTCCTCAGCAATCTCTTTGAGCAGGTCGATCGCCATAGTGAAGATGCGCGCCGTGCAGCGCGAAACCGGCGCCGAGGCAATCGCAGGCCCTGAGCAAAAATCGTCGAAACCAAGTCGGTCAAATTAGAATAATGAAGTGCGGGCCGTGTTCCCGCGCAGGATCGAGCAGACGCAAATGTACGAAGTTACAGTCGAGGCGGATTTCTCTTCCGGCCACTATCTCCGGAACTACAAAGGTAAATGCGAGAACCCGCATGGCCACAATTACAAGGTCCGCGTCACCCTGGCCGGCGCCACTCTCGACGAGGCTGGACTGCTCCTCGACTTCAAACTGCTCAAGCACGTATTGCGCCCCATCGTCGATCGCATCGATCACCAGATGCTGAACGATCTCGAGCCCTTCACTACGCTCAATCCCTCGGCCGAAAACATCGCCAGGTATTTTTACGACGAGACCAATCGCCAGCTTGCCGGCATCACCGCCGGCCGCGTGCGCGTGAAGGATTGCACCATCTGGGAAACGGACACGACGACGGCCACCTACTTCGAATAGATCCGCTCGCCGGTTCCACCCAGTGGGCAGCTAATTCATCTGGCTCGACTTTGACTGCAGATATTTGTCGAAGGGTATTTCGAAGTAGAAAAGCTCTTTTCCGTCCGCGTCGCGCAGGTCGTGGAGATAGAGCTTGGCTCCCATCAGCGGTTCCTTCAGTCCGGAAACGTCGTAAAACAGGAAACCGGCGCGCGTGGTGTGCGGTTCCACGGCCAGGGCCGAGTACTCAAAGGTATTAAAGTCGCTCTCGACCTCCTGGATGCTGCCCTTGGGCTTGGTGTGGATCGGCGGCAGCGGCGCGGGCAATGGGATTTTGGATCCCTGCCGCTCCTTTTGCGTCATCATCCGTTCCACGTCCTCTGGTTCGGCAGCGCGGATGTGGTCGCCCTCCGAGGTCTCGAAAATAATCCGCGCATCGATGAGCGAAATGGGCCGGTCGCCCAGGTTGGTCACGATCAGGCGAATCGGCATCACGTCGTGGCTCAAATAATCGACGCGGAAGATGGACTCTTTTTCTCTCGTGTCGTACGGCTCGGCCGCAATGGCCACATGCTCCTGCGGATGAATCTCCATAGCCGGGAATGAGGTTGCGGGTTGCACCGGAGGCGGCGTGCGATCGCTGGCCGTCACAGGCGCCGCCCACCAGAGCAGCAACAATGGGATTCCCCGCAAAATCTTCATCGCGCTCAACTCTATCATTCCAGCTTTGGATGCCCTACGATTAGACCTGCAGAAAATCGGTTCGTTTACGCATGACCCTTTTTTTCTACAACCTTGCCTTGTTCCTGACCCTGGTCCTCGGCGCGCCTTGGTGGCTCTGGCGCATGGCCACTACGCGCAAATACCGCGAGGGCCTGATGGAGCGTCTGGGACGCATCCCCAAGCGGCTCGACCCCCTGCTTGAGCTGGCCGTCGATCGCCCTCTCATCTGGCTCCATGCCGTCTCTGTCGGCGAAGTTCTCGCCGTCACCCGCTTGGTCAAGGAGCTTGAATCCGCTTTACCCAACCATATCCTCGTGGTCTCCACCACCACGCGCACCGGTCAGGCTCTGGCTCGCGAACACTTCGGCTCGAATCGCGTCTTCTACTGTCCGCTCGATCTTCCCTGGGCCGTGCGCGCTTATCTCAACGCGCTCCAGCCGCGTCTCCTCATCCTCGCTGAAACCGAGTTCTGGCCGAATTTGCTTCATAGCTGTTATAGGCGTGACATTCCCGTCGTCGTCGTCAACGCCCGCATCTCCAACCGTTCATGGCCGCGCTATCGCAGGCTCCGCGTGTTCTGGCGTCCTCTTCTGTCGCGTCTCAGCCGGGTGCTTGCGCAGAGCCAAATCGACGCCGAACGCCTTCTTGCCCTCGGCTGCGACCCAGACCGCGTGTTCGTCGCCGGCAATCTCAAATTCGATGTGCGTGCCGCTCAGGAATCCGATGCCACCCGCCTGTTGAAGTCGTTGTCCGCCGGTCTCCGATTCGTTGTCGCCGGCAGCACGCTTGAGGGCGAGGAGTCTGCGCTCATGGATGCATGGCCCCGCCTCATTGCCGCCGACCCGCAGCTTGTCCTCGTTCTTGCGCCGCGTCATCCTGAGCGATTCGGCGCCGTTGCAACCCTTCTCGATAAAGCCGGCGCTCTTTCAACCAGGCGTTCCAGCTGGACCGCTGACTCACCGGCTCCGCGGTTTGCGCCGCGCGCGCTTCGTCCCGGCGAAATAGTCCTTCTCGACACCATCGGCGAGCTGGCTTCGGTTTACTCGCTGGCCTCGGTTGCCTTCGTCGGTGGCAGCCTCGTTCCGGCGGGCGGCCACAATCCTCTTGAGCCGGCGCAGTTCGCGGTCCCCATCGTCATCGGCCCGCACTACGCCAACTTCACCGCCATTACCGACAGCCTGCGCAGCCATGACGCGCTGCGTATTACCGAAAAAGTCGATTTGGCTTCGACCCTCATCGGCCTCCTCAGTGATCGCTCCGCAGCTAAAGCCACGGGCAAACGCGCCCGTGAAGTCTTCGATCGCGAGGCCGGCGCCACCGATCGCTGCGTTGCTGCAATCCTCGAAGTGCTCGCCCCAAGTTCCAGCCCGGAGCGCACGCCATGAGCTCACCCGCCGCACGCCGGCTGCTCTGGCCGCTTGTTCCGGCTTACAGGCTCGCTCTCGCGTTGCGCGAATTTCAGTTTCGCACGGGCCTCAAACCCATTCGCAAACTCAGTTGGCCCGTCATCAGCATCGGCAATCTTTCCACCGGCGGGGCAGGGAAGACTCCTCTCACCATCGCCCTTGCCAAAGCCCTCACCGCACGTGGCCTCCACGTCGATGTACTTTCGCGCGGCTATGGCCGCCGCTCCGCAGTTCCCCTCTTGGTTGATGCCGGCGGGACAGCGAGGGAATTCGGGGACGAGCCGCTCGAAATCGCGCGCGAAACCCATGTCCCTGTATTTGTCGCCTCCGAGCGTTACCAAGCCGGCCTGCTCGCGGAAGCGTCGGCCGAAGCGCCGCAAAATGCCGAACAAAGCCGCAAGCCTAAAGCTCACATCTTGGACGACGGCTTTCAGCATCGCCGGCTCGCCCGCGATGTCGACATCCTGCTCCTGAGCCGCCGCGACCTGAGCGATCATCTTCTTCCCGCCGGCAATCTTCGCGAAGCATTGCATGCAGCGGGCCGGGCCCACGTCATTGCTTTGCCAGCAGACGAACCCGAAGTTGAAGCGCAACTCAAATCCATGCGCTGGCAGGGAACTGTCTGGCGCATTCGCCGCCGCATGGAAATCCCCAAACTCGACGGCCCCGTCGCCGCTTTCTGCGGCATCGCGCGACCCGATCAGTTTTTCAAAGGTCTAGAATCCGCTGGCCTCAAGCTCGCCGTCCGCTTCGCCTTCGCCGACCACCACAGCTACACCGCTGCCGATCTCGCTCGCATCGAATCCGAAGCCCGAGCCGCCGGAGCTACCGCCCTGCTCACCACAGAAAAAGACCGCATCCGCCTCGGAGGATTGACCGCCGCGCTGCCGATCCTCACCGTCCCGCTGCGCATTGAAATCGAAAACGAGCCCGCCGCCGTCGACTGGCTCATCGATCGCCTGCACGGTCCCCGATAGCTCCGGTGCTCAGCGCCTAGCCCAGTCGATGGCCTCGAAAACCCCTGAACGACCGAAATATGAGCACCACGAACACAATCAGCACGACAAGCTGTGTTGCCCCAAACACAGGCGACGATTGCGTGGGAGCAATGGCTTTGAGCGCTGGCACTTTGGCAAAAAGCTGCGCGAAGAGCACAAACACGTTGAAATAGAGCGCGAGCGAAGCGCTGATCGCATAGGTCCCGCTCCAGCCGCCGGCGAGTTTGTAGCCGTAAAGCGCGATTGCAGCCAGCAGCAGGACAATCATCGACAGAATGCCCAGAACGATTGCGGGCGTCACACCGTGAAATGGAAACAAGAATCCGGTGATGTCGGTCAGTGCGGTTGTGATCAGGAAGAATGCCGTCAATCCATGAGAGAGTTTATTGCCGGCGAGTCCAACCACCGCGATGAGGCCTGTGGCGATTCCCACCAGGCTCAGAATCACGTGCAAAAGCGTGAACACCTGAATGCTCATACCCAAGACCATGGGGTGCCTCCATCGATGAAAGTCGGGGGAAAGTTCCGGCTATCCGGAGAGCTTCGATGGTAATGCGCAAATATGGGTGTGGCAACGGGGAGGGAACGATTTTCTTGAGCGGCCGCCTTACAGCCGCTCCGCCACGGGAATCCACGGCGAAGGATACACCGGCCCGATGTACTCGGCGCGCGGCCGGATCAGCCGGTTGTCGTCCAGCTGCTCGATCACGTGCGCGGCCCAGCCGGCGATGCGGCTCACCGCGAAGATTGGCGTATACAAATCGATATCGATGCCCAGCGTCGCATACGTCGAAGCTGAATAGAAATCCACGTTGGCGTTCAGCTTCTTGTCCTGATTAATGTAGAGCTCGATCGCCCGCGACATTTCGAACCACTTGGGCTGGCCCGAATCTTCGCCCAGCTGCTTGCTCATTTTCCTCAGGTGCGTGGCGCGCGGGTCCTCGGTTTTGTAAACGCGATGCCCGAACCCCGAAATCTTTTGCTTGGCCGCCAGCATGTTCTTCACGTACTCCACCGGATCGGCGCCCTGCTTGTCGATTGTGAGCAGCAGCCGCATTACGCCCTCGTTGGCTCCGCCGTGCAGCGGGCCCTTCAGCGCGCCGATGGCGCCGGTAATTGCGGAATGGATGTCGGAGAGGGTTGCGGCGATCACGCGGGCGGCAAAGGTGGAGGCGTTTAATTCGTGGTCGGCATGAAGAATGAGTGCAATATCTAAAGTTCGAGTGGCAGTTTCCGAGGGCTTTTCCCCGTTCAGCATCCACAGAAAATTCCCGGCGTGAGTCAGCGAGCGGTCAGGCGGCACAATTTCCTTGCCCTTGCGCAGCCGGTCGTAAATCGCCACAATCATGGCAATCTGCGCCGTCAGGTTGTAAGCCTTGCGTACGTTCGCGTCGTGCGAGTTGTCTTTTTCGTCGGCATCGTAAAAGCTCAGCGCCGAAACCGTCGTCCGCAGCACTTCCATGGGCGTGGCAGATTTGGGAAAGCTGCGCAGCATGTCGACTACCCGCTGATCGAGTGCTCGCGCCAGCGCCAGCTGCGATGAAAACTCCCGCAGGGCCAGCTCATTCGGCAGCATTCCGTTCCAAAGCAGGTAGGTGCATTCTTCAAAAGTCGAGTGATCGGCCAGCTCGTGAATGTCGATGCCGCGATAGGACAGGATGCCCGCTTCTCCGTCGATCCAGCAGATGCCGGAGTTTGCGGCGACAATTCCTTCCAGGCCCTTTCCTGCGACAGCAGTCGACATAGCCTTTGTTTCTCCCTCTATTTAGGTGGCAGTCCGGCGATGCGGCGGAGTTCCGGCCGCTCATTTTGTGCCCGGCGCCGAAATAGGCAGTAAAGATGTTTATAACGTAGCCGTTCCATCCTTGTCACGGAAGGTGGGACGGCTTTCGCTGCCGCCCTCGCCTGTTTGCGGTCACCCACGCCCCGCCCGCCCGATTTATCCTATAGATTCACCGCGACAGCCAATTGGAAATCCCGGCTTTAATCGGGGCCACCCAGTCGGTAACATTGTGAATCATGGGGATTTCCGGATCGAATGCGACAATTTCCCCATTGTGCGGCGTCTAACCGGATTAGATGCCACCATTACCCCGGGCCAATCCACTCCAATGCCCGTCGACGAAAGGTTAACGCATGAGTGATATTGAAGAGGCTCCTCGAACTTACTCCGGTGCGCTGCTGGCGGCGATCGCCATCGCTTTGCTGGCCGCTGTCGGCAGCTTGATTTGGTGCTTCACGTTGACCAGCCGCCTAACCACCGCGCAGGCTGAGTTGGCCGATTCCAAACAGCAAGGTACACAGATGGCGGCCGAGCTGCGCGAAACCAACGCTCGCCTCAAGGTTGCCACCGACGAGCTGGGCAAATCGGTCGGCCTCACGCAAAAAGAGCTCGACGAGCGCGCGCAAGCCATCGTCCAGCGCGAAGAAGCCGATGAGAGCGCTGAGCAGAAGACGCAGCAACAGGTCAGTGGAATTTCGACCGACCTTACCAGCGTGAAATCCGACGTGGGCGGCGTAAAAACCGACCTGACCAAGACGCAGGGCGATCTGGCCAATACCAACAGCGAGCTCCAGTCCGTGAAAGGCGACTTGAGCGGAACCAACAGCATCATCGCTCGCAACCACGACGAGCTGGTCACCCTTGAGCACAAAGGCGATCGTAATTTCTATGAGTTCTCGCTCGACAAGGGCCAGAAAAAGCCCGTGGGTACGGTCTCATTGGAATTGAGAAGGACCGACGCCAGGCACAACAAGTTCACCCTCGACATCTATGCCGACGACAAGGTGTACGAAAAGAAAGACCGCAACGTGAACGAGCCTTTGCAGTTCTACAGCGGCAAAGACCAGTCGCTCTATGAGATCGTGGTCAACAACATCAATTCAAGAAATGAAATTGCGGGCTATCTCTCCACGCCCAAGGGCGCGCCCGTTCCACCTACTGTTCAGTAATTGGAACCTGGGGCGTGAGCGTGAGGCTGGGCTGGTAATGGAAACTGAACGTGAAGTCCAGCTTCTTGCGCGCGTCCCAATCCTGTTTCGTCATCTTGAAAGCTGAAACGAAAGTTCCCTCGACCGTCTGCCCGGGGTTAATCGTCGTGTCCAGTGGCGATAGGCCAGGGTTGTGCGGCACAGGAATATTCGGATAGGCGACAAAGATCCGCTCGTAGTCGCCCTGGTTCGCCGCGTAGCTCGAGTGGATTCCGTCGCCCAGCGTGGCGTTGGTGAGCACATTCACTAAGTAGAGCGGATGGTTGGTATGGTTGGTGAGCTTCACTTCGGTGAAGACCATTACCTGGTCCACTTCTTCTTTCGGCATCGGCGCCCCGCTGGCATCAATACCTGAAGTCTCGGTGTGCTGTGGATGCGCCCAGACCGCTACAATTTCGCCGGTCGAGACGGGCGGTGTCTGCTCGACAAACATGTAGGTCCCAACCGCAATGCTCACCACAACCGTCGCTGCGATGGCCGCCCACACCACGTGACTGGACCCTTTGGTCAGCTCTTCGCCGCGCGCCGCGTCGTCCACTCCCGTTGCATCTTGTTGTAGCAAGCTCATGGGGACCTCCATCTTGCTGGGCCTTATGGTAATCCCAAACAAGCAGAAGAAGCCAAGCATTCCGGGGTCCCGGCCCAATCCCTTTGTGCTCAATACTGGTGACCTTTGGGGGATGGGCTTAATAGGTTGCGGAAAAAATCCTATAAACGGCACGAGGTGTCAGGGCACGACTTCAGTCGTGCCGATAACGTGCTTGGAAGGGTCGGGGCTTTAGCCCCCGGGAATGGTCTTCGGGCCCCCCACGGAGTTTGCTGAGTTTTTCCGCACCCTCTTAAGCCCAAAGTTTGCCACGACCGATGGCCTCAGGCCCTCGCCCGCAACCCCTTCAGAAACCCCTGCGCTTCCCTCGTATTCAGCACGTCCTCAGCCGTCAGCCACGCACGCCGCAATTGCTTCGCTCCGTAACCCATCTTGCCCAAATTGCGGCTGTCGTGCGAGTCCGATGACATCACGATCCTGCAGCCCAGCTCCTTGGCCAGCCGCAGATCGTGATCGTTCAGGTCCAGCCGCTCCGGCGCGGCATTGTGCTCCATCGCCACACCCAGCTCCGCTGCGCGCTTCAGAACCGCCGGCAGATCCAGCTCAAACGGCTCCCGCCGCAAGAGCAGCCGTCCCGTCGGATGGCCCAGGATTCGCACATTGGGATTCTCGATTGCTTTCAGCACCCGCGCGGTCATCTCCTCGCGGCTTTGTTCAAAGCGTGTGTGGACGCTGGCGATCACCACGTCCATCTGCGCCAGCACCTCATCGTCCAGGTCCAGCGCGCCGTCGGCCAGAATGTCCACCTCAATCCCGGTGAACACTCTGATCTTGCCCTCCATCTCGCGATCCACCGCGCGCACCTTCTCAATCTGCTCGAGCGCTCGCTTTTCGTCCAACCCATTCGTCATGGCCAGGTTCTTGGAGTGGTCAGTGATCGCGATGTACCCATACCCCGCAGCAAGCGCAGCCTCAGCCATCTCGCGAATCGAATTCCGCCCGTCGCTCGCAGTCGTGTGCATGTGCACGTCGCCGCGGATCTCTCCCAGCCGTATCAGCTTCGGAAGTTCGCCGTGCGCGGAGCACTCCACCTCGCCCAGATTTTCGCGCATCTCCGGCGCCATCCACTCCATCCCCAGCGCCGCGTAAATCTCCTCTTCCGTCGTTGCCGCCACCGTCGATCCATCACTGAGCCGCGCCAGCGCCCACTCATTCAGTGTGTAGCCCATCTTCAGCGCCCGCTGACGCAGCGTCACGTTGTGCGCCTTCGAGCCGGTGAAGTATTGCAGCGCAGCGCCGTAGCTCGACTCCGGCAAGAGCCTCACATCCACCTGCAAGCCCTGGCCCGTGTTGAAGCTCACTTTGTTTTCGCCTTTGGCAATGATGTTATGAATGCCGGGGTACGCGGCTACGTGCTCCACCGCGGCTTGAGTTTTTTCCGGCGCGCATGCCGGGCCGGTGGCCAGCAAATCAAGATCGCCCACGGTCTCTCGCCCGCGCCGCAGCGATCCGGCCGGCGTCACCCGCTCAATCCCATCGAACTTCAGAAGGTAAGCCGCAATCTGTTCCGCTTCCTCCTCGGCCACGTCGATCCGGAACCGGCCCGCGCTTCGGCGATAATCCTCAATCCCTTTTTGCAGCTTCTCGATCTGCTTTGCGCCCATCCGCGGCAGGCCCTTCAGCCGCCCCGCCGTAATCGCTTCTGCCAGCTGCCCCACGCAATCGGGGTTGGAGTTGCCAATCACGCCGGCATCCCACAGCAGCGCCACCGTCTTCGGCCCCATCCCCGGCAACTTCAGCAGTTGCAGCAGCCCCGCGCCATACTTGGTCAGAAGTTGTTCTCTCTGCGGCAGCGTCCCCGTCGCGGCAATGGCCTGCAGATTCGCCGCCATGCTTTTGCCAATCCCATCGATCTCGAGCAGCTTCGCCGTGTCGCTGGCCGCCTCCGTCAAATCAACGGTCGTCTGCTCCGCTGCGTCCGCAGCGCGACGGTAGCTTCTGATGCGAAAGCTATCGGCGCCTTCGATCTCCATCAGGTCAGCGGTCTCCGCCAGCAGGCGGGCCATGGTCTTGTTGTCCATTGAAGAGGCGCTCCTCCGCTTGCAGTATGGACCATCGATCGCGGTCGCGGCCACTGTCGCTCGGGCCCGGGATTGAGCAACAATATCGCGCGCACAGATGCCGCGATTCCGCGCAGTACGCAGAAAGCCGCTAGATCAATGTGACAAGGGAATGTCTACTGGGCACAACTTACCTCTACCGCCGGGCGGCGGTCATTGAGGGAACGCCCGTGCCCTATAAACGCCTAGGCGGCGTTGTGGGCCGGGCTTGCACTATCCCGATTGCGGACTACGGCATCCGCCTGCGGGCCCTTCTGACCTTCAACGATATCGAACTCGACTTCGTCGCCTTCTTTGAGCGTTTTGTACCCGTCCAGTTGAATCGCTGAGTAGTGAACGAATACATCCGGCCCGTCTTCGCGTCCGATGAATCCGTAGCCCTTGGCGTTGTTAAACCACTTGACCTTTCCTTTGTACTGAGCCACAGGTTCCAGCCTTCTTTCTTTTTGTGGAGTACGGCAGGCCTCAAGGGGGAAATCCCGCCGATGTTAACTAAGACGCCGAAAGTCTGTGAAAGGTTGATTGGGGCGCGGATGTTTCACAACGTGGAACCCCGGCACGGCCTTCGACAGCTGCCGAAAAGTTCCCGCGCGGCCGCTGTTTTGAAAGGGGCATGGATTCATCCATGCCAGTAAATGCCAAGGAATCAGCGCGGCTCCACAGGCTGCGGAAAAACTCGCGGAATCACGCTGTATTGATAGGACACGGATTTATCCGTGCCAATAAGGCCTCAAGAATCAATGCGGCTTTGGCCGATGAGGGATTTGTTTCTCAGCTTTGACGACTTTTTCAGCAGCCTGTTCATGGCCGCAGCTCCGCGCTTGATGTGGAAAAAAGACCAACGCGCCAGCGGCCAAAACCTTGACGCAAACGGGCAGTGCGTTGGGTGAGCAAAATTGCTGCGTTTTCTTTAAGCTGCGTTGTGAAAAGCCTGCTCGATCCGAGCCCCTAACGCTTTCCTCGGCGGTTCTTGATGCGGTCGTATAAAAGCACACTGCTCAGTGTTTTACCGTCGAGAATTGCGCCTTGTTCTATGGCTTTCACCACGTCTGAAAGTTTCACGAGGCGAAGCTCGATGTGCTCGTCCTCTTCAGGGTGGTCAGCGCCAGGCTCCAGCCCCTCTGCAAGAAAGACCTTCATCGATTCGCCCAGAAAGCCGGGGCTGGCGTAATACTCAACCAGCGGCCGCCATTTCTTCGCCGTGTATCCGGTCTCCTCGGCGAGTTCACGCTTGGCTCCCTCCAGCGCATCTTCGCCCGGCTCCAGTTTCCCGGCCGGCAGCTCCCACAAATACTGATTTGCCGCGTGACGGTATTGGCGCTCCATCACAATCCACGGATTGGTCTTGCTCTTGGTGTTGTCGATCGCCAGAATCACCACGCTTCCGTTGTGGCGAATTACATCGCGCTCGTTGCGCTTTCCGTCCGGCTCGATCAGCTTGTCGTGCAGCACGCGGAACAGCGGTCCCGTGTACACCACCTCCGAGCTCACGATCGTGGCCCGCTGAATCACTGCAGCTTTTACGATCTTGCCCGACTTTACTTTCTTGGTCTTTGATTTCGCCGCCATTTCATCCCCTTTTTGTCGCGAGAGCTTCATGGAATTCGGTGTAGCGCCGGTCTCCTGACCGGGGCCCCCACGGACAGGTCCTCGTCCGTGGGGTGGCTGACCGGGGCCCCCACGGACAGGTCCTCGTCCGTGGGGTGGCTGACCGGCTGTCGTGCGGGCGTCCTCGCCTGGACTCAATTCATCACGAGTATACGCAGCCGCCTGCTCCGGGCGCGGCCTTTCTGCATCGCCCCGCCCCGTCGTGGCATCCTTAACAGAGCACCAAATCCCAAATCCACGCGCGCCAGTCTGTCTCCAGCCCAAACGAGCCACGAGTGAACGATTCCTTGAAAGCCGACTGTTATCCAGTGACTGTAATGCCGGGCCAGACCCGCCTCTTCCTCGACTTCTGCGCCAGTGCGCTCCGCCCCTTTTTGCCGTTGGATGAGATTGCCGCTGCCCCTCCGCCGCGGCCCACGCACTGGCCTGAGCTAGTTCGCCTTCTTGCCGCGCAGAACTCCTCCTCCGCCGCGCAGCCCTCGCTTACCGCACTTTCCCAGGGGGCGGGCGCGATCCTCACCGGCCAGCAGGTCGGCTTGTTCGGTGGTCCGCTCTATACCCCCCTCAAAGCCGCTACCGCCATCGCTCGCGCCCGCAAGTCCACCGCCGCGGGCCATCGCCACGCCGCCATCTTCTGGCTCGCCAGCGAAGATCACGATTTCGCCGAGATCGATCACGTCACGTTTCCCGCCGGCCGCGAACTGGCCACTTTGACTTATGCCAAGGTTCCCGAGTCTGCGCAGCCGGCCGGAAAGATCGTCTTCGATGAATCCGTTTCGCAATTGGCCGAGCGTGCCGCCGAGCTTCTCGGCCCCTCAGATGCGACCGACGCCCTCGTCGCCGCCTACAAACCCGGCCGCACCTTCGCCCAGGCCTTCGCCGATTTTTGTTCCAGAATCTTCGCCGCGCAGGGGCTGCTCGTTGTCGACGCCGCTGGCCGCGAATTCCATCGCCTCGGCGCACCGGTCCTCCGCGCCGCCATCGAGCGTGCCGACGAGTTTCACTCCGCTCTCACCGAGCGCGGCCATGCTCTCGAAGCCGCCGGCTATCATATTCAGGTCGCCGTCGCTCCGCAGTCGAGCCTCTTGTTCCTCATCGAAGATGAAAAGAGCGGGGAAAAATCCGGCGCGCGCATTGCCCTTCGCCGCACCACGCCAACTCCCGCCGAGCCCAACGGCCTTTGGCACGCCGGCGACGAGAAGTATTCCACATCCGATCTGCTCGGAATCCTCGACTCCGAGCCCGAACGCATCTCGCCCGCGGCCCTCCTTCGTCCCGTCTTTCAGGATTTTCTGTTCTCAACCTCGGCCCAAGTCGGCGGACCTGCCGAAATCGCCTACCTCGCGCAATCCACGGTTCTGTTCGAGCGCATTCTCGGCCGGCAGACGCCGCCGATTGCGCGCTTTTCCGCCACGCTCATCGAGCCCTCCATTGCCGAGCTTTTGCGCAAACACGATCTCTCGCTCGATCAGATCTTCGCCGAAGAAAATGCTTCGACGCTCGCTCTGCGCCTCGCCGCCCGCTCCATGCCCATCGAGACCAAACAAAAACTTGCCGCCGCCGGCAACGCACTCGATGCCGAGCTCAACACACTCGTGGACTGGCTTCAGTCGCAGGACAAGGGTCTTGGCCAATCCGCCGACACCGCCGCCGGAAAAATGCGCTACCAGATGAACCGCTTGCGTACTCTCGCCGCCAACTTCCAGCTCCAACGCGAGGCTACCCTCACGCGCCACGCCAACTCCATCTTCAACGCCCTCTATCCCGGCGGCGTGTTACAGGAGCGCGTCCATGGCGGGGCGTACTACTTCGCACGATACGGATTGGAACTCGCCGAAACACTCTCGGAGCAGGCCGCCAGCCTCTGTCCAGGCCATAGCGCTATTTGGCTCTGAGCTGGGCAGGGAACCGGCTACCAACTGCTCACTTATTCTCCCCGTCCCTTGTTCCTCGGCCCCTGCCTTTATACTTCTCGCGAATCGATCCGAGGTTCCCATGAAGCAACGTCTTGCGTTCCTCATCGCCGCCCCGGTACTGGCCCTGGCGTCCATTCCCGCCGCCCACGCGCAACTGGCCAACTGCGCCACCCCCGGCACCGACAACTCCTTCCTCGGCATCCAGACCATCCGCCTCTGGCCCGGAACGCCGCCCGGAGACAAAACGCCGGGAGTTGGGACAACGCCCGCAACCAGGAGCGAACCGTGCAGCGACACACCCGCGCTCACCCTATTCAGTCCGCGCGCGGGAGCGGCAAACGGCTCGGCCGTCATCATCTTTCCCGGCGGCGCCTATCTTCATCTCGCCGGCGATCTCGAGGGCCGCGAAGTTGCCGACTGGTTCACCGCCCGCGGATTCCACGCCTTCATCCTCAGCTACCGCCTCAGCTCGCAGGGCTACATTCTCCCTGTCCCGCTCCTCGATGCGCGTCGCGCCATCCAGACCATCCGCGCCCGCGCTACGGATTACCACATCAACCCCAATCGCATCGTCGTGATTGGCTTCTCCGCCGGCGGCCACCTCGCGGCGCTTGCCGGAACCCAATTCGTTCCCGGCAACCCCAACGCCGAAGACCCCATCGACCGCGCTTCCAGCCGTCCCGACTACCTCGTCCTCGGCTATCCCTGGCTTGACGCCATCACCAAAGACACGACGTTCCTGAGCTACTGCAAGATACTCAACCTCATGGATTCCTGCGACGCGCTCCGCGCCAAATACGATCCCATTCTCTTTGTCACAAAAGACACGCCGCCGACGTTCATCTACCAGACCTTTGCCGACAAGACGGTTTCTCCGGCGGCAAGCATCGACTTTTATCAGGAGCTGCTCAAAGCTGGAGTTCCCTCGGAACTGCACGTCTTTCCGAACGGCGCGCACGGCTCGGGTCTCGGCAAAGGCGATCCCGTGCTCGACCAGTGGCCGAGCCTGCTTGAGAACTGGCTCCGCGCCCAGGGCCTCCTGCAAGAACAGCTTCCAGCTCCTAGCCACTAGCTTCTAGCTCTTCGATCGGCTTGTTGACGAATCGAGATAGGCTGTTCTCTTCGAACATTCTTTTGAAGGCTGCGGCCCGTGGGGTTTTCTCGCGTAGACGCACGAATAGCTAAGAGCTAGAGGCTAGAAGCTAGAAAGTAAGAGGCGGGCTTCCGGCCTTGGGAGTGGAAGGATATCCCAAAACCGGCAGCCCGCTGGACCCTGGACCGGGTCTAGGTGGTAACTCCAGTGTAGGCCCGTTTCGGGCAATTACAAGCCCTTTCTTATGTGAATTTCCCGTTTCGTGACTCGCGTCACAGTATGCGGTTTAAGCGGGCCTCCGCGCGTTGACCTTCAACCCTTGCCCCTGATACAAAAAAGGGTTCCGCATGCGAAAATTGCAAGTGAAGAGGCCCGGCACTCCAGTACCTTCATGCAAGAGATCCTTCAAGCAATCGAAATGTATCTGATTGGCGCGATGCCGACCGCTGCGCTGTTCATCGTGTTGGTTATCGCCTATCAGTTCCTGATGCAGAAGCCCCTCACGGCTGTGCTTGCCAAGCGCCGCGCTCTCACTGAGGGAGCGATGGAAAACGCCCGGAACGCAGTCGCCGAGGCTGAATCCAAAACCGCGGAGTATGCGGAACGCCTGCGCCTGGCCCGCGCCGATGCCTACAAAATCCGCGAGCAGCGCGTGAAGCAGTGGAACGCGGAGCGCGACACCGCCCTCGACGCCGCCCGGAAGGCAGCCCAGGAAAAAGTCCGCCAGGGCAAGGCCGAGTTCGAGGTCGAAGCCGACTCCGCCCGCAAGACGATCCAATCGGCCTCCGCCGATCTTGCCGCCCAGGCCGTCCGTGCCGTCCTGCCCGCCGCCGCCGGGGGTTCCCGTTGAGAAAGCCCTTTTTGAAAACGAATCATTTCGCTTTCTTCCTGCCCGCAATTCTTGGTGCAGTGCTCGTTGCCGCAATCGCCATCGCGCCCTCACACGCCGTCGCGCAAGCGCCGGCTGCCGCTCCTGCCAGCTCAACTGCAGCCAGCGCACCGGCTGACGCTCCCGGCACTCCGCCACACAAGGAAGAAGCGGAGCAGGAACATGATCTCCTGCATGCGCCCGTGGTGCAGTCGCTGGCGCGCATGCTGCATCTCAATCTCGAAATAACCATCACGCTCCTGTTGGCGATTAACTTTGCCATCATCTTCTTCGCCATCGTCATTCCGATTGGCCGTCTCATGCCCAAAGTCCTTCGCAAGCGGTCCGAAACGCTCAGCCAGGATCTCCAGACCGCGCGCGCGGCCACCGCCGACGCCCAGTCCCGCCTGAGCGCTGTCGAGGCCAAACTCGCCGGCCTTGGCGAGGAGATGGAGAAGTTCCGTGCCCAAGTCGAGCGCGACAGCCTCGAAGACGAAAAGCGCATTAAGGCCTCCATCAGCGAAGAAAGCGCGCGCATTGTCGCCGCAGCCGAGCAGGAAATCTCCGTAGCCGCCGCTCAGGTCCGTCGCAGCCTGCGCGACTTTGCGGCCGATCTCGCCATCGAGCAAGCGTCCAAACAGCTGGCGCTCACACCGGAAACCGATCGCGCCCTCATCGCGGAATTTGTCGCCGGAGTTTCCGCCGACGCGCCGGGCAAAGGAGGCCGAAACTAAATGCCTGCCTTTGTCGCCCGCTATGCCGAAGCCTTCGCTGACGTCGTGACCGATCTTAAGCTGGACACGGCCGCCATCGACCACCGATTCTCTGACTTTCTCGCCACGTGGCAGGGCAGCGGCGAGCTGCGTACGTTCTTTGTGAACCCGTCCATTCCCGCGCCGCAGAAAATCGCCATCCTCGACAAGCTCAACGCCAAGCTCGGCATGCAAAAGGAGCTGCGTAATCTACTGGCTGTGCTCATACAAAACGATCGCATCGGCCACGTCGTCGAAGTGGCGGCGGCTTATCGCGCCATTTTGCAGCGGCAGTTGGGAATCCGGCCAGCCGAAATCGTCACCGCGCGCGAACTGAGCGGGGACGAGCGCAATTCGCTCATCGCGGAACTGGCCAGACTCGCCGGCGCAAAAATTGACCCAAGCTTCAAGCTCGACTCCTCCATTCTCGGCGGCGCCGTGGTCCGCATCGGTTCCACAGTCTACGACGGCAGCGTGCGCGGCCGTCTCGACCGCCTCAAAGAAGCATTAGTAAGTGGTCAGTGATCAGTGGTAGAGAAAAGAGAACAGAGAAAAGAGAAACGGAGGGTCGAGTTGGGAGCAATTCTTCATGACGCATTCATTTCGGGATTTGGTGATGTGGCAGCGGTCCATGCAATTAACTGTCGCCATTTATCGCCTGACAAAGGATTTTCCGCGTGAGGAGCTTTATGGACTCACCAGCCAGATCAGACGCGCGGCTGTTTCAGTGCCGAGTAACATCGCGGAAGGACACGGTCGATTGAACAGCGCCGAATTCAAGCAATTCCTGGGCGTCGCACGCGGTTCAAATTCCGAATTACAAACCCAGTTAGAGATCGCTCGCGTGCTGGGAATCGGAAATTCGAAATTGCTTGACGAAGCTGAAGGGCCGTCTCGGGAAGTCGGAAAGATGATTTACGCAACAGTGCAATCACTGAGAAAAAGGGCAGGAACCAACGGATCTCTTATCTCTGGTCTCTGATCTCTAAAGGAACGCAATGGCTCAAATCAAAGCAGACGAAATCACGCAACTCCTTCGCGCGCAGATCGCGAACTACGACTCCAAGGTCCAAGTCGACGAAGTCGGCACCATCACCTCGCTCGGTGACGGTATTGCCCGTATCCACGGCCTCGACAAAGTCATGGCCGGCGAGTTGCTCAGCTTCCCGCACGGCATCGCGGGCCTCGCCCTCTCGCTTGAAGAGGATCAGGTTGGTTCGGTCGTTCTCGGCGATTACACCGAGCTGAAGGAAGGCGAAGAGGTCAAGCGTACCGGAAAGATTCTCTCCGTCCCCGTCGGCTCTGCCATGATTGGCCGCGTCGTCAATGCTCTCGGCGTGCCGATTGACGATAAGGGCCCCGTCGCCACTACTGAATTTCTTCCCATCGAGCGCCTTGCGCCTGGGATTATTGACCGCCAGCCCGTGCGCGAGCCCATGGCCACCGGCCTTAAGGCCATCGACGCCATGATTCCCATCGGCCGCGGCCAGCGCGAGCTCATCATCGGCGACCGTCAGACCGGCAAGACCGCTGTCTTGCTTGACACCATCATCAACAACGCTAAAAACGATCTCATCTGCATCTACTGCGCCATCGGCCAGAAGCGTTCTTCTATCGCGCAGGTGGTGCAGACGCTCGCCGAGCACGGCGCCATGGGCCACACCATCATCGTGGCCGCTTCGGCCTCCGAGCCGGCTCCCATGCTCTACCTCGCGCCCTATGCCGCAACTGCCATGGGCGAGTACTTCCGCGACAACGGTAAGCACGCGCTGGTCATGTACGACGATCTCTCCAAGCACGCCATGGCCTATCGCGAGATTTCGCTCCTGCTGCGACGTCCTCCGGGCCGCGAAGCCTATCCCGGCGACGTCTTCTATCTCCACTCTCGCCTGCTTGAGCGCTCCTCCAAAATGAGCAAAGAGCGCGGCGGCGGATCGCTTACCGCCCTGCCTGTCATTGAAACCCAGGCCGGCGACGTCTCCGCCTACATTCCGACCAACGTCATCTCCATCACCGACGGGCAGATCTTTTTGGAAACCGATCTGTTCAACTCCGGCGTACGCCCGGCCGTCAACGTCGGCCTTTCCGTTTCGCGCGTCGGCTTCTCGGCTGCCATCAAGGCCGTAAAGCAGGTCGGTTCCACGCTCAAGCTCGATCTTGCGCAGTATCGCGAGCTCGCCGCCTTCGCGCAGTTCGGCTCCGACCTCGATCCGCTCACGCAGAAACAGTTGGCCCGCGGCGTCCGGCTCACCGAGCTGCTCAAGCAGCCGCAATTCCACCCGCTCAGCTGGCAGCAGCAGATGATTGTTCTCTTCGCCGGCACGCAGGGCTATCTCGACGATATTCAGGTTTCAGACATTCGCGCCTTCGAGGATGGCCTGCACAAATACTTCGCCGATTCGCAGCAGGCGCTGCTGGCCGATATCACCGAAAAGAAGGCTCTCGACGACGATCTCCGCAACCGCCTGCATGCGGCACTCAAGGAGTACTCCACAAACTTCAAGGCGGACCTGGCCGCGAAGGAACCGGCCGCCGCAAAGGCGTAAAGAAACAGCTTTCAGCTTCTAGCTGAGTTTTGCAGAAACAAACGACAATTACCGCGCCGAATTCAGAGCGCGCTTGGATCTGAGAAAAACGAAAAAGCCTCGACCGGCACGAACGTGCTAGAGGCTAGAAGCTAGTAGCTAGGAGCTAGCGAAGAACAGCATGGCTAATGTCTTAGACTTACGGCGTCGTATCCGCAGCGTGAAAAACACGCGGCAGATCACCAAGGCCATGAAGATGGTCTCCGCGGCCAAGCTGCGCCGCGCGCAGGAGCGTGCCATGGCGGCCCGTCCCTACGCCCGCATGATCGTCAGCGTGCTTGAGTCGCTTCGTCGACGTGTCGATCTCTACGACGAGAAATCCGGCAACCTTTGCAGCCCACTCTTCGTAACACGGCCTGAAAAGCGCGTGCTCGTTGTCGTCGTCTCGGGCGACAAAGGTTTTGCCGGCGCATTCAACGCCAACATACTCAAGACCGCCTATCAGTTCATCTCCGGCAATCCGGACAAGGAAATCGATATCGAGGCCATCGGCCGCAAGGGCCGTGACCAGATGCGCCGCCGCTATCCGACCGCTGCCTATACCGATCAGACCGATTCGCAGGGTCTGGTCCAAAGGGTCAGAGCCCGGAGGGCACCCGTCGAGGTGACTGGCGACCACCCTGGCCTCCTGATCAAGCTTGAAGTCTCGCGGGTCGAGGAACTCGCGCACAATATCATCTCCCGCTACGTCCACGAGGAGATCGACGCCGCCTACATCGTCTACAACGAGTTCAAATCGGTCATCGCGCAGCGGGTCGTCGTCGAACGCGTGCTTCCCCTCATGGATCTTGAGAATCCGCAGATCACCGGCGCCGTCGAGCCCTCCGCCGAAGAAAAAGAGCGCGCGGCCGAGGCCGCACTCTCTGCGGGTATCGACATCGAGGCTGCCGACACCACCGAAGCCGAAGAGGAAGCCAAAAAATTCGGCACCGCCAATGTCGACTACATTTACGAGCAGCCTCCCGAGCAGCTTTTTGCAAGCCTGCTGCCCCAGTACATTTTTTCCGTCCTCTTCCACGCCATGACCGAGTCGGTCGCCGCAGAACACGCGGCTCGAATGACGGCCATGGATTCGGCAACCAACAACGCCTCCGACATGATTGACGCCCTCACGCTGCACATGAACCGCGTGCGCCAGGCCGCCATCACCAAGGAGATCATCGAAATCGTTTGCGGCGCAGCTGCGCTCTAGGAAAGCAAAGTTATGGCAGAAAACATCGGCAAAGTCATCCAGGTCTCCGGCCCCGCCGTAGACGTTCAATTTGAAGAAGCCACCATGCCGCCCATCTATCAGGCGCTGCGCGTCGTCAGCGACGGCTTCGTAGTCCCCACGCCCATCAACGTGATCCTCGAAGTGCAGCAGCACCTCGGCGAAGGCCGCGTGCGCACCGTGGCCATGGAAGCCACCGATGGCATGGTCCGCGGCATGAGCGCCATCGACCTCGGCGGTCCCATCAAGATGCCCGTCGGCAAGCAGACGCTCGGCCGCGTGCTCAATGTCATTGGCGAGCCGGTTGACAATCTCGGCCCCATCGGCGAAACCACGCGCATGCCCATCCATCGCCCCGCGCCGCTCTTTGACGAGCAGTCCACCAGCGAGGAGATGTTCGAGACCGGCATCAAGGTCATCGATCTTATTCAGCCCTTCCTCAAGGGTGGCAAAATCGGCCTCTTCGGCGGCGCAGGCGTCGGCAAAACCGTTGTCATCATGGAGCTCATCAACAACGTTGCCAAAAACCACGGCGGCTTCTCCGTCTTCGGCGGCGTGGGCGAGCGCACCCGCGAGGGCAACGACCTCTGGCTCGAAATGACCGAGTCCGGCGTCATCAAGCCGGGGCATTGGCAGGATTCGAAGTGCGCCCTCGTCTACGGCCAGATGACCGAGCCGCCCGGAGCACGCCTGCGCGTCGCTCTCAGCGCGCTCACCGTCGCCGAGTACTTCCGCGACGTCGAAGGTGCCGACACTCTGCTCTTCATCGACAACATCTTCCGCTTCACGCAGGCCGGCTCCGAGGTTTCCACGCTCCTCGGCCGCATGCCTTCGGCCGTCGGCTACCAGCCCAACCTCGCCACCGAAATGGGCGAACTGCAAGAGCGCATCACTTCCACCAGCAAAGGTTCGGTCACCTCCGTCCAGGCCGTCTATGTTCCTGCCGACGATCTTACTGATCCCGCGCCGGCCACCACCTTCGCTCACCTTGATGCCACCACCGTGCTCTCGCGTCCGCTTTCTGAGCTCGGCATCTACCCGGCAGTCGATCCGCTCGCCTCCACTTCGCGCATCCTTACCGCGCGCGTCGTCGGTGACGAACATTACGATGTCGCCCAAGGCGTGAAAAAGATTCTGCAGCGCTACAAGGATCTGCAGGACATCATCGCCATCCTCGGCATCGACGAGCTCTCTGAAGACGACAAGCTCACCGTGGCCCGCGCGCGCAAGGTGCAGAAATTCCTTTCGCAGCCCTTCCACGTGGCCGAGCAATTCACGGGCATTCCCGGCGCATACGTCAAAATCGCCGACACCGTCCGCGCTTTCAAGGAGATCATCGAAGGCAAACACGACGACGTGCCCGAGCAGGCGTTTTACATGAAAGGTGGCATCGAGGAAGTCCTCGAAACCGCCGAAAAACTGAAAGCAACGGTGTGACAGAGAATAGAGATAAGAGAGCAGAGACTGAGAGGTTTGATCCGCAATGAGTGAAATCTCTGATCTCTCTTCTCTGAACTCTCGCGACTGAAAGGAGTCCATGGCCGACGACACAAATCAACTTCGCGTCCGGCTCGTTACCCCCGAGCGCACGCTCTTTGAGGCTGACGCCACGGCGGTCGAGCTGCCGTCGAAGTCCGGCTACATGGAGGCGCTCTACGGCCATGCTCCGTTGATGGCCGAGCTTGGCGCCGGCGACGTTACGATTCACGGTTCCTCAGGAGCCGATGCCGGAGGCGGCGACGGCGCTGGCATTGCGGTTCGCTACAACGTCAGTTGGGGATTCGTCGAAGTCCTCCCCGCTCGCGTCACCATCCTTGCCTCCGACGCCCTCAAGCCCGAAGAGATCGACGTCCCGCGCGCCCAGCACCAGCTCGAACGCGGCCAAAAAATGTGGAACGAAGCCGGCGAAAGCGAAGAAGCCTACGACGAGGCGCTCCGCGTCATCTCTGAAGCCGAGGCGAAAATCTCTTCGGCCACTGAAGTCTCCAAGCCGCACTAAACCCGATTCACTCGACACGATTCAGCACAAGCCCTGCTTCCGCGAGCAGGGCTTTTCGCTCCCAACGGCCTCGAACCGAGTCTGTCCACGTGCGCGGTTCGCATCCCAAACTCCACAAATCGCCGCTATGATAGCAACATCCTTTCGCCTGCGAGGAGATTTGAGCTTGGCCGCTTCGCGTTCGCTCTTTGCCGCCGCCATTTTTCTCTCGGCGTTCTTGCTTTTTCTGGTTGAACCGATGGCGGCCAAGCAGCTGCTCCCTCTGCTCGGCGGTTCTGCGGCGGTGTGGATTACGTGTCTCGTGTTTTTTCAAACCACGCTGCTCGCAGCCTATATGTACGCACACTGGCTCACGCGGCATCCGAAGGGTCGCGTGCACTTGATTTTGCTTGCCGCTGCGCTGGGACTCAGTGCCGTCTGGGTGCGTGGCGGCATCATCCCAACGAGCGGCGCCGGCCATCCCGTTGGCACGATTTTTATTGCCCTCAGCGCCTGGATCGGCTTGCCGTTTCTCATGCTTGGCTCCACCAGCCCCTTGCTCCAGGTGTGGTGGTCACGGATCGGGCGCGGCGGCATCCCTTACCGGCTGTTTGCGCTCTCAAATATCGGATCGCTGCTGGCACTAGCCGCGTATCCTGCGTGGATTGAGCCTCACTTCACGCTGCGTTGGCAGCGCGCTGCGTGGTGCTGCGGATTTGCAATCTTTGCAGCCCTGGCGGCGATCCTCACGTGGCGTACGCGCCGCCTCAATCGCGAATCCGCGCCGGCCGATGCACAAATCGAGCCTGAAGCACCCGCAACACCGCTCGCGCACAAGCTTCTCTGGGTCTTGTTGCCGATGGGCGCGTCGATGCAGCTGTGCGCCGTCACCAGCTACATCACCGCGAACATCGCGCCCATTCCCTTGCTATGGATTCTTCCGCTCGGCGTCTACCTTATCTCCATCATCCTGGCCTTCGAGTTTCCGCGCCTGCTGCCGCGCGGCATCCTTGTGCGGTTGCTGGTGGTGATGTTGGCCGGCCTGGCCTACATGCTGTCGCAGATTGACCGTTCGGTGCCGATCGCCATCGGGATTTCGTTTTTTCTCGTCGAACTGCTGCTAGCCGGTCTGTTTTGCCACGGCGAAGCTTACGCGCTGCGTCCGCGGCGCGCGTCAGAATCCACCGTCTTTTATCTTTACTTCGCCGCGGGTGGCGCGTTGGGATCGCTGCTTGTGGGAATCGTGGCGCCGCTGGTGTTCGACTTCAACTACGACGTTGCCATTGCGTTCTTCGCGACCGCGCTGCTGGCTCTGGCCGCCACTTGGCGCACGGGCTGGCCGCAGCGGCTGCTTTGGTCTGCCGCCAGCATCATGTTGTTGGTGCTGTGCGTCTGGATCCACATTGCCTACCAACGTGGGACGATGCAGGCAGTGCGCAACTTTTACGCGGCGCTTCGCGTCAAGCAGACGATCGGCACCATGGGCGCGCAGGTTCGCACGCTGACCAACGGCTCCATCGAGCATGGCACACAGGTTTTTGGCACGGACGCCGAAAGAAAGACGCCGACCACCTACTATGCCAGGGACTCGGGGGTGGGCCTGGCGCTCGGTTTCTGCTGCGGGAATCGTCCGCGCAATATTGGCGTCATCGGGCTCGGCGCGGGAACTCTAGCTGCGTATGGCCGGCCAGGCGATCGCATCCGTTTCTACGAGATAAACCCGGCCGTCGAGCCCATCGCGCGCCACTTTTTTCTCTATATTCGCGAATCGCAAGCACAGATCACCATTGTCGATGGCGACGCGCGCACCTCGTTGACACGCGAAGCTCCACAGCAATTTGACGTGCTGGTTGTCGATGCATTTTCCGGGGACGCGATTCCGCTGCATCTGCTGACCGCGCAGGCGCTGGCGCTTTTTCGCAGTCATCTAGCGCCGGGCGGCATTATTGCCTTTCACATTTCCAATCAACACGTCGATCTTGAGCCCGCCATCGCGCTGCTGGCGCAGTCGGCCGGCATGACGGCGATGCGCTTTTCAAGCGGGGCCAACGAGGAACGTGGCGAATACAGCGCCTACTGGGTTCTGCTCTCTGACAATGCGGCGTTCTTTCAACAGCCGCAGGTGGAGGCCGCCGGCAGGGCCCCTGTATTCCGGCCAGGCCTGCGCTTGTGGACGGACGATTACTCAAGCCTGCTGCCGCTGATTCACTGGTGAGGCATTGTCTGGAAGCGGATGTGCCCTGATTTATTCCTTCGGGCGCTTCAGCACCAGCGGCAACTTGACGTTGCCTTGCGTGAACGTGCCGGTAATCGCGCCCAGATCCCCGCCTATCGCGCCTTCGAAGGAGATTCCAAACCCCTGCAGGTTGACGATCAACGTGGCGCCGACGCGCGTCACCGAGGTTGCCGGAATCCACACCGGGCTTTGATCGGGGCTTTGCATCTGGGCCGTGAGTCCATCCTGCGTGTTCACGATCTTGAAGATCACATGCAGGTCCGTCGCGCCGGTGTTTAAGACGCCCGTCCATGTGCCGTCGATATCCGTCGGCGGCGCTGGCTTAGGCGGAGCCGGTGGCGGAAGCGGCTTTGCGGAGCGGTGAAAACTGAGATCGATTGGCTGGCCCTGCGACCACGTGCCGTCGATCTCGCTCGCGTCGCCGTTCACCGTACCCTCGTACGTTCCATGCACCGCATCGACGACCAGGCTGAACTTGGAATCCTTGAACGTCACCGTGGTCACCGGGATCGCGTAAGCGCCCTGGTCCACGCTGTCCATCGTTGCGGTCAGGCTTCCGTCCTTGGCCGCAGTCACGTGCAGGACGAGCCGTAGTTGCACACTCCCGGCGCTCAGCGTTCCCTGCCAGTCCCCGGCCAGTTGCGCCTGCGCATGGCAAGCGGGTTCAAGCATCGAAACCAGGCCGATCAGCAACATCAGATTGCATTTCATGAGCGCTTTCATCGTTCTCTCCCTCTTGAGCGCAACATCCTAGCAGAACCGCGCCAGCCCGTCCCTGCGCGCCATCACCTGCTCTTCCTTTAACTTGCTCTCCCTGCGTCCCACCCGCTAAAGTTTCAGCCGAGGCTTCTTCTGCGCCCAAATCTTGGTTGTCCCGTCCTTGGCGCGTCCTTTTTCCTGCGCCAAGGGTGGGATAGCAATACCAACGCTCTTCCCTAAAGGATTTCTCCATGTCTTTGACGCCCGCTTCTGTCGCCAACCGCGATATCGACTCCACGCTGCGCGAAAACCGCGTCTTTCCCCCTCCGCCGGAGTTCGCGGCCAAGGCCTATATCAAGAGCCTCGCGGAGTACGAAGCTCTCTACAAGCAATCGATTGAGGACCCCGAAAAATTCTGGGCGGGCGTGGCGAAGGAGCTGCATTGGTTCAAGCCCTGGGACAAAGTTCTTGAATGGAACCTTCCCTGGGCCAAATGGTTCGTCGGCGGCAAAATCAATCTGAGTTTTAATTGTGTAGACAGGCACGCGCTCGGCGAACGCGCCCAGAAAACCGCGCTCATCTGGGAGGGTGAGCCCGGCGAGATTCGCCGCCTCACCTACGCCGAACTCCACGCGGAAGTGCAAAAATTCGCCAGCGCCCTCAAGTCTCTCGGCATCAAGAAGGGCGATCGCGTCGCCATTTACATGGGCATGACGCCCGAACTGGCCATCGCCCTGCTCGCCTGCGCGCGCATCGGCGCCGTCCACTCCGTCATCTTCGGCGGGTTCGCCGCCAACGCCATCGCCGACCGCGTCGCCGACTGCGGCTGCGTCGCCATCCTCACCCAGGACACGAGCTACCGCCGCGGCAACGAAATCAAGCTGAAGGCTACTGTCGACGAGGCCATGCCCGCCTGCCCCACCGTCAAGCACGTCGTTGTCTTCAAGCGCACCGGCTCCGCCGTCAACATGGTCGCCGGCCGCGACCACTGGTGGCACGATCTCGTCGCCAGGGCCGAGCCCACCTGTCCCGCCGAGCCCATGGACTCCGAAGATCCGCTCTACATCCTTTACACATCCGGTTCGACCGGCAAGCCCAAGGGCCTCCTCCACACCACCGGCGGCTACGCCGTCCAAACCTATCTCACCACGAAATATGTCTTCGACCTCCACGACGACGACGTCTACTGGTGCACCGCCGATATCGGCTGGGTCACCGGCCACTCCTACGTCGTCTACGGCCCATTGCAAAATGGCGCGACGGTCCTCATGTACGAGGGCGCGCCCAACTTTCCTGACTTCTCGCGCTTCTGGAAGATCGTCGACGACCATCGTGTCACCATCTTCTACACCGCGCCCACCGCCATCCGCGCCTTCATCAAATGGGGCAGTGAATTCGTTGACAAGTTCGATCTCAGCTCGCTCCGCCTCCTCGGCACTGTCGGTGAGCCCATCAACCCTGAAGCATGGATGTGGTACCGCGAGAAGATCGGCCGCAATCGCTGCCCCATCGTCGACACCTGGTGGCAGACCGAAACCGGCGCCATCATGATCGCGCCCATCCCCGGTGCCGTTCCCACCAAGCCAGGCTCGGCCACTCGTCCCTTCTTCGGCATTCAGCCCGAGGTCGTCACCAAGCCCGACGCAAACGGCCACTTTGAGACTGTCCCGGCCGGCTCCGGCGGGCTTCTTGTCGTCCGCAAGCCCTGGCCGTCGATGGCCCGCACGATTTACGGCGACGATGAGCGCTACCAGAAGACCTACTGGTCCGACGTTCCCGGCTGCTACTTCACCGGCGACGGCGCTCGCCAGGACGCCGACGGCTACTTCTGGCTCATGGGTCGCGTTGACGACGTCATTAACGTCTCGGGCCATCGTCTTGGCACCATGGAAGTCGAGTCCGCGCTCGTCGCGCATCCCAAAGTTGCCGAGGCCGCTGTCGTGGGTCGGCCGGACGATCTAAAGGGCCAGGCCATCGCCGCCTTCGTCACTCTGGAGTCCGGCAACGAGCCCTCCGATGCACTCAAAGACGAGCTGCGCAAATGGGTCACAAAGGAAATCGGAGCGCTTGCGCGCCCTGACGATATTCGTTTTACCGAAGCACTGCCCAAAACCCGCAGCGGCAAAATCATGCGCCGCCTGCTGCGCGATCTCGCCACGCATGGCGAAATCAAGGGCGACGTCACCACACTCGAAGATTTCACTGTCATCGCCAAGCTCCGCGAAGCGGAAGAAGGCTAGTGAAGGGGATGACGCCACCCTCTCGCGTCGTGACCTTCGTCATCAAAAGCGTTCTGCGCGACCAATCCCTCGGCGCCTGATTGTCGACAAATGCTCTATGGGCGCCGTCTCCAGTAATCCGGTCAGGTGGTTCTCCGTCCATTTCGGTGTGAGTTCCCCCGACGAAGCGCGTTTCCGTTGCCCCTGCTGCGGATCAAAGACTCTCGATGCCCCAGCAGCCCTTAAACTTTGCCCGGTCTGCTGGTGGGAGGACGACGGCCAGGAAGACGATGACGCCGCCGATATTCGCCTCACCGTCAACGGCCAACTCAGCCTCAAAGAAGCACGCGCCAACTACGCCCAATGTGGCGCCGCTCATCCCCGTTTTCTGCCCTACGTCCGCAAACCCCAACTCACCGAGACGTAGAGCTCTTCTTGATTTGTGCTTCGTGAATCGAGCCCCGTCCAGTTCCGCACGCCAGCCACATAGGACCTGATTTTCTGCGCCGCGGCGTCGGTCCCTGCCCGTGACGAGGGCGCCTCGTTCCCTTGTTCCCTCGGTCCCTTGGTCCCTGCCTTCTCCCGTTTGACCCCTCCCCCAAACCCCCGTACCATGAAGAGAGAAGCCCCGGCCAGATGGGCTGATCTCCTTAAGTGTCAGCACCCGGCCGAACAGCGGCGTAAGCGCCCGGAAGGTACAAATCTTGAGCTCCAGCGGCACCCTCGAAAGCAAGCCTGAAACGGCTGATCCCCAGCACGATCACGATCACGCCGAAGAAACCCACGACCACCAGCACGGCCCGATTTTGAACCCCGAATGTACCCGTGAATTAGTCATCGACGTCCCCGCCGACGAGATTGCTCCGGCCTGGCGCAGGGTCACGAACGGCTACCGGAAATACGCCAAAATTCCCGGCTTCCGCGCTGGCAAAGTGCCCGAGTCCGTCATCCGCCGTCGTTTTTCCGCCGAGATCCGCAAGGAAGTCATCGACACCGTACTCCCCGAGCGCTTCAACAAGGCTGTTAGCGAGATGAACATCCGTCCCGTTGGCCAGCCGCAAGTCACCGAGCTCACGTTTGAAGAGGGCTCCCCGCTCCATGTCAAAGCCGTCTTTGAATACCTGCCCACCTTCTCCATCGAAGGCTACAAAGACGTCAAGGTCGACAAGCCATCGGTCGAAATCACGGACGAAGAGTTCAAGCATGAAGTCGAGCACCTTCGCGAATCTCGCGCCACCGTCGAGCCGGTCGAAGAAGACCGTGCGCTTCAGGACGGCGACTGGGCTCAGATCACCTACAAGGGCCAGATTCAGCCCGCCCCGACCGACGCCCCGCCTGCCGCTGCCGCCGATTCGCCCGCTGAATCCCAACCAACTGACTCTCAATCCGTCGCCGGCGAAGACACACTCGTCGAAATCGGCGGCAAAGATACGGTCGAGGCTTTCACCACCGCCCTTCGCGGCGCAAAGCCCGGCCAGGAGCTCAAGCTCGAAGTCATCTACCCGGCGGACTATGCTGAAAACAAGCTGGCCGGCAAAACCGTCGCCTATGACGTCGAAGTCAAAGCCATCAAGAAGCGAACTCTCCCCGAGCTGAACGACGAGTTCGCCAAGGAACTCGGCCACTACGAGACCTACGCCGATCTCGAGAAAAGCGTTCGCGACTACCTTGAAGCCCGCAAACGCCGCAGCGTCGAGGCCGAAACCAAGGACCGCCTGTTCGCATCGCTCACTGAGAAGTTTACTTTTCCGGTTCCCGAATCGCTGGTCCAGGATCAGATCGACACCCGTCTCGAGCGTGGCCTGCGCGCCCTTGCCGCCCAGGGAATGCAGCCTGAGCAGATGCGCAAGCTGGACTTCACCCGCCTCCGCACCGCCCAGCGTGACAGCGCATTAGCCGAAGTAAAGGCCCATCTCCTCCTCGACCGCATCGCGGGTGAGGAAGACATAACTATTAGCGACGAGGATTTGGATAAGGAGTTGCAGATAGTATCTATCCAGTCACGCGAGCCCCTCGATGCCCTGAAAGTCCGATTGACCAAAGACGGTGGACTGGCTAGGATCAGGGAACAGCTTAGACGCGACAAAACTGCATCCATTTTGTATGAGCGCCTGCCGGCCTAACCAGGGGGTATCTTCCGGAGCACACCCCGCAAATGGCCCGTACGTAACCAGTTAGAAATGAGCTGAGGCCGATGGCTGAAAGCTTAAAAGAAGCTAGGAGCTGAATCAGGAATGGCATTGGTTCCCATGGTGGTTGAGCAGACGAGTCGGGGCGAGCGCGCCTACGACATCTACTCCCGTCTGCTGCGCGACAACATTATCTTTCTTGGTACCCCTATCGACGACCAGATCGCGAATCTCATCGTCGCTCAGATGCTCTTCCTCCAGGGCGAGGACCCTGAGAAGGACGTCTCTCTCTACATCAATTCGCCGGGCGGCTCCATTACTGCCGGCCTCGCCATTTACGACACCATGCAGTTCATCAAGAACAACGTCGTCACTTATTGCATCGGCCAGGCTGCCAGCATGGGCGCCTTCCTTCTTCTGGCCGGAAGCAAAGGCAAACGCTTCGCCCTGCCCAATTCCCGCATTCTTATTCATCAGCCATCGATGGGCGGATTAAGCGGCCAGGCCACGGACATCGATATTCATGCCCGCGAAATCCTGCGCATCCGCGAAATTACCAACAACCTCATCGCTCGCCATACCGGCCAGCCCCTCGAACGCATCGAACGCGACGTCGAACGGGACTTCATTATGAACGCCGAGCAAGCCAAGGAATACGGAATTGTGGACGAAATCATCGACCGTCCACGAACCTAGCCCGGCCCCGCCGTACGTAGCCGGATTTCGGGAATTGGACTAAACTCTTTCAGGGGAGCCATCACCATGAAGACGCGCACAGGGCCGGAGGAAGCGCTACGGTGCTCCTTCTGCCATAAATCGCAGGATGCGGTAGCCAAGCTGATCTCATCGCCCAGCGATTACCCACGTGCCTACATCTGCGACGAGTGCGTTGCCGTCTGCAACTCCATCCTCGACGACGATCGCAGCGGCGAAGTTCCCGCCACCACGGCCGGTCATCTCCCCAAGCCCACTGAGGTCAAGACCTTCCTCGACGATTACGTCATCGGACAGGATCAAACCAAGAAAAAGCTGGCCGTCTCTGTCTACAACCACTACAAGCGCATCCAGATGAACAAGGCCCGCAACAACGAAGTCGAGCTGGCCAAGTCCAACATCCTCCTCATCGGCCCCACCGGTTCCGGCAAAACTCTCCTCGCCCACACCCTGGCCAAAATGCTCGATGTTCCCTTCGCCATTGTTGACGCCACCACGCTCACTGAGGCGGGCTACGTCGGCGAAGATGTCGAGAACATCATCCTCAAGCTCCTCCAGGCTGCCGACGGCGACGTCAACCGCGCCCAGCAGGGCATCATCTACATCGACGAGATCGACAAGATAGGCCGCAAGGACGAGAACCCCTCCATTACCCGCGACGTCTCCGGCGAAGGCGTGCAGCAGGCCCTCCTCAAGATCCTCGAGGGCACGGTTGCCAACGTGCCCCCGCAGGGCGGCCGCAAGCATCCGCATCAGGAGTTCACCGCCGTCGACACCACCAACATTCTCTTCATCTGCGGCGGCGCTTTTGTCGGCCTCGAGCGGGTTGTTGGCCGTCGCATTGGCAAAAAAGCTCTCGGCTTTCGTAACGCGGATGCCGAAGCCGATCAGGCCACCACGCGCACGCATCGCGACACCGAACTGCTCCGCAAAACCGAGCCCCAGGACCTTATCAAGTACGGCCTCATTCCCGAGTTCGTCGGCCGCCTGCCCGTGATGGGCGTCCTTGATGAGCTCGATGAAGCCGCGCTCATTGAGATCCTCACCAAGCCTCGCAACGCCATCCTCAAGCAGTACCAGCGCCTGTTTGAGTATGAGAATGTCCGCCTGCACTTTACCCCCGAGGCCACCTTCGCCGTCGCCCGCGAAGCCATGGCGCGCAAAGTGGGTGCCCGCGGCCTGCGCATGATCCTGGAAGAGCTCATGCTCGACCTCATGTACCACCTGCCCTCGAACAAGCGCGTTCGCGATCTCGAAATCACCAAGGATATGGTCGAGCGCCGCGATCTCTCCCTTTGCCTGCTTGAAAAAGCTGGCTGATCACCACCAAAGTTGTCATCCTGACAGAAAAGGCCGCGCATTGCGCGGCCTTTTCTGTCGCTGCGAGAAACTTGACGCTTTGAAGGGGCACGGCTTCAGCCGTGCCGTAAATGCCGCAAATTGAGATCGGCTTTAGCCGCCGAGGGATGCCTTTGTCCTTGTTGGCTCGGCAACTGTGCTCCTGCTAGCCCACGTCATCCCACGGAAAACTCCGCGCAATTAGCCACTGAGTCACTGTCCTCCTGAGGTCGCCGCGGCGACCGGAGGATCTGCGGTTGCTTTTAGCGATCCGGAGCCGAATCGGCATCAGACGTGCGCATTCCGCGCGCAGACGAAGGTTTTCACTGTTGAGTTAACCCCACCTCATTGCGTCTCAAAACGGGCTGCAATCAGGGCATACGCTCTGCCTTCATCGGTCAGCGAGGGATGCCGACGTAGGTAGTCTTCGATCACTCTCGCGGTCGCCGGGTGATGCAAGTGCCCAAGGCCATGAAGCGCGGCGGCCTGGCAATTCTCAGATTCGAGCGCAAGGATTTGAAGAAGCGTCTCGAACATCACGTCCTGCATCGATAAGTCTTCGCCGCCACGCAGGCGGTCCTTCTTCCCACGATGCCAGAGATGCCAGCAGACCGAATGCCACCACATGAATCCGGCGGTTCCTGACGGCTCGATTGCAAACAGATCCCGATACAGATAGAACATGGACCTGACGCACTCTTCCCGAGCCGAAAGTGGCAATTCCACATTCCAGATCAGATCGGTGACCGAACACCCCAAAAAACCTTTAGATGAGACCGCCCAAAGGCCTTCCTCGAGCTGGGTTGGAGAGAACCGTTCGAGAAGAAAACTCGGCTGCTGGAATAAGCGGGTGTAATAACCGCAGGTTCGCGTAGGATCGAACATGGTCTTGGTGTGCCAAAACCATGGGTTCCATTTCTCGGATTTAGGGGGAATGTCTCGATCGAATAGAAACGCAACAAACTCGTCGAAAGAGAACTGGCTCAAATCGATCAATGCCGTTTCGCCCATCCCGAAAGTATAAGCCAGAGGAGAATTCATCTTTGGTCGGCTATCACGAGTTGCTTCCGCGAGTCATATGAACTTCGCGTTAGACGCACAATCCCCGCACGTGGACCCATGCATTTGCTGCACGATTGAACCCGCTCAATCCACCGGTTGACCCTCCCGCTCCCACTCGAAACTTTCCCCCTCACCGCCGTGTCTACACACGCAACGGCCAGGAACGATCAAGGCCACAAGGGAGAATCCAAATGAACCGAACCAAGGCAACCATCATTCTCGGCGCGCTGCTTTCAGCGAGTGTCATGTTCGCTCAGGCGCCCGATTCAAACCAGGCCCCCGCAGCCAACGCACCCCAATCCGCGACCGCGCAGCCCGGCTACCAGCACCGTCACTTTGACCCCAGCCAGTTTGCCGCGCATCTCGGCAAGCGCCTGGGTCTTTCGAGCGATCAGGTGGCGCAGATTACGCCCATCCTTACCGCCCGCCAACAGCAGATGCAGACTCTGCGCGCCGACGCTTCGCTGAGCGTGCAGGATCGCCACACCAAGGCGCACGCCATCATGCAGGACACAAACAGCAAGATTGAAGCGGTCCTGAATGATCAGCAGAAGCAGCAGTTTGAGCAGATGCTTGCTCAGCGCCGCGCGCACCGCAACCACCAGCCGCAATCCTCGCAGCCCCAGGCCTGACAACGGGTGCCCCCGGTCTCGCCTTTGAGACCGGGGAATCGAGTTCGACCCAGGTCTGCGGGGTCCCCACGAACAGGTTTTCGTTCGTGGGGTAGAGGTTCCGCAAGCGAGACCCGCGATTGCGGTCGTCCCGTGTCCGCCTACTGTACCATCTCGTCTTTTTCCACCACGAGCGTTGTACTCACGAGCCGCATATCAATCGGCAGGCCGCCTACCGACGAAGCCACACCGCGCACGATGGTTTCAAAAGCGCTCACGTCAGTGGCATTGTTCCAGGCCCCGTCCTGAACCGCGAACGAGATCGTTGTGCTGCTTGCAGTTTTATTCAGCAGCACCGTCACTCCGCTATCTTGAAAGTATCCGGCGTTCTTCAGCGCGTTGCCCAGCGCCGTGGCATCGTTCTTCGTGGCCGTGCCGGAGTATAAGATCTGGTCCTTGGTCCCGATCGTCACCACACTCTGTGGAGTGCTCATCTGCGCCATGATTCTCTGCATCTGCCCGGTGTAGTAGAGGTAACCGACCGCGGCGCCGCCAAGAACCAACATCGTTACAACGGCGACTCCGACTGCGCGCCACTTGGAATAGAGCTGCCCGCCCCACGCCACGTGCGTCTTGATTGCGTCATCCTGCAACTGCCTCGCTGCCACCCACGTACACGCGAACAGCACAATACTCGCAACCGTGGGGCTTAATGTGGTCTCCAATCCCATCCAGACCAGCCCCGCCGACGCCGCGGCTCCCAGCACAAGCGCGAGCGTGCTGTTGCTGCCTTGGCCCAGCTTGCGATAGTTCGAAGCCATCAGGACAGTTCCAGCGAGGGGACTGCCGAAGAAGGTGGCCAATGCAACCGAGTTTGAGTCGTACATGCGGTAGGCGGGAGGTGCGTATTGCGGAGCGGGGTATCCCCCAACCTGAGGATAGGCAGTTGACATAGTTCTCCTGATTCCGGGGGGACTGAAGTAGTGGTCTTGCAAGACTAATGCCTTTGCGTGCCTTGCGCCAGAAAAAGTTGTACGATGCATTGTCAAAAAATCTCTGACGCCCGGCTGCCCGCCATTCAATTTTCCGTATTCCTTGGACCCTGTTCCTAATGCCCGCCTCTCGGGAATATGATGAGTGCACAAGGTGAATCGGGAGGAAAGCATGAACGACCCAAAGCGGATTCCAGTGCGCAGCCAGGGACGCCGCGAGTTTCTGAAAGCCGGCGGAGCAGTCACCGCCGCATTGCTAGCCCAGTCCGCCATGGCAGATGCTCCAAAAACCCTTCCCGCTCTTCCCTCGAATCCCGTCACGCCAAGCGCCATGCCCACGCGCAACCTGGGCAAAACCGGCTACAAGGTCGGAATCTTTTCACTTGGTGGCCAGGCCTCGCTCGAAAAACCGAACAACTTTGACGTCGCTGTCCCCATCGTCGAGCGCGCCCTCGACCTGGGCGTGAATTACATCGACACGTCTTCCATCTACGGTGGCCCTGACCGCTGGAGCGAGCAGTATGTCGGCAAGGTCATGGCTCACCGTCGCAACCTTGCCTTTCTCGCCACCAAAACTAAGGAACGCACCCGCGACGGCTCGATGCGCATGATCGAAAAGTCGCTTGAGCTCTTGCAAACCGACCACGTCGACCTATGGCAATTGCACGACATCGGCACCATGACCGATGTGAATGAGGTCTTCGCCAAAGGCGGTGCGATGGAAGCGCTGCTCGAAATGAAAGAGCAAAAGGTCGTCCGCTTTCTCGGCCTCACCGGCCACTACCGCCCCGACGCTCTCATTGTAGGCATCCAGCGATATTCGTTCGACACAATTCTGATGGCGATGAATGCGGCCGATCCGCACTTCTACAGCTTCAACTCGGCGCTCTTGCCCTTGGCCGTCGAGCGCCAGATGGGCATCATCGGCATGAAAGTTCCTGCCCGCGGACGCCTGCTGTCAAATTGGACTCCGCAGCCGCTCTCCGAACAGGCGCACATGTGGGAAGGCATGGTTCCGGCGCCCACATCCGGTACCATCACCATGCGCGAGGCCATGTATTACACGCTCTCCCGCCCCGTGAGCACCGTCATCATCGGTTGCGACACCATCGCGCAGCTTGAAGAGAACGTGAATCTTGCCCGCGAGTTCACGCCGCTCAGCGACGCCCAAAGAGATTCGCTTGTGGCCCGTGCGGAGCCTGTCGCCAAGCCGTCCCTCTTCTTCCGCTTCTACGATCGCCCCTAGGTCAAGTGGTCGGAAGTTCGCAAAAAAACCGCATCGTCTGCATCGCGACGACGGCCGCTTCTCGTCTGCGCGCGGCTCCGCCGCACCCTCAGTCCTGAGTCCAACCTCGTTTCATCCACCAGCATCAGAGTTCACGAGGGTTCGCGGGTTGCAAATGCGGACCAGGGGAAGCCCGCAATTAGAAGCAGATTTTCCAATAGGAGTTTACAGATGAAACGTATTTATCGATTCGTTGGATTATGTGTTGGTCTTGTATTTCCCGCCTTGCTGGCGGCGCAGTCACAACCTCCTGCATCCGGCTCAAACACTTTGAATCACGCGGAAATCGGCGTCTACGGCGACTACTTCCGCTTCACTCCCTCAAGCGCCTATCATGCGAATTTTCTCGGTGTTGGTGGGCGCGTGGGCTTCAATATGAATCCGTTTGTCGCCCTTGAGGCTGAGATGAACTACGACTTCGCACAGGATTTCACGACTTCCACCACAAACGGAACAACCACCACGATCGTGACCACCAGCGTGCGTCCGCTCACAGGCCTGTTCGGTCCCAAATTGCAGTTCGGCGGCGGCGGGCCCTTCCGCGTGTTCGCCACCGGCAAAGTCGGATTCATCGATTTCAGCACCAACAACTCTGGAGTCGTTTCAGGCTCGACGTTCACCGGGGCCGTGGCCGGAGTGGGAAATCCGGGCACGCATCTCGCATTCTATCCGGGCGGCGGAATTGAAGGCTTCGCCGGTCCAATAGGAATTCGTGCTGAAGCCGGCGACGAGATTTACCTCAACGGCGGGACGTACAACAACCTGCGTGTAACCTTCGGTCCCACGATCCGCTTTTAGCCTAGGCCAAAATCGGTGCGGCGTCTCGATCTCCGCGGACGCCGCATCACAGATGCCCCACGCTACAAATGATTGATCAGCGACGCGATACACGCTGCGCCGAATCCATTGTCGATGTTCACCACTGACACGTTCGGCGCGCAGGTATTCAACATCCCCAGCAGCGCGGCCACTCCGCCCAGCGACGCGCCATAGCCCACGCTCGTAGGAACCGCAATCACCGGCGCCTGTACGAGCCCGCCGACTACCGTCGGCAGTGCGCCCTCCATGCCCGCGCAAACCACAAGCACCCGCGCCGAAGTAAGCGCCTTCTGCTGCGCCAGCAGCCGATGGATGCCAGCTACACCCACGTCCGCAACCAGCTCCACGGTATTTCCCATTAGGCGCGCCGTTACTGCGGCTTCCTCGGCCACCGGCAGGTCGCTCGTCCCCGCGCAGACCACCCCTACAGTCCCTTTTCCAGCCGGCGCTTCGGTCTGCATCAACGTGATGGCCCGCGCTGTTTCGTGAAACTCAGCGCGCGGTTCCGCCACTCGCACAGTTTCAAATACCTCTCGCGAAGCTCGAGTGGCCAGCACGTTTCCGCCCGCGTTCGCCATGCGCGCAAAAATCGTGGCCACCTGCTCCGGCGTCTTGCTCTGTGCGAAGATCACCTCCGGCATCCCGGTGCGCAGCGCGCGATGATGGTCCAGCTTCGCAAAGCCAAGATCTTCGAACGGCAGGTTGCGCAGGCGCTCCAGCGCATCCGCCACGCTGGTGGATCCCGAGCGCACTTCGTTCAACACCGCCTCAATCTGTGAGCGATCCATCAGCGCTCCTTCTCCTCGTCCACCGCGTGTCCCGTCTCCGCATACGCGCGCATCGCCTCCTGCATCACCCGCTTCAGCGGAACCCCATGGCGTCGCGCAATATTGCGGCACACCTCATACTCCGGCGACGCGTTTGCCACTTCTCCACTAGGCCAGCGCGCAACCTTGATCCGCACCTTTCCCCACTCCGTCTCAACTTCTGCGAACTCGCGGGCCAGCGCCAGTTTGTTTTCCATTCGCCAGCGCAGGCCAATCGTCGTCGTTTCTCGCAGCAGAAGATCGCGCAGCGCGGGCATCAGTTCGGGACTGGACAGCACGGTCATCTGCACGCCGGTCCGTCCCTTTTTCATCTGCACCGGCAGGCGGTAAACGTCCCACGCGCCCGTCTCCATCAGCAGCTCGCTCACATAGGCCAGCAACTGCGGAGTCGCGTCGTCAATCACCGTCTCGATCACCGCAATTCCCTCGTTGCCTTCCGCGATCTCGCGCTCCTCGCCAATCAGGATCCTCAGTAGATTCGGCTCTCCAGGAGTATCGTGCCCACCCGCCCCATAGCCGCGAGCCTTCACGCTCATTCCAGGCAGCGTCCCGTAGGTCACGTCCAGCATGCGCAGCAATGCCGCGCCGGTCGGTGTCACTCGCTCCATGGGAACGCCTGCGGCATATACCGGCGCATCGCCCAGCAGCGCCAGCGTTGCCGGCGCCGGCACGGGCAATGTTCCGTGCGCGCACTTCACCGTCCCGCTTCCCACGTTGAGCGGTGAAGCCAGCCATCGATCCACGCCCAGGGCCTCGCAACCCGCCGCCGCGCACACAATGTCTACAATCGTGTCGACCGCGCCCACTTCGTGAAAGTGCACTCGCTCAATGGGCATGGAATGGATCGCCGCCTCCGCCTCACCCAACAACTGGAAGGCGCGGGCTGCTCGCCGCTTCACTGTTTCATTCAGCGGCGCGGCCTCAATGATTCCGAGAATCGTCGCTAGCGACCGATGCTCCGCATGCTCGTGACTGTGTTGTCCGTGCTCCCCGTCGTGCGCATGGGCTCGGTCTTCGTGCGGATGGTGCTCATGATCGTGCTCGTGGTGCTCGTGCGTGTGGTGTTCATGGTCATGAAGGTCGTGTTCGTACGCCTGGTGCGCATGTGCTTGGGCGTGCGAGTGCTCGGTCGCGTTGTTCCCTTGTTCCCTTGTTCCCTCGGTCCCTGCAGTTACCACATCCACTTTCACCGCCGCCAGACCGCCGCGGCTCACCTTGCGCATCTCGAGGCATGCGCCCACGTTCAACGCTGCCGCCGTCTCGGCAAGCAAGTCGAAAGGCACGCCCGCATCCACCAGCGCGCCCAGCATCATGTCACCGCTGATTCCGGAAAAGCACTCCAGATAGCCGATTCGCATCGCCTTGTGATTGTAATATGCGTCGCTTGTAGCCATTGCGCGGGTGCCGCAGCTCAAGCGCCGCGTCAACTATTCCCCACTGGCAATTGGCTGCTGGCTGTTTTTACGCGCCCCGCCGCTTCAACACTTCAATCGGCAGCACCGCGTTCATTGCCCCCGAGCGGAACCCCTGGCAATCGAGCGTGACATATTTGAATCCCGCCCTTTTCATTGCGGCGGTAATCGCGTCCATCATTTCCATCGTCAGTGCCCGCGGCAGCTCACTGCGCGAGATCTCCACGCGCGCCAGCTCACCATGGTGGCGCACGCGCAACTCGCGAAAGCCCAACTCGCGCAAGCTTTCCTCGCCCCGCTCCACCTGCTCCAGCACCTCGCGTGTCACTGTGCGGCCGTACTCCACGCGCGAGCTCAGGCAAGGCGCAGCCGGCCTGTCCCACACCGGGTAGCCCGCCGCCTTGGCCAATGCGCGCACTTCAAGTTTCGTCAGCCCGGCCTCCGCCAGCGGCGCCAGCACCGCATGTTGTTCGGCTGCGCGCTGTCCTGGCCGAAAATCCTGTGTGTCGTCGGCGTTCATTCCGTATGCGATATGCGCAAAGCCTTTCCCAGCGGCCAACTTCTCCATAACCAGAAATAATTCGTCCTTGCAGTGGAAACAGCGGCTCGCATCGTTGCGCGCGTACTCTTCCCGATCCAGCTCATCGGTGGCAACCACTTCGAGCGGCATCCCCAGCGAGCGCGCAAATTCGGAGGCCTGTTCCATGTCGCGCCGCGCCAGCGAGGCCGAGTCGGCCAGCACTGCCAACATGCGACCGCCCAGCACGCGATGCGCCGACGCCGCCAGAAATGCCGAGTCCACGCCGCCCGAATAAGCCACCATCAGGCTGCCCAATTCGCTGATCCGCGCCTCGAGCTTGCTGAGTTTCTCTGCCGCATTCTCTGCGCTGGCATCGCCCGCCCGCGCCGCGGCCCCGTCGGCCATCCCCGCCTCGGCAATTCTCGTTTCTGCGCTCGCCGCCATGCGTCCGATTATACCCGCCGCCGATTTTTCCGCGGATTTCTAACCGTTTTGCCCGCTTGCCGCGATGATCCCACCTAACCGTCCTCGCGTTTGACGCCCTAGCCCCTGGGCAATAGCTTTGAAGAGAACGAATCATCATCAATTTGGTTCCCGAGTTCCACGGAGGCTGGATGCGGCATCGGTCATTCCCGGGCATTTCAACCGGCATGTGGCTTCTTGCATTTCCCCTCGTCCTGCTGCTCTGCCCCTTTCTCCTATCGCTTGCGGCCTCAGCCCAGGATTTACCAAGCTTCGAGAAGCGCATCACTGTCAAAGTTCTTCCCAATGGGCTCACGCTGATTCTTTGTGAGCGGCACGGCGCCCCCGTCTTCAGCTACACCACCTTGGTTGACGCCGGCGATGTCGATGATCCCTCTGGCGAAAGCGGCCTCGCGCACATGTTTGAGCATCTCGCGTTCAAGGGCACCAGCCAGATAGGCACCACCGACTATGCCGCCGAGAAAATTGCCCTGGCCAAAGTCGAAGCGGCCAACGACGCTTACGAGGCTGAGTACCTTAAACAAGTTGGCCGAGACCGAAAAAAGCTGGCTGTATTGCGTCAGGCGTTTCTTGACGCTCAAGCCGAAGCGGAAAAATTCGTCATCCCCAATCAGTTCACTCAGATTGCCGAAGCCAATGGCGCAGACGGCGTGAACGCAGAGACCGGCTTGGATGACACGCGATATTTTTGGTCGATGCCGCAGAACCGCCTCGAGCTTTGGGCGTGGATGGAATCTAGCCGTCTCGCTGGCGCCGTCCCGCGCGAGTTCTACAAAGAGCGCGATGTCGTAATGGAAGAACGCCGCATGCGCGTCGATTCCGACCCCATCGGCCGTCTTCAGGAGCAGCTTCTGGCCACGGCGTATGTCGCGCACAACTACGGCCGCAGCGATATTGGCTGGCCCAGTGAAGTTAGCCAGATCACCGCCACTGAGGCCATGGCATTTCACAGCAAGTATTACGTCGGAGGCAACATTGTCATCGCCATCGTCGGCGATGTGGACCCTAAAGCCGACTTGCCCATGCTGCAAAAATATTTCAGCCGCGTTCCCGCCGGCCCCAAGCCCGAGGACATGACGACCGTCGAACCCAGGCAGTTTGCCGAGAAGTCGGTCATCATCCGCGAGCAAACTCAGCCGGTATATATGGAGGGCTATCACCGCCCGAGTTACCGCGATCCCGATGACGCCGTTTACGACGCCATCAGCGACATCTTCTCCAACGGCCGTGTATCGCGCCTCTATCGCAGTCTCGTGGAGCAGCAACGGATCGCCGCTGAAGCTGAAGGCTTCACGCCGTTCCCTGACGAAAAATATCCCAGCCTCTTTGCCTTCGCCGCCGTCCCGCTCCCCGGCCACACTCCCATCGAGATGCGCGATGCCATTCACGCGGAGATCGAAAAGCTAAAGACCGCCGACGTCACTGATGCCGAGCTCGAGATGTACAAGACCCGAGCGCGCGCCGACCTTCTGCGCGGCCTCGCCGATAACGCGGGCCTCGCCGATTCCCTCGCTGAGTACCAGACGCGCTACGGAGACTGGCGACAGTTATTCCTTCAGCTCAATGAGATCGACAAAGTCACCAAAGCCGACATTCGCCGCGTCGCGAATCTGATCTTTATGGCCTCCAACCGCACCAGCGCGGAAATTGACACTGACCCCTCGCCCGCACCCGCAAAATCCGGAGACGTGCAATGAAAGACCAATGTGGTCAATGGTCGGTGGTCAGTCGTCAGCTCGCCTCCAAATCTTGTCATCCTGAGCGAGTCTGCGCAGCAGACGAGTCGAAGGATCCGCGGTTGCTTTTCGCGCTGCTTCGCGCTTTGCCCGCCAGCAGAGATTGCGTTTCAGGCGCTTGTTTTGTATCAGGGCACGACTTTAGTCGTGCCGCACAACTGGCAAATAAAATGCGGGCTTTAGCCCCCGAAGGATTTCGACAAGCCTTCACTGAGATCGTCGCGAAACCCACTCCGAAGAGAATTGGTCTCGCCGCGATCGCATTCATTGCCGCCGTTGCACCTGCCATTCTCTCCGCCCAGCAATCCAAGCCATGGGAACAAATCCCCATTCCTCCGCTGCACGCCTTTCATCCGCAGCAGCCCACGCGCATCGAGTTGAAGAACGGCATCGTTATTTTCCTGCAGGAAGATCACGAGCTGCCTTTTATCTACGGCTCCGTGCTGGTTCCCGGCGGATCGCGCGATGAAGATCCCGCCAAAGCCGGATTGGTCGGCCTCTACGGCCAGGCGTGGCGCACCGGCGGCACCGCGAAATTGGATGGCGATGCCATGGATGACCTGCTCGAAGCGAAAGCCGCGCATATTGAAACCGAAGGCGACGACGATTCGACCTCCATCTCCTGGGATTCGTTGAAAGGCGACTCCGATCAGGTCTTCTCCCTGGCCATGGACCTTTTCTTCCATCCCAAATTCAGCCAGGAGAAGCTTGATCTGGCAAAACAGCAGCAGGACGCCGCAATTGTCCGCCGCAACGATGATGAGGATGCAATCGCCGGCCGTGAATCGGCCAAGCTGGTCTACGGCGCGAACAGCCCCTATGCTCGCCAGCCTGAGCTTGCCACCATCGGCGCAGTCACCGTCGCAGATCTCGATGCCTGGCACGATCGCTCGCTCAAAGGAAAGCTAATCGTTGGCATCTATGGCGACTTCACTCCCTCGGTCATGGAGGCCAAAGTGCGCGCTGCATTTGAAAGCCTTCCGCCGGTTACTCCCGCGCAGCCGCGACATGATGAGTTCCCCGGGCCAAAACCCGGCGTGTACTTCATCGACAAGCAGGATGTTGACCAATCCAACGTACAAATTGTCGGCATCGGTATCGACCGCCACAATCCCGACGTGGCGCCCATCGCTGTCATGAATGAGATTCTCGGCGGAGGTTTCGGCAGCCGGCTCTTCGTGAAAATCCGCACCGAGCAGGGATTGGCTTACGATGTCGGCGGCGGTTTCGGTCTCAACTACGACCACCCCGGCACATTCCAGGTCAATGTCCTCACCCGAAGCGAAAAAACCGTGGACGCTACCAAACTTGCTCTCGCTGAGATCGCCGCCCTCAACACCCGGCCTTTCACCGCCGGCGAGCTCAAGCGCGCCAAAGACGACATTCTGAATTCATTCCTCTTCCAATACGACACCAAAGATAAAATTCTCGATGAGAGCGAACGACTCGAATTCTATGGCTATCGAGCCGACTCTCTCGAGACCTACCGCGCGGCCCTTGAAAAAGTTACGCTTGCCGATCTCGCTGCCGCGGCCCAAAAGTATATTCATCCCGGCAAGCTTGCCGTGCTCGTCGTTGGCAATGGGCCGGAAATCAAACCGCCCCTTGGCGCGCTTGGTCTCGGCGCGCCCACCCCGATAGACATTACAATTCCGCAACCGGCAGGCCAGCCGGCCTCGGGCGGCGAAGCCGTGAAGTAAAACAGGAGAACTTCATGTTTGAACGCTATACAGAAAAAGCACGGCGAGTGATCTTTTTTGCGCGGCTCGAGGCCAGCCAGCTTGGCTCGCCTTCGATTGAGACAGAGCATCTTCTGCTCGGACTGCTGCGTGAAGATAAGGCCCTGACCTATCGTTTTCTCCGCTCGCAAAACGCCATGGAATCCGTTGCGAAACAGATTGAAGTTCACACCGTCATTCGCGACAAGATCTCGACCAGCGCCGATTTGCCGCTCTCCGAAGAGAGCAAGCGGGTCCTTACTTATTCCTACGACGAGGCGGGCCGGTTAGGTCACAAGCACATCGGCACGGAGCACTTGCTTCTCGGATTATTACGCGAGGAATCCTCCTTTGCCGCCGTAATCTTAAAGGAACGCGGTTTGGTGCTTGAGCGGATTCGCGAAGACCTGGCAAAGGCAACGAAAGGGAGCGATATGGAATCGAAGACGACGGCTTTTTCGGAAGATCCCGTCTGGCGGCTTATTCATGCGGGCGTGAGAATTCCGCGCCCTGACACCTGCATCATCGACCCGGACGTGCAGGTCGCGCCCGGCACCATTATCGAACCGTTCGCGCAGTTGCTGGGCCGCACCGTTGTCGGCGCTGGCTGCCGCATTCGTTCGTTTTCCGTGATTGAAAACTGCACCCTCGGCGATCGCGTGCAGGTCCTTCAAAGCTGCGTTCTCGAAGACTCAACCATCGCTGACGGCGCCCGCATCGGCCCCTTCGCCCACCTCCGCCCCGGCAACGAAGTCGGCGAAGACGCCCACGTCGGCAACTTCGTCGAATTGAAAAAAACCCGCCTCGGCAAGGGAGCCAAGGCCAACCACCTCACCTACCTCGGAGACGCTGAAGTCGGCGAATCTTCCAACATCGGCGCCGGAACCATCACCTGCAATTACGACGGCGTGAATAAGCACGTCACGCGCATCGGCAAGGGCGCATTCGTCGGCAGTGACTCCACGCTCGTCGCGCCTGTTGCCATCGGCGACGGAGCTTACATCGGCGCCGGCTCCTGCATCACCAAAGACGTCCCCGCCGACGCCCTGGCCGTCAGCCGCACCCGCCAAATCACCAAGGAAGGCTGGGCCGCCGCCCGCCGCGCCAAGCGTGCGCCGAGGCAACCGTAAGCGCCTTAAAATCCGCGTCGTCGATTCGTTTCCATACCCCACCCGTCAGGGCCATTGGGGCTACAGGTTCGTCGCAACACGCTGGCCCGTTCGGGTGATTGAGACGGGGTAACCCGGATGATACTCTCACCAAAAGAGTTGCCCCCGCCCAATCTCTCGGTGTGCGGTGGTCGACGAACTAAGTAGTTCATCTCTTTATTTTTGTGATCTTTCAGCCGGCGTGAGCGTCAAAAGATTGAGGCGCAAATGTTGTCTGGATTCGGAGCTTTATTCCGTTTCGGAAGCATGACCAGGCTGTAGCGGTGCACCAGGGTTTGCAACTCAACAACTGCCGCGTCGGGTCTTAAAGATTCATAGGGATTCTTGGGCCGCGCGGGCATAATAAAACGGAGGCTGCCGTTTTGGCGTTATCTTTGGCAGACGTGAAAACGATGGGCACGGCAAGGAGCCCGCGAAACGAAGGCGACGCTCGTGCGCGCAAGCCGGCGCGCGTTCTCGTCGTCGACGACGAAGCTTCTGTCCGCACCATGATCGCCGCCGCCCTTGAGCGCCAGGGCTACACGGTTGAGCAGGCATGCGACGGCCGCGATGCTCTCGACGTTCTCGAGATGAACACTTTCAATCTCGTGCTCACTGACATCGTCATGAACGACGTCAGCGGCATCACTCTGCTCGAGCGGATTCACGCCCTTCAACCCAATCTTCCCGTCGTCATGGTCACCGCCGTGCACGACATCAGCGTCGCCATCGACTCCATGCGCCGTGGCGCTTACGACTACTTGCTCAAGCCCTTTGAGCGCGACCAGCTCCTGAACACCGTCGAGCGCGCCCTCAATCATCGCCAGGCGCTTGAAGAAACTCAGAATTACCACCAGAGTCTCGAAGAAATGGTTCGCGCCCGTACCGAGATGCTGCGCCATGCCATGGAAGATCTGGAGCACTCCTACGACGTCACTCTCGAAGCCCTGGGCGACGCCCTCGACTTGAAGGACTCTGAAACCGAGGGCCACTCCAAGCGCGTCACCGCTTACGCCATCGCTCTCGCTCGCGCCATGGGCATTCCCCCCGAGGAAATCAAGATCATCGCGCGCGGCGCTTTTCTGCACGACATCGGCAAGATGGCCATTCCCGATGACATTCTGCGCAAGCCCGGCAAATTGACCGAAGAAGAGCAGGCACTGATGCGCGAGCATTGCGCGCGCGGCTACAACATGCTGCGTAAAATTCCGTTCCTCGCCGGCGCTGCTGAAATCGTCTTCTGCCACCAGGAGCACTACGACGGCAACGGCTACCCCAATCGTCTCGCCGGCCGCGAGATTCCCATCGGCGCGCGCATCTTCGCCGTGGCCGACACGCTCGACGCCATCACCAGCGACCGCCCTTATCGCCGCGCCCGCGGCTTCGATTCCGCCCGCGAAGAAATCCTCCGCTGCTCGGGCACGCAATTCGATCCCGCCGTCGTCGAAGTCTTCTTGAAGATTCCCAATGAGCTCTGGCAGGAGCTCCGCTCCGAGATCAGCGGCCAGCACATGCGCTTCTCCACCTTCGAACTCGCCCGCACCCAGGCCGCCTCGTAACTCAAGCACAGCATTGTCATCCTGAGCGAGGTCGCCACGGCGACCGAGTCGAAAGCCTGCCCTGAGCGAAGATCGCGAAGCGATCGAAGTCGAATGGGGACCTGCATTTGCTTTTCGCGATCCTCACCCATCACAAGAAATGGGTGCCCATCCCCGGGGCCCCACAGACAGGTCCAGGTCCGTGGGGTGGATCCAAGCTTTCCTTGGGTGGGAAACCACGAGCCCACGTCACGCACGTCCGGGCTCGCTCTTCGCAGCGTCTCACTCACGCCGCGTCGCCAGCCAACGTGCCCGTCAAGCCCGCGCCGGCAGCAGCGCTTGCCGATTCAATACCGCGTTCAACTTCAGCTCCGTGCCCGGAATGCTGCCCGCGAGCGTGAGCTTGTCGTCTTCCAGTTTCCCGGCCAAATCCAAATCGAATTCCTTCGGGCCCATCACGTTCATCAAGCCCTCCATAAATTGCTTCACGTGGATTTGAACCCTCGCATCGTTGCCCACCAGCGAATACGTGCCCATGAACATCACCACGCTGTCGCCGCCAAACACGCGGCCCGCAATCATCGTCACCACGCCCGCGCCCCAGCCTTGCACGCCTTTGAATTGAACCGTCCAGAATCCTTCCATGCTGACCTCCTTCTTTCCGTGCCGATCCACGAAACTGCAATCCGAATTCTTCCCGCAACCATCCGTCGTCTCAGAAATCTACGCGCCTTCCACAATACGTGAATCGCGCTCCGCCGCCGATCCCAGCACCTTCAGCGCCGCTTGGTAGCCCGCGCTCTCTCGCGCCGCCAGCGCAATCTCATAGCTGTCGAATTCCACAAGGATCGTCCGTTGCTTAATTCCCGCTTCGTTCGCTTCCACCCGGCTCGCCGATGTCGTCAAAACCCGCCCGCCGAATGCCTCGATCGCCGGAATCGCCAATGCCGAATAGGCCTTCACTGCCGACTCATCCGAAATCGACCTGTACGCATTCACCCAGTAGCCCTTCTTCATCGCGCCCTCCTCAAGAATTGCCGCTCCCGCTCCTTCGCTTCAGCCGGTCGGCGGTCCCGGCTCAGGAACTCCGAATGCCGCCACATTCGCAGGCAGCCGGAGCATCATCCTACCAGACCGCAGCCGAATGGAAAGTTAGAAAGTGGAGCAATTTGTACGTATAATCCCCTCCCATGGAGGCTCCCCCATGCCCACCCTTTCCCCCGATGCCGCTCAGTCCCGCCTCGCCCAGCTTCCCGGCTGGAAGATCGAATCCGGCGAGCTCGTCCGCACCTTCGAATTCCCTGACTTCGTCGCCGCTCTTCACTTCGTCAATCGCGTAGGCGAGCTTGCCGAGCAAGCTGGCCATCACCCCGACATCGACATCCGCTACAACCGCGTCCGCCTCGCGCTTGTCACCCACTCCGCCGGCGGCCTCACCGAAAAGGACTTCGATCTCGCCGGTCAGGTGCAAAGGCTGCCCTGATCTCTCTGCCAAAAGGCTCATCGAGCCTTGCCGCCTTGAAAGGGCACGGATTGATCCGCACCGTAACCCGCCGAAAAACCCATTCAAAGGGGCCTTGTATCAGGGCATGGCTTCCGCCATCTGGCCTTCAGGTTGCGGAAAGACTGCCTCGGAGAAGCACGAAGTGTCAGGGCGCGACTTTAGTCGTGCCGCAAGTGCCGCAAAATTAGAGCGGCTTTAGCCGCCGTATGATGGGTGCCTTAGCGTGGACGACTTTTTCCGCAGCCTGTTTAGCTCATACCTGCACCCCGCAAATTGATCGAAGCTTCAGCCTCCGGAAGGAGCAGGGACCTTTAGGATTCCGGCCGGCCCCCGTTCAACCTTCAATCCAAAATCTGCTACATTGGACTCTCAAATTCCCGCCCCCCAGGAGACAACATGATCCGTAACCTGCTTCCGCTTCTGGGCGCTTTCGCCCTCGCCACTTCTCCCGCGCTCGCCCCAGCCCAGGCCCAACCATTCGGTGCCCCCTCTTCTGCGCCCCAGTCTTCTCAAGCTCTGGTCGGCACCTGGTCCGCCACCGTCAATTGGAACCTGCCGTCCGGCCTGTTGATCACCACCACCTTCATGTCCAACGGCAGCCTTCAATCCACGACCCAGAACCGCATGGGAATGAGCTTCACGCTCATGGGTACCTACCAGTTCAACGCCGCTCAAAGCACGCTCAGCTACAAGTGGTCCGATTTCTTGCCCAAACAGACCTGCGTCGGAGGGTTCTGCACACCAGCCCAGCCGCCCGTGCCCATGGGCGTCGTAACCACAAACAGCATTCGGTTCCTCAGCGCCACCCAGTTCGTCGCCACATCGAACGACGCCTCCACAACCTACGTCCGCACCAACGCCACAGGCACCCCGGTGCCCTGAGGTCGCTTGCGGCCCTCCCATCGTCCTGCCTCACGGGCTGGCTATAATCCACCTCAGAGGTCAATCGATGAAGAGCATCACCCTGTACAAGTACGACGGCGAGATTTTCCGCACGTTCACCGACATCTTTTCCGTGGCCACAGAGAACGGTGTCTTGACGTTTCGCTGGATGCGGAAGCCGGGGGACCAGGGCACAGCCGCCAAGGTGATGACCACGCTGCCTTTCTACGTTGAAGACGACCTGGAAGCCTGACCAGGTTTTCTCGCGTGCGTCTCCGAAACTGCCCTTCCCAAAAAGAAAAGCATCTCGGCAGTTTGTGCCGCAGACTCGGACAATCTCGCCTCGTCGGCAAATGTCGATCAATATTGAACACCACGCAGCCGTCGAGACGAATAGACTCTCTGCCATGGCCAGTGACATCCACATACTCGAGGTTGTGAAGGACGGGGACGACGGGCTGATTGTGACGTTCTCAGACGGAACAGTCGGCGGATGTGTCGTCGAGGAACTCCTGGAGCTGAGACCCGTTCGGGAAAAGGCGAAAAAACCTAAGGCGAGGACTCTTGGGCCAAAGCCACCAACCCACTCTTAAGGCCTTATCCATCGACTCGGCAGCGCGCACTCGCTCCAGAATTCCGCGCCGTAGGCGCGGCGGATGCTAGCCCCGCGCTTCGCCTGCTGTTACGAAACCAGTCGAGAGTTCGGCTTTGTAACAAGGGCACGGGTTTAGCCGGGCCGCAAGTGTCGCAATATGAGTGCGGGCTTTACAGGCTGCGGAAAAACCCTCTGATTTGAAAGGGCACGAGTTTACTCGTGCCGTAAATGCCGCAAATTGAGTTCGGCTTTAGCCGCTGAGGGATGGTCTTATTCCCCTTGGCGACTTTTTCCGCAACCTGTTTAGCCCTTGCCATTTCAGTTCGTCAATGATGGCCGTGCTCGTCGTGTTTCGTAACAGCCTGTTGAGCGAGGGGAAGTTGTGCAAATTAAGTCTCGCGAGTCCCGTAGGGACGGCGCATATTCAACTTGGACGGATCGAGCGTGGGCCTTCAGCCTCACGAATTAGTCCAAAGCCGACGAACGCGGCTCGGATACGGTCCTGACCAGGCGCTGTTGGCTCTACGGCAGTCTGCTAGCCCGAACTTCATGCCGGATCCAATCCCGGGCTGAGTCCTCGTCCGCGAAGTCCTTCACCAGTTCATCTTGCGCGCCGGCTGGCATCATCCGGACAATTTCCACTCGCTCCGATTTCGGGTTGTAGTTTAGATAACAATTGAGGGGCGCACCGTCCGCGAACAGCTCCTCGCAATGCGGACCCGCCCCGGGCCTGTTTTTTCCGCCTGATTCGTCCGTCATCGGAACCCTCCTTGATTAGGGGCGATGGAACCGGCTCAGGTGTCATTTATACCCCGCAAGAGGACGAACCTTGGCCGCATACTTGGTCGATCGGACCCCGAAGTAATAGATGCCAGACTTCGACCCTCCGGGTTTCGCTCCGTAATTCTGGATTCTTCGGCTGTTTTCTCAATTGGCGGTACTCGCCGAGCCACCCTCCGGCTCGAATTGCCGCGCAGGCTCAGTTCCAGCCGCCTGGGGCAGGGAAGACTTCTGCAACTCAACCAGCTCTTCCGCCAAGGACCAACTAACAGCTCCTGTCCTCTAAACTGCTAATTCTAAGTACTGTTCTCTTCAAAGACCGCGCCCGCCGCGTCGTCGCCGCTCGACCCTTACCGCTCGAAATCGCCTGGGTTATCCAGTTTTCAAGGCCGCCTTTAGATGCACGATTGCAAAGAAGGTTTACCGCATGAACCTGAAATAAATTTTGATTTTTGTATTTGCAATTATGCCGATCTATGCTATCGTGTATTTATTCCGGTTGTGAGGCGGTCAGATCCCCTCCCAGCCGGGAGTAGTTTGCGTCACTGGCCTCCCGGCACGAACAGTAAAACGTTCGTGCCGTCTTTTTTTCTACCCGCAAATTCCCCCTCCCACCGTCCTTGCCCCCTCGCCCCTTATTCCCTTAGTCCCTTAGCCCCTTAGTCCCTTGTCCCCTGTTTCATCGTTCCCTTGGTCCCTTGGTCCCTGTTTCATCGTTCCCTTGGTCCCTGTTTCATCGTTCCCTTGGTCCCTGTTTCATCGTTCCCTCGCTCCCTCGGTCCCTGCCCATGTCAAGCCCCCTCACCCAAGATAAGTCTGCGCGCCTCCCCTAACTCCTTCATTCTCTGATCTCTGTTCTCTGATCTCTTTTTTCCCAAGTTTGCCGATCATTATCCCCTTTAGGCGCATACTTCTCGTATACGCGTCCATCCAGGCCTTCTCGGCGGCGGAAAAAATCTGCCGCTTTCGCGTCTCTGCGCTTCGAAATCCACCGCATTCCGCGAGCTGGCCCGGAAACGCGTGCATAACTCATTACAGGAGACACATCTGCGGCTAAACGGCCTGGAATCAGCCGCTTGGCGCACCATACGTGCGCCAACCCCATGATTCTATGGCAGTTATTTTCAGAAGTGGGGAGGGGGTGCCCCCCGTCACTACTTGATAAACATCCCGGCCTTTTGCCTTCTTTTTGACCCCGAGTCCGAGCGCGGACTGTCCGCAGCTCGAAGCGGACCATCGTCCCCATTCGGCTGCCTTTTGTTCTTTGCAATTTTCAGTTTGGGCTAAGTGCGCAGGCTGGGGTAAGTTCGCTGACTGGTTGACGGGAAGAACTCCGCCAACTCCGCCAGCGCCGCGAGCTTCGCTGCTTTTACCTAAGTCCTTTAGAAGGCTAAGGTTGCGTATAAACCATTTGGAATCATGGGGTTACAAGACCCTACAAAAGGTACAAGTCATTGAAAATAAACCTCTTAACCCCAAAATGGGGGGAGGGGGGGGTGGATTACTTATAAGTAAACAACAAGGCGCTTCTCTTCGAGCTCATCCACCCCGCGTCAACGGGTCTCGAGGTTTGTCTTAATATGGGGACTGAGGAACTTTATGAAGCAGTTTTTTAAGAGCCGTTGGATCTGGAGTCTCGCCGTCTTCGCCATCACAGCCGCCAGCTATGCGCAGTGGTCGAATCCGGCCGACGATGTTCCGGCATACCATCCTTCAGCTCCGCTCAGTATCCGTTCCTTGCCGCCCATTCTTCACGGAGCCCAGTTGACCGGGCCAAATTTCCGCTATCACTGGCAGGTCCGCGTCTATCAGTTGGCCGCGCAGATCCCGGCGGTGATTTATCAGCTCCCGTGCAACTGCCGTTGCGATCGCGCCTTGGGCCACACCAGCTTGCACAGCTGCTATGAAAACACGCATTCCACCGAGTGCGACGTCTGCGCTGCGGAAGGCTTCTACGCTTATTACAAAACCAAGGCCGGCTGGACGCCCGCGCAGATTCGCGCCGGCATCGCCCGCCACGAGTACGAGTCCATCGATCTGAGCAAGGAATAGCCGCACCAGGGATTGCAACTTTCGGCCGCCTCGATATCGGGGCAGTTGCACTTGCATCTAAATTCATTGCGCAAGGCAACTCGACTGCAACCACGGAGGCAATCATGAAGCTGCGTATTCTGGCCGCGTCTCTGGCGGCAATTCTGCTCTTGCTCGTCCCTTCGGCCCGGGCGCGGGCCGCCAGCAAAGGGGATGCCTATTTCGGATACAGCCGCGTCGGCGCCAACCTGTTCGCGGCGAATAGTCCGGGCATGAATGGCTGGCAGGGAGCGTTGAATATCAAGGCCATTTCAATCATCGGTGTCGAAGGCGACGTTTCGCACTATAGCCAGAGTCCGGCAGGGTTCTCCGAGCATGTAACAAACGTCATGTTCGGCCCCCGCGCAACCGTTGGCCTCGCCGGCTTCAGTGTCTTTGCCCACGCTCTCGTAGGGCTCGCCTATGAGAGCGCCACCGTCACAACATTGCCTTCGAGTTCGTACAGCGCTGCCAGCCTGGCTGTTGGCGGCGGCGCGGACTTTCCCCTTTTTCTGGGCTTCAAGCTGCGCGCTATAGGCGATTACCTGGGCAATAGCAAGGCGCCTTCATCCGGGTCCGCAGCGCCCGGGCACTATCGTTTTGGAGTGGGCGTCGCCTACCACTTTTAGCGCAGGCCGATCTTTGGCTCTCCACGGTTTCGCCTGCCGTTTGGGCGTAAAATAGAACGTGCAGCACGAGCCAATCGGCTCAGTGCGCACCCAGCGGCCTTCCGGAATCATCCAAAGGTCAGCCGCTGAAAATGGGGGCGTCACGGTTTCGACGGGATCGATTGCGGCATGGGAGGCATGTCGGGGTGTGGGCACCCGTAATCGCCTGCAAAATAAAAGTTGCCAACGATAATCTGGCACTTGCAGCTTAATTAACTAAGCTGCCGTCTTTCGCGGCTTCGCCTATGGGCTGCGAGCAAGACGTCATCCAGTAGGCTGGTGGTTGCAGCTCGGTCCGTGTTGCTGCCATAAGATCATCGGACTAGTTCTCGTCGCATCTTGTCCGTTCTTAAGCGCCGTGAGCGAATCCAATCGAATCGGACACAGCATGGACTCTCCCGGCTGACAGCGATTTCGGACGCGGGTTCGTCACGGTTTCGACGGGATCGATTGCGGCATGGGAGGCATGTCGGGGTGTGGGCACCCGTAATCGCCTGCAAAACTAAAGTTGCCAACGATAATCTGGCACTTGCAGCTTAATTAACTAAGCTGCCGTCTTTCGCGGCTTCGCCTATGGGCTGCGAGCAAGACGTCATTCAGTAGGCTGGTGGTTGCGGCTCGGTCCGTGTTGCACCCGCAAGATCATCGGACTAGTTCTCGTCGCATCTTGTCCGTTCTTAAGCGCCGTGAGCGAATCCAATCGAATCGGACACAGCATGGACTCTCCCGGCTGACAGCGATTTCGGACGCGGGTTCGACTCCCGCCGCCTCCACCATACTTAAGCTTTTTATTTTCTTGCACTTACCAATCAGGGCCTAAAAGTCGGGTCGTTTTTGTGACCGTTTTGTACCCATTTTGTACCAGGGACAAAAAGCCTCCCGATTTTTTGACCCATTTCAGCGTTCGAGCAAAACTCCAGCTGAAGTGGGAGGCCCTCATGGATTCGTTCGTCTTCACCCGTCACTCTTCCGACTGCAAATTCAAACGTGACCGGTTCTGCAACCGCTGCAACTGCCCCAAGTGGGTCGAAGGCAGGTTCAACCATGAGCGCTTCCGCAAGAGTGCCTCGACCAGGGTTTGGGGCGAGGCCGAACAGTTCCGCGAAAAACTGGAAGAGGCTCTGTCGAGAGGGCTACCGCTAGACGGTCTTCACGCGGACTCGATCACGGCACCTGCCGCACCGCCCTCACCTCTTCGCGCCTCGGCGGCTCAACCGCAATCTACGGCCACCGCCTCCGTTCCGATTTCGCCGGGACCGGCCGCAGCCCCACCTGAGGTGAATGCGCCCTCCACATCTCAAAGCGGCACCCAGTCCACCGGTCGGCAGAAGGCGAGAGTTACGGTCCAGAAGGCCGTCGATGCCTACATGACCGACGCCCGCAGCCGAGGGCTCAAGTCGGACACGATCAAGAAGCTCGAGAGAATCTTTGAGAAACAGTTCCTCCCCTGGACAAGGGTGCAGGGACTCGAATACCTCGATGAGGTCGATCTTGACGCCCTGCTCGCCTTCCGCAGCACGTGGACCGAGGGTGCCATCGTCAGGGTAAAGAAGCAGGACCGCGTCATCGGCTTCTTTTGGGACTGCTTCCGCCGCAACTACGTCACCCAGAATCCCGCTCTGTCGCTCAGCAAAATCAAGACTACCCCGGTTCCCACCGATTACTTCCCCCGCGATGAGTTCGATAGGATCATCGCTGCCACCGAAGTTTATGGCGACGCTCGCGGCGGCTTTATTCCGATCAAGGACACCCGTACCAGACTGCGTACTTTGACACTACTGATGCGCTGGAGCGGGCTCCGCATCCGCGACGCGGTGACGCTTGAACGGCACCGTCTGCATGGCGACAGCCTCCTGCTCTATCAAGCCAAGACCGGGCAGGCGGTCTATGTGCCGCTTCCCGCCCATGTCGTCGATGCATTGGTGAATATCCCCGATGGTCCCAGGCCGAACCCACGCTATTTCTTCTGGAGCGGCAATGGAGCCGCCAAATCTGTGGTGGCTGACTGGCAACGAGCCTATCGTCGTCTCTTCGAGCTGGCTGATATCCGAGGGCTCGATGGCGAGCTGAAGCGTTGCCATCCCCACATGTTCCGCGACACCTTTGCGGTCGAGATGTTGCTCGCCGGAGTTCCCATCGATCAGGTCTCGATACTCCTCGGGCACTCTTCGGTGAAGATCACGGAGCGACACTACGCTCCCTTCGTGAAGGCACGGCAGGTCCAACTCCAGAAGAGCGTGCGCAACGCGTGGAAGGTCGGCGAGCCCGCAGGTCAGGGACCAGACAACCATCCGCCGAAAGCCGCACGCCCCACCAGCAAACAAAAGGGGTGGGGGCTGATCGACAACACGAGACGGAAAATCCGGACGGCGTGACCGTCACTGGACGCGGAGGCCGGAATATCCCGCCATGCGGATCTGAAAGGTGGCGTGAACCTGTTCCCAGTACTTGTCGAGGATATGGAAGATGCGTTCGTCCTCATGCTCGTTGAAGATCAGCATGCGAATCCACGAGCGCAGCAGCATCGACTCGATCACGTCCTCTGGTACGCCTTCCTGTTCGCAGTGAAAAATGGCGTGATGAATCTCGTCGATAACGACGGCATTCTCGCGTTCTCCTTCCTCACCGGGAGCAGGCGGTTTCCCGAACCAGCTTCCGTCGGTCGCCCGAGCCGCTTCGATCTTCGCGATCAGCTTCTCGACCGCTGCGCTCGTCGAAACAGGAAGGCGCTGCTCCGGCAGGTCGTCACGGAGCTGGTTCAGCACGTTCCTGACGGAAGCGCGATCGACATAGTCGAATCGATGGTGATCGGTCGGGTCCCACTCACTGTCCGCGGCTCTGCTGCGTCTTACGACAACGTCCAGCCACGATTCACGGAAGATCTGTTCCACCGCGAACGAACTGATCCCCTGCTCGTGAGCGGAAAGCACGGCAATCCCAAACTCCGACGCAGCGAATCGTCTCTGCCTGCCGATCGCGGATCGGCCGGACTCGTGATGCAGGCGGAAGCAAAGATCGATGACCCGGCCCTCCATTGCCGTCCGCCGATGGTATTCCTGGAGCAGACGGTCCCACTCCTTGAGTTCCTTCGCGCTCCAATCGTCCCGATTCTCGCTGGTCACAAAATTACCGGTCTTCTCGAATGCGTAAATAAAATCGGGGCTCGCTTTTTCTCTTCGGAACTTGGCGAGCATTTCGGCGCGCCATGCGGTCTCGCGAGCCTCCGCATCCCGGCGCAGCGCTTCGTCGGTTTCAGGGCCTCGAGTTGAGTCCGAAGAATCGACAGTCCGTGCTCTGAACTTGTCTCTCAACTGGATAGCCTCCGAAAGAATCGCTCCCCATGCCCTTGCACTGAATTCTATTTTCTTCCAATCTTGCCTGCCCAAGCGAGCCAGCACCGCTCTGCCGGGGCCCGCGCGCCGGAACGTTCGCGTCAGCCGTCGCCTCGATTTCTTCCATGTAATCGATCAATTTGACCGAATTTCCAACTCGAACTACAGCTACTTTGTGCCGGTCTGATGGATCCGCCGATTCCATCAGCGTTCTCGGCGGTTCGTCATGGCCCGATCAGCGTTATCCGACTCAGGAGAGATGCCACATGGATTTCCAACACGCTCTTAATGGTCCAGAAACCTTGCAGAAACCGGTGGGGTTGCAGGCACTCGAAAGACACTACACCGTGGCCCAGTTATCAAAGCTCTGGTTTTTCAGCGAAAGCACGATTCGACGCCTGTTTATCAAGGAGCCGGGAGTCATCAAGATCGCTCACCAGCCGACGAGAGTGAGGAGAGGCTACACCTCTTTGAGAATCCCCGAGCGGATCGCCCAACGCGTCCATCGGCGTCTGCAGAGTATCTCCTGATCGGTGATTTCCCAGCTACACGAACGCTTGCATCCCCGAATTTGACCGAATCTTGAAGCCGCCTCATGCTGACTCGGCATTCGAGGAGGCCCAGGTGAAGGGACGCACAGGGTATTTCATGATCGCGGTATTGCTGACGATTCTCAATGCGGTCGTGACGGTGTACTACGGCGTTGCGATCTGGAAGGCATGGCCAGGAGACATTTAGGGATCTCGGGCTCTTGGTCTTCCTTGCCTCACTAGGAGCCACCTCGCTCGTGAATGTTTGGGTTCAGGCAATCCTCGGATCAGGCGTTTCGCTTGGTGGTCGGACGATGGAGTGCGGGCGGAGCACGACGCCAATTCCAGCGGAAGTGCGAGGGCATGGCGATGTTTGATTCGATCACCGATCTCGCCGGCAAACTGGCCGCAACGGGCTACTTCATCGACCCGGTAATGACCCAGGTGGTGTTTCTTGCGGCCAAGCTGCAGAAGCCGCTGTTGCTCGAAGGGCCTGCAGGCTCGGGCAAGACCCAGCTAGCCATCTCGGTAGCTGCGGCAGCGGGCACGCACGTGGAGCGGCTCCAGTGCTACCGCGGCGTCACAGAGGACAAGGCAATCGGCCGTTTCGACGAGGGCCTGCAGCGTCTCTACATGGAGTTCTCAAAGGGCCAGCACGAAGACTGGCAGAGCGTTCAGACGAATCTCAAGGGGCGGGACTTCTTCCGTCCCGGTCCCCTGATGCGGGCGCTCGAATGCGAGCGGCCCTGCGTGCTGCTCATTGACGAGTTAGACAAAGTCGACGATGGTTTTGAAGCCATGCTGCTGGAAATCCTTTCCGCATGGCAACTTTCGATTCCGGAATTCGGCACGGTTGCGGCAAAGAGCATACCGTTTGTCGTGCTCACCAGCAACGAGGAGCGCCGCTTGGGAGACCCGATACGCCGGCGCAGCCTCTATCTGCGTGTCGAGCACCCGACTCCGGAGCGCGAAGCGGAGATTATCGCTAGCCGCACTCCGAAAGCGGACGGGGAGTTTCACCGGGAGATGGCGGGGATCGCGCTCTCGTTCCGCAATTACTCGCTCGAAAAACCGCCATCCGTCTCCGAGATGATCGATTTCGCCAACGCTCTGCAGTTGCTCGGAACAGACCACGTCACCGCTGAGTTGCGCGATGTTCTTTTGCCCTTCCTTGCCAAGACCGAAAAAGACCGTAGGCACCTCCTGCTCCGCGAAGGATTCAAGAGTCTGCTCGACGACGGCGCACGATTCGCGCAAGGTCTTGCGCTTCACGGAGGGACAAGTTCATGAAGCAATGGCTGCTCCTGCTTTTGTTCGCGTTTCCCCGGTTCTGCTTTGGGCAGGCCGATCCGGCGCCCGCGGCGGCCTTGGTTCGCCAATATGCGGCGCACTATCGCGTGCCTCCCGAATTAATCGCCGCGTTGATCGACATCGAATCGCGATGGAATCCGCGTGCAGTTTCGAATAAAGGGGCGATGGGGTTAATGCAACTCATGCCGGCGACTGCCAAACGATTCGGCGCCTTCGACCCTTTCAATACCGAACAGAACATCGCGGCAGGCACGCGTTACGTGACGGCGCTGATGTGGGAGTTCCACGGCGATCTGCGTCTGGTTACCGCAGCCTACTACGCGGGCGACCGCGGCATTGCGCGAGAGCAACTGGATTATCGCAATCCAGATGTTGTGGCCTACGTGCAGGCGGTCCGAAGGCAGTACATGTTTCGCAAGCATCCGGCCGTGAGGCCGTCGAGGAGGTCAACCCAATGAAACTTCGCTGGATCATCCCGATCGCGGTCCTGATTCCGCTGCGAATAAGCGCAGCCGACACGCCCGTAGGGGCGCGCGTCGCCACCATTACTATCAATCCTCGCGAGGTAACGGTCCTCCACCTGCGGCCGGAGTTTGAGTCGACGATCCGCATGCCGGAGGAAATCACCTCCGTCATTCTCGGCAGCCCTGGCGAGTTTAAGGCCGAGCACAGCGAGGGAGAACCGGAGTACGTCTACGTGAAGCCCATCACCAAAGAGCCCGCACAGTCGAATCTGCTCATTGCGACAAGATCAGGTCAGCACGTGACGCTGGAGTTGGTTAGCGATGGCGCAGGTGTTACGAACCAATCCCAGCCGGTTGACTTCCTGATCGAGTACAGGGCCTCGCGGAGCTTCCTGATTGCTGATGATTCCCCCACCCCGGCGATGCCAAGCCGACCCAGCAAGCAACCGGGTCATGACCCGGGTGCCGGGGATGCGAGCTCAGGTTTCGCCCCGCTTTCGAGTCTCGACGAGGAGTTCAGGCAGCAACAAAAAATCAATGCTCCCAAATGGACGAAGTGGCAGGACAAGCAGATCGAGACATCGATCGGGGACATGCGGCAGTGGAGCAACGAGACCGTGATCTCCTACTCCATCCTGAACAGCTCGAATGAAGCAGTCGAGATCGTTCCGCCTCAGATCCAGATCACCGGACGCCAGGCGACAAAGAAGAAAAAGAAGGAAGGCAAAGGCATCATCTCGGACCAGTTGGAGATCCGCGACTACAGATTGAGCACGACCCGCCTTGAACCAGGTGAGCGCGCTGACGGCGTAGTTGTGTTCGATCGGCCGAATTTCAAGGAATCGACGGAAAAGCTGTTCTTGCAAATCGCGCAGGCAGACCAGGTAGATCGTCCCGTCCTGATCCGACTGCCATTCACCCCACCCATCTCGGGCGATGGCAAGTAGAGAGGAGAAGTGAAAGGTTATGAGTGTCACCGACAACAACGGGAATGGAAACGGCGGCTTGGCGACTTCAGTAGTGGATCCCGCGGGGCCGATCGTTGAAGCTCCCTCGACGCAGGGTCTCAATAGCAACCAGGAGCCCGCTCCGAAGTTCGCGACCCGAGCTGACGTCAAGGGAGTCGAAGGAATCAGCAAGAGCAAGCTGATTCTTCTTGGCAGCGGACTGGCCGTTGCGGTCCTCTTCTTCGTCTTTACGGCTATCGTCGGCAAATCGCCGAGGAAGCCGGCTCCAGTGAAACAGGGGTCTCAGTATCAGCAAGCAAAACAAGAGCAAGCGACTCCCTCCAAAAGCAGCGTGACGCCGCTGATGGACACCCCACGTACGCCAGCGCCGGACAACACGACCGGTCAACTTGGGCCAAGCGACATTCGGCGCACACGCACGCTAAATGGTGGCGAAACCACCAAGCCATTCGCCGGCAAGCCTGCCGTCGCCAGTTCTCTGGGAGCAGTGCCTTCCTTCGCAGACACACAGCAGAAGTGGGAAGATCCGGCTCCCTACGGCGGGGCTCCGCCGGCAGAGACACCGCAAACGCAGCAGAACAGTTTGAAGGAGCCATCGCTCATCTTCGTGCGGAGCCTGGCACAAAACCAAGCCGGCGCCGCACCCAAGGTCAATGGTGATGACGATGGCACACCACGATTAGAACTCACACCGGGAACGCGCATTCAAGCGAAGCTTGAAACGCAGATATCGAGCGCGGTGCAGGCTCCCGTGGTCGCCGTAGTCGAATACACATACGCCATCGGCGACAGAATCATCGTTCCCGCCGGGGCGCGCGTGTACGGCCAACTCCAGCAGGCCGATCGAAGCGGGCTTCGTCAGCGTGAAATTCGACGAGATCGAATTGCTCGACGGCGCGCGGGAGAAGATCGACGCCGTGGGCACGGGGCTCGATCTCGGGCCAATCAAGGGAAATGTCTACGGCAAGAACACGGGCAAGAACTTCTTTGTGCGTGCAGCGTCCGGCCTCGGTTCAGTGCTTGCGGAAGTGGCCGGCAACAATTCGAGCGCCGCGTTCTCAGAAGATGACATGCTGCGGGAGCGGCTGGCCGAAAACATCGGTACTGCGGGCGACTCCGAAGTGATGAATCTCGATGCGAACAGCCGCGTCGTCGTTTCCGTCCCCGCGGACACGAAGATCTACGTAGTCTTTACCAAGCACGAACAGACCCCTTCCGAGCTTCAAAAGGTAGCTCCCACGGCTCAGTAGAGCAGCCACACCTTCTCTCTTCTTTTCGCCCTGGCTCAATCCGCCAGGGCGTTCTTTTGTTAGGCCTTGCTTCGTCATTCCTACCCAGTTCGGAGTCTTCAGCCTTTCGCATTCAATGATGCTACGGTGCTGCGGTCATTCGTAAAAGTGCGAGCTGAAATGGGCAAAGATCGATCCGGTTGACTCATCGTGCAGTTGAGCAATGTTCGCTCCCGTTGCCCCAAAGTGCGGTTGAGTAAAGGTCGGTCCGGTTGACCCAGAGTGTAGTTGAGTCATCTTCGCTCCCGATTGCTCAATTCGGAAATGAGCAAAGATCGATCCCGATGCCCCAAAGTGCGGTTGAGCAAAGGTCGGTCCGGTTGACCCAACGTGCGGTTGAGTCAACTTCGGTCCCGATTGCTCAATTCGGAAATGAGCAAAGATCGATCCCGATGCCCCAAAGTGCGGATGGGCAATTATCGGTCCCGGTGACTGACTGTGCGGTTGGGCCGAAATCTGGTAAACGACTTCAGCGGCTCGACCGATTCACATGGCGATGCCATGCCCTACAAGCTGAGGTTTGCGGATCAACTCGCAACAGCGTTTTTGGGGCAGATCTAGGAAGGAATGATTAGAGAGCGTCCGCAACGCCTGCAGATGTAGGTGTGCTCCCAATTCCAGTAGAGGCTCGGATAAACTTCCCGGTTATACCGGGCGATGCTGCGGAAACGCAGGAGCATTCCCCCTAGGCACGCCACGCCGAGAAGCAGCAAAACGGCGACGGCGTTCTCCAGCGATGCCCGAGAAGTCGGATGATCCAATATCCTGCCAAGGCCCGCGAAACCCCAAAAGAACGTGAAGCATGTTGGTATTCCCCAAAGCAGGAGAGGCCGTCCGTACCCGCGAGGATCGGGCGGCGCTGCGGCTTGTGCAGAGTAGGATTGGCTCGTGCCGGAATGGAAGGGCCCTGAATAACTGCGCGTTCCCTGTTCGTAGAGAAGCGGAGCGGCCACGATATTCGTGGTCCCGCACTGGTCGCACTGATACGGATTCAGCCGCGATGTGGATGCCATTCCGTTGTCCCTGGCCTGGCGACAGCTTGCGACACCGGGCTCCTCGATTGAAATTCTAGCTCGATTTTTTCCATTCCGGCCAATTTGCGAATTCGGCACCGGACCGCGCCAGCACGCACCGGGCCGCGGAACCCGCTCATGCGTCGAGAGATAGTGTTGTTTCCCATCTCGGTCCGCGCCCGCCAATTTGACTGAGTTTCGATCGAGACGCAATCTCCTGCTCGACACGGATGCCCCGAGCAGCCGGGTCCAGGAGAGAAAAACCGTATGAGAACCGCACTCACCTTCTGGCGGCGCTCCCCAGTGTCCGCCCCGACATCCCCCCGCACTCTTCATCGCCCCGATGAAGTCAATTGGATGCACATCGCCATGAAGTTTGCATTGGGGCTTATCTTCATTGGCAATCTCGCGGCGCCGTTCATGGCGAGAGCCCAGAACCTCGGCACCTCCCCTCAATTCGGCCAAGCCGTGCAAGGCCAGCAAGCAACAACCGTCGAAGGCACCGTCCTCAACATCGTGAACTGGAGCTGCAACGTCATCGCTCCGGTAGATCGCGGTCGCCTGCCTTGGCGTATCGCGGGATGGCACTTCAAGTCCGGCCGCGGTTATCTCGGCTGGGGCGTCACCGGCGTGGCTCTGATGGTGATCTCCGGCCTCGGACGCATGGCGGAAGGTTTCATCACACAAGCACAAGGCATTCAGTAGCCAGGACAGAGATCCATGCAGACGCCACAGTTCCTTCTCGACCTTCTCCAACTGCTGCTCGACCTCGCGGCGCCGGCGGCGTTCTGCACGTTGGCCGCCGCGGGAGTGAGCCTGCGTCACGAAGGCGGGATCAACTTCCACGTAAATGGCCGCACCGGCAAGTGGATTATGTGGACCGTCGTGCTCTTGACATTGCCGGAACTGCTGTCGTGGATCGCGGCACAAGGAATCAATATTCCCTCTGGCAGCGGATCGGTGGGTACGAGCTGGCTCGCCAGCATGGAGACAGTCTTCAAAAACTTCGTCAGCCAGATCGTCGTCGCCAAGCTGGTCCCCGTTTTGGCAGCTTACTTCGTCCTGAAGGCCACGCTCGATGGAGCCACAGGAGAGAACCCGCTCGGATCAGTCGTCGCGGCTCTGTTCCTGATGTCACTATCGGCAACCATGCAGCTCTTTCAGGGATGGAACTCGGGAGGCGAGTACGCAATGACCGACATGCTCACCTCCCTCTGGAATTACATTGTGGGTCAAATCATGCCGGCCGCGGCGGGACTGGCGTGTGTCGGAGCAGTCATCAACTTCGTCCGGCACAGACCCTGGACCAGGCTGGTCTTCGCCGCGATTTCTTTCCTCTGTGTGAGCGGCCTTCTTTCGCTTTTCAAGGCGATGGCGGCTTAAGGAGCAATGTATGAGCCTCGATGGCGCCATCACGAATCTTGCATCCTGGGCCGGCAATACCATGATGCCCACCATGGCCGGCATGTTCTTTGCCGGAGCGGTTTCAGTCGTCCGCCTGGTCTGCGCCAGACCGAAACCGCCGCCCATCCTTGGCCAACCCAACACTCACCGCCTCTGTGAACGCGGCCGAATTTGTGAAGGTCGTTGTGGTCCCAAGGAGCGCCACGCTCTAGCGTAGGCAACCGGAATTGGCGGGCAAATGCACAAGTTGAGCTTGATTTGCTCGCCGCTTTCCGGAGATTTGACCGAGTTCCGAAGCCGGGATACAACCACACAGCGGATGAAGGAGGCGGGACGCCATGTATGCCAAGTTCTGTGTAAGCCGGGAAGCGGCAAACAGCTTCATGCGACTGTTCGTGAACCGGCGGGCCTACGCACTTCAGGCTGAGCGGCCCCTGCCGAACGGCTCCGTTCCCTATTACCCAGCAAGAGATTGGAAGACCAAGGAGCCCAAACCGCTGGACGAGGGCGTGGTGCGGATGCACCTCAACGGCGACATCACCATCAGCCTGTATGCGATCAATCCGGAGACCCAGCGCTCGAAGTGGGTGGCGATTGATGCCGATTTCGATGGCTCTCTGGAGTCGCTGTTTCAGTTGCAATGGGAGCTGAAGCAGGATGGCGTGAACGCCGCCCTGGAACAATCGCGCCGCGGCGGGCATCTCTGGATCTTCGGCGCCGAGCCGCTGCTGGCATCCGAGTGCCGCATCTACGTCTACAATCTCGCCCTCCGACTCGGCATTCCGGTCAAAGGCGGCGGTCTCAAGGAAGGGATCGAGGTATTCCCACGCCAGGACCGGCTCGAAGATGGAGAGCTTGGCAATGCCATCCGCGCTCCGCTCGGCGTGCATCGGAAGACGAATCGGCGCTACTGGTTTTACGAAGCCGAGCCCACTCCGGAAGCGCAGCTTGCCTACCTCGACGGGTTGAAGAAGCTGACCGAGGCGGAACTCAGGACATTTATTGAAGGGATGAGTCTCCCCGAAGCGTACCGGCCGGTCGTCGCGGCGCCGTACACTCCGCCAGTCTCTTCCTCGCAGTACTCGGAGTTCCGAATCCTGGACTACGTGCGGACCACGCGCAAGGACAGCCGGAACTGGTGGGCAAGGTGTCCCTCCTGCGCAGGAGTCGGGCGCGACCGCTCCGGCGACAACCTTGCCATCCAGATCAAGAACCCGCGCTTCTACAAATGCTGGGCCGGCTGCACGAAAGAGGAGATTCGGGCAGCGCTTGGCCAGCCCATCCGCACGCGCGCGGCGGTTTAGGGAGTGAGTATGAAGGCCGTTCCCGCAAAACGGAAGCCCGAATCCGCCTCATCGCGCCATGCTCTCCACGGGCTCGCGCTTCCGGCCAGCGTGCTCAGGGCGCTCCAGAAGCGAGGCATCTATTGCACTCCCGGAATCTCACTGGAACACCAGCACCTGGCCAAACGCTATGTGCTGCGCGGCGTGGAATCCGGCGGCGCGGTCTCCGACATGGGCAGGGCGTGCGCTTTCGTTTCGCCTGATGGCGATCCATTGCCGTGGTTGCAGTCGCTCGACTCGATTGCCGTGAATGGCCGTCATGCGATCTTCCTTGCAGAGAGCCTGGTGCGCGTGGAGATGCTGCGCACCGTGAGGACATGCGAGCTGGCGATTACGCTCCACACTTTGTCTCACGTGCCAGGCCGCAATCGACCGGAGGTTGCTTCAGCGCTGCTCTTTCGTGGGCGGGATGGTGTTCTCCCCCTCGATCTCTGGAAGGAAGAACACCGCGCGCTCCGGGGAAAGTTGACTCCCATCTTCTATAACCGCGCTGGCGAGGTGCTGCATCTGCCGCAGCGGTTTGAAGAGGCGATCAGAAAAGTGACGTCGGCGGTTTGCTGCGTCGGCTGCAAGCATTCGCATGTCGGAGTGCCGCCAGTCGCCGGAGGATTGAGACCATGACGCATCCCATCAAAGCTGCGATCACAGTCGGCGAGCCGAACTGGGCTCCGCTTGAGCTGGTCCTTCCTGCTTGCGAGCTTGAAAACTTCATGTACATGGGCCGAGCCGGGGAGATCGAGTTGTACAAGCACTGGCTCACGCGCCGCTATCTCAACATCAGTGCGGACGGCCAGCGGTTCTACCGCTATTCCGACGGAACGTATGTCGAGGTCACCAAAGCTGTGGCTCTCGACCATGTACGCAACCGAGACCACTAGGAAAGGAACAACCACCATGGCAAAGAGCGTCAACAGGACATTTCTGCTCGGGCACGTTGGCAAGAATCCCGAGGTCGGAACTACACCGGGCGGCACGCTCGCCGTCAACTTTTCTCTCGCGACTACCGAACGGGAGAAGGACCGTCAGGGCAATTGGTCCGACAGGACCGAGTGGCACAACCTGGTCGCTTACGGCCGGACCGCGGAGATCGTGCGGGATTATGTGAGCAAGGGCACGCAACTCTTCATCCAGGGCAAGATCCAGACACGCTCCTGGGATGACAAGGAATCCGGGCAGAAGCGGTACTGGACGGAGATATTCGTCCAAGATCTGACGTTGCTGGGCGGCGGCCGTGGGGAGAATGGCGGCTCCACTCACAGGAATGGCCGGGACGATATCCGGAGGAGTTCTGGTGGATCGGGCTACCAGCGGCAGGGGATGGAAGGGCAGTACGCCGACGAAGAACTGAACCCGGATGAGATCCCGTTCTAGAACAAGGTGTCTTCATCAACGTGAACCAAGGCGCTCTTCGGGGCGCCTTAGTTTTTTGAGGAGCAAATGCGATGGCAACCAATGAAGCAAAGACTGGTCCGGATACGGAGGCTCTTTTCACGCAGTTGGCGGAGCCGTTTGGCCCTTCAGAGATTAAGTGGCGCGTGACTCACACGAGCCACGATGGCGCCCGCGGCGCGGTGACCCGCGCTTTGCACTCGGAAGGTGAGCTTGGCGGTGGAAGCCGCCTTTGGCGCTTTGGCTGCAGACTGAGCCAACTCCCATTGTTTCAGAACAGTTTTCCTGTGGACGCGTAGTGTTCGGCTGAACGCTTCAATCGAAGAGAAGAGTCGTTGTTGCAGTCCAGAGAGGAGCAGTCCCGATGCGGTTTGAATTCTGCGAGTCTCCGTGCTGAGCCGCGCCTCGCGCTTCTGCCGGTATTGATCTAAGAGCGCGATAAGTCGCAATTCGGGAGCGTCTGCCGGCAAATCGGCGATGTTTTCCTGTACGACCTCTCGCTTCGGGAATCCATCGACGATCTCACGGAGGTCATCTTTCAGGCGGCGTACCATCACGTCATCGAGCATCCGCTTTGAGACCTTTACCCCACGACAAAAGCGTTGCGGATCGAGGATTTCAAGCAGAGCCGAGAAGCTGTTGGAATGGCCGTTATGCGGTGTTGCCGAGAGGAATAAACGGTGCTCAAACCGTTGGGCCAAGTCTCTAACGGCTCTTGTGATCTGAGAATCTATGGCGTAACGTTGGCCGCTCGACGGCGCCGCATGGTGCGCCTCATCCAGAATGAGGAGACTTCCCGCTCGAAAGGTTCCGAGCCAATCGGCCAGCGGCCCGGAATAAGCTGCATCGATCAGCAGGCGATGGGAGATCAGGAATCGTGAGTGAGTGGTCCAGGGATTGACGCCGAAACCTCGGTCCCGTCGAACCTTTTGGATATAGTCCTTGTCTAGGATTTCGAACTGCAATCCAAATCGGTTCTCCAGTTCCTCACGCCACTGGAGCAGCATCGAGGGAGGACAAGCAACGACGATGTCGCGGACCTTCTTCCGAAGAAGAAGTTCCCTGGCGATGAGTCCGGCCTCGATAGTTTTACCGACCCCAACATCGTCTGCAATAAATAAGTTCACGCGCGGAAGCAGAAGCGCCTTGCGCAGCGGTTCAAGCTGGTAGGCGTCGAGTCGGATTCCTGCGCGAAAAGGCGATTGCAGTAGCTTTGGATCAGTGGACGTGACACAGTTCCAGCGAAGCGTGTTCAAGTATGCGGCGAACTGTTGGCCTGGATCAAACCCACGGGAAGCGATTGCGTCCCAAGCCTCGGCCGAGAGCACCTCCCCATCGATCTCCTGTTGCCAAAGGACGGAAAGTGGCTGGCCTTGCGCGTCGTCGTCCACGCAACTGAGCTGCACCAGCGTAGAGTCGCCGGGGCCAACGGGATCGGTTACCTGTTCAACCAGGTATTGCCGCTGCCGGGCGCGGACTATTTGGCCAGCTTGCGGAATCGCGCTTGGAGCAGCCATATCTTTGCCACAAATTGGCGTCGCAAGCGGCTGTACCGCTCGGAATTATTCTCGCCACGAGGATTCCCAATTATATCTCCGGTCATCCGCCGACCCACTCGAAGCGTCGAAGTCACCCGCTCCTGATCCCCAAAGCCCACCCTGGAGAGAACCATGAGACTCCGTCGAAACCAACTTTGCCCAATTCACCGCTCTCAATTCTGCTGCGGCAGGGAGGCAATCCCGAGAGAGAGGCGCCAGCGCCAACTGGGAGTCCGCCGCATTGACGATTCCCAACACCCTCGCGGATATCGGGAGATCCGTTCCAATGCTGAGATGCGGAAGCTGATGGACAGAAAGATTGCGACGCAAAATGGCATCTGCGCCCTCTGCAAGGAACGGTTCACCGACTACGGCGACATCGTACCGGACCACATCAGCCCACGAGGGATGGGAGGAGCGTGGCGGGACGATCATCCCGACAACATCCAGGCTGTCCACTGGTGGTGCAACGGAGAAAAGGGTTCAAGCAGGGTACGATAGATGAAATCCAGCCCGCTCCGTTTAGAATTTCCGCTACAGTACCGTATCAGAGTTCGCACATCGTGCTCTTGGAGGAGAAGGTAGAACAATGGACCTCAGCTCCTGTTCTGCAATGTTGGTTTCGCGTGACTGGGTTCCGGATCTCCGTAGCAGGGGAATCGCAGTGTGTGTTTCAGGAACCGCACCTGAGCGGCAAGAGATGAAAACCACTCCTCGTAGAATTGAGTGCGGTTGTAATGAGCAATGTGCCCGAAGCACATGGAGAGGCGGTTGTAGAAGCTCTTTGTGAAGAGCGCCGACGCCCACTCCGATTCGATAAAGCGCAGCAAAGTATTTCCGAACTCCGCCTTGTCCGCAGCCGTTGAGAACTTCGTCGCTGTGAAGTCCGATGGGAGAAATGGCCCTTTGGGCATGGTGATCTCCACACAAGAGAAAAGGGCCAGCCGCAGCCGACCCTCTTCCTTGCCCTGGTTGAGACCGTAACGGTCTCGCTGGAACATTCTCCCAATGGATACGCTATCACCCGTACATGCTGAAGACCAGCGGGGCAAAGGGGAGATTCCAAGGGAGATTGATGGCTCTGTCGCCGTCATGCTGCCGCTTCGCCCATCGCCCTGAGCTTGCGATATACAGTGGTCTTGCCAATTCCGAGCAGCCGTGCCGCTTCCAGAGGTCTGCGATTCGACCTCTCGTAGGCGGCCACGATGATCGCCCGCTCCATCTCAGCCATCGTCGGAAACGCTTCCGCCTCCGAGATCTGGCTGAAGAGGATAGGAGCTTTCTCTTCCGCACCCGGTCGTTGCAGCCGTTCTGTCGCTGCGGAAATCAGTCTGTGAGCCTGTTCGAGCTTCTGAAGGCATTGCGGGTCCTGCCGAATCACGACCTTCTCCACCACGCGCTCAACAATCCTCACAATCGGCTCAGGCAGAGCCTCGCCACAACGCCGGCAACTGGCTCGATCGCTCCATTGGACGAGTTCGCAACTGCGGCAACGTACTTTATCCCGTTCCTCGCTCATGATGTCACCCCTCAAGTTGAAAGCGTGCCGGCTCAATCGAAGAGACTGAGCTGCACATTGGTTTCGCTGGCCGTCGGCCAAAGCGCGGCCTTCTTCCGCTTCTTTGAAGGCAGGTTCGGTTCGATAAGGTGGATGCCGAATGGCGTCGGTGCCGGCTCTGCGGCGATCAGGCCCGGCAGGTCGGGCACCGAGGCGGAGTCGTCTTCGGATTCAGGTTCCTCCGCAACTGGGCGCGGCTGCACCTTCTCGCGTTCGTGGTCGAGTTCACGCCAAATTGCGTCTGCAGATTCGCCAACCCCGGCCTTCTCCACCAACTCGCGCGCCATCGCACTCATCAGGTCTTCATCGGTGTCGAGCGCCTGCAGACCTTCGCCCGAGAACTTGCCCTCCATCATGAGCGCGACCAACATCTTCTTGCCCATCAAACGGAGGCAGGTCTCCTGCATCGTGCCGGAGTAAGTGACGAACTTCACCCGCACCGGGAATCTCTGTCCGATGCGCCACGATCGCCGGCTCGCTTGACGCAAGGTATGCAGCGAGTACCCGGTCTCGTAGAAGTAGAGCGTCGGAAAAGCCAGCAGGTCCAATCCCGTCTCGACCAGCTTGGGATGGCAGATCACCACCTCAACGCCGGCCTTCAACTGTCGGTCGTACCAATCCTCTCGTTTATCGGTGGCAACGGATGAACGGAGGACGGCGACGCGAATGCCCTCTTGCCGCAGCACAGCCTCCAATCGCAGCGTGACGTCTTTCTCGCCCGTATAGGTGGCATAGACCTGGCAGCGCCGACCTTGCCGCAGCTCCTCTTTGACGTCGGCGATCAGGGCACGCTCCTTCGCGTAAAGAGCCTCGCGCGTGAGGTTCTCCGGTTCAGTCACCAGGAACTTCACATACTCCTTCGTTTGCGGATCGAAGGCCCGCGCCCAGATCTGATCGAAGTCGTAGGGATGATCGGGATAGAGCAGGAGCGTGTTGAGCAGGATGCTCATCAGGCTCTTGTTGCCGCGATGCGCTTTCATCGCTGAGCGGATATCCTCCTCCAGCTTCTCGTAAGCCTGCTGCAGCGCGTCGTCCATATCGACCGAAATAACGCTCTCGTCGTATCGCGGCAGATTGTCCGAAATGTCCTCAAGCGAGAGAAACGCAGTCGTGGTCATCAGGAACTTGCCGAAGAGCATCGGCGAGGCTCCGGGTTTGCGCAGAACCCGGACCGTCTTCTTCGTTGCCCTTGAGCAAGCGTTGTCCGCCTCTTCCACCTTCTCGATCGTTTCGAGAACGCCGTACTGCTCCTGGAAGTCCCGCCGGCCTTGTCCTCCGTAGGCGAAGCCCTCGCGCACCATGGCGTGAGGCTCCATCCGATAGAAGATGTTGAACAGGTCGTCTGCGTAGCCGCCCATCAGCGTTCCAGTAAGCGCGATCAATCTCTGCGCCGCGCGTCCGAGAACGCCAAGTCCGTTGCCTTGCGCTGTGTCGCCGGCGAGTTGGTGGAGTTCGTCGGCGATGGCGAAAGTCGAACCACCCGCGCATGTAGCGCCCAACATACTCGATTGGCGCCATCCGTTGAATGCGCGACCGGTCAGCCTGCCACAGCGCGGAATAGCGTGTGGTGCCTCCGCGAGGCGTGGTCAGTGCCTCCGAGACCTTGAGCTTGTCGGTGAAGTCGAGCGCGGTCAGCTTCTGCATCTCGGAGTCGAGAATCGCAACGCCGGAATCCGGATTGACGACGCCGCCCAGATTCGGACCGGACTTTGCCTTGAGATAGACGTGCTCCCAGAAGTAACCCAGCTTGCCTTTGTCCTTGCCCGTGATAAAGAACGTCGGACCAGGAAAGCGCTTCCGCCACTCCTTGCGGCCCATGCGCCGCATCTCGGGCAGGCTGAGGCGCTTGCCCTCGTAAACCGTCTTGCCTTTGCTCAGCTTCACCTCGCAGATGCCGTGCGGCCGGCTGGGATCGCCGCCATTGCGCATGTCCTCGATGAGGAAGGCGCGGGCGCGCGGGATGGTCAGCAAGACCTCGCGCGCCCACTTGTGCGTGATATGCGATGGGCACATCACCAGCGTGGTGCTGGGCCGCCCATCCGCCAGCACATGGATTGTGCCCAAAGCCATGTAGGTCTTGCCAGCTCCGCATTCTGCCACGATCCGCGCAGCTTTGGCCCGGCGCAAATACTTCGCGGTGCCGGTGATAGCGAGCGCCTGAGCCGGGAGAGCTTTCCGTAGAAGCGTCGCAATGCGCGGCGCAACAGGGTCTTTCGTGCTCTGCATTGGCGGATAGGTTTCAAGGATGCGTTCGGCGAGCAGGGGCCCAAATTGACGCAGATATTGGAAGGTCGTCTCCATAGAGAAACCTCGTCAGTGCTGTATGGGATGAGTTTTTCGAGGGGAGGACAGGCGGGTGTCAGATGATTCGCTGCCTTGGGGCAAGCCTCAGCGACTATGACGGCCTGGCGTGGGATGGGGCTCGATTACCTTCGCCTTCAACCGGTCCTGCGGGAAGTCCCTGGGGTTGAGTGTGAAGATGATGTCCGCCCGTCCCGCCTCGGCGCAAAGACAGAATGCATCGTCCTTGGGGTCGGGCGATATCTCGTCCGAGTAGCGGATCTCGACAGGCTCACCTAGCTCTCGGATGATATTGATAAGCGTCCCGATTGCGGCGGATCGAACGTGCAATCGCTTCAGGACTTCCTTGTACTCAGCAAGGACATCCTCCGAATACAGCCAAACAAAGTGTTCCTCACCGGCCCAGCGGTGGAGTAGGTCGGCGCTCGGAACCCGGCCTGGAACGTATTGTTCCCGGAAGCCGGAGATGCCCGCCACGACAACGTTCGTGTCCACCACGGCGCGTTGCTTTCGCTTTTTAGACTTCGGCTGCAACGGTAATCTCCGGCTGGCGCCTTTCAGCGCGATAGCTGCGGATCGTGCGCTGGATTTCCTCTTCCGAAATCTCCCCTATATCCTGGGCCGCATCGGAAAGCGAATCGAGGAACTCCTTCTTCCATCCGGGCCGTTTCCGCCCGCGCGGCAGGTCGCGGTAGAGTTCTGCCCGGCTCATACCCTGCTCGATTTGCTCCCCGAGCGATCGAAAGGGAACGCCCAGCTTGATCGGCTCCTCGGCAGCCGAAAAGCGGCAGGTAAAGACCACGTACTCCGGGTTTTCCTTACGAAGCCTCTTTTCGGAGGCGCGAAAAACAGCGATGAGCCTGGAGAGAACATTGGCGCGTGTTCCCAGGGACTCCTTCAGGCGCAACGCAACCTTCGCTGTGAGAAGCGTCTCTCTGTCAAAGAGATAGGCGCCATCCACCCACTTCGGCTTGACCACTTCAAATTGCACCAGGTTTTGCAACTCTTTCGGCTCAACTTTCAGAACCGCGCTGGCCTGCTTCAGTTTCAGTGCTGGCTGTGGCATAGGCCCTCCATTACCATCTAAATATTAGACCATATTTGCGCCGTGGTCAACAACACGCCTGGCTACTGCATCTTGTGCAGTTCCAACTGTGGAGTGAAACTCTCTGCCAACGGGTACCTATGGGCTTTCCAGCAAGAATTGAGGGCTCTGACCATTTCAAATCGTTGCACACTGGCCCAACATCGTCGCAATCACGATTCGCGGCCAGACGATCAGCCCATCATTCTCCGGGAATGCGAGTCTCCCCGAACGCAGGCCATCCCCGATCCACTCAAGCACTTCCTCGGTCGTCGCGGAGATCAGTACCGGTTGGCAACCGATGCCGTCGATCTCCTCGATCCTCTTCTTTCCCTCGACGATCCCAAGGATGTGGTCTGCCCATGTCGGATCGGCAGGCAGCCCCAGGAAGCTCACCAGCGTAGCCCACGCCTCCTCGCGCCGGTATCGCAACAGGATAGTTCGACCCGCGCTCCCATTGGTGTGGAGTTCCTGGGACACCGCCAGCAGATGACGCACAGGATGTTTCCGGCCCGGCAGAGTCACAGCCCCTTTGTAGCAGGAGGCATGTTCGCCGAGCGAGACGTCCTTTGTCTCGCCGTCGGGAAAGGTCAGGCTGAATGCGGCCTTCTCGTGAACTGCCGCCGTGATCGCGCCGACATCCGAGTCGTTGCCGAAGACGCTCAGAAGATGCGCCTGCCGATCTTCCCCTATATAGCGATCGACCCGCAGGCGAATGCGGGTCGAGGCCTTTTCCGTGATGCGCACGTATTCAAGCAGCCCGAACCGCAGGTGTGCATTCTCCATCGGCTTCGCCCTCCTTCTTCGCCGGCGTCTCAGTGAGCTTCAGCGTCCTCCCATCGGCGTAGACAAGGTACAACTCATTGGCCCACCGCTCACGGTGGTGGATAATCTCGGTGTCCGGCGTCAACAAGCAAGGGATTGATGGCGAAGTCGCACGCTACATTCCACCGTTTCGGATCGCGCCCGGAGCGGCGCACATGATGGTGCAGGGCCGGGTGCATGACTTCGTGCGCCAGGGTCCCGGCCAGTGTCGCAGCGTTCAGCGTTTCAACAAACTCGGGATTATAGAAGAGCGACACACCATCTGTGGCCATCGTTGGAATCGACCGGCACTCGTGCCCCTTCAAGCCGAACAGGAGCGAGCCGAAAAAGGGATGGTCCAGGATAAGAGTGGTACGGGCCTTTTGAATACGCAGTGAGGTTGGCGTCTCATGTCTCATGCCGCCGCGGGCGCCTCCATGTACGCGGACATGCGGTTGAAGATCTCGTCGGCGCTCGGGGTCTCAGCGGGTAATGCCGCCTCCCGGCTGCGCATCAGGCCATCCATTTCGGCGACGATGTTTGCAGCATCGGCGGCCGTCGTGACGCGCAGCAGGTCATGCTTCTTGAGATCCTGAGCGGAGTAGTTGCACAGCCGCTCTTTGACTTGTTCCGCAAAGCGGTTGAGGTCCGCGTCGCCGTTGACGTTGAGCCGCGGCAGGATTTCCACCAGGTCCAGAACATTGGTGACCAAGGAACCGTGGAAGCGCGACTCCGGCTCGTTGAGCCGGTCGACCATGTGGGCGACCACCTCGCGCAGCCGCTTCCAGAGGTCTTCAGTTCCGCGCATCAGCGATTCGCGGACATTGGCGTCGATCTCACGCGAGACCCGCGCCTGCTCCTCGGCCGACATCTGCACGCGGAAGTCGGCGCCTGAGGGGATGGGCAACACTTCGAGTTTGACGCCGAACTTCTTCCTCAACTTTTCCGCGGAGGGATAGTCTTCCTCGCGGAAGAGCCCGTTCAACTCCGGCTTGACTTGCTCGATGTACTGTGGATATCCGCTCGCGCGCCGATTGACGATGGCGCGTGCGAATGGCGACATTCGGGAAAGCAATTCATTCGCAAAGACTCTTTTTTCCGCTTCCAATTCACCGGCGAGAAGCGCTTCCATATCGAGCGTCAATCCAAATGGGAGCTCGCGGCTCCGCCTCGCCGAAAGCTGTCTCGCCCGGCGCCGAATGACGCTTTTGATACGGTTGGTTAGTTTTTCCGGAGGAGCTTCCGGATGACGCGCAACGTACCGGCATGTATTGTGAACAGCATGCTCCATCAATTCGCGTGCCGCGTCCTGATCGTTTAGGTAAGTCCGTGCGCACAAGAGAGAGTACGACCATGCTGCTTTCGCAGCGGCCTCCAATTTCTGATCAGAAGCTTGGTGCCCTGTCGTATAGGCCCAGCTCCACGTCAGCTCTTCCCAATTAGGACCAGTTGGCGGCATTCGCGAGCATCTGCCCGTGGGGGGATTAACCACCGTCTTGACAGTAGTATAGGCGAACTTCATTTATTTCTCGCCCAAAGGCGTGCCCCAAAATGCCTTTGCAAATGCCTTTAGTAAGTAGGAGGCTCCTCAAAGCCTCTGCGGAAAGCCGCACGAGTTTTCGAGACAACAGGGGTTTGACGGCGTCCTCGACGCGATGAATCGGATCGCGCTTCTGCGAGCAACGTGGGCCATGGCTTTCGCGTTGAGAGAGCGACTCCTCCAGAGGTTCCGCAGGCCCAGTCAAGTAATTTGCCCTGGCAATCACCGGAGATCGGTTATCGAGACGCATATGGCAACTCTCCCCAAATTGCCGGAGCGGTCCTGCGAGTGGAGTCCCGAAGCTATGGCCATGGCTGCTCAGGCCAAGGTGCTTTCAGGCAACAAACTCGAGCAACTTGTAGTGCGCCTGCAGCGCCACACAGGGCGCCCCAAGGAGGCTTGCTGGCGCTTGATCATCCAGCACGGGATCAAGGGACGGAAGGATCACCGACGATGGACGGAATCCGAATTGGAGATCGTTCGAGAGGAACTGGTTAAGGGTTCCATCGAAGAGGTCGCAAAGAAGATCGACCGAACTCCCAAAGCGATCCGCAATATGCTCAGGAGAAATCGCCTCAGCTTGCGTGAAATCCGGTGCGATCTATTCTCCGTGGAAAGCCTGGCGAGCGCGTTGCATGTTCGGAAGGCGGAAGTCGTTTTCTGGATTGAGCAGAACTGGCTTCAGGCTTCAGTCGCCGACCAGGGAAAAAGACGCTTCCACATCATTACGCCCGAAGCTCTCAAGGACCTTTACAAACACCACCACGGGGATCTGATGAAGCGCGGCATTCGGAATCAGTCGCTCTTTGAAGCGTACGTCGAATACTGTTTCGCTCCCAAACACACGGTCGGAGAACAACTGCTTGATGTCCGGAGGTACAAGCGGGAGCGGGCGGCCTACGCGGCAATGGAAACCAGAGGGTTACACGACGAAGAGGAAGATGAGGAGGAACCAAATGGGGATGACGAAGGAAATCTTCGCGAAGATCCGGAGGTCTCTAACCGGATCAGACAAAACCCAAGGATCGAGTGCGAATGAAGTCTGCCTGGCCTGCGGTACAAGAGCGATGTCACCGCGGCCATCGGTTCGGGATGTTCTCGTGACGACCGTAGGAGGATGTCTGTTGGTGGCCATGATCTTGTCCGGCGGTTGGATCACCGAGCGATGGATCGAGCGGAAAGGCCAACAAATCCTGGACAACATGGTTTGGCACGAACCGCTCGACAACTGGAGCTTATGAGAGCTGAAGGCGGAATGCGCTTTGGGGGATTTCCAAGTTGATGATGGCTGCAGCGCGTAGCGGTTCAAGGCCGTGGGCCAAATAAATCGCCGTCGGTGCCTGGCGTTCGCCCTCGCTGTCTTGCTTGAGCTTTGTCCGCTTGAGAGCCAGTGCAGCCTCTTCGGTGTTCGACTGCGAGTGCACGGAAACGTATTCGCTCGCGGCCATGGACATCCCTCCGGACACCAGGTCGGCGGCCCGGCGACCAGGATGCTGCGGTGAGTTCCATGCGCCGCCGCAATGCCGAGGAACAGACTTGAAGTTAAGAAGATGCCGTCGTCTGCATCCAATACTGCCACCCGGAGAAGCTCAATGCCACCGATCCGATGCAGTCTTCTGCTTCGCAATGGCATCTTGAAGCGCTTCCGGACGAGAAACTTCGGAAGACGTCGAAATGCGTTCTCGTGGATCGGGCCCGCACTTGGAATTCCATCGAACTGCCTAAAGTCGTGGTTGACTTGCCGGGGCCTAGATCCATTTCATCCTCAACAGCCAAACCTTGACTCCTTGTGTAAGGCCCGTGTAGGCAAGGAGCGTCAGCAGGAGGATCGGCCAATACATCGCGGGCAGGTGCGTCAGGCCCAGCGAAGAGGCCAACGGAGAATACGGCAGCCACGCTCCGAAGACCATGATGGTGAATGTGGTGATCAGCAACGGCCAGCTTGCATGGCTCTGGAAGAAAGGAATCTTATTCGTGCGAATGATATGAATCACGAAGGTCTGCGTCATGATGGACTCAACGAACCAGCCCGTCTGAAAGAGCGGGGCGCGGGATGGATCCCAGCACTTGAATAGATAGAGCATGACAAAGAAAGTCGTGTAGTCGAAGATCGAGCTGATGGGGCCGATGCAGAGGATGAACCGCCTGATCTCTCCAATATTCCAGGGCCGCGGATGCGCGACCTGTTCGTCGTCCACCGCATCGTTGGGGATCGGAACCTGAGAGAAGTCGTAGAGCATGTTGTTGGTCAAGATTTGGATCGGGGCCATGGGGAGGAATGGCAGAAAGGCGCTCGCCCCCAGCACGCTGAACATGTTCCCAAAGTTGGAACTGGCTCCCATGCGGATGTACTTGATGATGTTGGCGAAGACCTTTCGTCCCTCCATGACGCCCCCTTCGAGCACCATCAGGTCCTTCTGCAACAGGATCAGATCGGCCGATTCCTTTGCGATGTCGGCCGCAGTATCCACCGAAATGCCGATGTCCGCGGCACGCAGTGCGGGAGAGTCGTTGATTCCATCACCCAGAAATCCGACAACGTGGCCTTTGCTGCGCAGGACACGAACGATTCGCTGCTTGTGCGCCGGAGAGAGGCGGGCGAAGAGCGTGGTTGTTTCTGCCGCGTCGGCCAATTCGGGGTCGGACATTTTCTCCACTTCATCACCCAACAGCATCGGGTCGGCAAGAAGCCCGACGTCACAGCAAACCTTGCGGCTTATCAGGTCGTTGTCGCCGGTAAGGATCTTTACCGTCACGCCATGTTTGTGCAGCGCTTCAATTGCTGCTGAAGCGGAGGGCTTGGGCGGGTCGAGGAATGCGACATATCCCTTCAGCACGAGATCGTGTTCATCTTCTTTTGTGCAGGCTGTCTTCCCCGGCGGCAACTCCTTTACCGCAACAGCCAGAACCCGGAATCCATCATTGCTCAGACTTGCATACTGGTTCTTCAGCCCCTTCATCAACGCAGGGTCCATGGGTGACAACTTCCCGTCGAGCTCAAATTGCGAGCATTGATGGAAGATCTCTTCCGGGGCTCCCTTGGTCAGAAGGATGGCCTTGCCCTCAGGATTCTCGACGAGCACGGACATCATCCGCCGGGTGAAGTCGAACGGGATCTCGTCGAGCTTCTTGTACTTTTCAATCAGGACTTGCTCGTGAAAGTCGGAGCTATTCAGAATTGCAGTGTCAAGCAGGTTCTTCAGGCCAGTCTGAAAATGGCTGATGAGGTAGCCATCGCGGAGCACTTCATTGGTTTCTCGCCCTGCGACGTTGCAGTGCCGTTGCAGCACGACCCGATCTTCGGTGAGTGTACCGGTCTTATCGGTGCAGAGCACGTCCATTCCGCCAAAGTTCTGAATGGCGTTGAGCCGCTTCACGATTACCTTCTTCCGGCTCATCGCAAGCGCGCCCTTAGCCAGGCAGACGGAGACAATCATGGGCAGCATCTCCGGCGTCAGGCCAACGGCCACAGCCATCGCGAAAAAGAATGCTCCCTTCCAATCGTGCTTGGTAAACCCGTTGATGAAGAAGACCAGGGGAACCATGACCGCCATGAGCTGAATCATGAGCCATGTGAAACGGCTCAGGCCCTGGTCGAAACTCGTCGGAGTTCCCTCCTGGGTGATGGAACTCGCCATGGTGCCGAGATAGGTATGGACTCCCGTAACGACAACGACCGCGGTCGCTGTGCCGCTTTGGACGCTCGTGCCCATGAAGCATATGTTCTTGAGCTCGACCGGTGAGTTTGTTGCTTTCGGGTCGGCATCGTGAAACTTCTCGACAGGGAGCGACTCTCCAGTCAGAGTTCCTTGGCTGACAAACAGATCTTTCGCGGACAGAACCCGCACGTCGCCTGGGATCATGTCTCCCGCGGATAGATTGATGATGTCTCCGGGAACGAGGTTGCGAAGGGGTATCTCCTGGGGCTTGCCGTCCCGGACCACCGTGGCGGTTACGTGGATCATCGCCTTGAGCTTCGCCGCGGCCGCGCCTGCGCGAGCTTCCTGCAAGAATCGGAGAGTGACGCTCAACGCGATCATGCCCGCCATGACGCTTCCAGCACGTGGATCGCCGGTGGCAAAGGAGATCGACGACAGAACCGCCAGCAGAATGACCAGCGGGTTTCGAAGGATGATCAGGAGACTGATGAACCAGCCGCGCTGGCGCTCCTGCGCAACCTCGTTCGGTCCTTCAGTGCGCCCTCGCGAGTCGGCCTCGGTTTGTGTGAGGCCCGCAGAAGCCGTGTGCAAGGAGCGAAGCAGTTCATCCCCGTTTTTTGCCGCTGCATCGAGGACAGCAGGGGAGACACGAATGTTATGGTTCTTTGCCTTTGCGGGGATTTGGGACTCATCCGGTGCGGGAAGAGCCGCAGTATTGCCAAAAGCGCCGTGGGTCACCTTCGCGAGAGCGTTCTCGGGGGCGTGATTCGAATCAGGTGTCCCCATTTTCTTAGGCCCCTTACCGGACCACGCTCTAAACTTCGAGCTGAGATACGAGCTGGTGCCGACGAAGCCTGCCGGAATCGTCGTCAGGATGACGGCGTAGCCCAACCCAGGCTACTGGTTACTATTCCAGGTTATTCGCTTTGTTTCTGTGACTTTCCCCGCTTCATCATCCAGCCGATCACTGTTCCAGTCGCAATGCCGGCCGCAAATGCTATTGCGGCGGTTTCAAGCGGGTGTCGCTCGAAGCGCCTCTTTGTGTTGTAAAGAAGTTCCGCGGCGGCGGCGGTGCCATCTCTGGCCGCGCGCTTGGCAGCTAAGACACTGTCTTCCAGCGCGTCGGCAACCGCAGACGCCGCCCGGGTCGCCTTGTGCGTTGAATCGTCAATCTGTTGGCCCACGTGTTCGAATACTGATTGCTCCATTGCGTATTAACCTCTCTCGTCCTTGAGTGTGATAGTGATCTGCCTTTGCTCCGAGGGCTCTTCAGCCTTGCCGATTCTCAGCCTGGACCGACTACTGATTAAGATTGGGGCGGTGGTGATGATGGTGCACGATCACTACAACCCGTCCCCATACCGCATAAGGCACTGCAAAGCATAAAATGAGAACAAAACCGGCCCAGAACTTGTTTAAACCCATTGTGACCTGAGGTTTCGCGATTCTTTGAGCAACTTTGACCTACAGGTAAATCGGGGCACTTTGAAGTGACTGATGTCTTCCGCACGCATCATCTTAGAACAGCATCATGCGGATGTATGGTCACAACTGACCGCCGACACTCCGCTCGTGGGAACAATCAGCCGCAAATCAGCCCAAAGGAGTAGATCCTGCGGCGGCTCTTTCTTTCCTCGTTCCGGTGAAGCAGCCCCGCGTAGATCAATCGGCCGTGATTCGAGTGCCTTCGTCCAGACGGCTTGAATTGAGTAGACGGATGTGAGCGATATTGCACAGAAAGAGGAGCGAGCACTCTCGTACAGTTCAACCAAAGAGGCATCCTGAAGCAATTCCACGCAGTAACCATTTCTCCGCAGCCCTCCCAAGTCCCCGTACACACCCCCAATCTTGCCCATCCTTAATGCCTCTGGAGAGGGTTCGCCAGAAAGCGAACCCATCTCTCTGTGTGGTCATCTCTGTGTGGTGGTTTCGCGAGATGGTCAAAACACGGAAGCGCAGAGCAGCTTAGCGCCTGTTTCTCTTTCTGAGATAACTCGGCATTGCCCATGCCGTGCGGTGGTCGTTTCTGCTCAGACACCGACGATCAAGGTCTCTATCCTGAAAAGCTTGGGGGCGCTCGACAAAGGTCCCCAATAGTGAGAGGTTCATATGAAAGGATTTAAGTTCGCTGTCCTGGCAGCTTTTGTGGGATGCGCTATGATCGCAACCGTTCCAAAATCACCTGCCCAGATTAGCGTCGAGATCGGAGTCGCGCCCGAGTGTCCGTACGGTTACTACGATGCTGCACCTTATGACTGTGCCCCCTACGGCTATTACGGGCCGGAATGGTTCACAGGTGGCGTCTTCATCGGCGCTGGTCCATGGTTTCATGGTCCTGAGAACTTCCGGGGACACGTCAACAATCGCTTTCATCCGGAACACGGTTATAGCGGACCGAAGCCACAGCGCGGGGAGAAAGCGGAGCCTTCAAACCGTCTTGATAAAGTTGCCCACTTCAAAGGAAACGAAGTTCGCGATGGGCGCGGCCACGTGGGTGGGGGCAAGCACTAAGGTCAATCGTGCTAGATAGTCAGATCCCTAGGACAACTGTGTCCGAGTAGTTAAGGGAACGGTTGTCCCAACGGTGGTTGCTATCGCGCTTTCCCGCACTGTAACCGAACGTCGGTGGGCAACCGCAAGGGTATGGCGAGCCGGGCGAACCGGAAACGCAGATTCCATCAATCTGTCAAGAGACGCTTACGGAAATGACTGGGACTACGCGTTCTCGCGTGAGCTTCTTCATGAATCGGTTTCTGCAAGCTGGGATTTATCGCATACAACGGCCGCATTCAAGTACACAATTCTTTGCTGAAAGTAGTTATCCATGATCGAATGCCTGATGATACCGCAGTGGAGCCTGGCCTCCCGAATGCGTCGAGGGGCCGGCCGGCCCAAGCTCGCCAAGAGTACCAGGACCGGTCATAATTGACCAGAATTGAAAATGAAGCACTGAGATACTGGCGATAATTATCAACTTTGTTTGTCGGAGCGAGACATGCCAGAACTCAAAGCTTCCATCTTGATCGTCGAGGATGAGGAATCCGTGCGAACCTCCCTCGCAGAGGTTCTCAGGGTACTCGGACATCGCGTCCGATGTGCGTCGGATGGCCTGGCCGCCCTGGCCGAGATTAACCAGGAGATTCCAGAAATTCTGCTGTCCGACCTCAACATGCCGGGCATGTCTGGCTTTGAATTGCTACCTGTAGTCCGCTGCCGATTCCCAGCTGTCCGTGTGATAGCGATGAGCGGTGCGTTTTCCGGAAACCAGGTCCCATGCGGCGTGACGGCCGATGCATTTTATGCGAAGGGTAACGGTTTGGCTGTCCTTATGAAGGCGATTGAGAGTCTGCCCTTTGCAAATCGGCAATCTTGCGAAGCGCCCGAGCCTATCTGGATCCAACGGAACAGGCGCGCTGCCAATGGGGCGGAGTTTGTGACGGCATTCCCGGATTGATTCAGAGGTTTTTATCCGCAACGCACACGGCGCGAGCGATGCAGATTAAGTGGCATATCCTCCCGAGGGCAGCAACCCTTCTAAACAGTCGTCGGCCCTTCCAGCAGAGGCTTGGCGGCCATGGGCCTTTTCAGCGAGCAAGAATGTACATCCATCCCCACAGGGTCGGAGTAGGGTCAGGCGATGAAGACTTCAATTGCGAGCCGCATTCTTAGATACAGAGCAATCATGTGGGATCTGCTCCTTTCTGCTGTTGGATGTTTCGTATTGAGGCGTTGCTTCCAATTGGTCGCTGAGGAAGGAGATTGCTTGGAGGCGAAGGCAACCGAATTCTCTTTTGGCCAGGCCCGCGACCCACTCGCGTATGCGGGTACGGCGCTCATTCTTCTGGCTCTTGCTGCGAACGAACAACCGGGGCTGATTCGTTCGGCCTCAGAAACTCATTCCTTGTAAAACGCAGGGATCCTAACAGGCCGACGGCTCCTTCATTATGGGTCAGCTTTTATTGCAATGGGACGAGGACGCAGGGGGGCTTCAGAACAAGTCTTCAAGCACAAAGCTTCGGCATGGAGCGGTCAGAAGAGCTTGCCGGTTTGGGGACAAGGCGTGGCTGCTGAGCTTCGTTCTCGGGAAGGCGATCGAGAAGGACTGCTTTGAGTAGCGATTTGTGAACCTGGATGCGGCCGTTGTAATCAATGAACCCGAGTTTGCGAAAGCGGTTCATGAAGAAGCTGACGCGGGAACGGGTAGTGCCGACCATCTCTGCAAGGGTTTCCTGCGTGACGGGAGGAATGAACTTTGTCGGTTCTCCAGGCTCGCCGAATTCGGCCATTAGAAGGAGCAGCCTTGCCAGCCGCTTTTCGCTGGAGTTGAAGAGCTGATCGACAAGATCTGCTTGAGTTCGGATGCTTCGAGCGAGGAGGTGAGACAAGAACAGATCGGAGAATGCGTGCTCGTCATGCATCACCCGGATCATTTCACTTCGAGTGATCTTCATCACATTCGACGACGTGATTGCAGTCACAGTGGCTGATCGGTGTTCGGCGGTTCCAGTAAGCGAATCCTCTCCGATAAAGTCCCCGGCGGAGAGAAGCGTAATCGTAGCTTCCTTGCCGTTCGCCGATACGACGGTGACTTTTAACCGCCCGCTTTGGAGATAGAAAACACAATCGGCCCGGTCACCCTGGGAGAATAATGCACCTTTTGGATCGCAGTGGACAATTCTTCTGCCCGTTCCAGCGCAGGCAAGAAAGTGAGCAAGGTCGAATGTCGGAACCATGTCGAGCGCGTTAATTTCCGAGTGAGCCATGACAGTTGCTCCTTTCAGGATTGTGCGCTCGGCCCTGCGTAGCGCAAGGAAATCGTCGGCCTCATAAGCGTGGAATGATCGCGTGAACGCCAAGAATGGATTTACCGCCCGTCACGACGATCAAGGCCACATTGCAAATCGAAGAACGGGCCCAGGAAGCGGAAGAATGCCCTCTGTACGAGCATCCCGCGGCACTTGCAGGACCAGTGTTCTAAAGTTGGGGGCGGATGTCTGTTCCGAATTGCTCACAATTCCGGCAATAACGAAGAAAATATGTCTTTGATCGCTCAGGCATTTACAACGCGCTGTTCGGCTTTCCACGTATTTGTCTGGATGGCACGCCCAATTTGAACCTGCTCGGCAGGGCGGACGCGAGTTCGCAAAATGTTGGCCATATAGGTCTGGGCAACCCTTTTCCAGATCATAGGCCGAGAATAAAGATAGGCGCGTTCGCGCATTGCCTGGCGTGCCTTGTCGTCGTCCAGCAGCGCGATCGTCGCTTTTGCGATGGCCGCCGGGCTTTCAAACGGCACCAGCATTCCGCGTCCATGGTCCAGCACTTCCGCGGCGTACCAATATGGAGTGGAGATGATGGCCTTCCCCGCGCCCATGGCATATGCCAGGGTTCCCGATACCGCCTGCGCTTCGTGGCAATAGGGAGTGATGTAAATGTCGGCCGAGCCGACCAGCGCAGCCATCTCTTCGGGAGCGACAAACCGATTCACGAACAGGACCTGCCGTTCCACTCCAAGTTTCTTGGCCAGGGCCTGTAACTCGAGCCTGTAGCGATCCCCTTCACGGGCGCGGACGTGGGGGTGAGTGGCGCCCGCAATCATGTAGACTGCATTGCTATGATCGGCTAGGATTTCCGGCATGGCTTGGATGACACTTTCGAACCCCTTGTTAAGGGAGAGCAGCCCAAACGTGAGAAGGACGCTCTTGCCCTGGCAAGAGAAGCGATTCTTATAGAGGTCCGGTTGCTCAAAAGGCAAGTCGGGGATGCCATGAGGAATCAGGTCGATCTTCCCGGCCGGGACCCTGAAGACCTCCCGCAGAATACGCGAAGAGTGTTGGCTCATGACGATGAGTCGCTCGGAGCGTGCGGCAATCTTGTGCATTACAACCCGTTGGTCCAGGTTCGGTTCGCGAAGCACTGTATGCAGAGTTGTGATGACCGGCATCTTCAGATGCTTCAGCAACTCGATAATGTTATTCCCGGATTTGCCTCCGAAAATTCCGTATTCATGCTGTAAACACACCAGATCGACATTTTCTGCATTCAAGAACTCGGCGGCCGCTCTGTAGGACGCGAGATCGCTTTCGCAGATCTCAAATCGCACCCGCTCGGGGTACAGGTAGGATGATTGCCCGTCGTTGATTGCTACGACCGATAGTTGGGCAGCTCCGTATTCGGCAGCGATCGCGTCACACAGATCTGTGGTGAAGGTTGCAATCCCACACTGCCTCGGAAGGTGATTCCCAATCACCGCGATCCTGGCCGGGCGTTGCGGACGAGGCGCCAGTTGAAGGGAGGATGTTGAATCGGCTCCGAATATCTTATTCCGTGCTTCCGGCTGAATGAGATGGTTTGATTGCAAATTAAAAGTAGTATTTGGAGCGGCCATTCACATGTCTCCAATGATCGTCAGGTTGTGATTGAAAACAATTTAAGCCCGCATAGGGACGTGGATTAGTTTGGCGAGCTCAAATGTTTTCTCAGAAGCCGCCATCGAGTAGTCCTGAGCCCTTGAGCTCAGCTCTTCCGCGGCTTCGTGATCGCCACGGCGGTGCGCGGCTGCGGCGGCAGTGTGGGCGTGGGCTGCGTAAATATGCAGGTCCGCCGCGGTGTCATATTTGCTCTGGGACATTGTGTTCACCTCGTCGAGGAAACGTTCTGTCTGCTGCATATGCAGTCTTCCACGTTGTATGTGAATACTCTGAGCAAACTTATACATATCCGCCAGGCTGCTTCATTGCGTCCAAAGCGACGATGCTGACGGAGGATAAAGGGAAGCTCGAGAAGAGAATCGCACAGCCACAATGAGCTTTAGAATTCGCCGCACACTACTCACGAACCATGGTCAATTGTGTACAGCCAACTCATGTTTGCCAGCCGTAGATTGATCTCACTCAGTGTCGCGCCGCTGCGAACCTATTACCGGTCCGTCAGTTGGAAGGCAAGTCGTAGAGGTCTTGGCATCAAGCTCGCGCTATCCGACCAAGTCATTTCCTAACCGACCGGCACCAGGAGAGCACGATTGACCGCACACTATGGGAGTTAAGCGATGTACTACTATTTTGGTGGAATGCACTGGATCTGGTGGATTGTCTGGATATTCTTTTGGATGATCTTCTTGTCATTCATGATGCCGATGCGCCGATCCACTTACCGGCAAATGCAATCGCCCCTGGAAGTCCTGAAAAGGAGATATGCCGCCGGAGAGATCACAAGCGAGGAATACGAAGAACGGCGGGCCAAGCTCCTGCGGGATGCAAATGTGAAATAGGGAAGTCTCCCCGGATTCAGCCAGCCACGGTCTAAAGAAATCCAGGAATCGTTGCGTTTATCGGGCGACATAGGCGGTTAGGAGAAGCAGAGAAGCCCATCACCTATCCTTATAAGGAGCAGTCAAACATTTTGGAGTCGGGATCAAAGTCAGCGCGCTCTCATCGGTGGCTGTTTGCCCACTAGATCATTTGGCCTTCCCAGGAAGCTCTCTGGGGACAAGTACCAGTGCCGCCCACTGGCCAGAACGATCACTCTGATGGAAGTATTCTCTTTGTAAAGATGAATCAAAGAAAGAATCCTGTCGCCACCGAAGCAGTAGTTGCCGGTTTTTCGCGATCAGGCGGTGGAGAGTTGAAGCACGCACCGTGACCTCAAGGCAGTTCGATTTCTGCGTTCCCGACGAACTCAGTGGGAAAGAATCCTGGCTTCAGGGGATGTAATCGCGGGCGGCCCGGTAGCTGCCCTTGGCGTGGCATCCTGAGCCATTTTCCGGTTGCGATGTCAAAAAGGGTATGCAGAATTGCTCAGAAACCGGTAAGAGGTCGGGGTAGTCTGATTTCCTCCAGTTGAGGTGGTTTCATGACCGCCGCCCTTAAGCCAGGTTGGAGCAGTCCCTCCACCATCCTCTTCGCGTCCGAGTTGGTTCCTGAGGAGAAAGCCTTTTCCTTTGCTTTAGCAGAGGCCGCTGGGCTTGGGGCGGACCTCATTATTTTTCATGCATTTGGCGGTTCAGATGTGGCCGCATCAGAGGATTCGGCGCTCTGCGGCTATGACTATGCCGCTGGCAGTTTTGAGAAGCTCCGCCTTGAACCTCTAGCCCAGCGCGCCAGAGATCTTCGCATCCCCTGCACGATCGTGGTCCGGCCCGGTTTGCCCGCCGACCAGATCCTCACTTTCTTGCGCGAGCGGAAGATCGACCGTGTTGTGATGGGCGCTCATTCTCCAGGCCCGGTCGGAAAGTTGCTGGTGGGCTCAGTAACCGAGGCAGTGCTCCGCGCAGCCGCCGTCCCTGTGTGCATTGTTGGCCCCAACGTGGTCGAGGGTACATATCACAACCCTGTCACCCGTAATATCCTCTGTGACGTCAGCGAGCCAGAGGCCAGCAGAGTGGTGGCAAACTTTGGCGCGGAACTCGCCGCCAAGCATAAGGCCAGCCTGATCCTGCAGCAGGTCATTCCGCCCCAGAAGCGCACCGAGGTCCTCGGCGACCGCACCATCCACGAAATTGAAGCCGAGTTGCCCGCTCTGGTTCCAGTCAAGTTGAAACACAAAGTCAGCGTACGAACAAGAGTGGCCCTCGGGGATCCGACAGAGGAACTGCTTTATCAAGGCAGAGCCCAGCAGGCCAGCCTCATCGTGCTGGGCGCTCATGGCGCGTCCCACTTTGCCGCAATCACGCGCGCCGGCACTGTATACAAAGTGCTGGCCTTTGCGCACTGTCCGGTGCTTACCATGTCCCCCGTCTTACTTGCAGAGTGCGGCGCAAAGGCGGAAACCCTCCATCGGTCCGAAGTCAACTTTATAGCCGGTGTGATTTAGAAATGACGAGGTCCCTGGTGCGTCCTAGCCCTGAACGGGAACAATGGCGAGTTAGGTGCCGATAGAACTTTTAATCGGCCGCAAGAACTCGCGTTGCCGCCCTCGGCTCGGTTGGCAATTCAAGGCGCTTCCATTTGTTCACGATGAAGCCATCATCATGAACAGAAGCAGCGAAGTCATGGATTCTCTAATGACCGATCTCTTCAGATTGACTGCCCCCACTGAGCTTCATTGGCCTGCAAGAGACTGGACTCAAGGTTTTTCAATGACTTTTTGCACGTGGCCAACTGCATTCTGGATCTTCCCGGCAATTTTCTCGCCGGTACCTTCGCCTTCCAGGTTGGGATCGTTCGTTACTTGGCCCACTTTCTCCTTGATCACGCCCTTCACTTCGTGGACCATGCCTGCAACCTCGTTCTCGGTACCTGACTTCATTGTGCTGTCCCCTTTGCGTTGATTCAATTACGGTGCAAGATATTGGATTCGAAGACCTGCCGGATAAGGCACCAGAATCTTGAACAAGACGAACGCGGATATCTGTCCCCAACGTGACACTCTCAATCCAATTTGCTAGCTTCGAAGCTCAGAACGAATGGAAATGCGGGCGGCAAATGCGGCCTGAAATCCACGTCCTCATTACACCGGTCGCCGGCGTGTTCGATTTGTGGAAGAGATTTGGGTCATCCGGAGCTGACCGGACACCACTCCCGGACACGCAGTCGAGCGAAGCGGCATCAGGTGTTTTCTCAGCGTCTCTTCCCCATCCCCGGCTCCTGTGACGGCTCTTCCTTCAAGTCGGATCGGTCCGTATGTACTGGAATTCCACTGATGAGTCCCTGATACTCTGTCAGGCGGTTGCCCAGAATAACAACTCCCTTCGAAGTGATTTCATACTCGCGAATTTCCTTGGCATGATTTCCGCCTCGCATCTTGATCACCACCATGATCTTGCGAAGCTGGCCATCGATGGATACATACCGCAGCCGGAGGATGTCATCGCAAAGGAAAGAAATGGAGTAGGTGCTAAACGGAAATTCTGTGAAAGACTCATCCACCTCAACCGTGCTGAGAATCGTGACGCCGATTCCTGTCAGAGCGAAGATCATGCGGTAGAGCGATTCGCGAAAGTCTGCGCGGAAGCCGGGCGACAGGGCCATCTCAAAGCCGGCAAGGGAGTCGATCACCAGGCGCTTGGCGCCGATCTTTTCCACCGCGTCGAGAATCGACTGCATGGTCTCATCCACCGACAGATCGAGAGGTCGGAGATAAAGAATTGTGAGTTTCCCGTCTTCCTGCGGTGTTTTCAGATCCAAACCTAAGCTGGTGGCCCGTTCCGCATACGCCTCCGGGCGTTCTTCAAAGACCGCCACAATTCCCGGTTCCCCGTGGCGTATGCCTTCCGCAATGAATTGGGTTGCGAGTACGGATTTCCCGGTTCCCGAAGACCCTGCCACGAGGACGCTATCGCCTTCGCGCACGCCACCATCCAGCATCTTATCCAGCTCCGGAACGCCGAAGGAAAGGCGTCGATCACCCGGGGGATTTCTCTTGCGCGCGGTCAAGCCAAACGTGCGCGAGAAGGCCTGCACTCCGGCGTTGGTAATACGAAAGGTGTGCAACCCCGGTACGGAATCCTGACCGCGCAGTTTTATAATCTGCAACTTCCGCACAATGGAATTCCGCTCCGCCGTTTGGCGCAACCAGAACAGGCCATCGGCGACGGTAAATATTGGATTATCACGTAACTCTTCCTCCGCATACTCGCCAATCAGGAAAGTTGTCGCCTGCCAGCTGGCCAGAAACAACGCCAACCGCTGAATGAACGCTTGCAGGTCCATATCACTTTGCGGCTTGCGCACCATGGTACGAAAGGAGTCCACAACCACGACGGCAGGGTTGGCTTTTTCGACTTCTTTGGTGATTTCCTCCAAGACCGCACCCAAGTCTTTTTCCAGGACGACCTGGCTCAGGTTGATAAAGCGGATGGAGTCTGGCAGCTTGGCCGGGTCGAAGAATGTGTACTGTTGCTGGTAGCGCAACATTTTTATGGCCGATTCGCCGAGAACAGTGAAGTAGAGTGCAGGACGTTCTGCGCTCGCATTGGCAAACACGAACTGATGAGCCAGCGTCGTCTTGCCGCTTCCGGGGGCGCCTGCGATGATGTTGAACGAGAATTCGGGAAGCCCCCCGCCCACTATCTCGTCAAGACCTGGTACACCGGTGGGAAGTTTGTTGATCTTTACTTTGTTTTGGGTATTCACGCTATTCTCCCGTTCTCCGAATTGCTATCGTCGAAGGCCGCCTCTGGCCACTTAACACGCAACAGGCTTAGCGTTAAACTTTCGCCAAGGAAGATAAGGAGCAGGCCGAGTAGGCGGGCGATGAGGATGACTCCTCCATCGCCAGCCGGGGACTCGCGAGCCCGATCCTTGTCAATGTCCATTTGATGTTCGGATTCGCCCAGGCCATGTAACGATCCGTCCGCGGCAACCCGCACCGCGCTAAGGCTGGGAGCTTCTGTTCGGGCCAACACAAGGGCGCGAGAAGCGAGCGACTGAAAACCGGCAACTCCAGCAAACTCGCCGAGACCCTGGCGCAGCTTCTCATAGACGAGAAGCGTCGCGGACTCTGAAGGCTCCGAAGTCTTGCCCGCAACGGCTTCGTAAGCAAGAAGACGGTGGGCCAAATCTCGAGTTTTTGGGTGAGTCGTCATGTTCAACCGTGCATTGCTCCATGCAGCGGATTTCGATAGCCGTTGCACGCCTCGTTGGGGCCAGTGGGGCGACTCCGTCTCTTCGTGAAGTACCTCCGCGGGAGGATGGTCGACATCCAAAGCTGAGCTAGGTCCGGCGCCGGCGGAACTCAATTCATATAGCGATTCGTTTCTGGGTTAGGTTCCTCGTCTTGCGGACCGCCAGCCTTGCTTCGGATCAGTGTGAAAACGTCCAAAACCGTCGCAATACTACGAATGTTTCCCGCAACACTCACAAGTCCATCTTCCATGCCGGGATGTTTGTCTGCCAGGATTTCAATATGCTCGCTTACGCTCCTCAATCGATCAATCTCCAGCAGAAGATCTCCGAAAGCCGCGGCTCTTACCAGTCGATCGGCCTCTGAGTCTGTCGTGTCCGCAGTGGACACGGTCGACTCTGTCTTGATGTCCGATTGAAGGCGCAAGTCTTCTATCAAACGCAGTGTTGTTGCCTCGCCAAGGAAAGTGAGAAACAGCCCGAGCAATTGCGCAATCAGAATGATCCCGGCCTCGCCGTTCTCATCTGCTTCCATGAGGGATTCAATCTCGCCGAGACCGCGCAAGTCTCCATTCGCCGTTACCTGCACGGCGCTGAGCCGGGGAGATTCCGACTTGGCAAGAGCCAAAGCACGGGAAGCCAGCGCCTGAAAACCGTCAACTCCCACTGGTGCGCCGAGTTGCCGACGCAGCCTCTCATAGACGCGCACACTTGCAGGTTTGGTCGGCAAAGAGGTCGCACTTGCATCGGCCTCGCGAGCAACGAGGCTGAGGGCCAAATCACGCGTCTTATCTGGAGGCATCGGTTCCGTTCTTTCCTTACACTCTACGCCGTCGTATTGAGCGTGAAGCATTTATCGCTACAACACGATTATGGCGATTGTTTCTGTGCTGAGATTCCCGGCGCAATTCATCAGACTCAATCTGGCCTCACGCGATTCAAAGGTACTTGAAACACTTCTGGCTGGATGAGCAAACTTGAACAGTTCGCCCCGTTGGAGTAATTCTAAGGTGAGGTTGGATTGAAGTGCGGAGCGGCGGAGGATGCAACAGGTGCTTGCGCGAAGGCAGACGATCGCCCCACTGCAGCAGATGATTCTTCACAAATCGCGCTTCCCCAGCGTTAGAATCGTACCAGCAAAATCGACCATCCCTCCTGTGTCATCCTGCAAGGGCTGCAATCGGAAGGAGGCCCTTCAATGGTTGAACTTGAACAGCCTGGATTCGATACCGGCGCATTCCTGGCCAGCGCTGGCCTGGGCCGGAGGATCATCCAATTGGCGCCGAAGGAGGCCTTCTTTTCGCAGGGAGATCCCGCTGACTCGGTTCTTTATCTTCAGAAAGGCCGCGCGAAAGTCACAGTCGTTTCCGCTGCCGGAAAGGAAGCTACCATCATGCTTCTTTCCGCGGGCGACTTTGTTGGTGAAGAGGCGCTTGCGGCGATGCCTGGGCTTCGGTTGTCCACGGCTACTGCCATGACCGCCTGCACCGCTCTCAGAATCAGCCGGGAAGAGATGATCCGTGTAATGCATGTAGAGCATAGCTTCTCAGACCTCTTCTTGAAGGTCCTGCTGGAGCGCAGTATGCGCATCCAGGCCAACCTGGTCGATCAGCTTTTCAACTCCAGTGAAAAGCGTCTGGCCAGGATTCTGCTGTTGATGGCGGAATTCGGCAAGCCGGGCGAGCCGGAACAATACCTTCCCAGGATCTCGCAAGAGACCTTGGCCGAGATGATCGGTACAACTCGTTCCCGCGTCAGTTTCTTTATGAACCGATTTCGAAAACTCGGGTTTATCGAATACAACGGGCGCATCAAGGTTAACAAGTCACTGTTGAATGCGGTCCTGCTCGATCGATTCTACGAGCATAATTCGGAGAGACATTCTTCTTCGGCCACTGCACGAACTCAATCGAAGGCTGCGAGGCGCCTTGCAGGGGCAAAATTGAGCAAATTGGGATAGAGTGTGGCGGGCAGTAAAGGGCAAGGATTCACGCTCACACGCAACTGGCAGGACGCTTCTCCAGGAACTTGGTCTTGCAAGGCACGTCCGAATCGCCAAGTTCACCCGCAGGAGCTTAGGCCGGACAGGGTGCACGACTCACGTGACTGCCTCTTGATGCTCAAGAGCTTGAAAGAGTGACCCGGCTCATGTTCTCAATGCACAGGTTATTGCGTCCAGCTTGCATGATCGTGTTGCAGGGGTGGTCGCGACACGAAAAAGCGGTAGCGGCTAACTGCCCAGCAGCCGGACTACATGACGGACGATCATCAGATCTTCCGCCGGGGGAATGACGCGCACAGTGACTGGCGAGCTTTTTGCCGAAATCACTCCCGCACCTTGGATGTTGTTGCGCGTGGCGTCAAGTACGATCCCCAGCATGCCCAATCCCGCACAGATTTCAGAGCGGGAGGCGATGTCGTTTACTCCGATGCCGCCAGTAAAGGCCAGCATGTCCAGCCCGCCTAACTCGGCCACATAGCCTCCGATCCACTTGGCAATCGTCCAAGTAAACTTCTCTACAGCAAGCCGCGCCTTCGCGTTGCCATGCGCGATGGCGTCGCGCAGGTCGCGCATGTCGCTGGAGAGTTCACTCACGCCCAAGAGGCCAGCTTTCTTGCTGACTACCACCTCCAACAGGTCGGCGGCCTCGGTGGCGTTTCTGGCCGTCTCCGCAATCTTGCGCAGGATGAACAACAAAACACCGGGATCGATGTCGCCAGTCCGTGTGCTGCTTATGATGCCGCCAAGCGGCGTGAGGCCCATCGAGGTATCGAGGCCCTGTCCGTTCCGGATGGCCGCGATGGACGCTCCATTTCCAAGGTGCGCGACGATGAGCTTCTGCGGCACATCCGGCTCCAGTTGATAAACGATCGATTCATAGGAAAGGCCATGCGCGCCGTAGCGGCGTACGCCCATCGCGGCATATTCCTCCGGAATCGGCAAGCGGGTGACGACTTCGGGCATGTGTCGATGAAAGTAGGTGTCCAGGCAGATAAAGTTGGGAATACCCGGAAACAGGCGAATGGCTTCGCGCATGATGTAGATGGCAATGGGTGTGTGCAGAGGTGCGAAGGCTGTGTAGCGTTCCATCTCTTCGATCAGGGCAGGGGTGATTCGCTGGTTGTCCTGCACCGTCGGGCCACCGGAAACCATACGGTGACCGATCGCCGCCGGGGCTGGGAAGTCCTTGGAATGCAGCGCGTCAGCCACTTGTTTGAAGGCAACAGCCCGGGTAGGCAGGGCTGGAGTCTCATCGACCACTTTCTTGCCTTTGGCATCCTTGATCCAGAACTCGCCCTGATCGGTAGCGATGCCGTCGGCCGCGCCCTCGTGGAGTTTCTGCGGTTCGCCGTCGCCGGTCCCATACACCGAGAACTTGATAGAAGAAGAACCGCTATTCAAAACCAATATAGGCAAAGACGCCATGAAAATGACCTTTCGGTTTGACCTGAACGAGTCAGCGGGTTGGAAAGTAATTGGAACGAAACTCTATATCTCCCTACGTCCCCAACCTGGCTCCTTCACTCTTCACGCGCAAGAGTCGGCGGTGAGGTTCGTGCAATCCCAGGTAGCAGAGTCGAGACCTTCGCCCCACGGGCGAAGACCTGTCTGCGGGGGCCTGGGGCGCACTTAGTGCCTACTCCGCGCTCGCGGCTATGTCATCGCCATAGGTGGGATAGGGCTGCGGCTCCGTGCTAGTGGGCATGGCGGCGAGGGTGGCGAGATCGGCCTGAACCTGGGCCCACTTCGCCGGGTTCTGCTTTGTCGTGATGGGCGCGTTCGGGTCTGCATAGTAGGCCTGGATGTCCTGCTTGATGCCGGGTGGGATGGGCCGCGCGGGCTGGCGCGTGAGGCGGTGGAGAAGATTGGCATACGTTCGGTCGGTGAGCGAATAGCCGCCAGGTTCGACCACTCGACCTGTGTCGAGATCGCGATTGGGCAGCGGATGACGAAGGTCGGTGGATCGAAGCAGCGTGTAGGGGGTGGCGATCATGAATGCCGGAATAGGCTTCGAAGATGGACTCATGGAAACTGGTCGGCCAGCTGGCGCGGAGGACTGAGGCGTAGCGGCTGGAGGCGTAAACCGCGCGAGCATCTGGTGCATGATCGTCGTTGATACCACCACGCTTTGCAGGTATGCGGCCTCTGTTGCCGGGGTTGGGCCTTTCACGTCGATCAGCTTCAGTGGGCCGAACTTGGGCAGGATAAACAGAACGCCGGCCAGCATGTAGGTTCCGATCCCCGCATGGCGGCCATACTTCTGCCAGTCGTTTTCCGCGGCCACCACAGCCACTTCCTTGTCGATCTTCGCCGCATCCGGCGTTTCCGGCTCTGCCGGCTCGTGGTGGTGACGTAGGAGCGTGATGGCGTACGCCACGCGCGGGAAGAAGGTATGCACCATGAAACGGTATTCACGAACATTGAAGCGCTGGCGCCTGGGTGAGAACTCGTTGCTCAGTCCGTAGGTCTGGTAATAAGCAAGCGCAAGCTGCTTCACCGGCACCTTGAGGCCGATGTGACGAAGGAAGCGGACCGGCGCCATGCGGTGATGCGCGATCTCGTCAATGTCAAAGGCGAACTCGGTTTGTACATGCTGATGCTCGCCCTCGGCGTAGCTCACCTCGTGACCGTATTTCTCACGCAGCCTGGGAAACTCAACGGGAACGGAAAGATTTGTCGCTTCGGAGTGCCCGATGGAGTCGCCCACGTAGTGAGACAGCGCGCCGACGGCGAAGGCGAGCTCATCGGCGCTGTGCGCATTGCGAAAGAGATTGACGACCAAGTCGCCCGAGCGCACGTAGTGGGTCAGGTTTGAGAAAGATTTGTCGCCAAACGGATAGTAACCCATGTCCTGGATCACACAGCCGCCGTAGGCATAAGCCCGCGCCTCGTCGAGTTGCGCCAGCGTCAGGGTGGGATAGCGGCTGAGCAAAAGAGGAACAATAGAATACTGCCAGTTGAGATCGATGAGCTCTTCGTGGGTAAGGAGAGAATATGCGTTAGCGGGCACCCCGCAGAGTGCCACCACAAGCGCCAGTAGGATGCGGATCTGGAACTGCCGCGGTTTCACCTTGTGTCGAGCCCCGTTGCATCGCAGAGGTGTGCGCAGGTTGCTCGCGGCCACGCGTTGCGGAACGGTTTCTTGTGCATCGAGCAGAACTCCAATTGAAACAAAGCCGGCGACCACCTTCATGCCGACAATGGTGATTCAGCCGCTAAGTTTCCATCAGTCTCGATCATCGAACAACATAATCATTGAAAGATGGTCAAAATGAGGCACCTACCCTGCAGAGGCGATAAGTCGCCGCATGCTCAACCCATTGAGCGCTGCCACGAGGCATTTTGTGAAACAAACGGTTATGCGGTTTTCGGCCGCAGCGCAACCTGCGACCTACAAGATAAGCTTGGCCGCGCCTGTATAGCGGCGACGGCCGATGCGGTGCCAGCCACGGCGATCCACGCCAAGCCCCAACTCGGATGCCGCTTGTTCTAGCTGCTGTACTCGCCGAGTTCGCGAATCAGGCGCCTAGCAGAATCCGGAACTGGAACTTTGCCGTCGAGGATGTTGTGCCTGTCCACGTTATCTCCATACAACGCTTGATCCCCGCTCTTGTCGGCCTGAACGACGGCGCCGTCAAGGCTGACCCCGGCAAAGACGCCCTTGGTCCGCGAATAAGACAGAATCTCGGCGTTCAGCTTGAGGTCCGTTGAGGCCGCGGCCTTCCGCCCGACAGGCCCTGCCGCCACGGAAGCGTCGGCGCCCAGTTTGAACTTGTCGCTGAGCAGGCTTTGCAATGCGTGCTCGTTCATAAAGAGCATAATGAAGTCCGTTGAAGATCCCCCGATCTGGTATCCCACGCTCCCCCCGTCGATAGCAATGAACATGGGCGCACTCCAGCCGTTCGAGGTGCGACAGGTTGCCACTCCGCGACCATAGTTACCTCCAAAGATGAAGGCAAACTTTACATCTCCAGGAATGATGGCAATACACTTCGCCGATTGCAGCAGGTCATGCGGGATGCCCTGATCTGGCGTATCCATAATCTCCTTAAAGACCTGGGCAGCCCTGCGGGTTCGGGTGGTATCGTCGTCACGGTCGGATGCGACCGCGATTTGAGCCGCAAACAGAACAAGTGTTGAGAAGATCAGAACGCGTTTCAGCATAAATTCCTCCTCTTTCGCTGTAGGGATCGAGCTTGAGCTGGACCGATTCTCAATTTGCCTGCAAGAACTCCTCGGCGTGATTGCGAATGGGATGCAGCGCATATGAACGTGGAGCGGCATCCAGAAGAGGTGACTTGGAGACCGAGAACCGATCGCGAGCACCTCAATTGCCGGTCAAGAGCCAGAAAACAAGGCTGTCTTCATCCAGATCCGATCTCATTACCGTTGAATCTTAGACAACAAACTGGATCGGATTCTGTTCAAAATTGACCGGACTCTTCGTCGCCCAGTCTTGGATAGTACTTGTGCCGGCCGCGCATTTGCGGGCCGCGTCCGAATCGACCAGTTCCGGATCGGCAGAGGGATAGATCATGAATGCAACAGCTGTTGAAAAGATCACGCCCCAAGCAAATCAACCCGTCGACCCAACAGGACGGATTCTTCGGCCCGCAATCAGCATCCTGCTGAGGTGGGGTTTCTTTGCCTTGGTTGCAATTGCTGTCGTCCTGTCGGTGGTTCTGGGTCTAGTGCAAAAGTGGCTCTGGATGCGGCAACTCGACTACGCCGGCATCTTCTGGACCCTTCTCTCGGTCAAGTGGGGAATCTTCGGCGTCGCTTTGATCGTTTCAGTGTTGTATTTGTGGGTTAATCTCCGCTTTGCAGCGAGAAACATCGATATGGTGGACGGAGAAAGCTTCTTCAGCAAGGCCTTCAAACACCCTGTAGACGCTAGCAGGACAATCAACATCGACGTTAGCCCGAAGCTGTTAATACTTGCGATCGATTTCGCAATTGTGATTCTCTCGCTGATCTTTGCGTTGAGCGTATCCGGCCAATGGGACACCTTTCTCCGTTTCAGGTATGGCGGCTCGTTTGGAATTGCGGACCCACTTTTTGGTGTCGACCTCGGCTTCTATGTTTTCCGCCTTCCGTTCTATGAAATGCTGCAGGGAAGCATTACTGTTCTAACGATCGGGGCCCTCGCGATCCTCAGCTTTTGTGCGCTGTTCGGAATGCGGCAGTCCAAGTCCACCGGAAAAATTACTCTGCGCGATGGCGTCGCCCAGCACTTTATCGTGCTTCTCTTCATTCTGGTTGCGAATTTCGGGTGGGGCTTCATCCTGGATCACTACCAACTGGTCTATTCGAGCCTCGGCGTGGTCCACGGGGCCGGCTACGCGGCTGCTCATGTCACAAGAGCGGCCCTCTGGGTGATGACCGGAGCCTCGGCGCTGGCATGTGTGCTCCTGGCGATGGCCTTCTTCCGCACGCGCACGAAGCACGTTGTGGCCGGCATTGTGACTTACGCAGCTTTGTATTTTGTTGCGGTGCTGGCATTGCCATTCCTCTTTCAAACATTCGTTGTAAAACCCAATGAGCTAAGCCTTGAGACACCCTATCTGAACCATTACATCGACTTCACGCGCAAGGCTTATAAGCTAGACGGTATTCAGGAAACCGCCTATCCCGCTCTCGCCGATTTGACTCCCGACGTAATCGCAAGGAATGAGGACACGATCCAGAACATCCGACTCTGGGACACGCGGCCGCTGCTTCAGACGTATCAACAGACCCAGGCGATTCGGCTTTACTACGACTTTTATAACGTGAATGTCGATCGATACCATCTGGCGGATGGCTTCCATCAGGTGATGCTTTCACCGCGAGAACTCGCATCGCAACTGCCCGCACAGGCGCAGACCTGGGTGAACGAAAACCTCGAGTTCACTCACGGCGAAGGGCTGGTGATGAACTTTGTTTCGAACTCGGCCGGGGGAGGCCTTCCCCAATATCTTCTTGAAAATATTCCAGCCGAGTCGCAGTACGGCCTGAAGATTACTCAACCTGAGATCTACTACGGAAATGTGGCTCCTGGGTACAAGATTGTCGACACCGGGATTAAGGAGTTCGACTATCCCAAGGGCAACGAGAACGTCTACACAAACTATCAAGGCACCGGCGGAATTCACCTCGACAGCGTTTGGAAGAGGCTTCTGTTTGCATGGACACAGAAGGACATCAACATTCTGCTAACCGGCTATCTGAGGCCGCAAAGCAGAATTCAGATCTGGAGGGGCGTGCAAGAGCGCGTTTCCCAGGTCGCACCTTTCCTTCTTCTGGACCAGGTTCCGTATGCGGTATTGAGCGAAGGGAGGCAGTATTGGATCCAGGACGCCTATACGGTCTCGGATCACTACCCCTATTCAAACGTTCAGACAAGCGGTCCCGCCCAGGGGATGAATTACATCCGCAATTCCGTCAAGGTTGTTGTGGATATGTATAACGGCACGGTGTCGTTCTACATCATGGACCCCAACGATCCCCTGCTGGCGATGTATAACCGCGCTTTTCCCGGCGTGTTCAAGGATCTGAGCCAGCTACCAGCGGACTTGAAGGCACATCTGCGTTACCCGGAAGATATGTTCGGGATACAGGCTGCCGAATATGAGACCTTCCATATGACCGATCCGCAGGTATTCTACAACCGGGAGGATCTCTGGATTGCTCCTCAGGAAAAGTACAACGGCGCAGTGGCCGCAATGGAGCCGTACTACATACTCATGAAGCTTCCGGGGAGCCAACATCTTGAGTACCTCATGATGACTCCTTTTACGCCGCAGAAAAGGGATAACATGATTGCGTGGCTGGCCGCTCGATGCGATTTCCCCGACTATGGCAAGATGCTGTTCTACGAGCTTCCTAAAGACAAGCTGATCTTTGGACCGAACCAGATCAGCGCGATGATCGACCAGAGTACGACCATCTCGCAGCAACTGACATTATGGGATCAAAAAGGGTCGGGCGTCGTTCGAGGAAAGCTCATCGTCATTCCGATCGAGAACTCATTTCTCTACGTAGTTCCACTCTATCTGAAGGCTGAAGGTACGAACTTCCCTCAACTTAAACGGGTGATTGTCGCGGAGGGAGATAAGGTCGTGATGGAACCAACACTCGACGAAGCACTCAGCTCGCTGTTTGGAACAGCACCGGGGCAATCGGGTCCATTGGCCGCAAAACAGGCAGGAGCGCAGGCGCCGCTGTCGAAGGCGACGCGGGATCAAGCTGAGGCCCAACTTGCGGAGGCGCAGAAGGCAATCAACGCGCTCAAGCAGTTGCTGACAAGTCCGGCTCAATAGCTTTACAAGCTGAAATGCCCTTGAGCGGACAGACTCAGCTAACCACGACTGAACAGGAAGCGAGCAGGCCCAAATGAATTCACAATTGCTGAAAGACACCGCGAAGTTGCTCTTCGCCGATGATAAGGGCCTGCTTGCGATGGATGAGAGCAACGGAACCTGTAACAAGCGCTTCGAAAAGCTTGGAATTCCGCAGACAGTCGAAGCTCGACGAGCTTATCGCGAATTGATTGTGACCACTCCAAGGCTCGGTGAGTCGATAGGCGGCGCAATCCTCTACGACGAAACCATTCGTCAGCAGAAGAGCGACGGCACTCCCTTTGTCAAAGTCCTCATTGAGGCGGGTATCGCTCCGGGGATCAAGGTCGACAAAGGCGCCAAGGAATTGGCCCACCATCCGGGTGAAAAGGTCACAGAGGGCCTGGACGGTTTGCGCGATCGCCTTCAGGAATATTTTCAAATGGGCGCGCGATTTGCCAAGTGGCGCGCTGTGATTGCCATCGGTCGTGGCATTCCGAGTTGGGGCTGCATCGAAGCCAATGCCCATGCTCTGGCTCGCTATGCGGCGCTGTGCCAGGAGGTTGGCCTCGTCCCTGTTGTCGAACCTGAGGTCATGATGGACGGGGACCATACGCTGGAGCAGTGTTGCGAGGTCACGGACGAAGTGCTGCGAACAGTGTTCAGCGAACTGTTTGCGCAACGAGTCATGCTGGAAGGCATGGTTCTAAAGCCAAATATGGTGCTTCCCGGAACTGCCTGCGTAATTCAACCGAAATTGGACGAGGTAGCCGATGCCACAGTGAACTGCTTCTTGCGTGCAGTTCCCGCTGCTGTGCCCGCGATTGCGTTTCTGTCGGGCGGCCAACCCGCGGAATTAGCGTCGGCCCGTTTGAATGCTATGAATGTGAGATTCAAGTCGCGGTTGCCCTGGGTGTTGGCATTCTCATTTGCCCGCGCCATCCAGCAGCCGGCCTTGGAGCTTTGGAAGGGCCAGGAGGCCAACGTACTGGCTGCACAGCGGGCTTTGTATCATCGCGCACGCTGCAATCAGACCGCACGCCGCGGTGAATACGACGCGGCAATGGAGAAGAGATGACCGGAAGCAAGCACAACCACGAAGGAAACAGTGGCGACAGCGGTGAACCCGATCCCGGTCCTTATTGGACACGGATGCATCGTGACTGGCGCTTCTGGGTAGGAGCGGTTCTCATGGCAGCGGCCCTGTCTGTCTACGTCTTGAGTGGCGACCTCGCCTGGGTTCCGAATGGCCATCGGCAATCTGCGATGCCGGCGCCTGCTGCGAATTGAATCCGCACCTTCACCGGCCTCGACGGCGGATCCACTCGGCCAGGACACGGATGTTAACAGTCGTTGCGGCGTCAGGATCGCCTTATCGGATGAAGGCTCCCGATGATGAAAGTCAAGTCGCGAACTGTGAGTGAAATGCCCTTATATCCTCTGCGCTTCGAACCGATCTATCAATATCGCTTGTGGGGCGGCCGCCGCTTGGCGAGCTTGCTCTCCGCGCCGCTTCCTGGCGATGGACCGATCGGCGAAGCGTGGGTGCTGAGCGACCGTACCGATTATCAAAGCCTGGTTGCGAATGGGCCGTTCAAGGGCCAGACGCTCGGACATGTGATGGACCAGTTCCGAAAACAGCTGATGGGCAAGCTGTCCTCGCGCTTCACCCGCTTTCCGCTGCTGCTCAAGTTTCTGGATGCTCACGCAATGCTTTCAGTGCAAGTGCATCCCAGCGCTGCGCACCCCGAGCTGATTCCTGCCGGCGACACGGCAAAGACCGAAGCATGGGTTGTCATCGAAGCTGAGAAGGGAAGCCATGTCTATGCCGGCCTGAGACCAGGCACGAACTCCGGCAGTCTGCGGCAGTCTCTCGACGATGGAATCATTGCGAACCAACTCGTGTGTATCGCCCCGAAGGCCGGCGATGCCGTATTCATCCCCGCGGGAACGGTTCACACATTAGGCGACGACGTTGTTGTCTTCGAGGTCCAGCAGAACAGCGATGTGACATTCCGCCTTTACGATTGGGGCCATGTCGACGCAAAGACTGGTCAGCCGCGGCCACTCCAAGTCGATCAGGCGCTTGCCAGTATTGATTTTGCCGACAACCATGGTGGCCTCGTCACTCCCGTTATGGTGAGCACCACTCCCGTGGAGCGGGAACGCCTCTTTGATTGCGAACATTTCCTGCTGTGGCGCCTGCGCGGTGAAACGCCGTTCGCGGTTGGCGCAAAAGAAGAGCCGCGCGTGTTGGTTTGCATTGGAGGTTCAGGCCAGGTTACGTACGAAAAAACTCCCTACGCGGTCGGCAAGGGAGAGGTATGGCTCTTGCCTGCGGTGGTCGGCGCATGTGAATTTCGCCCCAACAACGTAGTGACCTTGTTGGAGATCGCGCTGCCCGAATCGTCGAAAACCGGCCAATAACGACAGAGTCAGAGTGGCTGAACACTCCAATTGAGACTGCATGAAGTTTGAGGTGAATGAATGGTGAAAAAGCTGATTGTCTTTGATCTCGACGGAACGCTCGCCGCAAGCAAATCATCCCTGGATGCAGAAATGGCGTCCCTGCTGCATGACCTGCTCGGTGTCGTCAAGGTTGCGATCATCTCCGGAGGTGCTTGGCTGCAGTTTGAAAAACAGGTGCTCTCCAATTTGCCCCAGGATAACCGCCTTACAAAGCTGTCGATTCTACCCACTTGTGGAACAGAGTTCTTTCAATACACCGGGGAGTGGAAGAAGCTCTATTCAGAAGATCTCACTGCGGAAGAAAAGCAGAAAATCGCTGCTTCACTAAAAAGAGCCACCGTAGAAGCAGGCTTCTCCGTTGAAAAGACGTGGGGAGAGACCATTGAAGATCGTGGCAGCCAGGTAACTTATTCCGCATTAGGCCAGCAGGCTCCTTTGGCGGAGAAGGAGAAATGGGACCCGGACTTCGCCAAGCGGAAGAAAATCAAAGCCATTCTCGACACTCTGATTCCCGAGTTTTCGGTGCGGCTCGGTGGTGCGACTTCCATTGATGTCACCAAACCGGGCATTGACAAAGCCTACGGGATCAAAAAGCTGCAAGAGACACTCGGCATTTCTGTGAAAGAAATGATTTACGTGGGAGATGCTTTGTTTGTGGGCGGGAACGACTACCCAGCTGAACAGGCAGGTGTTATTTCCATTCCAGTTCGAGGTCCCGCTGAGACCAAGCGTGTTGTCGAAGCGATCATCGCTTGTTTAGATCCCGATCAGCAAATGCGAACCTTTGAAGTGTCGAGTGCGATCGCCTGAGGAGTACCGATGAGCGACTTCAAGCTCCACCGCCTGGGAATGCTGATGGAACCCGAGGGGGGCAACGCTCAGGAAGCAGAGGGCGTTCTGAATCCAGCAGCGGCACGCGGGCCGGACGGTGAGCTCTACATCTTTCCGCGGCTGGTTGCGAAAGGCAATTACTCACGCATTGGCATTGCCCGAGTGAAGTTCAATGAAACCGGCGACCCGTCGGGCGTCGAAAGGCTTGGTATCGCACTGGAGCCCGAGGCCGATTATGAACGGCGGTCCGACGGCGGAGGTGGATGCGAGGACCCTCGGGTCACATTTGTGGAGCCGTTGAAGCGCTACATCATGACGTACACGGCATTCTCGCCGATGGGACCAAGAATCGCGATCGCAGAGTCCGAGGATCTCTTCCACTGGAAGCGTCTCGGGCTTGCCACCTACGCTCATTGGCACGGTATCGACTTGTGCAATGTGGATGACAAGGATGCGAGTCTCTTCCCAGTTGCGATCCCGAATTCCGCCGGGCAACTTGAGCTGGGTATGCTCCACCGTCCGCTCTTTCCAGGCACTCGTCCAGAAGAGACTGCTTGCCATCATGAGTCCCGTGAAGTGGATCTCGATCATGAGAGTATTTGGATTTCCTATTGCCCTCCCGCGTTGAAGGGCCCCGAACCTGAGCGATTGGGCCGGTTTACATCTCATCACCGGTTGGCGACTCCGGTATCGCCCTGGGAGCGCCTCAAGATCGGCGCTGGAACGCCGCCTATCATGACCAGGCACGGCTGGCTGATTGTTTATCACGGCGTCAGCAGAGTGAGCGGTAAGGGAGTCAATGGCCATCCTCTGTGCTATTCGGCCGGAGTGATGGTGCTTTCAAAGCAGCATCCGCGGCTGATTCGCTATCGTTCGCCTGAGCCGGTGTTGAAGCCGGAGCTCCCGCAGGAACGTGACGGGATCGTCGCCAATGTCGTGTTCCCCACCGGCATCGACCGGCGCGACGACCTTGGTACACCGGATCGCTTCGACGTCTATTACGGGATGGCCGACAATCGCATTGGTGTGGCCCGCCTCGACTTGCCGGAACAGATACCGGCAGAGGCAGCCGCCGATGCGCCAGATGCAAAGGTTTAAATCGCTGATGATTGTGGAATGAACAAATGGAAGGTTACCCCTTGGAATAGTTGGCGGAAGGAATACTGATGAAGAAAGCAACTGCGATAACCTGCGCATTTCTGGATGTTGGTGATGTTCTACTCACCGATGGGTGGGATCATCTGGCTCGCAAGCGGGCTGCGAAGCACTTCAAACTGGAGTGGGCTGACATGCAAGCTCGTCATCAGCTTGCCTTCGAGGTCTTCGAGGTGGGAAGACTGACCCTCGAAGAATATTTGAACCTGATTGTCTTCTATAAAAAACGGGGGTTCACGCGCAATCAGTTTCGGCAGTTCATGTTTGCGCAGTCAAAGCCCTTTCCAGAGATGATCGATTTAGTCATTGAACTCAAGCAGAATCTGGGGATGAAGATTGTGATTGTGAGCAATGAATCCCGCGAGGTGAATGCATTTCGGAGCAGGAAGTTCGGCCTGGATAAATTGTCGGACTGCTTCGTATCCTCTAGCTTCGTTCAGATGCGCAAACCTGACGTAGAGATTTTCAAGCTTGCTCTGGATTTGGCTCAGGTGCGGCCTGCGCAGGTTGTTTTCATCGACAATACCCCCATGTTTGTTCAGGTCGCCGAAGGTCTTGGAATGCAAGGCATCGTTCATAGGGATTGCAAATCAACGCGTACCGCGCTAACCAAGCTCGGACTGAATGCTGAATGAGCTGTGCGGAGGCTCCGCAGTTAGTAGTGCGCTTCGCAATGGATGATCCGATAGGCGGCCTTTTGGCGCAGCGGCCTGCTCTATCCAGGAGTGTCGGTGCGGCCCCATGGTTTCGAGAATAAGTTATCAATGTTGCCAAATGATCTGGACCGCTTCGAGCGGCACAAGAGCATTGGGATGGTGGGGGACGATACGCGCGGTGAAGTCACTGGCGGGACGCGTTGCAGAAACGTGGGCCGTATAGGTCAGCACTGCTGGCGAATTTGGACAAGGTTCGGGTGCGGTCATTGCTTCAATTGCAGGCATACCTCCGTGCATTGAGTCTGCATAGAGCTCGACTTGTAGTTGATCGCGCGTAAGGACGCCCGGATAAATCTCGATCCTAAAGAAATGCTGGCTGTCGTGTGTCTCGATTCCCACGGCACCGAAGCGCACCGTGCTCCAATGCCGATCGAGGTCCTGCTTCCAGCGGAGCAGACTCAAGCCGAAGGCACCATCGTCTGCGGCTCGGTCGCGATAGCCCGACGCTGCAAGCAGATAATGACTCTCGGTGTATTCGCGGATGGTGCGGGTCGCAGAAAACTCCGGCGTGAGCCGCGCCATGCTCTCTCGGATGCGTCCCAGCCACTTTGATGGCATACCCGACTCATCACGCTCGTAGAACTCGGGAATCACTTCAGCTTCCAGCACGGTGTACAGAGTCTCTGCCTCTTTGGCATCCCACGAGGGATCGTCGCCATGTTCCTGACCGTCCCCAATGGCCCAACCGACCTCGGGCGAATAAGCCTCCGCCCACCATCCGTCCAACTCGGAGAGATTAAGGCCGCCATTGACGAGCACCTTCATGCCACTTGTTCCGCAGGCTTCCCACGGCCGCCGGGGCGTGTTGATCCAAAGATCGATCCCCTGGACCAATTCCTGGGCCAGCTGCATGTCGTAGTCGTTGAGGAATACCACGCGTCCCTGAACCTCCGGATGCTTGATGAAGTCCTTCCACTGCTTGACGAGTTCTTGCCCAGGAAGATCCTGAGGATGAGCTTTGCCGGCGAGAACCAACTGAACAGGACGCTGCGGATTGGAAAGAAGACGGATCATTCGCTCTGGATCGCGCAGGAGAAGATTGGGACGCTTATAGGTCGCAAAGCGGCGCGCAAATCCCAGCGTCAGCACATTCACATCAAAGATGCCGCTGGCACCTGACGGGTTCCCACCTTCCGCGGCGAGTTGACACGCGTAGCGCTTGCGCATTTGCTCGATCAGGCCTTTTCGCCCTGCTGTGCGCAATTGCCAAAGCTGCTGATTGGGGATTTGGCGGATGTCATCTTCGACCGAGCGATCCCCACACCAACGCTTCTTACCGCAAGCTGTGGTCCAGAGCGCATCCGCCGCTGCTGAGTCCCATGTGGGAACGTGAATCCCATTGGTCACTGAGCCGATTGGGACTTCTTCCTGGGGCCAGCGAGGGTAGAGTGGCTGGAATATCTGCCGGCTCACAGCCCCGTGTAGCTTGCTCACGCCATTTACCTGTCCGCTGCCTCGCACTGCAAGGTAGGCCATGTTGAAATGCTCTGAAGTGTCTTCCGGATTCTGTCTTCCCATGGCGAGCAGATCATCCATCGAGATAGCCAGCTCATCCACTGCATAATGGTTCAGGTAAGTGCGAATGAGCGCGGGATCGAAGCGATCAAAGCCGGCGCTTACGGCGGTATGCGTAGTGAAAACGTTACCGGCTCGGGTGATATTCATGGCAAGGTCGAACGGCTTCTTGTGATCCTCCATGTAGCAACGGGCTCGTTCAAGCGTGGCAAACGCCGCATGACCTTCGTTGAGGTGACAGACTTCAGGCGTGAGACCCAACGCTCGCAACAAGCGCCATCCGCCGATGCCGAGAACGATCTCCTGCTTCAGGCGCATCTCTGCGTCCCCACCGTACAGCTCGCTGGTAATCCCCCGATGAGCCGCGGTATTCGCAAAGTCATTTGTGTCGAGAAGATACAGCTTTACTCGCCCCACTGACACTTCCCAACAGCGGAGCCAGATCTTGGAGCCTGGAAGTTGAATCTGCAACCGTAACCACTCGCCATTCGGCTGCCGCAGCGGCCGGATCGGCAACTGTCCGGGATCGTTGACTGGATAGAGTGCCTGCTGCCGGCCTTCCGAATCGAAGTCCTGACGGAAATATCCCTGGCCGTAGAGCAAGCCCACTCCGACAACCGGAACACCCAGGTCGCTAGCCGCCTTCATCTGGTCACCAGCTACGTTTCCAAGTCCACCTGAGTAGATAGGCAACGCTTCGCTTAGCATGAATTCCATGCTGAAGTAGGCGACTCTAGTAAGCGCCGTGTCTGGATGCCTATGCTGGAACCATGCGTCGGCCTGATAGGAGTCCCGATTCTGACGAAGCAGACTGTCGAGATTCCGGCGAAATTCCGGCGCGGCCAATGCAGCCTTGATTTTTTCCTCGGAGACCGTTTGCAGGATCACCCATGGATTCTGTGTGGCCGCCCAGAGTTCCTTGTCGAGATCTTGCCACAGCTCGTCCGCGGCATGGTTCCAGGACCAGTGCAGGTTGAGCGCCAACTCGGACAGTGCATCCATTCCATCAACTCTTGGCTGATCGGATAGTGCCTCCGGATCATTCAAGGTCTCCTCCTACGTGTTGGAGTTTGGGAAACAGAGGCCGCTCTCGTATGGTCTTGCGGTGGACGGCCTCCATCTCAGTTTCAACTGGATGTTGCTTAACTATCGGTGAATATTGCCTTTTGTGGATGTCCCTTGGCCAGTGGAGCCGGGCCGGTAGTATCGCTGAAGTCCTTCGTCCACTGCCAGTTTCTGATCTCGGGCATATCCTCCAGATGCTCACGGATATAGTCGTGGTGGCGTTGGAGCTCCTGGTTGAAGAAGTTGATGGCTTTCTCAGCCTGCAAACGAAGACGGGGGATGTGCTTCAATGCATCCAGCGCAAGGTGGAACCGGCTCATTTCATTCAAAACCACCATATCGAACGGCGTTGTGGTCGTTCCGCGGTCCATGTAGCCATGCACATGAAAGCGGCCTTCATTGGCGCGCCCATGAACCAGGGTATGAATGAGCCACCGATTGTTGTGGAAGGCGAAGACCACAGGCGCCTTCTCGGTGAAGAGCGCGTTGAACGACATTTCGTCCATGCCGTGAGAATGCTTGTCAGGAAACATCAGAGTCATCAGGTCGACAACATTGACAACACGCACCTTGATACCGGGCACGTGTTTCTGTAACAGCCATGAGGCCGCACAGGTCTCGATAGTGGGCACATCGCCGGCGCAGGCCAGGACAACATCCGGCTCGCCCCCTCCGTCGTTGGTGGCAAACTTCCACGTGGACGCGCCGCGTGAACAGTGTTCGAGAGCCTCGTCCATGTTCAACCACTGGAGCTGCGGCTGCTTGCCGCAGGTAACGACATTCACATAATTGCGGCTGCGCAGGCAATGGTCGAAGACACTAAGCAGGCAATTGGAGTCAGGCGGATAATACACGCGGATCACTTCACTCCTGCGCGCCAGAGCATTGTCTACGTAGCCGGTTGCCTGGTGGCTGAAGCCGTTGTGGTCGTTGCGCCAAGCATGACTTGTAAGCAGGACATTGAGCGACGCCAGCGGCCTGCGCCAGAGATACGCGCGGCATTGCTCAAGCCACTTTGCATGTTGGGTGGTCATCGAATCAACCACCTGAGCGAATGCTTCGTAGGAGGACCACATACCGTGGCGCCCGGTAAGCAGATAGCCTTCGAGCCATCCCTGGCAGAGGTGCTCGCTCAGCACTTCCATGACGCGGCCGTCCGGACCCAGTTCATCATCGATCGAGACAATTTCTGCCATCGAGCACCGCTTTGTGGCCTCGAAGATGGAGTTCAGACGATTGGAATTCGATTCATCGGGGCAAAACATGCGAAAGTTTGTCGGATTCATTTTGAAGATGTCGCGGAAGAAATCTCCCAGTTTACGCGGCGCCTCGGCGAGAACCTGACCCGGGCCGGGGACCTCGAGCGCGTAATCCGTGAAGTCGGGCAGCGCCAGGGTGATCAACTCGCGCCCTCCATTTACATGGGGATTGCCACCCATGCGTCGATTGCCCGCAGGTGCCAGGGCCGCCAATTCTTCAAGGAACTTGCCGTTCTTATCGAACAGTTCCTCTGGCTTATAGGTTTTCATCCAGGCTTCAAGGATCTTGAGATGTTCGGGATTGTCTTTGACCGTTGCGAGCGGGACCTGGTGCGCACGGAAGGTGCCTTCGACCGGGATCCCATCTACTTCCTTGGGACATGTCCATCCCTTGGGCGTGCGTAAGATGATCATTGGCCAGACGGGCTGCATCTTAAAGCCGTTCTTGCGGGCCTCCTGTTGAATTCCACGAATCTCGGCATAGCAATCTTCAAGCGTTTGCGCAAGGAGTTGATGCACGACCTCCGGGACGTCTCCCTCGACGAAATAAGGCTTGTAGCCCCGCCCCACATAAAGGGCCTTCAAGTCGGCGTCGCTGGTGCGTGCCTGAGCGGTGGGCCCCGAGATTTTGTATCCATTGAGGTGAAGGATCGGCAGGACCGCGCCGTCTCGCACCGGGTTGACGAAGTTGACAGACTTCCAGCTGCCCTCCAATGGACATGTCTCGGACTCGCCATCACCGATGACGCAGGCGACAATCAGGTCCGGGTTATCGAAGGCCGCGCCGAACGCGTGGACGAGCGAGTAGCCAAGTTCGCCACCCTCGTGCATGGAGTTCGGCACGTGCGGCCCGCAATGGCTGGGGACGCCGCCTGGCGTCGAGAACTTGCGGAACATAAGCCGCAAGCCGTCTTCATCGTGCGTGATCTCCGGGTGAACCTCGGTGTAAGAACCCTCTAGATAAGAACAGGCATTCAGCGAAGGGCCTCCGTGCCCAGGGCCAGAAATGTAAATAATATCCGCATTATGCTCTTTGATAAGCCGGTTCAAATGAATGTAGATGAGGTTTTGTCCGGGCGAAGTTCCCCAGTGGCCAAGGAGACGTGGTTTGATCTGTTCCGCCTTGAGCGGCTCACGCAAAAGAGGATTCTCAAAGAGGTAGATCTGGCCGATGCACAGATAGTTTGCGGCCCGCCAGTAGCGATTCATTTTGTCGAGCAGTTCGGGCGAAAGCGGCCCCTTTGGAACTGGAGCCAGTGCTTCCACTTTTCCATTGGCGGCGATCGCGGTCGACAGGGTTACATCAAAAATAAAGCCGGAGGAGTTGCCAATCTGATCGAAGTTCTTGCTGAATGATTGCGGAATGCCATCCTGTTCGATGTTGATAGGGAGTTCCTTGGTAGCCATATTGACTGTTCCTTTCTATTTCTGCGCGACCGGTAACAGCGCGCTGGGGGCTGTCGGACGTTGGTTTGTTTAAGTCTGTCTGCGATCGGTCTTCAGGGTCATTTCGTCAATAGTTTCTTGATCGCTTGCAACTCGAGGCGACGCTTTGCGGTTGTCTTGGGATAAGCCATGTTGAGTCCCCCCAGCGCATCAAGAACTATCTGGGAGACGATGAGCCGCGCGTTCTCCTTATCATCGGCGGGTACGACATACCACGGCGCATGATGAGTGCTTGTCGCGTGAAGGCAATCTTCGTAGGCCTTCATGTAGTGTTTCCAGTATTTCCGCTCGTGAATGTCGGAGGTGCTGAACTTCCAGTTCTTGTCCGGCTCGTCGATGCGCGCAAGGAATCGCTTTCGTTGCTCTTCGTTGGAAAGGTGCAGGAATATCTTGACAATTTGCGTCCCATTGCGATGAAGGTGTTTCTCCAAGTTCACGATGGAGTCGTACCGGTACTCCCAGATGTCCTTCTCGTCGCACAATCCCTCGGGCAGTCCCTGGGTGCGGAGGAGTTCCGGATGCACCCGAACCACCAGCACATCCTCGTAATACGAGCGGTTGAAAATGCCGATCCGGCCGCGCTCAGGGAGCCGGCATGTCGTCCGCCAGAGGAAATCGTGATCGAGCTCTTCCGCACTGGGTTGTTTAAAACTGAATACTTCGCAACCCTCTGGATTAACGCCCGACATGACGTGCCGAATGGCGCCATCTTTGCCGGCGCCGTCCATGCCCTGGAAGATCAGCAGCAACGCATAGCGATGCGATGCGTAGTGAAGCTGCTGCAGTGAACTCAGCTTCTCAATGTGTTGGTCGAGAAGTTCCTTATACTCCTTCGTCGATTTCGCATAGGGGTCGACCATTGTGGGCCATTTGCTGAGGTTGACCTTCTTGTCTGGCGGCACACGAAAATCTTTTGAACTAATTTGTATGTTCGATTTGTCCGTCATGCCTGCCTCATGGCTCGTGCCTGATTATTTGTGAGCTTCATGTTCCTCGAGTTCCTGATGCGCTTTCTCCCAATTCTGCACGGATTGAACGTCCTCGCGTCCTAGCTCTTCGTAGAGTTTGTGCACCCGCTCGACGAGTTGCGGCGTCGCATCAGGTTGTGGCTTGTCCTTGGCCTGAGGCTTGGGGTTTTCAGTTTTGGCTTCAGGCGTAGGTGCATCGGCCTTGGATTGAGGCGTCGACTCGGTCTCGGATTCAGGCTTAGACGCATCAGCTTTTGCCTCAGGCTTCGGCTCCGCTTTGGCTTCGACCTTCGGCTCGCCTTTGGCTTCATCATTCCGAATCTCCTGTTCCGCCTTCTTCCAGTCCTGAACTGCTGACCCATCGTTGGGCGCGCGATGCTCGAAGAGTTCATAGGCTCGACCAGCGATCTGAGAGGTCAAATTGGACGACGCCTTTGTCTGGGCCTCAGGCTCTGCCTTGGCTTCAGTTGCCGCCGAAGCCTTTTCTTCGGGCTCGGGCTGATTGGTCTTGGCTTCGGGCTTGGGCTGTTCTGCCTTGGTTTCCAGCACCGGCGAAGCTTTTTCTTCCGGTTTCGGCTGGCCGGCTTTTGCTGGCGAGGTAACCCTTGCTACAGGATTAGCCTCGTCGGCTTTCCCCCGATCCAGGAATCGATAGCCAAGCAGTTTTACTCGGTCCGTCAGAAGTGCCCAGACGATGGCGTAGCCCCAAACCATCCCGGCCAGTTTCCAACCGATTGGCGTCATGAACAAGCCATAGACGGCGATCAGCGTCGCTATCGTTTGCGTGCCGAGTACTGCGACCCACAGAATCCTGGCGGGGCGTATGGACCAGAACGGTCCGCGCGTGCGAGTGAGGAAGATGGTCAGGTGTCCGGCCACGGACAGCAGCAGATACATCAGCGTCTGGAGTTCGGGATGACCGAGGTGCATGACACGGTCGCCGAGATAAAACAGTCCAAACGCGGCGATGGGGCCAACGATGCCGAGAACCGTGGCGATTCCCAACACCAGGCGCATGTTCCAGGCCTCGGGCGTCTTCTTGTAATGAACGTTGTCATAAGCGATGGACAGGATGGCTCCGTCGTTGAGCACCGCGATCAACACGATCATTACTGCGGTTACCGGGTAGAAGTTGAATACCAGGATCGCCAGCACCATGAAAAGCAGCACGCGAAGGGTTTCGGCTATGCGATAGATCGCGTAGCTGTTCATCCGCTGGACAATTCTCCGGGCCTCCTGGATCGCATCGATAATGACCGACAGGCCGGGCGCCAGCAGCACAATCGATGCCGCCGCGCGCGCTGCATCTGTGGCCCCGGAGACGGCGATACCGCAGTCCGCCTCTTTGAGTGCCGGAGCGTCGTTTACGCCGTCGCCGGTCATGCCGACGAAGTGGCCGCGCTTTTGCAGGACCTGGATGATGTGGAACTTGTGTTCGGGGAATACCTGCGCGAAGCCGTCGGCCTTTTCAATGGCCTTTGCCTGTTCCGGTGTTGCATCCTTCTTGCTGTCGCCCAATCCACCGGCATCGAGGATGTTGGTGCCCATTCCCAGTTGCTTTGCCGTTTCTTTGGCGATGGCCAATTGATCGCCCGTGACCATCTTGACGCTCACGCCCATCTCCACGGCGCTGGCGATCGTTGCCTTTGCCTGTTCGCGGGGCGGATCGAACAAGGGCAGCATACCGACGAACTTCCACTTTCCTTCCTCGTCCGCCCGGGCCACACCCAGCGAGCGGAAGCCTTTCCCAGCAAAATCCAGAATGGCTTTCTCAACGGCAGGCTTGACTTCGCCGGCGTTGGTCGCCATCTGCAGGATTACCTGCGGGGCGCCCTTCGCCACAAAGAACTGCTTCCCGTCCGCACCTGTGACGGTGGCTTCTGTGCGTTTATGCACCGGGTCGAAGGGTACAAAGTGGGTCACTTTGTTGTTCTTCAGAGTCTTGTTGTCCTTCACACCGCCGATCACTGCTAGGTCGATGGTGTCCTTGTCTTCGGCGCGGGAGGCGAGAGCTGCCCAGAGAATCACCTGATCGGCGGGGATGCTGTTCACGGTGAAAGGTTCGCCCAAGGTCAGCTTGTTCTGGGTCAGCGTGCCGGTTTTATCCGAACACAGGATGTCTACGCCGGCGAGTTCCTCGATCGCCGACAGTTTGGTAACAACCACTTCTTTTTTCGACAGCAGCCGCGCTCCCACAGCCATGGTGACCGATAGCACCGTGGGCATGGCCACGGGAATCGCGGCCACAAGAAGCACAAGGCAGAATTCCAAAGTCGTGAGAATCGGATCGTGACGGAAAAGCGCGACTATGACGATCAACAGAACCATTGCCACGGCAAGAGCGATCAGGTAGTTGCCAATTTTCAATACAGATCGCTGGAAATGACTGACAGTATCCGCCGACTGCACCAGCTGCGCGGTCTTGCCAAAGTAGGTGTTTGTGCCGGTGGCATAGACCATTGCATCGATCTCGCCCTGACGAAGAATGGATCCCGAATACACCGCTCCGCCCGGTTTAACCTCAACAGGCAATGACTCACCGGTCAACGCCGACTGGTCGACCTCGACGGAGTCACCTTCAAGCAGGCGCGCATCCGCTGGGATGATGTCGCCCAACCGCAGCCTGATCACGTCGCCCGGAACGACTTCCGATGACTTGGGATTCGTCCACTTTCCATCTCGCTTTACGCGAGCGTTGACCGCCAGCCGTTTTTTTAGAGCGTCGATGGCATTGCCGGCCTGGTGTTCTTCCCAGAAGCCCACCACCGCGTTAGAAAAGAGAAGAAAAAGGATGATGCCGAAATCCATCCAATGCCGGACGACCCCCGACAATATCACTGCCCCCTCGATCATCCACGGAATAGGTCCCCAGAAATAGCTCAGGAACTTCAGGATGATGTTGGTCTTTTTCTCCTCTATCGCGTTGGGCCCGTACTGCGCCAGCAGTTTTTGAGCCTGGTCCTGAGTGAGTCCGTCTGCCGATGAACCTAGCTTTTTCATGAGTTCGGGCATGGCGAGCGTCTTCAGAGAATCCTTATCATCCTTGGGCTCGGGCTTTTCTGTCTTCGATGCCATTTGAGATACGCTCCTGTTTTTGCTCGGTTGCCCCAGAGGAATTGCTTCAATGCAGCCAAGCGCAACATCCAGGTCAGCGATTAGGGTTGGTGTTCAGGCACCAGTAGACGACGAGCGGGATGACATATATTGCCCCTCTCGTATGGCCTTCCCGTCGCCCGAATGAAAGTGACGCTTGACACTCTGAGATGGCGTGGCTGATAAAGGCCGCTCGGATAGTTAGTAACGCTGGATATTGATGCTCCAGGCACCCTTCTATTTTGAAATGATCTCGTGATCCTGATCGTAACGTTGCTCCGTGCGCGAGGCCTTCTCTGCCGCCTTTTCGGCAACGTGCTCAATCCGCTTCGTTGCTGCTGCGTCGGAGACTGTCTCATTTTCGAGCTTTGTCACTTCTGGATTCTCAAATTGTTCCGGCATGGTTACTCTCCTCTCACCACGATGAACCGTGCTGCCATCTATTTCTGGTCAGTTTTGCTCGCCTTTCAACTTGGCAAGGTGATTCAAGGCCTATCGCCGGAGAAGTGGTTCATTTTGAACAGCTTTTCGCCAGCTAGCTAGAACAATCTGGTATCGAAGCCGTGCGCAGTTTCGAGGGCGCCCACGCCAGCTTCTTACGAGCCGAGACAAAGAGCCACAACCACGTGTGGAACTCAATGTTCACCAAACGCCCTTCTTTCCAAGGAGGTAGCCCATGAATGCTCTACTGATTTATCCGGAATTCCCTGACACGTTTTGGAGCTTCAAGCATGCGCTTAAATTCCTGGGCAAGCGAGCTGCACAGCCTCCCCTGGGTCTGATGACAGTCGCAGCGCTGCTGCCCGTAGCCTGGAAGAAACGGCTCGTGGACACGAACGTTGAGCGATTGCGTGACCGCGATCTCGCCTGGGCCGATGTGGCCCTCGTGAGCGGTATGCACATCCAGCGCGATTCGCTGGTAGAAATCGTTGAACGTTGTCGCGCGCGCGGTCTGCGGACTGTCGTCGGCGGACCGATAGCGAGCAGCCTTTCAGCGCAGGATCTCAAAGCGGATTATGTGGTCATTGGCGAAGCAGAGGGCATGATTGCTGGCCTTGCACAAGATCTGGAACAAGGAGTCGCGAGGCCCGTTTATCAAGCTATTGAAAGGCCGGAAATGAGTTCCAGTCCGCTGCCGGACCTGGGACTGATCAAGATGCACCGCTACTCAACCATGGCCGTGCAATACTCGCGCGGTTGCCCGTTCAACTGTGAATTCTGCGACATCATCGAAATTTACGGGAGGCGCCCGCGCACAAAGGCGGTATCTCAGGTGCTGGCCGAACTGGATCAGCTGCGCGCGGCGGGTTGGAGAGAAGCCGTGTTCATCGTTGACGACAATTTTATTGGCAACAAAGCGCGTGCCAAAGAGCTATGCGTGGCCTTGGCGGAATGGCGCAGCCAATACAAGACCAGCTTCGATTTCAATACTGAAGCTTCACTCAACCTCGCCGACGACCCTGAGTTGATGCAATTGATGAGAGACGCCGGCTTTGTCTCGGTTTTTCTGGGCATTGAGACTCCTGATGAGTCCGGGTTGATCGCAGCCAACAAGCTGCAGAATACCCGGCGCAGCTTGCTCGATAGCGTGGCAACGATCCAGAGTTATGGAATGCAGGTGATGGGAGGATTCATCCTCGGCTTCGATACCGATCGCGAAGACATTTTCGACCGCATGGTGGAATTTATTCAAAAGAGCGGCATCCCGGTAGCCATGGTAGGGCTCTTGCAAGCCATGCCCGGGACTCAACTGTTTCGACGTTTGCGCAAGGAAGGACGGATCCTGGATGCCGGTCACGGGGACAATACGGATGACAAGCTCAACTTCCTTCCCGCCATGGATGCGACGCAACTGGTGGAGGGATACCGCTCGGTGCTGAAGAGGATCTACTCTTGCGAGGCCTACTACGAGCGCGTCAAGCTTTACCTGAGCCGCACCCACCCTCGGCCCAGTGAGGCAAGCGACAGAGCGCAAAGTACCAGGCAAAGGTGGATGACCAAGGCCAACGCCCGCGCCTTCGTCACCTCAATTGTTCGGCAGGGAGTGTTTGGCAAGCAACGCTGGAGCTATTGGAAGTTCCTCATGTCAGTGGCAACACGTTATCGCCATTGCGTCGGAGCAGCAATGACGCTGGCCGTAATGGGTTATCACTTCCAGGTAATGACCAGCAGATTGTCTGAATCCGGAGGGTCCGCAACTCTGGTACGACACATCGGAACGGCTGCCGCCTCACAAGCCACTCGCGGCGATGTCTGAGGTCAACAGGTAATTGGGTCAGTGAGGGGGACTCCGCTGCATGACCCCCTCCCCGCCCGGACCACAGGATCTCTGAATGCATTGTGGGTTCCAACGCGGAGATAACGGACATCTCGCCTGAGCAATTAAGACCTGTATTACCGAGGTGGCCGTTCGATACTTGGGGCGCCGTGGGAGAACGCTTTTCCCGGAACGAAGGCGCGTCCCATCGACAGGGCGATTTCGCGAAGGATGCTTCAAATGGCGTGTGTGGGCACATGGGCGTCCGGCCCATTGCGGGCGACGGAAGAGGAGTCATGAGAGTCCTAATCGCAGTTGACAATTCGGGGTTTGCTGAAAATCTGCTCCGCGCCGTGGTGGCCGGGATTAGGCATGAGAATACCGAGGTCCTGGTGTTACACGTGCTGCAACCGGTTGAGCCCGTTCCTCCGCCTGAGATGGCTCAAGGTTACGCTCCCGAGTTGGTAGGGCAAAAACAGCCGGCTCATGCATTGGTTGAACGGATTGCGGACGAGTTGTGCAGAGTGGGATTCACAGCACAAACCGAAGTCCTGATTGGAGATGTAACTAAGACCATTCTCGACAGAGCAGCTGAATGGCGTGCCGATCTCATAACGGTCGGTTCGCACGGACAAAGAACCATCCGCGACTTCTTACTGGGCAGCGTTGCGGAGTCGGTCGCTCGTCGAGCGAGATGCTCGGTGGCTGTCGTTCGCCCGCCGGTCAGCAACTAAAGAACCTCCGGCGCAGGCACGCAAGATGCATGAGCAATATAGCTCGACCAACACTCTGATCAGACGCTATCGCAGCTTTGAGAAAGGATGTGTAAAGTGAATGCAACTCGCGTAGATCCGGCCGTAGCCGGTCACTCTTCTCTGGCTCCCGCTACAAGCCAGACGTATGTATATATCGCCGCGACCTTTGCCGCGATCGGTGGACTGTTGTTTGGATACGATACCGGGGTCATCTCCGGTGCGCTGATATTCATAAAGCGGAGTTTCGGGCTCTCAACATTTGAACAGGAGCTTGCGGTCAGCTCGGTATTGATCGGCGCCGCCGTTCTTGCAATCACCGGGGGCAGGCTATCGGACCTGTTCGGGCGCAGGAAGATGTTGCTTATCACCTCGGTTGTCTTCATTGCGGGCGCGCTAGTCTGCGCTTTCGCGGGGTCCATCCAGATACTCGTCTTTGGGCGAGTCATGGTGGGAATGGGAATCGGTCTTGCAAGCTCCGTCGTTCCCCTTTACATTTCGGAAATATCTCCAGCTAAAGCGCGCGGCTTGCAGGTATCTCTGTTTCAATTGGCAATTACCGTGGGGATACTGGTTGCCTATCTGGCGGATTACGCTTTCACCCCCTCGAGCGGTTGGAGGTGGATGCTTGGTCTTGCCGTGGTTCCCGGTCTGTTGCTTGGAGCAGGGATGCTCTTCCTCCCAGAAACTCCACGCTTCCTTGCCCGGCATGGGCAATTCGATATGGCCCACGCCGTATTGGTAAGGATTCGAGGCACGCAGGACGTTGACAAGGAATTGCAGGAAATCAAGGCGACATCGCAGGAGTCGGTTCTGCACGGACACATCTCCGACTTGCTCCTGCCTGCCCTTCGGCCGGCCCTGATTATCGGCATCGGTCTTGCGGTCTTCCAGCAGGTTACGGGCATCAACACAATCATCTACTATGCGCCGTATATCATTCGGACCGCGGGGATCTCGTCGATACGAGGTTCGATTCTTGCCACCGCGGGCATTGGGACAGTGAATGTGGTCATGACCCTGATCTCGATGTGGCTCATCGATCGTGTAGGAAGACGGCCGTTGCTGCTGACCGGCATTGCTGGGATGATCGTCAGTCTCGGTGCACTTGGTTATATATTCCACCTCTCCGCAAAGGGAGGCGGGTTTGCGGAACTTGCCGTCATCATTCTGATGGTCTACGTAGCCTCGTTTGCCATCAGTCTCGGACCGATCTTCTGGCTGCTTATTGCCGAGATTTATCCATTGAAGATTCGCGGTCTGGCGGCTGGAATCGCAGCCGGAACAAACTGGGCTGCCAACTTTGCCGTTTCACTCACCTTCTTGTCGCTGCTGAAGCTGTTGGGACCAAGTGCAACGTTCTGGCTGTACGGCGTGCTTGCTATCGGTTCGTGGCTCTTCTCCTACTATCTTGTACCGGAGACGAAAGGGCGATCTCTTGAGGAGATTGAAAGATTCTGGCACAAGAAGCCAGCTGGAAGCGAACTCAAGTCAACTATTGGTTAGGGGCACAGACTTCAGCAATCCCGCATCCTCGGCAGCCATGGGATATGCGAGACGAAGCCATCGGGACTTCGGAGGAAGACATTGTGAGGGCTTGGCCGTTGTTGTTCTTTGTTGCCATTAGTTTGTCGGCCGCCGGCCAGAACGGAAGCGCTAGATCTGGCCCTGCCCCACAAAGCAATCAAGCGGGATACAACGGGCCATACACGAGTCTGGCGGAGGTGCCTGACGAACTTCGTCAGGAACTCGACCGTGACGCAGTTGCATTGTCGAAGGTACCGGCAGATCCGATTCTGAAGCCAGATCTATTAAGCCCAATCCTTGAGCCGTTCGATAGGCTGACTGATCGGATCAACCAGTCTGCCAAGCTTAAGATCGGCTTGACCTACACTTTCCTAAGTCAATATGCGACGGCCACACCGAACAGCGTGCGGCACGATCAAACCAGCGGCCGGGCCGATTTCACGGCGGCCTGGAAGGTGTATGACCATGAGAGCACGGCAGGTACGATCAGTCTGCTCGTGCGTTCGGGAACGAACATCGGCATCAGTCAGCAGTTCAATCTCAGCCAAAGCCTAGGCTCCGGACTTACCCTCAATTGTCTGCAGGGAGGTGGACCTCAGGAACCGATCCTGGTGAACATCCTTTACTGGCGTCAGGACCTGTTCAACGAGCGACTGTCGCTCTACGTTGGCAAGATCCATCCAAACGAATACATCAGCCTGAGCATGTTCAACAACGACGAGCGTGCTCAGTTCCTAAATGGGGGGAGCGACGGCAACTTGACGTTCGCTTCCGATGGAGCGTACGCCGGCGGAGCGGCGGTTGAATTCCAGGCCACGCAGCATGTTTACATTCATGCACTGGTCATCGATACGGAAGGCTCACCGCAAGGGAACCTGAAAACACTGGCTGATCGCAAGTATATGGAGTCCATCGAACTCGGCTGGCTAGGCGGTTCGCCTGGGAAGCAGTTCAGGGACTATCGCATGAACTTCTGGCGCGACGACACGGCTACGCTCGGCAGCGGTGCGGGCGGAGGCATCGCCTTTGAGCATGAACTGCGCAGTGGTTGGACGCCCTTTGGGAGACTCGGCTTTGCGTCGAACACGGGAACCTCGATCAAGCAAGTGGAAGAGCTTGGCCTGGACCAAGTGAAACCTTTTAAAAGGCGCGGAGACATGTTCGGTATTTCATTCATTCACTCTGAGCCGAGCTTTGGCGCCAAACACCACGAGAGCGTAATGGAGACCTTTTATCGGCTTCGCTTGACGAAGAGTGTGGACCTTGGCCCGGACCTCGAGGTATCGAACCATCCCACCTATGCAAGCAAAGCTTATACGACCGCACTGCTGGGCATGAGAATGCGGATCATCTTCTAATGCGGCAACAAGACGGGAGCAGGGCAGAATCTTCATTTCGACTCATAGGCATGCGGCGATAGTGACCAAAACTGAACAGATAGACAGGCCAACTCGTGGAATGCTGAGCGTATCTGAGGGTGCAAGCGCGCTCGGAACGGAGTGAATATTCTCCGCACAACAGAGCCTTTAGAGGAGCGAAGGCATGTTCAAGCAAAAGGAGCTTTTGTGACCACAACGAAAAAATGCGAACACACGGCCTGTAACTGTACGGCTGCGCCTGGAAAGAATCACTGCAGCGATACATGTGCCGATGCGAAGAAGACACCCGAACTCACCTGCCAATGCAAGCACCCGGGGTGCGGTGATATAGGCCTCAAGATGTAGCGGGGCGTGACTCTTGACGCAAGTGTGGGTCTCGAATCTCTGCACGATATTCGACCCATTTCAACAGTGAAAGGCAAAGAGCACCTCATGTCATCTTCTGCGACACTCTCAGCTCCTATCGCTCCGCCTGCATTGGATGAGTTGTGCATCAACACGCTGCGTTTTCTGGCGGTGGACATGGTGCAGAAGGCCAACTCGGGTCATCCCGGCTTGCCCATGGGCTCGGCGTCCATGGCGTACGCGCTCTGGGATCGATCGCTCAAGTTCAATCCGCGCGATCCCGGCTGGCCCAACCGGGATCGCTTTGTTTTGTCTGCCGGACATGGGTGTGCGCTGTTGTACGCTCTGCTTCATGTCACGGGATATGACTTGCCACTGGAGGAGCTCAAGAAATTTCGTCAATGGGGCAGTCGGACGCCGGGGCATCCGGAGTACGGCAAAACCTCGGGCGTCGAGGCTACCACAGGGCCCTTGGGACAAGGATTGGCGAATGGCGTTGGCATGGCAATTGCCGAGGTGGCGCTGGCGGCGCGATTCAATCGTTCCGGCCACCAGATCGTGGACCACTATACCTACGTCCTCGTCAGCGACGGCGACCTCGAGGAAGGAATCTCCTCGGAGGCCGGATCGATTGCAGGCCACCAACATCTTGGAAAGCTCATCGTTCTTTACGCAGACAACCACATTACGATCGAGGGGAGCACAGAACTGACATTCACCGAAGATCGTATGGCCCGGTTCGCTGCATTTGGCTGGCACGTGCAACAAGTGGAACGGAGCAACGATGTCGAAGCAGTGGCCCGTGCACTGGAGAATGCGCGTGCGGAGAGCGGACGGCCGTCGTTGATTGCAGTGCGTACCCACATTGGCTTCGGAAGCCCGCACAAACAGGACACCGCCGCAGCCCACGGAGAGGCGCTCGGTGTGGAAGAAGTCCGCCTTAGCAAAGAGGGCATGGGCTGGCCGGTTGAACCTGCCTTCCACATCCCCGAAGAGGCGCTGGAACATTTTCGGAGAGCGGTTGCGCACGGAAGTTCTGCGCAGGCGGAATGGGAGTCGCGCTTCAAAGCGTACGCGCAACAATACCCCGACTTAGCAGCGGAGTTCCAGAGAGTCATCGATAGACGGCTACCGAATGATTGGGACGCCGGCTTGCCGGCGTTTGCTTTGACGGACGGTCCGATGGCCACCCGGGTTGCTTCAGGAAAAGCGATCGAGATCCTCGGCACTCGCCTGCCGGAGATGATGGGAGGGTCGGCAGACCTTGGTCCAAGTACTCATACGAATGTTGATGGAGCCGGAAACTTTGAGCCTGAAGATTGGGCGGGACGC
>CAWHEK010000030.1:0-22544 GCA_963828325.1 uncultured Acidobacteriaceae bacterium
CGAACCTACAACCCTTCGGTTAACAGCCGAATGCTCTGCCATTGAGCTACTGAGGAGTGTATGGCGGGCAAAGATGCTCCATTCATTAAGTTAGCAGAGCTTGCATAGTGCGTCAAAAGGCGCGTGGACGCCTCGGTTCCGAGTAAAACCCATTCTGGAACCACCGCCAACCTCCGCCGGAAACGGTACCATCAGAAAGGACTTAAAGGAGGCGCAATGGCCCGCATTTCCCGCGTCGACCGCAGCCAGTTGGAACCGGAAATCGCCGCCCTCTATGACAAGGCGTACGCACTGCGCGGCAACGTCCCCAATATGTTTCGCGTGATGGCCCACCGGCCTGAAATCTACGCCACCATGCAGGCGCATTTTGCGGCCGTCCTGTCAACCGGCACCGTTTCGACAAAGCTCAAAGAGCTCATCATCGTCCGCACCAGCCAGGTCAACCAGACGCCTTACTGCCTCGCCAGCCACACCATCCTCGCGCGCAATCTTGGCTGGACCGACGACCAGCTCTTGCACCTCGCCGACTGGAAGCGGCGCGACGACTTTACGCCCGCCGAAAAGGCCGCCCTGCGCCTCGCCGAAACCGTTACCCGCGATGCCAACGCCGTCACCGACGAGCAGTTCGCCGAGCTGCGCGGCTTTTATTCCGAAGGCGAGATCGTCGAGTTGCTCTGCGCGATCGGCTTGTTCAACTATTTCAACCGCTTCAACAACGCTCTGCAGATGGAGCCGACCAAACCCGGAGAGGGCGGCGCTTCCGAACCCGCGCACACCGAGACGACCGCCGCGCATTAGACTCATCACGAAACCGGGTGCCCCAACCTAAATCTCGATGCGCTCCAGAGAGTTTTAAGGAGCGAGTCGCACGAACCCTAATCGGATCGACGAAAAACCACGGAGCACGATGCCCCTCCAACTTCCGCCCGGCCCCTTCCGCGCCTATCTTTTCGACTGCGACGGCACCATCGTCGACTCCATGCCTCTCCACTACATCGCGTGGAAGCAGGCGCTTGGCGAGTGGGGCTGCACCCTTGACGAAGATCTTTTTTACTCTTGGGGTGGCAAGCCGCCTGCCGAGATCATCGCCGCGCTGAACCAGTTGCGCGATCTGAAAATGCCCGTCGATGCCGTTGCCGAGCGCAAGGAGCAGCTTTACTATTCGCTGCTCCATGACCTCAAGCCGGTCCCCGAGGTGCTCGAGCAAATCGTCGCCCAGCACGGCAAGATCCCTTTCGCCGTGGTTTCCGGCAGCACCCGCGAGTCCATCGTCAAGTCGCTCACTGCGGTGGGCCTGCTCGATCGCTTCCCCATCCTCGTCGGCTCCCAGGACTATGTGCATTCCAAACCGGCGCCCGACGCGTTCCTCACCGCCGCCGCGCGCCTCGGCGTCGCGCCGCAGGACTGCCTCGTCTTTGAAGACACCGAGATGGGCATTCAGGCCGCAACCGCAGCCGGAATGGCTTCCGTCCGCATTCCGCAGCCCCGCGAACGCAATGGAACCGGACCCGGCGCGGCTGCGTAGAAGGATTTTGAGGAGGCGTTTTGTCTTCCATCGCATCGTCTTCCACCGAAATCGATGAGCCGGCGCGCTCCCGCAAGTCCAGCACCCCCATCCTCCTTGTCATCGCCGCCGTCGTGGCCCTCTTCCATATCCTCACCAACGGCCAATACGGTTTTCATCGCGACGAGCTTCAGTTCCTCTCTGACGCCCGCCATCTTGATTGGGGATTTGTCTCCTATCCCCCGTTCACGCCCTTCATCGAGCACATCTTGCTCGCTCTCTTTGGGGTTAACATCATTGCCCTGCGAATGTCCGCAGTGCTAGCCCAGGCTGTTGTCATTGTCGTGAGCGGGCTGATGGCCAAAGAGCTCGGCGGCTCGCGCCTCGCCCAGGTCATCGCCGCCCTCGCCGTCGCCTTTTCTCCCGTCGAGCTTTTTGAAAGCCACGAATTCCAGTACACCTCGTTCGATCTGCTTTGGTGGGTTCTCGCCGCTTACTTCGTTGTCCGTCTCTTAAAATCCGAAAACCCCCGCTGGTTCCTCGCCCTCGGCGCTTCTCTCGGCATCGGCCTCGAAACCAAATACTCCATCGTTTTCTATATCGCGGGAATCCTAACCGGCCTCGTCTTCACTCCCGCGCGCCGCTATCTCGCCACACGCTGGTTCTGGTTCGGCGTGGCCCTCGCCTTCCTCATCTTCCTCCCCAATCTCATCTGGCTCGCCCATCACAACTGGATTTCCTACACCTTCCTCCAGAACATTCATAAGCGAGACGTCGGTGAAGGCCGCGCCAACGGCTTCCTCATCGGTCAGTTCTTCATTTGCGCCAACCTCGCCGCTGCGCCGCTTTGGATCGCCGGCTTCATTGGCTACCTCCGCGACCGGCAATACCGCATGATCGCGTTCATGTATCTGGTTCCGCTCGCGATCCTGTTCATCGCCAAGGGCCGCCATTACTATATGGCTCCGGCTTATCCCATGCTCCTCGCCATGGGCGCCGTTCTCGCCGGGCGTTGGTGGCGCACTCTCCCGCGGTGGGGCCGGTTCGCTCTCGCGCGCGCCTACGCCTACTTCATCACCTTCGCCTGCATCTCCCTTTTCGAATGCGCGCAGCTTCTGCCTCTCGCAACCGGCGGCCCGCTCAAGCAATACGCGCTCCGTCACAGCTACGACCTGCGCGAAGAAATCGGCTGGCCCGACCTCGTTCGCACCGTCGCCCAAATCCGCGACGCACTGCCGCCTGATCAGCAGGCGCATCTCGGCATCACCACTGGCAACTATGGCGAATACGGCGCAATTGACGTCCTCGGCCGCGCCTACGGATTGCCAGAGCCGATCGGCACCACCAACTCCGAGTGGTATCGCGGCTATCCGTCGCCGGCGCCAACCACGCTCATTGTCATCGGGCTCACTCGCAGCCAGGCCGACTCAATCTTCACCGGGTGCCGATGGGCCGCCCACAACGGAAACTCCGAAGGTGCGCAGAATGAAGAAAGCCTTTACCACCCCGACATCTTCGTCTGCGGGCCACCGCGCCTCCCGCTTAACGAACTCTGGAACGAGCATCGCGACTTTGGATGAAGAGCGTGTCAAGCCCCTTCCGCCAAAATAAATCCGACCGCCTCCCGTAAGTCCTTTCTTCTCTGCTCTCTGTTCTCTAATCTCTGTTCTTCAAAGTTTGCCGATCATTACGCCGGAATGGCGCACAATAGCTTCATGATCAAAAGCTACCGCCATCCCGCAACCAGACATCCTGGCGACCGGCTATTGGCTGATTCTTCTAGCACCAGCTCCGCTCACTCCGCTGGCCGCGTTGTCTTTCTGACTCCGCCAACCCCGCATGCACGGCTGAAGGCTAATAGCCGAGTGCTGAAAGCTCGAAAGGCAGTGATTTTTACACACTTGGAGGCGTCAAAATCTACATAACTCTATTATTTGCAACAGATAGCTAAAAAATCCGTTCACAAATTTCAACCGATTTCGGCCAATTTCATCGATTTTGAGCCTCAAAACGCCCCAATTCGGGGGTCTATACCGCAGTTTTGCGGCCGCCGCTCAGTATAGGATCACCGCCACGCGATAGGCCGAAAACGCGCCACCGGAAACTTGCGCTGGGCAGCTTCCCACGGCTGCCTGCCGATAGTTGCCCGAGGCAAGCCTGGCCCTGAGCGCCTGCGGCAGCTCAGTCAGCTCCGCATCCTGCCAGCGCATCACGAAGCGTGGCATCGCCGCGCCCTCCGCCTGCGGCATTCCGTTGTCGGTCGCGCACGCCGCCCGTGCCACGCTCGGATCGCGCAGAATAGCCACACCGCTCACGCGCACCAGCGCTGCAACTCGCGCTTCCACTTGCGCCGCGCTCAACTGCTCCACGCCCCGCGAAAAGTCTGTGACGGCATAAAGTTCTCCGCGAGCCGCCACCACTGCCACACCCACTCCGTCCACGTCCGGGTTCAACAGGTTCGCGCGATGCCCCGGCGAATGCATCCATCCTTCTTGAATCGCCTCTGCCGACGGCCCCACGGCAACATTCTCTTCAATCACGCTGAAGTGCGCACCGGCCTGCGCCGCCCGCGTGGTCAAATCCTCTTCACCGCTGTACTGGTGTGCAATCGGCCCTTCCGCCGCCATGCGCTCGCAATGCTTGAGCGCCGCAGCCGCCAGGGCCGGATCCCATTCCACACTGCCCACGCCCGCCTGCGCGCGCGCCTCGTTGGTCAGCGCAAAAATCTGCCGCGACTCCGCCTGCAGATTGCCCAAGCCGGCATGCGGATCCTGGGATGCGATTTGTGCTGCAACCAGCGCAGGCAGCGCGGCGAGAACAAACGTGCGGAAAAAGATCTTCATACAGGCTTAGACCCGGCGCTCGCGCCCATGTCGCTCAATTCTTTTCCGAAAGGCTGGTCTACAAAGGCTGCGGAAAAACTGCTTCGGAGCGGCACGAAGTGTCAGGGCACGACTTTAGTCGTGCCGTAAGCGACGCAAAACAGAGGTGGGCTTTAGCCCCGGAGGGACTGATGTCTTACGTTTATGACTTTTTCGCAGCCTGTGTACGCCCCGCCCTCCGCACGCTTTTGTTTTCTGCGAGGGCAACGGCCGCGAAATCCCGCGTGGAGATGCGCCGCCCAGTCACATTTCTAAGACGGGACCGGATCTTCCGGCTCGGCCGCCGTTTTATCGAGAGCGGGCCTTCCCTCATTGAGATCGTTACGCCGTGCCACCCAGGGGAACAGAAGAAGTGCCGGCAGTCCGATGACGCTCGTCAGCACAAAGAACCATTCCCAGCCCATCTTCTCTGACAACCATCCTCCTGACGAGGCCACCACGTTGCGGCCGAGCAATGTAATCGAGGAAAGCAGCGCGTACTGGGTCGCCGTCGCCGTGAACCCCGGCGAGCATAGGCTTGAAATATAAGTAATCAGCGCCGTCCCGGCCATTCCGCCCGTAATGTTCTCGGCAGTGACACATAACGCAAGATAGCCGATGCGATGTCCCTCGGCAGCCTGCAGGACAAAGAAAAGGTTCCCGATCGACTGCAAAACACCACAAAGGATCAGCGAGCGCAGGATTCCGTACCGCGTCGTCACGACTCCGCCCAGCATCACTCCGGCCACAATGGAAAAAAAACCGAACACTTTCGATGCGGCGGCGATCTCAGGGAGAGAGAATCCCATCGCTATGTAGAGGGGCGTCGACATGACCGCGGCCATCGCCTCGCCCAGCTTGTATCCGAAGATGGCGATCAGGATGACGGGCCAAAGCGGCCGCTGCATAAAATCGCGAAAGGGACTGATGACAGCCCTCGAAAGCGCATGGCGAACCGCATGCCAGCCCGAATCCGCCGCGCGCGACGTTTCCGCCGGCACCTTCGGCTCCGGGGCCAGTAAGAACACGACGAGTCCTGCTGCGACAAGCGCCGCCATGGTGGCATAGGCTGCGAACCACCCGGCATAATTCGCGATCAGCAGGCTGCCTGCCCCGGAAACCAGCATGCCAACCCGGTAGCCTGCCTGGATCATGACTGCTCCGGGCGCCAGCTGATCGCCCGTCGTGCTCTCCACGCGCCACGCGTCGATCACAATGTCCTGGCTCGCCGAAAGAAATGCAACAAGCACTGCGAATACCGCCATCAGTCGCAGGTTATGCTTCGGATCCGAAGATCCCAAAGCAAGGATTGCGCCGATCAGGAGAATCTGGATGGTGATGCCCCAACCGCGCCGCCGTCCCAAACGCAGTGGTGGAGGGACCCGATCCATGATGGGCGCCCATACAAACTTGAATGCGTACGACGTACCCACCAGGGCTATCGCACCGACGGCAGCGCGCCGCACTCCGACTGTAGACATCCACGCTTGAAGAGTTGAATACGTCAACAACAGCGGCAAGCCGCTCGAAAAACCGAGCGCGAGCACCTGCAAGATACGCGGCTCGGTGTAAGCTGCCAGCGTTTTCCGCCAGTTGGTTCGTGTGTCTGCGTGCTTGGTTGCGAGGTTTTCGCTCATCTCAATTTGTGTGCGCGCCTTCTCTCAGCCTACCTCCGCCGGCGGGGCTTATTCTGAAAACGTGAAGCTCGGAATCATCTCCGACACCCACGGCCTCCTCCGCCCCGAAGTCGCTCCCGCCCTCGCCGGCGTCGATCGCATTCTTCACTTAGGAGACGTGGGCAAGCCCTCCATCCTGGCCGAGCTCGAGAAAATCGCGCCAGTGACTGCGATCCGCGGCAACGTCGACGTTGAAGGCCCCTGCGGCAAGCTCCCCGAGACCGACGTCGTCCTCATCGAGAATCCGCCCGGCCCCAGCCTCTACATCTACATGCTTCACGACCTCAAAACCCTCCACCTCGATCCCGCCGCCGCCAAATTCGCCGCCGTCCTTCACGGCCACACGCATGTCCCGAATTACGTCACAAAAAAAGGAGTCCTCTACTTCAACCCCGGCTCCTGCGGCCCGCGCCGCTTCGAGCTTCCGGTCACGATCGGGATTTTGACAATTGAATCGGACGGACGCCTGAAGCCGCAAATCGTTGATTTCCGGGTCGCCTAGGCAAAGAAAATTCCCGGATAGCCGCTCACTCGGGCGCGATCGCGCATCGGGCCATCCGTAGCGCCAGCCTCCTCGCTCGCCCGCCTTCGCTGCCCCGCCCCTTGGTCCCTCGGTCCCTTGTTCCCTGCCTTATCCGTACACCGCCGGCACGAAGTTCTGCTCCTGGATGGGCGGCCGCACATAATTCGACTTCATGATCGGCGGCAGCTTTAAGGGCTCCGGCGTCAGGTCTCGATAGGGAATCATCGACAGCAGGTGCCGGATCACGTTCAGCCGCGCCGATTTCTTGCTCTCTGCATTCACCACGTGCCACGGAACCTGCTTGGTATCGGTCACCGCGAACATCTCGTCCTTGGCCCGCGAATAGTCCGCCCAGTGTTTGCGCGACTCCAGATCCATCGGGCTCAGCTTCCATCGCTTCGTCGGCTTGTCCATGCGGTCCTGAAACCGCCGCTCCTGCTCCTCGTCGCTCACGCTGAACCAATACTTGATGAGAATAATTCCCGACCGCACCAGCATGCGCTCGAACTCCGGGCAGCTCTGCATGAATTCCAGATACTCCCGGTCCGTGCAAAATCCCATCACGTGCTCCACGCCGGCGCGGTTATACCAGCTCCGATCGAACAGCACCATCTCCCTCGCCGCAGGCAAATGCGCCACGTATCGCTGGAAGTACCATTGGGTTTTCTCGCGCTCAGTGGGCGTGGCCAGCGCGACGATTCGGCAAACACGCGGGTTCAACGACTCCGCAATCCGCTTGATCGCGCCTCCCTTGCCGGCCGCGTCGCGCCCCTCAAATAGAACCACAACGCGCAGGCCCTCATGCTTGATCCACTCCTGCAGTTTGACCAGCTCCACCTGCAGCCGCCGCAGCTCGCGCTCGTAGTCGCAGTTCTTCCCGAGGAGCAACAGGAGATTGGCGCAGGCGTTCTTGCCCATAGCACTGTCCGCACTGTGCGTGCTGTTTGTTTTGACCGCTCCGTTGGTCCTGAACTCTCCATTCGCCTCGCCGTGTTTCTTATGCTTCCCCTTCTTCTTTGCCATACTCGCCTCGCGCGCCGCCTGCTCCAGCACATCCTTTCTATCGGCAAAAAGTGTGCATGCAATCAGGACCGCCCGGGCCACTTTGACTTTTTTCTGCAACACTTTCCGCCATCACGGGTTCAAACCAGAAACCGTCGCGCCGCACCATAGGCGCGACATATTCCAACTGACGAGGCTTTCCCAATGACCCCCCGAAAGATCACGGCCCTGTTTGCTGCCATGGTTGCTTTTGCCCTTCCACTTGCTCTGGCCGCCTGTTCGCACCCGCAGCCGGTCGTCTACGCTCCGCCTCCACCGCCGGTGGAATTCAGCCCGGCCGCGCAGCAGGGCTACGCTGATGGCGTAACTGCCGCGCGCCGCGATATTCACAATGGCTTGGCCCAGGATGTGCGGCGCCATCCGCGCTTCCGCAACCCGCCGGTCGGCCCGCCAGAGGAGTATCGCCATGGCTTCCGAGCCGGCTACGATGCCACCTTCCGCGGCGGCCCGCCGCCTCCACCTCCGGGCTACTGAGGTTGCAACCATGCGGTGAAGAAGGCGGCGCACCCCGCGCCGCCGCGCCGTTTTTCGACAACACCCAAGTACGTCTTGGGGTAACGTGCCGATCTAGGTTCAAAAAACTCCCTCTCACGTTGGCCGCACCTTCAGCCCGCCGATAATTGGAGATGTGAACGCCAGAAACAATACCGCTCTCTTAAACGATTATGCCGACTATCTTCGTGTGGAAAAAGGACTTCGGCCGCTCACATGCGAGGCATATCTGAGCGATTTGCGGATCTTTGCCGAGCTGCTTGAAGAGCGCAACGCCATCCTGATTTCAGCGGTCGAGGCCGACGTTTCCGCATTTCTCAGTCACCTGCGCGCCCACGGCATCGATTCCCGGTCTGCGGCGCGCAAGTTGAGCTGTTTGCGCGGATTTTACAAATGGCTGCTTCTCGATCACCGTATTCGCCACGACCCGACGGTCAACATTGAATCGCCCAAGGCCTGGAAAGTCCTCCCCAAATCTCTCGCCGAGCCCGAGGTGACGGAAATGCTGGAGCGTGCTGCAATGGCGGCAACGCACCCGCAGGCCCAGGCGACGGCGCTGCGCGACCGCGCTATTCTCGAGCTTCTTTACGCTGGAGGCCTTCGCGTCTCGGAGGTCACTTCGCTTTCCGTCAGCGACCTCGGCCTCGACGCCGGGCGTGTGCAGGTTCGCGGCAAAGGCGACAAGGAGCGCATCGTCCCCCTCGGGCGCGCCGCCGTCCAGGCCCTCGAGCAGTATCTGCGCGTGGGACGGCCGCACCTTGAGCGAATCAGCTCGGTGCGAATGAAAAGGCCAACGCCGCAGGACCGCTCCAAACTCTTCCTCTCATTGCGCGGCATGCCACTCACACGCCAATGGATCTGGAGCCTGGTCAAGCAATCGAACCGCAACACCAGCCCTCACGGCCTGCGTCACAGTTGCGCCACCCACATGGTGGAGCATGGCGCCGATCTGCGCAGCGTGCAAATGATGCTGGGCCATGCCGACATTTCCACCACGCAGGTCTACACCCATCTCGCCCTCGGCCGCCTGAAGGCCGTGCATCGCATGCATCATCCGCGCGGCACGCGGCGTGAGACCGACTCTACTGCCGAAACTACGCCGCAACCCGGCCCGCGCAGCGGCCCTCAGCTGGTTGGACCGCGAGACTCGAGCGAGGAACGCTCATGAGCGCCAAAGCAGGTCCGGTCGTGGATTCCCCAACGCCCGCTCCAATATCGCCGGCTTCCCGCCCCGCTGGTACGAAAATTGCCGCGCTGGTCGATGCATACTTGCAGGTTCTCTCCGCCGAGCGCGGCGCTTCCGCCCATACCCTTCGCGCCTACCGGCGTGAGCTGCATGGCTTCGCTGCCTGGCTCGCCGGTCACCATGCTCGCCTCACGGTCAGTCGCATCGAGCACACGCACATCCGTTCCTATCTCGGCACTCTCTACGACCGGGGGCTCTCCAAACCATCGGCGGCCCGCGCTCTGGCTGCCATCCGCAGCTGGTTCAAATGGCTGGCCCGCAACCACCACATTCAACAGAACGCAGCATCGCTGGTCTCAACACCGCGCCTGCCCAAGCATCTGCCACGCGTGCCCTCCATTGAGCAGCTGAACCGCGCGGTTGATTCCGTTCACGATGACGCCGCAAGTTGGCCGGCTCGCGACAAGGCCATTATGGAGATGCTTTACGGCTGTGGTATTCGGAACGCCGAGCTCACAGCCCTCAATCTTGACGACATTCGCTGGGCCAACGAGGCCATACTGGTGCATGGCAAAGGGCAAAAGCAGCGCTACGTCCCCTTGGGCGACTCCGCCGCCGAAGCGCTCCGCGCTTATATTGCCGAGCGGTTAGATCGCCTTGCAGCCGACGATCAAAAGAAGCCTTTGAATACGCCGGCGCTATTTCTCAATATGCAACTAAGGGGCCTGAAGAAAGGCGGTCAGGCGCGCCTCACCACACGCAGCGTTGGCCGCATTGTGAAGCGCATCGCCATCCTGCACGGCCTGCCGTCCGATGTTCATCCGCACACTCTTCGGCATGCCTTCGGAACCCATTTGCTTGAAGAAGGCGCCGATCTGCGCGCCATCCAGGAATTGCTGGGCCACGAGCGCCTTTCCACGACGCAGCGCTATACGCAGCTGACCACTGCGCAGTTAACTGACGTCTACGACCGCACCCATCCCCGCGCGCGATAGCTGGCCCCTCAATTACCGGAGATTACGAGCTCCACAGGGCACCGGCCACCCTGTCATGCAACAGCAGGCGACCGTATCACATCACATATAGATAGATTTCGCGCGGATTTGCGTCGGGAATGCGCAAATTTCGCAACGAGGGGTATAGCCATGGCAAACTCTGTGCTCGAAAATCAACCGACCGTCGATGACATTTACCGTGAGGTCAACCGAATCAAGGCCATCGTGACCGATGCTGTTGACGAAGGCGTTAAAACGGCGATTCGCGCCGCCAGACAGGGGCGGGACACGGCCGAAGACATGGCTCATGACGCCCGCATCGCGATCAAGCGCAATCCTCTACAGGCAGCCGGCGTGCTGCTTGGTGTTGGCTTCCTCGTCGGCAGCCTCTTCACCTTCCTCGCCGCGCGCCGTTCCTGAATAGGCGACGCTACGTCGAGTAGTCGGCGTTGATGTGGATATATTGTGCGGTGAGATCGGTCGTCCAGAACACGCAGGATCCGGCTCCCTGGTGGAGTTCAATGGAGATCGAAAACTCCCGCTGACTGATGTACTCGTGCGCGGCGGCTTCGTCAAACTCCGCCGCTCGCCCCCCATCGCGGCAAATCTGCAGATTTCCGAAGCGAATATCGATGCGCTCCGGATCGATCTGCGCCCCTGAATAGCCGATGGCTGCAGCCAATCGGCCCCAGTTGGGGTCGCAACCAGCCCACGCGGTCTTTACCAGCGGCGAATGAGCGATCGCTTTGGCCACGCGCAGCGCATCGGCTTCGCTGGCTGCGCCGCCGATACGCAACTCCACCACATGCGACGCGCCTTCGCCGTCGGCGACGATCTGGCGGGCGAGAGACGTGCATACTTCTGTCAGCGCGGACGCAAACGCCGCGTCATGAGCGCCAATCTTCACCCCGCCGGCGCCTGAAGCGAGCAACAGCACGGTGTCATTGGTCGATGTATCGCCGTCAACCGAAATCCTGTTAAAGCTGACCTCGATTGCCGCTCGGAGGTAGCCATTAAGATCGGCAGGCTCAATGGCCGCATCCGTGAGCACGTAGACCAACATCGTGGCATGAGGCACAAGCTGCGGATAAATCATCCCCGACCCCTTGCCGAACGCCGCAATGCGCACCTCTTGTGAAGATCCATCCACGCCCTTCACGTCGAGCCGCGCAAAGGCCATTTTCTCCACCAGATCCGTGGTCAAAATCGCGTGCGCGGCGTTGGAAAAATCGCTCGGCCCTGAGCCCAGAATTGCGGCCAGTTCCGGCAAAACGGCAATCAGCTTCTCCGCTGGCAGCGGCACACCGATGATCCCGGTCGAAGACGGAAACACCTCCTCCGCGCGACAACCGAACGCCTTCGCCGCGGCCTCGCAGGTCGCCCGTGCGGCGCGCATACCGGCCTCGCCCGCGGCGCAGTTGGCGTTACCCGCGTTAATGGCTACCACTCGTACTTTTCCCCTTGTCGCGCCCAAATTTTGCTTATCCACAATAAGGGGCGCGGCAATCACACGGTTGGCAGTGAACGCAGCCGCTGCGCTGGCCGCCCTATCCGCCACAATCAGCGCGAAGTCAGGCCGTCCGCTGGCCTTCAGTCCGGCTTTCACGGCGCCGAATCGGAATCCTCTTGGAATGGAGTTGTTCGACAAATCGGTCATGCGGGCAAGTCCCATTTAATCCAGCCCATTTAATCTAGCAGGTGGGGGCGCACCTTCTTCGGCGCATGGATGAGAAGGAAATCAATTCGCAAACATTTTTTGAGATGCGGGCGGTCAACGTGGCTCGGGGAGAACGCGTGGTTCTGCACGATGTGAATCTTAGCATCCGCGCAGGCGAGCACGTGGCCATCCTCGGACCCAACGGATGCGGCAAATCCACACTCATTCTGACCATGACCTGCCAGCTTTATCCCATCGTTCAACCGGGGATGCTCGTCCGTATCTTTGGCCGCGAACGCTGGGATCTAACCGAACTGCGCCGCCACTTTGGAATCGTGACCGCCGGGCCCATGGGCGCAGACCTTCCCGGCGAGCGAACCGCGGTCACCAGCGGACTGGACGCGGTAATCGCCGGCTTCTTTTCAGCCTCCACGCTCTGGCCCAATCTCCATGTCACGGATGAAATGCGAGCGCGGGCGCATGAGGCGCTGGCAAGACTGGATGCGGCACATCTCTCCGCGCAGCTCGTCGGCTCCATGTCCGCCGGAGAGAAACGCCGCATCCTCATCGCTCGCGCGCTTGTCCATCGCCCGCAACAACTTCTTCTCGACGAGCCTTCCAACGCGCTCGACCTGGCCGCTCAACGCGAGCTGCGCGAAACACTGCGCGGCCTTGCAACCGCGGGCATCGGCCTGGTCATGGTCACGCATCATCTCGGCGACATCCTGCCGGAGATTGAGCGCATCATTCTTATGCGCGATGGCCGCATCGTAGCCGACGGGCCGCGCGAGGAACTTCTGACTGAGCCGCGCCTGAGCGAGCTTTTCCACGCCCCGGTCCGCATCGGCCGCGACTCGGAATGGTTGCATAGCTGGTGACACGCAAGGCTGGCGGCACACACCGCGGAGAATCTTCATCATCGAAATTCGGCGGCCAAACGATATCGTGGTCCGCAGGCCCCCATTGATGTACGAGTTCCAAACTTGTGTTACCATTCGGCCAACTGATCAACTGTCCCAGTTGGTCAGCGGAGGTCGATTATGGTGCGTATCTCCAGACGCGATTTCATCAAAACCTCGGTAGCCACGGGTGCAGTCGCTAGCATAGGCAGCCTTCCTTCCCTCGCAGAAAAATCTCCCGCGACCCAAGTCGTTACGCTCGGTAAATCCGGCGTGAAAGTAACGCGCCTCGCCTTCGGCACTGGTAGCAACAACGGCTACGTGCAGTCTTCGCTTGGGCAACAGGAATTCAGCAGCCTGGTTGCGTATGCTTATGAACGCGGAATCCGATTCTTTGAAACCTCCGAGTCCTATACGACGCCCGCGATGCTCGGCGAAGCACTGAAACCGTTTCTGCGTGATAGTTATGTTCTCTTGAATAAGGTCACCACGGACCCGGACGCCGATCCCCGGCAGCGTTTCGAAAACATGCTCCGCACCTCGAATACCGATTATTTCGACGTGATGCTTCTCCACTGGCAGCACTCAGACGATTGGGTTGCAACCACAAAGCGCTGGCAGGATGGCATAGACGAGTTCCATGCGAAGAAACTCATCCTCTCTCGTGGCGCCAGTGTTCATGGCCTGCCCGCCCTTCGCCAAATGCCCGGCAATCCGTGGCTTCAGGTCGCCATGATCCGCATGAATCATAAAGGTACCCGCATGGATGGTCCAACCTGGGAGGACAACAACAATCCCCAGTGTGTACCCGAGGTTGTCCAGCACGTTCAGCAAGTCAAGAAAGACGGCATGGGCGTCCTCAGCATGAAGCTCATTGGCAATGGCGCCTTCGCGCAGCACAGCGACCGCGTGAATGCCATGCGGTTCGCCTTCCGACAGGCCGGCGTCGATGCGGTGACGGTCGGTTTCAAGAACCGCCAGGAAATCGATGAGGCCATCGATAATCTGAACCTGGCTTTTGCATAGCTGCGTTCAACTTCAGCCGTAGAGGCCGTCTTGTGCGAGCGCAAGCGAGCGGCTGCTCCATGCAATGGTGGGCCCGGAGGGATTTGAACCCCCAACCAAGGGATTATGAGTCCCCTGCTCTAACCGTTGAGCTACAGGCCCAAAACTGTTGGTAAATATTGCGGAATAAAAAGATAATGACTTCGATCGTCATTTCAGCTTGCACCACTTTTACAGCATGGTCACCGTTTCTTAACCCGGATGTTCCTCTGGTGCACCCACCAATGAATCCAGCGTCGAAGGGCAGCGTGCGACCGAACTACACCACATGGCGATCACTGCGTCGCAGTCGACACCAAAGCCAGGGATCGGTAGCATTGCAACCTTCCCAAAGCAGCCTTACCCACTGGAACAACCTGTTATTCAACCCATCTATGATCGCATACTCCGTGGCGCACTACGTACACGCACAAAGCTGTGAAGCAATCCCACAGCGCGAGTAAAGCATGAGTGGGTGGGTCACGAACACAACGGGGATGCACGCGCATAATTGCGCTTTTGAATGTTCGGGACCGTTACCCTTATTCATCGAAGAACGGCCTGCGTTCAGCAACGATCTTCTCCACCACCGCCAGCAGATGCCTCGCTGCCAGATGGGCTTAGCGAAACGTAGTGCGCAGGGTCCGGTGCCCCATGATCTTCTGCACGACAGCAATAGGCACGCCCCGCATGACCAGACGGCTGGCCGTGGTGTGACGGAACGTGTACCAGACGGCGTCGTGAATTCCGGCTTCTTCCAGAACACCCTCAAACCACTTCATCGATGATCCACCGGGAAAGACGCGTGCATTTCTTGGGCCTCCTGGCGATCATGCCGCTCCTTCATGAAGACTATTGCTCAATGAGACCAGGCTTTCTGACTCGTCGGAAAAGACGTTAGCGGAAGCCAAAAAGAAGCCTCACGGCGATGCAGACCGGTTTTTTGAAGTCCCTGAACAACCTCCACAAGAGATCCTCCTGCGCCGTCCATTTGAGAACGATAGCGTCAATTATCGTTCACCACTTGGGGTCAACAAGCCTGCAATAGATTTCTGAGTCATCTGTCCGAAAAGCCGGTTTTACGGCCAGGTGGATTGGGTTTGTAAACACTGGCGACTCAGGTCGAGTACTGGCGCGGTAGCCGGTGATACTCGGGGAATTCAAACTTCGGCGAGGCCTTCACATGTCACGTTTCGAAAGGGGTGTCGAAAATCGAACCGTCGCGGCGGCCTTTTGAAACGGCAAAAACCCTGGAATCGCTGCCATTCGCGTTCGCAAAGCCCTCGCGAATTGTGCCTTCTATCTCACTGAAAACGAGCGGTAATTTTGGACGAAAAGAGCCGTCTCAAAACCTGTAAGGTGGGAAACACGCACCACGCCGAAGAAGTACGGCTGAAGCCGCCACTGCGTCTCACCATTCGGTCGCGGAAACCAGAACGGGTGGTCCGGCTTTGCCGTCGATCACTTCCGTTCTCAGGACCATCTCAATATTCATATTTTCCCAGCCCCGCGGCAGTTGCTTCGCCACCTGGTCAAGATACTGCGGAGTGGCGACGAAGGCGCCCCCGGCTTCAGTGCCAAAGGGCCCAAGGCCGGCAACAACCATGACTGGCCCCTCCGTGGTTGGATCGCGATAGCGCGCCACGATGGCATAATCGGTAGAAATAGACCCATACGGCTTCAGAAAATCGACGCTCCAATCGGTGTTCTGGAGGTTCTTAGTGTCCTGAACCTGAGCCTTCGGGCCGGGCAGGAAACGAAATCGAAGAGGACTTACCAGGCGCATCGTCCACGCATTGTTGGTGGCGCCGATCAGGATGATGGTGCGCGAGTGCATATCTGTCAGGCTGGTTTCGTTGTCCTCCTTGATCTCAAACGCAGTGCCACGCTGACGCAGAACGGCCGCAACATTGGCGAGCGTGGTCGCGGTCGCCACAGAGACATGATGGTACGGGCCTGTGATGCGATCGAAGAAAGTAGTCTCGGCGAGTTCCGGAGACAACTGTTCGGCGTCGTGGCCCGTTCCCACCACGACCAGCACAGGTTCCGGAGATTTCAGCATGGGCTGCCAAAGTTCGTCGGTCGAGTTGTTCTTGAGCAATGCGGCTTTACGGTAGGCGTAGATGCCGAATGCAGCCGTGACGGCCAGAACCGCGATTGCTCCGAAAGCCACGATGCGGTATCGGTGCAAGCTTTTGTGCAACCGGCTTGCGGTTGATGCAACCTCTTCAATGTCGCGTTCAGCGACTGCTCCCGGCGGTTCCGGCTCACGCAGCCGGAACTCAGGCGCATAGGAGCCGAGAGGCAATTCGATCTCCAGCTTCGCGCCATGTCCGTTCTCGTGATAGAACTGCGCGATCCGCTTCCGAACTTCTCCGGCACTGATGCGAACGACGGGATCGGCATTGGTATCGTAATCGGGATCGCGGCCAAAAACTTCCACTCCGAGCGTTCGTTCTTTCAGGTCGGAGGCGTGCCCGTCGATTGCCGCAAAGACAACGTATTTCAACATCGCGGGGTAGCGTTTGCTGCCGCGAAAGTGGTGGCTCGAAACGATCGCGTCCAGTTCTTTGAGAACCAGCTCGCGCTCCTCCTCGGAAGTCGGAAACCATGGGGGCACTTTCCAACGCCTTCTTTGGCCCTTGAAACTCCACAAAGGGCTCATTTTTTCTTGAAGAATACACCCGGCTCGCAACGCTTGTCACGAGTGAGCACCACCGAATTACACACGTGACACAGCTTTGGCGCTGTTTTTCGATATCGGCGATAACTCATCTATTTTCAGTCGATCTCGAGTCGGCTCATCGCGCGAAGGGCACGTAGCATACGGTAACAGCCTTTCACGTTTCGCGTTGAGGCGCGAGAATCCCCAGCGATTGATCAGTCCCTGCCCCAGATGACCTGAATTGCGCGGGTTCGCGTGATTCAAGGAATTTGTCTGGCGTTTGGATGAACTCGTTGGCATCGGCTCGAGCATCTTCGGCGGCCGGATCGCAACGCAAGCAAGTCGACAACACAAGCCGAAACCGGACCATTTTGGAGGTAGTATGAACATTCGCAGTCTGGGAAGAAGCACGAGCGCGCGAGTCGTCGTGGCCCTTGTCTTCATGATAACGGGCAGCATCGCCGCATTTGGGCAGCAGACAACCGGGTCCATTGTCGGTACAGTGACGGATCCACAAGGTGCGGTGGTGAACACTGCGACCGTCAAAGCAACCAATCTGGATACCGGGTTTTCCCGGTCGGCGCCTGCAAACGGCGATGGGGACTACCGCATCGATTACCTTCCCGTAGGCAGGTACACCGTAGAAGCGCAGGCTCCCGGTTTTGAACGCTTCGTGCAAAAGAGTGTCTCCCTCGACGTCGACCAGACGCTCACTGTTGATGTCACGCTGACCGTGGGTGCGGCTACCCAGACCGTCACGGTCACTGAGGCTCCCCCGCTGATCAATACGTCGGACGCGGTAATAAGCAGGACGATTGAGGCGGACGAGATCATCGGGCTCCCCCTGGTCAATCGCAATATCTACTCCGAAATTTCAGTCACGCCGGGTGTGATGGCCAATAACCAAAGCTCCACCTCGAACCCCAGCGGCTCGCCCAATATGACCGTTGGAATTGCGTCCACTGCTGTCCAGGTCAATGGCGGGCTCGACGCCGGCAACGGAACCGTCGGCTTCTATCTGGATGGCGGCAACAACATCACCGGGATGCGCAACTACGGCAACCCGGCGCCCAACCCCGACGCGATCGAAGAGTTCCGCGTAGAGACCAGCGCATTCTCGGCGCAATACGGCCAATTCTCCGCCGCTGTGGTCTCGGTGATCACAAAGTCGGGAACAAATAAGTTCCATGGCTCGTTGTTCGAGTTCAACCGCAACACCGACTTCAATGCATGGCAGTGGGGTGCGCCGAACCTCAAAGCGGGCAAGGCGCCTTACCACCGCAACCAATTTGGCGGAACCGTCGGCGGCCCCATCAAGCACGACAAGGCCTTCTTCTTCTTCAGCTATGCCGGTCTGCGCCAGGTCGCCGGAGCAGCGGTGACTGGTGCTATCGTGCCCACGGCTGCCGAGCGTCTGGGCGACTTTACTGCGGACACATCGATCAAGGTTTACAACCCGAAACCGGCCGGCGTGACCGCGGCCGTCTGGGACGTCCCCGCGAATCAGGTAATGGGAACAAACACCAGCCCAAATTGTCAGGTTGCCACTTTGAATTGCATGTACACCACCGCAATCCCAAACCCCGCTAACCCGGGCTTCGATTACGCTTACCTGGACCCAACCGCCGCAAATATCTTGAACGTAAAGAACACAATCGGTGTTTCCGTTCCGTTGCCCAACGGCAGCCTTCTTACAACCGGAGGCGGGAATTGGGTCGGCGTATACGTTACTCCGACAGACTCAGACGAATATCTGGGCAAGTTTGACGAGAACCTCGGCAGCAACGACCATGTGGGAGTGACCTACTTCCATATCACTACCGCGTCAACTCCCAGCGGAGGCGGCAACGTCAATTGGACCGGAGATCAGTCCAAAACGGTTCAGACGAATGCCAATATAAGCGAGGTTCACACCTTCAGCCCCAACACGGCCAATCAGGCCTGGCTAACCTTCACGCGGGCGCTGGGCGGACGCATTCTTATTCCTGTGACCGGCCCACAATCGCAAACCCTCGGCAGTTTCGGCTCGAACTTCCAAATCCAGGGACCGGCCAGCCTGCCCTATCTAACCATCAGTGGCGACTTCAACACGGGGAACCCGAATGCCGGCCCGGTCACGGGTTCCAACAACTATGAGTTACGCGACGTAGTCAGCATCACCAAGGGCAAACACAACCTTTCCCTTGGCGGTGAGTTTGCTCTCGACCAGACCATGTTCGTTGCCGATCTGAATAATTATGGCGACGTCGGCTTCGCCAGCTCCGCGCCCACCAGCACGGGTAATGCGCTTGCAGACTTCGTCGCCGGCCAAACCAGCTCATTTGAGCAGGACACGCCTTATGTCACGCATCTGAGCACGTGGCACACCGCGGTGTTTGCGCAGGACAACTACCGGATCACACACCGTTTCACAGCCAACCTTGGACTCCGGTGGGACATCGATACACCTCCCGTCGATGCGCACGACAGGACGGCGTCGTTTGTTCCCAACCAGCAATCCACCGTCACTCCGTCAGCGCCGAAGGGCTTGTTGTTCGTGGGAGACGCTGGCGTCGGCCGCGGCATCATCAGCACGGAGTTCAACCACATTTCGCCTCGTGTCGGTTTTGCATGGGATCCGTTTGGGGACGGCAAGACCTCGGTTCGCGCCGCAGCCGGTATCTTCTACGGAATTCCCGGCGGCAATGAGTGGAACCAGCCCGGCAACGGCGCGCCGTTCGCCTTACGCGAAAGCTTTGGCCCCACTCCATCCCTCACAAATATGTACGGTGGCGTCGCTTACGGTTTCCTCAACACCAGTCCCGGTGGAGGCATCTTCCCGTACACCTATACACCGACCCATCCGATCTTCATCCCGTTCGCCGGCCCTGAGGCCATCGCAACGTATATGAAGTATCCTTCCGTTTACCAGTTCAACCTCAGCGTGCAGCGGCAATTGCCTGCCAGGATAACCCTGACGACAGCTTATGTAGGCACCCTTGGCCGTAACCTGGCAACCTTCGTCGACGAGAACTACGCGCCGTATTCGACCGCTTTCGGTACGCCAAGCACTTCAGCGACCAGCATCGACGCCCGTCGTCAATACGATTCCGGTATTCCCGGCGCGGCTGGCACCCTGAGCGGGATTACCTACCTGATCCCAGGCCAGACCACCAATTACAATTCGCTTCAAGTCTCGGCGACCAAGACGATGTCAGGCGGTTTCACAGTCAGCGGTTTCTATGTCTGGAGCCGCGCGCTGGAAAGCGCTAACTTCGTGGAGAATGGGTTGCAGGGCGCGCAGGACTTCGGCGTCGCCGGCAAGCCCTTCACTGCCTCCAATAATTCCTTGGGCGCCCTCGGCGGCGGCCTTCAGGAAGAAAGAGGCCTTATGCCTGTCAATCATGACAGCACTGCGTCCATCTCCGGCCTGTGGAACATCGACTACGTCCACGGAAACAAGATCATCGAGGAAGTGGCCAACGGCTGGACCATCACATCGGTCGCCTCTTTCATCAGCGGCGCGCCGTTTTCGATGTCCACGGGATCCAACAATAACTTTGACAGTGCGAACGCAAACCGCCCCAACGCAGTTTCTGGCGTTAGCCCCATACTCAGCCCGCACCGCTGCCGTGTATGCGCTGCTTCTGCTAATGGCGTAACGACGGCGTGGTTCAACAAAGCGGCATTCACACCCAACGGGCCTGGCTTGGGCATCGGACCAGGCGGTGCCGACGGCAACGTGGGACCATTCTCCCTGAACGGACCGGGCCTCAAGGATATGGATGCGGCCCTGTACCGCAACGTTAACTTCGAGCGGGGAATGACGTTCCAGTTCCGCGCCGAATTCACCAACGTCATGAACTGGGTGAATCTCTCCAACCCGACATCATCTCTCTCGTCGGGCAACGACGGCAAGATCACCGGTGCGACGGGAACCCAGCGTGTTATCCAGGTGGGCGGAAGACTGACTTTCTAATCCTGTCACTGCATTGATTGCGTTGCGCCTGCTCTTCGCGGGCAGGCGCAACTTACCGCAACATTGCCGTGCAAATGCCGGCCAACAGAGATGAACGGAAAGCGCGATGAAAGAACTAACGAGAAGAGAATTCTGTTCTATGACCGCTGCGCTCGGCGCAACCGCATTGAGCGTATCACGCGAGTTGACAGCACAGTCGCCGGCCCTGGAGGTTGAGCTGAACATTGACTCTGCGACGAACCTTGCAATCGTGCCCGCAGATTACATGGGGTTGAGTTACGAGAGCGGGCAATTGACTTATCCGGATTTCTTTTCGCCCCAAAACTCGGCGCTGATTCAGATGTTTCGCACGCTGAGCCCGTCGGGAGTGCTGCGCCTGGGTGGCAACCTGAGCGAGTTTACGCTCTGGTCCGAGACGGAGCCGGCAACTCCACCGGAAGCAGGGGGATTGGTGGGACCCGATCCCGGCCATCGCGTCCCGCGCACTTTCATCATCACACCGCGCTCTATCCGTAACCTGCAAGGCTTTCTTACAGCTACGGGCTGGCGATGCATCTATGGTCTGAACCTTGGCGGAGGCACGCTGGAGCAGGCACTTGCCGAAGGTGGGTATGTAGCGAAGACATTGGGGCGACAACTGATCGCAGTTCAATTCGGGAACGAACCTGACCTCTTCAGGCATCGGGATCAGCAGGACAAGCGGTGGACATTCGACGAGTACCTGACTCGCTGGAAGAATTTTCGTCAGGCGTTTCATGAAAAGCTTCCGCAGGTCGAGGTGGCCGGTCCAGACACAGCCTCAGACCCGGCCTGGGTGAAGCACTTCACCGAGAATGTTCCAAAGGAAATTGAGTTTGCAACCAGCCACTACTATCCGCTCGGTCCTCCAACCGATTCGCAGATGACGATTGATCGGCTCTTGCACCCAGGAGCCCAATTTGACTCCTCCTGCCGGCAAACGCTGGATTCAGCCAAGGCTGCCGGACTGCCGTTTCGCATGACAGAAGGCAACTCCTGCTATAACGCCGGCAAACCGGGTGTCAGCGATACGTTCGCGTCCGCATTGTGGGTGGGGGATTATTGCCTGCAAATGGCAACTCTGGGATGCATGGGAGTGAATCTGCATGGAGGGGCAAATGGCTACTATTCGCCGATCGTCGGCTCCATCGAGAGCGGCTTCAGCACCCGCCCGGAGTACTACGGCCTTATGCTGGCGCAACAGTTTGCCGGGCACGCCCTGATGAAGACAACAATTGAAACGCGGGGAGGAAATATCACGGCCTATGCAGCGGGTCGAGGAAACGCGACGCGCTTGGTTGCCGTTTTTAACAAGGACGGCCGCGATGCGGAAGTTACGATCATTGCTCCTGCAATCGGATTCACACGAGCTTCTGTCGCCCGCCTCGAGGGCCCAAAGATCGATGCCCGGGACGGCGTGAGGTTCCAGGGAGGCGCCGTTAAGAGCGATGGACAGTTTCACGGTCGCGCAGACGAGCCAATCAAGTCTCAATCCGGCAAATTGCTCGTAAAGGTTCCGGCTTACTCAGCTGCGCTGATTCGTCTCGGATAGGCGACGTTTGGGACGGAGGGGTAGCGCGGCGTCAAAATGTCGGTAGGTTGAATCTTCACCCAGCGCTGTTTTTTTGGTACAAGCATTTTAGAGTTCAGTGAACTTGCAGGGCGGAGGTCTGCTCCGACTACTTCTTCGGCGTGATGAGTGTTTCCCAAGCCACAGGCTTTGAAACGGCTCTTCTAGTCCAAAATTATCTTTCGTTTTCAGTGAGATAGAAGGCACAGTTCGCGAGGGCTTTGCGAACGGGGTTGGCAGCTATTCCAAGGTTTTTTGCCGTTTCAAAAGGCCGCCGCAGCGGTTCGATTTTCGACACCCTTTTTGAGACACGACATGTGAACCCCCGCCGAAGTTTCAACTCCGCAAATATCACCGGCCGATCGGCGGACTGAAAGTTAATGCGTCGGAAAAAGCCGGAGCGGGCTACGCGTGTTTGGAGAATTTGGTACTGA
>CAWHEK010000031.1:0-178759 GCA_963828325.1 uncultured Acidobacteriaceae bacterium
TCCGCCTGCCCCTGCGTGTAGCTCGACGTCACGCCGAGCAGGAAATCCGCAAAATCCACGCCCGTCTCCGACCCGCTGAATCCAAAACTTCCGTTGAACACCACGTCAGGATGCGTGTTGATCTGGTCGTCGTGCACTTCCCCGCCAAACTTCAGCCCGTGCTTGCCGACGATGCGCGAGAAAGCGTCCGCGCCTTCAAAAATGTTTTCGGCCTGCACCAGCGCCGTCGTGTCCACGCCGATGGTGAAGTCGTTGAAGGCCACATTTTCAATTCCTTCGGTCGACGGCTTCAGCGCATCAATTCCATTTGCTTCCGGCGCGCTGAATCCCTGCTCAGTCAGCGTGGGGCCAACGCTGCCGCGCGGCTGGCCAACATTGTTTGCGTTGCGCATGTAGCTCAGGTGCGCCTCGTTCAGCATCGCCGATCCAAAAATCATCGTGTGCTCCAGGCTCATCAGCTGCGCCCTTCCGTTCGACGTCGCGTCGAATCCCGGCACGTTCGCGCCGCCCGTTCCCGTCGGATACGGATTATCGAGCGAGTACTGATCGACAAAGTAATATCCCGTCAGCGTGCTCGCACCGCGGCTCCAGTCCGCGCGCAATCCGCCCTTGTCGTCTTCGAGAGTCTGCGCGGCGCTCGCCGTCGCAAACACCGCATCACCCGCATTGGGCGCGGGGATCGACGCCAGCAGAAACCTCGCCGGCGCCGACCAGATCGCCTGCGGAATCTGCCCCGTCGGAAACACCTGCGCATACGGCTCGCCCGCTGTCACTGTCTTCCCCAGCTCTTGCGACAACTGCGCCGCCCACGCATCTCCGTTCACGCTGCCCGTCAGCCCCACTTGCGAAAAATCTCCGCCGCGCTCCGCCATCGACGGAACCGCAATGTCGCCGGTGTCGATTCCTTCCGTCAGCCGCGTTCCCTGGTAATCGGCAAACCAGTGCAGGCCGGCCCACGGAGCTGGCCCGCCCACAGCGCCGCCAAACTGGTTTTGCCGGTACGCCGCGCGATCCGACGAAAAATAATTCCGCGCATCGAGAGCCGTGTTGCGCAAAAATTCAAACGCGCTGCCGTGCAGCTGATCGCTCCCGCTCTTGGTCGTCACCAGCACCTGCCCGCCGCTCGAGTTTCCATACTCCGCGTCAAAATTCGACGTCAGCACCTGAAAGCTGTCGATCGCGTCCAGATTAGGAACGATCGACGTGCCCATATTCACGTCTTCTTCCACATCGGCGCCATTCACGCGGAAACCGTTTGAATCCTCGCGCTGCCCGCTGATCGACAGGTTCCCCGGATTCGCGTCGCCCGAGGGCGGCGTCGTTGCCACGCCCGTCATCTCCACCGCGCCCGGCTGCGACGTGTTCACCGGCACAATCCCAGGCTGCACCGCCATCAGGTCAGTAAAGCTCCGTCCGTTCAGCGGCACGCTCTCCATCTTTTTCGATTGCAGCGTCTCACCCAGTTGCGTGCTCGTCGTCTCCGTCGCCAGAGCATTCGCCGTCACCTCCACCGTTTCCGCATGGCCGCTCACCGCCAGCGTCACGTCCAAATTCGTTTCCGGCGCGGCAGCGCTCACCACCGCCTGCCCGCGGAAAAGCGCAAACCCCCGGCGTGCTCACCTCAATGGCATAGTTGCCCGCGGCGGGCACGGCGATCTCAAAGCGCCCCTCGCCGTCTGTCACTGCAGAAAGCGGCGCGTCCGTTGCAGCCAGCCGCAGATCCACCTCCGCGCCCGGCAGCACCGAGCCCGTGGCGTCGTGCACCAGCCCCGCAACGTGGAAAGCCGGCGCCTGCTGCAATGGAGAATTCGGCGCCTGCTGCGCCCGCGAAAGGAATGAGCCGGCTGAGACAAGAAGAATGAAGAAGAATGAAAACCGTACCTTCAAAGGGAACCTCCAATCAGCGCCCTCACTTGCCCTCACGCGCGGCCGGGTCACCGATTGAAGCTGGGCCGCAGCGCACTGTCAGGCGCCTTGGCTATATAGGACCAAATCAGTCGGACTCTTGCTGTGATCCCGATCACCTTAACTGCGGCCGGATAAAGAGCCGGATCACGCGGCCGCTTTCGCCGGCGAATCAACGTCCTCGACGGACGCCGAGAGACACGCGGTCCCACCGGCGAGGCATGGCGGCCACCCCCCGAGCCCCTTTACTATGGTGTCGAAGACAAATTCCCCTTGCTCCACCAACACGGAGTTCAAAATGTCGCAAACCGAAATCGATGCACTGTTAGCCTACGTTGATGACCTGCTGAAGGCAACTTTGGAGGGCAAGATTGAGTGGACATCGATCAATCCCACGACATTCATGTGGAACAGGTCCACGCCGCCTCTGGCGCGGCTCGAACTGCAACGGGTGATACAAATCGACCAGGTCACAAAGGTCGTGAACGGGGCGAACGTGCCGACCCCCGAGAGACGAAACATGCAAATCCTCACCGTCTATGACCTTTCTCGAAGCGGCATGAACGTGACCATCAACGGCGCGCAAGATCCCCGCATCAACGAAAAGCTCGGATCCATCTTCGATTCCATTTCTGGCGGAATCGAAGGAAAGAAAATGGATTTTCTGAAGAGCACCTTGCCGCTATAGAGGTCGATTCGCAAATCAACGACATTTGGATCACACGCAGAACGCCGCCGGCGCCGGCGCTAAAGCCCGTTCACTTTCTTGGACGGTTCGCGGCACGACTGAACTGGTGCCCTGATGCAAGGCTCGCGGGTCTGTGTTTCCTTACTCACCTATGAACGGGGTGCTCCAGGCCTCGCTCTTGAGACCCGTGAAAGCACGCGAACTCGTCATCGCAGAGTGATGTCTGCTTCGTGATAGGGTCAACCTATGAAGATTGCGCGAGTCGTGCCAGACATCAAGTCCAGCCAGATGGAGAAGAGCCGCGCGTTTTACGTTGACTTTTTAGGCTTCAACGTCGCAATGGACATGGGCTTCATCACCACGTTCGTATCGCCAAGCAATCCGACATCCCAGATCAATGTCTTGCACGATGATGGCAGTGCAGCATTGCTGCCCAATGTGAGCATCGAGGTTGAGGATGTTGACAAGCTCTACGCCGATGCCACAGCCCGCGGCCTTCAAATCCCCTACCCGCTGACGGATGAGCCCTGGGGCGTTCGCCGCTTTTTTGTGGTCGATCCAAGCGGAACCGTTCTCAACATCATGAGTCACCTTCCGCGCTGATTGGCGCGTAGCCTCTCCCATGATCTGTCAACCTGAGCGCGCAGATCCCGATCCCCCTAAAAGCTGTCATCCTGAACGGAGCGGCTTGGGGCCCCACGCAAGTGGGGTCGCGGCTGGCCGCGGGGGGGAGTCGAAGGACCTGCAGTTCTCTTTCGCGACCTTCATCCGTCAAAAAATATGGGTCGCCCCTGGTCTCACCTTTGAGACCTGATCGTGATCGCAGTGGTCGCGCGGTGCTGGTTTGGAGCGGTCCGGGGCCGTTTGAAGGCCAAGATGAGGAACAAAATCGACCAAATTTGACCACGATTTTGAGGTCGGTTTGCTGATTCTAAATAAGTTAAGTCTATTTGTGCCTCGAAAATCCCCGAAAAAAAATTAATTAATTAATTTCCTCCTAGGCGGGGGGTTTGGGAGGGCGGCCGACGGGCCTGGGCTCGCCGGCGGCCTTGGGCTGATGGCACACAGCGGAGATAGCGATCTTGGCGTTGGCCAGGAAACACTGCGCCTGGTCCGGAATGATCATTCCGGTAATGGCCGCGTAGTTAATGCAGGCAATGAAGTCGCAGATATTCTGGTAGCCGCTGAGGGGCGGGGTGGCACGGAGAAAGGCTCTGTTGGCGGCGTCTTCGGCCCGCTCTTGCCCGTCGCGGCTCTTGTATGCGGCGAGTTCCGTTCTATAGGTATGGTTCCAGGCGCGCTTGCAACGGCGAATGGCTTTGTTTTGAAGGTCGTCCGTGGTTTCGGCCGGGTTCTCAGGTTCGGACGAGGGCGCGGCGGCGATCGAGATTGGAGGTGCGGCTGGGACGATGTCGGTAGAAACGGTGGTGTCTGCCATGGAAAGGCTCCTTCATGATTAAGGCTACAGATTTGCGGCGAAATAATCGGCAAACTTGGGGAGATTTATTTGCGGGGCGTAAGGGATAGATGGGGGAGGGGTTAGGGCGGGATGAATGTGTCTATTTGGGGGGCGGGCTATTGACACGGGATTGGGGTGAGCCTTGGGCGTGACGGTTTGTAATTTGGCGGTCTGCGTGGCGGGTCAAGCCGGGCCACACAGAACCGAGCACGGGGAATAGGTATCATGTCCCCGGATTCCCCCGGATTTCCCGGATTCCCGGATTCCCACATGCTACCGGGCTAACGGGTACGATCGAGATCGAATCGCAGTGGACCGCTGCGCGACGGGGAAACCAGTTGCCGGACGGGGTACGCTTAACGGGGGGCGAACGTTCGTGCTTTCCCACCCAAGCTGCAAAAGACGCAGCTTGGATGGGGCACACTCCACCGAGGGAGAACTCGGGATGAGAAACGTTGTCTGGGCCACCCGCCTTCTGGACAGCGCGTGCTGGAGACAGTCCCCTCAAACGTAGAGTTCCGGTCGGTTAACCGCCAACCCGGAAAATCAACACCTGCGACGGATGACGTTTCCCTTATGCTAGGGGCTGCGGGTGTGCGCGGCGACACGTCCTAACGCAAATCTGGGACTCGCTTTCGGGCGCTTTGGGCCGTCGCGCGCAGTTGAGGCCATCGCTGCTTGTCAGTGTCGGCTGTTCGTCGCCGCGGCGACCGCGCGTCGGGCTCACGGGGAATGGTGACCCCAAAGTAATTGCCGAGTAGGCGACAATTGGGGCGGAATCGCAGCGTGCGCATACCTAGCCGTCATTGGGGCGCGGGGCTGTCTGGAAGCATGTTGATCGTATCCGTTATGAAGGAACTTGGAACAATTGTTGAAATGTCCATTTCGCGCGACGAATATTCCGGGATTGCAGAGTTTACCTCCTGAGTCACCAAGCCAATCACCCCTACGATCGGACCAGCGTGGAGGTTGCCCCCAAATCGCCTTGTGGTGTAACTGAAGTAAACCGGTCCCCCGCTGTTGCCGGGGAAAACACGAAAATTATAATAGAAGGTCTTGATTGCTTTTGTTGGAGTCAAGGGGTAAGAAGCAAGAACTCCCGAGCGAATGACCGGAAAGCTATTGAAATTAACAAATGCCGGGAAGCCTAAACACAGAAGTTCATCACCGGGATGAAACTCCAATTCTTTCAACCGTTCGTCTGTCACCAAGGCTGCCATTGGCAGGAGAGTGAGCTTTGCACTCTCCGGGAATGAAATAAACATCGCGGCCACATCAGCATCCGGATTTGTCACATAGAGATTCCTGCCCGCATTTCTGATGGCAATTTCATGGGGCTCGTTACTAAATGTTCCGTCAGGGTTTTCGTGGTGAAGCAGGAGGGTTGCCCTGTCCCCGACCACATCGTTAAGAACATGAGCCGCAGTCACGAGAACATTCCACGACAGCGTAGGGTCGTCCTTCGTTGGCTTTCCGATAACAAAAACCGTACCAAAACTTGTTTTACCTCCGGCGGTAGGTCCAACCAGCGCGAATGTAGACTTCATGAGGATGGTATTAAGTTCGAACTCTTGCGCAGCCGCTAAAGAGCAAGAGAGAGTGAGAGAGCTGCCAAACATCAAGACGAGAGCTTTCAGGCGGAGTGACATTCAGAACTTCCCTCCACGTTCTTTGAGGCGTCGATTGTTGCGGGTATTCTAGCACTGGTGAAATCCCTCTCGGGCAGCTCTTCGGACGTCACGCAGGAGCCAAGCTCATGAGTTCCGGGCGAACGACCTTCAACCCGGAAATAACTAGTTGATCGACAGCTGCGACCGGTGACGTTTGCCTGATGCCTGCGGCTGTGGGTGTGCGCGGCGTCGCGTCCTTTCACCTTGTCAAGCCCCCTCCCACCCGAAAACCAAGCCAACCCGTTGAAATCATTCGCAAAATTCTGTCCGCCAAGTTTGCCGATTAATTCCACCAAATCTGTAGGCTTGAAGTATGGAAGGAGATTCTTCATGGGGCACAAAATCATGACCGCAATCACCGCCGGCAGGTGGCCCGGTCATGAGAATGGCGGAGAGCCGTAAAAGCTGTGCCCCGTTCATCGCGTTGTTTGCGATGAGCGGGCGTTCGGGTACGATCCTGGCCGGACGAGGCGAACGTTCGTGCTTCCCCACCCAAGCCGCAAAAGGCGCTGCTTGGATGGGGCACAATCCATCGAGGGAGAAACAGGGGTGAAAGACTTGGCCGGGCAACGTGCCCAACAAATTTATCTTTGTCATCGGCCGTAAGAATTGAACAAGAATGACCACTGATCACCGAACACTGACCACTCTTCTCTGGTGCCCGGTCAGCACCAGCGCCACCAGTGCCGTCAGCAGGGACACCACTGCGAGCGACAGGAATGCGCTCCGCCAGCCCCATGCCACCGCGATCCGCGCGATGGTGTCGCCGGAGAGCCAGCCGGCCATGTAGCCGAAGCCGTCGATGATGCCCGCGGCGGTGGCGCTTCCCTTCTGCCCGCCGAAATCGAGCGACATGGCGCCGGCGAGATACGAGTACGGGCCGAGCAGCGTGAAGCCGACCAGTCCAACCAGGATCGACGGAGCCAACTGGCCCGCACCCGAAGGAATGCGGCCCATGAGCACCAGGCAGACGGTGCAGGCCGACATGCCGGCGACCACCAGGATGTTGCGGCCGTTCGGTCCCAGCTTGTCGCTCAGGAATCCGCCCAGCAAAACCGAGATTCCGCCGCACAAAGGAAACAGCGCGCTGCGGCTCGCAGCCACGCTCGCAGGCAGCCCGGCAAATTGCACGAAGTAGGTCGGCGTCCACAGGTTGAAGGTCTCGCGCAGCATCGTGGTTCCGAATGCCAGCACGCAGACCATCCAGAACGGAAAGCTCGTGAGCAGCGGCTTCAGAATCGCCCGGATGTTCACGCGCTCGTCGTCGCCGGTCGTTGCTTTATCGGCGTACACATTTCGCGGATTCACTTCCGGCTTGGGCAGCCCGCGCTCCTCCGGCGACTCGCGCAAGAGAAGCATGCAGATCACCATCAGAACCGCGAGCGCGCCGGATGCAAAGAAGAACACGCCGCGCCAGCCGACGCCGCGCGCCATCAGCTCGCTCATCATCCATCGGCAGCCCGCATCGCCGAACAGAAAGCTGAGGCTGACGACGGCCATCACGCTGCCGTATGTGGAGTAGGAGAACCAGCGCGACGAAACCCTGACCAGTGCCGCCCATCCCTGCGACTGGAAGAGGCGATTGCCGATCCATGCCATGGTGAAGAGTGGAAAGCTCCCGCTCATGGCAAAGAGGATGGTGAACAAGATGGAGCCGGCCATTCCGCCGAGAAAGCTGCGCCGGCCACCGCCGGTATCGGCGATGGCTCCGGAGAAGAATTTGCCGAACGCGTAAGCGATGGTGCCGACCGAAGCGATGAAACCGAGCCGAATCTCCGCTTCGTTCGGAGTCATTCCATGGCGTGCCATGTCGTGAATCAGATCGGGCAGAACCACGGAGAGATCGGAGCGGCAGAAGTAGTAGCCGGAGTAGCCCAGCGCGAGGAGCAGCGCAGTGCCCGCGTGCCACGCGGTAAATCGCCTCGTCGAACCTGGTTGAGCAGGCTCAATTTGGCCGGTGGCCAGAGAGTTGGTGGAGGACACACGAACAAATTACCACACACGTCGCGGACTCCATTTGCACAGGCGCAACGGCGCAATCGAAGTGTGTAGAATGTTCGGAAGCGAACGCCAAACCAAGATGGATTACTACGACCAAGTCGCAGAGGCAGCGGCATTCCTGAAGGAGCGGATGGGCTCGCTCGGCGCTCAGGTCGGCATTGTGCTGGGCTCGGGCCTGGGAGCCGCCGCGGAAGCGGTCGTAAATCCAGTCGTCGTTCCCTACAGCGAAATCCCTCACTTCCCGCAATCGACCGTTGAAGGCCACTCGGGCCGCATGCTTGCCGGCATGCTGGGTGGAGCGCCCGTCATCATCCTGCAAGGGCGCGTTCACTCTTACGAAGGCTACTCGCCGCAGCAAGTCACGTTTCCCATGCGCGTGCTGGGCATGCTGGGCGTGCGCGCGGTGGTGCTCACCAATGCGGCGGGCGGCATCCAAACTCACTACCACGTGGGTGAGCTCGTGCTGCTGAGCGACCACATCAACATGATGGGCTGGAACCCGCTCACCGGGCGCAATGAGCCGCGCTTTGCCATTCGCGCGGGCGCTGGCGAGCGCTTCATCGACATGACCGAAGCGTATAGCTGGCACCTGCGCGCCCTGGCCAAAGAGGAGGCGCGCGAAGAAGGATTCTCGATGGAGGAAGGCGTCTATCTGGCCACGCCGGGCCCCAGCTTCGAGACGCCCGCGGAGATTCGCGCATTTCGCGCGCTGGGCGCGACACTGGTGGGTATGTCGACCGTGCCGGAGACCATTGTGGCGCGGCACATGGGGATTGAAGTGCTGGGGATTTCGTGCGTGACCAACCTGGCCGCGGGTCTGGGCACCACCCCCTTGAGTCACGCCGAGGTGAGCGAGACCGGGCGTTGGGTAGAGAAGCGGCTGGCTGATTTGCTGAAACGTGTGGCGCCGAGAATCGCTGAGCGGGTGAAATTGGAAGAGTGAGCGATGAATCAGGCGGTGCCGAATGCGGCGGCGGATGGCGAAGCGCGGAATGACGGGGCCCTGAACCGCGCGGCGCTGAGTCGTGAGCCGGCTGATGACGAGGCGGGCCAGCCGAACATTCGACCCAACGCAACAAACACCGAATCAGACACAGAAAAAGTTCCGCGCCTGCCGTTTCCGCCCGTGGTGCTGGGCATTGCAGGGTGTTCGGGTTCGGGCAAGACCACTTTGGCCAATGAGCTGGCTCGTACGCTGGGCGGCCTGCGCTTCCATCTTGACGATTACTACCTTGACCTGGCGCATCTGCCGCTGGCGGAGCGCGTGAACCAGAACTTCGACGACCCGGCGCTGATCGAGGTTCCGCTGCTGGCGCGGGACGTGGCGGCGCTGGCGCGCGGAGAAAGCATTGATCGCCCGATTTACGACTTCACTACCTATACACGCGTGCCGGGGCGCAGTCAGCGCGTGACCGCGGGGCCGTTCTTGATCGTTGAAGGCATCTTCGCGCTCTATTACAGCGAACTGCTGCCGAACTATCATCTGCGCGTTTTTGTTGACGCGCCCGACGAGCTCTGTTTCGAGCGACGGCTCAAGCGCGACATTGAAGAGCGCGGACGCACCCCGGAGATCGTGCGCGAGCAATACGAGCGGACGGTGCGGCCAACGAGCGTGGCTTACGTGCGGCCGTCGGCGGCAAACGCCGACTTAGTCGTGGATGGCACGGGGGCACTGGACTGGAAAGTTGAACGCGTGATGGCGGAGATGCGGAAGCGCGGGCTGTTGAGCGGGGTGGAGTAGCAAGTTGAAGGCCCGGATCGGCTGGCGACCCGGGCCTTCGCTGTCAAAGGAATAATTGCTATGGAAATTACTTGCTCTGGCAGCAGCTTTCGTTGCAGCTACCTTTGCAGCAGGTTTTGCCATCGCACTTTTGGTGGCAGCAATCACTGCAGTAGATGGCCTTGGCTTTCGGACCTTCGTTCTGTGCAAAAGCGGTGGTGGCGAGGACCAGGGCGAATGAAAGAACTGCGATTGTGCGTTTCATGGAATTCTCCTTATCGTTAAGAATCAGGTTTACAAATCGAGCCACAAGAACTCTGCCTTGCGACTGCATCATTTGCAATGAACGAAAGGAGGGGATTAGATGCGGAAGACCTGGTTCAAAACGTAGCGCGGGGGAAATGAGAATTGCAGCTGAAGGTTGGCCAGAGGCCGGAGTAGCGGATCGGCGAATGAAATCAGACCAGGCTGCGCAAAGGCTGCGGCGGCGACGATGAGTCGAAGCTTGTCAGAGGATGCTCCCGGAGCCATAGCCTGCGAAAAAGCGTGTCCACAGCAATTCTGCGGGCAATCGCTCGATGCCATTCCATGGGATACCGAGCCGGCTGCCGCGTGGTTCATTGGGCAGTTCGGACCCATGCCGTTCATGGCCATGGGGCAACCGGGCAGGCAGGCCGCGGATGCACCAAAGGCGCATGGGAGGGTGGCAAGGGCGGGCTGAACAACCAGAACACCGATCGCGAGAACGGCAACGAATTGGAGCAGCTTTTTCACCAGCAATTTTGAAGATACGAGATGATCTCGCGGCAATCTGTGTGCTGGATCACAGGAGATTTGGCCCGGTACGAAAACCCGGCTGAAGCGCCGAAACCAGCCTTATTGCGGCAGGACTTCAATTCCAGTGACAGTGGCGTAGCCCTTGACGGGCACGAAGCTCAGATTCAGCTTGCCCTGCGCGTTGGGTTCCAGGCCAGCGTACCTGCGGACTACGACGTCGGAATCGTGAGCCTCTTTGGCCAGGTCGAAGGCGGCCAGCAGGACCTGGCCATTGCAGAAAACATTAAACACATGTGCGACCGCCGGCTTGCCTTCAAAGGTGTCGCCTGAGGGCTCGTCCCAGTTGCCGTGGCGCGCAGCAAAATAGAGCGTCACTGTGTATTTTCCGGGTGTGACCGGAATGGCGTAGGAGAAGTTTCCCCAACGCTCCGTCTCGTAGAGCTCGGGATCGTCGGTTCCCTTCACCGGCGCGGAATAAGCCGCCAATTGGCCGCCTTCAAAGTAGTCGTCGGGACTCCACCAGTGGCTGTCATTGGAGTAGTAGGGATTTTCCCTCGCCAGAATGCGAATCGGACGGATGTGTCCGCGGATTCCGGGCAGAATCTCGATCGCTGAGAGAATCGCCTGCTGGCCGTTGTCGGCCGAAAACTCAAGGTGCAGCTTGCCGTCGGGGGCGGGCTGGATGCCCGTGAACACTTTTACATCCGCGGTGGAGCTGGCGCCGGCGTCGGCCACCACGTCGAAGTCGCTCAGCAGGGAGATGCCGTTGGCGCGCACGTTCATAATGCGGCTGCCTTCACCTCCGCCCCCTGAAGACTCCGGGCCGTAGACGGTTTCAGCAAAGTGAAGGTGCAGCTCGTAGATGCCCTGGCGCAGAGGGATGTCGTAGCGGAATTGCCCTTGCCTGCTGGTGCGGTAGAACCCGGGATCAAGGGTGCGCGCGATGTGTTCGATGGAGCTGTTGACCGCGGTGCCGCCGGTGAACCATTGGTCGCCGCTCCAGAGCTTATCTGCGTGGTCGACAAAGCTGCGGCCCGCGCCGGCGAGGATGCGCACTTCTTCTCCGCTGGGGGGGCCGAGAGGGGGTTCCGACGGTCCTTCGGAGAGCGGGTTGACCGCAAGTGTGGGCTGCTCCTGCTTTTGCCGCAGGGAGTGACGCCACAGCAGGCCCGCTGCCACACCCAGGATGACGACCGCTGCGGCTGCCCACCACCAGCGATAGAACACGGCGGCGGGCCGGTCCGCAGCTGGGCCAGGCGCGCCGCTGGTTGCGGATGAGGATTCCTGGGAAACCAAGGCCGGAGGCGCAACGACATTGAACTTCGGGACGTACTGACCGAGAGGAATGGAAATCTGCAGCCGATTGTTTGCGCCTTCGCCCTGGTAATACTCGGCAAGGCGGCGGCGCAGGCGGTTGGCTTCCACGCGAACAATGGAATCGGAATCCTGATCGAAGGAGTCTCCCCGCCGAAAGGCTTCGACGGCAATCGAGTATTCCTTGATCTGGTTCTCCTCGCCGGCAAAGACTTTTTCGCACAAGTAGGAGAGAAGGTTGGCGAGGGTGGGTGCCCTCGCGAAGCCTTTCGACTCGAGAACTGTTTTTAGCTCTGCTCGCTCTTCGGCGAATTCGATCGATTGGGGAGTTTCCACGGTCACGTGCCGCCTCGCGCAACAGTTTGGGTTCGTCTATCGGATCATCGCAACGAATGTTATGTTAGCGCGGCTTGCCTGAAAGGGAAGGCTTTAACGGTGTCCGAAGGGCCGGAACACCGCATGTAACGGCATGTAACCCCCGCTTTCGGGGTTTGAAATCAGACCTGAGCTCCGTTTTACGGTCTGTACAAGGTACTGAATCAGGGCGCCTTGTGGACGCTCTTGTTCCCGTAACCGAGACGCCATGGAGAGGTAGCAGGTATAGCGTTGTCGACTGCCCCCGGGATGGTCTTTACTCGAAATCAATCGAACCTGGCCGACTCATTAAGCAGCCCTCCCTGAATTGGCCGGATCGAGAAAGAGGTGTTCCATGAAAAAGCTTCTAAGCATCATCGCCGGCATGAGCCTGCTGGCATCGTCTGCCGCCTACGGATGGCGAGCTCCCCTGCGGGACCTGCCCAAGGGGATCAGCCTTGAGACGGCATCGGCCGCCGAACAGAAGGGCGACATCGCCCGTGCGCATAGCGACTTTCTGACTGCCGCTGCTTATTATGAGCGAGCCCTGCGCGCCGGCACACCCGACGCCGAGCTTTATAACAAGCTGGGAATTGCCCAGCTCAAGCTGAAGGAGACGAGTGCCGCTCGCAAGAGCTTTCTGGCGGCGATCAAAACCGATCCGCGCAACGCCACGGCTCTGAATAACCTGGGTGCGTTGATGTGCCTGGAGAAGAAATACAAGACGGCGCTCAATTATGAGAAAGAGGCATTGGCGCTGGACGAGGAGAATCCTGCCTTCCATGTAAATATGGCGGAGACCTGGGCTGGCCTGGGCGAGATTGACCGCGCCATGACCGAATACGCAAGGGCGCTCGAACTCGACCCCGACGTCTTCAGCTCCAGCGAGGACGGGGTAGTGGCGCAGGTCAGGTCGCCGGAACAATTGGCGCGCATGGATTATCTGATCGCTCGGCTCTTTGCCCGGAAGGGCAATCTAGAAGGCGCTCTCGACTACCTGGGCCGCGCCAAACAAGGCCATTATCCGCAAATCGACGAGGTCTACGTGGACAAGGAGTTTTCGGCCCTGTGGCAGGATCCGCGGCTGCAGAAAATCGTGAAGCCGTAGTTTTGCTCTAGGGATTCGATGGATTCTTGGTTTTGGATTGGCGCACTCGACTGGAAGGTTAGCGGGCAAAAAACCGCGGAGATGCGCCACAGCTGGCTGCCGGCAGGTGCGGGGTTATACGCAGAACTCAAGCGCCGCCGGTGGCCAGCGGAATCTGGGGTTGACGGTAGATTGGCGCTCCGTTTCCGCCACCCAACGCGGTCTGCGGCCGGTGAACCTGGAAGCTGTTCTTGCCCCGCGTTTTGGCCGCGTACATGGCATCGTCGGCGCAATGCATCAAGGTCTCAAGATCGGTGCCCGCCTCAGGGTATGTGACCACTCCCACGCTGACGGTGATCACGGCCTGCGTTTGGTCGATGGCATAGGGCTGGGCAACGGTGGCCACGATTTTGGCGGCGATAGACTCGGCCTCAGCGGGAATGCGCAGATCAGGAAGCAGCACGACAAACTCATCTCCGCCGATGCGCGCCACGGTATCGGTTTCGCGCACGCATTTACACAGGCGCTCGGCTAGCTCGCAAAGCAATTTGTCGCCGGCCTGGTGCCCCAGCGCGTCGTTGACGATTTTGAATTCGTCGGCATCGACCATCAGCAGGCCCAGGCAGGACTCGAATCGTACTGCCCGCTTGAGCGATGTTTGACATCGGTCGTTGAGCAGAATGCGATTGGGCAAGCCAGTGAGAGCGTCGTGTTCCGAGAGGTGCCGCAGGCGCTCCTCGCTGCCGCGGAGAGCGCAGGTCTGCAACGCTACGCGGTGGCGCAGAACCACGATCCAAACCAAAGAGGCCGCAACCAGCAGCGTGGCCACGGAAAAGCTTTCGTAGGCATGTTCCGTGGTCCACCAGGTCGGTGCCTTGAGCATGGAAATGTCGTCGAGCGACCGCAAAAGGATGTGGACCGACTCCGGCCGCACAGCGCCCTCGCTCAGATTCGTGCTGAGGGAGTCAACCTGCACATTGCTGACGCCGGTAATGCGCACCAGGCTGCCGTCTTTCCATGGCAGCGTGGAGCCGAGAGTCACATTCTTAGGCAGGATGGCCGGGAAAAGTACGCCGCCGGCGCGGAACATGAGCGTTGGGTCGGATGCGGCCACGTCGCGGCCAATCAGCTCGGCGTCGATTTGGACGAGCTTGCCGTCGAGATCGCCTTTGACGGCCTTGTCGGGAGTGATTTCCACGGGCCGCGGCGGCGAGTCAGCGGTTCCCGACTCATGAAAGATGGCGTCTTCAAGGGAGGGCTTGAAGAAATCGATCACGGGAAACCCGACCACCTCGACCATGGAGCCGACGGGAACGGCCGCAGTCTGCGTGGTCTGCATGCAGATGCCTGCTTTGGCGTCCTGAATGCAAAGCATGCGGCCCGGCCAATCGAGTGTGACTGCTCCTTGCACGTGAACGCGGTGCAGTAGACCGGGATCGGGCGAGAAGCGGAACAGTTGCGACACCGGCACTGCGGGCACGGCGAAGGGATCGCGCGGCGCGGGCTGGAGCACCGTGACCTGGCCAAGCGAGGGGAAGAACAGGTGCACGCCAACCATCTGGCGGCGCTGGTTGAAGAGCGGCGCTGCGTTGCCGTCGATGCGAATCAGAGAATCGACCAGCGAGTCGTAGTCCACGCCCTGCTGGCGCACCGTCACCGCAGTGAGCATTCCGCCGTCGCCAGCCACGCCAAGGAGAACATTGTTCGGCCCCAGATGCACAGAACGGACGCGGCCTTCAACCTGGACCCACTGGCAATCCAGGGCGCCGGTCAGCAACTGCGTGAGAGTAACTTTGAACGCGTCTACGGGCAAAATGGACTGGGCCACCGGCCGCACGTCATTGCTGGAGACGACCGCCGCGTAGTCGCCTGAATTTGTCACCCCGGTGATGTCGACGAGCGTGCCGGGCTTGATGGAAAGGATGGGCCGCGCGGGAACGGAAACAAAGACCCCGCCTGACGCGTCGTGAACAAAGATCGCTGCGTGCCGCGTGTCGATGTAGGGATCGTAGTAGGTGACCACCGCGCGAAGATGGACGGGAAGATCGCGTGCCGCAATTTCGGGAGGAAGATTATGCACCGCCCGCGCGCTCAACAAGACGCTTTGGGGCGAGGCCGAGGCGGCCGGGCCGGAGGCGGGCTTGCCGGAGGTAGGATTCGGCTGAGCTCCTGCCGCCAGGCAGGCTGCCGTCATCGCGAACAACGGCACAAACACGCGCCGAATCCGCATCCCATCCCTCCCCATTAAAACCCGCTAACCTGGCCCCTTGAACAGCACGGCTTGGCCGCCCGAAAAACGGCAGGGCCAATCACCCGCACAACAACTCCAATTCCTTGAAGGCCAGGAATGTCATCGACCATTATGCGCCCAACCATGAGGAAATGGCACGTTACCAGCGTGATACGAACGAAAGTGGCAGAGCGCGGAGGGTCAAAAGTCGAAAGTGTTTCAAATCAGAATAGAGGATGTGCCGCGCCAGGCACCTCGCGCGAGACGGCGTTACTTTACGGTGAGTGCCTCTACCGGCAACAGCATATCTTCCTTGCGCATTACCAGGTTGGTCGCGTTCAGTTGCGCCAGCTCAAAACCATGGCCGTGCGTAATGGCGTCAGTGGGACAGGCCTCGACACAATAGCCGCAAAAAATGCAGCGGTTGTAATCGATGTTGTAGACCTTAGCGAAACGCTCCGACGATGAGATGCGGACTTCGGCGGTGTTTTCGGCGGCTTCAATGTAAATGCAGTTGGCCGGGCAGGCCGCGGCACACAGAAAGCAGGCCACGCATTTTTCCAGGCCGTTCTCGTCGCGCTCGAGCACGTGCGCCCCGCGGAAGCGCTGCTCGAGGACCGCTCCACGGTTGGGGCCCTTGCCGTCGGGGTAATTTTCGACTTCAGTGGGCGCAAACATCTCGCGCAGGGTGATGCTCATGCCCTTGGCGATGCCGGCGGCGTTGCGCACAATCGACATGGGTCCAGTATACGATGGAGGCTGTGAGGAACGTCATGAAGCGATTGATCGCATCAACAGCCATCATTCTGTGCATCGTGAGCGGTTGCGTGGTTGCGGCGCGCGGGCAAAACCAGCAGCAGCCGGCTCCAGCGGGATCCCCTGCTCCAGCCCCATCCCCTGCTCCAGCCGGCTCGATGGACGGCATGGATATGAGCAAGCCCGCGGCCGGCGGCGACAAGGCGCCCGGCTGCAAAATGATGGGAATGGACATGGGCAGTGGCAAGCAGATGGACATGAGCCACTGCATGGCGATGATGAAGGGCGGGAAAAGCGATCTGGCAAAGATTCCGCCGGGAACGCTGCGCGTGACCTACGTGGAGAAATCGAATGACTTGACGGCGGCCGCACTGGCCGCGCTGCCGCACGTGACGGTGACGGTGCACAATGAACACACCAAGGCTGACGAGACTTACTCCGGCGTGCCGGTGATCGCGCTGCTGACTCCGCTGGGCGTGGCGGACAAGCCGCGCGGCCAGCAACTGCGGCTTTATGTTGTGGCGTCGGGGTCGGACGGTTACGAAGTTGTCTACTCGATTGGCGAAGTGACGCCCGATGTGCATGACGCAACCGTGATGGTGGCCGACGCGGAAAATGGCCAGCCGATTGCCGTCGATGGGCCGCTAAAGCTGGTGGCCACAGGCGAAAAGCGCCCGGCGCGCTGGGTGCGCAATCTCGTTTCCATCGAAGTGAAGACCGCGGAGTGAGAACCGACGATTGTTGAGCTGGTGCGATCCCATCCTCACTCGTTTTCCGGATGACTAAACGAGTAAGGATGGGCCAACGCAGGTTCTAGTGATGGTGTCCGCCACCGCTGCCGCCGCTTCCATGGCTTGCGGGTGCGCTATGCGAGCTGTGATCGGCCGGGATGGGCCGGCTGACGGCAGGCGTCGCGGGACGCCCGTGATTCTGCCCGGCGTATTGCCCACGAACATTGCTGTAGGTTTGCTGATGTTGGACCTGCGTGTTCATGCGCGGGGCCGTTGGCTCGTGCGCTGCTTCCCGCTCCGCTGGCTGCGGCCGGGTTTGCACGCCTGATCCGCCGCGGTAACTGGGACGAGGATTGTCATTGTTTCCGTGGTTGTAAGATCCAGGATTGCCGGCGCGGTAATTGTAGGTGTTGTGGACCACGCGTACGTTGATGTTGTTGTACGCGCGGTTATAGAAGAAGTGGCCGCCGTTCCAATAGCCGCCTTCGTAGCCGAGGCCAATGTAGCCAAAGCCGTAGTTGATGCCGCCGTAGAAGCCGATGTGCAGGCCCCAATGGCCGGGATAAAAGAGGTAGCGGCCACCGTAGAAGCCCCAGTAGCCTGGCGTCCAGAGCGCGGCATCGTAAGGTGGCTCAACCCACGCGCCAGGCACCCAGTAGTAGCCATCCGCACCCCATGCCCAGTAGCCCGGCGTCCAGATGTATCCGTCGCCAGGAGCAGGCGGCTGATCGTAGTCAGGAAGCGGCGGTGGCGGCTGGGTCGCCTGTTCCGTCGGCATCTCAGCGTAACCGGAATCGTCGGGAGCCTGGCCTGGCTGATCGGCCGATTGATCGGGCGGAGGCGCTTCCGTGGTGTAGGACGGGCCGCTGGGCGCCATGTTTCCGGCGGCTGGATCGGGACCCTGATCGGGTTGACCCTGGTCTGGCGGAGCCTGATCCTGCGCACCCGCGACGGCAGCAAAGACCGTGGAAGTGGGCGAGACAGCGCTGCTGTGCCAGACAAAAACGCAAAGTGCGGCGGTGATGGCGATGCTCATCACAACGGCAAATCGAGGAATTCGGTTCATCTTACCCTCCAAGAACACAGACGTGTCCCGTGGTCACTCAGTCTAACGCGCTGCTCTGACCCTCGGCTACCGCCCATGAATGAAAGAACACGCATTGGAGCAATTAGTGGCGTTCTACGTGCGGCACCGAGCGGCCGCGGTTTTTCGCTGGCTTCAAAGAGATGGCATCCATCAGCGCACAATCCGCGGGATCCGCCGCGGACGCATTCGAAATGCTGCTACTTGGGATGGTCGTCCTTGCCGGGCGAATTCGACTGGTGGTTTTGCGGTGGTGGAGCTGGCTGTCGTTGCGGCGGAGCCTGACGTTGTTGCGGCTGCGGAGCAGCTTGGCGTTGTGGCGGAGCTTGACGTTGTTCCGGTTGCGGGGCCGCTTGGCGTTGTGGCGGAGCCTGGCGTTGTCCAGGTTGTGAGGCCGCTTGGCGTTGTGGCGGAGTCTGGCGCTGTTCCGGTTGCGGAGCCGCTTGGCGTTGTGGCGGGGCCTGGCGCTGTTCCGGTTGTGGGGCCGCTTGGCGTTGTGGCGGAGCCTGACGCTGTTCCGGTTGCGGAGCCGCTTGGCGTTGCGGTGGCGCCTGGCGTTGTTCCGGGTGAGGAGCAGCTTGCCGCTGCGGATTTGTTTGCCGCGACCCTGGTTGCGGAGCCCCATGACGCTGATCCGGCTGTGGAGTTGCTTCGCGTTGCGGAGCTTCACTGCGCGGCGGCTGGTGGCTCGACTGACGTTCCGGCGATTGCGGAGCTGCTTGGCGCTGGCCCGGTTGCGGGACCGGTTGATGCTGCTGTTGCTGCCGATTCACAGTTCGATTCGTTTCCCGCAACGCCGGCGGAGCTTGCACGTTGCGATCCGCCGCAAGTGGCTGCTTGACGGCCACATTCGCCGGGCGGCCATGATTTGCACTGTCAAATTGGGCGCGGTTAGTGCTGGCAGTGCGCTGATTCTCGAGTTGTGCTCGCATAGGCGCAGTATGCGGCTGCCGCATTGCCACCCGTTCGGCTGGCCGCGCCGGCACTCGAAGACCGCCCGATCCGCCGTTATAACTCACATGAGAGTTGTTCGAGTCTCGGGCGACAGGACGGTTATAGATGTAGTGGACCACGGAGACGTTGACATTGTTGACGGAGCGGTTGTAGTTGAAGTGACCCCCGCCCCAATAACCGCCCTGATAGCCGTAGCCGGTATAGCCATAGCCATAGTTGATGCCGCCATAGTAGCCGATGTACTGGCCCCAATAGCCGGGGTAATACCCATAGGAGTTGTTCCAGTAGCCCCAGTAACCGGGAGTCCAGAGCGCGCCCTCGTAAGGGGCCTCAACCCATGCGCCGGGAACCCAGTAATAGCCGTCTGGAGACCATGCCCAGTAGCCGGGTGTCCAGATATAGTCGTCGCCGGGGTCGGACGGCTGATCGTAGTCCGGCAATGGCGGGGGCGGCTGGTCCGCGGTGTATTCCGGTTGTTCTCCGTAGCCGGGGTCATACGATGCCTGCTCCGGCTGCGGGCCCTCGTCGGGTGCGGGTGCCTGAGTGTTTGAGTTATCTGGAGCGGGGGGCAGGTTGGCTGATGCCGGGTCAGAACCCTGGTCCTGCGTGCTGGCCTGGTTGTTGTCCGGTTGAACTGCGGCCTGGTCTTTATGGCAACCGGATGCCGAAAGCGCGATACCCAGGGGAAACAGCAGAATCAATGCAAGTCTACAAAAGTGCCTCATTTTACCCCCACTCAACTTTGGATGCTAAGGGAGGCGCGGGTGGCAATACTGCTCCATATTGACCGCTATCTATTCATCTCAATGGCGTGCCGGCGGCGGAGCGGACTTGCCGCGATTGTTGGCCGGCGGTGTGGTGACGGGCTTGCGCTGCGGCTGCTCATTCAGCATTTGCTGGCACACTTGGGAGTCCTGCCCGCGCTCCAGACCTTGCACGGTAATTTGCCCGCGGCAGAGACGCAGTTCCATCGCGTCGGCGTCGTCTCTGGTCAGTTCCACCGTCCGCTCGAGGCCAGTGAAGGGGTCAACGTCATAGCGAAAGAGCGTATTGCTCGGCGGCCTGAGCTTGCCGTATTCAAAGTGATTCCAGGTCGAGAGAAAGGCGCGGCCATCGGGTTCGGCCATCACGGCGTAAACCTGCGTCCAGTCAATGCCGCTCGCGGCGCTGGGGCCGGTCGCGTTCCAGACCAGAACTCCCTGACCGCCGCGCAGCCAGCGCGCCGCAAACATGTGGTGCGCAATGTCGTAATAAAACGCCGTGAAGTAGGTGCTGGCCGCGCAATCGTGACAGTTGTCGTAGAGAATCGTCAGCTCTTCGGGCGCGTCGGCACGAAAATGCTGCCAATCGAACCAGCGCAGATTAACACCGGAGATGAGCGGAGCCACCACGTGACTGGTGAGCGAAACGTTCCAAATCGTGAACGAGTCTTCGCCGGGAGTGGATTGCGGACCGGGGCGCTCGGTGGTGACGACAAGCGCCGCATCGTAGACCACGCCGATCTCGCGGATGGCCGTCCATTTTTCTACCGTAAGCGAGCGCGTGATCCAGGCAACGATGTTCTGATCTTTCGGGTCGTGAAAATCGATCCAGCGAAAGGTGCCCGAGGTTTGCTGAGCGTAAACCGGAAGAACGAAGGCCAATGCCAGGGCGGCGGCGATAAGGCGCCTGGGGAGGTGAACCCGCATAAATTTAGGTATAGCAGAGCGGAAAGGCTGGGACCAAGCCACTTCAGCGACGAAGACCCGTCGCCGGGGACCCGGGCGGGGAACAAGGGACCGAGACGGCCAATGCAAGGCAGTGCGCGAACAGCTACTTCTGAGATGCGGGCTTGATCTTCGCCGCGAAGTCCGGCGGCGGCGCGCCCTCATCCGCAACGCTCGTCAACAAAGCATCCCAGCCATCGTCTGCGCCGTGGACCTTTGAGTATTTCCCTTTGCAATAGGTCACCATGCTCGTCGCATCCTGAGGAATGGCGGCTGCCTGCGCCAGATCAATGGCGCGAGCGCAGTACCAAAAACCCTGTACATTGAGCGGCGTTGATTCGAGATCGGCGACAGCCATCTGGTAGGTGTCCTGCACATTCGTGGGGTCGATCTTCAAGGCGCGCTGCAGCCAATCCTCGGCCTGCGAGTAGTTTTTCTGCTCCACCGCGCAGTAGCCTTCAGCGCCGATAAAGATATCGTTGAGCAAGTTGCTCAGCCGAACGTAGTCGGCCGGCGACATATTGGCAGGCTGGCGCCACATGGGCACGGCGAGCATTCCTCCGGAAGCGTCAACGCACATTTCATTCAGCGCTGCATCGTCGCCTTTGGCCGCATTGACGCGGTCGAGCGCCACCACAATGCCCAGCGCACGGATGTTGCCGGCGTCAGCCGCGAGCAGCCGTTTGGCCACCTTCATCACTTCGTTTGATTCGCCCGCAATCTGCCACGCCGCCATTTCCTCTTCCATGGCATCGGTCAGCACCGCGGTGTGGGGATATTGCTGAATGAAGGCCTCCAGCGCTTCAGCGCGCGCAGTGGGATCCTGCGTTTGGATTGCGGCAGTGTAGGCGCCCAACTCGGCCGGGTCGTGAATCGGGTTCGCAGCTGTTGCTGGGGCTGCGGGCGGGGTCGATGCGGGCTGCTGCGCGGTCATTGTGACGGCGGCGAAAAGACCAAGAGCGCAAATCAATGTTTGATGGAAGCGCAGGCGATGCACAAAGGAAGCGTAGCACAGGCGAGGACGGGCGCTGGACGGGTCAGGTGCGCGCGCCTTCTTGACGAAGTTGGTTCAGATTTCGCGCGGTTCCGGCACGGCGTTCTTCCCGGGCCACTCGGTTGCGACCAGGAACGAAATCTCATCCACGATGCGCTTCAGCTCGCCGACCATGCGACTGTGAAGGCGCGGTTCAAATATCTCAAGCAGCGAATGAAAGTACCAGAGTTGATCCTTCGGGCCGCGCTTGAATCGTTCCCAGACCGCCGGGCCGATTTCCTTCAGATCGTCGAGGATGGACTTTGCGTTGTAGAGCTTGTCGGCGACGGAGATGACGAGCACGTCTTCCGGCTCTGTGGCGAGGCGAGCAAGATAGGCTTTCTTGCGCTGCTCCCAGCCTTCTTTTTTGTCGTGATCCTCGGCGAGGGTATCGGAGAGGCCTTCGACCATGCGCGCGACTTCGGGCCCGAATTGTTTCTCTACGTCGTCGAGCGTCCGCTGGCCGCCATGGTCTTCGGCGGTGTCGTGAAGGATGGCCGCGATGACCATGTCTTCGGTGATGGGGACCGCCCCGCCTGCCTCGCCCATGACCAGAGAGGCGACGCCGAGCAAGTGCGCCATATAGGGGATCTGAGTTCCCTTGCGGGTTTCTGTGTGGAGCAGGCGCGCGTAGTCAACGGCACGTGTGAAGCGGTCAGTCAGGATTGGGGTTTGTGTCGGGTTTTTCATCTTTTAGTATCGCATTCGGCGAGTGCGCGGCCTGCGTGCGCTGGTGTGATTGTGTCCTGAGACGAACCTCGCTAAAGCGCCAGTTCCTTGTGTCGCCTTGCGCTGCCAATTGACCCTCGTGCACAAGGGCCTCAATGCGTCGAGAGATCACATCGCAGCCTTCATCTCCGGGCGGAAGATCGCTCCCTATAGTTTCAAGAACTCTGCCAATCACCTTTGCGACCTTCATCCATCGCTCTCCAACTTCAGAGAGAATCGTTCGATCGATCTGCGACGGCTCCATGCAGGTTCCCCCTCATCCGTTTTACTTTCCAAGATTCAAGCCCAGGAAGCTGCGAGTAACGCCCGGCGGTTCACAGCCCCAGCTTCGCACCCATCGCGTCCACTTTGGCCTTCGTTGCGCGATCCCTCTCGATCGTTGCCGGCCAAAGGCATTTGGCTAACTCAGCAGCCTGACCTTCGCGGACCGGGCGAAACGATCGTCGAAGGTGAGAATCTCGCCGGCGCCGTTGGCGAATCCTATCTGGGCGATAAGCTGATCGGCGAACCCGGCTTTTCCCTGCCGGCTCGCCGCGATAGCTGCCTGCGCGAGCATGGGACTTTCAACCGTAACCCCGCGAGTCTGAAGCAGAAGCTCAAGGGTCGTCAGCACCCGTTCCCTGTCCCACTTCGAACGCAGCACCCACGCGAGCTCCGCCATCACGATCAGGGGCACGAATACGCCGCCCTTCGAACACGCATCTGCCAGCGCTTTTCGAGCCTTGCGCGCCTGAACTGCATCATCGTTCAGATAGGCACGCGCCCAGACGTTCGTGTCCGCGACAATCGTCACCAGACCCTCCGGGCTTTGGCTTCGTTCATCTTCTCAAAGGTCATGACTCTTTTCGCCTTTGCGCCCTTTTCGGAGCCCTCGTCTGCGAACTTCCAGTGATCTTCCAAGTCAAAGAGCACCCGATCCGCCTGAAAACCTCCGTGAGGGTGAATCCTGAAGCGGATCCTGCTTCCCTTGTCGATGCCCAGGTGGTCCCGGAGCGCCTTAGGAAGCGTGATCTGCCCTTTAGCCGTGACCTTGGCTTCACTCTCCTGCACTTGAACGGCCGACATTTTCGGTGGCATAGCGAGTCTCTCCTGCCTTACATTTTACACGATTTCGCCTTACTCTGGCGAGCGGATCCCTCGCTCTGAAACCCCTGTGCAGTGCCCTCGGAATTCCGCAGACGGACTTTACAGTCCCAGCTTCGTCCAGATCGCGTCTACCTTGGCCTTGGTCGCGCGATCCATCTCGATCATCGCCGGCCAGGGCCGGTTGAAGCCTTCGGCCTTCCATTTGCGCGTGGCGTCCACTCCCATCTTCGAACCGTAGTTGGGCAGGCGGCTCGCGTGATCGAGCGAATCCACGGGGCCAAGAGTGAATTGAATGTCGCGCTCGGGATCGATGTTGTTGGCAACGCGCAGAACGACCTCGCCGATGTTCTGCACGTCGCAATCCTCGTCGACCACGATGATGCACTTCGTGAACATGGCCTGGCCCAGCGACCAGATGGCGTTCATCACCTTGCGCGCCTGGCCGGGATAGCTCTTCCTGATGGAGACAATCATCAAATTGTGAAAGACGGCCTCGACGGGCAGATGAATGTCGACCAGCTCGGGAATGCTGATCTTCATTGCCGGCAGAAAGATGCTGGCGACGGCTCGGCCCATCCACGCGTCTTCCATGGGAGGCTTGCCCACGATGGTGGCGGCGTAGATGGGGTCCTTGCGATGGGTTACGCAGGTGAGGTGGAAGACCGGGTACTCGTCTTCGAGCGTGTAGAAGCCGGTATGGTCGCCGAAGGGGCCTTCGGCGCGCAGTTCCCCCAGCTCAACGTAGCCCTCGAGAATGATTTCCGCGTTGGCCGGCACTTCAAGATCGACGGTCTCGCACTTCACGATCTCGACCGGCTTGCCGCGCAGGAATCCCGCGATCAGGAACTCCTCGACTTCGGGGGGCGCGGGAACGATGGCCGCGAACGTCGTCGCAGGGTCGGTGCCGATGGACACGGCCACTTCAAGCCGCGAACCTTTCAACTTTCCAAGCGAAACATGCGGCGTGCCGGCGAGAGGGCCATCGGGAATGCTGACTGCGCCGCCGGCGGTCTCGGCCATCATCGCAACCATTGCATGGAGCGGACTTTCGGACGAGTGCAGCGCGGCCGCATTGCGCAACGCCTCGCGATAGTGCTCGGCAGCAACTTTCTGCCGCTGCCAGTGCATGCCGGTGGTCTGGCCGTCGTAGACCTGCATGCGATACATGCCAATGTTGCGCTTGCCCGTTCGCGGATCGCGCGTGTGCACGCAGGGCAGCGTGATGAAACGCCCGCCATCGTGCGGCCAGCACTTGAGAATCGGAAAGTAGTTGAGATCGAACTTCTCGCGCCGGATCATTTCTTTGCATGGCGCGTCCTTGGCGCTCACGGTTTTAGGAAAGGCACTGGTGAGCGCGCCAAGTTGCGGCAGCATCTTCAATTTGTCGAACAGGCCCTCGGGAGCTTTCACATTCATCAGGCCGGTGATGCGCTCGGCGATTTCATCGATACTCGAAACGCCCAACGCTAGAGCCATGCGGCGCTCCGAGCCGAACTGATTGATGAGGACCTTGTGGCCCGGGTGGCCCTTTATGCTCTCGAAGAGCAGCGCAGGGCCGCCGGGCGCGTAGTTCCCTTTCGTCGCGCTCGCCTGCGCGCCTGCACGCGATCCAATTTTGCTCACCCGATCGGTAATCTCGGTGATCTCGAGTTCCGGCGAAACTTCTTCGCGGACGCGCTTGAGCTCGCCGTGCTTTTCGAGGGTCTCGATCCAGTCACGCAGATCGTCGTAGGCCAAAGTCGTGCTCCGGGGCGGAGAGTTGGGGTACGTACCAATGGTAAGCCAGAGATCAGAGAAAGGAGATCGGGGAGCAGATTGGGACCGGCAGATGCCGTTAGCTGGCCGGCTCGATCACGGGAACCAGTGTCCTGAACGGCGGAATCGCATCCATGGGATAGCCCAGACGCTTCCACTCGTCGAAGCCGCCGCGCAGGGGGCGCACGCGTTCGATTCCCAGCTTATGCAGTTGCAGAGCGACCTTGGCTGAAGTGGCCTCGCTGGGGCAGGTGCAATAGAGCACCACATCGCGGTCGCGCGGAATCTCACTGCTGCGCGCGGCGAGTGCGTCGGGCGAAAAGTGCACCGCCCCAGGTAGTGTGAATGGGTCGGGCACGAGCTCCAGGGGATGGCGAAGGTCAATGATGTAAACCGGCTCTCCGGCGTCAAGTTGCTGCTTCAGTTCCTCAGGCTCAAGACGGGAGGCGGCCAGCTCCTTGAGCACCATGTTGCGGCGAACCAGGCGTCCAATCAGGAATCCCACGACGCCCAGAATCAACAGCGCGCCCGAAAATCGACCCACCCAATTAAGAACACTCGGATTGCGCTTGAGCAGATCGCCGAAAAATCGGCCGCAGGCCATGGTGACGCCCACCCAAAATGCTGAGCCGATGCCGTCATAGAACAGGAACGCGCCAAAGCTCATCCCGTTCTGGCCGGCAACGGGCGGGGCCAGCGTCGACAGGCCGGGAACAAACTTGGCAAACATCAGCATGGTGCCGCGGCGGCGGCCAAAGGAGTCCTGCGTGCGGCGAACGCAGGTGGTCGGCTCAAGAGATAGCTTGCAGAGCAGCCGCAGCACACGATGTCCCTGACTGCGCCCGATGAAAAACCATGCACTGTCAGCGCTGAGCGATGCGGCCACCGCGACGGCAAGGGCGAAGGGAAAGCTGATTTGCTGTTGAGCTGAAAGCGCCCCCGCTGCGAGGAGAATCGGCACGGACGGCAGGGGAATCCCGAGTTGCTCGATTAGCACCCAGACAAAGATGAGTAGGTAGCCGTAGGTCAATAAAATGTCGGTCGGCAGCGCCATAGATCGATCCGTTTGAAGGTCGTGATGGAGAACGAGGCCGACAACTCCGCAGGCTAAACGCGGACGGGGAGATCCGCCTCACTCCATGAGATGAATCTAAATGAAGTTCGTTTCAGAAGAATCAGGAAAAACTGCGCGTGGCCCTCAGGAGGGTCGCGCATGCGAAGAAACCACCTGTTCAATGGTCCAGTCAACCCAGGCGGCTTGTTCGGCCGGGCAGGCCAGGAGCGCTGGGTCATTAGTCAGCACGGCGTCAACAAAATTCTCCACGATGGGAAAGTGGAGGTTGGCGTGTGGAGGCAGGAGCTCCGTACGGGAACCGCTCGAGTCGATTACCCGCAACTCGGGCGCGTTCAGCGGGTCGAGATTGAGCTCGCCGTTTTCGCCAATGATTCTGAATTGGTCACGGGCCACGCGCGAATTCCAGCGAACATCGACGACGGCGTGCACGCCGCCGGAGAACTGCATAAGCACGGTCGCGGAGTCTTCAACGGCAATGTCATGCACGGCATTCGAAAGCAAGCCACAGGAGTGTTCCGGCTTGCCGAAGAGGAAGTTCATGGCGTCAATGCGATGCGAGGCGATGTCGTAAAGCGGGCCGCCGCCCGAGAGCGTAGGGTCGGCGAGCCATTCGCGGCCGGCAATTTCGAGCCAACTGTGGCAGTTGGCTTCGGCCAGCAGTGGGCGGCCGATGGCACCCTCGGCGATGAGGTCTTTGGAGCGGACGAGCTTTGGATAGAGTCTGCGGTAATAGGCGACGCCGAAGATGCGGCCTGATGGCTGGCCTTCGGCCACCATTTTCTTGGCCTCGGCAAAGTTCATAGCCATCGGTTTTTCGCACAGCACGTGCTTGCCCGCACGCAACGCTGTGATCGCGGCATCGGCGTGCAGCGCCACGGGCAATGCGATGTAAACGGCATCGACAGCGGGGTCGACGACGGCTGCTTCGATGTTGGCCCAGGTCCTCGCGCCGGGATACGCCGCGGCTTTGGCGGGAATGCGCGTGACAAAACCGAGAAGCTTGCTGCGCGGCTCAGCTTCAATGGCGGGAATGACGCGCTTGCGCGCAATGTCCCCAATGCCGGCGACGACCCAATTCACCTTGTTCATGCTTGAGACAGCATAAATCCGGGCAAGGCCTGGGCAAGAAAAAAGCCGTCCAAGAGGACGGCTCGTTTGCGATCTGTGAAGCGAAGCTACTGATGAGCCGCAGCGGCAGCGCCATTTGCCGAAGCGGGAAGCAATGCGCCTTGCGCGCGGCGTTTCGACCGGGTGCGGAGATCGCTTCCTGGTTCTTCTCTCCGAAATAGTCGTGGTCCCAGAGGTCGGCGTAAAACGCGCCCGTCAACTCCGCGGCACGCGGGCCAAATGTTGCCCTTCCGCCCTCGAGGAAGAAGACGGTCACGAGACCGCCCTGCGGCGACTCGGAGTATGCTGCGAACCAGCCGAAGCGCGTTCCGTCGTTGGAGCAGGTCCCGGTTTTGCCGAAGATGGGCAGCTCGCGGAAGTTTGCGCGTAAGCGGCGCGCCGTTCCATACTCAACCGCCCCGGCCATGCCGTCTTCGAGATCGGGAAGGAAACTGGCGATATCCAGGGTGCGCTTGACGCGGGGCTGAAAGTTTGCAATCTCGTCGGGCGTGGTCGGATGCTGCAGGTAGTAGAGCGTTCCACCATTGGCGATGGCGGCAACAAAGGCGCCCAGTTGAAGCGGGGTAAGCGAAACGCCTTGCCCGAAGCTGCACATGCGGGCTACGCCGCCTTCGGAATCCGGAATTGGCTGATCGGGATAGACGCCCAACTGCTCACCGGGAATGTTGTAGCCGGCCAGCTCGCCCAGGCCGAACTTGGTGGCGTAATGGCGCACGCGCTCGAAGCCCAGCTCGCGGCCGAGCTCCTCAAAATAGAGATTGTTGCTCTTGGCCAGAGCCTGCGTCATATTCATGCGGAAGCCGGCGAGCTGCACCATGGTGTCGCTGGTGACGAGAGATTCAGAGAGAGCGGCCAGCGCCACCGTGAGCTTGATGGTGGAGCAGGGCTCCGCACCGGGCGAAAGCGCAAGCTTCTGATTGACCATGGCGAGGATGCGGCCGTTGGCGGGATTGATCACCACCGCCGTGCCGTTCATATCGCCCAGCGCATCGATAGCGGCCTGTCGGACTACTGGGTCTTCGCCTGTAGTGTCGTCGCCCGCCCCGGCGACTCCTTGAATAAAGGAATTGGCGGTGAAGCGCTCGTAATAATGATGGCGGCGGTGATAGGTGGCACTGCGCAGATGCGCTCCCGCCGAGGCGGCGAACCGGCCCGACGAAGTGCTTGTTGCAGCCATGCGGGTGGAACTCCGCCTGGTGGACAAGCGGCGCGAAGTTGAATGGCGCGAAGTCGATGCTCGCGAAGTCCTCGCCGCGCTCGCGTGCGCTCCGTTGGAGTGAGAAGTGCTCACCTGGCTGGCTGCCTTGCGGGCTGCTGCAAAATGCGTCGATGAGGTTCTGGACTTCGAGTGGTGCAGAGTTTGCGGAGCGTCAAGCGCCGCGGCGCTGACGGCGCCGATGACGAAAGCCATAAATAGGAAGACAAAATGTATGGGCCCGATGCGGTATTGCTTCATTCGTTAACAACCCTTCAAGTCTTGGATCTCGTGCCGCGCGTTCGCCGCTGGGCTGCGCACTCTTTCAATTGACCCGTGATGCTCGTCGTTCTCCTGCCGGCCCGGCACCACGGGAGTGCGGAAATTCCACCTGCGCAGACCAGAAAATCTACCGCGAAATCAGGTTCCTGCTGCCTCACGAACAGCCCGGGAGACAGTAGTTTCCCTTGATCTGGCTTCGCTACCCATACAACTTTCGGGTCGTTGTTGCTATTCTACCTATTTTTCGCCCGATTTGGAACCTTTCCCGATAACGAGCCGTGACCTTAGCCGCTGATTCGATGGATCTTTAGAACTTCATCCGGCGCAGGAAGGTGGGCACATCCAAATCGCGCTCGGGCTGCTCAGCCGGACCCGCAAAGAGGGCCGAAGCGGATTGACTTCCGGGCTCTGCCGCACCGCGCGGCGTGCCCGCGAAGTCTGCGGCAAAGTCGCGCCGCTGCAGATCGGAGTCTTGTTCGACAGCATCGTCGGAGAATTGCGATCTCGCCGCATTGTGGTCGGCGCTCACCGATTCCATTCCGCGACCTGCAACTTCGTTGGCTGGCGCAGCAACCGTGACGGTGGTGGCTACTCCCGGCGCAGTTGCGGCGAAGAAAAATCCTTCTTCGGAGTTTTCCGCTGCTGCATCATTCTCCTCGCTCATAAAGCGCGGCGGCTGCGGCGAGGCAGGCTCAGGCTCGCTTTCGCGCATCCAGTTGCCGGGTGCGACAACGGGCACCGAGACCACCGGTGTCTCCTCGACATTCAGCATGCGCGCACGCCGTTCCGGCATCTGGTCGCGGAAGCCAGTGGCGATGACGGTGATCTTGACCTCTTCGCCCATCTTTTCGTCGAGCACCGCGCCGAAGATGATGTTCGCGTCTTCGTGCGCGGCTTCTTGAATCAACGACGAAGCCTCGTTGACCTCGGAGAGTTTGAGCGAGCTCGACCCGGTGATGTTGATCAGGATGCCGCGCGCGCCATCGATCGCGCCGGCCTCTAGCAGCGGGGACGCCATGGCTGCCTGCGCCGCTTCAATGGCGCGGTTCGTGCCGGAGCGCAGCGCCGTGCCCATCACCGCCTGGCCCATGCCCGCCATAGTCGTCTTCACGTCGGCAAAGTCGCGATTGATGATGCCGGGAATGGTGATGATGTCGCTGATGCCCTGCACGCCCTGGCGCAGCACGTCGTCGGCAATGCGAAAACTTTCAAAAAAACCCGCATCCTTGGCTACGGCAAGCAGCTTCTCGTTGGGGATCACGATCATCGTGTCCACGCTATCAATCAGTTCCTTAAGACCGCGCTCGGCCTGCGCCAGGCGGCGCTTGCCTTCAAAGGCAAAAGGTTTGGTGACGACGGCAACCGTGAGGATGCCCATTTCGCTCGCGAGCGAAGCGATGACCGGTGCGGCGCCAGTGCCCGTGCCGCCGCCAAGACCCGCGGTGACAAACACCATGTCGGCGCCTTCGAGAGCCTCGATGATTTTTTCCGAATCTTCGAGAGCCGCGCGACGGCCGACGTCGGGATTAGATCCCGCGCCCAGCCCTGAAGTGAGACGCACGCCCAGTTGCAACTTGACTGAGGCTTCAGACAGCTTGAGCGCCTGCACGTCAGTATTGGCGGCGACGAACTCCACGCCTTCCATGCGCGCCTGAATCATGCGATTGACGGCATTCGAGCCGCCTCCGCCCACTCCAACGACCTTGATGCGCGCGCCGCGCACCACTTCGTCATGGAATTGAATGCGCATCTCGCCGGCTTCGCTCATTGACTGTTCCATGGGGGCCACGCTCTCCTCGATTTTTATTTGCTTCTTCACCGTGATCAACCTCACTCCGTCGCCGTTTTTTGCCAGTTCCTCGTGCCCTTGCTCCCTGTATTTAAAAACTTGCCGCAAACATGGCGCGCAACCTGTCGCGCAAGCTGCTGTTGTTGTCCTCGGCTAAGCGGGTCATGCGCGTGCGATGCGCATAAAGAACCATTCCGATTCCGACCGCCCAGGCCGGATGGTTCAGATCCTGCGGCATGTGCGAAAGCCGCACTGGCAAACCTGCGCGAGCCGGCGCGCGCAACTGGCTCTCGGCCACATCGAGCATGCCGGGCAACATCGATCCTCCACCGGTGAGAACGCAGCCCGCGCCCAGCGCGTCCACCACGCCGCCATGACGAAGGCTCTCTTTCACGTAGTACATGAGCTCGCGCGCACGCGGTTCCAGGATTTCGGCCATGGTGCGCAAAGGCAGCGTGGCCGGCGCACCTTGAGGCGTCGTGATCTCCACTTCCGCCAGTTGCGGAACGGCAGTCACCACAGCGTTTCCATATTGTTTCTTAAGCTCTTCGGCTTGCGCGACCGGCAACTGCAATCCGATGGCAAGGTCGTTGGTGAAGTGCGCTCCGCCGATGGCGATCGACGCGGTGTAGGCTACAGCACCCTCAAAGAAGACCGCGAGATCGGTGGAGTGCGCGCCAATATCCATAACGCATACGCCCAGTTCGCGCTCGTCGGCCGAGAGCGTGCACTCGGCGGCGGCCAGCGACTCGAGCACCGCCTCCGAAACCTCAAGTCCCGCGCGGTTGGCGCAGGTGACCGTGCTTTGCAGGGCGCTGCCGCCGCAGGTGGCGATGTGCAGTTCGACTTCGAGGCGCGCGCCCACCATTCCCACTGGATCGAAAATGCCGGCCTGCTCGTCGAGGATGAACTGCCGTGGCAGCAGGTGCAGGATTTCGCGGTCGGCGGGAAGTTCGATGGCGCGGGCGCGGCCAATAGCGGAGCGAACGTCCTCCGCTGTAATTTCGCGCATTCCCCGGCTCAACTGGAATCCGCCGTTGGTGTTCACACCGCGGATGTGGGGTCCGCCGACGCCCACGACGCAATCGTCGATGTTGGCGCGGGCTACGCGCTCCGCTTGCTCATTGGCCGCACGCGCCGCCTTGGCCGCGGGCGCGAGCTCCGCAATCAGTCCTTTGCGCATTCCGGCTGACGGCGCCACGCCGTGCCCGCGATAGCGCAACACGTTCTCGTTCACATCGGCGGCTAGCACGCGCGTAAACGCGCTGCCGATGTCGAGCACCACAATCAGGTTGTCCTGCTTTTGGCCCATTCCGCTCACCCGCCCTGTGCCACGGCCGCTGACGACGGCTTCGGGGAGTGCGAACTGCTTCCCGATGTAGTCGCGGCCGGACGGGTTGTGGAAGCGCGCCTCTGCGCAGATTCAAGAGTCGTCCGCTTCAGTGTGTTCGCGTTAGCCGCCCGCTTTTGCGGAGCCGCGTGCTTTTTGCTTGGAGCAGGCTTGATCTTTTTCGTCGCGGAGCTTTTCACAGGCGAGTTTTTCGCTGCCGGCTTGGCAACCGGCGGCGCGGATGCGGCAGCGGACGAGTTGGGCTGCGCTGCGGCTGTGCCTGAATCGCCGTTCGAGGTCTCAGCAGTCTCCCTGCCGGAGGCCATCTCCAGCACCACCTGATTGTCGTATCGCAGATCAGCCGCCGCAAGGTGTGGATACTGCTGGCGCCAGTCGGCAATGTGTGCCTGGTAACGCTCATAGCGCTCGAGGAAATGATCCTCGCCAAAGTGCGCCAGAATGTCTGCGCCCTGCTCAGGCATCAGCACCCGCGCATCTTCGGGATCGGTGAGGTCAATTTCCGAGATCTGCTCAGAGTTGCGCTTGCCGCCGGCATCGAGCTCCGCCATCATACGCATGTACACATCCATGCGCTCCTTGCGCGAGTCAGGCGGATCGCCAGCATCGATGCCGGTCAAAACCGGAAATGAGTAATGATGCTTGGCCATTGTGGCCGGCGACATGGCCAGCAGCACGCCGTTGGCATCGACAAGTCCAATTTCGTCGCGATGGCGCGTGAAAGCAACCGGCTGCCGCTCCACCACAGAAACGCGAATCTGGTCAGGCAGGACGCGCATCACCGTAGCTCGCTCGATCCAGGGAATGCCTTCGAGCTCGCGGCGGCGCTGGTCGAGGGGAACGAAGAACACGTTCCGTCCAATGTCTTCGCCGAACACCGGCATCATCTCCGCCCGGCTTACCTCGGTGAGGCCCATGGCCTGAATGTCTTCGCTGCCCGCGATGCGGAATCGCGGATCGCGCTCGAGCGTGTGACGAATCATGATGCAGGCGGTAGTGAATGCGCCGAGCACCAGGAGCGCACCTGCGGAGAGAAACACGCGGCCCACAGTGCCGGCAGGCCGCCACCACGGCCTTTTGGATTTTCCAAATCGATCCTCGGATGGACGAAGAACTCCATCGCCATCGGGATCGTCAAACTCCAGAGGCATGCCAGGTCCGCGCCTGCCCGCCGCGCCCGGCCGAAACTGTCTCGCCAAAGGGGAATCTTCCCGCGCGCGCCGCGATCGAATCTCGGCAGGCGGGTCGTCCTCCCATAGCGTGGGCCGATTTGTTGTATTCCCTTGATTCGCCAATTGATTCGTCACGGCTGGGCCGCGTCGTCAGGCGTCGCCAGATTTCACTATAGCCCGCAGTGAGTTGTGAGTTTTCCGTGAGATTTATGGGGGTACCCATCGGGTTACGGGGGAAGTGGAAAACGCGGTACACGAGAGCGAAGACGCGAAGAGCGGAAGCAGGCTCACAGCCATATAACGCTTTACATATAACGTATCCCGTTATATCATGAAATTGCAGGCATGATTCAGAGCTTCAAGGACGCGGATACGAGGGAGCTCTATGAAACGGACGCGAACAAACGCTGGTCTGCAATTCAGATTGTTGCTCTACGCAAGCTGGATCAGATTGAAGCGGCCATTAACCTGAGCGATTTGCGTGTTCCCCCGGGCAACCGGTTAGAAGCTTTAAAGGGTGATCGCGCCGGGCAGCACAGCATCAGAATCAACTATCGGTACCGCATTTGCTTCATCTGGAAGGTGGATGGAGCCTATGCGGTCGAGATTACGGATTACCACTAGAACGTTCGCCAATGGAATGGCAAAGTATGGCTATCAATAGACCGGCTTCGGGATGGAACCTTCAGAGGATCAGCACGCACCCGGGCGAGATGTTGCGCGAAGAGTTCCTCGTCCCGCTTGGCATCACGCAGAATGCCCTCGCCTTGAAGATCCGCGTGCCCGCGACGCGGATCGGCGACATCATCCACGGCAAGCGTGCGATTACTCCGGACACCGCGCTGCGTTTGGCTCGCTTTTTCGGCAATAGCCCGGAGTTCTGGCTGAACCTTCAGCAGATGCACGACCTCTCGAAAGCACGCCTGGAGCTAAGGAAGACGATCGAGCGCGACGTTGAAGCTTACGCGGGGGCGTAGGCGTCCAGCATAAAGCTCAGCGTCTACTGGATCGTTTTTTGGCGGTGCGGCGGCCAACTCCGAACTCGAGTAGCGTATCAGCTTGTGTTCTTACGGCTGGTGTAGAGCCAATACAACAACGCCAGGACGGCCGGAACCATAAGCCCGAAAATGATATAGGCGATCCCGCCACCTACTGACCCCGTTTCATGCTAGCCGCGATAGAAATCGTAGCCCGTCGAAAGGGCGATGGCCGTCGCGACGCCGAGAAATACTTTTGCCCGCTTGGTCATTCCGAGACATCCTCGAATCGGGTCACTTCAGGAACGCGAACCTTCAGAACCACTGCAACGTGAGCACGGAGTTGCCGGGCACGTCGACTTCGAGAGCCTGCGAGCCCAGGATGAGTTGCGTCTTCCGTTCTTCGCCGCTATTGGCAACCACGACGACCATGCTCCCATTCGGATTGCGGAATCCTACATGGGAAATTGCGGGATCGGCGCCGGCGCTACCCACGGCTTCAGTGCCGAAGACCATAGCTCCGCGCCGCACGTGCTTCGAGTAATGCGCCATCGCCCAAAACCGTCCGTTACGCGTGATCTTGTGCGTCCGACTGTCGACTGTGATGATGCCAGTGGCGGGACCGAAGAAAGGTTCGTCTGGATCGCGATGACCAATATACGGAGTTCCATTTTCGTCGAGCGCAAGATTCCACACTGTCAGCGAGCGCGCCCAGTTCCTGAAAACACTATTGGCCCATCCCGCCCAATGGGCAAATCCCGTGGCCGGATTGGAGTCCGATGCGACGGTAAATCGGGGATTGCGCAGCGGGCCGCCTTCGGTAAAGTACGCGTGCTTCTCCGGGAATGCGTTATGCACCTCGGTCATTGCCGAGGGTTCGCCCGCGTAGCCGTGCCAGGCGACTCCATCGATGAACGGATAGGCCGCCGCGTCGCTCAGCTCGTCAAGGGCGCGGCCCCACAGATTGAAATTGTGGTCCAGTATCCAGATCCTGGTTGGGCAGTTCGTGCTTTGCATCAGAGGGCCGAGAAACTTCCGCACAAACAGGATTTCGTCCTCCTGTGCCCACTGGCAGGAGGGATACCGGCCATCCACGGTGGTGTCGACTTCGTTTTGAATCGTGATGGCGTCGATCGGTACGCCCTCAGCCTTGTACGCGTCGAGAAACTTGAGCATATAGCGCGAATAGGGCTCGAGCGCGCTCTTGCGGATGGTGCCACCCAGCATGGAGCGGTTGAATTTCATCCATCCCGGCGGACTCCACGGCGAGGAGAAAAGAAACAATTCAGGATTCAGCTTGCGCGCATCGCGCAGCACGGGAAGAATGTAGGCCTTGTCGTGGTCGATGGAAAAACTTCTAAGGTCAGGATCGTCCTGCTCGCTGTCGTCGAAGCTATAGACCGAACGCGAATAGTCGCTCGATCCGATGCAAGTGCGGCAGACATTCAGCGCCATCTCATCGGGGTCAAAGAGCTCATGCATCAAGGCCGCGCGATCGTCCACGGGCATCTGACTGAGCAAATAGCAGGATGCATCCGTGAGCGCCGCGCCCAGGCCCAGGATTTGTTGCCGTGTAGCAGCTGGGGAAAGCACAATCGCGCCGGGAGAAACTTCGACCACGGGCTTCCAATGGAGCGGATCGGCCGGCGCATGTTGCAGATTCCAGGAAGTGATCCAAACCTGGGCCGGACCCGAAGCCTCAGCGGTATCAGCCCAGACTGGAACGCTGTTCCACACAGCCGATCCGGCAGCCGTAGCCGACGCGATCTTCAAAAATCCCCTTCGCGAATGTTCCGCCATCTTTCCTGTCCCCCAAGACTGCAGGCCGGATTATAGCTCCGTGGCAGGGAGCTCGAGCCGTTTAGAAGCCTTGGCGGCCCAAAGATTGCGCGGAGATTATTAAGCTGGGATCGCTTCGAGTGCGGCCAAAATCTGCGGAGCCAATTGGCTCACGCTGCCTGCGCCCAGGGTCAGGATCAGGTCGCCGGAGTGCGCGCAGGCGGCCACCGCGCCTACGGCGGCCGCGAAGTCCGGAGCAAAATCAACGGTGGCCTCACCCCGCTCTTTCCTGATGCGATCGGCAAGTCGCTCCGCAGTCACGCCGGGAATTGGGTCTTCGCTGGCTGCATAGATAGGCAGGACAATCACAGTGTCGGCGTCATTGAATGCCGCGGAGAACTCATCCAAGAGGTCAAGCGTTCGGGAGAACCGGTGAGGCTGAAATACGACGTGAATGCGACCGCGGCAGCACTCGCGCGCGGCGGCAAGCGTGGCGCGAATCTCGGTTGGATGATGGCCGTAGTCGTCGACCACGGTAACGCCGCAGGCTTGGCCGCGCATTTGAAAGCGCCGGTCGACACCGCGGAAGTTCGCGAGCCCTTCAGCAATTTTTCCCGGGGGCATACCAAGTTGACAACCTATGGCGACAGCCGCCGTGGCGTTCAAAATATTGTGCCGGCCCGGCACGTGCAGCTCGAACGGACCGAGGGCAACCGCTGCGGCGTGTACCAGAAAACGGCAGAAGCCGCTTCCCTGCCCTGCGTCGAGATCGGGCTTTGTTGAATCGAGCAGCTCGAGCCGGTAATCAGCCTCGGTGGCCATGCCATAAGTGAGGACGCGGCGGCGCACCCGCGGCAGGATTCCTTTCAGCAGCGCGTTGTCGATGCAGGCCGTGATCGCGCCGTAGAAAGGCACGCGATCCATGAAGTCGACAAATGCGCGCTCGACGTCTGCCATGTCCTGATAGCAATCCATATGCTCGCGATCGAGATTGGTGACCACGGCGAGGATGGGCGAGAGCTTCAAGAACGATCGATCGCTCTCGTCGGCCTCCGCGACAAGATACTGCGTGGTGCCAAGGCGCGCGTTTGAGCCCAGGGCGTCCACGCGCCCGCCGACAACCACCGTGGGATCGAGGCCACCTGCCGCGAGCACCGCGGCCACCATCGAAGTAGTCGTGGTCTTGCCGTGCATGCCGGCAATGGCGATGCCGTATTTAAGCCGCATCAGCTCGGCCAGCATCTCCGCGCGCTGAATCACGGGAATCTTTCTGGCGTGCGCCTCGATCACTTCAGGATTATTGCCGTGTACCGCGGAGCTGGTGACAACGACTGTTGCGCCGGCAACGTTGGCCGCGTTGTGGCCCTCGTAGATCGTCGCGCCCAGTTGCGCCAGGCGGTCGGTCACCGCGCTGCGCTTCAAATCGGAGCCCGAGACCTTCATGCCCAGGTTGAGCATGATCTCGGCGATGCCGCTCATGCCGATGCCGCCGATTCCGATGAAGTGCGCGTGCTGCGAGGTAGCAAACATGGAGAATGAAATTCAAATGTAGCACTGTGCGGAAGCCCCTGCCGGGCGCAATACGACTTCTTAAGGGCGGGACCCTTAGGACGCGCTCCAGAGTTTATTGAGGTACGGCTTCAACGCCTTCGCCAGCTTATCCATGGCAGAGATAGTCGCGTCCTGAATTTGCGGCCACTTGTCTTTGTCAACTAATCCGCCTTGCTCGAGGACGTAACGCACGCGCGACGCCTGCTTGTCGTCCATACGCTCCCACGCCAGGCTCTGCCCAAAAGCGGCTTCAATCTCTTTCTTGTTGACCATCAGCGCGTCGAAAACACGCTTGTTCTCATCAGTATTCGGGGTGTCGATGTAAAGCTCAACGGCGGTCTCTTTCATCCAGACGAGGTAGGTAAAGCTGACGCCACTGCGAACGCCTGCACCGGCGGAAAGCCATAGATCCTTCGCGGGCGAGCGCTGCGCATGCAGCAGTACTCCGCGCTCTTTCGCGCGTTCCAAGAGCTGTTCCCAAAACTTGAGGCGGAGAACATGACGTTCAGCTAACTCCTTCTTCTCTTTACCAAAGATCTTGGATTCCGCGCTCGGCCCGACAATTACCGTGAAAAGGGGCGCTGCAGGCTCGCAACCTGAGACCCGGTAGGCGGCAAGACGTACAAGGTAAAACGCGACGTCGGCAGGCGTAGTCTCGTTGAGCCACTGAATTGTGCGGATGTGCTCTGCGCGCGGCGACACTGAGATCCAGATAGCAGCCTTGGCATCCAAATTTGCAAGGTACGTGAGAACCTTCCCCAAATGATCGTGGTCCGTTTGCTCCAACTGGTTCTCGATTACGACTGGTTCACCGTCCGGTCCGTCGCAGACCAAGTCGCATTCAAACCGTCCGGCCGAGCTTTCACGCCTCGGTTCCGATAGGCGTAAGCCGACGGCCTCCGAGAGCACCTCAAGGTTGGCCTCAAGCCAAGTCGAGAACCCTCGTTCTTCATGGCTCCATAGCTCCCGCACGTGGACGGGCTCCAGCTTTCCAATCTTCAACATCGCGTGACCCCCAAATCGCGCCAACTTCTCGCCCGAGAATTGTAAGCACAGCGCGAGTTTATTTCGCTGACCAACGTCACCAAAAGTGCGGATTCTGCTTCAGGTGCCACTGTTCTCACTCCGGCAGCATGTACTCGAATTCGTAGAAATGCTGGCCATTTTCGGCGCGGATGGTGAACGTGCCCTCAATGCCGGCCAGTTCGCCCGAGCCTGAGCCGGGCACTACGATCACCTGCATGCTGGGGCCCTTGCCATCCATGGTCGCGAAGTGCTGCAGCGCAAAGCTTCCATATTTGCCGCCGAGCGTGCCGCAGACGAATTCGATGGCCACATAGCCAGCTGCACCTCTTTTGGGATCGCCGCCAGTAAACATCTCGCCGATGGTCGTTGCTTCCAGATCTCCGTGGATTGTCTTGTTGATCGAAAAGCGTCCGATTCCTTCAGCCGGCGCGGGCGAAAGCGGATGAATATCGACAGTAAATGCGCCGTTGGCCTGGGGCATCGGAATCTCCTTGGATAAAGCGGCGGCTCGAGCAACGTCTGCGTAGCGAAGCGGCAGCGCCGGCCGAAACTTCAGCATATCGCGCCAACGCGGGGAACGTGGCGATCCTCTCTTGCGTACAGCATCTGTTCTGGCGAAAAGGCCGGGTGTGAGAAACACGAATGCGCCGAAAAGTTGCGGATCTTTATTTTCGCGCTCTTCCGCAACTCTCCGTTGCGCTGGTGTTTGACATGAGCAGAACGGAGAGCCGAATGGGGCAGCAAGAAACAAGCTCCAAGGTGGCGGCGAGCCGAGCCGGACTGCAATAGGTCCGCGCAGAATGGAGGGATTATGGGCAGCATGAAGAAATGGATGTTAGGGGCAGCATTGGCAGTGGGAGCGCTGGCCATGACAGCGGTGCCGGCCCAGGCAGCTCGAGTCGGATTTTATGTCGGCGGTGGCGCAGTGGCCGTTCCGGCGTGCCCTGGACCGGGATACGCATGGGTTGCCGGCTACTGGGATAACGGCTATTGGGTCCCGGGCTATTGGAACTTCGTCGGCGTTCGCGTGGGCGGCCCAATCATTCGCGGTGGCGTTTTTGTGGGCCGCGGACCGGTCTTCTATCACCGCGACTTCGACCGGCATTTCGCCCCGGCACGTTTCCGCAGGTAGTCTTGCCTTCTGCTGCCTGCAAACCGGTTCCTGAATGGTTGCAGCCATTTCTAACGTTGTGCAAGGTGGCTCTTATTCCCACCCCACGGACCAAGACCTGTCCGCGAGGACCCCGGAGATGAAAGAGCCACTCAAGTGCAATCGCTTCGGGCTACAAGGATTCAGGAACCGGTGTGGCGGCCTCTCCAAACTGGAGAGGCCGTTTTTTTAGAGATCGTTCGGCGCTTTGGAGCGTCTTATAGGGTGGGCCGCAATGGGCTCTGCCAGTGGTGCTTCGAGAGGGCCGTCGATCGGCGGAAAGTTCAAAAGAATGTTGCGTTTTCGGGCCGAAAGAGGGATGCTTTTACCGGACCGCAACAAAACCGCGAAAACGTTGTTTATAGAGATGAAGGCCGGCCATAAGACGAAATCAGACAGGCCGGGGTGCTGAAACCGGAAGAGGCTCCGGAGCTCGATCCTGCGGAAGACGAGGACGGGATAGCACATGGAGGATGTCATGAGGAAACTCTGGTTGGTTCTGTTGGCTGCGCTTGTTGTTCTGCCGTTCGCTGCTGTTCCGGCGAGCGCCCAGGTCGGAGTTGGAATCGGCGTCGGCCCGGCAGTGGTCGATCCCGGATATTACGGGTATGACGGTCCTCCGGATTGCTCGTGGGGCTATTACTCTTATTACCCGTATGCCTGCGCGCCTTACGGCTACTACGGGCCTAACTGGTTCTACGGTGGCGTCTTCATCGGCGCTGGACCGTGGTACGGGTGGGGCAGGCGCGGCTGGGGTGGCTATCGCGGTGGGTACGGCTATCGCGGTGGATACGGCTATCGTGGCGGGTATGGATACGGCGCACGCGGCTACGCTGGGCGCGGATACGCAGGTGGTGGCGTCGCTCGTGGCTACACCGGTGGCGGCTATCGCGGCGGTGGTGGCGTAGCGCATGGATATTCGGGTGGCGGTTACCGCGGTGGAGGCGGTGGTGGCTTCCACGGTGGTGGTGGTGGTGGATTCCACGGTGGTGGCGGTGGCCACGGCGGTGGCGGACACCGGTAATTACGGCTTAGCGCGGACGATGAAGCTCCGCTGATACGTGAAAAGCCCGCTTGCTTCGGCAGGCGGGCTTTTTTGTTTGGGCCGGCAAGTTCTTTGGCACACAACAGAGTCTAAATCTGTCCCGACTCATCGCACCTGCGCGAAAACTTCGGCAACCTGGCTCACTTGCTAACCCGCTGACGTGCTGACATGCTTCCCCGCCAATTCCGCCAACTTGTCGGCAATTCGTTCCGCCGCACCGGGATGCGCCTGGGTACGGGCGGCAGCGCCCATCGCGGCCAGCCGCACCGGATCCGAAATCAAGCCGGCGAGAATCCAAAGCAGCTTGTCAGGAATGACCAGCTCCTTTTCTTCGAGCATGACGGCGGCGCCAGCTGCCACCATGGCCTCGGCGTTGCGGCGTTGATGTTCGTCGGTCGCGGCGGCAAACGGAATCAGCAATGCGGGCTTGCCGGCCGCCGCCTCTTCGGCCACTGTCGAGGCGCCGCTACGAGACATCACCAGGTGCGCGCGAGCAAACTCGGCCGCCATCTTGTCGACGAATGGCCGCACCACCCAGCGCGCTGGGTTGGCCCCGCTGGCCGCGTAAGCTGCATGAGTGGCATCAAAGTTGCGCTCTCCGCTCTGATGTAGAACCGTGAGACCGGGAACTGCTTCAAGCAGCGACTTGATGATATGCGGCAAACGTGTATTGAAGAGCCGCGCGCCCTGCGACCCGCCAAAGACGAGCAAGTGCGGCGAGCCCGTGGGAGCTTGAAGCGAGAAAAACTCTTGCCGCACCGGAATCCCCGTAATTTCGGGCTTGCGGAACCATTTTGCGGCGGCGGGAAAGTTGACGGCGGCAGCCTGCACCCGCTTGCCCACCAGCCGGTTGGCCAGGCCCGGCATGGCGTTTGGCTCAAAGGCCATGGTGGGGATTTTGAGTCGCAATGCCGCTGCCATCGCGGGCCCTGAAGCGTATCCGCCCACGCCAAGAACCGCACCAGGGCGGAATTCGCGCATCAGTGTCTTGCATTCGCGAATGCTGCGCGGCAAGCCGGCCAGTGTGCGCAGCCGAGTCATCAACGAGACGCTGTTCAGCGGACCGACGTCGATCAGTTTGAGCTGGAAACCGGCCTCCGGAACCAATCGCGATTCAAGACCCCGCGCCGTTCCGACCAGAACGACCTCTGCCGCATGCCGCTCGACCAGCGCGCGCGCCACCGCCAGCGCGGGAATGATGTGGCCGCCCGTTCCTCCGCCGGCGATGAGAATTCGTAGCTCCGCCATGCCTCTGCTCTTGTTTCTGACCCCGAACTGCGTCGTTTTACTCTGCTTGCCGGCTTATATTCAGCAAAATTCCAATGCTGGCCAGCGTGCAGAACAGCGACGTGCCTCCGTGCGAGATCAGCGGCAGGGGGATGCCTTTATTGGGAACCAACGATAGTACCACGCTAATGTTGAAGAATGCCTGTAGCAAAATAGTGATGGTGATGCCGAATGCAACCAGTCGCGCAAAGGGATCGTTGCAGCGAAAAGCGGTGCGCAGTCCGCGCGCGCCGAACATGGCAAATAGCAGCACAATCAGCATGGCGCCGATGAAGCCGAGCTCCTCGGCGATGTTGGCAAAAATAAAATCGGTCGCGGCTTCGGGCAGGTAAAACAGCTTCTGCATCCCTTCCATGTAGCCACGGCCGGTGAGCCCGCCGGTGCCCACGGCGATGAGCGATTGATAAATGTGATAGCCCGGGCCTTGCGGATCCAACTCGGGATGAAGAAACACCAGCATGCGGGCCCGGCGCCACGGCACCAGCAGCAGCAGCGCGGCCAGCGCGGGCAACACAGCGGCCACGGCGCCCAGCAGCACCTTCCACTCCATCCCCGCGAGCACAAGAACCATTGCGGCCACGCCTGCCAGCACCAGCGCGGTGCCCAGGTCAGGCTGCGCAGCAACCAGAACGATGAACAATGCGGGAATGAGCGCTGCGGGCACGAGCGTCTGTTTCCAGTCGCGCATGGCGCCCAGGCGCGTGTGCAAAAACCACGCCAGAAACAGCACCAGCACGGGTTTGGCGATCTCGGATGGCTGAAGCGTAAAAAAATTCCCGAAGCGAATCCAGCGATGCGTGTGGTGCGAGCCGGGCATAAGGAAAACCAGCACCAGCAGCAACGTGGAGACGGCGAGCGCGGGATAGACAAAGCGCGGCGACTTGTAGCGGCTCACGTCCAGATGCATGAGCACGAGCATGGCCAGCACGCCCACCGCGGCCCAAACCGCCTGCGTGAGGATGAAGGTGTACGCGGAGTGGTACTTCTCCTGATCGACAACGGCCGAAGCCGAAAAGACCATGACCAGCCCAATGACCACTAGCACCAGGGTGGTGAAGAACAGCCATTTATCTACGCCAACTCGTTTCGCCATTTTTCTTAACCGGCCCTCGAATCCCCATAAACTCACTGCTGCGTCTCTGGCATGACTCAATCAACTGCACCCGACGCCCTGCCTGCGCCTATTCGTCTTGCTTCGCTTTCCAATCTTTCTGCTCTGCAACCAACTCTTTGAATACACGGCCGCGTTGCTCGTAATTCTCAAACTGATCGAAGCTGGAGCATGCCGGCGCCAGCAGTACAACGTCGTCGGGGTGTGCGGCTCTGGCCGCCGCGCTCACCGCATTCGCCAAAGTAGTGCACGCGTGGATCGGCACGACGCCGCGCAAATGGGCCTCGATTTTGGCAGCCGCGGCTCCAATGGTGTAAACCGCGCGCACCCGTTCGCGCAATAACGGAGCCAGCACGGTGTAGTCCGAGCCCTTGTCTTTGCCGCCCATAATGAGGTGAATCCCGCGTGGAAACGAGGAAACGGCCTTGGCGGTCGCGTCCACGTTGGTGGCCTTCGAGTCGTTGTAGAAATCCACGCAATTGATCGTGGCGACGAACTCCAGGCGATGCTCAACGGCGTGGAACTTCTCGATGGCCCGAGCGATCACCTGAGACGGGACGCCGGCCAGCCGCGCCGCGCACACTGCGGCCAGCACGTTTTCCACGTTGTGCTCGCCCTTCAGCGAAATCTTCTGGAGCGGCATCACCGTTTCTGTCGCTGTATGTGGATGAGAACGGTAGACGATGTGCCCGCTCTGCGCCCACGCGCCGCGACTCACCTCGTGCTTAGCCGAAAACCAGTAGACCTGAGAATGCGAACGCGCCTCAGCTTCGGCAGTGCGGGGATTATCTGCGTTCAGCACTACGCTGTCGTTCGCATCCTGCAAGGCAAAAATGCGCTCCTTGGCCAGCGCATAGTTCTCAAACGTGCCATGCCGGTCGAGGTGATCGGGAGTGATGTTCAGGATGACGGCGATTTGGGGATGAAACTCTTCAGTGCTTTCGAGTTGGAAGCTTGAAACCTCAAGCACCGACCAGGTGTCATCCGTGCTCTCGTCAATCAGCCCCACGACGGCCACGCCAATGTTTCCCGCAACCAGCGTGGGATAGCCCGCTTCCTTCAGAATTTCGCCCGTGAGAGCCGTCGTCGTAGTCTTGCCGTTTGAGCCGGTGATGGCCAGGATCTTGCCTTTGAGGAATCTTGCCGCGAGCTCGAGTTCGCCGATGACCGGGCGGCCGAAGTTCCGGGCCTGTACCAGTTCCGGCGTACTCAGAGGCACGCCGGGACTTACAACAATCATGTCCTGGCGGCGGAAGGTGAGCAGGCCGTGGCCGCCGGCCTCTACCATAATGCCTTCCTCCAGCAGCGCCGGAATCTCTTTAGCCAGCGACTCGGCCGAGCGAATATCGGAAACCGTTACCTGTGCGCCCTGGCGGCGCAAAAACAGCGCCGCGGCCAGTCCCGACTTCCCCAGGCCCACAACCAGAACCTTTTTGCCCTTCAACTCCATCGATTGTTCCTAACGGTTGGCGCAATAGCTTTATTGTGCACCGCTGGGGATGCGGCGCGCGCGGTTGCTACCGCAATTTCAGCGTTGTGAGTGCAAACAATGCAAACACCAGGGCGCCAATCCAGAAGCGCGCAATTACCTTCGACTCGCTCCAGCCCAGCTGCTCGAAATGGTGGTGCAGCGGCGCCATTTTGAAGATTCGCTTCTTGCGCAGCTTGTAGCTGCCTACCTGCAGGATGACCGAAACCGCTTCAAGAATGAAGATTCCGCCAATAAAGGGCAGCAGCAGCTCCTGCCGGATGACGATCGCCACTGTGCCGATGGCGCCGCCCAACGCTAGCGATCCGACATCGCCCATGAAGATCTCCGCCGGGTGCGCGTTGTACCAGAGAAAACCGATCGATGCGCCGACCATCGACCCGCAAAAGACTGTCAGCTCGCCCACCAGGGGCATGCGCTGCAGTTCGAGATAGTCAGCGAAGACCACGTGGCCGCTGATGTATGTGAGCACCGCGAGCGCACCCGCGGCAATAATGGTGCAGCCGATGGCGAGGCCGTCGAGACCGTCGGTCAAGTTAACGGCGTTTGAAGTGCCGACCAGCCAAAGCACGACCCACAAAACAAAGGGCACAAACGCGAACAGAGCCATGTGTGGCAGAGTCGATGGCCAGCCGTGCCACAGCAGATCGGGACGCAGGCTCTTGATGAAGGGCACGGACAACCGCGTGGAAAATACGTCGAACTGGTTCAGTGCGACCAAGGCCGTTGCAACGATCAGCCCGGCCAATCCCTGCCACAGCAGCTTGGCGCGCGGCGTCAGGCCCAGGCTGCGCCGTTGAACCACTTTAATGTAATCGTCAGCGAAACCGATGGCGCCATAGGCGAGCGTAGAGAACACCACAACCCATACCAGCGGATTCGCCGGATCCGACCACAGCACGGTCGGCAGCAGAATCGCGATCACGATCAGCACGCCGCCCATGGTCGGCGTTCCCGTTTTTTTCAGGTGCGACTGCGGCCCGTCCTCGCGCACAAACTGGCCGATCTGGAACTCGCGCAACTTCTGAATCACGTACGGCCCAATGAAAAGCGCGATCAGGAGCGCCGTGAGCGAGGCAAACGCGGTACGAAAAGTCAGGTAGCGGAAGATCCGGAACGGGTGGAAGAACGGATACAGCTTTTCGTAAAGCAGCCAGTAAAGCAAGGAGCCTCCAAGGGCCGTGTAAAGGAGGAATTCAGCTTGATTCTACAGTGTTACGGGATCGGCCGAGCAGTAGGCCACGTGTCGAGTTCGATTCACTTCCAGCCCCTCCAATCAAAAAACTCTCGAGAAGGAGCCCTGTATCAGGGCACGACTTTAGTCGTGCCGAAAAAAGGCAAAGAAACACGGGGCTTTAGCCCCTGAGGGATGCCCCATGCGAACGCCGGGTCGCACGCTCAAACGAATCTAGCCCAATAAGTTTGCCTGGATTACCATGTTGGTCATGCGACTGTACGCAAATCTCATTGCGTTCTTATGCCTGCTTGCGTCCTACGCGATTTACGCTATCTGGAACCGCGCACGTTCCAAGAAATCCGCGCAATCACCCGAAACCGACGGAACAATCCAGTCGCTCAACACCGAGATTCTTCACGAAGGGCGCGGGTCGTCCGAACTCCCCGTCTGTGATTTCTCATATTGCGTCGACGGTGAATACTACTCCGGGAGATTGAGTATTTCGCGCAAGAACGCTTCGGGCGATTATCAGCCGAGAAATCTAATCAACCAAAAGGTCCAAGTGCGTTACGACCCGAAGAACCCAGCGAAATGCCTCGTGCCGCCCGTTGATCTTGATGGCTTTCATCTCGCGCGCAATTACCCTAGTCCTTTTGAAAGTGACGTCGAGCCCACTTCTCTGGGCCTCAGTTAGATTTGAACGAACCATGCAAGACACAGCTTGCATGGTTCGTCGCGTGCCGCGGATTCCGCGCTATCGCGTCTTCGCCACTTCCTCTACCGTCACCGGATCGAGGAATGGCATTGCCGCGCGCAGTTGCTTGCCGACGATCTCCACCGGATGCTTCGCTTCCGCCTCGCGGAAGGCCAGAAACTCCTTCTTGCCGGAATTCTGATCGGCCAGAAACTTTTTCGCGAATGTCCCGTCCTGAATCTCGGCGAGAATCTGCTTCATCGCCTTGCGGCTCTCAGCATTAATCACGCGCGGGCCGCTCACGTAGTCGCCCCACTCGGCCGTGTCGGAAATCGAATAGCGCATGTAAGCAAGGCCGCCGCGATAAATCAAGTCGACGATCAGCTTGAGCTCGTGCAGGCATTCGAAGTAGGCGCTCTCCGGCTGATAGCCGGCCTCGACGAGCGTTTCATATCCAGCCTTAATCAGCGCGCTCACGCCGCCACACAGTACTGCCTGCTCGCCGAAAAGATCGGTCTCAGTCTCTTCTTTGAACGTCGTTTCCAATGCTCCTGCCCGCGTGCACCCAATGCCTTTGAGATAGCTGAGCGAAAGAGCGTGCGCGTTGCCTGTCGCGTCCTGGTGGACTGCGATGAGTCCTGGAACCCCACCGCCTTCAATAAACACTTCGCGCACGCGATGGCCCGGTGCCTTGGGCGCGGCCATGCCCACGTCAATGCCCGCTGCTGGAACGATGGTCTTGAAATGAATGTTGAAGCCGTGCGCAAACATCAGCAGCTTGCCCGCGCTCAGGTTCGGCCCGATCTCCTCGGCATACAATTTGGCCGCGGTTTGATCGGGAACCAGGACCATGATCACGTCGGCCCATTTCGTCGCCTCGGCGACGGTTGTCACTTCAAGCCCAGCCTTCTGCGCCTTGGCAATCGATTTCGAATTCGCCGCGAGGCCCACCTTTACCTGCACGCCCGAATCTTTCAGGTTGAGAGCATGCGCATGCCCCTGCGAGCCGTAGCCAATGATCGCCACCTTCTTTGCCTGGATCAAGCTGAGGTCGGCATTGTTGTCGTAGTAAGTCTTCGCCATGATTTTCTCGGTTCTTCCTTTGTCTGCAAGTTTTGTATGAATTCCTTGGGGTCGTCGATTCTGCGATTTGTTATGCCTTTACAAATGTTGTGAGCCCACGCCGTGCGCGCTCGCGAAGCTGGCAATCCCGCAAAGTATCTGACAACGATTCGAGATTGGGGACGCCGTAGATCGAAAAATTCTCCAGTTCCGCGTCCGAAGAAAAAAGGTGTAATTCCGCTTGACCCAGCAGCCGCTGTCCAAATGGTTTGCGCAGCTCAAAGTGATCGACGCGAAACAATTCCAGCGATTCCTGGACTTTGGAAAGAAGGCCCCGCTCCAGTTTGATTCGCTGCGTGGTGATCCCGTAGTGAATGCTCCGGCTCCTGATGAAGTAGTGCAGGCAGATGGCGGCGAACGCGACCAGCGTCAACAGAACCACGGAAAGGATGTTGCGATTAGAGTTCTCGATGTACCCCTCCGCAATTGCGTACCCCACTGCACATGCCACAACGATCACGATGAGGAACGGTAGAAGCTGCCCCACGGTGTAGATGAGCGCTGGATGCCCAATGAAGAGATCCTTCTCGGCTTCGGATGCTTTGGTGGCGGCATACGCGGTCAGGTCCGTGTTGCAAAAGCGGCACTTGATTGCCACGGCCTTAATCGTCTCGCCGCACACAGGGCAGACTTTGGTATCTTCGTCCATTTGTCTATCCTCTCAAGCCAAAATCAGAATGCAGGGTTGCGCAGTATTCTTCAAGCTTTCGTTATTCAGAAGGGTCCGCGATGCTTTCCTCTTCAGATTCGACTTGCACCTCGGCATCGCTTTCAACCACGCCCATCGCCCTGACCACACTGCTCACGTGATGCCCTCGCCTCATGGTCATTTTTCCGCTGCGGCAAATCTCCAAAATCCGTCCATCGTCCTCGCGCAACACTTCGATGAGTCCTTCAATTTTGCTTTCCACGCCGGTCATCTCGATCATCAGCGACTCCGACGTAAGATCGACGATGCGCGCCCTGAATACTTCGGCCAGATCGAAAATTTGCGCGCGGTTGCGCGGTGTCGCAGCCACTTTGATCAGCGCCAGTTCGCGCGTCACTGAAGGCGCCTGCGCGATGTCGTCCACATCGACGACGTTTTCAAGTTTAAACAGGCTGGCGCGAATGCGGTCGCTGGCCTCCGACGAGGCCTCGCACACCAGCGTAAGCCGCGACAGCCCCGGCCGCTCGCTGCGACCCACGGTGAGCGAATTGATGTTGATGTTCAGGCGCCGGAACAGCGATGCCACGCGGGTCAGAACGCCCGGACGGTCCTCAACGTATGCAACGAATGTGTGCAACATAAAAGTAGCTCCTAGCCTCTAGCGCCCAGCCTCTAGCTCTTCCGGTCTATTCCGGAACGCTCATGCTGCTTGAACGCAGCTAGGAGCAAGAAGCTAGTGGCTGGGAGCTATCTCTCTTATGACTCTTCCAGCGGATCGTGATCGGGGCGGCGAATCATCTCATGCAGAGCGCTGCCCGCCGGAATCATGGGGTATACCGAATCTTCCTTCTCGACAAGGAAGTTCAAAAGATATGCACCCGAGGCCGAGCGCGCCGCATTCACCGCAGCCTCGACTTCACTGCGCTTGCGCACCGCGCATCCCGGAATACCATGCGCGTCGGCAAGCTTCACGAAGTCGGGGCTCACCAGTGGTGTGGCCTCATAATTGCGCTCGTAGAAAAACTCCTGCCACTGTCGAACCATTCCGAGGTAGCCGTTGTTGATGACGGCGATGTTGATCTTGATTTTTTCCTGGACGATGGTGGCCAGCTCAGCCGCCGTCATCTGGAAGCCGCCGTCGCCGGCGACAACCCAAACTTCTTTTTCTGGGCACGCCACTTTGGCGCCGATCGCCGCAGGCAATGCGAATCCCATGGTGCCGAGGCCACCACTGGTGATGAGTGTGCGCGGCTGCTCGTGCTTGTAGTATTGCGCTTCCCACATCTGGTGCTGCCCCACGTCAGTTACGATGATGGCGCCGCCACCGGTCAGCCGCCACAAGTCGTGCATCACGTGCGCCGCGTAGAGGTGGCCGGAGTCTGGTAGGTTCTTGATGTCGTGCACCGAAACTGCGCCCTTGCTGGCCTCAATATTTTTGAGCCACGCGGCGCCGTCGCGTCCTGCGATGCGCGGCAGCAATTGTTCAAGAACCTCACGTAGATCGCCCACCAGCGCCACATCAGCCTTGACGTTTTTATTGATCTCCGCCGGATCCACTTCGATGTGAATCTTTTTGGCTTTCAGCGCGTACTCGGTCAGCTTGCCCGTGACGCGATCATCAAAGCGCATGCCGCAAGCGATCAGCAAATCGGCCTCTTGAATGGCTTGATTTACCCACGATTCGCCGTGCATGCCCATCATGCCCAGGCAAAGCGGATGCGATGCGGGGAACCCGCCGAGCCCAAGCAACGTGAGCGCCACGGGAACCTGCGCGCGCTCAGCCAGCGTGCGCACCTGCTCCATCGCGCCGGACTCCGTAACGCCATGCCCAGCCAGAATCACCGGCCGCTTCGAGTTGCGAATCAGCTCAGCCGCATCCGCCAAGCCCGTGTCGTCCACATGCAGCATAGGATGCGGGCGATACGGCTTCGGCTTGGCCGCTTCAAAGTCAAACTCCGCCGTGACTTGTTCTGCGTCCTTTGTTATATCGACCAGCACGGGACCGGGACGCCCTGAACGCGCAATTTGAAATGCGAGGCGAATCGTCGGCGCGATGTCCTCCGCCTTGTTCACCAGAAAGTTGTGTTTGGTCACCGGCAGCGTGATGCCGGTGATATCCACTTCCTGAAACGCATCAGTGCCCAGAAGCTTGGACGAAACATTGGCGGTGATGCAGACGATCGGGATCGAATCGAGCATTGCGGTGGCAATGCCGGTAACTAGATTCGTTGAGCCTGGCCCACTCGTGGCGATGGCCACACCGACCTTGCCCGTAGCGCGCGAGTAGCCATCGGCCATGTGGGCCGCTCCCTGCTCGTGGCGCACCAGCACATGCCGCACGGGAAACTTGCGCAGTGCATCGTACGCCGGAAGAATCGTTCCTCCCGGGTATCCGAAGACGGTGTCGACGCCTTCGCCGACCAGCGTGGCCCAGATGATCTCCGCGCCTGTCAGTCGTGCCGGCGGTTTCAGTTGCGCATGGGTTTCCGGCTCGTTCGCCGCCGGAGCAGCCGCACTTCCATTTGCATCGTGCGCTTTCGTCGTCGCGTTTCCCTTGTTTGCCATCACAACTCCTTGGGCTTTCTCGCTGCCGATTGACCTTGTTCCCTAATCCCCGTTCCCTGCCCCTACGTCGTCGCCCCTTCAGACGCCGAATTCACGCGGTCCACATACTTGCGAAACACGCCCTTCGGCCAACGCAGCGCCGGCGGCTTGAAGTCTTTCAGCCGCGCCGCCATCTCTTCTTTGCTGATCTCCACATCAAGTGTCCGCTTGGCGATGTCAAACGAAATAATGTCGCCCTCGCGCACAGCCGCAATCGGCCCGCCGACAAATGCTTCGGGAGCCACGTGGCCCGCGGTGAATCCGCGCGTCGCGCCGCTGAACCTGCCGTCGGTAAGTAGCGCAACCTGCGCGCTCAGCTCCGCATTCGAACTGATGGCCGCGGTCACTTGCAGCATCTCGCGCATGCCCGGTCCGCCCTTCGGCCCTTCGTAGCGAATCACCACCACGTCGCCGGGCTTGATGCCACCGGCCTGCACAACCTTGAAGCAATCTTCTTCAGAGTCAAATACGCGTGCCGGCCCGCGATGGTCGTACTTGCCCGCAGCCGCAATCTTCATAACACAGCCTTCGGGCGCGAGGTTGCCTTTCAAGATCACCAAGCCTCCGTTGGGCTTGATGGGCTTTTCGAAAGTGGCAATGACGTCCTGCCCCGGAGTTTCTTTAGCGCTCGCCGCTTCTTCGGCCAGCGTTTTGCCGCTCACGGTGAGCGCCGATCCGTCGGCATGGCCAGCATCGATCATCCGCTTCGCCAGCAAACGCGATCCGCCAGCCGCCTGGTAATCCGAAGCTACATATTTTCCTGCCGGCGTAAGAGAGCAGATGTAGGGCGTGCGCGCAGAGATGGCATCAAAATCGTCGATGCTCAGTTCAATTCCCATTTCGCGCGCGATGGCCAGCAGATGCAGCACGGCATTCGTCGAGCCGCCGCTCGCGGCCACGCTGGCAATGGTGTTTTCAAGGGATTTGCGGGTAATAATCTGCGAAGGTCTGCGGTTCGCGCGAACGGCGTCCATCAAAATGCGTCCGGCTGCGCGCGTAGCTTCAAGCTTGTTGGGTGCGGTGGCGGGAACGCCGGAAAGCTCAATCGGCGCGATGCCAAGAATTTCCGCGCTCATGGCCATGGTGTTGGCCGTGAATTGCCCGCCGCATGCGCCGGCGCCGGGACAAGCATTGGCTTCGAGCGCTTCAAGACCAGCGTCGTCAATCCGTCCCGCCGCATACGAACCGATCCCCTCAAACACATTCTGAATCGTAATGTCGATTTTCTTGCCGTCGGGACCGTTTAGCTTTCCGGGAGCAATGGACCCGCCGTACAGCATCATCCCCGGAATATCCAGACGGCAAAGCGCCATGATGATGCCGGGCATATTTTTGTCGCACCCGCCAATGCCGACCAGGCCGTCGAAAAGATTGCCGCGTGCAACCAGTTCAATGGAGTCTGCGATCACCTCGCGGCTCACCAGCGACGCCTTCATGCCCTGCGTGCCCATGGTGATGCCGTCGGAGATGGTGATGGTATTGAACTCCATCGGCGTGCCGCCTGCCTCGCGAATGCCCTCTTTCAGCGCCTCCGCAATCTCGCGCAGGTGCACGTTGCACGTGCCGATCTCGGTCCAGGTATTCGCAACGCCGATGATCGGCTTGTGCAGATCGTCTTTTTTGAATCCAGAACCGCGCAGATACGACCGCGCCGCCGCCCTGCTCGGTCCTTCGGTCAACGGAATGCTTTGTCGCTTGCCTTCGATGGTCATGTGCTCTTCACTTCGCCTTCAGCCAGCTGGCTTCGTCGTGCTTCGTCTCAAACGTGTCCAGCGCAGCAGCGTGCCGCAGCGTCAGTCCGATATCGTCCAGTCCCTCGAGCAGGCAGAACTTGCGGAAAGGGTCGATTTCAAATTTCGCCGAGAACCCGCGTCCATCCGTCACTGTCTGCGCTTCAAGCGAAACTGTGAGTTGATAGTTCGGTATTTCCTTGGCATTTCTCAGCAGCGTATCGACTTCTTCCTCGCTCAGCCGAGCCAAAACAATTCCGTTTTTGCCCGCGTTCGAGAAAAAAATGTCAGCGAACGTCGGAGCAATCACCACACGGAATCCGTAATCGCTCAGCGCCCACGCGGCGTGTTCCCGACTGGATCCACAGGCAAAATTCCTGCCGGCAATCAGAATCTTCGCGGCCTTGTAGCGCGGGTCGTTCAGAACGAAATCGGCAATAGGCTCGCCGCTGGGCGTTTGCCGCCAGTCAAAGAACAGAAAATCGCCGTACCCCGTGCGCTCGATGCGCTTCAAAAACTGCTTGGGAATGATCTGATCGGTATCCACGTTGGCGCGGTCGAGCGGCGCAGCCAGCGCGGTCAATGTGCGAAACGGTTCCATTAAGCCTCTACCTCCTCGTTCACGTGCCAAGTCCGGATGTCAACGAAGTGCCCGGCGATTGCAGCCGCCGCGGCCATCTCCGGCGAAACAAGATGCGTGCGCCCTCCGCGTCCCTGCCGCCCTTCAAAGTTGCGATTGCTCGTCGAAGCGCAGCGCTCGCCCGGCGAAAGAATGTCGGGGTTCATGCCCAGGCACATGGAGCAGCCTGGTTCGCGCCAGTCGAATCCCGCCTCGCGGAAAATGCGGTCAAGGCCTTCTTTCTCCGCCTGCGCCTTCACCAGCTGGGAGCCGGGGACGACCATCGCGCTCACGTGCGTTGAAACTTTGTGGCCTGCGGCGATCTTTGCTGCTGCACGCAAATCTTCAATGCGCCCATTGGTGCAGGAGCCGATAAAGACGCGATCGATCACGATCTCTTCAAACGGCGTTCCCGCCTTCAGGTCCATATATTCGAGCGCCCGCTCAAACGATTTGCGGTCAACTTCGTTGTCGGCCTTCGCCGGGTCGGGCACTTTGGACACCACCGGCGCCACCATGCCGGGGCTCGTTCCCCAGCTCACGTAAGGGACCAGCGTCGCCGCATCGATGACCAATTCTCGATCAAACTTCGCGCCAGGATCGGAAGGCAACTTGCGCCACTCGGCGACAGCGCGTTCCCACGCTTCTCCTTTTGGACTAAATTTTCGCCCAGCCAAGTACTCAAACGTCGTCTCGTCCGGAGCGATCATGCCCGCGCGAGCGCCCGCCTCGATGCTCATGTTGCAAACCGTCATGCGGCCTTCCATTGAGAGCGCGCGAATCGCCGAGCCGGCGTACTCGATCACGCAGCCCGTCGCGCCGTCCGTTCCGATCTTGCCGATGATGGCCAGAATCACGTCCTTCGCCGTAACGCCCAGCGGCAGTTTGCCCTCGACCGCGATGCGAAAGGTCTGCGGCTTCCCTTGCGGCAGCGTCTGCGTGGCCAGCACGTGCTCCACTTCGCTGGTGCCGATGCCAAACGCGAGCGCGCCAAACGCGCCATGCGTCGATGTGTGCGAGTCGCCGCACACGATCGTCATGCCCGGCTTGGTCAGTCCCAGTTCTGGGCCGATCACGTGCACAATTCCCTGCTCGCGCGAGTTCACGTCGTAAAGCTCGACACCGAAGTCGGCGCAGTTCTTGCGCAGCGTCTCGATCTGCTTGGCCGAAATCTGGTCAACAATGTTGAGTCGGCCTTCGATGGTCGTGGGCACGTTGTGGTCGACTGTCGCGATGGTCCGGTCAGGACGGCGCACCTTGCGCCCCGCCAGCCGCAGCCCCTCGAATGCCTGCGGCGAGGTCACCTCGTGTACCAAATGCAAGTCGATATAAAGCAGCGTTGGCTCGCCCGTCGGCTCAACCACGACATGCTGCTCCCAAACTTTTTCGAATAATGTTTTTGCTTCGCTACTCATTGAAGTACAGCTCCTAAGCGTTGACGAGCATTGTCTTGACTGTTTCTCTTACCTTCGCTCCCATTTCCTTCGTCGAGAGCACCGTCACTCCCTGCGTCTTGCCGCGCGCCAAATCCGGCGTACGGAATCCCTGCTCCAGCACTTTGCGCACCGCCGACTCGATCGCGGCTGCCTCGGACTCCAGACCCCCGGAGTGCCGCAGAATCAGCGCCGCGGTCAAAATCGCGCCCAGCGGATTGGCCAGTCCCTTGCCCGCGATGTCCGGCGCCGATCCGTGGACCGGCTCATATAAGTTGACCTTGCCCCCAATCGTTGCCGAGGGCAGCATGCCGAGCGAGCCCGTAATCACGCCCGCCTCGTCGCTCAGAATGTCGCCAAACAGATTCTCCGTCAGCACGACGTCAAAGTCGCGCGGGCGATTCATAATGTGCATCGCCATCGCATCCACATATTGGTGCTCCAGCATCACTCCAGGAAAATCCTTCCCCACCTCATTCACTGTTGCGCGCCAAAGTTGCGAAACCTCGAGGACATTGGCCTTATCCACGCTCGTGAGCTTCTTGCGGCGCTTCGCTGCCAGCTCAAACGCGATCCGCGCCACGCGGACGACCTCGTCCCTCGTGTAAATCATCGTGTTGTAGCCGACACCTTTTTCTTTATTCCACTCACGCGGCTTACCGAAATACGCTCCGCCCAGCAACTCGCGCACAAAAAGAATGTCGGTGCCCTCAATCACCTCTGGCCGCAAAGGGCTATTGACCGTGAGCTCTTTGAATGAGAAGCAAGGGCGCAGATTTGCAAATCCGCCCAGCGCCGCGCGAATCTGCAGCAACCCGCCCTCAGGCCGCTTGTCCGGCGCGAGCGAGTTGAACTCATTGCCGCCAACAGCGCCCAACAGAACCGCATCCGACGCCAGCGCCGCTTCCAGCGTGTCCGCAGGCAGCGGTGTTCCGTCCTGCACAATCGCCACGCCGCCGATGCGCTTTTCAGAGAACGTGAACTCGTGCCCGCCCAGTGCCGCCGTCTCCTTCAACACGGCAACCGCTTCGTTGGTCACTTCGGGGCCGATGCCGTCGCCGGCCGTTACGAGAATCCTCAGCTTCATTTCTTCTCTCTTCGTATCTGGCTCGATACAGATGTCTCAAGTTCTGCCGCCGCTGCTCAATCAGCTCGATCGCGCTGACTTGCTAACTCGCTGACCTGCCGACTTGCTGCCTTTTTCAGTCCAGCTCGCTCACCGGCTCGGTGCGCCGCTCGCGAATGTTGTCCGGCAGCAATCCGACCAGATCCTGATCGTAGATATTCTTTTTGCGGTCGGCCAGCGCCACAAACCGATAATAGACGTGCTGTAACTCCTCGCGGCTCACGGTGAAGCCGAGTTGCTCAAGGCGATGCCTCAAAGCCGCGCGGCCCGAGTGTTTGCCCAGCACTAGATGCGTCTTGGCCACTCCTACCAACTGTGGCGTCATGATCTCGTAGCAAAGCGGATTGGCCAGCATGCCGTGCTGGTGAATTCCCGACTCGTGCGCGAATGCATTGGCGCCCACGACTGCCTTGTTGGGCGAAGGCCTGAATGTAATAAGCTGCCCGAGGACTTCGCTGGTGGGATAAAGCTGGTCGAGCTTGATCGCGGTCGATAAGCCGAAGTAATCGCCGCGCACGTAAAGCGCCGCCGCGATCTCTTCGAGCGCCGCATTGCCTGCCCGCTCGCCGATGCCGTTGATCGTGCACTCCACCTGGCGCGCGCCGGCCTGGATCGCCGACAGCGAGTTCGCCACTGCCAAGCCCAAATCGTCGTGGCAATGGGCGGACAGGACAACCCCCTTCTCGTCAATCGCGGGAACCCGCCTGCGCACCTCGCGAAACATCTCGCCGTACTCCTCGGGTGTCACGTAGCCCACGGTATCGGGCATGTTGATCGTCGTGGCACCTGCCTCGACTGCAATGCGCACCATCTCGACCAGAAAATCCCGATCCGACCGCGTCGCGTCCTCGGGAGAGAATTCCACATCGTCGCAAAGTGACCGCGCCAGCCGCACCGATTCGCCGCACTGCTCCAGCGCCTCTGCTCGGCTCATCTTGAGTTTGAATTCGAGATGCAGGTCGCTCGACGCCAGAAACACATGGATGCGCGCCCGGTCGGCAAACTGGAGCGCCCGCGCCGCCATCTCGATGTCTTCGGTTTTTGCCCGGGCCAGCGACGCGATACGCGGCTTGCGAATGGCCTGCGTAATCGTCGCAATCGCGGCGAAGTCGCCCTCCGAAGCCATGGCAAAGCCGGCTTCGATGATGTCCACTCCCAGATCTTCAAGGGCGTGGGCCATGGTGAGCTTTTCCTGCGTGGTCATGCTGCACCCAGGCGACTGCTCGCCGTCGCGCAGAGTGGTGTCAAAGAAAGCTACATGATCGCTGCTCATGTTTGTGCCTGCCGTATGCTCGCCGGGGAAATGACCTGATTTATCCAACTCCTTGATTGTCACCCATCGTCCACTATAAGGCAAAGTTATAATTGTTTGGGTCTGTATTAGAATAACTTATGGAGCAGGCTCTTGGCCTTGAACCACTGGCTTTTAGCATAGCCGCGATGCCCTGCGCGAACCCTGCGAGCATTTACTAATCGGAGTCCTTCGCCTGCCGCGAACCTTCGTTGTCGCAAGGTCGAGCTAGAGGCTAATGGCGGAGAGCTGACGGCCACGCTCCGCAGGAGCGAACATGGAACTCAGCCAGCTTGAAACTTTCCTCGCCGTCGCCGAGGAGCGCAGCTTCTCCCGCGCCGCGCAGCGCCTGCACCGCACCCAGCCCGCAGTCAGCCAGGTCATCCGCAAGCTGGAGAGTGCGGTGGGCGAAACACTCTTCGACCGCACTTCGCGCGACGGCTCGCTTACCGCTGCCGGCACTTTGCTGCGCGACTATGCACTGCGGCTGCTGGCCCTTCGCCGCGAGGCATCGAGCGCTCTTGACGAGCTAAAAAGCCTGGAGCGCGGGCACTTGCAGCTGGCCGCCAACGAGTACACCTGCATGTACCTGCTTCCGGCCGTCGACGCTTTTCGCCGCGAGTTTCCTCACGTGGGCGTCACCGTGCAGCGCATGCTGGCCTCGCGCATCCCGGAGGAGCTGAATCTCCGCACCTTCGAGCTCGGCGTCATCTCCTTCAAGCCCGATCCAGCACAGGTTCGCAGCATCGCGGTCTATGGTGACAGCCTGGCCTTGATCGTCAGTCCGCGTCATCCACTTGCAGGGGCCGGGCGCGTCTCAATCCGCGATCTGGGCAATGAGAATTTCATTGCGCACAACGTGGCTTCGCCGCTGCGGCGCAAGGTGATTGAAGCCTTTCAGCGCTACCGCACGCCCCTCAATATGGGGATTGAGCTGCCCACCATTGAAGCCATCAAGCGTTTTGTGGCGATGGGAAATGGCGTGGCGCTGGTGCCGCACCTCACCGTGGCGCGCGAATTAGAGACTGGCGACCTGGTTCAGGTAAAAGTTGACGAACTCGACGTGCGTCGCGTGCTCCGTCTCGTTCACCGCCGCCAGGCCTCGCTCTCCTATGCCGCCAAAGCGTTCCTTCACACGCTCCGAACCATGGCGGATCAACAGGGACCGCCGTTCCACTATCACGTTGAGCGGGCGGGGTGAAAAGGCAGGAATACCGGCTGCCGATTCTTCGTGCTTCTCGACTTTCCTCTCCTATGTTCGCGCGTCTAACGCTCCAGGTGATTACCCCGTCAGCGTTTAGGCTGGAACATCCGAGCCCCACCCGCCCCGGCCATTTACAATGCTGAGAGCGGGGCACGGGACTCCAGGTGCGCCGGACCAATGCGCGGGAACAGGCACGGATGTAGCCGCCCGCACAGGTGTGCAGTCCAAGAGGATCAGGATCGAATGAAGAGGATCGCTTTTTTTGTCTGTTTGCTGGCCGTCTCTGTGGCCGCAGCCCGCGCCCAGGAAAGCCGCCAGGACTTTAGCCTGAGCGGATCGGCGCTGATCGAGCCGTACAAGGCTTCTTCCACCGACATTCAAGTCCACTCCACCACCGCTTACGGCGGATTGGCCAGCTACCGTTTCATGCTCACGCCAACCAGCGCGCTTGAGGCCAACTACGGACTTACCTATCAAAACAAGATCAACTACTACTCCATAAGTTTCTGCGGGAACAATCCCAGCTGCCCGGGCATTAATGTGCTCACTCGCACTCAGGAGATTTCGGGGGCTTACGTCCGCTCGTTCGTCTTCAAGAACTTCAATCCCTTTCTCGAGGCCGGGCCGGCGGCAATCATCTTCATGCCCATCCTGAACTCCGGCACCAAGATTCAGGACACACGCCGGCAGACGTCCGTCGGCGCCATGTACGGCGCTGGTTTTGCCTACGAAATTAGCCCGAGTTTCGACATCCGCGTGGAATATCGTGGACTGGTCACCAAGGTGCCCACGTTCGGCGTAGGAACCAGCTCTTACAATTTCACCACCAACGAATGGTGGAACATGTCCGAGCCCGTGGTTGGCGTGGCGTATCACTTCTAAAGCCAAGGATTGAAGAACAGGAACAGTGCTTAGAAAATCAAAAGAGGGGCGGATATCGAATCCGCCCCTCTCGCTTTTTGGCTTCCTCGCGATCCCGGCATACCGCTTTACTTGAGTCCTTACCTTTCTGCCTCGCGATATCGTCCCAGTTCCTTCACCATGCCGCAATGAGCCGCAAGCGCCTCAATGGCGCGCGTGCCTTCATCGCTTGAGCCGATCTTGCAGTCCACGTAGAAGATGTACTCCCACGGTGTGCCCTTCACCGGCCGCGATTCGATGGCGGTCAAATTGGTGCCCATGGCGCTTAATGCGCTCAATGCCGCAACCAACGAACCCGGCTTGTGCTCCAGCGTAAAGGCCACACTCATCTTGTTCGCGGCTCGATCGATCTGGGCTTCCGCACTGCGCCGCACCAGAAAAAATCGCGTGTAGTTCTCTTGATCGTCCTCAATGCCGCGGGCAAGAATCTGCGCGCCATAGTAAGTGGCCGCCTGCTCGCTGGCGATAGCCGCGCCCAGGGTGTCGTGCGAGCTCACCAGCTGTTTTACGCTGCCCGCGGTGTCGTAAAAGGCCACGGCTTTCATGCGCGGATGTTCGGCCAGAAAACGGCGGCACTGGCCGAGAGCCACGGCATGCGAATACACGCGTTCGATTCCATTGAGCGATGCGCCGGCAACGGCGATCAAATTGTGCCGAATGCGTAGCAGCGTCTCTCGCACCACCTTGACATCGTGATGGAGCAGCAGGTCAAAGTGCTCAAGAACCGAACCAGCCAAGCTGTTCTCAATGGGAATCGCGGCGGCATCGGCAACGCCTGAGTCGAGCGCAGCAAACACCTCGGCCGAGAGCGCGCACGGAAGAATCTCCGCATCCGGCACGAGCTTCAGCGCCGCTTCGTGGCTGAACGAGCCCGGCTCTCCCTGAATGGCAATCTTCATGCTTGAGTCTTCTGCTCCTGGCTGCGGATGGCAACGAATGGAGCGTCATCCGCGCATCCAATTCGCACGATACCATACGCGAATGGCTGCAATTCCGGCGCGACTCATTGAGACGTATCGGCGGCGGCTTCCTTCTCGACCTGCCCAACCATGGCCGGAATCAGGTCGCTGTCACTCGCAGGGACTCGCGCGGACAATTGCACCAGGTCGGTGTCCGCTCCGGCGATGATCGCGACACCTTTGATAGGGCTCGCGTTTGCTTGCAAGCGCGAATCCGTTCCCAGCCCCTGCGCGTTCGGCGGAGTTTCGAATTCGACAATGTTGTTCCCGCGATAGGTCAGCTTGTCGCTCGGATAAGGGCCAAATGGAAAGTCGCTCGCCGGTTCGATTCCCTCGGCAATCACTTTTTGCGCGAAGGCTTTGTACGCCGGGAAAACGCGCGCGATGACCTTGGCGACTTCAAACCTTCCCGACGTGCCGCCGTCCATCTCCGAAACCTCGATGACCTGCCCGGTAAATCCCTTCCAGTCCATCGAATTCAAGTCGCTCGTGTTGATCGGGTCGGGACTCACGAACAGGTTGCTCCCATCTGACCCATAGATGGAAAAGCAATTCCAGCCGCTCGGCGCCAGAGCACCAGGACCGTACTCCGATTTGTAATAAGCGAGCCGTCGCGCCATCGCTGCGGGAATTTGGACCGCGAGGCTTTGTCCCGTCGGCGCAGCTTGCGGACCCCCTTGGCCGTCCGACGCGCAGCCAACAAACGGGACCGTCACAGCGACCGATGGCGCCGGCCTGGCAGCGGACGCGGACTGCGCGAATGCCGATCGAGCCCCTGCCGTCGCCATGAGAGCAAACAAGACTCGCAAGCAGTATTCGACGTGCTTTCATGCGTGCAATCATAGCAACTGCAGTCGCCAGGTCTCTTCTTTTTTGAAATCCGCTGCTTCCCTTTTTTCCAGCTTCGCTAACCCCGCTCCCTCCGCTAGCTCCGCTGCTCTATCTCTTCATCCACAAATCTGCCGTCACGAACCCCAGGAATACCATCGCGATCACGCCGTTCATGGTGAAGAATGCGGCATTCATTCGTTGCAGGTTGCGCGGCGAAACGATGGAGTGTTCGTAGGCCAGCAGCAGCCCCACCACCCCCACCCCCAGCCAGCCTGTCAGCCCAAAACCAAAAAGAAACCCGAACCACACCAGCAGTCCGACCATGGCCAGATGCATCACTCGCGCCGTCCAGAACGCGGCGCCCAAACCGCTCGCCTGTGGCAAACTGTGGAGCCCGGCAGCGCGATCGTGTTCGTAGTCCTGGCAGGAATACAGCACGTCAAATCCACCCGCCCACAATGTCACGGCAGCGGTCAGCACCAGGATGCGCGGATCGAGGCTGCCCCGAACGGCAATCCATGCCGCTGCGGGAGCAAGCCCCAACGCCAATCCCAACCCCAGGTGCGACCATCGTGTCACCCGTTTCAAGTAGCTATAGCCGAGCAACACGGCAAGAGCCACTGGAGCCAATTCCAGCGCCAGCCGGTTCAGTTCCGCCGCGGCCGCCAGAAAAACCGCGACAGCTGCGCATGTGAACGCGAGAACGAAGCGCTTTGAAAGCAGCCCTGCCGGAATTGCGCGGGTTCGCGTGCGCGGATTTTCGGCGTCAAGCTCTGCATCGGCCCACCGGTTGAATGCCATGGCCGCCGACCGCGCAGAGACCATCGCCACTACAATCCAGGCCAGCGTGCGCCAACCCGGCCACCCGCCGGCAGCCAAAAGCATGGCCGTGACGGCAAATGGCAGCGCGAAGATCGAGTGCTCCCACTTGATCATCTCCAGTGTGGTGCCGATCTTGCTCAAAATGCCGGCCATTGCGTGGATCCCCTGGGTTAAGTCTAGCGAATGCCGGGTGCACCCCCTGATTCGCAACGCGCCCGCTGCGCCCGCGTGCACACACCGCGAACTTGGGCCAATTCGCAAAGCCCGTTCCTTTGTTAACCTAGAGAACGTGATACCAATCACAATTTCTGGGTACCAGCTGATGCAATGATGTCTTCGAAGTTCCCCCTTTGGAGTCAACTATGAAGAAGTCTTCTCCCCTGGGTGATCTGCATGTGCAGCTTGACCCCAATGCGTTTGTCGCCGATCCGAATCTGATTCGCGTTCTCGGCGAACGTGCCACCGCCGTGCCTTGCCGGTCTGACGGAGTGCTTTTCCGTCAAGACGAACCCTCCACCGGTGTCTTTATCCTCCATGATGGCGTGGTCACGCTCAGCATGATGTCGCAGGATGGGCATTCGCTTTTCGCCGTTCAGGCCAAGCCGGGCTCGATACTCGGCCTCCCGGGCGCCATCAGCAATCAGCCCTACACGCTCAGCGCGACTGCGCGGGCCGGAGCCAAGGTCAGCTTCGTCAGCAATGCCGATTTAGCCGCCTCAATGCATTCCGATCCGGCGCTGTCGCTCAAAATGCTCGAAGTGCTCGCCGCTGAAGTTCGCAGCGCTCGCCGGGCGCTCTATTAATCTAGAGTCTGTGCTCACGTTGGCCGTCGCGCCCTACATCACGGGAATGCCCGGCTCACGCGCAACCCATGTGCCGCGGCAGCGCGTCCAAATGGTGTGCCCCCACCTGCTAAACTCGGTGCTTGTGCCACTCGCCGGCATCGCCATCGCCGCTTATTTGCTCGGGTCCATCCCGATGGGGTACTTGCTTTACCGAATCTTCAGGCGAGAGGACATCCGTTCCTTCGGCAGCGGCAATATTGGGGCCACCAATGTCCTTCGCGCCGGCGGCAAGGGGCTCGGCCTGGCCACTTTTGCTCTCGACGTCCTGAAGGGCTGTGCTGCCGTTTGGCTCGGCGGCTATCTCGCTTCGCTCTGGATGCCCTCCCTTCCCCTAAGGACGGCCGAAGCCTTCGCCGCTCTCTGCGCCGTGCTCGGCCATATGTTCCCCATTTGGCTTCGCTTTCGCGGAGGCAAAGGTGTCGCCACCGGCTTTGGAGTATTTCTCGTCGTTTCGCCGATCGCCGCGTTGGCTGCCATCGGTGTTTTTGCCATCGTTTTGGCCTTGAGCCGTTATGTTTCCGTCTCCTCCATTGTCGCTGCGTTCAGCTTTCCGATTTTTGCCTGGCTGCTCGTCACTGGAGCTCGCCCGCCTTTTTTCTTTGTGGCGGGCGCCCTCGTTTCTCTGCTCATCATCGTCAAGCATCATCAGAACATCCGTCGCCTGATCGCAGGCACTGAATCCAGAATCGGAGCTGCCAAGCCAGCATGAGCCGCATCGTCATCTTAGGTTCCGGCGCCTGGGGAACCGCAATTGCGCTCTCCCTCCACCGCCGCGGAGGCCATGAGATCTCACTCTGGGCTCACACTCCTGAGCTCGCCCGGCAGATTCTTGACGCCGGCGAGAACACGCAATTCCTTCCCGGTTTTCCGATCCCGTCCGGTGTCACCGTCACTGGCGACCGTGATTCGATTACCGCCGCCAACATTCTCATCTCCGCGATTCCGTCGGAGTTTCTCCGCCCCACAATCCTCCGTATTCGCTCTCACATGCGCAGCGGACAATTCGTGGTGAGTGCGACCAAGGGCATCGAGGAGCGCACTCTTTTCCGCATGACCAAGGTTCTCTCTGAAACCCTCGAGCCCGCCGGACTTCTGCTCCCCATTGGCGCGCTCTCGGGCCCAAGCTTTGCCCAGGAAGTAGCGCTCGGTCAACCCACAGCTCTCACCGTTGCCTTCAGCGACCCCGATGTCGCCGCACTCATCCAGCAGGAGTTTTCATCGGAGACCCTCCGCCTCTACACTTCGACGGACGTCATCGGCGTCGAGTTGGGTGGCGCGCTCAAAAATGTAATCGCCATCGCTGCTGGGATTGCGGTGGGCGTGGGTCTCGGCTACAACTCGACCGCCGCGCTGATCACCCGCGGCATTGCCGAGATGACGCGCCTGGCTGTGGCCTGCGGCGCACGTCGTGAAACCCTCGCCGGACTTTCCGGCATCGGCGATCTGGTGCTTACCTGCACCGGCTCGCTCAGCCGTAACCGCACGGTAGGTGAGCAACTTGGCCAGGGCCGCAAGCTGCCTGAGATCCTTGACTCGCTAGGAGGCAAAGTTGCTGAAGGAGTGCATACCACGCGCGCTGCCCTCGGTCTGGCCCGCCAGCACGGTATCGAAATGCCCATCGCCGAGCAGATGGAGCTGATCCTCAATAAAGGCAAGGACCCCCGCGAAGCCATCCGCGCCTTGATGCTTCGGCCTGGTAGAGAAGAGCGGTAGGAGTCTCCGATCCCTCTTCTCTTCTGATCCGTAGTCCCAAGTCCCAGTGCCTAGGCACGGCCCCTCGTCCGCCGCCCACTCACCAATCTCGCCTGCGTTCGGGCCTTCCGCTTCGCCGGCCTCCCGTTTCTCCCGCCCAGTTCCAATGCGACTCTCATGCACGCATCGCGCAGCGCATCGGCCGCCGCTCGATTCTCCATCGCGCGCGCGACCACCATGCCTCCAATGCATAACGCCGCCGTGGCCTGCGCCCGAACGTGAGCGTCTTGCCCCCGCCCATTCATGCTCCGCTCCAGGATCCTCACCATCGCCGCGAACACCGTTTCAAACGCGCGCTTCAGATGTGCATCGCCACGCGTCACGTCGGCAGGCAACGCAACCATGGGGCATGAGTTCTCCACATCGTCAAAATGCTGGTGAGAGAGATACGCGCGAATAACCTGCGCTCCGAAGTCCTTCGAATTCGGGTTGATCTCCACGCCCTCCCAGCAGTTTTTCCATTCCGGATCGGTAAAAAAACAATTCAGCGCCTCGACATAGAGATCGCTCTTGCTCTTGAAGTAGCTATAAAATCCGCCGTGGGTCAGGCCCGCGCAGCTCATGATCTCGTCGAGCGACACCTGCTCAAAGCCATGGCGGTTAAATAGCCGGCGTGCGCTCTCAACGATCCTGCTCCTCACTTCAATGCGGTGTCCTTCCGGATAGGGCATTTCGCCGTCCTCCATCCGGCACAGTATCCGCCATCCCCAGCGGCTCTGTCGAACAAAATATGTTCTTGATCATAACGTTCTACCGTGTTCCCATGATTCCCAGTTGCAGCCGGAATCTGAGAGGTCGATATGGACAGCAGCACCACTCAAGTTACTCGCCGTCGGGCGCTCGTGGGAGCCGCCGCCGGAGTCGCGCTTGCCGTTTCAAGGCTTCCCGTTCTCGCGCAACAGGCCGATGCGGAGCAGAAGGCCACCCCATCACCCAACCAAACGCGCACCTCTCTCCACCAGGAGATCGAGCTGAGCGCCCCGCCGGAACACATCTTCCATGTGCTTCTCGATTCGAAAGAGTTTGCCGCATTCACCGGAATGCCGGCGACCATCGATCCCGCCCCAGGTGGCGCATTCAATACATTCGGCGGATTGATCGAGGGCCGGAACATTGAAATCATTCCCAACCATCGCATTGTGCAGGCATGGCGCCCCACGTCATGGGATTCGGGTGTCTACTCCGTAGTTCATTTTGAATTGAAGGCTTCGGGTGTCCCAGGCGCTTCGATCAATGGAACCACACTGGTGCTCGACCACACCGGTTTTCCCCAAGGCGACTTCGACCACCTCGATCCCGGATGGCACATGCGCTATTGGGATCCGCTGAAAAAGTATTTGGCGGCTAACCTGTAGCAGGCCGGCGGAGAAGAACCCAAAGCCCTACCCAGCAAGAGCGCTGAGCTGCCGGTCGTGTTCCCTTCGTCAGATGGCGGTGCGCCCTCCGTCGACGGCGAGCTTCGCCCCGTAAATGAAACTGGCACGATCTGTGGCCAGAAAGACAATTGCTTCCGCAATTTCATCAGCCGTTGCCGGACGACCGGCGGGAGCTTGGGCAGCTAGTTGTTCGAGGCCCTCGCCCATTGCTTTTGTGCCCTCAGTCCGGGTGGGCCCGGGGCTTACCGCATTCACGCGGACGCCTCTTGGCCCATATTCTGCGGCCCAGGTTTTCGTCAGCAGATTGATCGCGGCTTTGCTCGAACCATAGAGGCTCATTCCCGGCGCCCCGTAATCGGCAACCATCGTCGAAACATTCACGATTGCCCCGTTGCCCCTCTTGGCCATCAGCGGCGCGAGTTCCGCGACGAGGAAATAGGGCGCCTTCACGTTAAGGGAATAAACGGCGTCGAACTGCTCCTCTGTCATCTCATGCGTAGGACCGAAGGGAAAAATCCCTGCATTGTTAATGAGAATATCGATTTGGCCATTTCCAAATTTGACTGCCTTCTTCGCCACTTCACGCGCGCTGGCCGCGTCCCGAAGATCGGAGGATACGAAATCTGCTTCGCCTCCCGCGGCGCGGATCTCGTCTACCGCTTTCTTCCCGCGTTCCGCGTTGCGCCCAACCACGAGGACACGAACTCCAAGCTGAGCCAGCTTCTTCGCTGTAGCCAAACCGATTCCGCTCGTTCCCCCGGTAATAAGGGCCGTTCGATTGCTGCTTGTCATTTCTACTCTCCGAAAGGATGTTCGCAGAAGATCCTCTCGGTCTATAGATGCGCACGCGTCTTCCCTGGATTCACCCGCCGGCGATGGCGCCGAGGATCAGCAGCGGCTCATTTCCGGAACCACCGCATCCGGCAGCGGCTTGTCGGGCGATTCGAGCGACCAATCTTCTTCGCAGGCGAAAAAGCGAAGAAACGCACGACGCTGCCCGGTTTCGTATTCGCGAATCGTGCCGCGCAGCATCGGGTAGCGCGCTTCTAGAGCGTCGAGCACGGCACGAATCGTAACCGGGCCGGAAACTTCAATGGGCACATCGCCCTCGACATGCGCCAGGTTGCGCAAATGATAAGGCAGCGCAACCCGCACCGTCGCCGCACTCGTCTTGGCCGCTTCGCTCAACGCGAAAACTCCTTCATCGTTCCGCTGCCTACGATTCGCTGTCTGCCAGCCTACTGTCTGCTGTCTTGCTGCACCTTGTTCCCTCGGTCCCTCGGTCCCTTGGTCCCTGCCTAATTCAGCGTCTGCACTTCCACCGAAAGCACCGCGGGCAGATCGCGAACGATCGGCGACCAGCTATCCCCTGAATCAGATGAGGCATAGACCTGGCCGCCCGTGGTGCCGAAGTAAACGCCGCAATCATCCAGCGTGTCCACGGCCATCGCATCGCGCAGCACATTCACGTAGCAGTCCTTCTCCGGCAGGCCTTTGGCCAGCTGCTCCCACTCGTTGCCACCGCTACGGCTCCGGTAAACGCGCAGCTTGCCGTCAACCGGATAATGCTCCGAATCGCTCTTGATCGGCACAACGTAAATCGTCTCCGGCTCGTGCGCATGAACATCGATGGCGAACCCGAAATCCGTGGGCAGGTTGCCACTCACTTCGCGCCAGTTGTCGCCGGCGTCGTCAGAGCGCATCACGTCCCAGTGCTTCTGCATAAACAGCACGTCGGGACGCGAGCGGTGCATGGCCACGTGATGCACGCAGTGGCCGATTTCCGCATTCGGGTCCGGAATGTACTGGCTTCGCAGTCCTTTATTGATCGGCTTCCACGTCGCGCCCCCATCGTTGGTGCGGAACGCGCCCGCTGCCGAGATGGCGATGTAGATCCGCTTGGGATCGCTGGGATCGAGAATGATGGTATGCAGGCCCATTCCGCCCGCGCCCGGCTGCCACTTGGGACCGGTGCCGTGCCCGCGCAGGCCGGAGAGCTCCTGCCAGTTCTCGCCTCCATCGGTCGAGCGAAACAGCGCCGCATCTTCCACGCCCGCATAGACGCTTTCTGCGTCTGTGAGCGAAGGTTCGATGTGCCACACGCGCTTGAACTCCCATGGATGCTGCGTGCCGTCGTACCACTGGTGAGTGGTCAGCGGCCTGCCGGTCGAGTCCGAGGTATCGTAGGCAAACCGGTTAGGCAGCGCCGCCGGTGGTCCGGGGGCGGGTATCGCCTCATTGGGCAGCCCCGGCTGATGCCACGTCTTGCCGCCATCATCCGACCGCTGAATCAGCTGGCCGAACCAGCCGCTGGTTTGCGATACGTAGATTCGGTCCGGATCCACGGGCGACCCCTTCATGTGGTAGATCTCCCAGCCGGCGAAAAACGGCCCGCTCACTGTCCAGTCTTTTCGCTTGCCGTCGGAGTTGAGAACGAACGCTCCCTTGTGTGTCCCTACCAGCACCCTTACACGGCTCATCACGACCTCCTGCTTGCCGCGGCCCATCAATAATGTGGTTCCAGAAGGGTTTAGGCCTCCGGAAACGCCGCTTTGCCATTTTTCCCAATTCCCCTTGCAGGATGCAAGCGAATTCCCCTCTTCGGGTCCTAAGCCTTGATATAACACTGATTTGTTATTGAACCCCAGCGCCACCCATCCGACAATTGTCACGGCCTCAGCTGAAGAGCTGCGCACCGGTGTGCTTTGCCCAAGGTGCATTCGGATGAACCGCTTTTTCATGGTTCCCGAAGAAGGAGGCGTCAAACAAGATGACTCCGCGCAACGGATTGCTGATCGCGTTCTTCATGCCGCTGTCAACCGCTTTGTTTTTTGGGAGCGTCGCGCGTGCCCAGGTGCCCGATCGGCTTCCGAGCGTTATCGACTCGGCACGGGTTCAGACCCTCTCCGGCCATCACCCTCAGTGGGCAGCCCCTGCGAACGATGCGGGGCTCGTTCCAGCCAGCCTCAAGATCGAAAGCATCGCATTAGTTCTCGCTCGCTCCCCTCAACAGGAACAGGCATTCGAGCAGTTGCTGCGCGATCAGCAGGACCCCTCGTCGCCCGAGTTTCACCAGTGGCTCACGCCCGACGAAATCGGCCAGCGTTTCGGCCTCTCGGAGAACGACATCTCGGTCATCACCGCCTGGCTTCAGTCACAGGGGATGCAGGGGATTTGGGTATCGCCCAGCCGCATCTTTGTGGGATTCTCGGGGACGGCTGCCAATGTCGGCCGTGCCTTTGGCACAGATCTCCATTACTACAATGTCAACGGCAAGCAACTGGTTTCCGTCTCGTCCGATCCCATCATTCCCGCGGCTCTCGCGCCTGCCATCCGGTCCGTACGGGGGCTTTTCACCGTCGAAGAGCATCCAAACCACTTCATTAGACCCGAGGAAGCAGTCGGGCCCAACCTGACCATACCCAGCGGCAGCACAGCCTTTCACTTTATTGCTCCGGGCGATTTTGCGACCATCTATGACCAGCCGGCCGGGCTTACCGGCGCCGGAACGACGATCGGAATCGTCGCTGAGGCGCGCACTGACGCAGCAGACTTCAACAACTTCAAAAGCCTCACGGGTTCCTCATTCCCGAACCCCACCGAAGTCATTCCCACAGCGTTTGGCGGAGTCGATCCCGGCCCCGCATATACAGCACAGCCAAACTGCAGCAGCTCGTGCGATTCGCTGGATTACCAGGGAGAGGCCACGCTCGATGTGTTCCGCGCGGGCAGTGTCGCCCCGGGCGCATCGTTGCTTCTGGTCGCTTCAACCGCCGGCAGTGGCGGCATCGCAGTGGACGCGCAGTACCTTGTTGAATCGAATCCTGTCCCCGCTCAAGTCATGAGCATCAGCTTCGGCGCCTGTGAGCTTGCAGGCGGACCGTCAGGAGTGGAGTACTGGGACTCACTGTTTCAGCAGGCGGCCGGTGAAGGAATCTCTGTGTTCGTCTCTTCCGGCGATTCCGGCGCGTCAGGCTGCGACAGCGCGTTCGTCACTCCTCCCACCACTCCCGCCGCGAACAGTCCCAACTACATTTGCTCTTCCAGCTACGCCACCTGCGTTGGCGGAACGGAATTCAACGACTCGAGCAACTCATCCACCTACTGGAATGCGAACAACGGCGTCAACCTGCAATCGGCTCTCGGCTATATTCCCGAGGGCGCCTGGAACGAGCCACTTGATTCGAATTCGGATCCCGTGGTCGCCGGTTCGGGCGGAGGCGTGAGCTCGTATGTTGCCACGCCAAGCTGGCAAACCGGTGCAGGCGTGCCCGCAGGACGCTCGGGGCGTTATACGCCGGATGTCGCTTTTTCCTCGTCTGGCCACGACGGCTATTTCGGATGTTTCGCGGCGGGTGGTGGCAGCTGCGTGAGCGGCGCAGGCGGAACACCATTTTCAGTTTTCTCGGGCACTTCGGCCGCCGCGCCCGGAATGGCGGGCATTGCCGCGCTCCTCGACCAGCAAGCGAGCCGAGCGCAAGGCAACCTCAATCCTTCGCTTTACCTCTTGGCAACCAGCACTCCGGCCGCGTTTCATCAGGTTTCCGTTGCCTCAAGCGGCGTGACAAATTGCAGCGCGGCCACTCCCAGCATGTGCAACAACAGTGCTCCTGGTCCGACCGGGCTAACCGGCGGACAAGCGGGTTATCAGTTAGGCGCCACCGGCGGATACAGCGAGGTCACTGGGCTCGGCTCACTTGAAATCACCCAGTTTATCAATAACTACACCAGTACCAATTCCACCAATCCCACGCCTACAGTCACGTTGCTGGCTCAGCCCACCGTCACCACGGCTCAATCGGCATCGATTTTGATAACCGTAACCGGCAGTGGCGGCACTGCACCGACCGGCACGGTCGTGCTCTCCAGCGGCACATATGCGTCGGCCATTACAACACTTGATATTCCCGGACCCGACAGCAATAGCGTCTACATTGTGATTCCCAGCAATGTACTTGCGCTTGGCACAGACACCCTCACGGCAACCTTTACTTCGACATCGTTGACCTACGGCGACGCTACCGGATCGACCACCATCGTAGTGACCACGGTAAAACCGGTGCCCACGATCACCTGGACCACGCCCGCCGCGATTATTTACGGTACAGCACTGAGCACAACCCAACTCGACGCAACAGCCAGCGTGGCCGGGACGTTCTTTTATTCGCCCTCGGCCGGCACTATTTTCACGGCCGGCCAGCACATCCTCACGGCAGTCTTCACGCCCAACGACTCAACCGATTACAGCAGCGCCGAGGCCACCGTCACGCTCACCGTCAGCCGCGCGACTCCGGTCGTGTCCTGGTCCACACCGCCGTCAGTTCCGACTGGAACCATATTAGGAGCAACACAACTGGACGCGACCGCCGGCATTCCCGGCACGTTCACCTATAACCCTGCCGCCGGAACTCTTTATTCTGCGCCCGGAAACTTTGGGCTCTCCGTTTCGTTTGCTCCCGTCGATTCCACTGACTACGGACTTGGAAGCGCCACGGTCACGCTGAATGTGGTAGCGGCAACCGTTGTACCGACCGTTGCAACCTCCACAGCCACTTCACTTGCGTCAACTTCCGCCACGTTGAACGCCCAGATCACTCCGAATGGTTCTGACACTCACGCCTGGTTCCTCTATGGGACAAGCAGCACATTGAGCGGAGCGGCTCAGACGCCTTCGCAGGACCTTGGCTCTGGAAGCGCTGGCGTGAATACCAGTAGCGGAATCTCCGGCCTCAGCGCAAACACCACATATTACTTTCAGGCAGTCGCGCAGAATAGTGCCGGAACAAGCACGGGCACGATCCAAAGCTTCGTCTCCGCTACCGCGCCTATTTATACAGTGGCCGGCACCGCCGTTTCGCTTTCGAAAGGCTCCAGCACCGGCGATACCTCTACCATCACCGTAACCCCGTCTGGCGGCTTCACCGGTACAGTCACCTTGACCGCGGTTCTGACCAACAGCCCGGCAGGCGCACAGGATCTGCCTACGCTTAGCTGGACTCCCTCCAATGGGCAGGTCGCAATCTCCTCATCGAGCGCCGCCACTGCGATGTTGACCATTACGACTACCGCCGCAACTTCCGCCGCCAATCAACGGCCGTCAAATCCCGCGGCACGCTGGTACGGCACCAGCGGCGCGGTGCTCGCCTGCGTCGTCCTGTTCTGGATTCCCTCGCGTCGCCGCGGATGGCGCAACATGCTCACGATCATCGCCCTCTTCGTTGCGATTGGGAGCGGCATGGTCGCTTGCAGCAGCGGCAACAAGACTGTCGGTGGCGGCGGAAACTCCGGAACCACCAGCGGTACGTACGCCATCACCGTGACCGCGACATCGGGTTCAACCAGCATCACCACGCCCGTCAGCCTGACCGTTCAGTAAAGATCACCCCGAACCTGGGTGCTGAGATCGCATGAACGCCGATTCTCCCCCTCACCCCACCACGAAATGGGGTGCCCCGTCCAAGCTCCGCTTGGGCGGGAAGCATGAGCTTCAACCCATCTCCTTCAATCCACCACAATCCTGGGTGCCCCATCCTTAAGTTCTCAGCGAAGCTGAAAACTTAAGGTGGGATCGCACCTCGTTCAACCTACTGCGCGCTCTCCGAAATCAGCCGCACCGGCCCGAGCAACCCCGACGGCAACAGCGGCGAATCCGCTTTATACGGCGTGAAATCGGCGAATGCATACTTCTTCATCGCCCACGGCTGTTGATCGCCAATCATCCGGTTCACCCAGAGATTGGTCACGCGAATCTCGAACTGGTTCTGGCCGGCCTTCAGCACGCCCGTCACGTCAACCTTGAACGGCGTCTTCCACAAAATGCCGAGGTCCACATCGTTCACCTTTACATCGGCGAGCTCACGCACGTCTCCAAGATCAAGCCAGAGATGCGCGCCCTGCGCCATCAGGTCCGCTGGAATCTCGATTGTCTTCGTGTAAGTTGCGGTACCCGAGTAATACTTTAGAGCCTCGTCTGAAAGCGGAAGAGGCGAATCGCTCCAGGAGAAAAGGCGATGGAAGCCGATCGTGTCCGGAATGCCTTTGCCCGGCTCAAAGCTGACGCTCCAGTCGCGGTTCAGCGCCAGGTCCAGGCCATCAATCACAGTCTCCTTCGGCGCGGGTAGCTCCAAACTGTTCTTCGCTGTCGGCGCACGAAAAACCACGAACGTCGTTCCATACGGATCGAGATTGAGCGGCACCGTCGTGCGTCCATCAGCAATCCGATACGAGACCGTCTGCGTTTCCCCCGTCGCTGGATCCCACAACTTCGGTGCTTTCCCATCCACGCGGAAAGTTGCGTCAACCTTTTCGGCACGGTCCTGACGATTGTCGACGAAATAAACGTCGCCGTCATCGATCTTGCGATGAACAAACATAAGCGATGTGTCAGCCTCGGACCTGGTGTACTCCCAATCCCGCGCCACACCAAGCGCCGCCAGCACCTCGTTCGCGCTCATCCCCTTATACACGCGGCCCTTCCCCACTTTCCGCATCGACTTGCCGGCCGCACCAGACCTTCCCCACAACTGATCCGCCACGCGCTGGACCTCAGTCTCATCGTCTGCCAGGCTCGGAGAATCCGTGGGCCGCTCTCCTACAAGCACCGCACCCTGCATGACAAGGTCATGAATGCGGCGCAACACCGGCAATGTCATGCGTTGGCTCCGTCCGCCTAAATAGAGAACCCGGTAGCTCGTTCCTCCCGGAGTTACAAGCCTGCCCGTCCTTCACCTCAGCTCGTGCAGAATGACATCGCTGTTTACAAAGTCGAATCCGTAACCATCTGGCGCGTCCTCAATTCCCTTCCATCCGAACACTGCGGTCAGGGGGCCCTCCTCGCCATAAAAATAAGCGACATCCGCGGAGTAATGTCCCTGCTGAAGCATGTACGAGCACCGCGCCAGGTAGTCGATCCACGGCTTCGCCTCTTCGGCCCACGTGTCATTGCGGTTGAACCAGAGTCCATACGGCCCTAGCGTCAGTCCCGGCGCCAGGTCGGGAACCGGTTGATGCGTGGATTCATGAATTTCGAATCGATTCACGCCCAGCGCGAATTCAAGATCCGCAACCTTTTTCAAATTGTTCGGCGCGAACGACCACGCCGGACCGCGCGACGTCATCGACTCCGCGCCTGCCAGATTCTGCCCGTAAATATGCGCGATGGATGCAGCTCCCCGCAGATCGGACAAGTAATCAACATCCGGCCCCGGATCTCCCGCCCAGGTCCACATCGCTCCCATCGGCACGTCGGCCTTGCTGCGCATCTCCATGTCGTCGCCCAGCGAGGGGCGATGATATTCGAGCGCTTCGCTGTAGTAACTCATCCCATGGCGATGCAGATCGTCGGCAATTTCGCCGTAATGATTCTCTGCGAGAAGCTGGCCAAGCGTCCGCCGGAAATCCCACAGGAAACGATCGGTATCGGCGGTGCTCTTAATGACCACTCCAGTAAGCGCCGGCAACCATGGCCGCGCATCATAGCCGCGTCGATCCTGAAATTCTTTCAGAATGTTGTCCGTCCAGTTCTGTGGGCCCGCTTCAATGCTGTCGGTGAGTAGCCAGGAGACGCCGTTCTTGCCCATGTTCTCTTCGCCAACGGTGTCCGAATATGTCTTGAGATATTGATCGAGATAACTCTTCACATCCTCGCGGTTGAGCTTGTCGACTTCAAGCCCCGTCGCTTCCGCCGGAGCCGGGCCGTTCTCATGGCCGGTGAGCGAGTAACCGATGCGCAGCACCATCCACCTTCCAGCCGGCGGCGTCCAGTCGAGCGATCCGTCGGCCGTCATCTTCCCCGTCAGGTCGATCACATCGGGTTGCGGCACGATGAACTGCGGCGCGACTTCCGGATCGCGAATCGCATAGAAGTCTCGCGCGTTCGCATATCCGGCGCGTTGCTCCCATTCGTTTACGCGCGCACCGCTCGCCAGAACCAGCTCTGTAATTCTGTGTTTGTGGTCCGTCACCCCAGCCGGTTGCGCGGGAAAAACCACACGGAAGTATCGCGCCGTTACCGCATCAAACGAAGCTGTCTTCTCGATCAGGCTGCTGAACGGCAGGTCGGCGATCACCCTGAAGTTCGCGCCGTCGTCGCTGGCCTCGATCCGCGGAGGCGCCGCATTGCTCGCATGATCAAACACGGCGACCGTATCGCTCAGGCTCGCCAGCGTTACCGCCTGAATCGTCTGCGGATGCCCGTAATCGAACAGCACCCACGCCCCATTTGGCGCCGCACCCACCGGCAATTCCAGCGCCACGGTATTGACATCGCCGTCAGAAAGCGCGGCCACGTTGATCGTTCCGCCGCTTGAAGTGACTCGCGGATTCAGTTCCTCTTGCGTCTTATCTCCCTCGGGAAGCTTGTATGCGATCAATTCGGCGTCGGCATAGAACTGCGGCGGAGTCACAATGGTCCCGTCCGCGGCTCGCCGCCCCGACACTGCAAAATTCTGGAAAGTTCCATCGACCTCAGGGGGGTGAGCGAGCCGGCCCGCAAATGGTTTTCCGCCCTCGACGCGTGTTGCGCTCCACACCATCTTCTTCATCCCTTGCGACGGAGGCACCCAGGGTCCGCCTGTCTCGCTCCATCCCGGCGAACTGGCGATGGCAACCTCCATGCCCATCCCTCGCGCCTTAGTCACCGCAGTATTGAATGCGGCCTTCCACTCGGGCGTCATGTAGATCAATCGCTGAGGAACCACCTGCGGTGTGTTGATTGAGCCCTCAAAGATGGTCACTCCGCCCAGGCCGATGCGATGCATCCACTCCAGGTCGAGCCCAATCCCCTCACTCGAGATGTTGCCGTTCATCCAGTGCCACCACACGCGCGGCCGCGCTCCGTTCGGAGGATCGAGGAATCCGTGCAAGAGCGGATCATCCATCGTGGCGGACTTCGATTGCGAATCGGCGGGCGCCTGCGAGTGAACCAAGCAGCTCAGCGAGCAGCTCGCGCAAACTATGGTGGCAACAATCAACCAGCGGCTTTTCATAACGACCCATTGTAGATTCGTTGCGCCCCGATGAGAAGTCGGGCAGAAACTTACACGTCGCACAGGTCAACAGCGGCGAGCAAGCTTTGAAAGGGATCGCGCACCGGAAGAAACTCGTGCGCCACGTACCCTTTGAAGCCCGCATCGGCAATGGCCCGCATCACTCCGTCCCACTGCACCTCCTGCGTATTGTCGAGTTCATGGCGGCCGGGTACTCCGCCCGTGTGGAAGTGCGCGATCCACTGGAGATTCGCTCCGATGGTCGCAATCAGGTCGCCCTCCATGATTTGCATGTGATAAATGTCGTAGAGCAACCTCACGTTCGGCGAGTTGACTTCCCGCACCACGCGCACGCCCCAGGCCGTGTGGTCGCACATATAGTCGGGATGATTCACTTTGCTGTTCAACAGCTCAAGGCAGATCGTCACACCGTTGTCTTCGGCGATTTTCTTCACGCGGTTCAGCCCGGCAATTGTGTTCCGGGCACCTTCGTCGTCGGATATGCCACGCCGGTTTCCAGAGAAGGTAATCACTGCGGGAATGCCGGCCTTTACCGCCAGCGGTATGTTGGTGCGCAGGTTCGCTTCAATCGCCGCATGATTTTCCGCGCGATTCAGGGCATCCGGAATCGTGCCCGCTCCGGCATAGGCCATGGTGCAGATCAGCCCGTAGCGGCGTGGCATTTCGTATTCTTCCGGTTGCAACAGATCGATGCCCTTCAGCCCAATCCTGGCTCCAAACGCACAGAGCTGGTCTAACGGAATGTCTTTGTAGCACCAGCGGCAGACCGCCTGCTGAATCCTTCCCTTGCGCACGGGCGCCGCATCCTCGGCGATTGTGAGGTTCGGCAGCGAAGCCAGCGCCGTCGCCGCGAGACCCGACTTCAAAGCGGCACGGCGGCTGAATCGAGAATCTGTCATTTGGTTCCTCGAGTCTTTTATGAATTTAGAAACAACTGTACTCCCGTTGCAATGAAATCAACGTGGCCCCTCGAGCACAAACACTTCCGCCCTCGGCAGCCGTATCAAAAATTTTGCGGGAGATCGAGAGGAGCGATTAGAAGGTGAATGCCAGCCCGGCGCGGAGGCTGCGCTGATCTTCTGCGAAAAGAAGCAGCGAACCATCGCTCAGAATATACGGACGGTATCCTTGGGCGAGTAGATTTCTCACCTCAAGTAGCGCTTCCAGGCCGCCCGATCCGTCACGCGTGAGGTGTATCGGCTGGCTCATTCGGATGTTCAGGAACGGAGCAACCGCATCCTCGGCGAACGGAGCAACTTCGGTCACGGTTCCATCCGGCTGCCAACGGTAACTCGCGCTCCAGCGAGTTCGCGTGCCATCGAGCGTGCCTGAGAGGGCAATCGCATAGGTCTGTGCGTACCTTGGATGGGCCGACGCTATTACCTCGGCCAATGGAGTCGCTTGCGGCAATATCGGCATGACCAGCGCGGAGCCACTGGCATAGCTCACCCTGATCTGGTTGGTGCCCATGAAGCGCCGTTCCGCGCTGGCCTCGACTCCTTTTGAAGAAAAAGCCGGACCCGCGACGCGAAGTAGGTCGCTCGAAGGATCAAACAGCATGGCCGTGTCCGAGGCGGAACCATCCTGGGCGAAGTGACCCAGTGCCTGAAGCACAGGATTGTCGATACGATCTGAATAGAAGAGAACGGCAATCCCCGAAGCATCAGTCTGCCGCTCCCAACCGATCTCCTGGTGCATTCCATGCTCGATAGCCAAGGCGCTTCCGCGCAGGGCCATCGCCGGTAACCAACCGGACGCCTCAGAATCATCCGCATCGGAGCTTCGATCCTGCGTCATCGTGGCCATTCGATAGCGAATCGCGCTGGCGCCATGCCCCAACTCAACGTTCAAAAACGGAAGCATCGCGACGGCTGTACTCGGACTCTCTCCTGCAAGCCGCCCAATCACCGCTGTCGAACCCACCTCGGCATTGATCCCTGGACCGAGCTGCATGGTCTCGAAGCTGCGCACCGAGGCTTCATCCAAACCTTGATCTCCCGCTCCTTCAATCTCCGGCAAAACACTCAACGCGGCAACCGATTGCACCGATCCGGCCATACCCAAATCCTGCCGGAAGCCCAGCATCGATTCCATGCTGCCGTCGGTGCCGGGAGCAAAATCAACACGGGCTAGCAACTCGCGGCTGTCGGCTGGAGTATCTTCCACCGTGGTTGAGAAGCGTTCCCCGCTCTCGCCAAAGGTCCCCGCCTGTCCGGTCGCCATCAGGCGTGCCTTCAACTTCGGCCTTGCGCCCGAGCCATCCGAGACCACCACCAGCGGGCCATCCTCAAGCCAGCGCAACAATGGCCGATTCGCCGCGGAGCGCAACGTCCATGCCCAGTCGTCCTTTTCCGGATGGCTCCCGCGCGGTGGCGCCGGCAGCCATTGGATGACTTCATAGAGCGTATTCAGAGTGAGATTGACGACAACTGCGCCTCGAACTCTTACACCTTCACGAAGGGCCGGAAGAAAGTAAGGGCCCATGGCCTTGAGGGAATAACTGCCGGGCACCAGAGAAGAAATCACAAAGCGGCCTGCGCTGTCGGTATAAACGCTGGCCACCACGCTCAAATCGGGACGGAGAATCTGGACCTCGGCGCCAATCTGGGGCTCACCCGCCGAATCGCGCACCAGGCCGGACACCGACGCTGTCGCCGCTCCAAAGACTGGCGCGGCGCCAAAGACGATCAGCACGGCTAAACCGGCGAGATGGGTGCTTCGCTTCATCAGCAAATCTGAGGTCCCACCACGTCCCTGGCTATCTTCCTCAATTGCAAGCCGCGCAAGCTCCTGAATTCTAAAAGTTCAGCTGGCGTCTGCGCGGGTTGATTCCTATTCCACGACAAAAGGTGCCGATTGCGCAATCTCTTGTTTTGAGATTGCATCGTCCACCTTCACTGTCACGTTGTACTTGCCGGGCTCCAACCCGGCAACGGGCAGCGACTTCTCCACCGTCAACTGGTCGCTGTGTGCTCCTAAGTCTTTTGAATCCAATTGCTTCTGAAAGATTACCGTGCCGGTCGCATCCGTGATCTGGTAGGTAACAGTCGCTGAGTTACTCTTGGTAGCCTCGTCGATCCCAAGGTTATAAAACTGCATCCAGAAATTCAGTTCCTGGCTGCGCTTGAAGCTCACTGGCTTGGCCAACCCAGTTGCCACACGCGGCCGCACAAACATGCTGCTGATAATGAACTCTCCGTCGCCGATTTCGTGTGAGGAGACGCCATGCATCTCGTCGGCCAGGATCAGCGATGACGCCCCGAGCTTGTCGTCCTGGAAAGTTGGAACGTCAAGCGCCCTTCCAAAAATTCCAATGTGATCCGGATTGTTCACGTCCTTGATGGCGATGTCCAGACGATAAAGTCCCGGCGGCAGAGGAAGCGCCTTCCAGTAGAGCTGACGATAATCGAGTGCCTTTTCAAGCAACTCCGACGGCTCTTCTACCTGGACCGTGTCCTCGAAGGTCTGCACCGTCTTATGCATGATCGTGGTCACCTTGCCCAGGATGTTCACCACGCCCTTGGAGACTCCATCCTTGGTCACGAACGTAATATCGCGATTGCGCAACTGGATGGTGATCGGGACCATGTCCATGCTGTCGGTCACCTTCACGAAGTCGGTGCGCACATCGAACGGGAATGGCGGCCCGCTCATCAATTTATGCGATGAGCTGAATGCATCGAGCGCAGCATCGAGATCGCTGAACTTGATCGGCGGAGGCGCAAACAACTTCGAGGCCAGCTCAATGCGGTCGAACTCCTTGGCCTGATCCCCCGTGCCCATCGGTCCATTGCCAAGCTGCTCGAGTCCGTTGCCTCCGAACCGGTCCTGCTTGCCCTGGTGGCTCAGCTCCTCAAATTGCGTAAGGCCCGCGCCGGGCACGTTCTTCAGCGCATCTTTCTCGCTGCGATCGATGGTGAAGTGGTAGTCGCCGCACTGGCAGGTATCGACAAACTCGATGTCGACGTTTTCGCCGATCCCCTCTAGATAACGGTAGTGCCAGACTTCAAAAGGAAAGGTCGACGTCTCGCCGCCGCCTTCCTCCATGGGCCGCTCGTATTGGCCGCCCGCAGGATGAGCGTCAATCGAGTCTGCCGGACCCCACATGATGTAGATGCGCCCACGGTCCGTCTTCCATCCCGGCTTGCCGGCCGCATAGTGGTCGTTGGCGTATTGAATGCGCCGGTAGTGCTCTTCGCGGAACTCGTTCTCGGGGGAATCGGGATTCGGGTTGCGCCGCTGCCAGAAATTCTCGATGAACGATTCGCGTTCCTCATCGTTCGCCAGACTCAAGAACGCTTTGCGTTCATCGTCGCTGATGATGTAAGGAACTTCCTCGTCCAGCCAGGTCTTATAGGGCCCCTTCAACTCTTGCCGCAGTTGACGCTGCTCCTTGTACCGCTCCTTATCGGAGGGCTGGCGATTGAGCGGATCGGTTTCCTGTCCCGGAGCACTGGCCGGCGTGGCCGATTGCGAATCGGAAGCCGGTGGCGAGGCGCTGCTCTGCTGCGCCTGGAGCGCGCTCGCGAGTATCCATGTAAAGCTCAAACCAAGAACTGAAATAAAAAGCCGGCGGCTGCGCAACATCATTGCCATCAATACTCCTGCAATCTCTTCATTTTACAGCTACTTTTGCCTCCCGGCAAGATTCCAATCCTGGTGCTTCGCCGGTTGGACGCAAAACCGGGGCTAAGGTCAACGATTTAAGCGCAAAACGGGGTCGGGATTCAATTCCTTCTGTGCCCCCCGGCTCGCTCGGAAAGCTTCCAGCCGTCAAAACCGCAGCCTTATTTCTGCCGTCCCGAGTGCCTTTTTTCTTGGAATGCCCTGCCTGCAATAGGATCCTCACCCGCGGAAGATCGTGGGCATTTGCCACCCTGCATCGGCATCCGAGGAGCGCCGCGGAGTACAAATCCCAGGGAACCTTCTACCGATCTTTCGCGTACACTTGAATGTAGAAAAAAAACAGGGATTCCATCATTCATGAAGAAAATCCTTCTTATCGTTCTTGCTGTGCTCGTTGCTGCCGGACTCGTCGCTTTCATGGTGGTCAAGCAGCAGTCCGGCTATACAAAGGTCTACACCGCCACCCTCACGAGGGAGGATCTTTCCACCGTCATCAGCGGGACAGGACAGATCAAGCCAAAGAATTACGTCAATGTCGGCGCCAACGCAATGGGCCGCATCACGCACCTCTATGTGGCGGAAGGCGACAGGGTCCACAAAGGAGAAATGGTCGCCACCATCGAGAACGTGCAGCAGGAAGCCAACGTCAACGGCCAGGAGGCTGCAATCGCTTCTGCGAAAACCGACATTGCGGCTTATATCGCCGCGGAAAAAACTGCCCAGGCAAATCTCGAGCACGCGCAAGCCGACCTCGAACAGAAACAGCTCGATTGGAATCGCGCCCAGGCTCTCTACAAAGACGGAATCGACTCCAAGCAGCAGTACGACGCCGCCAAGGCCGCCTACGATCTTGATGTCGCCGACATTGCGCAGGCAAATGCGCAGCTAAACCAGGCCAGGGCCAACACCGATTCGGCACGTGGTCGCCTGGGTACTCAGCAAGCCGATCTAAAGGTGAACGAGGATCTGTACAACCGCACCATCGCTGTCGCGCCCTTTGACGGCATCGTCACCAACGAGCCCCCTCGCGAAGGAGAGATGGTTGTCACCGGTATCCAGAACACCGAAGGCTCCACGCTTATGACCATCGCCGACATGAGCGTCGTCACCGCCGACGTCAAGGTCGACGAGACCGACATCGTGAATGTCCAACTCGGTCAGATTGCTGAAGTCACGGTCGATGCTTTGCCGAACAAAGTTTTCAAGGGCCACGTCACTGAAGTCGGCGACCAGGCGCTGCTGCGCTCGACCGGCGTGGCCACTTCGCAATCTACGACTGGCACGGAAGAGGCCAAGGACTTCAGAGTTGTGGTCACACTCGACGGGTCCTCCGACGATCTTCGTCCCGGTCTTTCCTGCACCGCCAAAATCACCACCGCGCACAAGACCGACGTGCTCGCTCTGCCCATCCAGGCGCTTACCATGCACGATCCCGCCAGCGACAATGCCAAACCCGGCTCCGTTCAGGCCGCATCCAACGCGCCAAAGTCGAACCCCGTTCAGGGAGTCTTCGTCGTCCAGAAAGATGACCATGGCAGGCTGCGCGCCAAGTTTGTTCCTGTCACCACGGGCATTACCGGAGCCACTGACATCGAAGTCCTCTCCGGCCTGAATAACGGTGAGGAGATCGTCACCGGTCCCTACAAGACTCTGCGCGACCTCAAGGGAGGCGCATTGCTCAAACGCGACAAGTCCGCGCCCTTGACCACTGGCGACGGTTCAAGCAGTTCAAGTTGATGAGCCCCAAAAGCGGCAATTGAATTTCCATGAGGATGAGTTTCAGATGGCTTTGAATGGCGTTGGCATCGAAGAACTACCGGAGACAAAGGTCGTCAACGCGAACGACGTGATTGTCGTCGAGGACCTTTGGCGCACCTACGACATGGGATCTGAGCAGCAGGTCCAGGCCCTGCGCGGTGTCTCTCTAAAAATCAGGCGTAACGAGTACGTCGCCATCATGGGTCCCTCCGGTTCGGGCAAATCGACGCTGATGAATCTTATCGGATGCCTCGATACGCCTTCGAAGGGTCAATACTGGCTCAACGGCCAGTTGGTCAGCGATCTCGATGACGACCAGCTCGCGCGCATTCGCAACAAGGAAATTGGATTCGTCTTCCAGACCTTCAATCTCCTCGCCCGCGCCTCTTCCCTGCACAACGTCGAGCTGCCCCTCATCTACAACGGCACTCCGGCCGCTGAGCGCATTGCGCGCGCCAAGCAGACCCTGGCCGATGTGGGCTTGGAATCGCGCATGATGCACAAACCAAATGAGCTCTCAGGCGGCCAGCGCCAGCGCGTCGCCATCGCCCGCGCTCTGGTCAACAACCCATCGATCATCCTTGCCGACGAGCCCACCGGCAATCTCGACTCCAAGACCGGCGCCGAAATCATGGCCCTCTTTGATCAGCTTCACGGCCGCGGCAATACCATCGTCCTCGTCACTCATGAAGCCGACATCGCCCAATTCGCTCATCGCGTTGTCCACATTCGCGACGGACAGATCTTCTCTGATGAGCCGTCTGCGCGCGCCCGCTGATCTTCGAGACTGATTGAAATCGATGCGGGCCGTTGCCGCGCTCACCGACCAGCTTTTCCACAGCGATCTGCGCAATCTTTTTTCAACCTTCATCAAATCGCCTTGACATGGATCGGGAATTGGTCCAAGATTTCCACAGAGAGTGAGGGAAGAGACGCAGACGGTCAGGGTGGCCGATCGGCGCACATCGGAATTCCTCCTGGCCTTCCTTCTTTCCCATCCTGATCGGCGATTTCTCCCGCCGTCAACGTTCGCGCTGGTCGCAGCGCCTCGGTAGCAGGTTCTCCTCGGGTTTGTTCGCCGATCAAAGTCATCGCAGATTCGCACGAACGTATCTTTCTCGCATGGCTGGTTCTGCATCGATCGTTCATGTTTCCGGTAAGCACCGGTTTCTTGCCAGTTGGCGTTGCAATTGCGCTTCATTTTAGAAACCCGCGGCGCGGGTTTCCCTTCGAAAGCTCACTCAACGGGCATTGGACCGGCCGGAGGAGTTCGATGGTAGTCACTTCACAATGCAATGGGCACCGCGTCACTGGGCTCTATGTCGGCGCCAATAACGTGCGTCGCTATTTTTCCAGGCGCGCCACGCAGATTGAACTCCGGCTCGACCACCTGCTCATCGAATGCGGATTGGCTCCAGGTTTTTGGCATGACAAGCCCGAGATCCAGGATCCGCGGTTGTGCCTCTGGCTGGAGGCGAAACAGCGCGGCAACAAAGGGCAGGCGCCCGTTCCGCTGGCTCTTATTCCTTCGGGACACAATTCATTTACTCTTGGCCCCGCGAGCAAGGAATCCACGGCTGCACTGGTGTACGAGATGGGAGACGCTGATGAAGATGGGAATGGTGTCGACTGAATTCGAGGCGCGCTCTGCCGATGCGCTGAAGGCTCTTTTCACACGGATTTCTGCCATCAAACTGATCGAGCTCAAGCGTGAGCCGCAGCCTGTTCTCATCCTGGCGCGCCCCGAGGGCATCTCTGCCACTTTGTTGGCGCGAATCGAAATCTACGGTCACATCCACACACTTGCTTGCCAACTGAATTCGAGCGGCGAGCTTATCCAGCTCAGCGCGGCACCCCGTGAACGGCAGACCGGTTTTGCATCCGAGGCTGCCGATGCTGTTCCTGTCGTGGTCGCGCCCTATCTTTCGCCCGCGGCGCAGGCGTTTTGCAAGCAAAACAAGACCAGCTATCTCGATTTCGAAGGCAATGCCCGCCTGACGGTGGGCGATTTCTTCATCGTCATGCGCTCATTACCCCGCAATCCGACAGCTCGCACATCCGGAGCAGCTCGCGAATCGCTTGAGCGCTCTTCTGCTGAAATAATGTTTCCCGGTGCCTTGCCCAAGGTTGCAAACAAGCAACCACCCCTCGCGCTCTCCGCCTGATGGCCGCGCTCTTCTTGAGCTCACGGAAGGAGCGACAAGCGTTAGCTCAGGATGGAGCTATCTTCGCGCACGCTCCATTGTTCGCCCTTTGGTAAAGGCATAAATACCAGAGGAGAGGAGTCCGCTATGCGGCAGATTCCCCATCAAATACGAACGAGGAGATCGAAAACAATCGAATGATTCAGTTGCTCCTAAGCGCCACCATGGGGCTAATTCGCGAAGCTCTCCGCGCCGGAATGTAACCCGCTAGCACAGCTACGATCTCCAGCAGCAATACCGTGCCGGCAAATGCAATTAAGTCGGTTGGCTTGACGCCAAACAGCAGCGCTGCAATCGCTTTCGAAATAAACAGCGAAGCAGTCGTTCCCAGCACAATCCCCATTAGAGCCAGCCGCAGTGTTTTCAAGATCACATCGCGCTGTACCTGGCCCGTCGTGGCGCCCAGTGCCATGCGCACCCCAATCTCCTGAGTTCGCTGCGTCACCGAGTACGAAATCACGCCATAAATTCCGATTGCCGCCAGCAGCAGGCCGAGAACTGCAAACGAGCCAACCATCATGAGGAAGAGCCGTCGCGGCGAATTTGCATGATCGACCAGCATCTGAATCGGCCGAAACTCCGCCGCCGTTTGCTTAGGATTTAGCTCGCGCAGCGCGCCCAGCACACCGCTCGCCAGAGAGGCCGGCGGCAGCTGAGATCGCACCACCAGCTGTGCGCCAGTAGGAGATGTCTGCGTAATTGGGAAGTACATTTGCCAGCCTATTGCACCGTCTGCGCTCTCCTCATGTACGGTGTCAACAACGGCCACGATCCGAGCCAGATTTCCACGGCCGAAGTCAAGCACCTGGCCGACTACGCTGCCATTGGGCCAATTGGCCATTCGGGCGTAGTACCGCGCCAGATCACGGTCGATCATCACAACTGGTTCGCTACCCGGTCCGTCGTCCCATGTAAAATCACGGCCTTCGAATCGTGTTCCCATGGCTCGCAAGTAACCTGGAGAAACAACGTAGACGAGGGGAGAGTCGGGACTGTTGTCCGGGGGTTTGATCCCCTTTGGGTAGGGCATTCCCCAACTGCGATTTCGCCCAAGCGGCAGATAGTCGGAAATTCCCGCCGCCTCCACGCCCGGAATTCTGCTTACCCGCGCGATGACCTGCTGAAAAATTACTTCACGCCTCTGCGCAGTTGCGGCAGGAGTTGCCGCACTGTCGTCGTAGTCCACCTGAATTGCTGCTGTGCGCGACGGCTCAAACCCCAAATCGACGCTCAACACCTTCACGAAGCTATGCAGCAGCAGTCCCGCGCCCACCAGCAGAACGCACGCCAGAGCAACCTCGGTCACGACAAGCGCTGACCGAATGCGGTCGTGCTTCCGTCCCTGTCCCGCTCCTGGGCCAGAGTCCTTCAGGGATTCCTGAAGGTTTCCTCCCGCCATCCGCAGTCCCGGTAAGACCCCGGAAGCAGTTGCCACCAACGCGGCAATCAATACCGCCCAGCCAAGAGCTGCACCATCGATGTGCAGCGAAGTGAGCAGGGGCAGTGCTACAGCCTCCTGATGCGCGAGCCACGTCACCAATAGGAATGCCAGACCCAGCCCAAACGCCGCGCCAACGGCCGACAATGCCAGACTCTCTGTCATGAGCTGTGCCACAATCCGGCCACGGCTTGCTCCCAGGGCGCCACGCAGCGCGAACTCCTTTGAGCGGGCCGCAGCGCGCGCCAGCAGCAGGTTGGACAGATTCACGCACGCGATCAATAGAATGGCGCCGACCGCGCACCAGAGCACGATCAACGAGCGGCTTAACTTGCGCAGAACGTGATCCTTGAGTGAGACCGGAACCACTCCTCCTGTTCCATTCTTTCTTACCGCATAGGAGCCGCAGGACTGCGGAATTGTGTTGCTCCAGCACAAATGCGGCGCGGCTGCGGCGGCATCGTCCCGCGCCTGAGCAATGGAGACACCGGGCTTCATCCGCCCAATCATCGTGATGATGTTCCCCCATCCACGCGGCGGACCATAAAGGTCGAGCGGGGTGATGGCGTCGACCTTTTCGCCCGGCGAAAACACTGCACCAAAGTCAAAGCTCTTCGGCAACACGCCAATGACCGTTGTCTGTCTTCCGTTTATGTCGAAGGCTTTACCGACGATCGCTGAATCGCTGTTGAATTGAGTCTTCCACCATGCATCGGTTAGGAGGATAACTGGCGCCGCGCCATCGACCGCGTCCGCAGGCCTGAACGTGCGTCCCATTGCCGGCTGTACTCCGAGAACCTGAAAAAAGTTGGCGACGACGTCCATGCCGGTCGCGGGAATGGGCGCGCTTCCGCGACTGAGGCTAAGGTTGCCAGGACTTGAGAACGCCATGTAACCTGTCACATCCTGAAACGAGCGGGTGTACTTGCGGAAGGCGTCGTATGCATCGGTAGAAAATGTGGCGCAAGATTGGCCGCATTTGGCTGGCGGTGGCGCGATCCAGACAAGTCGATTCGCATCAGGAAAGGGCAACGGCCGCAGCAGGAGCGTATTCAGCACGCTGAAAACAGCAACGTTCGCTCCAATTGCCAGCCCGAGAATGAGAATCGCAATGACCGTAAAGCCAATGTCGCGGCGCAGGCTGCGGAGCGTGAAGCGGAAGTCTCGAACAACGTCAGCCCAGCGATTGGCGAGATGGCGGCGGAAGTCCATATGCTCTCCTATGCGCACGCCCACTTGCTCGACGGCGGGAATATTTCCAAACTGGCGTTCAGCTTCATTGCGGGCGTCTTCGGGGCTCCAACCTTGGGCGACAAGATCTTCAACCTTGGCTTCGAGGTGAAAACGCAGCTCATCTTTCACATCAGCCGCCGGATCTGAACCTGTCAGGCGGTCATATCGCCGCCATAAAGGAACTGGGCTCATGGCATTTTCTCCGGCTGCGGGGCGCGGGTTGCCGCAAGCACCTTGGCCACGGCCGCGGCATACGCCTCCCAGGTCTTCACTTCCTGGCGCAGTTGACGACGGCCCGCCGCGGTGAGCCGATAAAACTTGGCCTTGCGATTGTTCTCCGAAAGCCCCCACTCCGCCGCTAACAGCCCCTTGTTTTCCAGCCGCCAGAGCGCGGGATAGAGCGTGCCCTCTTCGACCAGCAACGCCTCATCGCTCTGCCGGCGAATGAGGTTCGTGATGGCATACCCGTGAAGCGGTCCCCAGACCAGCGTTTTGAGGATAAGCACGTCCAGCGTGCCCCGCAGAAATTCGAGTTTGGTGGAGTCCATTCGTTCCCCTAGGCTTTCAAGGGAACAACTTACCATCGTTCCCCTTGGAATGCAAGGGGAAAGTTATGAATGGCTACTTGACGCAGTGTCGCCTCGCGGATCTGTGGTCAATCGATCGAGAACGGTCCTCTGGCGACGATGCCGTTGCTTACTCTTCTCGCAAAAGAATCAGCGGGTCCACTGCTAGCGCGCGGCGCGCGGGAATCCATGCGGCCAACATTCCGAGAACAAGCATGGTTAAAATGACGCCGCCGAGGACCATCGGATCGTTCGGAGTGGCCTGATAGACGATCGACGCCAACAGGCGCGTGCCCAGCACACCGAGCACCACACCCGCGGCCGACCCGATAGCCAACAATCTGAGAGCCCGCCCCAGCGCCGTGCGCAGGATTTCACGCTGCCCTGCGCCTAACGCCACGCGAATGCCCAATTCGCGCACCCGTTTGCTCACGACATAGGAAGCCATTCCAAAGACTCCCGTGACTGCCAGCATCGCGCCGAGCAGCCCGAGCACTCCGAGCGCCACCGTCGCAACGCGCGCGGTGAACATCGCGGCATCCATCTCCTGGGTCCATGGTTCGATGGTTAGCGGCAAGCTGGAATCCAATCCGTGCAGCGTCCGATCGAGCGCCTGCGCCATCTCCTGCGGATCGCGTTCGGACCGCACCACAAGCCATGTGGTGGTGCGCGAATGCTGCTGGAATGAAAAGAACATGGCGAACTGCGGTTCCTCGCTCAGGGTGCGGTACTTGCCGTCTTCCACAACGCCCACAACCTCCGCGCGATTTCCGCTCCAGAACTTGAAGTGGCCGCCGACGGCTTTCTGGACCGACCCGAAGACGCGCACAGCGAACTGGCGATTGATCAAAGCGACGATCGGAGCGTTTTTGCCGTCGTCGAATCGCAGATCGCGGCCCGCAATCAGCTTGGTGTCCGGCGGCATCGAGATAGCCCGGCGAAATCACGTAATTCATTGCGCCGCCAACAGCGTTGGTCGGCCGGTAATCGGTGGCACTGTCAAGGAACACGTCGGCGTCCTCATCGTTGATGCTGAGCGGAATCTGGCTAACCGTTCCTACCGACGTCACACCGGGGATGGCCGCTGCCGCATCGATCATGCGCCGTTGCATCTGGGCCACATTGTCTTCGCTATAGCCGGACATGCGGAGTTCACTGTTCACGAGCGTTACGCTTTGCGGCGAAAATCCATAGTTGCCTCCGAGCGAACGCATCAGGCCCCGCACCGCAACCAGTGACGACGTCACCAGGAGAGCGCAGATGGCAATTTGAACCACAAGCAAAACGTCGCGCAGCATAAACTTCTTCACCCCGCCGGCCGCCGACCCCGTGCGAATCACCTGCCAGGGATCGGCGCGCAATACCTGGCCGACAGGCACAATGCCAAAAAGCAGCGCGCTCAAGATTGCCAGCAACAACGCGACCACATAGGTGCGCAGGTCGGGATTCACGGGCACATTGATCGGTATGTCGCGCACGGGGTTCCACGCGCTCACTGCGCGCAACAAAAAAAGAGAGCCCGCCAGACCGACCGCCCCGCCTGCCGCTGAAACCACGAGGGCTTCGGTCAAGAGTTGCCGAAGAATGGTGGCACGGCGCGAGCCCAACGCAAGCCGGAGCGCAACTTCCTTGGCACGGTCGGCGGCACGGGCCGCGAACAGGCTGCCAAGGTTCGCGCACGCCGCCAGCAAAATCAGCCCGGCGAGAAGCATCAATCCGGCCATGAACGCGCGCGCCGGTTTGCCCAGAAAATCCCCGCCAAGCCCGGGCCGAGCCAGGCTCAGTTGCATGCCGTCATCGTCTGCAGGATAGGTCTTCGCGAGCCACGCGGAGATCGAATTCAGCTCCGCAGAGGCCATAGCTGGAGTGACGCCCGGTTTTAGGTGGCCGACAACCCAACTCCCTTGAGCGCCTCGATACTGAAGATTATTTGTGCCCATCACAGTGGGCTGCTCAATGAGGGGGATCCACATCGCCGGCGCAAAAAACAGCTCCGACCCGTGGAACTCCTTCGGCGCCACGCCAAGGATCGTGAAGGGATGCTTGTTAATGTCGATCCGGCTTCCGACGACGCCCGGGTCTTGACGGAAATGGCTGCTCCAGTAGGCATAGCTCAGCACGACATAGGGAGCGCTATCGTAGCCTTTGTCATCTGAAGCGTGAAAGAACCGGCCCAGGTAAGGCTGAATTTCAAATGCGTCGAAGTAATTGGCGCTGGCCAGATAAGGCCAAGCCGTCGAAGGGTTCCCGCCCGTGTCAACGCCGACCGGGCCGATGATCATAAAATCCGCGAGGCTTGCAAAGGTGCGGTTCCGATCGCGCAGGTCGATGTAGTTGAGATAAGAGTGCGACGGCACCTGCATGTTCTGGTACTTTCGTTGGACTTGATAGAGAGTCTGCGCGTCAGGCACGTTCGCCGGGCGCAACAGCAGCGCATTCAAAACGCTGAACACCATGGCGTTGGCGCCGATGCCGAGCGCGAGCGTAATGATCGCCGTGACGGTAAAGCCTGGTGATTTGCGCAACTGACGGGTTGCAAATCTCAAATCGCTGAACATGCGTGGCCTTCCTGAAATGAAGTACGCGGATCTTTGCTTGAGAGTTCCTGCATCTGACGTGCCAGGTAGAAGGCCCGAAAGCAAACAAGTTAGGGCCGTCGGCATTCCGCCCGCTGTTCACAATTGTTTGCCCGTGTCCGAAATCGAACAGCATTCGATCGATCAGGCCGGCGAGTCAGGCGTCCCTCTGAGTTCATTGAGTCATCCGCAATGCTGACTGTTCGAAATCGAACAGCCCTACCCCGGAATCGGTCAGTCCCGCGCATCGCCGTTGCTGTGCAGTCGCATGAATACTCTTTGTTTTCAGAGTCATCGCCACGACTCCGCTTTGGCGAGCTGCTTGCTACCTTCCTCGGCGATGGATATCGCGCGTCCCGACATTAAGCAAAAGAAGAAGCGCCGGACGCTGCTCTGGGCCGGCGCCGCAGTAATTGTCATCGCGGTCCTTGCCGCGATTGTCCTGCGCCTCAAGCCGGCAGCGCCAACGGTGGACCGTTCGACCATTTGGACTGACACGGTCAAGCGCGGACCTCTGGTGCGCCAGGTGCGTTCGACGATGGGCGTTCTTGCGCCGCGCGAGGATTCAATCGAATTGATTCCGGCCCAGACCGACGCGACCGTGGTGCGCATTCGCATCCTCCCCGGAGCCCAGGTCACTCCAGACACAATCATCATGGATCTGGCCGATCCGCAACTCGATCAGGAAGTACTCAATGCCCGGTTGCAGCTGAAGGCTGCGCAGGCTGACTACAAGAGCTTTCAGGCCACGCTTGAAAGCACATTGATGGACAAGAAAACCGCTGCGGCGCAGGTGAATGCCGACTATACGCAGGATCAGCTGCAAGCCCAGACTGATAAGTCGCTTTACGACCTCGGCGTCATCTCGGGCCTGGCCTACCAGAAGTCGAAGAGCACCGCCGACCAGTTGACGGTACAGCATCAGCTCAGCCAGCAGCAGCTCGACGTGAATCAGAAGGCGATCGAGGTCCAGCTCGCTTCGCAAAAGACCAAGATCGACGAGGCGCAGGCACTGCTCGATCTCTACGAGAAACAAGCGCAGGAATTGCAGGTCAGATCCAGCATTACCGGTACGCTTGCTCCCCTGGCCGCTCCCGTGCAGGTGGGCGAGCACGTAACGGCGGGAACCAGCGTCGCAGAAGTGATCCAGAGCGGCAAGTTAAAGGCCGCGCTGCAAATCGCCGAGACCCAGGCGCGCGACATCGAGATCGGCCAACCGGCCTCGATCGACACGCACAACGGGATTATTCCCGGTCATGTCACGCGCATCGATCCTTCGGTTGTGAACGGAACGCGCACCGTCGACGTACAACTGGATGGCGCCCTGCCGCCGGGCGCGGTTCCGCAGTTGAGCGTTGACGGCACCATCGACCTCGAGCGCATGAACGACGTACTTTACGTAGGCCGGCCCGCGCTGGGGAATGAAGATTCGACGCTGAGCCTTTTCAAACTCGACCCCGATGGCAAGGGCGCTACACGCGTGCCGGTCAAAGTAGGCCGCGCCTCTGTGAACGAGATTCAAGTCATCGAGGGATTGAAGGAGGGCGACACGGTGATCCTTTCCGACATGTCCCGATGGGATAACGTGGATCGCATTCGCCTTGACTAGCGAAGGCAACTGACGCAGCAAGGACAATGCGATCTGGATTAGCCAACGTTCGGCTTTTTCCGCCTGCGGTAGACGGACGGCTTGGGCACCTTCAGTTCAACGGTTGATTGATAAAGGGGGATGGGATGGCAACAAACGGCACGCTGATCGAGATTGAGGACCTGACCAAGATCTTCTATACCGACGAGGTAGAGACGCACGCGCTCTCCGGAATTCACCTGACCATCGCGCGCGGAGAATATGTTGCCATGTCGGGCCCTTCGGGCTGCGGCAAGTCCACTTTGCTTTCGATTCTTGGCTTGCTTGACACTCCCACCGGCGGGCGATACATGCTCAACGGAAAACCGGTTGAGAATTTAAGCTTCAGCGATCGCTCGCGAATTCGTAACCAGGAGATCGGGTTCATCTTTCAAAGCTTCAACTTGATCGGCGATTTGACGGTCGAGGAGAACGTTGAGCTGCCGCTCACCTATCGAGCGGGAATGCCGTCGGCGGAACGCAAGCGGCGCGTGAAAGAGGCGCTGGAACGAGTGAACATGGCGCACCGTATGCGGCACTATCCGGCACAGCTTTCCGGCGGCCAGCAACAACGCGTAGCAGTGGCGCGCGCGCTTGCCGGGTCGCCTTCGATTCTGCTGGCCGACGAGCCTACCGGCAACCTGGACTCAAAAAACGGCGAAGCGGTCATGCGCCTGCTCAGCGAGCTGCACCGCGAGGGCTCGACCATCTGCATGGTGACGCATGATCCGCGCTTCGCCCGCCACGCCGAACGCGAACTGCATCTATTCGACGGCAAGGTGGTGAGCGAGCAGGAGATGAAGAAGCTCGAAGAAGATGTGGAGACGGAGTGATGCTCGTTCACGATATTCGCTACGCGCTGCGCCAACTGCGCAAGTCGCCGGGTTTCACGCTGACCGTGGTCATCACGCTGGCGCTGGGAATCGGGGCCAACACGGCCATCTTCACGCTGATTCATTCCATCTTGCTTCGATCGTTGCCGGTTGCCAACCCAGCGCAACTCTATCGCATCGGTGACGAGAATCAATGTTGCGTCGATGGCGGCTTTCCCGAGGACGCCTCGAGAACCGGTGACTTTTCGATTTTCTCCTACGATTTGTATCAGCACCTAAAGCAATCCGCTCCCGAATTTGAAGAACTTGCAGCTTCTCAGTCGGGACAATGGTCGTGGAGCGTTCGCCGCGGAAGCGAGCTGGCAAAATCGCTGCATGGCCAGTTTGTTTCTGGCAATTTCTTCTCCACGCTTGGTCTCAACGCCTATCAGGGCCGGCTTCTTTCCGATAGCGATGATTCGTTCGCCGCACCGCCTGCCATCGTCCTCAGCTATGCCGCGTGGCAGGGCGAATACTCGGCCGATCCCACGATCCTTAATTCAACGATCTACGTCCAGGCCAAGCCTTTTACCGTAATCGGCATTGCACCGCCGGGATTCTTCGGCGACCGGATCTCGGATACACCGCCCGAATTCTGGATGCCCATTCATACCGAGTCCTACGTGGAGGCGGGCGACGCGATACTGAGCGAACCTGAATCGCATTGGCTCTATCCTCTGGGCCGCGTGCGCACGGGAACCAATATCGCTGCGCTGCAAAGCAAGCTGACTGTTGCATTGCAGCAATGGCTATTGTCGCGTCCGAACTTGATGGCCAACGGCGGAACTGCGCTTGTCCCCAGGATGCACGTCGTGCTCACGCCTGGCGGTCGCGGCATCCAGATCCTCCAGAACCGGGCGGGCAAAGGCCTCAGGATGCTGATGGCTCTCTCGATTCTGGTGTTGCTTATTGCGTGCGCAAATATCGCAAACCTGATGCTGGCGCGCATCACAACGCGGCGCTCCGAGATCGCATTGCGAACCGCCCTGGGTGCGGGAAAGCGTCGCATCCTGCGGGAGATTCTTACCGAAAGCGTCGTCCTGAGTTGCATCGGCGGATTGTTTGGACTCATTGTCGCGTATGCCGGTTCCAGCACAATTCTTGCGCTCGTTTTTCCTGACGCAAGAAATATGCCAATCAGCGCGAGCCCCTCGCTGCCCGTGCTTGGGTTTGCGTTTTTGGTTTCTCTTATTACCGGCCTCCTATTCGGTTTGGCGCCGGCGTGGCTTTCGTTCCATGCGCAGCCGGCCGAGGCACTGCGCGGCGTCAGCCGCTCCACCCGCGATCGTTCATCGCTTCCCCAAAAGGCACTCGTCGTGTTGCAGGCCGCGCTGTCGGTGGTGCTGCTCGCCGGGGCGATTCTGATGACCAAGACGCTCACCAATCTCGAAAACCAGAACTTTGGCGTCGTCACCGCAAACCGCTACGTGCTGCACTTCGATCCGCAGGGCGCCGGCTATACCATCGACAAGCTGCCGGAACTTTATCGAGAGATCCAGAATCGCTTCACTGCATTGCCCGGCATCTCCAGCGCAAGTCTGGCGCTGTATAGCCCGCTCGAAGGGGATAACTGGAGCGATTGCGTGATCCCGCAGGGGCATCCGGCGCCGCGACAGGGCGATGACTGCGATTCGACATGGAATCGCGTGGACACGCACTTTCTTGATGCCATTGGCGTGCCCATCCTGAAAGGGCGCAGCTTTACCGAGAACGATGACGACACATCGCCGCAAGTGGCCATTGTCAACGAAGCCTTCGTGAAGAAATTCTTCCCCGGCCAGGATCCCATTGGCCGTCGATTCGGCCTTGACCGGACGGAATATTCGAGCAGCTTCGAGATCGTCGGCGTCTTCCGCAATTTCAAAATGAACTTGCAATATGCGCAGCAGGATGACGTCCATCCGGTTTTCCTGCGGCCCATTACGCAAGAATTCATGGGCTATAAGGAGCCAGGGCCAATTCGAGGTGAGACGCGCTCCATGTTCGTGAACGCAATGATTCTCGATTTTCACGCATCTCCGTCCAACGTCGACGCCCTGGCCCGCAACACGCTTGCCGGAATCAATCCCAACCTGACGGTCGAGGACCTGCGATCCTTCGGCAATCAGTTGGCGGGCAATTTTAGCGAGCAGCGAGTGGTCGCGCGCCTGACCGGGCTCTTCGGCCTGCTGGCGCTGGTGATCGCGTCGGTTGGTCTCTATGGAGTGATGTCGTACCTCGTGGCGCAGCGTACCAGTGAAATCGGAATTCGCATGGCTCTGGGTGCGACGCGGCTGGGCGTCGTCAACATGGTGATGCGCGGCGCGCTCTGGCAAATTCTCGTCGGGCTCGTCCTCGGCATTCCAGCGTCGCTCTATGTCGGCTACCTCATGAAGGCGATGCTGTACGGCGTCGACAGCTACGACTTCACGGCCCTGGCTGGAGCGCCGCTCATACTGGTAGTTTTCGCGGCCGCCGCGGCATTCATCCCCGCCCGCCGCGCGGCCTCTATCGAGCCCATGCAAGCACTGAGAACCGAGTAATGTGACTTCCCTGAATTTTCTCAGAGGTGCGCGATGAACACGCTGCTCAACAATCTTCGCTTCACCTGGCGCCAGATGCGCAAATCGCCGGGTTTCGCGATCACCGCGATTCTTACACTGGCGCTGGGCATCGGAGCCACTACAGCCATCTACACGGTCGTCTATGCCACGTTGATTGCGCCGATGCCTTATCCCAAACCCGATCAACTCGTGATGGTCTGGTCGCAGTTTGGCAACAGCGTGCACAACTCTGTCGCCGGGGCCGACTATCTGGATTGGAAGCAACAAAACACCGTGTTTCGAGATCTCGTTGCCTTCTCTGCTACCCGATTCAACATGGCGGGCAAGGAAGAACCGGAGATGGTCGACGCGCAATATTCGTCGCCCGGCATGTACAACATGATGGGCGTGCGCTTTGCGCTTGGCCGCGACTTTCTCCCCGAAGAGGGTGTCGCAGGCAGAGACCATGTCGCCATCCTTTCCAACCGATTGTGGAAGCGTCTCGGCGCGGACCCAGGAATCATCGGGAAGACCATTACCCTCGACCAGAAGCCTTACACGGTCGTCGGCGTTTGGACGCCCGGCCAACCCGATCGCCTGCCGTGGGAATTGAATGTGCCATTCGTTCTCAGGCCGGACCAGATCAATCATGCCTTTCACTGGTTTGTAGTGATGGGGCGGCTTAAGGATGGCGTCACGCTCCAACAGGCCAACGCAAACATGAAAGCGGTAGCAGCTCACATTGCGCAGGCCAATTCCCGCTCCAACAAAGGCTGGAGCGTTGGCGTTGAGCCGCTGCAAAATGACTTCCTCGGCCAAAATGTGAAGCTTACACTCTGGCTGCTGCTCGGAGCCGTCGGATTCCTGCTGCTGATCGCCTGCGTCAATGTGGCCAACTTGCTGCTTTCGAAAGGTACATCGCGTCAGAAGGAAGTCGCGGTTCGCTCGGCAATCGGCGCCTCGCGCCGCGATGTCTTCTTCCAGTTCATGACCGAGAGCCTTGTGCTCGCGGTGACCGGCGGCCTCGTTGGTGTTGGCCTGGGCTATGCCATGCTGCGCGGTTTCATCGCGCTCATGCCCCGGGATTCGCTGCCCAGCGAAGCCGATCTGCGTCTCAATCTCCCTGTCCTGCTGGTAACTCTTGCCGCAACCACAATCGCGGGCATGCTCTTCGGATACGCACCTGCCTGGTACGCGTCGCGGGTCGATCCGGCCGAATCGTTGAAAGAATGCGGCTCGGCGGGATACGGTTCTGCTCGCAATCGTCTCCGGCGCGCGCTCATTGTTGGGGAATTTGCCCTGGCCCTTACTTTGCTTTCGGGTGCGGCTCTGGCCATCCATTCTTTCTGGAATCTTAACCACGTCGATCTTGGCATTCGGACCGACCATATCCTCACGTTCGGTCTGCCCATGAATAAGGGCGTCGATTACACATCCGGGCAGATCATTGCTCACTACCAGCAGATCCTTCGCAGTATCGAGTCCGCACCCGGTGTCGAGAGCGCCTCTGCGTCTACTGGAATGCCTTTGGAGGGCGCAGGTTTCGGCCTGCAATTCACCATTGCTGGACAGCCCGACGCGGCCGATCCTTCGCAACGTCCAAGCGCCGGAGTGTCGATGGTCACTCCGGACTACTTTAAGACCTTCGGCATCCGCCTCATCAAGGGCCGTTTCTTCACCGAAGCCGACGATGCTACAAGCCTCCACGTTGCTGTAGTCAATGAGCAGTTCGTGCGACACAACATGCCTGGTAAGGAACCGATTGGTCAAACTCTCAAAATTCCACAGATCATTCCTGGAGTAGAAAACCTGGGGCCACCGCAGCCGTGGGTGATTGTCGGAGTCTTCCACGATGTGCGCGGCGGGGGATTTCAACAACAGTTTGATGAGATCGAGGTCCCTTTTTTACAAAGCCCATGGACCAGTGCTGGGATTGCGGTGCGCACAGCAGGCGATCCGGCCGCAATGACAAAGACGATTGCAGCAGCCGTTCATACGATCGATCCTGCCGTCGCATTGGATCATGTTGCGACCCTCGATCAGGTTCGCCAAGACGATCTCTCTGGCGACCGTTTCGGTCTTTTGCTCTACTCGGCCTTCGCAGTCATCGCGCTGCTTCTTGCCGCAGTGGGCATCTACGGCGTCATGGCGTTCGCCGTGGGGCTGCGGACACATGAAATCGGAGTTCGTATGGCCCTTGGCGCCAGCCGCACTCACGTCGTTACCCTCGTTTTGCGAGAAGCTTTTGTTCTTGCGGGCGCGGGTTTGGTAATCGGCTTGGGGGGCGCATGGCTTGTGGGGCGCGCCATGCAATCGACTCTCTTTGGCATCGGCTCCATCGATTTCTCCGCTCTGGCCGCGGTGAGCGCGATTCTCTTGGTCTCCTCGCTTCTCGCCAGCTACGTCCCTGCGCGCCGTGCTTCGATCGTTGACCCCTTGCGCGCGCTGAGAATCGAATAACCAATGCACTTGCAGTTTTTCGAACGGAGCAACATCTCATGATCGAACTCAAAAACGTCGAACGCAGTTACAAGAGCGGACACACCGAAGAATGGGTTCTGCGCCGCATCGGCCTCACCATACGCGAAGGGGATTTTGTCACGATCATGGGCCCTTCGGGAGCGGGAAAGTCGTCGCTGCTGAACATTCTCGCGCTGCTCGACGACGGCTGGAAGGGTGAGTACTGGTTCGGTGAAACCGCCGTTCACACCCTCAATCGCAAGCAGCGCGCCGATCTCGCCCGTCAGCGCATTGGAATGGTCTTCCAGAGCTATCACCTGCTTGACGATCTCACCGTCGCCGAGAACATCGACCTGCCGCTCTCCTACAAGAACATGCCGGCAAAGGATCGCGCGGGCATGGTCGCCGATATTCTCGATCGCTTTCAGGTCGTCGCCAAAAAGGATCTGTTTCCCAATCAACTTTCTGGCGGCCAGCAGCAACTGGTGGGCATTGCGCGCGCCGTGGTGCACGCGCCGGCCTTGCTCCTGGCCGATGAGCCGACCGGCAACCTGCACTCGACGCAAGCGCGCGAAATCATGGAGCTTTTTTGCGACCTGAACCGCCAGGGAACGACCATCGTGCAGGTGACGCACTCAGAGGAGAATGCGCGCTATGGCAAACGCATCGTCGAGTTGCGCGACGGATGGTTGACGCGCGATGAAGCCTTGCAAACCACCACAACGGAGGCCAGGTGAACAACAATCCTGCCCAACCCATTGGTGAAACACAAATGAATTCACGCTCCTCCAATTCGGTCTTCTTAGCTATCGCTGCGATATTCCTGATGCAATTGAATCCGGCCTTTGCTGCCGAGGCACCGCAAGCGCAATCTGCGACAGCAAACTCACAAACGGCGCAACCGGCGCCCGATGCGCCTGCGCCCGTCACGAACGGTGCTTCGGCGCCCCCTCCAACGCTGGCCCAGCAGATGCAGCAAGCACAACAGCAGGCGGTTATCCCCGCGCGGCCATTTCATGTCGATTTGCCGCATTCGCATAACCCGCTGGCCCCCTACATGCCAAGCGATGCGCCGCCGCTCGATCTGACGAATTCGCCGCGTCTCGAAAGCCTGATTCGCGACGGAAAACTCTACATTTCGCTGCGGGACGCGATCGCAGTGGCCATTGAAAACAACCTCGATCTGGCTTATTTCCGCTATAACTTCCCCATCGCTCAAACCGATATTCAACGCACCAAAGCGGGCAGTCCCGCCAACGGCGTCAACACCGCCATCGTCCAGTCCACCCAGGGCGGCTTTGCCGCTTCCACCGGCGGCGGCGGTTCGTCCGGATCAGGATTCTCAGCCGGCAATGGCGGAATCGTCACCTCGACCCTCGGCGCCGGTACTGCCGTTTCATCCTTCGATCCCTTCCTCATCTTCCAGGGCTATGTTGATCACACCGTCATTCAGGAGGCCAACCAATTCCTGACTGGCACGCCGGTTCTCAAGAACAACACGATCGAAGTTTTATCGACCTACTCCCAGTCGTTCCCCATCGGCACGAACGTTGAGGTCAACTATCTCGGCAACCGAGTCGCCAGCAATGGTCCTTACAACGGGATCAATCCCGATCTGTATTCCAGGTTTCAAGTGACGCTTTCCCAGCCCCTTCTGGCCGGCTTCGGCGTCGCCACCAACGAGCGTTTTATCCGCATTGCCAAGCGCAATTCCCAGATCACCGAACTCGCCTTCAAGGCGCAGGTGATCGCCACCGTGACCCAGGTCGAGAACATTTACTGGGACCTCGTGAATGCATACCAAAGCGAACAGATCAGCGAGCGCTCTCTCGGCTTCGCCAACAAGAATCTTTCCGACGATCAGAAGCAGCTGCAGCTACAGGCAATCCCCGAGATGCAGGTCTTGACCGATCAGGCTGCCGTGGCCACGGCCGAAGGCAACCTCACGGTGGCGCGCGCGAGCCTTCGCTTGAACGAGCTCTTGCTGAAGAACGCGCTCACCAAGGCCGACGATCCAGCGATTGACGAGATGCCGGTGGTTCCCCTCGACCTCGAGGCGGGGCCCGACCCGAATGCCGACAAAGCCATCGGCGACCTCATTGCCGAGGCCGAGAAGAAACGGCCCGAGGTCGCCATCTACCAGATGCAGGCCGAAGTACAGAAGCAGGCCCTGAAGGATATCAACAGTGAGCTGCTTCCGACTCTCAACATGTATGGCCTTTACGCAGGCGCAGGCACCGCCGGGCCCAAGAACCCCTATTGCGACCTCAGCGCGCAGCAATGTTCCACCAACCTGCCCACGGGCTTCCCCAGCATGCTTGAGAACACCTTCAACTACTCGTCGCCCGAATACCAGGTCGGGATGACGCTCTCCATTAACTTGCGCAACCGCCAGGGCAAAGCCGACCAGTTTCGCGCCGTGTTGCAGTATCGGCAGAGCCAGATCTCCTCCGAGCAACAGCAGAAGACCATTCTCTTCGACGTTCGCAATTCGAAGTTTGCACTTGAACAGGCTCAGGCCCAGGTCGACGCCGCTCAGAAAGCGCGCGACCTTGCCCAGCGGACCTTTGACATCACCAAGCAGGAACAACTGCTGGGCGCGAAATCCGGCGTCGACACGCTGAATGCGGAAGACGCGCTGGCTCAGGCCGAGTCAGCCTTGGACGCTGCCGAAACCAACTACGAGAAGAAGAAGGTAGATATTGACCGCGCCGTCGGAGACACGCTGGAGCGGACAGGGGTCTCGATCGACGACGCCAAAACGGGGGTGGTTTCGCAATAGCCCTGATGAGGACTGGATCGATGGAAGCGTCTGTTTTTGGCCAGTCCCGAATGGAAAGCCTCGCGGGCCGGGAATACATTGGATAGTATGCAGACGAAAGCTCTGTCCGGAACTGCCGGCGACAGCTCATCTTTAGAAATTCAAAATTGGGAGCCGCGGAGGAAGACCATCTCCAATAAGCAGGATAGAATCCGGGTTTTGGTTGCAGACGATCAACCGCACGTTCTGGAGGCGGTTGAGCTGTTGCTCAAGCCGCAGGGAATCGATGTGGACAGCGTGCGATCGCCGCAGCTGCTGTTGGAAGCGCTGCACGAGCGCGACTACGATGTCGTGCTGATCGATCTCAACTACACGCGCGACACGACCTCGGGCCGTGAAGGCCTCGATCTGCTAACAGGGATCCAGGAGTTCGATGCGCGGCTTCCCATCATCGTAATGACGGCGTGGGGCAACATAGACCTCGCTGTCGAAAGCATTAAAAAGGGCGCGCGTGACTTCGTCCAAAAACCCTGGGAGAACGAGCGCCTCCTCTCTCTCGTCCGAGTTCACGCCGAACTTCGCCAGGCGCTGCGCCGCGCCCGCCAACTGGAACTCGAGAACCGCCTTCTCCGCGCCGAGGGCATGCCCGATTTTGTTGCGTCCGCGCCCTCGATGCAGCCGGTCCTCGAGCTGATCGCCCGGGTTGGCCCTTCCGATGCGAATGTGCTGATCACCGGCGAACACGGCACAGGAAAAGACATCGTCGCTCGCCTGCTCCACGCCGCATCTCCCCGAGCGCGTATGCCGTTGGTGACGGTCAATGCCGGCGGCATGCCGGAAGGAACCTTTGAAAGCGAGTTCTTCGGCCACGTCAAAGGCGCATTCACCGACGCCCGCTCAGACCGCGTTGGCCGTTTCGAATTGGCCAACGGCGGCACGCTCTTTCTCGATGAAATTGCCAACGTGCCCTTGCGCCAGCAAGCCAAGCTCCTGCGGGTGCTCGAGACGGGCGAATTGGAACGCGTGGGATCGTCGCAAACCCGGCGTGTGGATGTGCGCCTGCTCTGCGCCACCAACGCCCAACTGCACGAAGAAGCCAAGGCAGGCAACTTCCGCGAGGACCTGCTCTTCCGCATCAATACGGTAGAAATCCATCTGCCTCCACTGCGCGACCGTCGCGAAGACATACCGCTCCTTGCGCAGCATTTTCTTGTTCGCTTGCGCACCCGCTATCGCAAGCAGGTGAACGGTTTTTCAGCCGCGGCTATGCAACAGATGATGCAATACTCCTGGCCTGGCAATGTGCGCGAGCTGGAGCACAGTATTGAACGTGCTTTGCTCCTTTGCAGCGGGGATGAAATCGAGCCGGCCAATCTTGCCGCCTCGGGCGCGCGGCCCTCCGCGCTTTCGCTCGATAATATGAGCATCGACGAAATGGAGGCTATGCTGGTCCGCAAAGTGCTCCGCCGCTGCGATGGAAACATCTCGCAGGCCGCCGAATCGCTCGGGCTAAGCCGTGCCGCGCTTTATCGGCGCATGGAAAAGTATGGCCTATGAATCCAGACCTCGACGGCGCGCCCGCCAGACCATTCGCCGGGTATGGATCCACTCGCTGCTGCTGTGTTTGCCCGCGCTCGTCTTTCTAGCCGTCTTTTTCTTTGAGCGTCAGATTGACGTTGTGCCCACCATCCTGATCGGTGCCGGCCTGCTCATCTACCTGGCAATCTGCGCCTCCTCCCTTGTGGAAGGCCTGATTCGCCCGCTGCAAACACTTTCCAACGTCGTTTCTTCGCTTCGCGAAGGCGATTATTCATTTCGCGCTCGCGGCGCTTCTTCCGGCGACGCATTGGGTGAGCTTGCAATGGAGATCAACGCGCTGGCCGATCTGTTGCAAAAGCAGCGCGTCCGCTCCCTTGAGGCCACTGCGCTGCTGGCACGCATTTTAGAGGTCATGCACGCGCCGTTGTTCGCCTTCGATCGCCAGAATCGCCTGCAACTGATCAACAGTGCCGGCCTCAAGCTGCTTGACCGCCCTTATGCACGATGTATCGGACATTCGGCAAGTGAGTTGCATCTCGATGACTGGTTAGGCGCGCCGGACCAGTCCATTCGTTCCCACAGTGGCGCATCCGCGCGCTGGTTGCTGCGCAAAGTTGTTTTCCGCCAGGATGGCGCACCGCACACACTTCTGGTCTTGGCTGACGTGAGCATTCCGCTCCAGGAGGAGGAAAAGGCCGCATGGATGCGCCTGATCCGTGTACTGGGCCATGAGCTTTCAAATTCACTTGCGCCCATTAAATCCATCGCTGGCAGCCTTCTTGCGCGGGTTGAATCCTTGCGTGGCAACGAAGCCGTGACGAAGGATTTCCGCCGCGGCCTGGGCGTGGTCGAAAGCCGCGCCGATGCCCTGCATCGTTTCGTGCAGTCCTATCGCCAACTGGCGCAGTTGCCCCCGCCCCGCCTCCGCTCCGTTGCACTCGCGCCGTTAATGGAGCGCGTAACCCTCCTCGAACAGCGCCTTCCGGTTCAGCTCGATCCTGGTCCTGCCGTCAAGCTCAATGCCGACCCCGATCAGTTGGAGCAGATGCTGATTAATCTGTTGGCCAACGCGGTTGAGGCTTCACTGAGCAATGGCAGCGCGCCGGTGCGTGCCAGCTGGATGCCGGCAGACGCAAAGGTTCAGATCGTGATTGAAGATCGCGGCTTGGGGATTGCGAATCCAGAAAATCTCTTCGTTCCCTTCTATACAACCAAGTCAACGGGCAGCGGTATTGGACTCGCGCTGGCTCAACAGATTGCCCGCGCTCACGGAGGCGAGATTTCGCTCGTCAATCGGGAAGACGGCGACGGAGCTCGAGCGATCGTCAGGCTGCCTCTGGCATCGGCAGCCAGCGACGTCGAGCTGGTCGACGCGCTCTAGAGGATCGCAGGGCGGATCCCCTGGGATGGAGCCCGCCAATCGTTCCCCTGTATCGATAATTGAACATTCTGCATTCGAGGCAATGGACTCTCGTGCGGTAGGATTGTCGCGCATGATAAACATGTGGGATGCGCGACTCAGCCAAAAACATCGCGCCGCTCATCGGTTCCAACAAGCGCCTTGTTTCAGGTAATCCGGAGCAGGAAACGGACCAGCGATGCATGTGAATTCGAGCCCGGGTGTTCGAAGGCTGCCGCCCATGCGCTATCTGCTTGTGTTCTGGCTGTTTGTCATGAGCGCAGTCGCATTTCTTGACCGGACCAACATCTCCATCGCCGGTGTGCAAATCAGTCGCGACTATGCGCTCGGCAATACGCATCTTGGTTGGGTCTTCAGTGCATTCCTGATTGGTTACGCCATCTTTCAAGTTCCCGCAGGCCTGCTGGTCCGGCGGATTGGCCCGCGCTATGTGCTGAGCCTTGGCATCGCGTGGTGCAGCCTGTTCGCTGCCTTCACCGCACTTCTTCCTCCGAAACTAAGCGGAGCGTTGTTTGTATTGGTGCTGGTGCGCTTCGGTTTAGGAATTGGCGAGGCCACCATGTATCCGGCCGCCAGTCAATTTGTGGAGCGCTGGTTTCCGGCCAGCGAGCGCGGCAAGGCAAACGGGCTCGTTTTTGCCGGGGTAGGTATTGGTGCAGGACTCACACCTCCAATCGTCACCGCGATCATCTTGCGCCATGGATGGCGAGCGGCATTTTGGTTCAGCGCTGCGATCGATATCGCTGTCAGCCTGGTGTGGTTCCTTGCGGCCCGCGATAGTCCCTCGGAACACCCGCTGGTTGGGGATGCCGAAAGGAATCTGATCGCCAGCCAGCAGAAAGCTCCCGATCCCTCCCAGGTTCGCGGCATGCGAACGCGCGATCCGAGACGATCCATTCCCTGGGCGACAATCCTCAGGAGCAAAGAAGTCATCGTTCTCACCCTGAGCTATTTCGCATTCGTCTATGTAGCCTGGATCTTCTTCGCCTGGTTTTACATTTATATGGCGCAAGTGCGCGGGCTCAACCTCAAAAGCAGCGCGCTCTATTCCATGTTGCCATTCATCGCCATGACCATCGGTTGCCTGGGAGGGGGCGCGGTGAGCGATTGGATCTCGACCCGATTTGGCCTTCGCACCGGCCGATGCCTTTTGCCCGCTCTGTCGCTCGGGCTTACGGCGATTCTCCTGGTGGCGGGATCGCGCGCTCACAGCGCGGCTGAGGCCGGAGTGACGCTTGCCTGCAGCGCCGGCGTGTTGTACATCTCTCAAAGCGGCTTCTGGGCTGTATCGGCGGATATCGCCGGAGAAAACGTCGGAGTGGTCTCCGCAATCATGAATATGGGCGGCCAGCTGGGCGGGGCTTGCTCTGCTTCTCTTACTCCCCTGATTGCTGCGCACATAGGATGGGAGATGTCGTTCGTCGCCGCTGCGATCATCGCGGTTCTCGGCGCAGCAGGATGGCTAATCGTCGATCCCATGAAGCCCTGCAATGAGGCCGGCCCAGGCTTTGTATTGGCGCGTTCGGATATTCGTTGATGTAAAAGAAGCTTGGCAAAACAATCGACCGCTTTCTGTTCTTCGAATCAAGCCAGACACGAGGAGATTTGAAATGTCCATGAATCGACGTGAGTTTCTTGCGGCTTCAGTTGCAGGCGCCGCCGTGTTGCAGCAGGGGATGAAAGCTTTCGCCGCACCGGCAGGTGATGTGCAAGTCGCAATCGATGCAACCAAAAGTGGGGAGCCGGTAAACCCCATGATCTTCGGCGGCTACATGGAGCCGGCCACCACGCAGGTGTGGGCCGAGATGTTGACCGACAGGAAGTTCGCCAATCCGATTACGAATGCCGTCGCCACGGCTCCGGCGAACTCGTTCTTCCGCCGGTTTGCAGGCGAGCCATTCAAGCCTGTTGGGCCGGATGGGACTGTTGAGATGGACACCGTAAATCCGTTTGTCGGAAAAAATAGTCCGCGCATCCGGCTCAACGGCTCGGAGCCCCGCGGGATTCAGCAGTCTAAATTGCGCCTTGGTGCGGGCAAATCTTACGAAGGTTGCATTTATCTTGCCGGTGACCCAGGCACCGAGGTTGTGGTTCGTTTGGTTTGGGGCGCAGGCGCCGGCGACTCTCAAACCATCAAGATCTCATCTCTGTCGCATGAGTACCGGAAGTTTCCTTTGAAGTTCACTTCGGCAGCCGACACAGACGATGCGCGATTGGAAATTCTGGGTACCGGCAGTGGCATGTTTCATGTCGGAACCGTTTCGCTGATGCCCGGCGACAATGTGCAGGGATTTCATGCCGCCATGATCCGGCTCTACAAGGATGCCGGCTTCAAGATGTTCAAATGGCCCGGCGGCAACTTCGTCTCCGCTTACGACTGGCGGGACGGAATTGGCGATCGGGATCGGCGTCCACCGCGGCTCCAGCCCATGTGGTCCGACAGGGTAGAGTCGAACGACGTCGGCCTTCATGAGCTTATGGCCCTCTGCCATTTGGTCGCCGCCGAGCCCGATTTGGCGATCGACAGCGGATTCGGTTCGGCGCGCGAGGCGGCCGAGGAGGTGGAGTACTGCAATGGCTCAATCGAGACGCGCATGGGGAAAATGCGGGCGGAGAACGGACATCCCGAGCCTTTCAATGTGCGCCTCTGGACCATCGGCAACGAGATGTATGGGCCGTGGCAGTTTGGCCACATGTCGCTCGACCAGTACTGGGTGAAGCACAACTACATCGTCGAGGCCATGAAAAAAGTGGACCCCACCATCAAGGTGACCGTGTCCGGAGCAAGTATCTGCGAGAAATCGGTGGGAGGCGCGGAAAAGAAAAATAATTTCTTCCCCAGCATATGGGAGCCGCCCATCACTGAAACGCTGCCCTATCAGTTCGGCAGTATCTATGACTGGGACGGCTGGCTCCTGGAAAAGTGCGCCGACAATATCGATAATCTCTCCGAACACACCTACGCATATCCCGACTTGGCGTTCGATGCCGAGAAGCAGCTCTTTGTGGACGTCCACGACCCGCTTGAATTCAGAGCCCGGAGGCTGGCCAATCGAGTCGGCGAAGCGTTTGAGGCTTGGGACAAGTATGTGGAGAAGATGCCGTGGCTGAAAGACAAGAACATCAAATTCATCTTCGATGAATGGGGAAATCGCATGCGTTCGGCGTCGGGTAACGGAGGCGGGGGCTTCATGCAGCAATCGGGAATGCTGATGCCACTTTCCTACGCGCTTTGCCTGCACGAAATGTTCCGCCACTCCGATATGATCGCGGCCAGCTGCGCAACCGGGGGCCTGCGCATGTTGACCGACCACACCGGAGAAGCCGTCGGCCTTACTGCCGAGGGAGTTGTCATGAAGCTGCTCCAGACTCACTTTCTCAACGCTCTGCCCGTTACCGTCGATGGAGACTCGCCGCAGCAGTTGGTTCCCGGCACCCCATTTGTCGATCGGGGTACAAAGCCCACCGGCAGCTCTACCTATCCTCTGGATGTTCTCGCGGCCTTCTCCGGCGATCGCAAGAGGTTCCTTATTTCCGTCGTCAACCCGACGGAAGAGGGCCACAACCTTGCATTGAAGATTGGCGGCGTCAAACTGCGCATTGACGGCAAGCTGCATCAAATCGCGCCGCCCAGTGCGACCTCAACCAATGAAGCGGGCAAAGAGCCCACCGTCAAGATCGTTGAGACCATGCAGGACCGGCTACCCGATTCCGTGCAGGTTCCGCCGGTCAGCGTAAGCCTCTACGAATTCGTTGTTGCGTAAGACTGAGTCACCGTCGCTTTCACCCAAAAGGGACCCGCTGACGACAGAAAACCAGTTCGTCTGGCCGAAGTCATCCTCAATTCGGAGGATCGCGTATCTCAATCCTGAGCGGTGCGAAACGGACATTTGCACGCGAAATATGTCCTTGACAGTTCTTTAATTTTCTTAGTAGGCTGTGTGACTTCCGGGGCGATTGCCCGGAGATTATCCCCTCCGCTGACATATGCCCCATTCGGCGGTATACGTTTACTCTGCGAAACAAGGCATCACAGTTGAGAGGTTCTAAGGACCATGGCTCAAGTCTCAAGGCGTTCAATGCTGAAAGGCGCCGCCGCCTTTTCAGCATTAGGTTCGCTCCCCGCATTTTCGCTGCCCGCGCTTGCAGCGGCCATCCAAGCTCAGAGCTCGCCCTACCAGAGGCCGAAACTGAAAATCACCGATGTGCGCACGGCGCAAGTGATTGTTCATGGGCCGCAAACGCACATAAGGATCTACACCGATCAAGGTATCTACGGCCAGGGTGAATGTACTGACGCTGCGGTCGGCTCCGCATCGCTCATTCGCGGATGGCGCAGAATGCTCGTTGGACGCAGCCCGCTCGATGTCGAAGCGATCTGGGAACGAATTCGCAGCCTGGGGATCTTTGCCGGAGCACAAGGCGGACAGTACATTACCGCTCTCTCGGGAGTCGAAATTGCCTTGTGGGATCTCGCCGGCAAGGCCCTTGGACTTCCCATCTATCAACTCATGGGCGGAAAATTCCGTGACAAGGTTCAGATCTATTGCGATTCGGATATGGATGTGCCCATCGGCGAGGAATCGGATCGCAAGCTTCCCTGGATCAAAGCACAGGGTTTCAAGGCCATGAAGATCGATCTCGATGACGCCCAGGATCCAGCGCGCTGGGATAGCTACAACTGGACCGCGAGCAATGGGGAGATCGACCGCATGGTCAAGTGGGTTTCAAGCGTGCGCGAAAGAATCCCGGCCGAGATGGCGTCTGGCCTGTGACATGCATGGCCGCTACGACGCAACCACCGGCAAGAAGGTCGCCAAGGCACTGGAGCCATTCCGGCTGTTGTGGCTTGAAGAACCTGTTCCTCCTGAAGACATCGATGCCATGGCCGACATCCGGCATTCAACCTCAACGCCAATCGCTTGCGGCGAAAACTTGTACATGCGCTGGGGGTACAGGGAATTACTCGAGAAGCAGGCGGTCGACATTATTCAACCCGATTTTGAGAAGGTCGGAGGAATTGCTGAAGCTCAAAAGGTGGCCAACATGGCGCAGGCATACTACGTCCCGGTTGCGCCACATTGCGTAGTTTCGCCGATCGGCGTCATGGCTACGTGCCATTCATGCGCCACCTTCCCGAATTTCCTTTGCTGCGAGTGGCATTGGATCAATCACATGGATCTCTGGACAAATTGGGTCAATGAAGGCGAAATCATCGTGAATGGTTACGTCACTCCGCCCGATCGGCCCGGTATTGGAGTCGAGATGAACGAGGACGTGGCCAAAAAGGCTCAGATTCCAGGAACCACGTGGTTCGAGCCCAACACATAGGAACTGCACGAACATCTCCTATCGACGGAAACGGAGAAAAGATGCTGAGGATGCTCGGAAAAGTTTTGGTTGGCACTGCGTTGCTGGCCCCAGGGATGAATTTGCGCATGACCGCGCAGCAGGCCCCTCCGGCGCAGGGCGCAGCAGCTCAATCCGCGCCCGAATTTCGCGGGGAGTTTTTTTCGCCTGAGCAGGTGATCCAATACACCTCCTACTGGACTGGCGACAGATTTCCCGACGGCCGGCCCAAGGTGCCCGACGACATTCTGGACCGCATGAAAACCGTCACGCTGGAAGAAGCATGGGCCACGCTGCGCAACGCCGGCTTTCTGCACCAGTATGAAGACGGATGGTATTCGATTCACCCGGATCAGGTGCTGGTTGGCAGGGCCCTCACTTCTGTTTGGATGCCGGGAAGACCCGATATTCAGAAGGAAGTTGAAGATCAAGGCAAACAGGATCAACGTCAAGGATCTACGAATGCGTGGCCGGTGGACATGCTCCAGCCCCGCGACGTGTATGTCAGCGATCACTTCGGCCTCAAGCAGGACGGACCCTCGATCGGCGACAACGTAGGCAACGCAATCTACGCCCGATCCGGAAACGGAATCGTCTATAACGGCGCTGTTCGCGATATTAATGGCCTCAACGATCTGCCGAACTTCACCTCCTTTGTTCGCTCCTACGATCCATCGCACCATTTCGGATCTTTGGCCAGCGGCAGACTGCTCAACTCAACCATGGTCAGCATCAACGGCCCCACCCGCATTGGCGAGGCTCTCGTCATGCCGGGAGACGTAGTCCTGGGACGAAATGGGGGCGTAATCTTCATTCCGCCGCAATTGGCGAAACAGGTCGTCGAATACTCCGAGCGCACGCACCTTGAAGACATGTTCGGACACCAGCGGCTCAGAGAACAGAAGTACACCGCCGGACAGATCGATGCCCGGTGGACTCCGGAGATTGAAGCGGATTACCACCAGTGGCTCAAAGAGAACGAGGATCACTTGTCCGTACCCAAATCCACCATCGAGGAGATTTTGAACGAAAGTAAGCCATCGAATTAAGGGTTTCCGCGGACGCTGCGGAGATGTTTCTAAGGTCAAAGAATAGCGGCTCCAAATCGGCTTCATTCCCCATTCATTGAAGCAGAGAAAAGCCAACGTGGCTTTTCTTTTCCCAGGTCAGCAAGTCGGGCTAAGTTGGCAGGTCGAATTTGAAGGAGGCTGCTTTCAGCAGCGGAGGTGAATTTACCATGACGAACAATTGCGTCCATCATGCATTCCGTGGCGTGCGCGTCGCGCCGTTCCTCGTTACAAGCTGCTCGAATACAGATGAATCGTGCGGTCAGGTTCATACCTCGCGAGTAAACGTATCCCAGGTTCGATCCCGCGCTCCGTTAGCTCGCCTTTTATTCGTACTGATCTTGGCAAACCTGTCAGCCGCCTATCTCGGCGCGCAGACCTCGGGCTCAATTACAGGGCACGTCGCCGATATCACGGGCGCGGTGATACCTGACACGAATGTCAAGTTGACGAACGTAAGTACCGGCTCGGTGCGCACCACGGTGACGACTGGCGCAGGAGACTATCTTTTCCCCGACGTACCGCCGGGAGTCTACAACATTCAAGCCACGCACCAGGGATTCAAAGCCGCTGAGACCAGCAACGTTGAAGTGCAGATACAGCAAGCGCTGCGACAGGATTTTACTCTCGCGGTAGGACAGGTCACACAAACCGTCACCGTCGCAGCGACCGGCGACCTGCTCCAGGTTGAAAACGCCACGCTCGGAACCGTGATTGAGAATCAGGCGGTCAACGAACTCCCGCTGAACGGCAGAAACTACCTGTCGCTGGTCGCGCTTTCGGCCAACGCCAACACACTTTCGACGGCATCGGGTCAGGCTGGATCTCGCCTTGGCGGCGACCGCGCCAGCCAGGCGATTTCGGTCGGTGGCCAGCGCATCATGTTCGACTACTACACGCTTGACGGAGTCAACAACACCGATCCCGACTTCGTGACATATGTTGGGCTGCCTTCTCTTGACGGCATCCAGGAATTCAAGGTGCAGACAGGTGTCTATCCGGCTGAGTTCGGGCACGAAGCCACGCAAGTCAATGTGGTCAGCAAGAGCGGCACCAACGCCTTTCATGGCTCGATGTACGATTTCGTTCGCAACAACGCAGCGGATGCGAATCCTTATTTCTTCGCTATCTACACTCCGCCTCCGGCTCCCAAAGTAACTCCCTACAAGTGGAACGACTATGGATTTGAACTCGACGGACCAATCTGGATTCCCAAGGTCTACAACGGAAGAGACAGATTTTTCTTCATGGTCGACGACGAATGGAGGAAGATTCGCGCGATCAACTTTGCCCACACCGTCGTACCCTCCCCAGCCATAGCGGGCGGCAACTTCCAGGGTTTTACCACCGCCAATGGAACTCCAGTCACCATCTACGATCCTGCAACTGGAGACGCCAACGGCCTCGGCAAAACACAGTTCATGTGCAACGGACAGGCGAATGTCATCTGCTCCAACCGCATCGCCGCGCAGTCTACGGCGCTGCTGAATTATCTGGGGACAAGCTCGGTGCCATTCTTCGCCAACGGCGCAGTACAAAACAACTACACATACACCACCATGCAACCACAGGATCGGCAGGGCCTGACCGTCCGCGGCGATTTTATTCAGTCCCAGAAGTCGCAATATGCCTTCCGATATAGCTCAGGGAACGAAGATATCTTATCGACGGGTTTGCTGGGAGCAGGGAGCAAAATCGTCACCAATTATTACCAGTACATGGGCTCCAACACATGGACCTTGACGCCTACCGTTGTGAACGAGGCACGGTTCGGCTATACCCACTTCTTTAACTCCCTCGGTTTGTTGTCCGCTTACACCACCGATGTGGTGGACCTGGTTAAGATCCCGGGTCTCACCGGAGGTCTTCCCTCAACCTGGGGCATTCCTGCCGTGTCCTTCGCTTCGGGGCCGACCGGAACAACAAAAAGCATCTGGGGTGGTGCCAGTGGCGGCTTTGGGGATCTCGGAGGGGATGGCCCCTACGTCGTCACCGATCCCACATGGCAGATTGTCGACAACGTCAGCTGGGTCAAGGGCAAGCATTCCTTCCGCTTCGGCTTCGAGTACAACCGGCAGACTTTCAACCAACTTGGAAATCAGTTCTCGCGCGGCCAATTCAGCGCTGAACCACTCGCCACCGCACTCGATTCGGGCACGCCCGGCAGCATTACGCTCTCTGGGGGCGATGCCATGGCGGATTTCCTGCTCGGCGATCTCTACCAGTCAACTGTGGCGGTGGCTGTGGCAGATGCGAACTATGTGCGGAATGTCGAAGCCTTTTACGGCGAGGACGAATATAAGGTGCTGCCCAACCTGACGATCTCGGCGGGATTGAGGTACGAATTGACGCCGCCTTGGAATGACACCTTCGGCAATAATTTCAATGTCGATGTTCAGCAAATGCCGAAGCGGGGCGACATCAGCACCACATATCAGCAAAGTCAATGGCCATTCTACGTCCGGCAGGGCAACTGCTCTCCCTCAAACGTGTATCAAGACCTGTCCATCCGATGGACAACAACCTTGGGACCGCCGCCGGTATGCAGCAACGGCATCTTCCCCAATGGTCCTCTCCTCGATACTCATTACCTCAATTTTGCACCGCGCTTCGGCGTCTCGTACTCGCCGAACCCCAAGCTGGTGATCCGCACCGGCTACGGAATTTTCTACAACCAGGATATCGGCAACGCCTACTTCGATATGGCGCGCAACATCGCTGGACGCGTCACGGTGTCGAATTCGGACTCGACCCCTGGGATCTACGGTAATTCCACTCTGACCTGGGCCAACGCGTCCCCGGGCGCCGGCGGTGGCGCAATCTCCAATCTTGGTCCCACCACCGCGTTCTCCAATGCCCCAACTCATAAGACAACCTATACCGAGCAGTTTCTGCTCAATCTCCAGCAGCAGGTTGGACAAGACTGGTCATTCGAATTGGGATACCAGGGCGCAGTCCACCGTCATCTTTATGGGTTCAAAAATGCAAACCAGGCCACGCCATATGGATACATTGGTTCGGGTGCCTCAAGCTCAGTCGCTTCCCGCACTCCCTTCGCGAACATGGGGGGAATCCAATACGTCCTCGACTCTGGCTCCGGTAATTACAACGCGTTCAGCGTCAAAGCGACCCGCCGCTTCAGCCGTGGTCTCAATGTGATCGCCTCGTATACTCGCGGCAAATCGCTCGATGATACCAGCGGAATCCGTAACCAGGGGAATGACAACCTATATCCGCAAGACAGCGAGTGCACTCCGTGCGAATATGGCCGTTCCGCATTCGATGTGAAAAATCGCTTCGTTGGCTCGGCGCTTTACGTATTGCCCATCGGCCCCGGCAAACTATTTTCGACGAACAAAGCCCTTGGCGAACTAGTGGGCGGGTGGCAGCTGGGAGGTATCTTTACCCACCAGACCGGCGTCGTTGCGACTCCGCTTCTGGGCATTGACAACGCCAGCATCGCATCTCCCTTTGGCAACTTCGATCGGCCCAATCCGACCGGACAGAGTCCCTATCTCAGCGGCAGCTCCAGAACTTTGAACGACTGGGTCAATAAGGGAGCCTACACACCAGCCGCTCCCGGATTCTTCGGAACTCTCCAGCGGGGCAGCTTCACTTCTCCCGGATTTACTGACCTCGATGCTTCCCTGCACAAGGATTTCGCGATGCCTTACAACGAGAAGCATTTATTGTCGATTCGCTTCGAGACATTCAACACTCTCAATCACCCCAACTGGAACGAGCCAAATTTGAATTTTAGCTCTTCCACGTTTGGCCGCATTACCGGCACGCCTGGTGAAGGTGCTCCGGGGGCCATGCGCGAATTGCAACTCGCGGCGAAATACCAGTTCTAGCTCGCTAAGAACGTTCCGCGCCTGCCCACCTCGGGGAGGCGCGGAACAGAAGCTCGAAAATACGGCCGATGAAGCGGCTTCGGATCATGCTGGCGACGCTTTCGCCAGAAAGCCGTTCCAGGCTTTACAACCTGCCGAACTGTTTCACCGCAGCTTCGATCGATTTCATTTTTTCGATCAGCGGGTACATTGAATGTTCTTTGAAGTCGAGTTGCTGAGCCAGTAACAAAACCTCGACAGCTTTTTCGCGGGGCACGATCACCACACCGTCGGAATCCGCGGTCACAATGTCTCCGGGGTGAACGGCGACCCCGTCACAAACTACCGGAATCTGCGCGCCTGCAAAGCGGTAGTGCCCAACAGCTGTCGCGGGCGTGACTCCCGTCGCGAATACTGGAAACCCAATCTTCCGCAGATAGGCAGTGTCACGCACGCCGCCGTCGATCACTGCTCCGCTGAATTCGCGCGCATCCATGGCGGTGCCCATGAGCCCACCAATACCCGCGATGTCCGCGCCGTCTTCAATCGACATCACGTACACCGAATCCTTATCGCCCTGATCGATCGCCGCCAGCATCCCGTCCAGCGCGCTGGGATCGTCGTTCTCCTCTTTCTTAAGGCGCACAGTCAACGCGAAACCGGCGAATCTGGCCGGGAATAGCGGCTGCATTTTGTGGGACAGATACATCTTCCGGTGCATGAGTTGCTCGATTGCATCGGAGACCGATGCCACCTCCACGTGCTTGTAGGCGGCTATCAGAGCCATTGGATCGTGATCGTAGGTTTCAGGACCCTCCTGCGCCGCCGAGGCCCTCATTACGAGCTGAGCTATGGCAAATACACATGCCGCCGCAAAAATACCGGCTGCGATCCATTGGGCTGAAACAGACTCCATCAAAAGCCTTCTGCGCGCCCGTTGAATACCCATCGATGGCCTCCTCAGTGGTTCCTGGCGAACTCGAAACACCGAAACAGATGATCTGACCAAGCTGCAAACTGCCCCTTTGCCGGAATCGCATCCGGTTCTCGCCTTCGAATGCGCTCATAGGCGTTGAGAACCAGCGGAGATCGTCAGAAACCAGCAAGAGATTAAATCAAAGCACTTCATTCACTCAATTTCAATCTAAGTCCGCCTAATCCGCGCTTTTTGAATCGGAGCAAAACCGGTTCCGTCGCTCGCTGTCTGTTTTTCTTGACACCAGAGAGCGGCGCCGTCTAATGTTTTCTGCGAGAATACGTTTTCTCGGCCGCGCGTTTTTTTGTCACACCGCAGGGCGTCACCCGACGAGCCCGACCACCCTGCGGCCGGCCGCGATAGGGTAACCAAGGCAACGGGAATAAGGGAGAAACTATGACTTCAGAATCCAAATCTGGAATTCGCATGAATCGCCGTCAGGCGCTTGTTCTTTCGGCAGCCGCCGGCATGGGTGTCGCTCTTGCCAAAACCTCCAACGCATCCGATAGCACCAAGACCGGCGTCCACCAGGAGCCGGGAAACTGCTCCACTCCCCGTTCCGCAATTGCCAATACGCAGTACGGCAAGGTGCGCGGCTTCCTCGATGGAGGAGTTTTTACGTTTAAGGGAGTTCCATATGGTCAGGACACGGGTGGGGAAAACCGTTGGCTTCCGGCAAAGTCTCCTGCACCGTGGAAGGACGAATATCCGGCCCTGATTTACGGGGCGAATTGCCCGCAAAACCTGCACCCCTGGACGGCGATCGAACAAACGTTTCTGCAGGACTGGGACGACGGCTACCAGAACGAGGACATGCTCAAGCTCAACGTGTGGACGCCCAGCCTCACCGGCAAGCGCGCCGTCCTGGTGTACTTTCACGGTGGAGGATACAGCTTCGGTTCTTCCTACGAGCTCCCCTCGCAGGAGGGCGCGCAGATGGCGCGCTATCACGATGTCGTATCCGTCACCGTCAATCATCGGCTGAACATTCTCGGTTTCCTCGATGTTTCCGAGATCGGCGGTTCCGCCTACGAAGACTCCGTCAACGTGGGGATGACCGACCTTGTTCAGTCGCTCAAATGGGTTCAGGAGAACATTGCAAACTTCGGCGGCGATCCGGATCGCGTGATGATCTATGGCCAATCGGGTGGTGGTTCTAAGGTGACCACGTTAATGGGGATGCCGTCGGCGGTCGGCCTTTTCCATCGCGCTTCTGTCCAGTCGGGAGGCGGCGGCAATATTCCCGACAAAGCGCAGCAGACAGAAGTCGCCCGCCAATTGATGAAAGAGCTTGGGCTCGAGCCCAACGACCTTGCATCCTTGCAAAAAGTGGAGTGGCCAAAGCTGATGGCCGCCGGAAATGCGGCCGTCTCCAAGATCAATCCTCCCATGCGTGGCGGGGCTGGCCCGTTTTCTCCCGGACCGCCGCGTGTTGGCTGGTCGCCGACGCTCGACGGCAAAATCATTAATCTTCGGTCCTTCTTCGACGTGGCGCCGGAAGTATCGAAGAACGTGCCCATGTTGCTCGGCTCCGTGAGCGAAGAAGGCAACCAAATGCACAACCGCCCCACTGAAGAAGAATGGCACGCCAACCTCGCGAGGGCTTATGGCGATGACAAAGCCACCGCCCTGGTTGCCGCTTTGAAGAAGGCGCATCCGGAAAAGAGCATCCGCACGCTGTCGTATATGTGCGGCGGGGCCTTTGGGTTGAACAGTCTCGCCATGCGGAACAACATTGTGAAGATGGCCCGGTTAAAGCACGAGCAGAATGCAACGCCAGCCTTCGCGTATTACTTCACGTGGCAATCGCCCATGTTGGAAGACGCAGGCGCCTGGCACACCTCCGAGCTGCAATTCTGCTTCGACAACACCAAGCGCTGCGAGCAAGGTACAGGCAACACTCCCGAGGCGCAGGCATTGGCAAAGAGGATGGCTGCCGCGTGGGCTGCATTTGCAGCCAAAGGAAATCCCAGCCTGCCGGAATTGCGTTGGTTGCCCACCGATCCTGACAGCAACAGGACCATGGTCTGGGATAATCAATGCCGAATGGTGGATGACCCGGAAAGCGATGCGCGCAAGATCATCTTGAGCTGAGTGCGGGCGCGGTCAGAGATACTCTGCTCTCGGATGCGCGCTCGATTCTCCAATCCGAACCATGCCGCGATCGTTCCGATATTCTATGTGTCGGCCCGCATATCATGATCAGAATGCGGGCCTGCTGTGGGATCGTAAGGCCACTAGGAAGCGGTCAGCCTAATTCTCAATTTGAGGGACAATATGAATAAATGCGTCATGCAAAGATTTCTCCTCGCAGCTGGACCGCTTCTCTTCGCCCTGGCAGTACAGCCATTGGTTGCCCAGGATGCAACAACTCCTCCCTATATGGACACGAACTTGGCGCCCCAACAAAGGGCTGCCGACTTGGTGCACCGGATGACTCTTGCGGAGAAGGCCACGCAAATGCAGAACAATTCCGCGGCGGTTCCGCGGCTTAATGTACCGGCATATCAATGGTGGAGTGAGGCGCTCCACGGAGTGATCAACCAGGGCGTAACCGAGTATCCCGAGCCGATTGGCCTCGCGGCCACATTCGACGCTCCAGACATTCATTCGATGGCCGGGCAGATTGGCATAGAGGGGCGCATCAAGCACGTGCAAAATGTGCGCGAAGGACACACCGGCATCATGGGCGGCCTGGATTTCTGGTCCCCGAATCTGAATATCTTCCGCGACCCGCGCTGGGGCCGCGGACAGGAGACCTATGGCGAAGATCCGTTTCTCACCGGCCGCATGGGCGTTGCTTACGTCACCGGGCTGCAGGGCGACGATCCAAAATACTACTTGGCCATTGCAACGCCAAAGCATTATGCCGTGCACAGCGGTCCTGAGCCTACGCGCCACTTTGCCGATGTGGACGTGAGCAAACACGACGAGGTTGATACATACGAGCCTGCATTCCGGGCCGCCATCGTGGAAGGCAAAGCCGGTTCTGTCATGTGCGCTTACAACGCCATCAATGGCCAGCCTGCGTGCGCCAACCAATACCTGCTGCAAGACCAGTTGCGCGGCAAGTGGGGTTTTCAAGGATACGTGGTTTCCGACTGCGATGCGGTTCGCGACGTGGCCGCCAATCACCGTTATCGTCCAAGCCAGGCGCAAGGCGTAGCCATTTCCGTGATCAGAGGTATGGACAACGAGTGCGTCACTTTCACTTCGAGGTTCGGCGATCCCGACGAAAAGGCATACATCGATGCGGTGCAACAGGGATACCTGCCTGAGAGCACGCTGGACACGGCGCTCATTCGCCTGTTTACGGCTCGCATAAAACTCGGCATGTTCGACCCTCCCGACATGGTCCCCTACACAAAAATCGATGAGAAAGAACTTGATAGCGATGAGCATCGTGCGCTCGCGCGCAAACTTGCCAATGAGTCCATGGTCCTGCTGAAAAACGATGGCCTGCTTCCCCTCAATCCGGGAATCAAGAAGATCGCCGTCATCGGCCCCCTTGCTGACCAGACTCGGCCGTTGCTCGGAAATTATGCCGGCCAGCCAACCCATACCGTCTCCATTCTCGACGGCCTTCATGCTGAGTTTCCCAACACCACGATCACGTTTGTTCCTGGAACCGAGTTCCTTCGCACCGATGGAACCCCTGTTCCCGACAGCGTTCTTACCACTCCCGACGGCAAGCCTGGCCTGAAGGCCGATTACAACGAAGGCATGATGCGGGGCCGGCCCATTCCCGGAGCGAGCACTACCCCTCTGGTCAGCCGCACTGAATCCAACGTCAAGCTCACCAGCAGCACCTTGCCGCCGGAGGTCGTCAGCAGAAAGGCCTTTGGCGTTCAATGGTCGGGATTCCTGACACCCACTGAGTCTGGCGATTTTGTCCTCGGTGTTCGTGCAGAAGGTTTCGCAAGGCTTACAGCCGACGGCAAGCAGATCGCGGTGGCATTCGGAGGCGGAGGAGGTGGGCTCTCCTCGGGCGTCGGTCGCATCCACTTTGTGAAGGGCCAGAAGATCGCCCTCGAAATCATGTATGGAAACAACGACGGCAAGCCGCACGCCGAATTGATCTGGGCCAAGGTCAGCGATGCGCCTTCTCCCGAAGCCATTGAGGCGGCCAAAAATGCCGATGCCGTCATCGCCGTTGTGGGCATCACCAGCCAACTTGAAGGCGAGGAGATGCCGGTGAGCGAACCGGGATTCCTGGGTGGAGATCGCACCAGTCTCGATCTTCCCCAGCAGGAGGAAGATCTGGTCGAGGCAGTAGCAGCCACCGGCAAGCCGCTCGCCGTCGTACTCATCAACGGCAGTGCTCTCGCTGTCAATTGGATCAACGGCCATGCCAACGCGGTCCTTGAGGCTTGGTATCCAGGCGAGGAAGGCGGAGCGGCAGTCGCTGAGACGCTGAGCGGCAAAAATAATCCTGCGGGAAGGTTGCCGATTACGTTTTATACCGGCATCAGCCAGTTGCCCAACTTTGAAGATTACGGAATGGCCAACCGCACCTATCGGTACTTCAACGGCAAGCCCCTTTATCCGTTCGGCTATGGGCTCAGCTATTCAACATTCAGCTACAGCAACCTGAGTGTCCCCGCGCAGGCTGTGGCAGCCGGCCAGCCTGTCGACGCCGATGTGACAGTCACCAACACCGGCAAGGCCGCGGGAGATGAAGTCGTCCAGGTCTATCTCAAATTCCCTGACGTGAAGGGTGCTCCGCAAATCGCTCTCCGCGGATTTCAGAGGATTCATCTCGAAGCAGGCGCGAGCCAGAAAGTTCACTTCGAGCTCAAGAACCGCGATCTGGGCATGGTCACTGAGGATGGAAATCCGATCATTGCGCAAGGTGACTACGCAATCAGCATCGGCGGAGGCCAGCCGGATACCGGAGCCCCCGTCGTCACGGGCAAGTTCCATATCGACGGCCAAATTGACTTACCGGAATAACCGGCATCAGCGTTAGAGGGGTACGAAGGTTTCGATGTCCGAGCGAGTGACCATTCAACCCGAGACTCGCAGAAGCACGACCACGGGTCTATCGGACGAAGGTATCGACCAATACCGCGGTAAGAGTTGGCACCCACCCACCACAACTCTGTCATCCTGAGGTCGCTCAGGCGACCGAAGGATCCGCGGTTGCTTTTCGCGAATCCTACCCACCAGAAACAAACCCTCCGCGCCGTGCCTCCATGTTCCCCTAATTTCTTGTCAATAGCTCACCTCCTCTCTTTCCACCCCAAATCCTTCATTCCAAAGCAAATAAAAATCTCACCAAGTTTGCCGATTATTTCCACCTTTTCGCTACACTTGTTCTTAGTTGGGTATTTTCTCCTTCTGAAGAATCGATGGGCGGCTCACAGGTGCTGGCGGGGATTCCAGCATCTGCGGCCGCCCGTCCTTCTTTGCGGGGCGATTTCACCCAAAACTGGCTTCAAAGCCTGAAAAAGCGCTCTTAAGTCCTTATCTTGGACGATTTTGGCCGTCAACTCCAATGTTTTCAATGGGATACAGCCGGTGATCAAAGATATAAACCACTGAATTTAAAACACTTAACCCCAAAATCTAAGGGAAAATATTTTGCGAGGGACCCATGTACCAGGCATGTAGGCATATCAAACCGAGCGGACTGCGCTGCAAGTCACCCGCCATGCGCGAACACTTATTCTGCTACTTCCATGCTCGCGTCCACACGCGAGTCAGTCATACCGATCTCCGAGGACTCAATTTTCCCGTGCCTGAGGACTTCGCCGCCATCCAGGAATCCATCGCCAAGGTTTTCGATGGCATCCTCTCCGACCGGATCGATCCCAAACAATCGTCCCTGATCCTCAGAGGTCTTCAGATCGCCATGCAAACCATCCCGCGCACACCCGTGCCCACAACCGAATCGGTCCAGGAGGTCACCCTCTCCAAAAAAGGCGACCGGCTCGCTCCGCCACTCGAGGTCGATCCCCTCGCGCTCGAAAACGGCAACAGCGTAAAAGCACTCCCCGCGCGCACCGGCATTGAATCCACCTCGACCTCTGCCAACCTTCCAAGACTGGAAAATGTCCGCGCTGAGATTCTCGGCAGCGTCCAGCAAGGGCAACTCGTCATCGGCAGCGATAAACTACTTCGCTGCCTCGACAAACCGGACGACCCCGACTGATCTCAACCCCTGCGTCGGTGTCATCCTGAGCGAACGGAGCCCCGAACGTCTTTCAGTTTGGGGGTGGTGAGTCGAAGGATCTGCTTTTGCTTTCTTGCCCCGGCCAAGGTGAAGAATTCGCGCTCTCTGTTCTCTTTAAGCGCCGGGCTCTTGTAGCGCCGGCGTCCTCGCCCGCGCTTGCATGTTCTCTGATCTCTGCTCTTCAGATCTCCAGGATCACCGGCATGATCATCGGCCGCCGGCCTGTGCTTTTCTGGATGAGGCGCTTCAGCTCCACGCGTACGCGTTCAGTCACCATGCCGTAGTCTGACTTTTGCTCCGCACTCAGTCCGTCCAGCGTCTTGAGCACCATCAAGCGCGCCTGGTCTGTAATGTCTGCGCCGCCGAATCCGCGCATCAGCACTTCAGGCTCGCGCTCCACCTTGCCGGTCTTTTTGTTGATCGCCATCACGGCCAGCACCACGCCGTCTTCTGACAAGATGCGCCGGTCGCGAATTACCAGATCCTCGACCACGTCGATGGACGATCCGGAGTCGATGAGAATGCGTCCCGCGGTCACCTTATCCTTTTTGCGCGCGTCATCCTTGTCCAGTTCCAGCACGTCGCCATCTTCAATCACGATGGCATGTTCCACCGCTCCCGTCTCCATGGCCAGCTTCGCGTGTTGCCGCAGAAAACGATAGTCTCCGTGAATCGGGATGAAGAACTTCGGCCGCACCAGGTTGATCATCAGCCGCATTTCTTCCTGGCTTCCGTGACCGCTGACGTGGATCAGCCCATGCTGCCCGTCGTCGTAAATTACGTTGGCCTCGCGCCGGCTCAGGTGATCGATCACTCTGAAGATCCCGCTCTCGTTGCCCGGAATGATTCTCGAGCTCAACACCACGGTATCGCCCGCATCGATGTGCGCGTGCTTGTGGTTGTCAACCGCCGCGCGGCTCAGCGCGCTCAGCGGCTCACCCTGCGTGCCGCTGATCAGGATCATCAGCTGCTCGGGCGGAAAGTCGCGAATCTGCCCTGGATTGATCATCAATCCCGGCGGAATATCGATGTAGCCAAGGTCCTGCGCGATCTCCGTGCTCTCCACCATCGACCGGCCCACCACGGCAACCTTGCGCCCATGTTTGCGCGCCAGTTCCATGGCAATGCGAATGCGATAGATCGACGACGAAAAACAGCTGAAGAAAAGCTTCTTCTTGGTCTGCGTCAGGATTTCGTCGAGCCGGGGAATCACGGCCCGCTCACTGGGCGTGTAGCCCGGCCGCTCTACATTCGTAGAGTCCTGAAACAACGCCAGCACACCTCGCTTGCCGTACTCGGCAAAGGTATGCAGGTCAAAGGCCTTGTCATCCAGCGGAGCCAGATCGATCTTGAAGTCGCCGGTATGAATAATCACGCCCACCGGCGTTTCAATCGCCAGCGCCACGCAATCCACCAGCGAGTGTGTCACCCGGATGGGCTCAATGGTGAACGGCCCGACGGTAAACTTCTCCTTCGGCGCAATCTCAATCAGTTCGATCTCATCGAGAAGCTGGTGCTCTTCCAGCTTGTCTTCCACGTAGGCCAGCGTGAATTCCGTGGCATACACCGGAACTTTCAGCTCGTTCAGAATCCACGGCAACCCGCCAATGTGATCCTCATGCCCATGGGTCAGGACAATCGCCCGAACGTGCTTCTTGTTCTCAATCAGGTAGGTAATGTCGGGAACCACAATGTCGACGCCCAACAGCTCCGTCTCCGGGAACATCAGTCCCGCGTCGATCACAATAATGTCGTCTTCCCAGCGCACCGCAAGGCAGTTCATGCCGAACTCGCCAAGCCCGCCCAGGGGAATGATCTGCAGCTTTTTTGTTTGCATCGGTCATCTATGATGCTATCACTGTTGGCGTTGCGCGAATGAGCCCATGCTTCCCGCTGACAACGAGCACCTGATTGTTGTAGATTAAGTCCGCTGCGCCATTAAGGCCCAGGAGACAAACTCATGATCGGCACAAGACGAAAATTCATTCAAAGTTCATTCGCCGGCGCGGTCGCCGCCGGGTTCCCTGCCATCGTTCCCAGCTCGGTTTTCGGCGCCACCGCGCCTTCTAATCGGATCAACATCGGAGCCATCGGTGTCGGCCGTATCTCGCGTGGCCACGATATGCCGGGCGTGCTGCAATTCACCGGCGTTCCTGGCCGCGACAACCGCATTGTGGCCGTTTGCGATTTGAGCGCGGAGCGGGTCGAACAGGGGAAGCAATTTGTGAACGATGCCTATACGAAGAAGTTGGGCAAACCTTACACCGGCACAAGGGGCTACTCCGATTCGAGAGAACTGCTTGCTGACAAGGAGATCGATGCTGTCCTGATCTCGACCCCTGACCATCAGCACGCGAGGCTTGCTGTCGCCGCTGTTGCCGCCCGCAAGGATGTTTATCTCCAGAAGCCGGCGTCACTGACCATTCGGGATGGACGCACCATGGTCGATCACGTGAATGCCAGCAAGCAGATTCTTCAGGTGGGGTCGCAGCAGCGCTCGTGGAAACAATTTGCGCGCGCCGTGGAGCTGGTGCGTAATGGCCGCATCGGCACCGTGCAGCGGGTCGAGATCGGCCTTCCAGGCGACCCCGCCGGCGGAAATCCGCAACCCATGCCGGTGCCTGAAGGATTCAACTACGATGAGTGGCTCGGCTCAACGCCCGAAGTGCCCTACACCGTTGACCGCGTGATGCCGCAAAAAGGTTTCGACCGCCCCGGATGGCTACGCATGGAGCAGTTCGGCGCGGGCATGATCACCGGCTGGGGCGCGCATCATGTCGACACCGCGCATTGGGGAATGAATACCGAGCTCACAGGTCCCGTCGAACTCTGGGGCCATGCCGACTTCCCGACAGAAGGCCTTTGGAATGTCCACGGCCCATTCAAAACCTACGGCCGCTATGAGAACGGCGTCGTCATGACGATTTCAGGCGAATTCGAAAACGGCATCAAGTGGATTGGCGACAAGGGCTGGATTTTTGTGTGCCGCGACACCGGAACCACGCCGACCGCATCCTTGAATTCTCCCCCTGTTAAGATCGCTCCGCTCCGCGCAAGCGACCCCGCGATTCTCGAATCGTTGATTGGGCCCGATGGCTGGCATCCCTACACGTCCGACGACCAGCACGGAAACTGGCTTGACTGCATTCATTCAAGAAAGGCGCCGGTAGCGCCGGCCGAGATTGGGCATCGTGCCTGCTCCACTTGCCTGCTGCATTGGATCGTCATGAAGGTGCAGCATCACATCTACTGGGACCCGAAAACCGAAATGATCCAGGGCGACGATATTGCCGCAAGCCTGCTTTCCAGGCATCAGCGGCATCCATACGAAATCGCTTGATGCCGGTCTGCCACAACGGCCATCATTCAGCGGCGTGATCGAGAATCGTCTCGCATTCGGGTGGAGTGCTAATGCCGCTGAACCCAAATCCGTTCCATCGGTAAGCGGCGATTCGAGTCTTCTTCGTCGTCGGATCGGGCATCAGGAAAGAGTCGCCGCGATGCAGCGCGCATAGCACTCCGTCCTTCGACTCCACAGCATCGATCAGCGGCCATGCCAATGCCGAGCCTCGCCACCGCGCGATCAGGCCATGAGGTCCAACCGCGTAAACATAGGGTCGCAATCCAACCTCATCGTCAATCGACGAGGGATGCCGCTCCAACGAAAGCAGCAATGGTTCGGCCGCCATTGTCTTGACCAGTTGCAGCGAAACCAGCTCCTGCCGTCTTGATTGCCACGCTAACTTCCCTTCCCGATCGCCGTCGAGAATGACTCCATCAACCGGCTGATCGGCCGACCATGGCTCTGGCCGGATGGTGACTCCATTGACCTCCGCGCCCGGACCGAGTTGAGGAGTGCAGCCTGCGAGAGCCTGATCGGCCACCGCGTTTCTGCCCACCAAACGGGGATAAGCCGTGGTCTCGTTGGTATGTGTGCTGAGCGCGCCGCACAACAGGCGGCCGGCGTGGACGCTGCAGTCCGCGATCATCCCGTCCTTGGTTTCCGCATATTTCTGGTCGAAGAGATGATTGCCAAGCGAAAAGAAAACCGGCCGTCCCTCAACGCATGCAGGAGCCTGGACAACATGCGGATGATTCCCGACGATCAGGTCCGCTCCGTGCTCGACCAGCCAGCGCGCCTGCTGCTGCTGCGTATCGGTGGGCCAATCCTGCAGTTCGTTGCCCCAATGAATCGAGACCACCACCAGGTTCGCCAGCTGCCGAGCGAGCCGCAGCTTTTGCGCCATCTCAACTGAAGGCACCTGCTGCACGCGCCCATCGGCGGCCTTGACCATCGTCACCGCGATAAAGCCGACCGTCAATTCGCCAAAACGAAAAAACTGCGGTGAGCTGTCGAAGTCCACCGCCGGCAAGCCGCTCTGCCGGAATGCTTCGCGCGTTTCAATTCGGCCCGCCTGCCCCAGATCGCCGGAGTGGTTGTTCTCCGCGCTCACCATGCTGAATCCCGCCTGCTTCATCGTCTCGGCTGCTGCGTCGGGCACGGCAAAGCAGAGCTTGTTCTCTACGGGACACTTTGCCGGATCGCCGATTGCGCCTTCGAAGTTGCCGCCGACGAAACTCGCGCTGTGAAAGAGCTCGGCAAATCCAGCCCACGGACTTGTTCTTCGCTGCTCCATCTCGATCCGCACCAGGCGCGACATCATCACATCGCCGGTAAAGAGCAGCCGAAAATCGCCGGCAGCCTGCTGCGCTTCCGCCGCCGGACCCATGAGAATTGCCGCGGCAACTATTAGAAGGGCGGTTCTGCCGGACATGCCAGGCTCTCCCTCGAGATGAAAGAGCTGACCCACGCCGGATGCGCCTGGGTTTCGACCTTGCCGGCTACGGCTTTGTCTGCCGGCGACGGATTCACAGGATCGGCATCCGGGTTGGCCGGCTTTCCAGCCCAGCTCTGATCCGCGAGGGGTGTGGGCGACGGAAACTCGTAATAGGAGTAAATGCTCCCCTTCACAATTTCGCGCCGGCCAAAATAGGGAACCACCTGGTCCCACTCAAGCGGTCGTCCAACCGCGGCTTCGAGATACGGCACTTCGCCTCCTCCGGCCACATCGGCAATCTTCATGATCGGGTTGGGCGTCGAAAGCGCGAGGTCCGCGCTGGCGAGACTGTTGTAAACCAGAAAATCATGCTCCGCCACCCCGCCTACAAAGAGGATCTCGTCATAATCGCTGTCGGCGAGTGGCTGATTCCGCAATTCTTTCTGCGCCATCGCTTCGAAGAGCCGCGTCTTGGCCGCTGTTGCCTGCAGGCGGCGGATAATGCCTGCTTGCAGCGGCTGTGCAGGAGCGTCCTTCGATGAGTCTCCATCGTCGTTCGAAGAGTCCACGATCTCCGTGGGATCCTGGGGCAGAGTTTCCGGTAAAGTTCGCCGACTTCGCGACCACTTGCTCCATCTGGTCAAATAGCAATGCAATCGCTTCGAAGGTTTTCGGATCCGGCTCGACGTATCCTCTCGGCGGTCTCAGGACAATGGCTTCGAAGCCGCCCTCGCCGCACTCGGCAGTCGTCCTCTCGTTCACCAGCACTGTTGCGTGCCGCAGCGTGGCCCACGACGCCAGACCCGTCTGGATTCTCTTCGTACTCCAAAGCGCATCTTGCGCGTTGCCCGGAAATGTAGCATCGTTGGCCCACTGCATTGCCAACGCGTTAATCCACGCATCATATAGATCCGGCTGCGCCGCGCCCTGCGGCATCCGCTTTTCGAGTGCATCGATCGCCGGACCGAGCGCGGGATACGACGCAAGATCCGGCTTCAGCAGCGAGCGGGCATAGTCGCTGCCCAATGCGGCTGCAAGGTCGAGACCCGATGGCAGCCCGCGCGCACCCTTCGGTCCTTTGATCTGTTCCGCCGCCGGCCAATCGGAGTGGTAAACCGTCGACAGCAGCACCTCATTGTCAAAGCCCCAGGAGAGTGGAAATATTTGCGGACTGGTGCCGGGATGAAGCGCAAATGCTGGCGGAACAAATGCTTCGGAATTCCACACCAGCGGCGAACGGCTGGGCGCAATGTAAGCGCTGTAGGCTGCAATCCACTGGAGCGCTTTCGCTTTCACGTCGTCGGGCAGCGCATTCAGCGGCGTGGCGTCGATCGCTGCGGAAACTGAAGTCAGGTAATGAACGGCTTTGAAGTACTGCTGCATCTCCGGCGTAGCCGTATAGTAGCCACGCGGCGTGAGCTCCGTAAAATTAAACGTCTTGCCGAAGACTGCAGAGTTAAAGGAACCGCTCGCTTGCTGAATGTGCAGAGCTTCCGCATCGGCAGCGTCTGTTGTGCTCTCTGAGTCCGCCACCGCATCGAAGGCCGACGCCCAGGTGGAACCGGGTGACGTAGCATCGAGCGACTGACGCGCCGCGGCTACAAAAGCCCAGAACGCAGGCATCGCCTGCTGGCGCTCCTCCACAATGAATGTACCCTCATACGCCGAGGCCACCAGCTCCCAGAAAATGTCTGTGGTCACAAGATACGGCCGCGTGGGCGTTGCGCTATCGAAGTGTCCACAGGCATACGATTCGGTGTCGTAAAGCTCGTACATCTGGTCTTCGTCGGTCGTGCGCAAGAGGCCGCCCTGACCTATATAGCTATTGCGGTCGGCGGCGTCCTGGGTAAACATCCACGCATTGATCACGTCGGCCAGCGGAACTTGAATCGGCGCATAGACCAGCGTCTGCGCACCAGCCTTTTCCACCAGCCCGATGATTCCCTTCCCATCCGGCACCGAGGAAGGAGTCGAGATAAATTGATAGCCGGCGGCCTGCATAGAAGTTGTGCTGCCGTGGTCTCCAATCACTGCCACGCCCGGCACGCCGCTTTTCCAATGCAGCAAAGCGGCGCCGTTTGGGGTCACCGTGAGAGATCCCCCGCATGGATTGCCGGCGATATGTGATGGCTTATCCCAGTTCTGGCCCGCGTATGCAAGCTGCTGAAAGCAGCCACTGCCATCCTCCCAGATCAGCAAATGCCCATCTGGGTGAAAAGATTCCGGCAGCGCCGTTGGGACGAAGTTGGGCGTTGGGTCTTGATCTTCGTCAGGAATCTTTACATAAGTGGATTGGGGTCCAAGCACCTGGTATTCCCGCTGCCCGTCTTCGGTAATCGAGCGCGTGGAGTACACACCGCCCGGCAACTGCTCGGCGAAGAAAATCCGATAGCTCTCGATCGTCTGCTGCGTTGTGTCGTTGTAGCCGGTTTCAAAGGGCCGCGGCGCCACCAAAAGACGGCGCACGACGGCAGACGTTTGATAGACCGTGTGCGCGGTCCAGGTTCCTTTCGCGTTGTCGACCGCCAGGATTTGCGATTGCTGGCCTGTCTTCCCCTCCACAAAGAAGCGCTGGCCCAGGGGATGGACAGTGAGAGATGCGGCAGCAAAGGTCGCCGGTAAATCCAGCAGCGGAATGGTGTTCGCATCGCCCGCATGCCAGCTGACGACATGGTTGCCGGCTTGGTCATGGGTCAGGATGACGGCATCCGCGCCCGTCGGCCAGATATCGAAGTCCACAACGGATGTTCCGGCGGGAAAGCTCAACTCCGAGCTCGTTGCCGGCGAAGGAGTCACATTGAGTTCGACTGTCGTAAAGGACGAAGGCGCGGCAGTAGGCGCCTGTGCAAAGACGGTGAGAGCCGGAAGGCTCAGAAAGATCGCCAACGCGCGCGTCTGCGCAGGTTTCATAAGGGCCTCCGGGGGGACTCAGGCAATTCTAGATCATGCGACGCGCATCGGCCGCAAAAAGTCTCCCGGTGCCCGCAGTCCACCTGCGAAGTCGGGTGCCAGACTCGAATTCCTTACGGGCTGTTCGAGAGGTGGCGATGGTCCAATCGTTAGGCGACCACGTGCAACAGGAAGCTCATCGAATGATGGCCGGAACCGCAATATACGGAACAATGGCCGGCAAAATCGCCCGTTTTGGTCGGCGTGAATGTTACTTCGCTCGTTTCGCCGGCCTTGACCTTGATGTTGATGTCAAGATCTTGAATTCGAAGCCCATGTCCAACATCGAGACTCTTCAGTACCAGCACAACCGGTTGACCCACCTTCACGGTAATCTCACCGGGTTTGAAAACAAAACGCTGCGCAGTGATCTCAATCCGTTGCGGCGCGTCTTGTGCCCGGCTAGAAGGGGCAAAAGAAGTAGTTCCGGTCACGCCGACAAGCACAATAAACAATAATGCCTTTTTCTTCATAAAAATCCCCTTGTTCATCGGTCTTTCTCATGTCCAGCAATCTTGCCGCGCCCCCGGAATCGCTTTTCGACCCGTCCCGGACTTTCCATTGTTATTGGAAGCGTTGCGACGAGTCAATAGCTTCCGGCAGAATGCGGATTTCTCGAAATCAGCCTCTTGCTGCGGGATCGATGAAAGGTCTGAAGTATCTCCCGCTAGGACAGGACAATGGGAACGGATAGTCGGGCATAGCACTTGTTCAGTGCTTCACGAACCGCATCTGAAGTGAATTTTTCCTCGAACATTTGCCTGGACGCAATGCGCATTCTCCCGCGTTCCTCGTGGTTCTCAAGAATACGCTGGAGAGCGTCTGCAAGAGCCATGACGTTGCGTGGAGGCACCAGGAGGCCATTTCTTCCTTGGGTCACAACTTCGCGGCAACCTGGAACATCCGTGGTCACGATGGGCAGGCCTGCAGCACTTGCCTCAACGAGTACTCGCGGCAACCCTTCCCGGTAGTAGGTTGGAAGGCAGAACACCGACGCTGAGCCTAGCAGCTTAGAAACATCCAGGCGGTGACCAAGCCACTTCGCTGCTCCATCCGCTTCGATGCTTAACAGCTCCCCGGGGGTTAGTGCGGATGGGTTTCCTGGATCCGCGCCGCCGGCAAGCCACAATTCAAACTGGAGCCCCCGCCTTCGGAGGAGACGCGCCGCCTCTGCAAGCTCTAGAATTCCTTTGTCGCGAATCATTCTTGCCGCGCAGAAAATCACTTTCGCACCCGGCGGCTCAGTAACGGGCCGGATCTCATCCACTTCTACGCCCGCTCCTGGAATAATGACAGTGCGATCCTCTGGGAGCACCCGGTGTGACACGAAATAATCGCGATCATCCGCATTCTCAAGTGCTAGAACAGCGTTCGGATGTTGAAAGCCCCATCGCAGACCGATCAGGACGCCTTGGAGCCAGAGCCGGTAGGTGAGCCGGTCCTGTGCAAAAAGGCTGCCAAGTCCGGTTACGGCGCCTAACATAGCAGGTGTTCCGCTCATGCGAGCAAGAATGGAACCGGTCAAGACATTCTTGAGATAGACAAAATGAACCAGTTGCGGCTTCACGTTTTGCAGTGTGGAGTAGATACCCCGCAATGAGCGCACCGTCTTGACGAAGTGCCCATGGCCGACCGCCTCCTCAAGTTCGATATATTTCATTCCAGCATCGGGTATCCGCTGCGGATTGTCATTGGCCTCCGCTGCGATCCACACTTCCCATCCTGCGCGTTGAACTGCTTCGGCCATAGGCAAAAAATGACTATAGAGGAAACTTAAGTTCTTAATGACCATCAGATATCTGGGCGGATTTTGACCGTTTGACATATCAGGTTTCACGGCGCCCCCATCCGAGATTAGAGGCGGTAAGCGTAGGTTTCTCGTCTTGCAACACCAGAGCACGAGATGTATGTTGGTCACTCTTTATCCTGAAAATGCGCCAGGGAATCGACTTGATTGTCAGATAGGCGGTAGCAAAGAAAAGAGCATCGATGTAGAGCCCGAATTGCGAATATTGATCGTCAAAGATCACCATCAGCACCGGGAAAATAGTCAAAGCAAACAAATACAACCCCAGTACCCCGCCTGTATGGGCCTTTCGAAAGAGCAGAGTATGAAGGAATCCGATGATGCCCATAATGGCCACAGAGGGCCACGTTCCATAATCAGTGATAAAGAACTTATATGCCGTGTAAACATTCGTTCCAAAGGGAACGAAGATAAACTTATCGAGTCCCGGTGCGGCGGTATAGGAAAACAATCCAAGCCACGAACCAATGCGAAGAAAGAACCGAAACGTATGGTTCGGCGCTCCGGAATAATCGAGAGGATGCAGGAGCACCTGGTCCAAAGCAGCGACCGGACCGACGATGTAACTAACCACTGACCTTCCCGCAAAGGTAAGCGCATTGGTTGTCGTCGATATACTCTTGTCCACAAAGAGCAGACCTGCAAAAAGAAGAAAGAAGCCCAGAATGGGCCAACGCGCGAATCGCATGGCGGCTGCAAATCGCTCGCGTTTATTCCTTACGAGATAAACGCAGATCAACGAAGAAAAGAGAAATAGGAATCCTCCTCGGCCTCCGCTTATCACACAACTGACAAAAGCAATGGCCGCGGCGATCCAGGATACTCGATCTCTTCGCTCACATTGAAACAGCGTCGCTGTGAAGATCGTCCACGTTGCGGCATACGAATACCACGGGATCGATTCGTGGCCCTCGTTGATGTTTTCGATCACGTTCTCTCTCGCCACTGCGAAAAACAGGCCACCCGCACCGCCCGCTTCGGCTGCGGTAACCATCATCGCGCGTATCGCGAAACACACGCAGACCGCCAGGAAAAGCACGACCACGTATCTCATCCAGTTTCCAGTTATCTTAGGTTTCCCTATCAGCGTTAGGCGGGTTGCAATCATTCGTTCGGGAACAAGAAAGGCGCAGAGTCCGCCGAAAGAGAACAGGATCGCGCCGGCCGCAATAACACACAACGTAATCGGATGAATAGGGTCAACGTCGATCAGGTGAAGACGATAAACAACGGATTCGAAAAGCCACATTCCGCAAAAGAGAAACGGCGGATACAACACGGAACGGCGGAGACGATAATTCGCCAGCACGACGATCGTGAGTGTACAGATCAGAGTATCCAGGCCGATATCTTGCCCTTCCATCATGAGCGGTTTAACCTCCCGAGGCGTCCGCACATTCCGTCATGCACAGCGCGAAGAAGCATGGCAAAGTGGCGCAATTTATGTTTCGCGAGAAGTGGATAGATCGCGAGATAAAGGGGCAGCCGGGGCAGAAAGCTGAGCTTCCATCGAATTCCCATCGTCTTCACCCGCATGAGGAAGATGGCATTGCGGACCAGGTAATAGTTTCGCGCGTCAGAATGAAGGTGGATCTGCTTCCAAAGCAAGCGAACTAATCCATCGCCGACGCTGTGCCCCATCCTCGCCTGGGGAACGACGTAGCATCGTAGACCCATGCTCCGGGCTCTCAGTCCCCACTCGTTATCAACCCAATCGATGAACAGCTCTTCACGCATTTTTCCGACGGAGCAAAGAACTGAGGTGCGTATCAAGCAACCTGAGGCAATGAGGAAATGTGCCTCGATCGGCTTGGAAGCGGAAGGCTCGACCGCGATGGTTTTGAGGCCAAGATAGCTGTAGCGCACAACTGGAGCGACCCTACCGGTTCGTTCGTCGATAAAAACCGGACCCACCGCAGCTACGGGCGATCCCTGACCGCAGAGGGCCGCCTCCGCTGAAACCAGAGCCTGAACCATACCCGCAGCTGGAACGCTATCTTGATCGAAGAGGATGACGTGCGATGCGCCTTCGGCTATGGCACGCTCAATTCCGTTGTTCTGCGCGGCAGCGATTCCAAGATTGTCCAGGAGTGGGAAGTACGAAACATGCGAGTCAAACTGCAAAGTGAGGGCTGCGGCCTCCGGCATTAGACCAGGAGTGTTGTCGATCAGTAGCACGATGTCCACCTGGGCGACAACACTTTGCAAAAGACGGTCGAGTTCTTGCCAGCGAGGAAAATAAAGCACCACAACCGCGGCGATCATGCCGTGCCTCCTCTCGCCGAGGGCACCAAGACTCGATGCTGAACGGACTGCAGAATGGACCAATTTGCGATCGCCAGGACGCCGTCGGTGGCGATACTGGCCCAGGCAGCTCCGACCCAGCCATGTTGCGGAATGAGCCAGAGGTTCAGCCCGAAATTCAAAGCGGCCGCGGAGAACTGTGCGGTGGTCCGGTATCGCTGGAATCCCAGCCCGGTGATCGCGCTGCCCGTGAGTTGATGCAGGCCGCGAAAAGCCGGAATAATACAGAGCCAGCGTAAGGCGGTTGCGCTCTTACTGAAGTCGCTGCCGACTATACGCGGAATCAAAGGTGCGGCAGCAAACATCAATGCTGCCATCATGAGTCCGAATAGCAGTGCGCGCTGCGCAAGTCGCACTGACAGGGTCTTGACGCTGACATACCCCTCACTGCTCTGCCGGAAGTATCGCGGGAGTGCAGCTGCATCCAACGCCGCGATCGGAACCGTTGCAACGTCGATGATTCTGTATGCAAGGGTATAGATGCCATTCGCGACATTCATTCCAAAGTGGCTCAGCATGGCTTTGTCGATGTCGTTGTAGGCCGATTGCGTGGAGCCAGCAAAAGCGAAACCAAATCCCTCGCCCAACTTCGAAAGAAATAGGCGCGTTGAGAATCTTGGACCACCCAGGAGCGCAATCACAATTCCCACGCCAACGATGGCCGCCAGGGCTGAGCTAAGTAGATAGAATGCGGCCCATACCCGCGCCGTTCCGTGGTGCGGGAACGAGGCCATAACTGCTATCGCCAGAAGACGGAAGAGACTGATCAGCAGATTGAGAATCGCCGTCATTCTCATCTTTTCGAAAGCCTGAAACACCTGACTCGAGGAAACGATCAACTGACGGCAAATGCAATCTGCGAGAGCAACCGGCAAAATCAGGGATGCGCTGTCGTTGTCGAGCAGATGGGGTGAAACAAGGAAAAGAAAAAGTGTGATGACGGAGCCTGTGCCCACGGTCGAAAGCAGGATATTGCCCCAATACGCGGCGAATCTCTCGGCATTCGAACTGACGTATCGAACAAACAATAATCCGGAGCCAAGCCCGCTATAGGGGGCGGCAATACTCACAAGGGCAAGTGCTCCAGCAAACACTCCGTATTCCTTTACCCCCAGCAGGCGCGCCAGAAGAACAAAGTATCCCGCCTGCAATATGAGATTCATCCCCTGGCCGACGAGCATCCACCCGGCGTTGCGCGCAAGAGAACTGGTTCGAATTCTTTGAATCTCAGCGCTAAACAATGACATATTCGGAGCAGAGCAAATGGAGGTTTAGATCCGTCAACCGCGCACCAAGAATGCACGACGGAGGCGGGTCAGCTTCGAAGAGACGTCTGGCGAATGTTTCATGCGACGGAAGACAGCTTGCCATAACGCCAAGAGGATCCCGGCGATAAGTCCTACAAGGGTAGCTCCGACCACTATGAGCGATCGCTTGGGGAATGACCTTTTGTCAGGAACCGAGGCTGGGTCGACGACCTGAATGACCGCGCCCTCCTTCGCCTCGTCAAGCTTGGCCAACTCGAATTGGCGAGCAAGAATGTCAAAAACGGTCTCGTAGTATTTGACATCGCGCAGCCGCCGAACATATTCCACACCGGCGTCTGTCATTTGACCCTTGGGGACGATGATTCCAGTTGGGTCGTCCCCGGTGCCTCCCAATTTGGCTAACTGCACTTTCAGGCTTTCCAATTCCTGCTGTGCCTCGACGAGTTGCGAGTTCTCACCTGCCGCGTACGTCAGCATGCCCTGAATCTGAACTTCCTTAGCTGTGATCTGCGCGCGAAGCGCGGCGGCCGATTCGATGAGCGCTCGTGCCTGGCTATCAAGCTGAATGAGTCCCGTTTTTTGTTCTGTTACTCTTAAAGACTCTTCTGCATCAGCAAGACTCTGATTGGCCTGCTTGAGCTGTTGCTCGAAGAACATCCTGCGCTGGCCCGCCTCGGTAATTGCGAGGTGTTGAGACAAATTGCGGAACTGATCGACATATCCATTGGCAAGGTCGGCAGCACGGCTCGGATCGTGATCTTCAACCGAGATGTGAATGAGGCCATCCTTCCCGCTGCCGTCCACGACTGCAAGTTTTTCAAATTTCTTGCGCGCATCTGAAAGATATCGCTTGTTGTACTCCTGCATCAGACCAAACTGCCGCACCATCGCATCCTCGACGGTGCGGCTCTTGAACATGGAAACGTACATATCGTTCGGATTTCTGAACAATCCGCCCCCGCCGCTTGCCAGGGCTGCCATCGGGCCCAATGCGCCAAATTGTGCAGCTAGTTGAGTGCTTAAAGACGAATTCTGCGACGGTGGCAGAAGTGTGACCGTCGCTGTATAGCGTACGGGCAGTAACAATGAAACGACGAATGACACGATCGCAAACGAGGCTGTAACCCAGAGGATGGTGCTCTTCCGCTCGGCCAGCACAATCAGAAGATCGAGTAGCGATATCTCGTCATCTTCTTTTACGATCGGCCCAGCCGCAGGGGAAGCGAATGAGGGCTCGGTCTGCCCTTTCTGATCCGAGACTAAAATATCGGTGGCCATAACATCCTGTGTTGACATCAAACTTGATTGCACACTCATATGCATGTCTCAGAAGGTGCAAAAACATCGGCTAATGAATCACGTCCAGGGCCGCGGCGCCGAGTGCAAATTGAGAGAACAACTGTGACCAGTTCATGACGCCATACATCGCCGAGGGTTTGAAAATCTTCTCCGGAATCACGATGGTGTCCCCTGGGTAAATCTGCCGATCGTTAAACTCGCTGCCCCACGGCCCATTACTCGTGCTGTAGCTCACCACGTCTCCGTCGGCTCGAATAATAAATTCGCGCCGGCGGTCGGCATCCTTATTTAGGCCTCCTGCCAACCGCAAATACGTGCCTGCCCGTCCGTCCGTCCGGAAGAGGAAGGAGTTCTGATCGTAGACCGCTCCAACGACGTTGACGATCGCTGGGGTATGCGGGACGGAAAATCGATCACCGTCTTCGAGAGCGATATTCGGCAGACTGTCGACCCCCGTCGCATCGGGTTTGACCTGCAGCACAATGCGCCCAGTTGCGCGGATTTGCCGAAGGCTTGCCAATATGTTTTGAATGCTGTTTTGAACCCCGGAGCCACTCGCCAAGCTCTGCGCCGCGGCGGCGGGCGATGTAGCCAGCGCTATCGTGCTCCGCTGGACCTGCAGGCTCAGGCTTTGCATATACTCATCAATCCGGGCCTGCTGCACGGCGCGGGCCGACTCCCGCGTAAACTCCGAACCGTAGAGGTAGGCATTGGCCGTCAAGCCTCCGGCACGTTCGACGATTTGGTGCAACGTCTCGCCGGGGTGGACCGAATAAACGCCGGCGTGCACGAACTCGCCCTCCAAACTAATCAGCTTGGTTTGCTCAGCAACGGGGACGTGAATATCGGCCTCCGAGAAAATCGAGATTACGTCTTCCGGCCTCAGATCCAGGTCCTGTGTGGCGTCGTGCTGCAACACCAGTTTGCCTAGGTCGAAGGGAAGCAACTCAGTCTTCAAGGTCCCCGGATCGAGTCGCTCGATCACCGCGTAATCCCAATCGATTTCGGGAGCGGGGAGTTGCACCTCTGTGCGTTGCGAGGGTGGAAACAATCGGTTGGAAACAGCCGCCTGCGCACCGGCGAGCGGAGCGCTCCCGGCACGCTGTTGCGCATTTAAATTTGAGCCTTGGCCGAAACCGGACTGGCTCTGCGCGTTCAGGTTTCGATCCTGCCCAGAGTCCAATTGGCCCTGCGCGCTCAGATCCGCCCTTTGCTCGAGACCGGACTGCCCCTGTGTACCTAAGTCCGGAGATTGCCCAAAACCGAATTGGCCCTGAGCGCTCATGCCTGGATTCTGCTCAAAGCCGGACTGGCTCTGCACGGCTCGGTTCTCAGCGGATATGAAATCCACTGTCACGGGCTGGTTATCGAGCGGCTGCCGTTGGTCTGCTAGGCCCTCTTCCGGCTCGAACTCAGGCGCCGGCAGCCCCATCTGCGCCCGCCGCCACCAGTAGTTGCGTGTAAGCAGCGACTCCTTGTCTGGGATGAGATCGCTGACGCGCATCCCTTCATGCCAGGCAAACCGGCCTGGATCGGCGATGTTTCCCCTCAATGTGACCGTCTTGTCGTACTTTGGCACCATCGGAAATACGCGGATCACGTCGCCGTCCGCCATCGGGAGTGCCATGCCTGCCGTGTCAAAAGATACTTCCATCGCGTGGCGTTCACGATGTTCGTCGATCCGTTCAATCGAGACGCGCGCCTCAGCTGCGACCGCGGAAACACCTCCAGCTTCGGCAAGCGCGTCAGTCAGCCGCTCCTGCGGCTGTAACTCATAGATACCGGGATTACGCACGCTACCGAAGATCGCCACTTCAGGCCCGACCGGGGGAATGAAGATGACATCTCCCGATAGCAGCTTCGCGTCTCTTGACCGATCACCCCTGATCAGCAGGTCGTAGAGGTCAAATCGTGTAATTACCGAGCCACCGCGGCGCAGTTCGATCGAACGCAATGAACCTTCCACCGAGGGACCGCCGCTCGAGAACAGTGCATCCACCAATGTGCTCAGCGAGCTGACCGTATAGACGCCGGGGCGCCGCGCCTCTCCCGTTACATACACCTGGATGGCACGAATCTGGCCCACATCCGCGTTGAGGTTGAAGTTGCGGTAGACACGTCCTACCGCGTCGCGCAAGTGCGCATCCAGTTCCGAATAAGCAAGACCCGCCACATGCACTTGACCCACTTGTGGCAGATAGATTTCACCGGAACGATCTACCCGCACATTAGCCTGCTGATTCACCTGGCCCCAAATGCGAATGCGCAACTCGTCGCCTGGGCCAATCATGTAATCGGACGGCACCGGAGCTAGATCGACAGGTGCGAAAGTCGAAGGAATGCGGCGGAAGAGATTAGCTCCGTAAATGGGCAGAATCTGGCTCGTGGTAGAGGCCACGAACTTTTGGAACTCGGTTAGTGGCTCAAGCGGAAGCGGTGGTTGTTGCCCAGACGCTTGTCTGCGAAATTGCTCGAGGTCGGAATAATTGCTCGGGGAATTATCCGCTGGATTCTCCGATGTAGAGTCATAAGCTCCCGGCGCTCCCGGTTGCATTTGTGATTGCGTCACATGTTGCGTCTGGTTGGAACTCTGATTGGAACACTGGATTGTATCTGCGAGCAAAGGATCAGAACAGTCCAGGTTGTTGGGACTTTGCGCCATGAGCGCGCCGGTTAGTGAACCAGCCAGAACGAGGAAACTGAATCGCCGGCCGATGGAGAAGCAACGGAGGGGCGCAAAGCAAACAGAACTTCCGATCCATTTTCCGATTCTCCGTGCGTAGTTTGTGGAGCGCATATGCGAAGAGTCTAGCATCTCCAGAAATCGCGTTTGACCCTTTAAACACTGGAGGAAGCAGACATGCTCATGTTGTCATTTATTTGTCCACGAACCCGCGAAATGCCGTGACAAACCAATGACAACAACAAAACATTCCTGTTCAGAATGTTTGTTATCGTTCTTTTAAATTTGCTTCTGTTCCTTGATTATCGCGACTGCTTTACCAATCTTTTCCGAAGGCAGCCAAGCGATGTTTTCGCCAGACTCGGCACCTGAGCCAATGGGATTCGACGAAACCAAGCAGTATCGTTAATCGCAACTCGCCAAACGATTGCCTCTTTTGCATCTATACTACCGGCCGCAACATCAACCGCTTTTAATGCATAGGAGAGCCAGCTTGGGGACTGAACCGCTCAGCTACTTTGATTCTTCGGATTCAGCCTCTTTACAGCCACCCGCTCCTTACGAAGAGACAAGTCGATCCAGACAGCGGGCCCCGAGACGGACGATGACAGCGAATCTATCTGCCGCGTTTCAGGAAGAATTGAATGCCGCGTCTATCGGCATTCAAGAATCGCAGGACACGAAGGTGCTGAAGCCGCATCTGTTCTGGAAGGAATTAAGCCCTTGGTCGCGCTCCGCGCTCAAACGGTTATTTGATTGCGCATGCGTTCTCACAGCAATGCCAGTATTGGCGCCCATTATTTTGCTGGTCGGTGTAGCAGTACGCCTGACTTCGCGGGGGCCTGTACTGTTTCTGCAGGATCGGGTTGGTCGAAATGGCCAGATCTTCACTATTCTCAAATTCCGGACGATGATCCATCTTGCCGACAAACCGCATTATCCGATCACGACGTCAGACAATCAGCAGTTCACTCCCATCGGGCCGTTTCTTCGCCAGTGGAAACTTGATGAGCTGCCCCAACTCGCGAATGTACTGTTTGGGCAGATGAGCTTGGTGGGTCCGCGCCCCAAACTGCCAGAACATGTGATCTCTCACATTCCTTGCCGCCCCGGAATCACTGGGATGGCGACTATCGTTTTCGCCAGCGAAGAAACAGCCCTGGCCCGAATCCCGAGCGATCACTTGAACGCCTATTATCAGACGGTGGTTCTACCAGCTAAATGCCAGCTGGACATTGAATACATGTCACGGGCCACGTTCGTTTCGGATCTAGGGCTCCTTGCGAATAGCGTCCTCCACCGCTGGGACGACACTGTTTTGGAGGGCTTCCTCTATGCGGCTGAGGTTAAATACGAAAACCAAGGGCTTCCATCCCGCGGATCCCGCCCACCCTGGAAGATTGCACGCAGTACCAAATCCGACGCTTCAAATTCGCCGGCTGAAGCCGAGCAACCATCGGCTTACTGATCGTTCCCCGTTCAAACGTTCCGATGTGGGGAAAGGGTTCCATCTTTGGGCGGCGTCCGGATCGATCGCAGGTAAACAGAATGAACGCGGCGGTGCCGCCAATTTCGGGACCCAGGATCGGGCCAAGAAGTTACTCCTCGAAGACGCCACTATGACAACCGGATACTGATGCGCCCTTAGTCTAAAACTACAGGATAAGAGACCGTCAAATGTGCGGATTCAGACGAGTCTCGAGCCCAGGAGCATGGCATGAAATTCGAAGTCAAAGGAGTCGTAAACATGCGAAAAACCCGGATTGCATTGTTTGTTTTCATCCTCTGTATATTCGCGATTTCAAAGGTGCAGGCACAAGAACCAACCCGCACCATCGAGGTGCATGCGCACCGTTTTGCCTTCGAACCATCGAGCGTCACCGTGCGCCGCGGCGAAACGATTCGACTCCGCGTCATCTCCGACGACGTGCCGCACAGCTTGCTGATCAGGCAATTGGGAATCAACGTTGTCGCCACCAAAGCGCATCCCGGAGAGACTATCTTTACAGCCAATCAGCCCGGAGATTTTGAGGGACGGTGTGGACGGTTCTGCGGCAGCGGGCATGGACGGATGTTCTTTACGCTCAATGTGACCGGAGACTAAGTTGCATGCCTTCCAGTCTCCTTTCCGAACTGCCAGCGAACCAAGATAGCGGTTATGTATCATAAGCTGCAATCGTAAGTCCGTATGTGAGGGATGCGCGAAGAGTTGGTTCGCACATTCAGAGACTCGGCCCAGAAAGGGCTTTCAGAATCCGCCGCGAAATGTACTGGTACGATTCAGAAAGCCGATTGCCCACCGATTGGTTTTGAATAGGGCCATTTTTCTTGGGGAATTGCCACATAGCCGAAGTGGCTTTAGGGCGCGACAATTCTGAAACCGCTGTAGGCGCGGGAAAGAATACCGGGATGAATGTCATTTTCTTGTCACCGGCTTGTAAAATTGGCGCCTCCGGGGATCACGATCCCAAGCGAAATCGGCGAAAATCATAATTACAGGATCTGAAATAGCGACGAAAGGTGCTCGATGGGCTCGATATTGGTTATCGAAGACGACGCGAACATTCAGCGAGTCCTGCAGCGTCTTTTTTCCGCCGAACAATACGATGTGAGTGCCGCGACTGAGGGCAAGCAAGGCTGGGATGCCTTTGCCAACTCCACTCCGGACGCGGTGATCCTCGATCTGATGCTTCCCGGGATGTCCGGTAGAGAGCTCTGCCGCTCCATTAAGAAGTCTTCGCCCAAGACTCCGGTGATCGTGCTGAGCGCTATCTCTGAAGTAGCGGATAAGGTTCTCCTGCTCGAATTAGGCGCCGACGACTATGTCACCAAGCCATTCAGCCCGCGAGAGTTGCTGGCACGCGTGGAAGCTGCGATCCGGCGTTCGCGTGGAACGAACGTGCGGGCCAGCGTCGGCTTCGGCGATGTTCAGGTGGACTTTGCGCGGATGCACGCGACGAAAAGCGGCGGGGCAGTCGTTCTGACCGCACTTGAATTCAAGTTGTTGCGCTTTTTTCTCGACAACCCGGAACGAGTGCTAACCCGTGAAGAGCTGCTGAACGAGGTTTGGGGCTACAATTCATACCCGTCCACGCGAACCGTGGACAACCAGATTCTGAAGCTGAGGCAGAAGCTCGAATCGAACCCTGCCGAGCCTGTGCATTTTTGCACGGTTCACGGAGCTGGATACCGATTTGTGCCCGCGCCCCACCCATGATCGGCTGGCACCACGGAGGTACGGTAGAGCTGTGACCCTGCGCATGCGAACCATGCTTCTGCTCTGCCTGCTCTCCGTGTCGTGCGGGGTTGGTTCGCTCAGTCTGGTCATCGTGCATAGCATTATTCGCAAGCAGATTCGAAGCGAAATCAACACAGACATGCAGCGCTCGATGGACACCTTTCGGAACATCGAGGCACAACAGCAGCAGATCCTGCAGCACGAGGCGTCGCTGCTGGCTGCGCTTCCTGTACTCAAGTCGCTGATGACCACGTCGGACGCCCGTACCATTCGTGATGGCGGCGTTGGCTTTTCCACGCTCAGTGGGGGCGATCTGTTCGCGCTCGCAGGTGCGGACGGTCAAGTCATTGCGGTTTTCGAAAACGGAAGAGCCGGCGACGGTGAACCGCGGGCTCCGATCGATCCGGAAGTGTTCCTCCGAGAGCAGCCACAGTATCTCGTCTACCGCGGAGTACTCTACGCCGTGGCGCCGCATGCGATCTATTTTGGCCCCGATAGCGGCAGCACAATGCTGGGCTATGTATTGCTGGGTTATGCCATGAACAACCGTGTGGCTCAGGAGGTGAGCCAGGATGCAACGGCCGAAGTTGCATTCTGCGCAGACGGCGCTATCGACGCGACGACGCTAACTTCGGCCGAGGTACAGTCGCTTGTTCCGCAGCTGAACCCACTGTTAACAGGCGGCGGAACCGGGCAGGATTTTTGGCTAGGGAGCGAACACTTCGTCGGTGCATCCACACGGCTCAACGGCACGTTCGGACCTGAGGTACGCCTGGTGGTCCTCAAGTCATGGGATCAGGCGAGCATTTATCTTACTCATCTGAATCATCTGCTTTTGGCTTTGGGCGGTTTCCTCCTGGCGGTAAGCGCTCTGCTCGCAGTGTTTCTTTCCGCCACGATTACACGACCGCTCGACCGGCTGGTGGCGGGCACTCGCGCGCTGGGGTCTGGCAATTTCGACTATCAGCTGCGGCGGACCGGAGTGCGTGAATTGCGCGAGTTGGGGGACGCTTTCGATCTCATGCGGCGTCGTTTGCGCGATCTACGTGAAGAACTGTTGGCTGCGGAGCGTCACGCCACTATCGGACGCATGGCCAGTTCAATCTCACACGATCTTCGTCATTATCTCTCCGCGGTTTATGCAAATGCAGAATTCCTCGGCTACGACTCGGCCGGCCCGCAGGAGCGAATGGCTCTCCTGGGTGAGATTCGAGAGGGCGTACGAGGGATGACAGACCTGATCGAATCGCTTCTGCTCTTCAGTCTCACAGGAAAATCGCTCCATCCCGATTGGGAATCTCTTCCGCCTCTGGTGGATCGTTCTCTCGCGCTGGTGCGCGCCGTTCCTGATGCGCGCAACGTCGATTTTACGGTGGAGCCCATCCCGCAGGTGGAAGTGTGGGTGGACACGTTGAAAATTGAACGAGCGCTTAGCAATCTGATTCTCAACGCCTGCCAGGCAACGCGCCATGGCTCTTCCTCTCCAAGAGTCCACATCTCTTTCAGGGTAGATGACGAAAGCCTCTCCGTAAGAATCGCCGACAACGGCGCCGGCGTCCCGGAGCGGATCCGCGGCACACTCTTTGAGCCCTTCGTCAGCGAAGGCAAACCCAGCGGAATGGGCCTCGGGCTTGCACTCGCGCAAAAGATAGCGCAGGAACACAACGGAAATGTGAAGCTGGAGGAAACGCGACTCGGACGCACAGTTTTCGCTCTTACGCTTGCCAGAGGACGGCTGCGTGAGACAGACTCAACGCGGGAACCATCGCGCGCTCCGATGGTAAGTGACTGATGGACTGGCGACTGGCCTTCAGGGTGAGGTTGACACGATGAACAGGAGCGGGAGAAGAATCCGAATTGCGGGCATCGCATTTGCTGTCGCAGCTTGCGCCATGGCACTCAAGGCGCAGCAGCAATCTGCGAACGCGGCTCCGGCTGACAACAGCGCTACTTCGGCGGACATGGAAAAGCACATGGACGAGATGAGCGCGAAGATCGAAAGCATGCGTCAGCAGCTCATCGATTCACAGAAGGAAATGGAAGAGATGCGCGCCGAGTTGAACGATCTTCGCCGGCAAGTAGCAGGCAAAGATCAGAGCGACGCGGAAAATACCGCAGCCGCGTTGCGCGCCAGCGTCGAACAGTTGGAAGAGAAGTCGGACGTGCTGGAATCGGAGGTAAGACAGCACGACCAGACTAAAGTGGAAAGCGCGTCAAAATACCCCGTGCGCATCTCGGGGACAATTCTCTTCACATCGGTGCTGAACAGTGGCAACACCGAAAACATCGACGATCCAATTATTGCGATGCAACCGCAGCCCGGCGCGTCCCAGGGAAGTCTCAGCGCCACCGCGCGGCAGACGATCCTGGGCCTCGATGGTACCGGCCCGCATATTTGGGGAGCCAGTTCTTCGGCCGCCGCCACCGTCGATTTTTTCGGTGGAATTCCTTATGCAGACTTCACCACAGCTGCCGGCTTGCTGCGACTGCGCACCGCCCATGCAACCTTGGCTTGGTCTGATCGCGCCATGACCATGGCGTTCGACAGCCCGATTATTACCCCACGTGAACCAACGTCCTGGGTCACCGTCGGGGAACCGGCGCTGGCGTGGTCAGGCAACCTCTGGGTTTGGGCTCCACAGTTGGAATTTAGCCAGGATTTGCCGGCGAGACTGCGTGCCGAGTTTGCACTCGTTGACCCAGCCGCTCCCGGGGCCTCCGGATCCGCTGGATTGCGTACGCCCGATCCGGCTGAAACGAGTCGCCAACCCGGATACGAGGCGCATCTGGGCGAGAGGATTGGGCTCGGTTCGCATATTTTCGAAATCGGCGCCGGCGGATACTATAGCCGTCAGCACTACCAGAATGGCCAGCGCCTTGATGCGTGGGCGAGCACCGTGGACTGGAAGATGAACCTAGCCTCCCCATTGGAAGTAACCGGCGAGTTTTATCGCGGGCGAGGCATCGGCGGTCTTGGAGGGGGGACGTTCAAGGACTATGTTCCTTACGAAAATTATACGGAGTTCAAGGGTCTCGACGACGAAGGTGGTTGGGGGCAAGTCAAATGGAGATTCTCGCAGGTGCTTGAGGCAAACCTGGCCGCCGGCGAGGATAACGCGTTTTCAACCGAGCTGCGGAATTCAAATTTGCTGAACAATCAGAATGTCTACCTGAACCTGTCGCGCAACGTGACCGCCTACGGGAATTTCGTTTTTCGGCCTCGAACGTACCTGCTGTTCTCAGCGGAATACCGGCAAATCCTGAGCTGGCCGATCTCAGGAGCGTCAAATGAAAACCACATCCTCGGTCTTGCGACAGGGTATCTGTTTTAATGCGAAAAACCGTCGTCCAACTCGTAGCGATCATCTTTCCTTTGGCCCTGACTCTGCAGCCGGCATGCAGGGCCCAGGACGTCGATGTACGAGCACGCGTGGTGATTGTTCATCCGCCGGGTCGGAAGTCCGCCGCATCCCCCGCTGAACCGGCGGTTGTCGTTTGGCTGAAACCGCTCGATTCGCCAGCGGGATTTCTGCCGCCTGAGCCGGGTCACTTTCGCATGGCGCAGAAGAACAAGATGTTTGAACCACACCTTCTCATCATTCCATTGGGAAGTACTGTGTCATTTCCCAATCTCGATCCGTTCTTTCATAACGTATTTTCGCAGTTCAACGGGAAGCGCTTCGATTTAGGACTTTACGAAGCAGGAAGCACCCGAGATGTTCGCTTCGACCACGAAGGCGTCTCATATCTGTTCTGTAATATTCATCCGGAGATGAGCGCCGTCATCATTACGATGTCTACTCCCTGGTATGTGGTCTCTCCGGGAGGCCCGATCGTGCTACCGAATGTCCCACCAGGACAATATGAGGTTCATGTCTGGGCAGAAGGCGCGGATGCGCAGCAACTTCGTGCGCTTACCCATCGGCTGCGTATCAGCTCTGACGCAAATAATCTTGGAACCATCTCAATACCGATCGAGGGACCACCGCCGGCTCACAAAAACAAGTTTGGCGAAGACTACCGGCCACAGAGCAATTCTCCTTATTAAGGTGCGGCACGGCGGAACGCGAACTGCGATACACACAACGCCAGGCCATGACCTATAAAGCGGAGAATGGCCAAGCCATTGAGCCAGGTTCGGTTGGCGAGGTACGACAAATAGGTCCAGTGGCGATTCTTTAACGACTTTTGCGGCTGGGTTGGGTCGACGGGCTGCTGCGCGTGCTTCTTGGGTCCGGAGACGGACCCCGGAGACAGCGCTCGCCGCAGAATCCTCCATTTCGATTGGGGAGATCGCGATAACAGGATTTGAAGCAGGCGGCCGTCACGTGTTCGGCCGTCCGTGGCGACGAGTGGAGAGGCGCCGCATCCGTCAATCCACGCGCGCAATCCTGGCTGCAACGAGTCAATCTCTTCCACAACAGCTGGTGGCATTGCCGCCGCGAACCAATCTACCGCCAGAGCCATAGCCACGACCTCAGCCTGCCGCAGTTCTGTAGAATGCATCGACTTCCACTCATTCCAGAAGCTTGTATCTTTTGATCGCATATCAAGGAATGTTGCCAACTCCAGAACGCGATGCGCCACACGCCCCCCTCCGAAGATTTCGCGCAGAACATGCAGCGCAAAATAGCCGAGATGATCGACGGGATCGAGAGCCGGAAAACTCAGTGAGCCCAGGCTACGCTGGATGCGCCGCTTCCAGAACTCGTCGACTTCTGGAAGCTGGACCAATGACACCGTGTTGTTCCATAGGCAAAAATGAATCTCGATGCACAACGGCATTTCCGGGTCATAGAGATTCTTGTTCCGCCGCCATTCGCCAAAACGCATCAGAGTCGGCGGGTGATCGGCTAGCCGATAATCTTCCTCCTCGTTGGAGATGTATCCGATCCTTGTCAGTACTTCTACCGCCAAGGCGACATACTCCCGCTGCGTGTAAATGTCGATGTCACCTTGTAACCTGAACCGCGGACTGGCCACAAAATCGGGAGCCTGCGCAAATCCCTTCAGGACGATCCAGGGAATCTCGGCCTCGACGAAAGCCGAAGCCGCTTCGATGTACGTCGCCCGCGTACGCATGAAGTGATCCGAAGAGTCGGCTAAATTTCTTTGCAGGCGCTGAGTGACCCAGGTTGGAAAACCTCGATGAGCCCGCAGTGCCAGCGGAAGAGTGAGGTTGGAGCGATCGCAAAGAGCCAGCACGTCAAGCCACGCGGAATCATCGAGCCCACGCAAGGTATCGGCGCTTGCCCCTCGCAGCTGAAGAGCTTCAAGGACAGCGGCAAAATGCGCGGGAACGCGTGCCGTTAAATGCCCGTTGCCAATGGGTTGCGCGCGCATCCTAACCGACCTCCCTCCCCCGGAGTAAGCATGAGACTGCTTTATCAGCTTGCATCTAATCGCCGGCAACGGCGCAGCGCGTCAACCCAGGCATCGGGAATCGATGCTTATAAGTCCATCGGCCGCACCACTCCGTCGGTTCCGAATCAGACTAGGGCGCCACCAAATCAAAGTTGTCACGCGGATGTCGCGGCGTCGCAACTTCTTGCGAAGCGACTTTGTGCATCATCCCTCGCGAAACTCTTCCGTTTTGCTTGACACGCGGGTTACAAAACAGTGACAAGCGCCTAACACCGAATGAGGCTTCGATCTCCATACTTTGATTCAGCAAGGCAATCACAATTGAGACGACGTTTGAGCTTACCAAGGAGATTGATCGAATGAAGCTTCGCCACGGCGTTCCCATTCTTCTGGTTCTTCTTTTAGGAATGAATGCGAGCGCCCAGAGTCCGGGCACAGGTGCTATCGCAGGAACTATATTCGATCAGGCGCATCGCGTGATCGTGAGCGCCAAGGTTACCGCACTTGAGGACGCGACTCATTTTGAGCGGACTGCAATTACGGACGCTCAGGGCGATTTCCGAGTGCCGCTCCTTCCGCCCGGGAATTACGCGTCACGATTTCAGCGGATGGATTTCAGACCAGCCCACAGCTTTCGATCCTGGTGACGGCGAGTGAAGTGAGTTCGGTCAATGTCACAATGGCGGTTGCAAACGCCAATGCCTCGGTTCAGGTTTCCACCGAGCAGCAAATCCTCGACACGGAGAGCTCGACGCTGGGGAGCCTTGTCGATAAAGCGAGAATTGAGGCTCTCCCTCTGGCCAACCGGAACTACACGCAGATCCTCGGGCTTTCGCCCGGCGTCATCGTCGATCTTCCAAACGCCGCTGAGCTCGGAGCAGGCACCGAGAATGTAGCGTCTGACGGTGCAACGCCACTGGCAAACAATATTCAATTCAATGGCGTGGACGCCAACAATCTTTCTGAGAACTCCGCCGCAACCGCAGGGACCTCGGAAGTCGGCACCGCGATTCCGGCTGTGGACACCATCGAAGAATTTCGTGTGCAAACTGCAAACTACGATGCTGCATACGGTCGTGGCAGCGGAGCCAACGTCGATTTGGTGAGCAAAAGCGGGACCAGCAAGTTCCATGGGAGCGCATGGGAATTCCTGCGCAACAATATTTTCAACGCCAACGATTTTTTCTCGAAATTGGCTGGTCAGCCGCGGCCAGATCTCAAGCAGAATCAATTTGGCGGGTCGCTGGGAGGTCCGATCCGCAATGAACGTCTGTTTTTCTTCGGAGCCTATCAGGGACTTACCGAGGTCAACGGTTTCGGCGACGAGCAAACCGCAATCTTACCGCTCTTGACCTCCGACCGGTCAGCAAGCACGCTCGGTACGCAGTTCTGTCCCGCTGGAAACCTCGATGCCGGCGGACAGCCCGCGGCAGGCTATTTCACCGCGGCGGGCGGTACACAGGTCGCCTGCGACGGATCAAATATTAACCCTGTAGCGCTTGCGATTCTGAATGCTAAGCTGCCCAACGGACAGTTCGCTGTCCCCAGCCCGCAGATTGTTCTGCCAGCGAGCGGTCCAGACGCCTCCGATCAGGTCCCAATGGGCGAATCGACATTCGCGGTCCCCGCGCATTATCGCGAAGACCAATTCACCGTGAATCTCGATCAGATGTTGAACCGGAATAATACGCTGGCGGGCCGCTTTTTCTATTCGCGCGCGCCAACAACCGAGCCCTTCTCGCCCAATGCGGCAAACGTTCCTGGCTGGGGTACCGACGAGTTGAATCGCAACACCAACTTTGTGCTCGCAGACACACACGTTTTCGACAAGGCCTTGGTCAACATCGCACGATTCGGCTACATGCGCTTTGACGGCGTGTCCCACATTGAGAATCCGCTTCTGGCCGCTTCCGTGGGTGAAGGTACTCCGACCGGCGTAGCCACAACTGGCGAGAATGCTCCCGGCCTCACGGTGGGGGGCTTCACCATCGGCGATGCCGGCACGCCTCACATGTGGGAAGTTACGAACAATTTTGTGTGGCAAGATACGCTCGCGTGGATCCGCGGCCGCCATAGCGCAAGATTCGGTGTCGAATTAAAGCGCAGCGAAGTCGACGACGAACAGCCCTTCAGCATCGACGGACTGTTGATCATTGCCACGTTCGACGATTTCCTTCTTGGACAGAGCGCGGCTCAGAACGGAAGTCCGTTCGGCCTCAGTAATGTGACCCTCAGCAACGCGGGCGGCGGCCTGTTCAGGAGAAATGAACGCTATACCGACTTCGCCGGATTCGCGCAAGATGATATCCGGCTCACCCATCGTCTCACCGTCAACGCCGGGGTCCGTTACGAAATCTTCGGTGCGCCCACTGAAACCAACGGGCGGATGGCAAATTTCGATCTGAACACGGCATTGCAAGGACCGCTTCCCGCTCAGGGAACCTACGTCGGTGTTACGTTGCCATCGAATTTCTCCGGTCCCGTTCCGCAAGGGGTCGTGAAAACCTCCTTCCCCGGACTCTTCATGACTCCACTCGGCGACGTCGAGCCGCGTCTCGGATTTGCGTGGCAGCTCGGCCAAAAACCGTCGGTCGTTCTACGTGGCGGCTACGGAATCTACTACGACAGACACTCGGGAAACCTGGCTTCGCAGACGATGGATCAGCCGCCGTTTGCGATTCAGCAGTTCGTTGAAGGCGCCGCAAATGGCGCGGCCAACCTCGCGAGCCCATTCGTGCCCATCATTCCGTCCATCTCGCAGTTCCCTCAATTCATGCCGCTATCGGAGAATTCTTCACCGTTTATCGAGGCCACGAATCCGCGGATGCGCGACGGCATGACCCAGGAGTATAACCTCAACCTGCAATACGCGCTGAACGGCAATTGGATGCTGCAGGTTGGGTACGTCGGCGCGCAGTCGATGCATCGATCGGGCCAGTTGGAATTCGATCAAGCGCTCCTGGCCAGCCCCTCCAACCCGGTGAACGGCGAAACCACCAACTCCATCAACAACGTCACCGCAAGGCTTCCGTATCAGGGCATCAGTGAAGGCTCGCTCTTTACAGACTCTGTTTTTGTGGCTAACTATAACGCGTTTCAGGCCACGGTCCGGCGCCGTATGGGCCATGGACTCGAATTCGAAGGCGCCTATACGTGGTCAAAAAACCTCGATGAGGTGAACGGAGAAACCGGCACTGACATCTACGAGCTGCAGCTCCCCACCAACAACCAGAACACCCTGCGCAAATCAACGTATGGGCCTGCAGGCGATGATCGCGATCAGCGACTGGTCGTCGACTTCGCTTGGACGACGCCGCGCTGGAACACCGGGCCTTCGCTGGCGCGAAAGATCGTCACCGATTGGCAGTTCTCGGGCATCGGCACCATCCAGTCGGGAATTCCTCTCAGCGTGTTTGACACCAACGCTGGCTCGGTCTACGGATTGCTCAGCGGCGAAGTTCGCGCTCAGCGCACCGGCAGCTCTCCTCTGACACATGGATCGCCCTTCTCCCGCGTGATCAATGGTTATCTTGATCCCTCCGCATTCACGCGAGCACCGGAAGCACCGAACGGGACAAGCCTCGCCGACCAGGATTTTGGCAACAGCGGAGTCGGCTTCGTGCGCGGGCCAGGGCAGCACAGCGTGGACTTGGCCGTGGAACGGAGCTTCCCCATTTCGGAAGCCGGATCGCTGCGCTTTCGTGCGGAATCCTTCAACCTCACAAATACTCCGCAATTCGGCAATCCAAATACTTCACTCGGTTATGGAGATCCCACGCAGTTGAATCCGGTAGCAAGCCCGTCCTTCGGGCGGATCACCAACACTGTGACCGCGCCGCGCATCGTCCAGTTTGCGCTTCGATTACTTTTTTGAAATGAGACCCAAGATGCCGGCTACCCTCCCACAAATTCAGATGGCGCAGTGCCTGAGCATTCCGGAGATCGAAGCGGCCTTCGACAAATCGACTTTACCGCCGCTCGACACCTATATCCGGGATGCTCCTAAACTCACTCTCGAGCAGATGTTCTTCCCCCTCGGATTCCCACTCAGGATCCGCACCAACTCGAAGGAGGTGCTGCGCCGATCTGATCGGAAGTGGTGCATGTTCAAGCAGAAGTTCGACACGGAACCCATGGAAACGCATATCCACGTGGTCGAGACGGAGAGCTTGGAGTGCCCACCCGCGCCCGCGCACTGGTTCACTGAGAACTTGTTGGTTATGGTCGCGGACGAATGCAATTTCTGCACCAGTCAGTTTCCTCACGGGCAAACACGCATGATCGTCTCTACAGCCGCCCTCGCGCATCCCCTCTATTTCAGCCAGGTTTTTCTCGACGTCGCGCCCGCCCTGCACATGGGCACCCGGCTCACCACACCCATCCATGCAGCCTGCGTTGCGATCAATGGCCGCGGGGTATTGCTATGCGGCGATTCGGGCGCTGGCAAGACTTCCCTCTCGTACGCCTGCGCCCGGGCCGGGTGGCAGTTTATTGCGGATGATACCAGCTACCTTCTGTTTGGGGAGTCCGGGCGCCGGGTCATTGGCAATTGCCACAACGTGCGCTTTCGCCCCTCGGCTGCCGAGTTGTTTCCGGAAATCGCTGGCAAGCCAATCACGCCGCGGATGTCGGGCAAAACCTCCATCGAGCTGCCTACAAGGTCAATTCCCTACGTCAACACCACTGATACGGCTCATGCGGATTTCATAGTCTTTCTCAATCGCCGCGAGCCGGGATTTGCGGATCTTCGCCCGTATCGAAAAGAAGTCGCGCGCCATTACATGCAGCAGATACTTTTTGGAACACCCGAAACGAAGGCCAAACAATTTGCTGAAATCGACCGGCTACTGACCGCCGAGGTGCTGGAACTCCGCTATGAATCCCTCGACTGGGCCGTCGAACGGCTGGAGCGCCTGGTTCGCGAGGGGCGCTGATGATAGAGCAGCTCCCTCATTCGCCGCCTGCATCCGCGCGTCTCTGGAGCAGGCCCGCCGCATGGCTCCGAGAACAAAAGCTGAGCAGGGACTTTTGGATTTTCTTCCTAGCGGCATTTTTTTACGATGCGGGATTCGGCATCTACTGGGTTCTCTTCAACCTGTATCTGCTGGACTTCCATTTTGATGAGCGAGCGATCGGGCTGATCAATGGCGCTCTTTCGCTGGGACTGCTCGTTGGCACGCTTCCCGTTGGCATTTTGAGCCGCCGCATCGGCGCTCGGCCACTGCTCCGGTTCTGCTTCCTCATTGCACCCGTGCTTTGCGTCTTGCGAGCCTTGTGGATGTGGGAGCCCGCACAAATAGGTCTTGCGTTTGCATCTGGCTTGGTCATGTCGATCTGGGGAGTCTGCTTTCTCTCCGCGGTCGCATCGCTCACTTCAGAAAAAAATCGCGCCTCCGCCATGGGACTCGTTTTTTCGGTTGGCATCGGGGCCACCGCAATTGGCACCGCCATCTCAGGCTATTTGTCGCAATGGATGGGCGCTATCGGCCCTCGTTTTGGTCCCGGCGAAATGCTGCGTATGGTTCTGCTCGCTTCCAGCGCCATAGCGGTCTGCGGTGCGTTCTCTTTGCCGCGCCTTCCGCATACTCCCTCTCCGGCTCCGCGCGAGTCACTCTTGCAGAGCGCTCGGTCATGGGTACGAATGTTCGTCAAGAACGATTTTCTGCGATGTTACCTTCCCTGCATGGCGCTTTGGTCCAGCCTCCTGGCTGTGTTTACAACGTTCTCCGGTGTTTATCTCCAGAAGGAACGCCATTTGTCCCTGGCCAGCGTGGGATTGATCTTCTCCATCAGCCGCCTGGTCGAATTGCTCTCCGGGCTCGTAACGCCTCTTGTGGTTCGGGCGATGGGCCTTCTCAATGGGATCCTGGCCACGCAAATCGTGACCGCGCTCCTGCTGGCGTTGATGGTCATTGCCGGCGGTCCGCAGTGGTGCGTCGTTTTCTTTCTAGGCTATTCGGCGGCGCAGTGGATGAGTGGTCCCGCTCTGTATACCCTGCTCATGAACGAGATTCCCGAAGAGAATCGCGCGAGCGCTGCAGCTATGACCATGTTCACAAATTCTCTGGTAACGGCTGGTGCAACTTCGGTGGTCGGCATTCTGTTGGTCCGATTCAGCTACCTGCCCGTAATGATCGGCATAGCCGCGGTCGAAACCGCGCTGGCGCTGTTGTTCCGAATCCTGATGCGGGACCGGCGTACAAACGCCATGGTTCCCGAACGAATTTATGCTGAGTCGGTCACTGATTGAAGTAACGCAGAAGCTCTTCTTCATCGTGACTGCTGAGATTCGCGCGAACCCTCATGTGGCGCACAATCGTGCCGGTGATCCGAGACGAGAACTCGCTTGGGGCGTTGTGGCAGCGTGCGCAGTTCTGCTCAAAAACGCGATCCCCGTTGCCCTTGTGGTCAGGGCCTGGTGCATTGGGCGAATCAGAATTCTTCGATTGCTCAGAAGCCGTCGTCTTCAGCTGATCCTGTACCGCTAGCAGAGGTGCCGCGGCCACCATGACTGTTCCTAAACCCACGCAGAAGGCAAGAATGCTCGTCCTCATTCCTCATGTCCTTTCCAAGCCGGAAATAAAAAGCGATAGACAATCCCGGTCTCCCAGATGTTGACGTTTCCGGCCGACGCAAATTGTCGAGAGTAGCTGGTGAGTATACGCGTGTTGTGCGGCAGATTGTAATCGAAACCGAAGTCAGTTCGTTGCGTATTAACGGAAGGGAGACTGTCGCTCGCGAGGCCATCGATCCGGAATGTCTGCTGCATGCGAAACACTGGTTCAATGCGCCCGGCAAAGCTGTCCATATTGCCGAATGCAAATGGCCTGGAATCGGCCTCGAACCAGTACCCGTACGCGTGTTTGCCTCGCGCCACTTCCGATCGGAAACGAAAACCCGCATCTTTTGATTGCCACCACAGGTGCGCTCCGGCAAAGTTTTCGTTCCCGGTCTGCATCCGGCGTCCATAGGAGGCGCCGATCTCCAAACTTTGCTCGGGGAAATAAAAACTTCCTCTTCCGCCGAAGGAGCGATCCGCCTTGAACTGTGAGTTGTCACTACGCGCCGAATACCACGCTGCATAGTCGAAAGAATATTTCGGATGGCTGACCAGTGAGCCGCGAAGCTGTCCGCCGAGCCCAATGCCGCCATTCATCAGCCCGAGCGGCTCCATCAGCGGCTGGTCCTGAAAATTGCCGATCCATGTTGGAGTGAGCCGTTCATTGTAGACGTTGAATGGCAACAGAAAACTGCCGGCAACGACCGTAACATGTGAGGTTGCGATGTAGTCACCCTGAAGATAGGTGAGCGCCACATAATGCGAATGGCCATACCCGCTCGCATCCGGAGTGAAAAACTCGTAGATCGCGGCGCGGGATTCGACCATGAGACGTTGGCCCAGGGGAACGGCCGCCAAAGGCGCTAAGACCGGGATGTACGTCGTGCTTCCCGCTGTCGTATTCGTAACAAATCCGGCGCTACCGGATAGTAGAGGTGTGTCTTGCGCTTTTGCGACTGTTCCGGCTGAGATCGTCGCCAACATCAGCAACAAGCACACGAGTCGGCATGCGGACGGGAGGATGAATCGCATAGGCTCCATAAGCCATACGATAGCGAGCACGCAGCGCCGGCGTGTCAGACCTGAATCTCATATTTGTCAACAGATTGTCAGACTCGAAAACCGCCTAGAGCCCTCAAGAAGAGCGGCTTCCTATTTTCAGTCGAAACCCTTGATGTCGGTCTCCACTGAAACAACCCTGCTCGCAGCGGGGCCCGTCTTGGACTGATCAATACTGGATTCCAGCTGTAACTTGTTTGCCAAGAGCCCGACATGTCATCCAGAGTATTTCCACCCTCCGGTTATGAGTTTTCAGGGCGAACCGAAGGCAACCAAATCTGAAAGCGAGTGTTGCCTGGCTCGGAAATCACATGAATATCGCCCCCATGCTTGCGAACGATTCGTTGCACTGTATCCAGCCCGAGGCCGGTACCCTCGCCGACGCCCTTGGTCGTAAAAAATGGATCGAAGATATGGCGCCGAATCTTTTCAGGGCCCCAGGTCCGTTATCTCCAATTTCCACGACCACTTTTTCTTCCTGTCGAAACGCGGGACCTCTGGAATATGCGGTGCAGTGCGCACACCGGCTGACAGCTGCCGATGTTACGTGTAAAACAAATCAAACTCCTCGGCGCTCCCGCATTCGCGAGAACTTCATAAGGCTTTCGATTGCCGCGTCTATTACGAAAAACTCCCCTAACTCCCTGAGAATTATGGAGTACATGTGCGTTAGCACCAGACGATCGGTCTATGCCTTGGCCGTTCGCAGTGCTTTCGTTCTTCCGGCTCAGCAGGGACCGCAGATTCAAATCCGCCGAAGTGCGAGCTGCGGAGAGCCTCAATCCAAAGTCGGAGTCTTGGCCGCGCCGTCAATACCAAGGTATAGGCGACACCATCGTCTAATGGACTCGCCTCCGTGCTTATGGCCTAATCACTGGGATGAAAGGCATCCGAGGTCATCAGGAACGCGGCACCGACTGCTTTGCCGGGGGAGGCTTGTCATGATCGCGATTGACGCCGCGCAGCAGACCGACGCCAAAACAGTCCCTTACAACAGCTGGACCATCGATCCGGCCAGCTCCGCGGCCAGATTCGAGGTGAACTACTCGATGACTACAAACGTGAAGGGCATGTTTTCGGGCCTCTCCGGAGTACTGAAGCGCGACGAATCCGCTCACCATGGAAGGCGACTCCAACAGGGCGATCCACGCCCCCGATTCAGCGTATCGCAAGCATTTTTTGGGCAAGTACGAGTACCGCCTCATCACTGGGGGAATCGGACACAACTTGCCCCAGGCAGCCCCACAGGAATTTGCCAAGGCCGTAATAGATGTTGACGCGCTCTGACACTGCAAACCAGGAACTGCTGAGGAATTGTCAACATTCCGATGTGGGACGATGCAGCCCACCGTAATAGAACTCATAGCAAAGTGCGACCGATGCCATCGTCTGGTTCTTTAGCCTCAGCGTTTCTGGCTTGACCACGACGGTCGGACTTTCCAAACCGGCGCTCGATTCCTGATTGGTCGTACACGAACAAGGAGGTCAAATATGGAATCTACTCGGCGTAATTCGATGTTGCCTGCAGGCGCGAACCTCACGGCACGGGAGGGACATGAAGAAGTCGTAAGTGCTGCCAAAGCAGGTTCCCACGCAGCTTTTGGAGAGCTGCAGAAAATCTACGCCCGTCGCCTTTATCAACGCATCCTCCCGATAACAAGGAGTCACGAAGATGCAGAGGACACCTTGCAGGAAACGTTTCTTCGCGCATATCTGGCACTCCCCTCCTTTCAAGGGAGATCCAGTTTCTCAACCTGGCTGACGAGGATTGCGATCAACTCTGCATTAATGACTGTGCGAAAGCGCCGATCCCGTCCAGAAATGTTGCTTGACCAGCAGCATGGCCTTGATGAAGACGCGCCCCTTTTCGACATTCGTGACAAATCTCTGAATCCTGAGCAATTCTGCGATCAGAAACAGCAATTCTTTGCGATCTTGAGTGCGGTCCGCGGGCTCGATCCCAAATTGCGCGCCCCGCTTCACGTCTTGATCGAGGAAAAGCGCTCAATGAAAGAATTGGCACGTCATCTTCGAATCTCCGAGGCATCGGTGAAGGCCAGGCTCCACCGTGCGCGAAAGCGGCTACGGGATCCATTTATCTTTCGGCGTCAAGTCCGAGCCGATTCGATTTCGCGGTCCAGAAATTATGCATCCTACAATTTGGGTTGAGTGAGCCTGAACTCCAGAAGTAACCGGGAGCAAGAATTGGCGATTCTGAAGGAATTTGGGCGATGACGGGTTCATTGCGGCGAGCGCTGCTGGAGCTTATATGAATTTGGAGGTGGTTGTCATCCCGGTCTCGAACGTTGATCGAAGCAAGGAGTTCTACGCGAGGCTCGGCTGGCGGCTCACCACACGATTGCCCGGGACAGTTGATGCCACGACCAGGGCCCACACATCTACAGATGATCTAGCCAATGCATTGCGCAGGGCAGAAGCCGCGCACAGTCAGCACATGCCCACATGGGTCAACCCGACAAAAACTGGACGGAAGGGTACGCGAATTACATGACCGCAGCAGCAGGGCACGGAGTTACCAAGGTAAGCTATTGCTACTGACACTGATAGGAGGATGTAAGCCTTGCGTTCCGACATTATCCCAGGAAGCGTGTTTCCCGATTACGAGTTGCCCGATCATACAGGGAAGCTGCGGAAGCTCAGCGAGTTACAGGGCGACGACCCGCTGATTCTTACCCTCGCGCGAGGCCACTACTGTCCGAAGGAGCACCAACAGCATCTGGAACTGGCCGCGTTTTACCCGAAGATCGCCGTGGCATACACGCAGATCGCCACAATTTCAACCGACGATCACCACACGCTGCAGGAGTTTCGGGCATCACTTGGAGCCGAGTGGACTTTCCTTTCCGACCCTGGCCGAATCGTTCAAAAGGACCTCAACATCCAGGAGTACACTGACCCCGAGCACAATCCGATGATTCCTCATACGCTCGTGCTCAAGCCAGGCCTCATCGTCTACAGCATCTACAACGGCTACTGGTTCTGGGGTCGCCCGTCAATCGCCGATCTCTGGCGAGACCTGCGCATCGTCACAAGCGAAGTTCGTCCCGACTGGGACCTGAGCAAACCTGGCCTTCGCGAAGCCTGGAACGCCGGCGACTTCTCGAAGTTCCATGGGTGGGACAAGCGCCCAAGCACAGACACAACCCCAATCAAAACGAAGTAGAAACGATCGTTTTTGCGTTCACTGTTCTCGTCACTTCTGATGTGCGGTGTCGGCACATCATGATCAACGGGGCCTGCCCGGCGGGGCCAAAGCCACGGCGGCTTCCGAGGTTAGATAGAGGAAGGTAAAGGATTCCTGCAAGTAGAGCCTGACTCGCGTGTCAGTATGGCTCAAGTAGCCGATGGACACGTCCTGGCCAAGATGAAGATCCAGGTCACCGCCTCTTGTAGTGACGACAAATGCGCCTTCAATTGCCGGTGCCCAGATGATTTTGCCTTCGACCAATCGTTTGACGTGCTCGAGCACCGGGTAGCCGTAATCGCTGGTTTCGGCAAGTTCGGTATAAGCGTCCGCGCTCAGCAAGATAGCGTAGGGTCCGTTGACGCCAACCATGCGCAGCTGACTTAAGGCCTCAGCAAAAGCCTGCGGGTATTTGCGCACGTCGGCAGGAAGAGATTTCTTGGGATTACTGGTTCCCTGTCTGACACCGGCGATTCCCGCGGCGGGGTAACCATCGAAAATGGCGCGATCTTCGGCAAAGGCGAGTTGGCGCGCGGCATCCTTTGCGGGTTGCCAGTCAGAATCATTCGCGCCTCGCTCGACGTCGTCAACCATCTGACGATCAAGTTCAAACGGGACGCGAATCTCAACCAGAGACTTTGCTTCGCGCAGTTGAGCAAGCACGCCATCGCCGGGCGCCTTAATCGTGCGTTGATGGCCCGTACCTACGCTGGATAACGCGGCACCCGCTGGGCCGTGTACATCCACTACACGTCGGCCGGCAAGGTACCTCTTGATCGTGCGTGAAGTTTCTTCTTCGATCTCGGCCCACGCGGCCTCGGAAATCGGAGCCAGGTCGCGATGCAAGTTATTCATAGAAAACTTCTCCTTTCAGAGAACCTATGCTGAGAGAACCATCCTTCGTCGCCGCAGAAGTGACTCCGGTTTCAACCAGCCCGGAGACAGGTACCACGGGCTTACCCGCAGAAACACCGTCGAGAAACGTGGACGTCGGTATGAAGAACAAGCTTCCCGTAACCGGGGTGCTGAAGTCCAGAATGCGATCGTAGTTACCCGGCGGTCTCCCGATAAACATATTCTCGAGCATCTGTTCGATCGGGCGGGGCGAGCGGCTGTAGCCAATGAAGTAAGTGCCGAACTCGCCGCGGCCGGGGCTGCCGAATGGCATATTATCGCGCAGAATTTTGATTTCTTTGCCGTTTTCCTCGATTGTCGTGAGGGCATTATGTGCCGATGTGGGTTTGACCGAGTCGTCGAGCTCGATATCCGAAACTTTTGAGCGCCCAATAATCTTTTCCTGTGCTTCGGTAGGCAGATTGTTCCATGCTTCGACGTTGTGCAGGTACTTTTGCACGATGACATAGCTTCCGCCCGCGAAAGCCGGATCTTCGCTGCCAATCATCACTGCATCTGCCGCCGCATTGCCTGTGGGATTTTCAGTTCCGTCAACAAAGCCTAGAACATCGCGTTCGTCGAAGTAGCGAAAGCCTTGCACCTCATCGACTGCGCGCACGGCGCCTTTAAGGCGCGCCATAATTTGCGCGGCCAATTCAAAACAAAGATCCATTCGCTTGGCGCGAATGTGAAAGATCAAGTCTCCCTCCGTGGAAACTGCATGACGCGGCCCCGAGCTAATTTCATTGAAGGGATGTAAGTCCGCCGGCCGGGGCAAGCCAAATAGGCGGTCCCAGGCATCAGAACCAAACCCCATGATGCAAGATAAAGCCCCATCGAGTGCGCGAAAACCAACAGCGCGAAGCAGCGCCGAGAGATCGGCGCAGAGGGAAAGAACAGAAGCAAGATGTTCATCTCCTGGATTGATCGTGACGACGAGAAAAATTGCACTCTTCGTCAGCGGAGATGAAACGAGTTGCGGCAGATTCAAGGCCGCCGAAGCCTGCGCTGCGGGAGAGTCCGATGCCATTTCCAATGTACCTGCCAGATCGGATTGCCGTTACAACAACTATATCCTGAGCGCGAGCGACCTACGACGCGCACACAATAATCAGCAGATAACACCGTTCTTAAAACGAGGGCGTCTCCTGCGCGGCAATCCTGAAACCATCCCCTTGGTTTTCCACTTCGCTAAAGTTGAGCGATTACTCGGTGACGTAAATCTCGCAACAGAGTTTGAAGCTTCCACCTAAAACCTCTCACCTCGACTGAAGCAGTGACTGCAGGACCACGGCTTCATTGTGAGCCTCATCTCTCGCTCCATAAAGCAGGGTGACCCGCCCCTTGGCTGTCATTTCTTTCAGAGTAGCAAGTAGATCGGCTTTCGACTTCAGTTCCCTACGATAGCGGGTTTGAAACTCGGCCCATTTGTCCGGATCATGCCCGAACCATTTACGAAGTTCCGTACTCGGCGCGATGTCTTTAAGCCAGATATCGACCTGTGCTTTCTGTTTGGAAAGGCCCCGTGGCCACAGCCTGTCGACAAGTATGCGCTTCCCATCCGAACGGCTTGGTTCTTCATAGACTCGCTTGATTTCGAATTTCAAGGAAGGCCATCCCCCAATCGAACCGCGTCGCGATGCATCACCCTCAACAGAAGTAGACGATGCAGTGTAATTGGACGGTGGTATCGGCTGACAACGATGAAGCGGAAACTCCCGTCCAATTGCTTAAATTCACTATGCTTCCCAGCCCCACCGTTTCTGCGTAGGCCCACCCTTCCAGTCCGAGGTTCAGATGGGGCTCAAAACGATTCGATATCGCCCCTTTCAATGAGCACTCGCTGCACGCAAGGCCGCCAGGGCGGAATTCGGTTGGGCTGCGAAATTATTCCGATGGTCAGCAAGGTAACGATGGACGTCGGAAATCACCACTGAACCCTCGCCCACCGCAGATGCAATGCGTTTAACTGAGTTGGCGCGTACATCTCCTACGGCAAATATACCGGGAATGCTGGTAGCGTAAGGCGAACTTTCAAACCCATTCTCGCCGCCGGTAAGTACAAATCCTTTCTTGTCCAGCTTGACGGTGCCAAAGAGCCAACCCGTGTTCGGCTCCGCGCCGATCATGACAAAGACGCTCCCGATCGGTCGGGTCGTGGTTTCACCCGTCATGCGGTTAATCCAGGTGACGGATTCGAGAGAAGATCCCCCCTCAAGCTTTTCGAGTTCGGAATCTGTATAGAGCGTAATATGCGAAGAGCCCTCAATCCGCGAAATCAGATACTGCGACATGGTGCTCGCCAATGACGTGCCACGAACCACGTGATGGACGTGTTTCGCAATGCCGGATAGAAACACGGCCGCTTGACCCGCGGAGTTACCGCCACCAACCACAATCACCTCCTGGTCGCGGCAGAGCAAGGACTCCATCGCCGTGGCTGCGTAATAAAGTCCGCGGTTTTCAAATTGCCTGTAATTACTGAGAGAAAGCTTCCGGTACTGTGCGCCAGACGCGACAACAACAGAGCGGGCATAGACCGGAATCCCTCCCGCAAGCATGAGTTTGTGAACACCGTTGGTCTGATCGACTGTGATGGTCTCGCGGGAGATTGCGAATTCAACGCCGAATTTCAGTGCCTGCAATTGTGCACGGCTTGCGAGTTGTTGCCCTGAGACACCAGTCGGAAAGCCAAGGTAGTTTTCGATCTTGGAACTCGTGCCCGCCTGGCCTCCCGGAGCAATGCCCTCAATCACAAGGGTGCAAAGGCCTTCAGATGCCGCGTAGACCGCGGCTGCGAGACCCGCTGGACCCGCGCCCACAACAGCTACGTCGTAAGTCATCTCCGAGTCCGGGAGCTCTGTAATGCCTAGCTCGTCAGCAAGCTGCGTAATCGTCGGACGTGCCAAAATGCGCCCATCGGAGAGGGTAACGGAAGGCAGCGATGAATCGTCAATCCCTACCTGTTCAGTCGCTGCAGGCAGTTCGATAATTCGATGTGGATAAATATTGCGTACGAAGAAACGCTGCAAACTGACCATCTCAGCGCTCTCTGCCCGGCCACGGAGCACTACACCGCTGGATGCCTCAGCTACGACGCCGATGCGCCGCCAAATTGCTGCTTGCACAATCAGGTTCGCAATGTCGCCTTCCGCGCGCATCAAGCGCCGAAGCTCTTTGCGCGGTATGCGCAAGAGGCGGCTCTCGCTCGAGGTCCGTCCTTCGACCACCGCTCCTTGAGAATTAAGTAGATTGAACTCCCCACTGAAATCGAACATGCGGTGGCGCGCGAAAACCTTTGTTCCAGTCCTCACGGCGGGGAGCACGATGTCGATGCCGCCGTCCAGCACAACGAACATATCGATCTGGCGGTCGCCATAGCTATAAAGGATAGTCCCTGCTGCAAAAGTCTCTTCCCTCCCATAGGGAATCAGCCTTCGGACCATCTCCTCAGTGAGTTTCGGAAAGGCGAGGTCTCGTCGAAAATCAGGCATGCTTCCCTCGCCGGGGCTGGGCGCGATCGATTGCTCAGCATGCTCCACGTTTGGCTCGTCGCCTGAGACTTCCATCTCCATCCCCCTGGATGTCAAAACGCGCCGCTCTTTATGTCTCTACGACGATGCGATACCCATCCCGCCGCGATAACAGGAACGAAGCCGCGTTCGATATGGCTACATCGTAACGCGCGGTGATTGGTAAGCGGTAGCTGAGTCTTCAGTCACTCGGTAAATATACTGTGTTCTTCATCGAAACGCTTCTCAGACTCCAGGCCCTTCCTGGCAGCCTCATCCGCGATCTGGGCTAATCTCTTGTCTTCAGACGTTTCTTTTGACCGGTTTTGATCCGCGCCTTCGGAATCCTTCTTTGTTTCTTCCATAACATCCTCCTGGGGTACTTCGCTAACGACGGCCATCGCAAGAATCAACGTTCTGGTGGGTTTGGAGATCTCGGCGACTGTGCGATGCAGTTTATCCGCTCGCTCTGAACGGGCCAGGTCAGCTTGAGATACCATGCCCACGCAATGCGAGTTGTGATCGACGACCGGAAGCCTTCGCAGTTGATGCAATTGCATTAGCTTTTCGCAGGAATCTAAACTCTGCTCAGGGCGGCAACTCACGGGCTGGCGCTGCATGACAGTCTCAATTCTTGTGCCGCTCGGATCAAGGCCTTTTGCGACGATTCTGCAGCACAAGTCCCGATCGGTGATGATGCCGACCAGACTTTGAGAATCGTCATCTGTCAACACGGGCAAAATGCCGATATCGCGATCGCACAGAATCTTTGCGGCGGACTGCACGCTGTCACCCGGATTGCAATAGATCGGATTCTCTGTCATTACATCTCTAACTCGCATGGAATCACCTCCACACTATTGGCACCCATTATTACGCCATAGACTCTGACCGCATGCTATTGGACAAAGGTATTGCCAATACGTTGGTATGAATCGACAGGTCTGCGAACCTGATCGGCGGCGAGATCTGAAGTACAGGGTGAAAATCAGAAATGGGTGCGCCTAAAGGTCATCCTGCTTTATTTCTGGCCCTCGGCATGGCGGTACCGAAGGTATAGATGCTCAGCGCTTTGCTTTACGCTTAACAGTTGAAACCAGGGAGCGGTTGCCGGAATAAACTCCGTTCCCTGCACAATCGAAGGGCGGATTGCATCCTCGCCGCGGCCGGCGATTTGCGGTGACAGCGTCAAAAAGAGCTCATCCACAGCTTCTGCAGCCAGAAATTGCCCAAAAAGCGTAGGACCTCCCTCATGGAGGAGTCTTCGAACCCCATGCTGCACATACAGCAATTGGAGCATCGTCAGTGGCGAGATTGTTCCGCCCTCCACATCCACGGTATGTATTTGAATCGACGGCAATTGCATTGCACCTGCCTTCGCCAATGCATCTCTCCCCGTCGGAGTTGTGATCACGACCGTGGGTATTCCTGCGGTTCGGAAAATTGCTCTCTCTAACTCCAGTTTGCCGCTGCCGCTCACCACCACGAGCAGGGGGTACTCCGATTTATGGAGAACGCTCGACCTGTATTCCGCATACAGATGCTTGGCATCGGGATAGGTGTAATCAGGAATCCATAGACTTTCCGGGTTTGTCTCGCTGACGGTCCGAGAGCCAACTATGATGGCATCAGCAGCGGCTCGCAGAAGGCCCATGATGAATCGGTCTGCAGGATCAGAACCGCTGATGGTTGAGCCGCCTGCATGGCCCTTAATTCCGTAGCTTGCGACCCCATCAAGCGTGGAAACGAAATTTGCCACGACAAGGGGTCGCTGAGCGGGTGATTCCGGGAACGACAAGTCCCCGTCGTACAGCTCTCTCAAACCCTGAGGAAGTGCGGGTTCAAGCTGATCCCGTTCGCGATCAATGACAGTCTGTATAAGCGCCATCCGCTTTCCTTGAGTAACCGGAGAGGATGTACTGATGAAAAATGTTGCTCGGAGACAAGATGTCGTCACAACCAGTCAAATCCGGCATGACACACCTCATCGAGATCTAAGACACCTGCAACATGATCTTACCCGGCTTATGGGGCGCGCCAGCCAACATCAGGTGCGCCTCGCGTGCGTCCGCCAGAGGCAGCACTGACCCCACCCGCGCGGAAATCTTCCCACTCTCGAATAGCGTGTTTAAGCTTTTGAGGCGCGAGGTAGTGACTTCGGCGTAGAAAAAGACGGGCTCGAGATCTGGCCTCAGCGGAAACTGTTCCGACGACACCAGTGAAATAATCTTCCCTCCCACCTTTACCGCGATAAGATACTGCTCCAGGGCGCTCGCGCCGACCGTATCAAGAATTGCATCCACGGGTGGCAGTCCCTTTTCAGAATTCGGCGCATCCGAGTCGACGATCCTCTCTACGCCCAGGCTGCGGAGTAATTGGTGATCCCGGGATCGCGCCACCGCAACCACGTTCAAGCTCATATCCAAGGCCATCTGCACAGCGTAAGCACCTACGTTCCCCGCGGCACCAAGGACCATGACAGTCTCGCCCCTTTTCAACTGTGCGTACTCAAAAAGCATTTGCCACGCGCCTACCGCAATGACCGGAGCGGACGCTGCATTCAAAAAGTCCAGCCCCTTCGGCTTCGGCGCAATCATCCGCGCTTGCGCTACTGCGTACTCTGCCTGCGCTCCGCAAAACTGCGCATTGGTGACTCCATATACCTCATCACCTACGCTGAAGCCCACCACTTCGGCCCCGACTGCCTCCACTACTCCAGCCAAGTCCGACCCCAGCGTCAGCGGAGGTTTCGAGCTCACCTTGCTTCTGCCCTCGCGGATGAGGGCGTCCCAAGGCGCTACTCCAGCGGCCACAACACGCACCAGTACTTCGCCCCGACCTTCTACAGGCACGGGCATATCCTCCACCATCACCACGTCCGGACCGCCGAATCGCTCGATGCGTACAGCTTTCATCTGGCCTCATCAGAAAAACTTCGACAGTAAAACCGCTCACTCTCCAAAGGCCCGCGCGGGTGTGTTCGCTGCCCTTCGCGAGAACTCATAAGAAACCCACCATCTTCAGATTTGGCCAAAGGCAAGCGATTCGGTCCATTGGACAAAAGTATTGGCAATACCAAGGTCCAATGGTGCGCCGCTCCGATCTGTCGCAAGCTTAGGAAGCAGGATCCGAGAGCGGACAGTTCGATTACCAGATTACACAAGGGGCTTAGTGACTCAATCGGTTGCCAAAGAGAGCAAAGCCGATGGTCCGGCGTCTCTCTCCGGGGAGGGCGACGTCCAGGCGGGGAATCCGCTGCCCATCGGCGGCGCACATCAATCGGGTGACGGAGTTAATTTCGTCTTATTTAGTCGCCATGCGACCCGTGTTTGCCTGGAACTCTATCAAAACGCCGGCGACTCCGCTCCATCGAGGGTCATCGTGTTGGACCCGGCACATTATCGGACTGGCGACGTTTGGCATGTGTGGGTACGCGGCATTCCAGCAGGTCAGCTTTATGGCTATCGCGTCGAAGGTCCCTATCAACCCGAGCAAGGCCATCGCTTCAACCCTCATAAGTTGCTTCTTGATCCGTTTGCAAGAGCAATTGCAAGCATCAAGAGTTGGGATTTTCTAGCCGCCCGCGGCTACGATTCGTCCAGCCCGGTTGGTGACTTGAGCATCTCAACTGTCGATAACGCCAACAGCACGCCAAAATGCATTGTTATCAGCAACGATTTCGATTGGGAAATGGATGTGCCTCCGAAACATTCTGCCTCGGATACAGTGATCTACGAGATGCATGTGCGCGGTTTCACGGTCGATTCCAGTTCCGGTTTGGCCCATCCCGGAACCTTCCACGCTTTGACCGAGAAGATCCCCTATCTGAAAGATCTGGGCGTAACAGCCGTGGAACTGATGCCGGTTGCCGAGTTTAACGAAAACGAAATGCTTCGACTGAACCCTATAACCGGGGAAAGACTCACGAACTATTGGGGATACAATCCCGTTGCCTTTTTTGCGCCCAAGCAGTCGTACGCCGCCGGAGAAGCTCCAGGCCAGCAGACGTTGGAGTTCCGTGAGATGGTCAAGGCCCTTCACCGGGCTGGGATCGAAGTGATTCTGGATGTCGTTTTGAATCACACCGCCGAAGGAGATGAACTGGGACCGACATTCTGCCTGCGCGGAATCGAAAACTCGATCTTTTATATGCTGCAAGAGAACGGCCGTCGATACTACAAAGACTTTACCGGAGTCGGTAATACCCTGAACGCGAACCATCCTGTCGTCAGAGAGGTGGTCATGCTTGTCCTTCGTTACTGGGTCATGAATATGCACGTCGATGGTTTTCGCTTCGACCTCGCCTCGGTTCTGGGCCGGGATGAGCACGGCAAAATCCTACGTAACGCTCCGCTCCTCGACGCGATTGCGGAGGATCCCATATTGCGCGACACAAAAATCATCGCGGAAGCCTGGGATGCAGGCGGCGCTTATCAAGTGGGATGCTTTTCCACGCGGCGCTGGACGGAATGGAATGGCCGCTTTCGTGATGACGCCCGCCGCTTCTGGAGGGGTGACGCGGGAATGATGGCGCCCTTTGCCAGCCGCATCTGTGGGAGCTCTGATTTGTACCGGGCCTCGGGTAAGGGCCCCCAAAGCAGCTTGAATTTCATCACGTCTCATGATGGCTTCACACTGAATGACTTGGTCAGCTACAGCCAGAAGCATAATGACGAAAATGGCGAAAACAGCCGGGACGGAACCGATGCCGATTACAGTGACAGTTGTGGCGTGGAAGGGCCAAGCGACGATCCCGTTGTCGAGACAATGCGAAATCGCCTGATCAAGACTTTCCTCTTGACCCTCTTTGTCTCTCGAGGAGTCCCAATGTTACTTGGCGGCGATGAGTTTCGCCGAACTCAGCGTGGAAACAATAACGCGTACTGCCAGGATAACCGGATTAGCTGGTTTGACTGGAATCTAGTTGAGAAGCACAAAGACATTCACCGCTTCGTTCGAGGAATGATCGCGTTTCGCCGAGCCCATCCAGTTTTGCGAAAAGAAGTTTTCTATGCCGCCGCCGATATAAATTGGTTCGCGCCAAACGGCGCCGCACCTAACTGGGGGGATGACCGCCAAAAATCTTTCGCGTGTCTAATTCTTGGGCAGGCAGAACCCGATTTGTTTCTCCTCTTCAATGCCGATACTAAAACCGTTGATTTCGTAATTCCCCAGCTTCCCGGAAATAGGACCTGGTATTTAGCGGTGGATACCGCCCAAATTGCGCCTTATGATCTTTACGAGCCCGGCAAGGAGCCCTCTCTGCAAGGTCAGATTGGTTTTCGGCTTCAACCTCGATCGAGTGCAATTCTTTTGACCGGCAATGGTGAGGTGCCAGATGGAAATTAGCCCCGCTGCCGGCAAACCGGCCGATCCATCCATCCTCGTGAACGTTCCGAAGCTGATTACCGACTACTACGAGCTTCGGCCTGATCCGAATATCCCGAGCCAGCGGGTCGTGTTTGGTACCTCCGGTCATCGCGGATCCGCATTCGACACGGCTTTCAACGAGTGGCACATCCTGGCGATTACCCAGGCGATCTGTGACTATCGGAAACTCAATAAAATTGACGGTCCTCACTTCCTGGGCATCGACACTCACGCGCTCTCCGAGCCCGCGTTTGCAAGCGCGCTGGAAGTGCTTGCCGCAAACAACGTCCAGGTAATGCTCTCCGAGGGAACCGCCTATACCCCCACTCCAGCCGTCTCTCATTCGATTCTGCGTTACAACCAAGGTCGAGAATCAGGACTCGCCGACGGCATCGTAGTCACACCGTCGCACAACCCTCCGGACGATGGCGGCTTTAAATACGATCCCCCGGAAGGCGGCCCCGCCAACCTGAACGCAACTTCCTGGATTGAAACCAAAGCCAATGATTACTTGCAAAAGTCCCTCGACGGGGTGAAGAGAGTTCTGTTCAAGAAAGCGCTTAACGCCTCCACGACGCACCGGTACGACTTCCTGAGCACCTATGTAGAGGATCTCAACAGCGTCGTCGATTTGGCTGCCATCCAGAATTCAAGGATCAAACTTGGAGTTGATCCCCTCGGAGGGGCGGGCATCGATTATTGGCCGCGAATTGCCGAAAAGTATGGCCTCGACCTCACGATCGTCAACAGAGCCGTTGATCCAACGTTTCGCTTTATGACCGTGGACTGGGATGGGAAGATTCGCACAGATCCTTCCTCGCCCTATGCCATGCAGAGGCTCATTGGCCTGAAAGATAAGTTTGACATCGCGTTTGCTTGCGATGCAGATCACGATCGCCACGGCATTGTCACCAAAGGAAACGGGCTCCTGCCGCCTAATCACTATCTTTCGGTTTGTGTGCATTATTTATTTTCAAATCGCAAGGGCTGGCGCGACAACCTCACCGTTGGGAAAACCGTGGTCAGCAGCAGCATGATCGATCGTGTCAGCGCGAAGTTGCCGCGCTCGCTCTTTGAAGTTCCAGTGGGCTTTAAATGGTTTGTCGAGGGTCTGCTCGATGGTCGTTTGGGTTTCGCCGGCGAAGAGAGCGCCGGTTCTTCTTTTCTTCGGCAGAACGGCAGCGTCTGGACCACAGACAAGGACGGAATCATTCCCTGTCTGCTCTCCGCAGAAATCACCGCGCGCTTGGGCAAAGATCCGGGCGAAGTTTATCGCGAACTGACTCAAGAGCTTGGGGATCCCGTGTACGAACGCATTGATGCTCCCGCAACACCCGATCAGAAGGCTGCGCTCGACAAAATTTCCCCGGCCGACATTCACGCCACTGAAGTGGCCGGTGAGAAGATCGACCAGATTCTCACCGCCGCCCCCGGAAATGGCTGTCCAATCGGAGGAATAAAAGTAATCGCCAAGAACGGCTGGTTCGCAGCTCGTCCCTCGGGTACCGAAGATATCTACAAGATTTACGCCGAGAGCTTCCTTGGAGGGGACCATCTTCGAAAAATTCAGGAGGAAGCCCAATCCATCGTTTCGGAGACGCTCGCCCGCAGCACCAGCGCGGCCTGAGCCAGTGGAATATAAGAAGGAGCTGCTCATGAGTAGTCCGGCAAACGCCGATCATCCACTCGACCCAGCCATCTCGGATGCGCTCACCGACCTGGCTTTGGACCTGAGGTGGTCATACGACCACTCGGCAGATCACCTTTGGGCGCAACTCGACCCCGACCTCTGGGAACAGACGCACAATCCATGGGTTCTATTGCAAACCGTATCCCGTGAAAAACTGCAAAAGATTACCGCCGATGCCGACTTTCAAAAACTGTTGGCAGATCTCCACGAAGAGAAAATGCGCGACGAAAAGTCGGACGGGTGGTTTCAAAAAGCGCACCCGCAGTCGGATGTGTCGACGATTGCATATTTCTCGATGGAGTTCATGTTAAGTGAAGCGCTGCCAATTTATTCGGGCGGACTCGGCAACGTTGCCGGCGATCAGCTCAAAGCGGCGAGTAACCTGTGCGTTCCGGTTACCGGAATCGGTCTGCTCTACCAGCAGGGCTATTTTCGGCAGGAAATTGATGCGGAGGGCCATCAGCAGGCTTTGTACCCATTCAACGATCCAGGCCAGCTCCCAATCAGACCGGTCCGGGAGGCAAATGGCGAATGGCTGCGCCTTGTCCTCCCTTTGCCGGGCTTCAAGTTATGGATTCGAACTTGGCAGGCCCAAGTCGGCCGGGCGAAATTGTATTTGCTCGATACCAACGACCCCGCCAACCCTCCTGCCTACCGCGGCATTACGACGGAACTTTATGGCGGTGGCCCGGATCTGAGGTTGAAGCAGGAGTTGGTTCTTGGTATCGGGGGTTGGCGACTCCTGCGGGCCCTCGGATTACAGCCTGAGGTTTGCCACCTCAACGAAGGTCACGCCGCATTCGCCGTATTGGAGCGTGCGCGTTCCTACATGGAAGACAATCATCGGCCGTTCAACGTTGCGCTGAGTGTGACTCGCGCCGGCAACCTCTTTACCACTCACACACCTGTGGAGGCTGGCTTTGACCGCTTCGCCCCGAGCCTGCTCGAACCTTACCTAAGAAAGTACGCTGAGGATCATCTGTCGATTCCTTTCGATGACCTTCTGGCCTTGGGTCGGCGAGATCGCCGGGACGCGTCCGAACCATTCAATATGGCCTACTTGGCGACGCGCGGCTGTGGCGCCGTCAACGGCGTCAGTAAATTGCATGGTCAAGTCAGCCGGCGAATCTTTCAGGTCCTTTATCCGAGGTGGCCGGAAGAAGAAGTGCCTGTGACCCATGTGACGAACGGAGTGCACACGCCCACATGGGACTCCGCCAAAGCAGATCGTCTTTGGGAATCGGCGTGCGGCATAGACCGTTGGCGCGGAACGCTGGCAGATATGATGAATCAAGTTACCGCCATCAAGGACTCCGACCTGTGGCAACTCCGCGCCGATACTTGCAAGATCCTCGTCGACTACGTTCGTGAGCTTTTCGTCAGTCAGCTGGCAAGTCGAGGAGCATCGTCAGAAGATCTTGCCCAGGCAGCACAAGCACTCGACAACAATGTTTTGACTCTCGGATTTGCTCGCCGGTTTGCAACTTACAAGCGCCCAACCCTCCTCCTGCACGACCCCGCGCGCCTACTTAGCATCCTGAATAATCTGGAGCATCCTGTCCAGATTGTTCTTGCAGGCAAGGCACATCCTCAGGATGTCGAGGGCCAGGCCATGATCACAAAATGGATTGAGTTTTCCCGCCGCCCCGAAGCTCGATCCAAGGTGGTTTTTCTTTCCGACTACGACATGCTTATGGCAGAACATCTTGTTCAAGGTGTCGACGTTTGGGTCAACACTCCACGACGGCCTTGGGAAGCCAGCGGCACCAGCGGCATGAAGGTGCTGGTAAACGGCGGGTTGAACCTTTCGGAACTCGATGGCTGGTGGGCTGAAGCGTACTCGCCGGAAGTCGGCTGGGCGATCGGCGATGGGCGCGAACACGGGGATGATCCATCGTGGGACGCAACCGAAGCTGAAGCTCTCTACACCCTGCTCGAAAAAGAGGTTATCCCCGAGTTCTACTCGAGAGATGAGAGCGGAATTCCGCGCAGATGGGTTGCTCGCATGCGCGCAAGCATGGCTCGTTTGACCCCGAACTTTTCAGCAAATCGCGCGGTGCGGCAATATACCGACGAACACTACATTTCAGCGGCTGCGAAGTTTCGACGGCGTGCCGAGAATCAAGGCTCACTGGGAGCCGGGTTGGTTGCATGGCAGACAGATTTGGCGAAACACTGGTCCTCCCTGCACTTCGGTTCCGCGACCGTTCAACAGCAGGGCGAGCGATACATCTTCCAGGTTCAGGTTTTTCTCGGTGAAATTTCGCCCGATGCGATAAGGGCCGAGCTCTATGCAGAAGGAAAGAAAGGCGCTGCCCCGATCACTCAAACGATGAGTCGCGGTGACCGCCTGGTTGGCGAGGGAACAGGGTTCATCTATACCGCTTTGGTTCCTGCGACGTGCCCGGCTGCGGACTACACTCCTCGCCTCGTTCCTTATAATGACGGCGCGATCGTGCCGTTAGAGGCGCCTTTCATCCTGTGGCATGACTCACCGTCGTGGCGATAACGGACGAGACTTCTTTGAATTCCAGCGCGAAAGGACGTCGAATCCGAAGCATGCCAAAAACATTCAAAATAGGCGATCATGTGCAATGGAATTCCGAGGCCGGCCTCGTAAGCGGCGTCATTTTCGAGAAGGTCACCTCGGACACCAACTTCAAAGGCTATACACATCATGCTTCCGCGGAAACGCCCCAATACCTGATAAAGAGTGACAAAACTGACCACATTGCGATCCACAAAGGCACCGCCCTCCGGCTGAGGCCTGCGCGTGATCTCGGCGGTCGCTAACGATGACCGGCATGGTTCGAGCACTCCCTCAGCGCCGTTCCGCTTTTCTGGTTTCTGCGGCCTTGGCTGCAGCCTCGAACCGATGCCGATTCGGGTGTATGCCAAGCTCGTGCCAGTTGGTCTCGGAAAGATTCACGCCGTAGTACTTCGCGGCCTCTTCAATGTTGGCGAAGGCTAAAGCCCGATCTTCATCCGAAACGTCCAGCACCTGGTCGAATCGGGCGACAGCGTTCCGCACGTGCGCCGCATCGGTCATCGGCTCTTTGTGCTGTTTGGGAAACGCAAACACCGTCTCGGGCAGATTGCTCCGAGTTGTCAGGTTTCCTGATTCCTCAAATGGCTGCCAGGTTGTTTTGGCGAGTGACATGTTCTACCTCCACGATTGATGTGCTGCTTATGCATTCCATTTCACTTGCCGTGCCGTACGGAAATTCGATTCCTCAGTGCGTCCCATTCAAGCCCCATTCAAACTCCGCAGCCTGAGCATCGGCACCGACTCCCCGGCCGAATCCGTCTGGTGATCTCGGGCAGTCGCTTTTTTCCACAAGCCAGATCCAGCAAAGCGTGCGCCGTGATGGTTAGACCATGAGGGATTCTGCCCGGTGATCAAATGACCATCTGTCACGCAAAAAGGCTGTCAATTCGCTTTCTTCTCCAAGATGGCCCCGAGCCGCTGGCCAGCATTAACCGTACGTTTGGTCCGTGCTCTGTCCGACCTCGATAATGTATCCGTCGGGATCGCGGATGTAGCAGCGTATCTCGCCGTACTTGGGGATCGGCGGCGTGATGAACTCCGCCCCTCGGCTTTTCCAAAGCTCATAACATGCTTGAATGTCGAAAACCCTGAAGTTCATGAAGCTGTTGATGTGGTTTCGATCGGGGACGCTGAGCGTTACCGTCGGCTTATCTGGGGTTGGGCCACCCCCAACGTTTAGGATCATCCAAATATTCGCGAGTTGAAGGTACCCGGGCGCGTTGCCGTCGCCCAGGCTCAGGATGTTCGCGCCGAAGACCTTCTCGTAGTAGCGAGCCGATCGTTTGATGTCGGCGACGGTGAGAAAATGCGCGATACTGATCCCTTCCCGCGGGGGCATCTCGTAGCTCTTTTGTCCCACTTGTACGGCGCTCATTCGTGACTCCTCAAATAATTTGCTCAAAGCTCCGGGTTCCGCCGGCTGTAGGGGAGGGTAGCTGGGTTACCGCAATTGCGCCGATCAGTGCCAAATCCATTAAGCCAAAATCGTGACCACGAATCTACTGGACGAACGTATCGGCCAACACCAAAGTATTAGTCGGACACGGCCGACACTTAGTGCAGCAGCGATTCCCAATTGGCTGGAACTCTCCCTGCCGGGCCAGGCACTGGCTGATCCTCTGGATGAGAATAGGGCGGAAGCAGCTTCGCGCCCTTGATCATCTCCTGCGTCTCAAAATCGTAGAACCAATCCTCACCCGGCTCGAAGCTGGCAATAATCGGATGCCCTGTTGCCGCCGCATGCTTTGACGCGTGCTGGCTGGGAGAACTGTCGCAGCAGCCGATGTGCCCGCACTCCGCGCATCGGCGCAGATGGAACCACCAACCTCTCGGTGACTTCAAGCATTCCACGCACCCATCTCCGCTCGGCTTTGAAGCAAAATTGATCCCACGCCGGCTTTGTTTCATTCCAGTTTTCCTTTCCCGTCCTCTCTCTGCATATAATTTCATGCCAGCAGCAGAATCTTGCCCCCACCACCCTTCTCTGCCAGAGCTTGTGCCTGAGCCGCTTCGCTGAGCGGCATTCTCTTGCCAATCGGAATTATCAGTTTTCCATCTCGCACCGCTTCGGCCATAAACTCAAGCGTTTTCCTGTCGAAATGCGAGAATACCTTCGCTATTTTGACAGATGAGTACTCTGCGGCGTTCGATGGCGCCCCGACGACCGATGCGTAGACGCCTCCTGCCTTGACCTTCGCGATCAGCTTCTCAGCGGTTTTTCCACCTACCGAATCCGCCACCGCATCGAGCGGCTTAAGATTTGCAATCGCGGAGTCGTCGTCGGTTGCAACGATCTGGTCCGCACCTACACTCTTCGCATCATCGATCTGCCTCTTCAAGACCCCCGCAATCACGGTCGCCCCGCTCGCCTTCCCAGCAAATGCCGCCGAACGCCCGACATTTCCGTTTGCACCCGCGACAAGAACCGTCTGCCCCACTTTGATCTCCGTAGCGGACATAAGCTGGTTACCCGTCACCGTCACCAACGGCAATGCCGCCGCATCGATCAAATCAAGCCCTTTGGGGACCTTCGCCAGAGCCGCGGCTTTCACGACGCAAAGTTCGGCATAAGTATTGTCGGCCATTGCGAACACTTCATCGCCGGCATAAAAGCCTTCCACTCCCTGCCCAACCTTGACCACAGTGCCCGACATATCCACACCGATAAGCCCTGGGAACTTCATTGGATAAAAATCCTTCGTTAATCCTGCACGCCGCTTGTAGTCGATCGGATTCACGCTCGCGGCAGCAACCCGCACCAGCACCTCGCCCGGCCCCGGAACCGGGTCAGGGTAATCTTCGAACTTGAGTACTTCAGGGCCGCCATATTCATGGAGAACAATTGCTTTCACCTTCAAACTCCTTAGTCCGTGTCGGATTCCTTTTCTATCAACGTCAAATATAACGCCCCGCAGAGGAGGTCCGGTGCGGGGGAACTTCGAGTTCGGCCCGGTTCATCGCGGCTCGTACCGGTGGAAGATGTGGTCCTTCGCTTTTACGGCCACAATGGCACTTGTTTCGGCAGTCTGCATGAGCCTTCCGATCGGCGGTCTACGTGCCAGTCGCTGCGTCGTAATTGAGCACTGCGTATCCCCAGCCTTCCGTTTTCGGAAATCCCTTGCTGTCCTTTTCCATCGCGAAAGCCTGCTTAAATACATCGGGTACATCTACATCGAGGGTCGCCTCCGTGCTTTTCTTCTGCGACCGGTGGAGCTTCACAATCTTCGATCCTTCGGGGAAATGCTGGCCATTTCCCGAAGCGCCGGCCTTGAACGTTTCAATCATCGCTCGATTGGCGACAATTACCTTTTGCACGTCGGCTGTGCGGGCAGAAGACGCTGTGGCCCAGTCCTCGTATCCCCTGAAATCAGCGAATGCGATCCCGTCAGGCGACTTCAGCGAGTACTTGTCCTTGGTTTGGCCTTGCGCGTAAAGCACCGCGACGGCGACCACCAGCGCCATGGCCGAATGAATGCTAAAGACCGCGAAGCGGCTCACGGCGGCGCCCATTTTCGCCCTCTGTTGTAGGCGCAGCAGACATTCCCTTACGCGTTCAATCATGCCCTGTTCTCCCTCACAATACACTCTCTGGACCCCGCCAATTTCTGCCCTCGACACTTGCAATCAGGCCACTTGCATGAGAACAAGACAATTGGACGATGGTATTGCCCATACCTTCGTATTGGTTGCGCGGGGCAACGAATCACTTGCGATCATCGATTTCCAGCATTCGTCGGATGAGGAAAATCCAAACGCCTCGGCATAAAGCTATTGAAGTCAATACAAAGGTATGGGCAATACCATGGTCCAATTGCGCCAGCCCGTTTCTTCTGGCCTGATCTGAACAGCCGCAAAGCCGCAAGTTCGTCTTCCCGAAAGAGCGAAGAGAGATGGATTGGAAACGGTTTACCGAGATTGCGCTGCTGGGCAGCACCGATTTGCAACAACATGCCATCCTGCTGATTCGCGTTTCGCTGGGGCTGTTCTTCACCATCTCCGGCGCCAGAAAGTTTTGGGTCGCCACCAACAAGCAAGCCATGTGTGAAACGCTCGTTGCGGCCAAAGTTCCGCTTCCCAGATTGATGACGTCAGCCAATGGGAAAATCATCGAGGTCAACAACGTCGTTGAAACCGTGCTCTATGTTGCGCAGGCGGAGCAAGTCACCGGGGAGGTGCTTCACGTCGACGGGGTTGAGCACGCCGGTCACTGGCAACCATGAAGCAGCCCAACACGGGTAATATTGCACTCAATATCAAGCGACTCCGCCAAGTTTCCTTGCCGGTAGACACTGTCGATCTGGCCCGATATCTTATCGGCAAGACAATTGTCCGCGATGTGGGGCAAAGCAGGATCAGTGGCCGCATCGTCGAAACCGAAGCATACCCGCCGGGCGATTCAAGCGGGCACGCATACCGCGGACAGACCGCAAGCAACCGCACATTGTTCCTGGGCACCGGGTTTGCCTACGTCTTTTTCATCTACGGCGTCTCCTACACTCTCAACGTCACCGCCGAAAAGCCGGGCGTCGGCGCAGGAGTTTTGTTGCGCGCCTTGGAGCCTCTTGAGGGAGTCAACCTGATGGAGCGGCGGCGCAAGACCGACAAGCTGATGGACCTGGCCAGGGGGCCGGGGCGGCTTGCAGTTGCATTACAGATTGACAAGCGGCTAGACGGAGTTGACCTTTGTGCCGAGGGGCCGCTTTGGCTTGGCTCCGGAGTTCGAAAGACCGGCAACATTGGCGCAAGTGTACGCATCGGCATCACCCGCGAGGTAGGCCGGCTGCTCCGATTCTTTGAAGTTGGAAACCCATTTGTGAGCGGACCGAAAGCTCTCTCGGCGAAGTGAGCACCCGACGCGGCTATTGCAACTCGAGTCGAACTCCCATGGTGGCAGTCCGAAGATCGCGATAGGCCGATACCAGCTTCTCAAGGCTGAACGCCCGATTCAATCCACTGGGGTTGGGCAAGACCCACACCTCGGCGCCGCCAAACCTGACAGGCTGTTTGCCCCAATCGACTGTTCCCCGTCGAAAAATGGCCGCAAAAGCGAGCTTACCTAGGAACGCCAGGTAGCGGGGACGATAACGCCGTAGCTTCCGCTCGAGTCTCTCGGCAGCTTCGTGAAATTCGTGACTCTTAAGCTCGCTGGCTTTCACCGTCGGCCGATCCACTGCCGCCGTAAGCCCGCACCCATATTGAAGAATTGTTTGGTCACTCTCAGCCCGAATGAGATGTGGAGTAAACCCTGCCAAATGCAGGACACGCCAAAATCGGTTGCCTCCGCTTGAGAAGTGGTGTCCCGCCCGGGCTGCACTCAGCGCCGGATTAATCCCGCAGAACACCACGTCGAGATTCTTGCTGAGTAAGTCTGGAAGTGGGAGCAAAGGCACGTCTAAGATCAATAGAACGGAAAAGAATTGGTAGCGCTACCGGGAATCGAACCCGGGTTTTAAGATTGAGAATCTCACGTCCTAACCCCTAGACGATAGCGCCACGCGTGGTTCGGAGTCAGCCCGCGGACGCGAGCCACTTCCTTACTTTAACAAAAATCTGACCTCAATCCAATGGCGCGATTAGCCCGAAACCGCCTCAGATCCCAAGCTTCCGCACTTCATCGTTATAGTATTTGCGGTACAGAATGTCCCACTCCTGCGAGCCTTCCTGGATAATCTTCCGCTGGTTGGCGATCTTCTGCCGCGCCTTCATATCGATCTTCGCCTCTTCGGTCAGCAGCAGCTCCAGCTCTTTCCGCGCCTCTTGCCGAATCGTGTTGCGATCCTCCAGGAACCCCACCTGGTCTACCTCGGCCAGCGTGTCCGCCACGGTGTGGGCCAGCTTGTTCAGCTTGTCGCGGTTGATCCTCATAGCACAGCCTTGTATTTCTTGGTCAGCTCGCCCTTCACCTTCTTGAACATCTCCGCATACTGCGCGCCGCTCTTCCGCATTTCGTCGGAGTAGGCATCCAGAATCACGCGCACTTCTTCGTTGATGCGATCTTCGAGCGCGAGCTCCTCGAGCATAGCCGCGTTCACGCGGTCTTCCGTCACCTTCAGGTCACTGGTGGTGATCATCTTGGCGTCGATCAAGTGCTTGACCGTGCGGCGGGTGAGGTACCCTATGTAGTCGCGGGAGAAAATCATGGGTTAAACGTCAGGATACCGCACTGCACCCGTTCCTGTACACCCGCTAACTGGCATAATTGGCGTCGTTTACGCGCCGCCCCGAACGACCGTGTAGTATGGCTGATTCGAAAGCGTCTCATTGAATGGCGGCTCGAGCCGCGTCGCCCCGCTTCTTCCAGCCAGATCGAAGTAGTACTCGAGCGGGAATTCTGTTGATGTATAGTTCGCCGGAATCGCAGCCGTAAAGCTCCCGTCGTTCCCCTGCATCTCCACCCGCTTCCACCGCTCCGCCTGGTCCACATGCCGGTAGTGCAACCGGATCGAGACCACTTCCTCCGGCACGAGGGCCGATACTGCAAGCACGAGCGGCGCGCCGCCATCAAAGCTCAGCGGCGGCTTGTGAGTACACGCTAAAATGGGCCGTCCCGGCCTGCCCATCGCTTCCCCCGTTGCGCGCCGCGTGTTTTCGCTCGATACATCCGGTTGCCCTGCGCTCTTCACGCGTGCTGTCAAAGCAGCAAGATCCGCGTCGAGCGCGCTCAGCCGGTCGCTCCAGTGCCCGCGCCGCATCGGTGTGCTTCCGTAGGAAACGTCCTTCACATATACGGCCGCGGCTCCCTTGGCCAAATCGGCCCAAGCCTCCCGCGCCATTTCGTATTCGTCAATTGCCTTCCGGCCCGCCGCCATCTCTTCCGATTGCTCAAAGACCGCATAAAGCACGCCACTCCGCAGCTTCGATGCAAAAAACCATCCCAGTCCAATCTGGATCTCCACGTCCGCTTCGATCCGGCGAAACGCAGCAGACCGCCGCGAAATTGTCACGCGCCGCGCCTGGTCCAGCGCTGTCGTCGCCGCCGTCGAGCAATCCTCCATCCACTGCGCCACTTCGATCGGCGAATACTTCGGGTTTGCGGCTCCGCCCATTTCGTCCGTTGCGTGTTCGTCGATCGTCGCGAACAATTGCGGATCGAGCGGACTCACCGTTCCGAAGCATCTCGGTTCAGGCGTATCGCTATACGGCGAAGGCTCGCTGCCGCGCACAATCGGCATGTTCGTGTACATCTCCGGCCAATACGCATGATTTGACGCCGACGGCAGATGCGCCGATGTCAGCAGCGGCAGAATCCTGCTCGCATTTGCCACGGCCGTCTCCAGAGCGGTCGCCCCACTTCCGAATCCCTTGCGCAACCACCGGCGCCACGCTTCCGGATTTGCGTCCGGATCGTAAAGCCGCCGGCCCCACACCCTGTAGTAAAGCTCGAACTTCTCCCAATCCGCCTTCGGGTTCAGGCTCGCGTCGGCATACGCGCATCGTCCGCCCGCATGACCCGAGCCTTCCCTTCCTTTGAACGTCAGCGGCTCCATCAAATCCAATCCAGCCGCTCCGCAAAAACTCGCGGTTCTTCCGTACGCCGCCGCCATCTCCGGATCGGCGCTCAACAAGTGGCGCTGCGTGCCCGGCCACAACCGAAACAGCACCTTGTATTTGCTTCCCGCTTTGAG
>CAWHEK010000032.1:0-7550 GCA_963828325.1 uncultured Acidobacteriaceae bacterium
GGCTCGGCGTCGGCGTAGAGCGTGGCCGGCGCGCTGGTCGTCGTCCCCGCCCGGTTCGTGAACAGGACGCGGAACTGGTCGCCGCTCTGGATCAGCGCCTGTCGGGGTCACGGTCAACGTCGTCGAGGTGGCGCCGGAGATGTCGGTGAACGGATACACCGTGCCGTAGAAGCCGCGGACGGACTCCTGCCACTGCACGGTCAGCGTCGTGCAGTTGGCCGGGTTGCTCGCCGTGGCCGTGAACGTCGCGGCGGTCGGCGCGATCACATTCGCATTCCCGGGGCCGGCTGTGATCGTCGGCTTGACCGTGCACGGAGGCGCCGCGACCGTCAATTTGGCGGCGGTCGACGTCGTCGATCCGTGCTCGTCGGCGAACACGGCGCGGTACTCGTTGCCGGATTGCGTGGTCGCCGTCGGTGCGATCGTCAGCGTGTCGGTCGTGTTACCGGCGTCGGTCGTGTCGTTGCTCCAGTTGCTCCCGCCGTTCGTCAGGACCTGCCACTGGACGGTCAGCGTCGAGCAGCCCGCTGGGTCGCTTGCCGCCGCCGTGAACGTCGCCGTCGTATCAAACGACGACCGGGGGTAATTTCGAGGGCCGAACCAGCTCAAGAGCAAAAAGAGTTATAAAACGGGCGGAGAGGGAACGCATCTGTTCGCAAGGTCTTCGCTCAAAATCGCGCTGCTACCTGTACTATTTTGCTTACCTTAGGTTCCACCACCATTTCACAAGGCTAATCCAAGCGGGATCTTTCGGAGGCGGTTTCCAGTATGTTAGACGGTCCCGCGTCGATGGTTGGCCCGTCAGGTAATTCCATATCTTCGGAACTCCCCATGTTCCTGTAATAAGACCAATTGCAATTAAGTTGAAGACTCCCCGCTTAAGGCTTCCTAATCCCAACAAGTAGACTAGCTTTACCAACAGTGCGGCCCCGTGAAGTTTCATTTTGTTGAATCCCTCCCTCAAGACGCTTCGCGGAAATCTTCTTGGCGTTGCTCGCGCCCATTCAAGGCCGGTTTCCGTCGCCAGCTTGCTAAGACACCGTCAGCGTTAGGTTCATGCTGTGGTTCACGGTAGAGGAGCCAGAATTTGCTGTTCCGGTCACCGTCATGGTGTAAGTGCCTGCGGGTGTTCCGGGGTTGGTGGAGCCACTGCCTCCGCCCCCTCCTCCACCACCGCCGCAAGCCGCCATCATGAGGGCCAGCAACAATCCCACGGCGAGTGGTAGGGTGGCGGACCGCGATCGGCCCACGTGGGGCTTGTTCCGGCACCGGAGGGTCCATGCCATCACCGCAAGAACAAAGGCGAACATCAACAAACCTCTCAGGCTCAGCGATAAAGGCGGGACCGGTGGAAGGGGTCGAGAGCGTGGCACGTCGACCGAAGCGGCAGTCGTGTTAACGGTGACTGTGACATTGGTCGTCGAACTCCCTGCCGTGACCGGGTTCGGCGAAACGGTGCAGGTGGCCTCGGAGGGAGCTCCAACACAGGTAAAGTTCACCGTCCCGGAGAATCCTCCTTCACCGCCTATACTAAAATTGTAAGTTGCGGGTGAACCGGGCGTGACGGTGTCCGAGGTAGAAGAGCCGGAGGCTGCGGTCAGCGAGAAGTCCTGGCCCGTCCCGCTAAGTGCAACGGTCTGGGGGCTGTTGGGCGCATTGTCGCTGAACGAGAGGCTGCCCGACGCCGTGCCTGCGGCCGTTGGAGTGAATGTAACCGCCACCGTGCAAGTCGCTGCGTCGGCAATGGGGCTCGATGTCGAACAGGTGGTTCCTGACGTGGTGATGGCAAAGGGGCCAGAGACGGCAATCGCGGTGAATGTGAGGTTAATATTACCCGTGTTGGTCAGAATGACAGTCTGGGAATTGCTGGTTGTTCCCACGAGTTGAGGCGAGAAGGTTGGCGGGTTGGACAAGCTGACTACAGGCCCAGTCCCGGTTCCGCTCAGGCTGGCCGTCTGCGGACTGCCGTTGGCGTTGTCGGTGAGCGTGAGGCTGCCGGAGCGTGCGCCGTTGGCCCTGGGGGTGAAGGTCACATTGACCACGCAACTGCCGCCAGCGGCAACCGGCGCACTGGGGCTGCAGGTGGTGCCGCTAGCCGCTATCCCAAAGTCCCCCGTCGCTGCAAGGCCGGTGAAAATCAATGACCCCGTCCCAGTGTTGCTAATAGTTTCCGACTGGGCGGTGCTCGTCGTGCCCGTAAGCTGATTGCCGAAACTTAAATTAGGTGCGGACAAACTCACGCTGGGCGCCGTCCCTGTTCCGCTCAAACTCACTGTCTGCACAGTTCCTACAACCTCATTGCTGTTGTCGGTAATATATAAGGCACCGGTAAGCGGGCCGGTCGTCGTGGGTGAGAATGTCACGTTGATGGTGCAGGAGCCGCTGGCCGCGATACTACTCCCGCAGTTGTTGGTCTGACCGAAGTTGGAGCTCGCGATGATGCTGGTAATGGTCAGCGCGGCGTTGCCCGTGTTGCTCAGGGTAAGCGGTTGCGCCGCGCTTGTCGTCCACTGCCCCTGGTTGGTGAACGTAAGGCTGGCTGGGGTTACGCCAGCCAGCGGAGCAGTTCCAGTCCCGGTCAGACTCGCCGTCTGAGGGCTGCTCGAGGCGCTATCGGTGAAATTCAGAGAGGCGCTGCGGATTCCGAGCGCGCGCGGGATGAAGGTCACGCTGACCGTGCATGTGCCGTTGGGCGCGACCGTGGCTAACGTACAGGTGTTGGCAGTTGTGACAAAATCGCTGGCATTCGTACCTGCAATCGTGACCAGCGAAATGGTAAGGTTAGCCGTGCCGGTATTAGTGACGGTCTCCGTCTGGGGCGTGCTCGCCGTCGACGGCGCCTGAGTGCCGAAACTTAAGCCAGAAGCGGACAAGCTCACTAAAGGCACCCCCCCGGTTCCGCTCAAACTCACCGTCTGCGTGCTGCCGGCCACCAAATCGTTATTATCGGTGAAACTTAGAGTGGCGCTACGGTTCCCAGTCGCGGACGGCGTGAACGTCACGTTGACCGTGCATGTGGCATTCGGCGGGAGCGTGGCTGACGCACAGGTGTCGACGCTCTTGGAAAAGTCGCTGCCGTTCGAACCAGCAATCGTGACTGTCGAGATGGCAAGGTTAGCCGTGCCGGCGTTGGTAACGGTCTCTGTCTCGGGCGCACTGGTGGTGCTCAGGACCTGATTGCCGAAACTCAAGCCTGGGACCGATAACATCACCATGGGTGCCCACCCGGTTCCGCTCAGATTCGCCGTCTGCGTGCTGTCAACTGCTCCATTGCTGTCGTCGGTGATGGTCAGGGTGCCGGTAAGCGTGCCGGTCGTTGTGGGAGAGAAGGTCACGTTGATGGTGCAGGAGCTGCTGGCCGCAACACTACTCCCGCAGTTATTGGTCTGACCGAAGTTGGCGCTAGTCGCGATGCTGGTGATGGTGAGCGCCCCGCTGCCGGTGTTGCTCAGGGTAAACGGCTGCGACGAGCTCGTCGTTCCCAGGTTCTGGTTGCCGAACGTCAGACTAGGCGGCGAGACGCCGGCCACCGGAGTTGTGGCGACCCCCGTCAAGCTCATCGTCTGCGGGCTATCGGCGGCACTATCAGTGAAACTCAGAGAGGCGCTACGGCTCCCAGTCGCGGAAGGCGCAAACGTCACGTTCACCGTGCATGTGCCGCTCGGCGTGACCGTGGCTCCCGCGCAGGTGTCGGCAGTCGTGGCAAAATCGCTGGCATTCGTACCGCCAATCGCGACCGTCGAGATAGTAAGGTTAGCCGTGCCGGTATTGGTGACAGTCTCCGTCTGGGGCGCACTGGTGGTGCCAATGTTCTGCGGGCCGAACGTCAAGCTGGTCGGAGAGAGAATGACTACGAACGAAATCTTAGCCACAAATGCGTCAATCCTACCGCCGTTGCTCGCCTGCAGAGGGTTGACGGTGGGGAAATCGGTCGAGGCAGTGTACCCTGTCACATAGGCGCTGCCGGAGGTATCAACGACGATGCTTTGGGCATAGTCATATGTGCTACCCCCCAAGTATGTGGAGTAGACCAGGGCCGAGCCGGTCGAATCCAGTTCGGCTACAAACGCAGTAGGGTCTCCCGTGGCTGCTGCAGCTTTATTGCTCGCCTGCAGAGGGTTGACAGTGGGGAAATCGGTTGAGGCAGTGTAGCCTGTCACGTAGGCGTTGCCGGAGGAATCGACGGCGATGCCGGTGCCATAGTCATAAAGACTGCCGCCCAGGTAAGTCGCGTAAACCAGGGCTGAGCCGGTGGAGTCGAATTCGGCTACAAACGCAGTACCTTCTCCCCCGGTTACATAAGCTTTATTGTTCGCCTGAAGCGGGTTCACAGTGGGGAAGTTGGTCGATTTAGTGTAGCCCGTCACGTGGGCGTTGCCAGAGGAATCGACGGCGATGCCGTAGCCATAGTCGGAAACAGTGCCGCCCAGGTATGTGGAGTAAACCAGGGCCGAGCCGGCGGCATTCAGTTTGGCGACAAACGCGTTATAGGGGGAGCCGTAGTTATTTGCCTGGAACGGACTAGCTGTGGGGAATTGGGTTGAGCTGGTGTATCCCGTCATGTAAGCGTTGCCGGAGGAGTCCACGGCGATACCGAGGGCATAGTCATAAGCATTGCCGCCCAAGTAGGTGGAGTAGACCAGGGCCGAGCCGGCGGCATTCAGTTTGGCAACAAACGCGTTATAGAGGCCGTGATTGGTCCCTTGCAGAGGATTAACGGTGGGGAACTCGGTCGACTCCGTCTGCCCTGTCACGTAGGCGTTGCCGGAGGAATCGACGGCGATGCTTTGGCCTTGGTCATTGTTATTGCCGCCGAGGTAAGTGGAGTAGACGAGCGCGCTGCCAGTGGGATTGAGCTTCGCTACAAAGACGTCGCCATTGCCGCTCGTTCCGCAGGTCATCAGGCAAGCGCCCGGAATCTGGTTCACAACCGGGAAGTCGCTTGAGGATGTGTTTCCCGTCACGTAAGCGTTGCCGAAGGCGTCAACGGCAATGCCGTTGCCCATGTCCCCGCTAGGACCACTTCCGCCCAAGTAGGTGGAGTAGACCAGGGCCGAGCCGCCGCTATTCAACTTCGATACAAAAGCGTTTCCGTAATAGGCGTGGTTACTCGTCTGGAGGGGGTTAGCAGTGGGGAAATCAGAGGACTCGGTCCACCCCGTCACGTAGGCGCTGTTAGAGGAATCGAGTGCGATGCCGAATCCATAGTCAGGACTACTGCCGCCAAGGAAGGTGGAGTAACTCAGCACGGGGTCAATTACTAATGCGCGCTTGGAATCGTACCCCGCCGTGCGGAACGACACCTCGTTGTTGCTCGCGAGCACAAACGCGCCGCTGAGTTCCTCTGTGGCGGCACTCTGTGAGCGCTGGTGGCGGTCCAAAACCCCCTCTAGAGCGGGCTGATAGACGGAGGGCTTCCGGAAGCGCACAGCGTCGTCGCCAACCTTCAGCACCAGATCGCCGCTGGTCGTATCGACCCGCATCCCATCAGCCCCCGCAAAGCTCAGCTTAATTTGACTCGGGTCTGCTCCCGGTGCCACGACGAAGTCATACTCAAGCTGGCGCTGGTTGCCGTAATAAATCAGGTCCACGCCAGGATAGACGGCCTCGTACTTCACAGTGCTGTAGCTCGGCACGTTGGTGCGCCACTTCTTGGGGTCGTTGCCTATGAAGTAGTTGCTGCGACCGGAAAGCTTGTGGAGTCCGACGACGCGCGCCATGGCGTTGCCGCCCACCAACTTCATCCGCACCACCTGCGGCGACTGCGATTCTGCTCCTCCAGCCACGGTGCCCTTGCCTGCGTTCGGGTCGGGAACGAATTGACTGAGATCGGTGATCAGCGACTGCCAGAACGAATTCAAGCCGTCGGCAACGCTCGGCCAGAGCCCGGTGTGTGGGTCAGCCGGGCGACCCGCGTAAAGCCGGTCGCGAACTGCGAGCTTGCCCGACCGGCTCATGCCGCGCGAGGATTTCCGCAAAGTGAGGACGGCCTCGTCATCGGTGAGAAAAATCGCGTAGCCACTGCCCCGCGCAAGGAATCGCACGCGGGGGTCGGTCTGGCCTTGGTTGGCCTCAAAACTCAGAGGCAACTTCCCGTAATTCGCGTCCAGCTTGGGCTGAAGTTTCGTTGTCCCGGCATGAACGTGACGGTCAGGGAGAATGTTTTCTGAGGCTCGTATCCTTGGGTTAATGCCCAATCCTATGATAGCGACAAATAGGAGGCTAACGATTCCGAAGCAAGCCACAATGCGCTTTGTCGTAGACTGCTGTTGGTTGGTAAAGCAGCGGCGGTGTTCCATTAGGAAAAGTCCTTGGTCGACTGCTGAGGCTTACGTCGTTATCGTCCTGGGTTCTTCTATGACACGGCATCGTCTTCCGATTCAGCAGCCGTTGTGGAAGAATAACGTTATAAGAGCGTTCGGTAACTAATCGGGGTCTGCCTTCGGCGAAGGCGGATAGGATCTCCCCTTACCAGCCGTCTTGTTTCTTGGGCCCGGTCTTGGCGCAATGGAAAGCGTGCCCTGATGGGGGGGAGACGAGTTTTGTACGCGTCCCAGATTACCAGGATGGCGACTTTATATCGCGAATTCGTTGAAGTCAATCGGAAACTTGATTGATTGAGATGCACGTTTGCCCTACACTGCCCTCGGAGAGGTGATCCGTTTGCGGGCAATGCCGACGATGCTCTGTCAGTCTTGCGTGCTCTCCGGGCTAGCTTCGATAAAGAAGTGATCGCGACAAGGGGGCGACAACGATGTCTGAGGAAGTTTTCATTCTGCAAATTGGCACGGCGGACAAGTCAGGTCTTTCGCATTTTCAGGTCCTAGTAATACTAGGTTAAGTAGTTCTTGCTCGCCAGTGCGGTGTGTGCTACATTGCCGGCATGACACCGCAGAGCCTGAAAAGCCTTGAAAGTCGCCTCATGCGTTTTCTCGAAGACTTGTTGGAACCCATGGGCCGCAGCGAGCGGCGCCATTGGGCTCGGGTTTATGTTGAGGGCTTGTTGCTGGACGGGGAACGCAAGTCGATTGAGCCTCTGGCGGCGCGCATCCCCGGCGCCGACGTGCAGGCCTTGCGACAGTTCGTGGGGCAAAGCCCCTGGGAAGTGGAACAAGTCCAGCGGCGTTTGGCCCATCAGCCGTTCACGTTCAGTGGCGGCTTGGTGTCTGCCTCCTGATAGGCCGTATAAAGATGCGTTCAGCGTCATGGCCGCCTGCTGGGCTGCACGCTCATCCTGGGTAGAGATGGCCTTGTAGTCAGCCGCGATGTTTGCCGCATCGCCACAACGTCAGGGTCGAATCATAGGGCTGAGCGTCGAGATGAATCGCCAACTCGCCCGCCGTAACGGCAGACCGCTTTGCTGTCGCGGCAATCTTCTCGCGATTGCCATTGAGCTGGTTCATCAGATCGGCCGGCCCCATCAATTGCTCGTCCAATCGCTGCGCAGTGTCGGGATGCAGTTCCTTCACCAGGTCGCGAAACACGTCGACTCGCGCTTCATTCCACGGCGGATTTCCCGGCCAACGTCCGGGATAGCCGCAGCAATCATG
>CAWHEK010000033.1:0-17048 GCA_963828325.1 uncultured Acidobacteriaceae bacterium
GAGTACCCCGCCCGCGACCCGACAACGCCACGGCGCCATCACCAGGGCGGCAGTTCATCCCCACGCTACCGCTCCCGCACCCATTTCAGGACATCAGCCCGCGTCCACACCTCATTACGCGGTCCCTCGACCCGCACGTCGACGTGAGGTGACAGACCACACGCACCGAGCACATTGCCGGCATATCGCAAGGCTTCGCCCAGTTCATGGAAGGGATTTGGGAAATCAGGGAAATCGCTGATCGTCAGCTTGACCACGTAGGACATGCTTTTACTCGAACTCTGGGGAACTCAAGCTGCACGCGAGTTCTTTAGGGTCCCACGGCAATCGCGAAACCTACCACATTAAGATGACGCTTACACTAAATCCCCAACAATTCGCAAGAGGGACCGAGAGCATCCACATCGACGAGTCCAGGTGCCCCTTGAACCTTCACCGTAGTGTCACCATGTCGCGCTCCGTCAGGAGAGCAAAATGCCTTTTATCAACGACATACCAATTTCGAACGTCAAGGTTTTCGAATTCCATGGTCGACGCTCAGGTCGGGACGCTTGTCCAGATTGCAAGCACGAGCATACCGCCCTGGCTTCAATATGCCGGCGCACCTGAAGCCGAGGTTGGTCTCCGTTCAAACTTGGATGCGGCAGGTCAGCAACTCCTGGGAGTTGTCCTGTTGGAGGGGGCACTTGCTGGGCTCTTTCTCCGGGATGAACAAATCTCGAATGCACATGCCGTTGATGTTGACTCTCTCGCCTGTATCCCCCTCCATGACCCTACGCCACGTCCTTACAACTCAATGAGTCTGGCTGTTTCTTTGGGAGATGTCATCGAAGGTCAGGATTCGGGATACCGAGCCATTTCTCTGCATGGCGATTGCGCCACTTCCCGACAACCCCGACGCACCTCTATCGGTTTCAGGTCGCCAGGTTCGGCTGGAAGGACAACAGAGAGGACATATCGTCAATGCTACGACGCGTGTCTTCCTTGGGCGTGCCATTGTCCTTCCTGTTAACCGACACACCACCGGGCAATAACAATGGAACTCGCGGATTATGGACCGCTCATCAATCCGCGCACGCGATCACCGAGAGCCGTGAAGGCCATTGACTTCGGGTCTTGGGCATTTCCTGCGGTTGCGGCCGCTTGTTCGGTAGCCAGTGGCATCACTGCACTTTACCACCTGGATGCATGGGCTGCTGGTCATGGTATCGCTGGCGGCGTCTTCGGTGCCCTCGGAGTCTGGTTCACCAATTGGGCTTCTCACATACGAGACACACGGCTGGAAGAAGCGCGGAGCTTGGGATCACTGGGCCTCGATACTGCGCTGGACGCCCATAACAGGGTGCCCGGGAACTGGTGAACCGAGGACGCACGCAAGACAGCCTACGCGGCGACGAACGCCGATTGCCCTCCACCCGCCGCAACTTCGCCAACGTCACAGCGCCGGCACTCATGCCACCCGAACCTTCTGGCGCCGTCTGCTGCTACGGAACTGCTACGGAGGAACTCGCACTATTCCGGCTATTTCAGGTGTTTATCCCACATGGCGAACATGTCGGTCCAGGTTTGCTCGGAAGCAATGGTCTCGTACACCGCGCGCTCGGGAAACGCGAAGCCATGATGCGTGCCGGGGAAAATCTTGATGGTGTGCTTTACATCCGTCCTGGCCAGCGCCGCCCGCAGGTCCGGAATGACGTGATCCGGCACGGCAGCGTCATGTTCGGCGAAGGCGAAATACAACTCCCCCTTGATCTTATCGACCAGCAGGTGCGGTGAATCAGGTTGGTCGGTGACGATCTTCACCCCGTACAGTGACGCCGCAGCCGCCATGCGATGCGGGAAACGTGCCGACACCGTCGTGATGTACTGGCCGCTCATGCAGTAACCGACGCACCCCACCGGGCCTGGCTTGACCCGGTCATTGGCATCGAGCCAGCCAAGGATGGCTGACGTGTCATCGGTCACGAGTTCGTTGGTCAGACTGTTCATCGAGGCCCGGATCACCGCTGACATCGCATCAGTCCGGCGCGGCAGGTCGAACAGCACGGTACCCAACCGGTAATACATGTCCGGCAAGATGCAGAAATAGCCGTGACGCGCGATGCGGCGCGCCATGTTGCGTAGTTCCTCACGCGTGCCTGGCGCGTCCATGTAAAATATGATCGCCGGGAATGGTCCGGCGCCGTCCGGACAGGCAACGAATGTCGGCATGACGCCGTGCTTCGTGGTGACGCTGACGTGTTGTTCGTACATGGGGGGCGCTCCTCGCTGATCCTGCCGAGTGTTGCTCAGGAGTGGCGCGTCGGCGCAACCTGGGCTCGGTCCGAGCGTTGATTGATCCCGGTCAATGCGCGTCCGTCATCGCAGTGTCACCTTGGTCATCAGGAAGGAGGCAAACCCCATGACCAATCGCCGAATGGATGAGATCATTCGCCACCAGCATCCCGTCACCATGCCAACGACTGCCTCGGTGCGTGAGGCTTGTGGGGAGATGCACAAGCACAGGATTGGGGCCGTGCTGGTCACCGATGCGAAGGGAGGTCTTGCCGGGATTTTCACCGGACGCGATCTGGTGCGCATCGTCGCCGCCGGGAAGGATGCCGCGACGACCACCTTACGTTCGGCGATGACCGCGAAGCCTCATACGATGCCGCCCGGCCACCATGCGATCGATGCCCTGCGGGTCATGCGTGATGGCGGCTTCCGGCACATCCCGGTCGTTGAGGATGGCAAGATCATGGGCATCGTCTCGCGCGGCGACTTTCGCGGGCTCGAGCATGACCGTTTGGATGTCGAAACCGGCTACTGGGAGACGATCCGCTAACGCCTGATGTCCCGCCAGCCAGCCGCCATCGACCGGCTGCGTGACGCTTGTGCATGCTGTGTCTTTTGGTTGGCCTGGCGCGTGTAGCACAGTCACGCTGCGGCTTGCCGGCATGTGTTGCGTCTGTTGGAATGGCGGCAACGCGGGAGGATGGTATGGGACAATTGGATGGCAAAGTGGGCATCATTACCGGTGCCGCGTCGGGAATTGGCGCTGCGACCGCACGGGTACTGGCGCGCGAAGGTGCAAAACTCCTGCTGACCGACCTCGATGATGCGGCAGGACTGGCGCTGGCCGAGTCGATCGGCGGCGTTTACCTCCATCATGATGTCACCGATGATGCCGGATGGCCCGCTGTGGTAACGACAGTGGAGAAAAAGTTTGGCCGGCTGGACATTCTGGTGGCCAATGCCGGGATCGGGATCATGGGGCCGGTCGTCGACATGTCCCTGACCGACTGGCGACGCCAGATGGCGATCAACGTCGACGGTGTTTTCCTTTCGGTCAAGTATTGTGTTCCGGCGATGCGGCGTGGCGGCCGCGGCGGATCGATCGTAATGCTGTCGTCGGTCGCCGGGTTGCGGGGTTCGGCCGGGCTGGCTGGCTACAGCGCGTCGAAAGGCGCAGTGCGGCTATTTGCCAAGTCGATGGCATTGGAGTGCGCCCAGGCAGGCGATGGGATCAGGGTCAATTCGGTGCATCCCGGGATCATTGCGACGCCGATCTGGACTAAATTGCCGGCCGGCGCGAACGTGCCGCTTGATCCGGAAAAGATTGGCGCCGCCACCGTGCCGCTCGGCAAAGCCGGTCAGGCCGAGGAAATTGCCAACGGCATCCTGTTTTTGGTTTCGGATCAGTCGAGCCACGTGACGGGGTCGGAGTTGGTCATCGACGGCGGAATGACCGCTGGTCGGATCACGCGGTTTTCGGAATGAACCCGTAGCGGGGCCGGCCGGCTGGGAAGCTGGCGAGCTTCGCCAGCATGGTGAAGGTTAGCAGCTTTATCGAAGGCTGGACCAAAATTGACTTGCTGTCGATATATCAGCAAATCGGACCGCTGAGATCGGCGCACGGGCGACGGAGGCAAATATGCACATCAACACAATGCGGGCTGGCCTGGAACGAGGCGAACCGCAGATCGGCACCTGGCTCACCATGGTGCGCAATCCGGCAATCTTATCGCTGATGAAATCCGCCGGCCTCGATTTCGCCCGCGTCGACATGGAGCATACGGCTCTGACCATTGAGCACGTTGCTGATCTGGCTGTGCTGGCCAGAGCGTTGGATTTTCCCATCGCGGTGCGGCCGCCGAAGGCGAATCGCGAGTGGATCACCAGGCTGTTGGATAATGGCGTGTGGAATCTGCACTGTCCGCAGGTGGAGAACGCGGACCACGCGCGGGAGATCGTCGATGCCTCGCGTTATGCTCCGGTGGGGCTCCGCGGCAACGGCGGTCTGAGTGCCGCGACCGACTTCAATCACACGGTTCCGTTGCTGGAACGGCGTGCTCATGCCAACCGCCAGGTGTTCGTGACGGTGATGTTCGAAACCGCTCGTGCGTTCGACGATCTGGACGAGATCGCCGCCATGCCTGGCATCGATGCGCTGACCATTGGCCCCGCTGATCTCGCCCAGGATCTCGGGGTGGCCGGAACGCCGGATCAAGGCCGGGTGCTGGATGAAAAGCGCGATCAGATCCTGGCGGCAGCGCGCAAGTCACGGTAAGGTTGCCGCGATGCTGGTTGGCAGCTTCGAGGAAATGCAGCGCTGGAAGCAGGCTGGCGTAACGTTGCTGGCGTATCGAGCGATGCCGATATCCTGTTCAGCGGTTACAATGCAGCAATGAAGCGGATCAAGGGAAGGGAAGCTCCGTGACCTCCGGTTCTCCGCGTCCCGGGTGATTGAACCGGCAATCAAACGAAGTCCGGCGCTGCTGGCCGGCAAACAACCCAGCCGTGCGGAACAGCTCCATTAATCACAGAGGGCGCGGAGTTTGCTTCCCTGCCCAGGCAGCACCGGAAGCTTTCAGGCCACTGGTTCCAGGCCTCTGGCCTGCGCTTCCTCGCGCAGGCGCGGCAACACGTCCCAGGGCCGCATACTGGCCGATGGTGAGAAATTGCAGCCGGTGGCGGCGAGATCGCAGAAGACCTCGATCAATTCATGAGTTTCTTCGCCGAGGCCGACCATTACGCCCATTGGTGAGCGCTGCGGGCCGCAGCTCTTTGGAATAGCGCAACAATTCAAGAGAGCGCTCGTAACGCGCGCCGGAACGGACGACGCGGTAAAGCCGTGGCACGGTTTCCGTGTTGTGGTTCAGGACTTCGGGCTGCGCATCGACCACCGTGCGAATGGCTTCGCGGTCGCCCTGGAAGTCGGGGATCAGCACTTCCACGCGGCAGCCGGGGGCCTGGCGGCGAATCTCTTCGATGACCATGGCGAAGACGCGCGCGCCGCGGAGGAGATCGTCGTCGCGGTTGACGCTGGTAATCACGGCGTGGAGCAGCCCTAACTCGGCCGCTGCCTCCGCGACCCTGCGCGGCTCATCGAAATCGATGGGCTCGGGACGCCCTGGGCACGGCGCAAAAACCGCAGCGCCGCGTGCACCGGTTGCCGAGCATCATGAAGGTCGCGGTCTTATGATGCCAGCACTCGCCGATGTTGGGCGCTCGGCACTTTCGCAGACCGTGTTGAGGCCGAGGGTGCGGGCGAGGCGCTTGAGACCGCGCCATCCGCGAAGTCGAAGGACCCCTAACCCTCCCCGATTCTCGCCTCGTTCATCTCTTCGTCTGGTTCGGAAAGCCACGGGCTCGGGAAAGGGTTGGCTCGGGAAGGGCACGACTTCAGTCGTGCCCCCAGAGCCAGTAAAAATTGTGGGCTTTAACCCTGAGACGACCTTCACGTCGTAAAGCGAGCACGCACTTAACCATAGTTTATTCGCTCATGTATACTTACGCTAATCCGCAATCATTCCACCGATGAAGCCCGCCGCCACTCAAACCGAAGCCGAAGTAGTCATCACCCACGAGGACGTCGACCGCGCCCATGACCGTTCCCGCGTCTTCGCCGCCCGTTCCCGTCGCGGCTTCTCTTCGAAAGCCCGTCTCCTCTGGCTGCTCGCCGGCCCCGGCGTCCTCGTCATGCTCGGCGAAAATGACGGCCCCAGCATGCTCGCCTACGCCGCCACTGGCGCCAAGTTCGGCGTCGGCTTCTTCCTCCCTTTCGTCATCCTCACCTTTTGCATGGCCATCGTTGTCCAGGAAATGACCGTCCGCCTCGGCGCCGCTACCCACCGCGGCCACGCCGAACTCATCTTCGATCGCTTCGGTCCCTTCTGGGGATGGTTCTCGATGATCGATCTCGGCGTCGGCAACTTCCTTACTCTCATCACCGAATTCATCGCCGTTCGCGCCGGCCTCGGCTTCTTCGGCATTCGTCCGTGGATCGCTATCCTCATCGCCCTCGTGATCCTGTACGGAGCGCTGATGTCTCACCGCTACTGGACCTGGGAGCGCATCACACTCGCCGCCGCGCTATTCAATCTGATTTTTATTCCCGTCGCTCTCATGACCCATCCCAGTTGGCACGCAGTCGGCCATGCCCTCATTACGTGGCACCCTTTCCCCGGTTTCAACAAAGATACTCTGCTCCTCGTACTCGCCGACATCGGCGCAACCGTCACCCCTTGGATGCTTTTCTTCCAGCAGAGCGCCACCGTCGACAAGGGCATGACCACAAAAGACATTCGCTTCGGCCGCATCGACACAGTGCTTGGCGCGGCGCTGGCAACCGCCGCCGCCATTGCCACTATCCTTGCAACTGCGCCTTTGTTCGCTCACCAGATGACCGCCGACAATTATCAGGCTGCCGAATTCGCTCAGGCTCTCCAGCCCATCGTCGGCCGCGTCGGCGCATCCCTCTTCGCTCTCGGCATGTTCGAGGCAGGAATCGTCGCCGCGATCACCATCTCTACTTCTTCGGCCTACGCGTTCGGCGAAGTCACTCACAAACCGCACAGCCTCAACCTTCCCATGGGCGAAGGCAAATCCTTCTACGCCGTTTTAACTCTCTGTGCCGCTGCCGCCGCCGGCATCGTACTCATCCCCGGCTTGCCGCTCGTCTACGTGGTCCTCATAGTCAACGTGGTCGCCGTTCTCGCCATGCCTCCAGCACTGGTATTTCTCTTTATGCTGGTCAATGACAAAGAAATTATGGGAGATCTGGTCAGCCCCCCGTGGGCCAACGTTTTAGCCTCCGGCGTCGTCTTCATCTTGACTGCCGCCGGCATCCTTTTCGGCATCAGCATCATCGCCCCCAACATCTTCTCCGCCCTGGGAGGAACGTAGACATGAATTTCAGGCTGCGAATGCCTAAATGCCGAAGTAGTGTGGATAGTGGATGCAAATGTGGGGACAGCCGCCCCCGGCTGTCCAATCGAGCGCAGCTCGACGCTTTCTCATCCCCACCCACAAACTTCAATTCTCGAGAGACTTTACACCGATGACGAAAACACCCAGTCCGCCGCCTGTCGTTTCCTCCGCCGACCAAACCCTCGTCCTCTCCTCCCTTGAACACGATCAGCTTGTCGGCGCCAAAAAACATCACATCCCCCGCCGCCATCTCAAAGGCCCCGAGCTTCTAATCCTCTGGTCTCTGCGTCTCTATCTTCTTTTCATGATCGCAGTCGTCATCTACCAAGTCTGGACCGCCGCCAGATAAGCCTGGATTGAGGGGATCGGGAAGAGCACGACGTTCAGTCGTGCCGCCCTAGCGCCGAGAAAGAACAGACTAGGGATGTCATTCCGAATCGGGCGTTAGCCCGGTGAGAGCCCGCCCTGAGCTTGCCGAAGGGAACCTGTTCCCAGTTTCTTGAGCTCGATAATGCCCGCTCTCCTTTCGTGCGCCTTTCGTTCGATCCCCCTACGCAATCCGCTCCAAAACGACTAAACTTGAAGGTTCCAGAATCGGCTTCATTCCGCCAAGCGGCGTCACCGTTCTCGCGGTATCTTTCATCAGGAAGGCCATCATGTCGTTAAACAGTTTCAACTCCCGCTCTTCTCTTAAAGTCGGCAACAAGGACTACGAGATTTATCGCCTCGACGCCCTCGATAAACAGGGCATCTCCACCAAACATCTTCCGTTCTCCTTGCGCATTCTGCTCGAAAATCTTCTTCGCACCGAAGATGGCCGCAACGTAAAAAAAGAAGATATCCGTTCCATGGCCGCCTGGAACAAACACTCGAAACCCGATAAAGAAATCGCCTTCACTCCCAGCCGCGTCCTTCTTCAGGATTTCACCGGCGTTCCCTGCGTCGTCGATCTCGCCGCCATGCGCGACGCCATGCAGCAGCTCGGCGGCGATCCCTCCCTCATCAACCCTCTTCAACCCGTCGAACTGGTAATCGACCACTCCGTCCAGGTCGACGAATTCGGCTCCGCCTCTGCCTTCGACATGAACGCCCTGCTCGAATTCCAGCGCAACAAAGAACGCTACTCATTCCTCCGCTGGGGCCAAACCGGATTCCGCAATCTCGCCATCGTCCCTCCCGACACCGGCATCGTCCACCAGGTGAATCTGGAATATTTGGCGCGCGTAATTTTCGTGCTAGATTCAAACGCTCACCGCATAGCCTATCCCGACACCCTCGTAGGAACCGACTCCCACACAACGATGATCAACGGCCTCGGCGTGCTGGGATGGGGTGTAGGGGGAATTGAGGCCGAAGCTGCGATGCTCGGGCAGCCTGTTTCCATGCTGATTCCGTTGGTGGTGGGTGTAAAGCTTACGGGACGGCTGCGCGAAGGCGCGACTGCTACGGATCTTGTTCTCACGATTACCGAAATGTTGCGCAAGCATGGAGTCGTCGGAAAATTCGTCGAGTACTTCGGTCCCGGGCTGCGCGATCTTCCGCTGGCCGATCGGGCGACGATTGCCAATATGTCGCCGGAGTATGGCGCTACTTGCGGCATCTTTCCGGTGGATAAAGAAAGTTTGAAATATTTAAAACTCAGCGGACGCAGCGCGGAGCAAATCGCGCTCGTCGAAGCTTACTGCCGCGAGCAGGGACTCTTCCACGACGACAAAACTCCCGAGGCGGAATATTCGGAACTTCTGTCGCTTGATCTCGCGACCGTTGAGCCGAGTCTAGCGGGACCGAAGCGCCCGCAGGATCGTGTTGTGCTTTCGCAAGCGGGGGAATCGTTCAATAAAGCTCTGCCGACGCTGATCAAGCCGAAGTCCGCGGCGAAAACCACCTCAAACGTGGGTGCCCCACTTCCCGCTTCTTTTGCGGGAAGTGGGAGCGTCGCGATCGCCAAAGACAAATGGGAGCAGGAAGGCGGAAGTCCCGCCGCCATCGGCGTCGAAGATCCCAACGTCCACGAACATGTTCCCGCGAGCGTGAAAGATTCCCTCAAACACGGCAGCGTAGTTATCGCCGCCATCACTTCCTGCACCAACACTTCAAATCCCTCGGTCATGATCGGCGCCGGCCTGCTCGCGAAGAAAGCAGTCGAGAAAGGTTTACAGGTTCCACCGTGGGTGAAGACTTCGCTCGCGCCCGGCTCCAAAGTTGTGCGCGATTATCTCGAGAACGCCGGCCTCACTCCGTATCTCGAAAAATTGAAATTCCACATCGTCGGCTACGGATGCACTACGTGCATCGGCAACTCCGGACCGCTTCCCACGGAAGTTTCACAAGCCATCGACGAAAAAGATCTGGTCGTCGCGTCCGTTCTCTCCGGCAATCGCAACTTCGAAGGCCGTATCAACTCCGAAGTCCGCGCGAATTATTTAATGTCTCCGCCGCTAGTCGTCGCCTTCGCGCTCGCGGGACGTATCGACACCGACCTCCGCAAAGACGCCATTGGCAAGGGCAAAGACGGCAAACCGGTTTACCTTGCCGATATCTGGCCCACGCAGCGCGAAGTTGAAGAAGCGGTCGAGCACTCCGTCACTGCCGAGATGTTTTCGAAAAGCTACGCCGAGGTTTTTGCCGGAGACGAGCGCTGGCGCGGTCTCTCCGTTCCCAAAGGGCAGACCTACGCCTGGGAAAAAGATTCCACTTACATCCGCCGGGCTCCCTATTTCGACGACATGAAGATTCAGCCTTCGCCCGTCGAAGATATTCACTCTGCCCGCGTACTGGCGGTATTGGGAGACAGCGTTACTACCGACCATATTTCTCCCGCGGGATCGATCAAGAAAGACAGCCCTGCAGGAAAATATCTGCAGGAGCACGGGGTCAAACCCGCCGACTTCAACTCCTACGGCTCGCGCCGCGGCAATCACGAAGTGATGGTGCGCGGAACTTTCGCCAACGTCCGTCTGCGCAACAAACTGGTCTCCACCGAAGGCGGATTCACGCGGCACCTTCCGACCAATCAGGAAATGTCGATCTTCGACGCTTCGCAGAAATATCAAGCTGAGGGTACGCCGCTCATCATTCTCGCCGGAAAAGAATATGGCTCCGGATCATCGCGCGACTGGGCCGCGAAAGGGCCACGGCTGCTCGGGGTTCACGCCGTCATCGCCGAGAGTTACGAACGCATTCACCGCTCGAACCTTGTCGGCATGGGAATTTTGCCGCTGCAATTCGAGGCTGGACAAAACGCCGATTCGCTCCATCTCACCGGGGAAGAGGTTTTCGAGATTAGCGGCGTTCGCAATCTGATTGAGCACTATTCCGCTGGCCAGAAAGTGAAAGTCCGCGCGCGTGGACATGGAGCGGCGGACGCCTCGTCCGCCGCTAGGCCTAAAGTCGAGTTCGAAGCCTTGGTCCGCATCGACACGCCGCAGGAGGCGCTTTATTACGCCAACGGCGGGATTCTGCAGTATGTGTTGCGGCAGTTGCTGGCGGGGAAGCCGAGTGAGCAAACGGTGGGAGTATAGAGTCCGATCTTCTAGGATAGCTCTGGGTATTTTGGCTCTGCACGTCTCGCACAAATCAACCTCAGAGGCAGCGGACGGGGGCGTCCGCGCTACACAGGGATCTCGCAAAATCGAGGCCGGCAACTTCCTCCACCGCGCCGTCGCTGGCGTTTCGGCGCCGGTCGGAATGACATGTTGTTGAGGTAGACGTTTGTCATCGCAGCGCTGAAGCGCTGCCCCACCCAAAATCTCATGTGGATGAGCAAGCGCAGGAGAATTTCCAGGATCATATTTTTGTTCGTCATAGAAAACCCGGGCGTGCTGCTGGCTTCCGCGATGTTCAGCACGCCCGCGGCTGGTTAACCGAAGTTTTTCTTCAGGGTTGCGATGGAGATGTGCGGCCATCCCAGGTTCACAAATGCGGGCTTGGCCGGCGGCTCAGGATGCAGCAAATGCCGGATGGGAAAATTCAGCACGACCATCTGCGCATATTGCAACTGCATAAACGTGTGGCCGGTTTTCTTGTGCGTCAGTTTCTCAATCCAGAAAGTGGCGTACACCAGGGCGGTCTGCGCATTTTCTTCCTGCTCCGGCTTGCCGCCAACGTTGACCGACTTGCCGTCGAGGAAGTGAATGTTTTCGATGCCTCCGCCAAACTGCGGCAACAGCACTGGCGTTGAGGCACCGGTCGGATCATTCGGCGTGTTGAGAAAAGAAATCTGCTCTCTGGTTGCGATGTTGAGCGCAGTTCCTTCGAACTCGTATCCCTCACTCACCTGCTGTTTGACCACATTTTGCAAAAGCACAATGGGATCATTCACCATCGCCTGATTAGCCGGCGTGTTCGGGATAGGCGGCTCCGCCGGCGAAGTTGCGAAAGGCGTGCGCGTATTCGCCGGACCGGGCGGATTGGCGAGGTTGTACTCGGGAAACGGCACAGCGGGCGGCACCAAGGCGGGAGCGGTCAATGCCTCCGACGAGGTTGCAGCGTTGATGTTGATGACGGGCGCGGTCGGCGGCACTCCGAACGGCGTGCTGTTGAACGAGGGAAAAACCGAGCCGTTATAATTCGCGGTCGCCGACGGCAGAACCGGCGGTCCCGAAAAGTGACTGGCAATTCCTTCCGCCAACATCGCGTTGCCATGCGGAATGGAGCCCATGCGGCCCACCAATTCTTGCCCTTCGGGCGCGGCCTTCTCCGGAGGAAAGTTTGTGTTGGGCTGCCGGATCCAGATGCCCGGCTCGATGTGCAGAGCGCCATCCTTGCCGGCATCACTGATTTTCTGCAGGTAGGTCAGCCCGTGCAGGCCAATATCGTGTTGCCCGAAGCCGCGATTCGGAATCACTGAACCGATGGGATCGAACTTTAAAGTTTCGCGTGTGTTATTGAGTTGCAAGTAAAGGTCGGTGCCAAAGTGAAACGCCGGACGGGCGATCAAATTGAATCCGAAGCCTTCCCAAGTTCCGGCAAGATCCGCGAGAAGCCCCAGCTCCGCGCTGACGTTGCGGGGCGTAAACCGCCCCGAAGGGATTGCCTCCCGTGAAGAATCGACAGCCGTATCGACAGAATTATCGATCGCGGTATCGACAGCCATTTCAACCTGCTCAACAGTAGTCGCCATAAACGCACTCCTCATCTACTCTTTTGCGTACTTGAGGATCCCGGGTTCACTACGAGGCGGTGCAAGAAAGGGATATCAGCTTCGTTTGCTTAAGCCCGATTGCGCTCCCCCCCATCGTCGAGCAGCCCGAGCTCCTTTGTCCCATAGTGATGGAGGAGTGAATTTCGTTTCATGGGGGGAAAAGCTTTCTCTCAGCGTCACTTCTTGCGTTTAAGAACTTGTTGCTCCGTGCTGCGGAATCACTTCATACTGGAAGTTATGGAACCAGGAAGTCCAACACTCTCCGGTGCCGGCATTCGGCTCGAACCGCTCGCCGGCCATCACATAGACGGCTTAGTGACGGCGGCAGCGGCGGATCCATCGCTTTACCGATGGAGCCCCGTTCCTCAGGGCAAATCCGACGCCACGACCTATGTGAAAACGGCACAAGCCTGGCAAGATGCCGGCACCGCTGTGCCCTTCGCAATCGTCCGGCAAAGTGATAACACCGTCATCGGCTCGACGCGTTTCTGGAACCTGGAACGATGGTTGTGGCCGCGAGGGCACGCGCGGCATGGCCGCGCGTTCCCCGATGCGTGCGAAATCGGCTACACCTGGTTCACGCGATCGGCGATCCGAACGGCTGCGAATACTGAAGCCAAATTGCTCATGCTCACTCACGCTTTCGAAATTTGGCAAGTGCTCCGGGTGTGCTTTCACGCTGACTTTCGCAACCAGCGCTCCCGCGCGGCCCTGGAGCGCATCGGGGCAAAGTTTGAAGGCGTGCTGCGCGCTCATCGCATGGCTGCGGATTTCATTCCGCGCGATTCCGTTCGTTATTCGATCGTCATGAATGAATGGCCAGAAATAAAGCAGAGGCTGAGCGCTCGGCTTCAAGGTTCCTGATGCATCGTGCTGCGCTGCTATAATTAAGGATTGCGCTCATGTCTACGAAACGCCTGATTCGCTCCACTACAGTTTTATCCATCCGCCGGAACGGTAGCGTGGTTTTGGCTGGCGACGGACAAGTCACGCTCGGCGAGTCCGTCATCAAACACACGGCCAAGAAAATTCGCCGGCTTTACAACGACAAAATTCTGGCTGGATTCGCGGGTTCGACCGCCGATGCCTTCACCTTGTTCAGCCGTTTTGAATCAAAGCTGGAGCAATATCACGGCAACCTGGGACGTGGGGCCGTGGAACTGGCGAAGGATTGGCGTACCGATAAATACCTGCGCCACTTGGAAGCGTTGCTCCTGGTGAGCGACAAGGAGCAAACATTTCTGCTCAGCGGACAAGGCGACGTGATCGAGCCCGATGGCGGAGTCGCAGCCATTGGCAGCGGAGGCCCGTACGCCCAGGCTGCCGCGCAGGCGCTGGCGATGCACACTGAACTCTCGGCCCGCAAAATCGCCGAAGAAGCGATGAAGATTGCCGGCAAGATGTGCATCTATACAAATGATGCAGTAACGATTGAAGAGTTGTAACCGATCATGTGGGGACAGCCGCCCTCGGCTGTCCATCGAGCGAAGCTCGATTGTCTTTGGTCGGTACCGGCTGAGCTGCATCAAGACTACCGGGCTCACGGCCGACGGCGGCCGTCCCCACACGAACATTTATGGCTATCTATTTACCCAGCAGCGCTGAAGAAGAACAACTCGCACTCGACGAACTCACCCCGCGGGAGATCGTCGTCGAACTCGACAAGCACGTGATCGGCCAGAAGGACGCGAAACGCGCCGTGGCCATTGCTTTGCGCAACCGCACCCGCCGCCAGAAGCTCACACCGGAGTTGGCGGAAGAAATCATTCCCAAAAACATAATCATGATTGGGCCCACGGGTGTGGGAAAGACGGAAATCGCGCGGCGGCTGGCGAAGCTGGCGAATTCTCCGTTCTTGAAAGTGGAGGCTTCGAAGTTTACCGAAGTTGGATACGTTGGCCGCGATGTGGAGTCGATGGTGCGCGACCTGGTGGAGATTGCGATCGATAACGTGCGCGAAGAAAAGCTTGAAGACGTTGCCGACAAGGCTGAGTTAAATGCGGAAGAGCGGTTGTTGGATATTCTGCTGCCGCCATCACCGCCCAGCCGGCCCGGCGAATCTTCTACTACGGCGGGCGGAGTTGTGATTGATGCCGGCACCGCGCTGGCTGAATCTTCGTCGCGCACGCGGGAGAAATTACGGCAGCAACTACGCGAAGGCAAGCTCGACGAGCGTCAAGTCGAAATCGACGTCCGCGAACGAAATTTTCCATCTTTCGAAATTATGACCAACCAAGGGGTTGAGGAGATGGATATCAATATTAAGGATATGCTGCCCAACATCTTCGGCGCGCGCACGAAGAAGCGGAAGATGAAGGTGAATGAGGCGTTTGAATATCTGATTCAGGAAGAGGAGCAGCGCCTGATCGACATGGATCAGGTGACGCGCACAGCGATTGATCGCGTGGAGAATGCGGGGATTGTGTTTCTGGATGAGATCGACAAGATTGCGGGGCGCGAGGGCGGGCATGGTCCGGATGTTTCTCGCGAGGGAGTGCAGCGCGATATTCTTCCGATTGTTGAAGGGACGACGGTGAACACGCGCTATGGCATGGTGCGTACGGATCACATTTTATTTATTGCCGCCGGAGCGTTTCACGTTTCGAAGCCCAGCGATCTGATTCCGGAGTTACAAGGGCGGTTTCCGATTCGCGTGGAGCTGCAGTCGCTGACTATGGAAGATTTTGTGCGCATCCTGACGGAGCCGAAGTCTTCTTTGGTGAAGCAGTATACGGCTCTCCTCGAAACGGAAGGGGTGAAGCTGGAGTTTACTCCGGAGGCTCTGGAGGAAATTGCGCACTTCGCGTTTCGGGTGAATGAGAGTACGGAAAATATTGGAGCGCGGCGGCTGCATACGATTATGGAGCGGGTTCTGGACGAGTTGAGTTTTGATGCTCCGGAGCGAAAAGGCGAGAGCGTGAACATCGACGCGGATTATGTGCGGAAGATGTTGACGGATATTGTGAAGGATCAGGATTTGTCGAGATATATTCTGTAGGGAAGAGCTTTAACACAGGGGACACAGAGGAACACAGGGTAAGGCCGAGTCGAGCGGGGCAGCAGTCGCGGAAGAAAGATAGGCAGCCCCTGACGGGGCTTAAGTTTGAGTGATCCCACTGCGTGTGTCTTCATTACGGCTTGGCGGCGCCGCTGAAGCCGCGCCGTTTTCAAAACCGGGGGAGCTTTATCGCAGCGCTGAAGCGCTGCGCCACCCAAAACCTCCGACATCCAAAGCCTGCGACACCCAAAATCTGATCCAACTGCTTCGTCCTGGGTACATGCTATGCTGCCTCGTCATGAAAAATGTTGATCGGTCCCGACTTGCGTCTTTGATGGCGCGCGAGCAGAAGAAGTTTGCGGATGAGCGGCCGAAGTCGAAGGCATTGTTTGAGCGCGCGCGAAAGTCGCTGCTGGCGGGCGTTCCCATGAACTGGATGGTGAAGTGGGCGGGGGCATTTCCTCCGTTTGTGCGCGAGGCGCAGGGGTCGCATATCTTTGACGTGGATGGACATCGCTATGTTGATTTTTGCCTGGGCGATACGGGAGCGATGACAGGGCACTCTCCGTTTGCCACGGTGAAGGCGGTGGAAGAGCAATCCCGGCGCGGGATTACGTTGATGTTGCCCAGCGAGGATGCGCTTTTTGTGGCGGAGGAGCTGCAGAAGCGGTTTCACTTGCCTTACTGGCAGTTTGCGTTGACGGCGACGGATGCCAACCGGTTTTCGATCCGCCTGGCACGGAAGATTACGGGGCGGGCGAAGATTCTGGTTTTCAACTGGTGCTACCACGGCACAGTGGATGAAACTTTTATCACGCTGGATCAGAATGGTGTGGCGGGTTCGCGGCGAGGGAATGTTGGGCCTCCGGTGAATCCGACGGTGACGACGAAGGTGGTGGAGTTCAATGATGTGGCCGCTCTGGAGCAAGCGCTAGCTGCGAGAGATGTGGCATGCGTGCTGGCCGAGCCGGTGATGACGAATGTGGGAATTGTGCATCCGGAGAAGAGATTTCATCAGACGATGCTGGAGTTGACGCGCAAGTATGAAACGCTGCTGATTCTGGATGAGACGCATACGATCTGCGCGGGGCCGGGCGGATATACCGCGGAGGAAAAGCTGGAGCCGGATGTGGTGGTTTTTGGCAAGGCGATTGGCGGAGGGATTCCTGGCGCGGCTTACGGATTTTCAGAGGAAGTGGCGGAGCGGATTGCGGCTGGACAGAATAAAGGTACAGAAAGTTTGGAGGACTGCGATGTGGGCGGGATTGGCGGGACGCTGGCCGGGAATGCAGTTTCGCTGGCGGCGATGCGAGCCACGTTGACCAAGGTTCTGACGAAGGATGCGTTTGACCGCATGATGCCGGTAGCGGAGCGCTGGAATTTGGGAGTGGCGAAAGCAATCGCGGAAGCGGAATTGCCGTGGCACGTTACGCGGCTGGGATGCCGGGCGGAGTATATGTTTGCGCGGGACGCTCCGAAGAATGGTAGCGAGGCACATCGGGCGATGGATTTTGAGTTGGAACGATTTATGCATTTGTATGCGATGAATCGGGGGATTTTGTTGACGCCGTTTCACAATATGGCGTTGATGTCTCCGCAGACGGAAAAAGATGATGTGGATTTGCATACGAAGGTGTTTCGCGAGGCGGTGCGGGAGCTGGTGGGGTAGGGGCTGTTGGATTTGTGTGGGGCATCTCGCAGGATTTCGATTTCCGG
>CAWHEK010000034.1:0-382611 GCA_963828325.1 uncultured Acidobacteriaceae bacterium
GGGACGATGTCGTAGTGGTCGACTTCCATGCGGTAGCTGCCTTTGCCCTGGGTCATGGAGGTGAGCTGGGTGCCGTAGGTGAGCATCTCGGCCATGGGAACCTGGGCGTTGATGACGGTGGTGCGGCCCTTTGACTCCATTCCGCCCACGCGGCCGCGGCGGCCGTTGAGGTCGCCCATGAGCGCGCCGGCGAATTCGTCAGGCGCCTCGATTTCGACCTTCATGACCGGCTCGAGCAGGCAGGGCTTGCACTGCTCCATGGCATTTTTGAAGGCCAGGCGGCCTGCGGTTTTGAAGCTGAGCTCGTTCGAATCGACGTCGTGGTAGGAGCCGTCGAAGACGGTGACCTTGAAGTCGACGACGGGGTAGCCGGCGAGGTAGCCGCGCGCAGCCGTTTCGACGATGCCCTTTTCGATGGCCGGGATGAAGTTGCGCGGAATTGCGCCGCCGAAAACTTCGTTGGCGAATTCGAATCCGGCTCCGCGAGGCTGAGGCTCCATGCGGATTTTGCAGTCGCCGAACTGGCCGTGGCCGCCGGACTGCTTTTTGTGGCGGCCGTGGGCTTCCGCGCGCCCCCGTATTGTCTCGAGGTAGGGGACCTTCGGGCGCTTTGAGCGTGACTTCAGCGTGATAGCGCTTTTTGAGGCGGCTGACGATGGCCTCGATGTGCGGCTGGCCTGCGCCGGCGATGAGGAACTCGTTGGTCTGCGGGTCGCGGTAAAAGCGAATGAGCAGATCCTCTTCCATGAGCTTGTGAATGGCGGGCGCGAGCTTGTCCTCGTCGGCGCGGCTCTTGGGCTCGATGGCGTAGGTCATGGCTGGCTCGGGTGGCTTGGCCATGTCGACTTGGAAATCGGCGCCTTTTTGTCCGAGGGTGTCGCCGGTTAGGGTGTCGCGGAGCTTGCCGACCGCGCCAAGATCGCCGGCATGAAGCTCGGCGACTTCAACGGGTTTGCGGCCCTGCATGATGCTGAGGTGCGCAAGTTTCTCCTGGCCGCGGCGCGTGTAGTTCTCAAGCGTGGCATCGTTTTTGACCACGCCGCTGATGACCTTGAAGAAGGTGATGCGGCCGGCGAAGGGGTCGGACATGGTTTTGAAAACGATCGCGCCGGTTGGGCCGGAGTCGTCGATTTTGCGGGTGACGGCCGGAGCGTCGGCGGCTGCGCCGGGCACTTTGCCGGCCAGGGGCTCGCGCTCAGTAGGGGCGGGCGTGTAGGCCTTGATGAAGTCGAGGAGATGATCGAGGGCCATGTTGCTGAGGCCGCTTGAAAAAAGTACAGGGAAGATGCGGTCTTCGCGGATGGCTTCATGCAGCGCGGCGATCAGGTGGTCTTCAGGGATGGTGCCTTTTTCAAAATACTCTTCCATCAGCTCGTCTTTGCCTTCGGCGACGAGCTCGACCAGAGCTTCGTGACGCGCCTTGGCATCGGCAGCGAGCGAGGCGGGAATTTCAGCGGAGACTTTGCCGCGGCCATCGCCGCCGGGCGTGTAGGTATAAGCCTCCATGGTGACAAGATCGACGACGCCATGAAAGCCCTGTGCGTCAGAGATGGGCAACTGGACAGGAACACAGTTGCGGCCCCAGCGGTCGTTGAGATCGTCCATGAGGGCGCTCAGGCCACCGCCGCCGCCGGCCTTGGGGTGGTCCATTTGATTCACGAGAACGATGCGGGGAACGTTGGCTTCTTCAGCAAAGCGCCAGACGCGCTCGGTGACGGGCTCGACGCCGGATTGGGCGTTGATGACGACGATAGCGGATTCGACAGGGAAGAGAGCGGCGCGGGCTTCGTGAGTGAACATGTGGAAGCCGGGCGTGTCGACGAGATTGATCTTGATGCCCTGCCACTCGGCGAAGGCGATGGCGTTCTGCATGGTGATGCGGCGGGCCACTTCTTCTTCGTCGTAGGCAGTGGCGGCCGAGCCGTCTTCAACGCGGCCCTGGGTGGGAGTCATTTTGGCGGCATGCAGCAGAGCGGCAATGAGGGTGGTTTTGCCGCAGTGAGCATGCCCCACTACAGCGACATTGCGGATCTCACTTCCCTGGTACGTTTTCATGGGCTTCTCCTTCCACCTGCGGTGGGGCAGCCGCCTTCGGCAGGTCCGCGCCAGCAAAAAGGCGCGGGTTTAGGTTTGCGGGATTGGAAACGAGCGGAGGTCGTCCGAAATGGGCGAGCGGGCTCGCGTCATCTAACTTGCGCAGGGATTGCAGGGGGACGCCCAGCGGGGCGTTCGAGTGGCCGGATTGCCGGGATCGAGCTCCCGGTCGGGCTTCTTCCTCTTCCATGATGAGTGTTGCTCGGGGCGCGACAGGCGGGCAAAAAAGGGTTCCGCCGGGGCGCGCCTTTCTCGAAAGACGGATGCTATCACAGCCAGAGTGTGAACGTCCTGTGACGAGAAGTACAGGGACCGAGGGAACAAGGGAACAAGGGAGCAAGTTAGCAAGTCGGCGAGTCAGTGCCGAGCAGAGCCCGGCGCGAGGTGGCGTCGTGGTCCGGTAACATCGTAGAGTGGATTGCGGTTGGGATGCGAAACAGGAAAGGGTTTGGGGATGAAGGCAGGAATTTGGAGTTGCGCGGTTGCGGCGGGAGTTTTGGTTTTGGCGGCTGGGGCAGTGAGGGCGCAGGCTGCGGGCGGGGCTGGGAGCGGTACTCCGACGGCGGCTCCGGCGCAGGCCCCCGCGCAAACGCCTCCGGCTATGCCGGGATGGATGATGCCGGCGCCGCACGAAAACGCGCCGCTGGGCAAGTTCGCGCGCTTCCCTGGAGATGGCGAGGGCGCCTACAAGACTGGGCATTATCGCGATTTGTTTGCCGAGCAGGGGCACACCGCGGCGGAGACGTACGCCAAGATCGAGAAGGCATTTCAGCAACTGTTTCACGGCGACGGGCAGGAAGAGCGTGTCTACTTTGAAACCGGCGCGAACGAAAACGGGACGCTGGCCTACGTGACGGATTGGAACAACAACGACGCGCGCACCGAGGGCATGAGCTACGGGATGATCATTTGCGTGGAGCTCGGCAAGAAGCGCGAGTTCGACGCGCTGTGGAACTGGGCGCATACCTATATGTTGATCACCGATCCGAAGAATCCGTCGGTGGGGTACTTTGCGTGGTCGATGAATACCGATGGAACGCCGCGCTCGACGGGGCCGGCGCCGGATGGAGAAGAGTACTTCACGATGGCGCTTTATTTTGCGTCACACCGCTGGGGGAACGGTAAGGGCATTTACAACTACCAGGCGGAGGCGGACAAGATTCTGCGCGGCATCCGGCATCATCCGGTGCTGACGGGGACGGGGCCGTTCAGGATTCATCCCGACGATCCGCCGTTTGTGCAGCCGGATCATCCGTGGCCCAGCATCGCGAACGAGAGGGCGGAGGCGGATGCGAAGGCGGCAGGGAAGCCGTGGCCGCCGCAGTTTTATCGTTTCATGCGCGGCGGGCCGCAGAAGGAATCGACTGGGCCGATGGTGGACGAAGACCACAACATGATCAAGTTTGTGCCGAGCTGGCCAGGCGGGAATACCGACGCTTCGTATCATCTGCCGGCGTTTTATGAGCTGTGGGCGCGATGGGGCCCGGTGGAGGATCGCGTATTCTGGGCGACCGCGGCGGATGTGAGCCGCGATTTTTTCAATCGCGTGACGGGGCCGGAGACGGGGCTGACGCCGGATCGCAGCAACTTTGACGGAAGTCCGGTGACAGGGCGCGACGGAACGCCCGTTCCATTCATGGCCGACTCATGGCGCAGCGTGAGCAACTGGAGCGTGGACTACTCGTGGTGGAAGAAGGACGCGCGCGAGACCGTGCTGAGCGACCGGATTCAGAGGTTCTTCTACGCGCAGGGCATCGACAAAATTGTGGACCGCTACACGCTGGACGGGAAACCGCTGAGCGATCATCACCCGCTGGGGCCGATTTCGACCACGGCGGTGGGTAGTTTGGCGGCGACGGATGGGCCGGCGGCGAAGGCGTTTGTGGATGCGCTGTGGAATGAGCCGGTGCCGAGCGGCCAGTCGCGCTACTACGACGGCATGCTGTATCTGATGAGCATGATGCATGTGAGCGGGGAGTTCCGGATTATTAAGGCAGCTTCTAGCCACTAGCTTCCAGCTACTAGCCAGTTTGGGTTGGTGCTATCCCAGGTCTCAAAATCGAGACCTGGGGCACCCCGCGGCCTTTGAAAGGTAGAATGAGCGGAAATGGTCGTTCAAGGGTTTGAGGACTCGCTTGCTTCGCTGAAGGGCGCGAAGGTAAGGATATCGAATCCCGAATGGTACCCTGAGCCCGGAACCGCGCCCGTAGAACTGTATTTCAGCGATGGATCGCGATTGCGGACAAACTACTGGCGGATCATTTTCGACGGGAAGATTAGCACGAGCAGCTTTGATCACCAGCAAAAGTACGGGTTGCCAGCTCCCATCGACGCGTTCGCACAGATCGCGGAGGCCTTGGATGGACGAGCGGTGCGAGAAGCGAAGCTTGACACCAGAACGGGCGACCTCGTTTTTTCGTTCGAGCCTAACCTTGAGCTCCAGATGTTCAACTTCACGGGTTATGAGGACTGGGAAATGCATTTTCCTAACGGCACCGGAGAATATTCGAACTATTGCCGCTGACTGCGCCCTCAGAACTAGTAGGAGAATCTAAGCCCGATTTTCAAAGCGCTCCCTTTACAGGGCCTGTGGTACAGTTTGCTCACGGTTCCCCTTTTCTACATTCCCCGTATTTTTCTTGCTGAAAACTGCGATTCGCACGAGGTGAGCGCCCATGGCCGCTGCCGGTTCCGCGCACGAGTTGTATGGGACGGCGGGAGCGCCGGCGGATGAAGCCGCGCGCCTGAAGTTGGTTGGCGAATCGGCGCAGCGCAAGGCTAGCCTGCGCCTGCTTCCGGTGATCGCGGTCGGCTACGGCCTTGCTTACATGGACCGCATCAACATCAGCTTTGCCTCGCTGCAAATGAATCATGATCTGCACTTCAGCGCGTCGGTCTACGGATTTGGCGCGGGAATGTTTTTCATCGGGTACGCGCTGTGCGAAGTGCCTTCGAACCTGATGCTGCTGCGCTTCGGCGCCAAGCGCTGGCTGGCGCGCATCATGTTCACCTGGGGATTGCTGGCCGCTGCAACGATGTTCGTCCGGACGCCGCTCGAGTTCAACGTGCTTCGGTTTCTACTGGGGATGGCGGAGGCGGGGTTTTATCCCGGCGTCATCTATTACCTGACCCTGTGGTTCCCGGCGCATATGCGAGCCCGCGCGGTGAGCCGGTTTTATGTTTCGTTGCCGCTGAGTTCGGTGGTGATGGGATCGGTGGCGGGGTGGCTGCTGGGGCTCGGCGGCAAGATGGGGCTCTCGGGCTGGCAGTGGCTGTTTCTGGTGGAGGGATTGCCCACCGCGGTCTTCAGCTTGGTGATCCTGAAGATGCTGCCGGACAATCCGGCCAAGGCTGCGTGGCTGACCGCGGAAGAAAAGACGTGGCTCGAAGGCCAGCTGAAGGCCGACGGCGAGAAGGCGCACCTGGGGCACAGCGCAGGAGTGATGAAGGCGCTGCTTGAGCCGAAGGTGTGGATGATCGGGGCCTATTTCTTTTTCGCGTTGATCACCAGTTACGCGTACAGTTTTTCGGCGCCGGCGATTCTGCAGGGAGTGACTGGCTGGAGCGTTACGAACGTAGGCTATCTCGTCGCGTGCATTGGACTGGCGGGCGCCGCTGGGATGTTGCTGAACAGCGCGCGCTCCGACCGCAAAGGCGAGCGTGCGCTGCATTGCATTGTGCCGTGCGTGGTGATTGCGGCCGGCTATTTGACCGCAAGTTACGCGAAGACTCCGTGGCTGGTGGTGCTTGCATTGGCCGCAAGTTTCACCGCGTTCATGGCGATGCTGGGGCCGGCCAATGCGGTTCCCATGCAGTTTCTGGCGGGGCGCGCGGCGGCGGCAGGCATTGCGGCGATGAACACAATCACTATGTTCAGCGGATTTATTGGACCCTATTGGATGGGCGTGATGAAGGACCGGACGGGAAGCTACGACGCAGGATTGAGAGGGCTGGTGCTGCCTGCTCTGCTGGCGGCCGCGACGATGTACCTGTTGACGCGCAGCCTGGCGCGGCGGCCTGTGGGAGCCGCAGCGAAATTGGCGGAAGAAGCGGTGTGAGGGAGATTCGGATCGTCGAGTTGAAAGAGGCGGGTTGTGGTTCGTGGTATCCCACCCTAGCGAAGCTAGGATGGGGCACCCCTTTTTTGTGCTGAGCGAAGGGCGAGAAGAGCAACTGCAGATCCTTCGTCGCTGATGGGGCAGGCTCCTCAGGATGACAGCGCGTGGACTTGGGATTGCGGCATCCCACGTTCCAAAATCGAGACGTGGGGCACCCGACAATCAGCCGGGGTGTGCGCCTAAGGCGCGATGGCGGCGGGAAGGATGTCTTCCACATCGACCCATTGCGTGGGGTAGTTGCCGGTGTAGCAGGCGGTGCAGTAGCCGGTTTTTATCTCGTTTTTTTCCTCATTTTGGACTGACTGCAGCAGCCCTTCAAGAGACAGGTAGGCAAGCGTGTCGGCCTCAATGAATTGGCGAATCTCTTCGACAGAGTGATTGGCGGCGATCAGTTCGCTCTTCGAGGGCGTGTCGACGCCGTAGTAGCAGGGCGAGATGGTGGGCGGGCAACTGATGCGGAGATGAACTTCCGTTGCGCCGGCGCCACGGACCATGCGGACAATTTTCCGGCTGGTCGTGCCCCGGATGATGGAGTCGTCGATGAGCACGACGCGCTTGCCGGCCAGAAGATTGTGCACGGGGTTGAGCTTGAGGCGGACGCCGAAATCGCGGACGCGCTGCTCGGGCTCAATGAATGTGCGGCCAACGTAATGATTGCGGATGAGCCCCATGCGGAAGGGAAGTCCCGCCTCTTCCGCGTATCCCAAGGCCGCGGTCACGCCGGAGTCGGGCACTGGAACGACGACATCGGCGGGGACGCCGGATTCGCGCGCGAGCTGACGGCCCATCTGGTCGCGCGACTCCTGCACCCAGCGGCCGAAGATGCGTGAATCGGGGCGCGCAAAGTAAACGTGCTCGAAGACGCAGCTGGATTGAGGCATGCCGGTGGCGTATTGACGGCTGGTGACACCGTCCTCTGAAACCATCACCAATTCGCCAGGTAAAACGTCGCGGATGAATTCGGCGCGCAGAAGGTCGAAGGCGCAGGATTCCGAGGCAAAGACGATCGTGTCGTTGCCTTCGGCATTTTTCATGCGGCCCATGGAAAGCGGGCGGAAGCCGCGGGGATCGCGTGCGGCGAAGATGCGGTCGCGCGTCATCATCACGATGGAGAAGGCGCCTTCGACCTGCGAAAGCGAGTCTGCAATGCAGTCGACGAGCGTGCCGGAGTGGGAGTGGGCGATGAGCTGGACGATGATTTCGGAGTCGGAAGTAGTTTGGAAGTAGGCGCCGTCGCGCTCAAGGCTGGCGCGAAGATTGCCGAGGTTTACGAGGTTGCCATTGTGGGCGATGGCGATGAGGCCCTTGGTGGAGTCGACGCGGATGGGCTGAGCGTTGAGCAGCGCCGAGTCGCCGGTGGTGGAATAGCGTGTGTGTCCGATGGCGAGATGGCCGGGGAGCTTGGCGAGGACATCGTCGGTGAAGATTTCGGAAACCAGGCCCATGCCCTTGATGTTCGCGAGATGCTGTCCGTCGGCGGTGGCGATGCCGGCCGACTCCTGTCCGCGGTGCTGGAGGGCATAGAGCGCGAGATAAGCTTCGCGCGCGGCGTTCGGATGGCCGTGGATGGCGACGACGCCACATTCTTCGTGGAGCTTCGGGTCTGTGCTGTCCCAGGTCTCAAAATCGAGACGTGGGGCACCCGACAGTTTCGGACGGACAACGTTAAGAGCAAGATCGGCGGAATTGTCGGGGACGCCGGTGACGCCCTGGTAGAGGCGATGCGTCATGCAGTGACCTCGCCGTGGAGATTTGATTCCAGGGCGGAGGCCCAGAGAGTGCGAAGCTCGGCGAGGGGCGCGGAGATGAAAGAGTCGCCGTCGACGGAGATTTCAAGGCGGCTGCCGCCGGTGGTGCCGATGCGTGCCGAAAGGTAGTTGTGTTCCGCGGCCGTGGCGCTGATTTCTGAAACATTGCCGGGGTCGGCGGTGACGATGATGGTGGAGGCGGGCTCGGCGAAGAGACCGAAGAGCGGGTGGGCAAGCAGCGACGGATCCTGCTCGACCGTGGCGCCAATGCCCTGCGTGAATGCAGCTTGCGCAAGCGCGACGGCGATGCCGCCGTCGGAGATGTCGCGCGCCGAATGAATGAGTTTGCGCCAGGAAAGGATGGCGAGCAGATCGTGCAGGCTGGCCTCGGCTTCAAGATCGAGCGCGGGCGGAGTGCCCCAGAGGCTGCCGAGGATGGCTTTGGCAAACTCGGAGCTGCCGAATGCCGTGAGGTTTGTCGCGACCTCGGCGTCAGAGGCGTCGGGCTGCTCGCGGTCTCGCGGCACGCGCTCGAGCGCGGGCAGGGGATATTGGCTGATGGGCGGGGGATTGAGCGGAACTTTGAGGTTCGGGTTCGGCACTTCGCCGCGCGGAATGGGCCAGAGAAGAACGATGGCGTCCTTGGCGTGCAGGAAGTGCGCGGGAATGGCGCGGGTAACGTCGTCGAGAATGCCAACGATGCCGAGAACGGGAGTGGGGTAGATGCCCTCGCCACGCGTCTCGTTATATAAGGATACGTTTCCGCCAGTAATTGGAGTGCCCAAAGCAGTGCAGGCTTCGGCGATGCCATCGATAGCGGCGGAAAGCTGCGCCATGATTTCGGGCTTTTCAGGATTGCCGAAGTTGAGGCAGTTGGTGGCGGCGACGGGGGATGCGCCGGTCATCGCCACTTTGCGCGCGGCTTCAGCCACGGCATGCATCGCGCCGAGTTTCGGATCGAGATATGCCCAACGGCCGTTGCCGTCGAGGGCCATCGCCAGGCCGCGCTCGGATTTTTCCGATCCCTGATTCTTGTCCCCGGTGCCCTTGATGCGCATTACGCCGGCTTCGCCGCCCGGGCCGATTGTGGTGTTGGTTTGCACCATGGAATCGTATTGCTCGTAGATCCAGCGCTTGGAGCAGACGTTGGAGGAGGCGAGCAGTTTTTTGAAGTCGGCGGTGTAGTTGCGATCTTCGGTAAGCGCGGCGAGAACTTCGGCGGGAGGGTCGAGGGGAACGGGAGCTTTCCAGGTGCCGATGGGGCGGTGATAGAGCGGAGCATCGTCAGTGAGCGATTGATTGGGAATGTCGGCGACCAGTACGCCATGATGACGGATGCGCAGGCGAGGCTCGGGCTCCACGGTGCCGACAATGACGGCGTCGAGACCCCACTTGGCAAAGACGCGCAGGACTTCATCTTCGCGGCCCTTTTCTGCGACTAGCAGCATGCGCTCCTGACTTTCGGAGAGCATGATCTCGTAGGCGCTCATGCCGGTTTCGCGCTGAGGAACGCGATCGAGTTCGACGTCGAGGCCCACGCCGCCGCGCCCGCCCATTTCGCAGGTGGAGCAGGTGAGGCCGGCTGCGCCCATGTCCTGAATGCCGACGATGGCGCAGGTCTGCATGGCTTCAAGGCAGGCTTCGAGCAGGAGCTTTTCCATGAACGGATCGCCGACCTGGACGTTGGGGCGCTTGGCCTCGGTGCCCTCGTGGAATTCTTCGCTGGCCATGGTGGCACCATGGATGCCGTCGCGGCCGGTTTTGGCGCCTACATATATGACCGGGTTGCCGGTGCCGCTGGCCTTGGCGTAGAAGATCTCGTCTTTGCGAACCAGGCCGAGAGCAAAGGCGTTGACGAGTGGGTTGCCGCTGTAGCAAGGCTCGAACTTGGTTTCGCCGCCGAGATTGGGCACGCCGAAGCAGTTGCCGTAACCGGCGATGCCGCTGACTACACCTTCGAGAATGGAGTGATTCTTATGGAGCTCACGCTCTTTTACTTTTTGGCTTGGATCGGTGGAAGGCTCAGCCGTGATGGGGCCGAAGCGGAGCGAATCCATGACTGCGAGCGGGCGAGCGCCCATAGTGAAAATGTCGCGCAGAATGCCGCCCACGCCGGTGGCCGCGCCCTGGTGGGGCTCGATGTAGCTGGGGTGATTGTGCGATTCGATCTTGAAGGCGCAGGCCCAGCCGTCGCCCACGTCGATGATGCCGGCGTTCTCGCCGGGCCCCTGAACTACGCGATCGCTCTTGGTGGGCAGGCGCTTCAAGTGCACGCGGCTGGATTTGTAGGAGCAGTGCTCGCTCCACATCACGCTGTAGATGCCAAGCTCAGTGAGGGAGGGCGTGCGGCCAAGTGCCGCGAGAATGCGCTCGTACTCTTCCGCGGTGATGCTGTGTTGGGCAAGCATCTGCGGAGTGATGTTGACTGGTTCGGGAACGACGGCGGCGGAGGAACTGGTCATCGTTGATGCCTTCATTCTCGCACACGGGTTGTTGGGCGGAGCTTGGCGATGTGGAAAGCAAGGTGCGGCATTGGTCATTGGCCACGAAGCGCCGAACGAATGTGCTCTGTGGCAGGTGCCTTCTGCCGGGCGGCAAGAAAAAACGCGCGACGCCGGCTGATGGGGAACTGCTCTGCAATCAGAGAGCGGCGGCAAGTGGCGGATCAGCCAAAGGCTATGCGATACTTTGGAAGCAGATCCCCACCCGAGGCCGGGATGGCGGAATTGGCAGACGCAGCAGACTCAAAATCTGCCGGCCCTTGTGGTCATGGGGGTTCGACCCCCCCTCCCGGCACCAGCCCCGACACATCATTGAATCGCTCAATTGTGAGTTTGCGATCTCATGAAGATAGATTGCGCCATGGTAACTGTTGTGGCCGTTGACAGGGTCAATAGGAACACGCGGCAAACGTAGTGGCAAACTTCAAAGCCCGCAAAGGAATCGCCATTGCGTTTTGTGCGCGCAACTCCGCGCAGACGAATCGTGCGCTCGCGCAAAGATCCGGAACGTGCAAGGGCTTGCGTACTTAGCGTGACGGCGCTTCGCGCGAGAGCGGTGGCTCCTCGGGGCCGACGGCGCCGACCCAGGGTTGATCGGTGGCACGCCTTGCGCGCTCAACGATCTCTTCCTGGAGTTCGAACATGCCGGGCATAAAGTTGGTCGAAGGTTCGGGTGTCTCATCGAAAACCATGCAGCTCTTGTTTGGCGCATAGGTTGGCCAATCCGGCTGCCCCGGCGCATTGGGAACTCCGGTGCGCGCGAACGACGTCCAATACGAGATCATCGCATCCGAAAGGGCCGTCTCTTTAGGTCCGTCCGGCAGCGGCCAGTTCGGCGGCAATACCGCATCCTTGCCAACATGGCCAAAGGTGTAGGGCATCTCGCTGCCATGGAAGGCGCGAAACCCCCTCGCATCCGCCGCGGGGTAAGCATGATCGAAGAAATAGAGGTAGGACGGCATTCCCGCATTCGCCTCGTCGCGGACGATCCTGATCGCGCTCCAGCCGAATACCGCATCGCGCCTCGCCGCCCTCATACTGGTTTGCATGTCGCTGCCCGGATAAAGGCGCAGGAATTCCGGAGCCAGATCACCGTAGCGCTTTTGGATAGCAGCTTCATAAGCGGCGCTCGAATCCGGCAGACTGCGCGGAGAGAATCCCATCAGGACCGGATAAATCTCATTGCGATTAAAGCCCATCAGGACTGGCACCAGCGCCTCTTGCTTGCGGTCGAAGATATCGACCATCTGAGCCGGCAGCATCCAGCCATCCACGTTCGGTCCGCCTCGAAAGCCAGCATGCTCCGTCACGGTCTTGGGATCGATCGCGCGCAGGGCTTTGAGGTCTGCAGCGCCCAGCGCCTTTTCGAAAGCCGTTCCGTTGGCTTCGGCGGAAGGTAGCCCATGATTCGGCTGTTTCAATTCCGGAGCGGATTGGATGCCGAGACTTTCGGCAATCACCTTTTGAAACAAACCGCGCGCCAACGGGCTCGCCATCATCAGCGCCATGCTCACTCCGCCGGCAGACTCACCATCGATGGTTACGTTGCCCGGATCGCCGCCGAACGCGGCGATGTTTTTCTTCACCCATTTGAGGGCTTCGATTTGATCGAGCTGACCGTAATTGCCGGAGACGCCGTGGGGCGACTCCGCACTGAGCTCCGGCAATGCCAGCCAGCCGAGCGGGCCGAGCCGGTAATTCACCGACACGAACACGACTCCGTGTTCCGCGAAGTGCGAGCCTTCATACTGCGGTTCCCAGCTGCCGCCTCTGACGTATCCGCCGCCATGAATCCAGACGATCACCGGCGCCTTGTGTGCGTGCGGCGGCGTCCACACGTTCAGGAATAAACAGTCTTCACTGAGCGGCGGCTGCTGAATGTAAAAGAGACTTTGCGGTGAGTAAGACGTTTCGTAACAACTGGCGCCAAAATCACGCGCGTCGCGGACCCCTTTCCATGGTCCGGCGGCAACCGGAGCGGTCCAGCGTTTATCGCCGACCGGCGGTTCAGCGTAAGGGATTCCTTTGAACGACCGCACTCCGTGAGCATCGACCGTCCCCGCCAGCCTGCCTTGCGATTCGGTAATGGTGGTTTGATTTTGGGCGGCCAGCGCCGCAGCTGCCAAACCGAACAGAACAGCCGTGGCAAGTGCAATTCTTACCATCGCATTCGACATTGTTTCCTCCGGGGTTGTTTGAAGTGCTCACCCGGCGGCCATTCAGGTTCACCTTCCGGACCGCAGCCGCCGTTGAGTCCGATCGCAATTCTGCTGCGCGCTACTTCGGCTGTTTGCATTGCGGCTGAGGAGGCGGATTTATCGGCGAATACAAGCCGACATTCCAATTCCACGCGATGTCCCCCACGGCTCGACGCCGGCATACGACCTCTTCGTTGAAGTCGAACATCCCCGGCAAAAGCTGACTTGAGGGGCGTGGCGCGTCCGTTATATCCATATATGCGCCGGTGGATTCGTAGGCCGGCCAATCGGGCTCGGTTTGAGCCGTGGGACGGCCGGAGCGGGCGAAGGACGTCCAATAGCCGATCATGGCGCCGGATAGATTCTTCTCTTCGTCGGTGTCCGGGATCTTGGGCCACATTGGCGGCGTGCCGCCGAATGTTCCGAACACGTACGGCAGCTCGCTGGCATGAAAGCCGTGCAGGCCGGCGTTGTCAGCCGCCGGGTAGCCGTGGTCAAAGAAATAAAGGAAGGACGGCTGCCCCAGCGCGGCCTGTTTTCTGACCAGTCTCTCGGCAGTCCAGCCGTACAAAGCATCGCGCGTGGTGGCCAGGATGCTTTCTTCCATGTTGGTGGCGGGATAGAGCTGCAGGAATTCGTCGGCCATATCGACATACCGGTCGCGAATAGTCTTCTCATAGTCAGCCTGAGTTGCCGGCGGGCGCGACGCCAGCATTCTCAAGGAGCGAATTTCGCCGCTGTTGAAACCTGCGAGCAGCGGCACCGGGGCTTGTTCGCCTTTGTCGAAGACATCCACCAGTTGGCGCGGCAGAAGGTGCCCGTCAATCGCGCCAAAGGGCGCAAAGCCGGCTTTGGGCGCGTCGACGCTCAGCGTGGCCGCATCCATCGCTCTCATCGCCGCGATATCCGGCGCATGGAGGGCCGCGGCGAGCTTCACGCCGCTATCCTCGGCTGATGGCAAGCCGAAGGCAGCTTTCTTTAACTCCGGAGTGGTGATCATATAAGCGCTCTCGGCGATGGCTTTCGCGAACAGGCCGCGAGCCGGGGGTGATGCCATCAGGTACATCACGCTCAACCCGCCCGAAGATTCGCCGGCGATGGTCACGTTGGAGGGATCGCCACCGAATGAGCCGATGTTTTGCTTAACCCATTTGAGTCCCTGGATCAAATCCAGCAATGCGTAATTGCCTGAGACGCCGAGCGGCGACTCCTTACTCAGCTCCGGATGAGCCAGCCAGCCGAGAACGCCGAGGCGAAAGTTCAGCGAGACGACTACGATGCCTCTTCCGGCGAGCTTTGTGCCGTCGTACAATGTGTCCCTGCTCGATCCCGTAGTAAGCGCGCCACCGTGTATCCAGAAAAAGACGGGTGCCTTGCGCGCTCCGGTGGGAGCCCAGATATTCAGCGTCAGGCAGTCCTCGCTCATCGGCGCAGGAGTCCAGGAGTAGATGCTCGCCGCCGGGCTCACAGGCTGGAAGCAAATTGGCCCGAACTCGGTGGCTTTCCTGATGCCGGCCCATCGCGGCATCGGGCTGGGCGGTCTCCAGCGCAGCGAGCCAACCGGGGGCAGCGCGTACGGAATGCCCTTGAAGACGCGCAGATCGCCCTGCATTTGCCCCTCGACCGCACCGGCAGGCGCCTTTATGATGGGTCCATTTTTGTGATCCGAAGGTGACGGCATTGTTTGACTCTGTTCAGCGAAATTAGATGGCGGCAAAATCATGCACGCGGCCGCGGCGATCGAGACCAGCAATCGAGGAAGTGAGATCATCGGATTTTTTCTCCAAGGGTACGGCTTTCGTTTTTCAGCACGCGCGCCAGCGCCAGGAACAGGAGTACAGCCACGACGTAGAACGACGCGAGCAGGTAAAGTGCGATCTGCAAAGACTGGTGCGGATGGTTGGCGTGGAAAAAGTCGCTGGCCCCGCCAACAAAGGTAGGGCCAAGGCCGAGGCCGATCAGGTTCATGATCAGCAAGAGCAATGCTCCCGACATGACGCGCTGGTCTGGCCGCACTTCCTCCTGCACCAGGGTGACCGCCGACGTGAGATAGAAATAGTTCAGAAACATCGTGGCGGTTAGAAAGATCAGCGCGAGGCGCCAGCCGGGAGCCCAGACAAAGGCGAGATAAAACGGCAGGGCAAGACTCAGCGAGGTTGCGGGCACCAGGGCATAGGCCTGTTTTGAGCGTCGCGTGAACCGGTCGATCGCGCGTCCCGAGGCGAGCATGCTGCCGCCCATTCCGATGGCGATCACCAACGCGTACCAGACCGCGACCTGCTTCAGAGTCATCCCTTTCTCACGCATAAGAAAGAGAACGGCGAAGTTGATCAGACCGTAGGTGACGAATTGGGTGGCGCCGCTGGCCAGTGCGGCGAGCATGAGAGAAGGCCGCGAAACGAACATCGCCAAAGTCTGCCGGAATCCTGCTTTGGCCGTCTGGTCTGAAATGCGATCCAGGCCGCCGCGACGAGGCTCAGGCACCAGAAAGAGAATGCCGATGACCGCGAAAAGACCGACGCCGCCGAGCCAGACAAATGCATAGCGCCAACTGAAAGCAGCAGCAATGGAAGCGCCGAAGGCGATTCCCAGCGCTGAACCAATCGGCGGTCCGATGTTATAAAGGCCCAGCGCTCTGCCGCGACGGCCGGGCGGAAAATAGTCGGAGATGATCGAGTAGGAGGGCGGAACTCCGCCGGCTTCGCCGAAGCCGACCGTCATGTACGCGATGGCAAATTGGAAATAGCCGGCCGCGCCGCCGCAGCACATGGTTGCTGCGCTCCAGATTCCACATGCAATCGCCAAAACTTTCGACCGGTTCGTCTTGTCCGCGAGCCAACCTACCGGAATCGAGATGCAGCAATAGAAAAGCGCAAAATAAAGGCCGCCGATACGGCCAAGCTGTCCATCGGAAATGTGCAGGCTGTCCTGGATGGGTTTGGCGAGAATGCCAGGCAACTGCCGCGACAGGAAGTTCAGTACATACACCAGGATCAACATGCCGAGCGCAATCCAGGCTCGCGAGGCGGGCGGCGCAAATTGCGGCTTTGAGGGTTCATCGACTTGCCCGTGCGACCCAATCGGCAATCCGGATGTATGCGTTGCCATGCTCACCTGCCCTGCGTCAGAAAACCTCAAACAATGCCGCCGCGCCCATGCCGCCGCCTACGCACATGGTTACGACTGCGTATTGAATCCCTCGACGACGCCCTTCAATCAACGCATGCGCGGCCAGACGGTTGCCGGACATGCCGTAAGGATGTCCGATGGAGATGGCGCCGCCATTGACGTTCAAGCGATCATTGGGAATGCCGAGCTGGTCGCGGCAATAGACCACTTGCACAGCGAAGGCTTCGTTCAGCTCCCATAGCCCGATGTCGTCCATGTGGAGATCAAAGCGTTTCAGGAGTTTGGGGACGGCGAAAACCGGGCCAAATCCCATCTCGTCAGGCTCGGTACCCACCACCGCCATGCCGCAATAGCGGCCGAGTGGCTCAAGGCCCCGGGCCGCGGCCAGGTTCGCTTCCATCACCACGCAGGCCGAGGCGCCATCGGATAGTTGGCTCGCGTTGCCGGCGGTAATAAATCCGTCTTGCCGCACCGGCTTAAGCGAGGCGAGACCTTCCAGGGTCGTGTCAGGCCGGTTGCCTTCGTCGCGCGTTAGCACCACTTCTTTCATCGAGGTTTCGCCGGTGGTTTTGTCGATGACTGACTTAATCGTCTTAACCGGGATCATTTCCGCATCGAATCGGCCGGCTTCCTGAGCTTGGGCCGTGCGGCGCTGCGATTGAAGCGCGTACTCATCCTGGCGTTCGCGCGAGATGCCGTACCGGCGAGCAACTACTTCGGCGGTGTCAATCATGGGCATGTAAATGTCAGGATGACGCGCAAGCAGCTCCGGATCGGGCTCAATGCGCAACTCGGCCGTCTGCACCATCGATATGGAATCCACGCCCCCGGCCACGACGATGTCCATTCGGTCCATGACGACCTGTTTCGAAGCCATCGAGATACTCATGAGGCCCGATGAACACTGCCGATCAACGGTCTGTCCGGGGACTGAGACTGGCAACCCCGCGGATAAAGCAGCGGTCCGCCCAATCGTGTGTTGCTGGCCCTGGGGCAATGCCGATCCGACGATGCAGTCCTCAATCTGGCCGGGCTCGACTCTTGCACGTGCGACTGCGGCGCGAATGGCATGAGCGGTCAAGGTTGGCGCAGGAGTGGCGTTGAATGCACCCTTGTATGCGCGGCCGATAGGAGTCCGCGCGACGGAAACAATAACGGCGTCGCGGCTCATATCACGCGCCTTGAGAGCTCACGCCTTTCAACTCGACCTCGCTTTGCACAAGACCTAGAAATAATTGCCATCCACGCTGATCGCCTGCCCCGTAACATTTCTTCCTGCAGGCGAGCACAGGAAGAGACAGATAAGCGCCACGTCGTCCGCGTTCACCATGCGGCGCAGGGAAATATGCTTGAGGTAATCCTCACGCATCGCCATCTCTTCCACGCCTTCCAACCTGGCGCGAGCACTGATTACACGATCGATCCTTGCTCCTTCGACAATGCCCGGCAGGATTGCGTTCACCCTGATGTTGTCCGGGCCTAGTTCGACGGCCAGCGATTTGGCGATTCCCACGATCGCCCACTTTGAGGCCACGTATGGCGTCCGCCACGGAATACCCATACGGCCGGCCACGGAAGAAATGCAGACAACATTGGCGTTCTTCGACGCCCGAAGCATCGGTACAGCATGGTGCAGACAGCGATATTGGCCGTTCAGATTCACGTCGATCGTGCGCTTCCATTCCTGCTCTGTAATCTTGTCCACTCCAGCGGTCGGGCCCTCGATGCCGGCGCAATTAATCAAGATATCGAGGCCCTCGAATTTGGCCTGCTGTATCTCGAAAAGTGCCGCGATCTGCGCTTCGTCGGCCACATCGGCGTGGGTCACCTGCGAGCAAGGAAGGCTCTTCTGGAATGCGGTGAGAGCAGCGTCATCGATATCGCAGACGTGGATTTTGGCGCCTGTCTCCGCGAATGCGGTCGCAATGGCGGCCCCAATGCCGGAGGCGCCTGCAGTCACCAAAACCCGCAATCCCTGCGGAGGATAAAGTCGATCCTGGAACGTCATTCTTAATTCACCTCTGATTAAAATTCTTTGCGATGACGCGATACCATCCACTGCATTCAGGCGAAATGGACATTCTCCACGCCCTTCAGTTGCAGGACTTCCCTTGCTTCAGCGGGAGTGGCGATCTCAAGGGAAAGTTCTTCAAGGATGCGGCGGATCTTCCTCACCTGTTCGGCATTGCTCGTCGCCTTGGTGCCGGGACCGAGGTAGAGATTGTCTTCCAGCCCCACGCGCACGTTTGCGCCCAGGATGGCTCCCATGGTCAAAAGGGACATTTGGTGGCGTCCTGCGCCCAGCACCGAAAGTTGATAGGAATCGCGTCCGAACAAGCGATCCGCGGTCGACCGCATGATGAAGAGATTTTCCGGGTCCGGACCCAGCCCACCGAGAATTCCAAAAATAGCCTGAATAAAGAGCGGCGGCTTGATGATATTGCGATCGACGAAGTAGGCGAGATTGTAGAGGTGCCCCACGTCGTAGCACTCCAGTTCGAATCGGGTACCGCTCGCACCAAGATTGCCAAGAATGTATTCAATGTCCGCGAAGGTATTTCTGAAGACCCCGCTTTTCATGCCTTCGATCTTCGGCTTCTCCCAGTCATAACGCCATTTTGTGATCCGCTCGGCGACGGGATGAATGGAGAAGTTCATCGATCCCATGTTCAGCGAGCACATCTCGGGTTGGACCTGGCTGGGATAAACGAGCCGTTGCTCGATCGTCATATCCGAACTTCCGCCGGTCGTGATGTTGATGATCGAACTTGTACGCTCGGCGAGAAACGGACAAATCTGGCGGTAGTCCGCAGGATCTCCGGAGGGCCTGCCATCCGCGGCTTTCCGGGCGTGGATATGGAGAATCGCAGCTCCAGCCTCGCCGGCCTCAACGGCGCTTTCAACGATCTGGGATGGAGTGATGGGAAGATATTCCGACATGGTTGGAGTATGTACGGAGCCAGTAATAGCGCACGAAATAATGATTTTGCGATTGCTCTTCGCCATGGTCCTTCCCGGTAGGAACAATGATCTGCGAATGGTAATGGGCGATGGGCAAGATACGACAGGTCCCGAGCGGACTTTTTTATGTCGCCTTCGAACATCGCAGCATGGTTTTATCCCCCCGCATTCTGGTTGCGCAAAAGGCGGGAAAGCGCGGCGGGGTGCGATTCGATCAGCCCTGCGCAAAGAAGAAACCGGCTTTTCTCACCGAGTACGGCAGAGGCGCCACTGGCCGGCTTGATCTTGTTGCAAGCCGACTCGGATTTTCGGCTTCAGAGTGTGGGTGTCCGCAAATGACATGAAACTGTCCGGTCGTGACCTGTCGCGTCCTGCATTCGATTTCCTACGATACGTGAATTCTTCACGGGGTCGAGATCGGAGAGGTCATTCGAGGAGGCAAAACCACATGCGTTGCTCAAAACGGATCCAACCCGTTTGCAATCGGGTTGTCTCGTTCTACCGTCGCGCACTCGCGGCGTTCGCCGTAAGCGTATTGATGGCGGCCTGTGCGCCGCTATGGGCACAGACGGGTGCAACAGGCGCTATTAGCGGAGCGATTACCGATCCCACAGGTGCAGTGATTGTGGGCGCCCAGGTCAGGGTTACGAACATGACCACAGGCGACAGCCGAATCTTGCAATCCAACGACCGTGGACTCTATCTGGCTCCTTTGCTCGAGCCGGGGCAATACGCGGTCGAGGTCACGAAACAAGGATTCAAGGAAGTCTCGTCGCGGGGTGTGCAGGTGGTCGTCGCAGGAACAACGGTGCTGAATATCCCATTGGCGCCGGGCACGGTGACGGAAAGCATTTCCGTGTCGACTTCAAACGTGCAATTAGAGACTGAATCGAGTGAGTTGGGGCGCGTGACAGACTCTCAGATGGTTGAAAATCTGCCACTTGTTGCGCGTAATTACACCCAGATCGTCGGCTTGAACCCGGGCGTGGCGCAAGAAGCCACGAACGCGAGCAATCTGGGCAGAGGCGGCGGCTCGCAAGCGGGGCTGCCCGGGGGTGGAAGCATTATGACCCAGGGATCCACCTCCTCCGATAACAACTTCGAGATGAATGGCCTCTCTGTCAACGACATGCAGAGCTCCATGTTTTATTCGGCCGGAATCCCCATTCCCAATCCCGACACCATCGAGGAATTCAAGGTGCAGACGTCGCAGTATGACGCCACCACCGGCCGCAACGCAGGTGCCGATGTTGATCTGATCTCGAAAAGCGGCACCAACAATTACCACGCAACCCTCTTCGAGTATTTCCGAAACGAAGATCTTAACGCCAATGACTGGTTCACGAAGAACGCAGGCGCGCCGCGAGGAATTCTACGGCAGAATCAATACGGCCTTACCGCAAGCGGCCCGATCGTCAGAAACAAATTTGAGCTTTTTGGTTCTTGGCAAGGCACCAAGCAGCTCAATGGCATTGATCCGTCGACCCATAAAATTGTGCAGCTTCCTCCCCTTACGAACGACCGGTCGGCGGCGGGATTGGGAGCGGTCTTCGGCGGCGATGTCGGCTACCTCGGCGCATTCGGCGGCACTGTCGCACCCAATGGCTCCAACATCGCTCCCCAGGCCCTGGCCTTGTTCAATGTGAAGTTGCCTAACGGCCAATACATGATCCCGAATCCGCAGACGATCAACACATCTAAGGGGCTCGAGGTGCAGGGAACCACATCCTTGAGCGACCCTGGCACTTTCAATGAAAACCAATGGATGACGAATGCCGATTACTCAATGTCCGACCGCAATAAAATAGCACTTCGTTATTTCGGTGAGAGCGGCGTCATCGATCAGACAGTTTTGTATTCAACTCTGGGAAATCCCCTGTTCATCCCATCGCGGTTCGATGTGGCTTCGCTCGGAGATACCTTCATTCTGAGACCCAACATGGTGAACCAGTTCCTGGTTGGTTTCCATCGGTCGTCCTTCCAGATGTCTTACAACAATGCTTTCACCTTCTCCAGCCTGGGAATGGCGGTCCCGGCCGAGGAAAACGCGTACCCGCTTATCGACATCGCTTACGATGGCTTCGGGACGGGTACTACCTCGGCGACGAATTTCGGAGAGGATGAGTACAACGTCACCGACGCATTGTCGTGGACCAAGGGCAAGCACCAGTTCACCTTCGGTGGAGAATTCGACTACGGCCGCGACGACATGTCGAAATTCATCTTCGAGGCGTATATGATTCCGCTCACCTGGGCGGATTTCCTGCTCGGGCAGGCGAACATCTACGGATCCGGATACAGCAATATCTACGAGTCTCTGCAAGGCCTCGGGAACTTCGCGCGCGACTGGCGCTACAAAAGTGCTGACGGCTACATTCAGGACGACTACAAAATCACGAGACGGCTCACGATCAACGCCGGAGTGCGCTATGAGCACATAGGCGACCTCGGAGTTGCGAACGGACTTGGCGGCAACGTCGATGTGTCCCATCTGAACCCCACCCCACCCGCGGGTGGCAGCCTCGAGGGCTTCATCGTGGCGTCCAACTACGCAGGCCCCAAGCCTATTCCAGCGGGGGTGGAGCAGATCAACAACACATTCGGATTCAAAGGCGACCTCCAGAACGTATGGAATCCCCGGCTGGGCTTTGCCTGGCTGATTCCGGGCACTGACCGGTTCCTGCTGCGCGGGGGCGCGGGCACATATCACACCACGCCCACAGGCCAGATGAATCTGCAAATGTGCGCGTCAGAGCCGTTCGGTCAATGGAGTTTCTCTGAAGGTACGGGCGACGCGGCTGCAAGCGATGCCAATCCGATGCCGAATCCCGGAGCCTTCCCGCAATGGATTCCTTACACAGGCGCCGTGGATGCCAACGGCAACCCCACTGGCAACGTCGACAGCGGATTCACCATGGCGTCATTTGCCCAGAACTGGCGTCCTCCGACGGCCTACCACTTCAGCCTTGGCCTGCAATCCAGGCTTCCGGGCGGCGCCGTCCTTGACGTGACGTACTCCGGAGCGCGCGAACTGCACCTCATCGTCGGCATCACGGCGAACCAGGCGGCGCTGGCCTCTCCCTCAAACCCGATTCGCGGCGTTACCACAAATACTGCTACGGCTGCGAATATCAATGCTCGCAAACCTTATCTGGGGTGGGCAACGGGCTCGATGTACCAATGGCGGACCGGCAATGAGGCTTGGTACAACTCTCTGCAGGCTTCGCTTTCGCAGCAATGGAGGCATGCTTTGCAGTATCAGGCTTCCTTCACCTGGGCGCGATTGCTCTCGCCAGTCCCTGACTTTACCACCGGCACGAACACTGTCGGACCATCCGGCGACCAGAACAATCTTCGCGCGGGATACGGACCCGACCAAAACATCCGTCCACTGCGGTTCGTGTTGGCGCTGTTCTATAGCCTTCCCAGCCCATCGCCTTCTCATCATTTTCTTGCAGAGACGGTCGGTGGCTGGACGGCTGCGACCGCTACCGTGATCCAGGACGGCCATCAGGTTGGCATTGGCTACACCAACACCAATAGCGCGTATGGCATAAACGTCGATCGACCGAGCTTTGCCCCCGGCTGCACGGCAAAGAATCTCCCAACGAAGGGATCGGACCAATATCGTGCATTGAACGGATGGGTCAACACAGCTTGCCTCACAACCCCGGCACCTGTCGCCAACGGTACAGCTTTAGGTTTTGGCAACACTCCCAACGGCGTGCTTCGTACGCCTGATCAGGTTGTTGCCGATATCTCGCTCGCCAAGTCTTTCACGGTGCCATTCCCGAGGGAAGGCGCCAAAATCGCATTCCGGACAGACTTCTTCAACGCCTTCAACCATCCCAACTTTGCGGGACCCGGCTTGGGCTATACTCCGACAGCATCCTCTTTTGGGTACATTACCGCGATGAGCACGAACCCAAGACTGATTCAATTCTCGTTGAATTACTCGTTCTAACGAACGCAACAACAACCGCTCCTGCTTCGCGCAGGGGACGTAGCGATGGCAAAACCAGCATCACCGCACCTCGGTGCAGGACCTCGCAGGCCGCCGCTCCCATCAGGGAGTGGCGGCCTGTGGCGATTTTCGACCGGTCGTGACCGCTCCTTTCACCGTACCGCTTGCTGCTCGATGGAGCATCGGGAAGATAGGATCCCGTGACCTCGGAAAAAGGACTTCAGATCGTTCTTGCAGCCCGTCCGCAAGGCAAGGTGACGCCTGACGATTTTCGCCTGGAACATTTCTCGCCACCTGATCCGGGCCCGGGCGAATTCCTGATCAAGGTCGACTATCTTTCGCTGGACCCGTATATGCGCGGAAGAATGGACGACAGAAAGTCCTATGCGGAACCCGCCAAAATCGGCGAAGCGATGCCGGGAGAAAGTGTCGGCACGATTATCGCTTCAAACCATGCCGACTTCTCTCAAGGAGACGTCGTGCTCGCCCGCACCGGATGGCGAACGCATGCCATTTCGACGGGGGTGGGAGTATCCAAGATCGATCGGGGCGCGCGCCCGGTAACGACGCGGCTGGGCGTTCTGGGCATGCCCGGTTTCACGGCCTACGCGGGAATGAAGGCGATTGGTAAGCCTCAAAAGGGCGAAACCGTAGTGGTCGCGGCTGCCAGCGGACCCGTCGGCTCCCTCGTGGGACAGCTTGCCAGAATCGATGGGGCGCGGGCCGTTGGGATTGCCGGCGGGCCCGCGAAATGCGCCTATCTGGAAAAGGAACTGCATTTCGACGTCGCTGTCGATCACCGCTCACCTGATTTTCGCGCTGCACTTGCCGCCGCATGCCCGGATGGGATCGATGTCTACTTCGAGAATGTAGGCGGGGCGGTGTGGCAGGCCGTGCTGCCCCTTCTGAATCGATTCGCAAGAGTGCCGGTCTGCGGGTTGGTCGCGCAGTACGATCTAGGTCCGGAGACTCCCCCCGCAGGTCAATTGGCTGCGACCATGCGGCAGATCCTCATTCAGCGCATTCTGGTGCGGGGATTCATCGTTCATGACTTTGCGAATGAGTATCACGCAGACTTTCTTCGCGATGTGGAAAGGTGGGTCTCTGAAGGGCGGATTAAGTACCGGGAAACCGTTGTTGACGGCCTGGAGAGCGCGCCGGAGGCCTTCATCGGGATGCTCACCGGCCAGAATTTCGGTAAGCTTCTGGTCCGTGTAAATGGGGGAAAATAGGCCTTCCAACGCCGGGTTACATCCGTGCGCAACAAGGGGAGACGACAGATTCCGCGCGGATCTCTCCATTCCTTTTCAGGCCGCGCAGATCGTGCAGAGGTTGAGGGGGCCGTTCAGTGCCGGAAATTCGCCGGCGTGCTGCCCGTCCATCTGCGGAATGCGTGGCGAAAGTTCGCAGCTTCGCTAAACCCTACGAGCTCTGAGATGTCCTCCATACTGAGTTTTGTCTCGCGGAGATATTCCTTGGCAAGGTTGCAGCGGACATCGTCGAGAATCTGCGTAAACGACGCGGCTTCTGAAACGAGCTTGCGGTGCAGCGTCCGCACTGTGGTGGCTAGCTGCCTAGCGACCATCTCCATCGTTGGCGAGTGTCCCGGAGTCGATGCAATGATCTGATACACCTCGCCGGCAACGCCCGTAGATGTCTTCACCTCGCCTAGAATGCGGTCGCACGTATCGCGCATAAGCTTCGATGTAAGGCGGTGCGCCATGTACGGTTTCTCCGACAGGATTGACTTGGGATAGGTGAGCTGGCAGAGCGGCTGGTCGAACCGCAGGTCGCAGCCGATGTAACGCCGATAGAGATGCAGGTGACGCGTAGCCGCATACGGAAGCGAGGCGCGAAGTGGCCGGCAACGGTCAGGCTCGACAACTGTCTTCAAATGCGTCGCCAGCTGCGTCAGCTGCTGCTCAAGAATGAAGCGCACGAGCGAGGGGGGATAACTGATCACCGGGTTCATCGCCAAAACCCAGGAAACAGAATCCTTCTCTTCGCGCCATAACATCGAGAGCAGCGGAGTAGCTAGCCGGTGGTATTTCACGGCGACCTGAAAGTACTCACGGATGGTCGAACTGCATACCAGTGCAAATCCGTACATGCCATACGCGGACAGCGGAATCCGGCTGCCCACCCGGAAGGGAGTTTCGGGATCCTTTGACAGGCTCAGTGCATTCTGGCAGACCGTGATGTACTGGCGGATGGATGTCAGGGTCTGCGGCCGCGCAAGGCTCTCCGAGGACAGACCGGTGCCTGCCAGGCTCGCCGCAGGCGCGATTCCCTGTTCACGGAGAACGTCCACAAGAGCCGTGAGCTTATAGGGCGAGTATCGTTTTTCGTTCCAAAGAGGAAGCTGCATCATAGCGGGGAATTGTCCGAAACAGACCTGCTTGTGTCCGAATCGAACCTACGGCATTTCATTATGCACAAGTAGCATCCCTTTGGGAAGAGGGTTTCTGAAACCCCACCTCATGCGAGAGTTGCTCCCGCATCAGGTGAGGTGTGCCGTCCGGCGCCTGCGGCTCGCAGCATCGCGGCGCTGCCCAGAAACCCTCCAAGCCTCGGTGTTCCATGCCGGAAAGGAGCCCTATGCCAGAGTTGGTCATTACCGCTGCAAAACGGACAGCAATTGGCGCTTTTCAGGGATCGTTGAAAGATGTTTCGGCTGTCGATCTCGGTGTAGTTGCAACGCAAGCGATCCTGCCCGGGCTGCCGGTGGAAGATATTGCCGATGTGATCGTCGGTAACGTGCTGCAGGCGGGTAACGGAATGAATCCGGCTCGCCAGATCGCATTGAAGGCAGGCCTGCCCGACCATGTAACCGCGCAAACCATCAATCGCGTCTGCGGGAGCGGCCTTCAGGCGGTTGTCAGTGCGTTGCAGGGGCTGCAGTGCGGAGACGGGCAACTCTATCTCGCAGGCGGCACAGAAAGCATGTCGCGTGCACCTTACCTTCTGCCCCAGGCGCGGGCCGGTTATCGGTATGGATCGGGCGAGCTGGTCGACAGCATCCTCAGCGAGGGCCTGACTGATCCAAGCCTCAACTACGCAATGGGCCTTACCGCGGAGAACGTTGCCGAGCAATTCGGCATCACTCGCCAGGAACAGGAAGCCTTTGCCGTCGAGAGCCAGGCACGCGCGGCAAAAGCCGCTGCCGCCGGATTCTTCAACGCCGAGATCGTTCCGGTCCCTGTCAAAACCAAAAAGGGCATCGTCGACTTTGTTGCCGACGAGCACCCTCGCCCGGACTCGAACCTTGAAACCCTGGCGAAGCTCAAGCCCGCCTTCAAACCGAATGGAACCGTAACCGCGGGAAATGCGAGCGGACTGAATGACGGAGCCGCCATGCTCGCTGTCACCACCGGCGCATACGCAGAGGCGCACGCACTGCCCGTTCTCGCTAGCGTGGTTTCGTATGCAGTGGCGGGCATCGCTCCCGATGTGATGGGTCTGGGGCCGATGGCTGCCGTGCCGATCGCTCTGCGTAAGGCCGGCCTCACTACGGAACAAATCGATCTCTTCGAATTGAACGAAGCATTTGCCGCGCAATCCATCGCGGTCATCCGCAAACTCGATCTTGACCCGGCCAAGGTGAACGTAAGTGGGGGCGCCATCGCGCTTGGCCATCCTATCGGCGCTTCCGGGGCTCGCGTGCTCGTGACACTCATTCACGCCTTGCGGCGTCTAGGCAAGCGGCTTGGCGTCGCCAGCCTCTGCATTGGCGGCGGCATGGGAATCGCCATCGTGGTCAAGACCGAATAGAAAATGGCTCTGTGTGCCGGCTTTGCAGTTTTGTTCGGAAACGGTTAGATTACGACAGCGGATTGTCCGGTCGGCACACGGCGTCGCGCTTTATTCGTAACTAACATACTTTCGGCGTGCGTGGAGCGATACGCGCGGGGGGAATGGGAAGCAAGTGAACAAGGTTGTCGACTCTCCGGATACCGCGGTTCGCGATCTGCGGGATGGCATGACCATCATGCTGGGCGGCTTTGGATTGTGCGGGATTCCAGAGAATCTCATCGCAGCTCTGATTCGCAAAGGGCTGAAAGGCCTGCACACCATCAGCAACAACATGGGCGTCGACGGATTCGGCATGGGGCTGATGCTCGAGGCCGGGATGATCGCTTCTCACATCGGCAGTTACGTTGGCGAAAACCGCCTGCTTGAGAAACTCGTGATCGCCGGCGATCTGCATCTTACTCTGATTCCGCAGGGCACCCTCGCCGAACGGATCCGCGCCGGGGGCGCGGGCATCCCGGCATTCTATATTCCTGCCGGAGTTGGCACCGTTGTGGCCGAAGGCAAGGAAATGCGCGAGTTCAACGGAAAGCCCTATTTGATGGAGCGCGCCTTGCACGCTGACGTTGCGCTCATCAAAGCATGGAAGGCCGACCGTCAGGGCAATGTCGTTTACCGGATGACGGCCCGCAACTTCAATCCGGCGATGGCCACGGCCGCGGATTTAACCATTGTTGAGGTGGAAGAGCTGGTCGAACCGGGTGAGCTGGATCCGGATGAGATTATGACCCCGGGAATCTATGTCGATCGCGTCATCGTAGGACCGGAGTTCAAAAAGCCGATCGAGTGGCGCTTTATCAAGGAGCACGCGCAATGAGCGACGAAAATGCACGGCTGCCGCAAGCTCCGTTCACGCTTGTGGGCAAAACCGCCATCGTGACGGGAGGCGGACGCGGAATTGGCAGAGCCATCGTACTGCGGCTGGCTGCGGGGGGCGCCAATGTCGTTGCAGCCGATATGGATCGGGAGGCTTTAGAGGAGACGCAATCCTCAGCCGGCGGGCCCGGAAACGTCGCGCTGGTTTCGGGAGACCTGATGGATCCGGCTCATCCCCAGCAGATTGTCGATGCCGCGCTCGATGCGTTCCAGTCGATCGACATCATCGTGAACTGCGCCGGCTTCAGTTGGGATGGCGTGATCCAGAAAACCTCCGACGAGCAGTTCCTCGCCATGCTGAACATTCATGTTGTTGCGCCGTTCCGCCTGCTGCGCGCCGCATCTGACTATCTTCGCGCGGCTGCCAAACGTGAAATTGCGGCGGGTGAGCGCGTGATGCGCAAAGTCGTCAACATTACCTCAATCTCGGGAACCGACGGCAATCCGGGGCAAGCTGGCTATTCCGCAGGCAAGGCCGCAGTGATTGGACTAACGAAGACTCTGGCCAAGGAATGGGGCCGGTACAACATCAATGTGAACGCAGTAGGCTTCGGGCTGATTCAGACGCGCATGACGCAGCCGCTCGCACCCGGAGGGAACATCCACGTGGCCGGAAAAGAGATTCCGATTGGCGTTCAGCCTGCATTGCTGGATTCTGTGGCTGCCGCCTGCCCCCTGGGGCGCATGGGAACCGCCGAAGAAGCAGCGGGCGCTGTGCTGTTCTTCTGCTCGCCTTTATCGGACTACGTGACTGGCGAAGTGCTGATCTGTGGCGGCGGATATCATTTTTGAGTGGCGCCATTGCCGTACTTGAATTTTGGCTTCGATATGAAGAAATACCGAGGAGCACGAAATTGGATGCCAAAGAGTTGATCGCACGGCGAATTGCCCGGGAACTAAAAGACGGCTGCTATGTCAATCTCGGCATCGGCCTTCCCACCATGATCCCGGCCTTCGTGCCGCCCGGAACCGACGTCATCCTCCAATCGGAGAATGGCCTGCTCGGGATCGGGCCGCCACCGTCGCCCGATCGTGAAGATCCCGACCTGATCAACGCCGGCAAACAACCCGTGACCACGCTGCCGGGTTCGAGTTTCTTCTCGAGCGATCAGGCTTTTGCGATGATTCGCGGCGGGCATATGGACATGAGTATTCTGGGCGCGATGCAAGTCTCCTGCCACGGCGATCTTGCGAATTGGACGATTCCTGGAAAAATGGTGAAGGGCATGGGGGGCGCTATGGATCTCGTCGCCAGCGCCGCACACGTCATTGTCGCCATGGAACACAATGCACGAGATGGATCTTTCAAGATCGTCGAGCAGTGCTCCCTGCCGCTCACGGGTAAAGCTGTCGTCCACGATGTCGTAACGGAGCTGGGTTGGTTTCACGTTTCCGCGGAGGGGCTCGTAATGCGCGAGATCGCGGAAGGCGTAACCAGGGAAGCGGTGGAGGAGCGAACCGGATGCAGGGTCGTTTTTTCGCCCGATCTCCATCCCATGCTTCCATCCTGAATCCCAGCGAAAGCCGAATGTGCCAGGAGGGGGCGATTACAGCAGAATCCGAATAGGTGTACCCAGGAGCACGTCCCTCAAGTGGCTTTTCCCTCAAGAAAAAGCCACTTTGCACGATTTTGAAATGGGCACTGTTACTCGGATTCTGCTCTAAGACAGTCCGGCATTGCGCAGGATCCTGCGCACCTTCTTCGGTGAGATCGACAGTCGCTTGGCCACGCGTGCGATCTTCTTATCCTCGCGCAACCACACCTTGGGAATCACGATCTCGGCAAACTCTTCGGCAACTTTCTGAAAGGTCTTGTCGCCCACCATGCCTTCGGACCATGCGCGCAAAGTATCATTAATTCCGGCAGCCTGCACGATTCGCGATTTCAAGTCTGCCAGCGCCTCGACAAGCATGTCGTGCTCTCCGGGTCCGATATTGCCACTCGCGTCCGCTGCGCAAGTGCGCGCGAGCTCCCAATCCTGGTAAAAGTCGTTTGCGGCGGTGGCGCCGCGCGCCAACAGCGCAGCGGCCAGCAAGCGGCGATTCTGCGTGCTCTGCGCCAGTGCGAGGGCCTCCTCACTGTATTGCCGGGCCCGGCTTGCATGCACGGCAACATCGTCGTGCTCGCCGGTTTGTTCCTCAACGTGCGCGTTCTCGCAGGCAGCACCAAGAATGCGCGCCCGCGCCATCAGAATCTGATCGTTCCGGCGCGACCCGATCCGAAATGCGGTATCCACTTCCTGGGATGCCATTTCGAGTTCGCTCCGGTCCAAATGCAGGTATCCCAGGTTGAGCACGACATTACCGAGACCATCTTCGTCACCATGGAACTCGTAAATCTTCCGGGCGGTGCGCAGATTCTTCACCGCTTCCTGGCAAAGCCGTTGATAGCGTGCCCGCAATGCTTCATTCTCTCCGCGTCCGTCGCGCAGCGCGCCCGCCCTGCGGCGCAATCCAGACTGCGCCCTGTGATCGATGCGCTTCCTGATCTGCAGCGCCAGGATGCGCCTGACATACGCAGCGTTCACAAGGCAGCGCGCCAGGTTGGCGTGCCGCGAATCCCGCTTTTCGTACATGCGCTCCGCCTTCGCAAAATGCTTGAGAGCCAGCGCATAGTCGCCCGACCGCCGGATAATTCTTCCCCGGGCCGATTCGATGTTGCCCAGGGCAACGTAGTGGTCGGTGGTTTCGAGCGCATCCTCTGAAGAAGCCAGCAATTGCAATGCCTCCTTCCCCAGGCCTTTTTGAAACAGGAGCCAACTCTCCTGAATGCAAATGATGGCTCTGAAGGTGAAGTCGCCCGAGGCGGTGGCGAGATCGCGGGCTCGCGCAATGTGTGTCAGAGCGCTCTCGTACTCGCCCTTTTTTCGATGCGACCGGCCCTTCCAGAAATGCGCAAGAGCAAGCTTGTCCGCGTCGCCCAGGTCCTCGCGCGCCTGAATGACGGACTCAAGAATGCGGATGGCATCATCGCTTTGCCGTGTCGCGAGCGCGCAGAATCCTTCCGCAAGGCGCAACTGCAAATACTGGTCGGTGGGCATTTCCTTTCGAAATGCGCTGCTGAACTGGTCCATGAGGGCGGCAAGGAATCTTGCGTCGCGAAATCCGGCGTCGACCCATTGCGCGACGAGAACCATGAGGCTGCCGGGGTTCGGCATCGCGACCCCAACCTGCTCAAGATCGTCCGCCATGTCCTCCAGCAGCGTGATGCCCTCTTCGATGCGCCGGAAGCGCAAAGCAGCCGTCAGGTGATCGATCGCGTTCTGTTCCAGAGGCAACGGTTTGCTCCTCATTTTTGGTAGGCCGATTCGGTCGATATTCCCAATCGTGCGCGAGACCGACACTGTGAGGATAGCCGATGATCCGCCAGCCTGCAAAAGGAGATGCGCAAGATCGGGGGGTGGGACCGATACGCACCGTTCGCTCGTCCGATTCGGACGAGCTGGGCTTGTGCCATGTTGCGGTTTGGGTTTCAATCTGAAGCAGCGAAATAGAGCCGTGTTGAAAGTTCAAGGAGGCACAATGGAGAAACCTGCATCGATTGGCGATTGGAGCTCGCACAGATGGGCGGGCATTACCCGCACCTACAGTCCCGAAGAGGTGCAGGCGCTGCGGGGAACGGTGCGCGTGGAATATTCGCTGGCCCGCGCGGGCGCGGAGAAGCTTTGGCGGCGGCTTCAGAACGAGACTCACATTGCCGCCCTGGGCGCGCTCACCGGCAACCAGGCGGTGCAAATGGCAGCCGCCGGCCTGAAAGCGATTTATCTGAGCGGGTGGCAGGTCGCTGCGGACGCCAATCTCGGCGGTCAAATGTATCCCGACCAGAGCCTTTACCCGGCCAACAGCGTTCCCGCTGTGGTTCGCGCTATTAATAATGCGCTCATGCGCGCCGACCAGATTGCCCATGCCGACGGCGAGCATTCCATCGACTGGATGCTGCCCATCGTCGCCGACGCTGAAGCCGGCTTTGGCGGAAATTTGAACGCTTTCGAGCTGATGAAGGCGCTGATAGAAGCCGGCGCTGCCGCCGTTCACTTCGAAGATCAGTTGTCTTCCGCAAAGAAATGCGGACACCTCGGCGGCAAGGTGCTGGTTCCCACGCGCGAGGCAATTTTGAAACTGATTGCGGCGCGCCTCGCCGCCGATGTTCTGGATGTACCGACCATCCTGATTGCGCGAACCGACGCCGACGCGGCCCAGCTCATCACGAGCGATTGCGATCCGGCCGATCAACCGTTTCTTTCCGGCGCAAGGACCGTGGAGGGCTTCTTCGGATTCCGCGGAGGAATTGAGGCGGCCATTGCCCGCGGCCGCGCCTACGCGCCGTATGCCGACATGATCTGGTGCGAAACCTCGGAGCCAAACCTGGACGATGCGCAACGTTTCGCGGATGCGATTCGCAGCGAAGTGCCGGGCAAGCTACTCGCCTATAACTGCTCGCCCTCGTTCAACTGGAACGCCAAACTCACCACGGCAGAGATTGTTTCCTTCCAGCGCCGCCTGGCCGAGATGGGGTACCGGTTCCAATTCGTCACCCTTGCGGGCTTTCACGCTCTGAATCTCTCCATGTTCGAACTGGCCCATTCCTACCGGCAAATGGGGATGCTGGCGTACTCGGAATTGCAGCAGCGCGAATTTGAAATGGCGGAGAAGTGCGATTATTCCGCGGTCAAGCATCAGCGCTTCGTCGGCACCGGATACTTCGATCGCATCGCAACAACCATTGCTTCCGGCAATCTCTCCACGCGCGCCACGCCTGGATCTACAGAGGAAGAACAGTTCGAAGATCCATACGACCACGAAGCCCCGGAGACACAGCCGGTAAAAGCCTGAAATCGATCTTATGTTCATTACAGAGCAGCGAGGACTTGAATATTATGATTGTCGAAATGCTTAACCCCTCGATTCGCAATACGCCGATCAGCGTGAAATCCTGACGGCTGAAGCCTGCGAGTTTTTGCAGGCCCTCCACCAGGAGTTCGAGCCGCGGCGCGTTTCTCTGCTCGAAATGCGGCGTCGCCGCCAGGAACTTTTCGATGCTGGCGAAAATCCTGGCTTCCTTTCTGCGACCGAATCCATCCGAAAATCACGATGGACTGTCGCGCCGATTCCCGATGAATTGCTTGACCGGCGAGTGGAAATTACCGGACCCACCGAGCGCAAGATGGTGATCAATGCGCTCAACTCCGGCGCCAGGGTGTTTATGGCGGATTTTGAAGACGCCAATTCTCCAACCTGGAAGAACTGCATTGAGGGGCAGCGGAACCTGCGCGACGCCAACGCGCGCAGCATCGAATGGCGCTCGCCCGATGGGCGAGTCTACCGGCTCAATCCAAATCCGGCGGTGCTGTTTGTTCGCCCGCGCGGATGGCACATGGTGGAAAAGCATTTCGAGATCGAACACTCGCCCATCTCTGCATCGCTCTTCGATTTCGGGCTTTACTTCCTTCACAATCACCGTATTTTGCTCGATCGTGAATCGGCTCCCTACTTTTATCTGCCCAAATTGGAGAGCCACCTTGAAGCGCGCTTGTGGAACGACGTGTTCGAGTTTGCGCAGGACTATGCCGGGATTCCGTCGGGCACCATCCGCGCCACAGTGCTGATCGAGACGATTACAGCAGCCTTTGAAATGGACGAGATTCTCTATGAGCTGCGCGACCACTCCGCGGGGTTGAACTGCGGGCGCTGGGACTACATCTTCAGCTTCATCAAAAAGTTTCGCAATCGTTCCGGCTTTACCCTGCCTCAACGCGGCGAAGTCACGATGCAGCAGCCGTTCCTGCGCTCGTATGTGGAACTTCTCATCCACACTTGTCACAAGCGCGGCATTCACGCGATGGGCGGTATGGCAGCGCAGATCCCCATTCGCGACGATCCCAAGGCCAACGAAGAAGCAATGCAACGCGTCCGCGAAGACAAACTCCGCGAGGTGCATGCGGGTCACGACGGTACGTGGGTTGCGCATCCCGGCCTTGTGCCCGTCGCGCAGCAAGTGTTCGACGAACACATGCCGGGAAAAAACCAGATCGTCCCCTCCGAAGAGGAAAGTTCGCGCATCACGGCCGAAAATCTGATCGAATTACCCAAGGGGCAAATCACCGAATTCGGTCTGCGGCGCAACATTGAAGTCGCGCTCCGCTATATCGAGTCGTGGCTCCGCGGCAACGGTTGCGTGCCCATTTACAACCTGATGGAAGATGCCGCTACAGCCGAAATCTGCCGCGCTCAGCTTTGGCAATGGATCCGTTACGGAGCCACGCTTGACGACGGGCGTGTGGTGAGTTCCACTCTGTTTGAAACCATGATCCGCGAAATCGTCGAATCGATTCGGCACGACGTCGGCAGCGATGCGTTCCAGGCAAGCCAGTTCATTCGGGCCGCCGAAATCGTCCGAGAGCTCAGCGAAGGAGAGTTCCGCGAATTCCTTACAACAGCGGCGTCTCAAGATTTACCATGAAGTGCGGATCCACCGCGCTCTTTGCCGTCGATATCCTTTCGAGTTCGGCAAAAACGTAGTACGGTGACGTTCATCATGTCCGACTTTGCAGTTCTCATTGACGGCCTTTCCTTTACTGAATGTCCCCGTTGGCGCGACGGCCGCCTCTACGTCTCCGACCGCTATACCCGGCGCATCCTCGCGATCGCGCCGGACGGCACGGCTGAAACCTACGCGCAAACGCCAGGCCTTCCCGCCGGAATCGGTTTTCTTCCCGACGGCCGTTTGCTGATCACATCCATGCACGATCGCAAAGTGCTGCGGCGCGAGCACGACGGCTCCGTCGTGGAGCACGCCGACCTTTCGGCTCTCGCACCCGGCGAACTCAATGACATGCTCGTCGATGGCAACGGCCGAGCCTGGGTGGGCAACTTCGGATTCGACCTCTTCAGCGGCGCGCCGTCCTCCTCCACTGTGCTCATCTCCGTCGCGCCCGACGGAACGGCCTGCGTTGCAGCTTCCGGCCTTTTCTTTCCCAATGGCGCTGTGCTCACCCCAGACGGTCGCACGCTGATCATTGCCGAGACTTTTGCGAACCGTCTCACAGCCTTCACCGTCTCCGGTGGCTCACTGACCAACCGCCGCACCTGGGCTGCCTTCGGTGATTTTCCAGCGACCACTGATGTGGCGCGCATCGTGAGCGAAGCGGATGTCGTGCCGGATGGAATCTGCCTGGATGCGGAAGGAGCCGTTTGGGTCGCGGACGTCGCCAAAAAGCGCCTCATCCGTGTCGCTGAAGGCGGCGCGATTCTCAGTGAGCTCAAGACAAATGGTTTGTGCGCGTTCGCATGCATGCTGGGCGGCGATGATGGTCGAACCCTCTTCGCCTGCGCTGCGCCCACTTTCGATGAAACGGAGGCGGCTGCGAATCACCGCTCCGCAATTCTCATGACGCGAGTCGAAGTGCCCCATGCCGGCTTGCCCTGAGCCACGGCTTTGCGTAAGCGGACGTACTGCCATCGTCAATGCGTACGATTGATACCCGGCATCGCCCGGTCGTCCTTAGGCACATGCAGAGTCTTCACGTCGACTCGCATCAGATAGCCGGTCAGCTGGCAGAACAGGCTCACTTCCCTGCAAAAAGAGCGCGAATCGAAGCGGTCGATGCGCCCGGAGAACGCCCAATAAGCGCCGAGATCGCCTTGCATCGAAAATGCCGGCAATCCCAGAAAGCGTGACACGCCGCCCATGCCGTACCAGGGACCCTGGGATTTTCCGTGCACGCCGAGCTGTCCCGGAGCGCGAACGATGGCCGATGCGATGTGATTCTCCTGGGCAGCCTGGTAAGCACAGTCAATCATCTTCTGATCGGACGGCGAATAGATCCAGGTCTGCATCGAGCGGCCGCTCGGCTTGAGGTCATCGCCGTCGAAAACATAATCGATCTGCCCCAAATGTTCCATTGCGATCAGGCCCACAACCTTGTCGCGAGCGTTGGGAAATTTGACGAAGTAGTCCTGGGCCTGCCAGGCGCGCTCGGCGCCGGGCATGAAATGACGGCAGTCGAGTTCAATCAGCAAAGTCCGCGGCCGTTCTTTCTGAGGAATGTTCGACATGTATTTCACCACGCCCAGCAGACCGAATGCGCCGTCATCCTGGCTGATCGAAGGGCCATCGGTATGAGTGCGAAGCTGGATTTGCTCGTCCTTATCTGTGCCGTAATTGCGGCCGGGCAGATAAGCGATCAACTCATACGCTTCGCTCTGGACGTGGGCTCCCTCGACGCGGATTGTTGCTTTGGCATGCGCCTGGGCATCCGCGATTACCCGGTCGCCATTGGTGTTGTCGAGATAGACCGAAGGAAAGCCATATTGCTCGGGCACGGGAAATGTGTAGAGGCCTTCGGTTGCGGCGCGGTTCAAGTTCATGGCGAAAACCAACCCGGCCGGTTTGGAGGGCGCAACTTCCTGGATGATGGTTGCGGAGGCCGTCATTTCGTCCCAGACCACGGATGCGATCGACGGTATCGCCATTAATTCCTGCGGCACAGGCTTTCCTTCAACCGGCCAACTCTCGAATGCCGTTCTATATTCATAGTCCGCGTCACTGAAAGCGCTGCGGAATTCGGGGCGAGGCACCGGGCGGAAGACGACGATCTTGCCGGAGACATCGGGCTTGTTGACCGGATCCCACAGCACCAACTCGGCCGTGACTCCTTCCGGCCCGGTTAGGCTGCAGTTGGCACCGTAGTTCGCCGCCGTTATTCGACTGCCGTTTGAGGCCAGGCTCCATTTGGAATCGTCCGGCCAGTTGCTGGTTTCGATGCGGTCAAACATCCACGACGAGCGATGAACGTTGACGCAGCCATACTGCTTGAGCTTCGCTTCGAGGAATTCAAGGAAGTGATGCCATGAGGCGTTCCCGGTGAGCGCTGGACCTTCGGAGTCCTTGACCTTATGCCATGCCAACGCTTCTGCTTCTGAGACGATCCAGTTCTGATTGACCCGTTCCAGGGGACCGGAGGTTTCCGCGCGGAGGGGAGAAATCCCCAGCGTCACTCCGGTCGCCGAAGCTCCCAGCAGAAATTGCTTGCGATTCATGTTGCTCATAGAATTCCCCCCGATATCGGAGTCTGGTCGTACGCCACAATCCTTTCGAAAAGTGACGCGTGAAGTCCCAAGCTTTGTTGGCGTAACTGTCTCGTATCAAAATCCGCGACTCGCGAGAGGGCCTGAAAGTACCGGAGCCGCAACCCCTACATTGCCGAGCCACGGCTGATCGCCGGCACGCCTTTCGCGCTGCATGACTTCTTCGTTGAGCTCAAACATGCCCGGCATAAGGTTGGTCGATGGTTCCGGTGTCTCCGCGAAATCCATGAAGGTCTTGTTTGGCGCATAGGCCGGCCAGTCCGGCTGCCCCGGCGCCTTCGGAACTCCGGTGCGCGCAAACGACGTCCAATAGGAAATCATCGCGCTGGAAAAAGCCTGCTCTTTAAAGTCGTCCGGCGCCGGCCAGTTGGCAGGCAATACCGCGTCCTTGCCGACATCGCCAAAGACATAAGGCAGTTCGCTGCCATGGAAAGCGCGAAATCCCCGCGCCTGCGCCGCGGGATAAGCATGATCGAAGAAATACAGGTAGGAAGGCTGGCCCGCATTGGCTTCGTCGCGAACGATCCGTTCCGCACTCCAGCCGAAAACCGCATCGCGGATTGCCGCCATCATGCTGCTCTTGATGTCGCCGGCCGGATACAGCCGCAGAAACTCCGGCGCCAGATCGCCGTAACGCTTTTGGATTTCGCTTTCATAAACTGCGCTTGAATCTGGAAGATTGCGTGGCAGGAATCCGATCAGGCCCGGATAAATCTCGTTGCGATTGAATCCCATCAAGACAGGAATCAGCGCCTCTTCTTTGCGATCGAAGGTGTCCACAACCTGATGGGGCAGCACCCAGCCGTCCACATTCGGTCCACCTCGAAATCCCGCATGTTCTGCCACCGTTTTGGCATCGATCGCCCGCAGCGCTTTAAGGTCCGCCGCCCCCAGCGCCTTTTCAAAAGCCGTTCCGTTCGTTTCGGCCGAAGGCAGCCCATGGTTCGGCTGCTTCAGTTCCGCGGCGGATTGGATGCCAAGGCTCTCGGCGATCGCCTTCTGAAACAGTCCGCGCGCCGGCGGGCTCGCCATTAAATCGGCCACGTTCAGGCCCCCGGAGGATTCACCCATGATGGTCACGTCGCCCGGATCGCCGCCGAATATGGCGATGTTTTTCTGCACCCATTTGAGCGCTTCGATTTGGTCGAGCAGACCGTAATTGCCAGAGACGCCGCGCGGCGACTCCGCACTTAGCTCCGGCAACGCGAGCCAGCCGAGCGCGCCGAGCCGGTAATTGATCGATACGAACACAACGCCGTGTTCCGCGAAATGGGTGCCGTTGTAGATTGGCTCCGAGGTGCGGCCTCTGACCAGCCCACCGCCAAAGATCCAGACGATGACCGGCGCCTTGTGCGCGTGCGGCGGCGTCCACACGTTCAGAGAAAGACAATCTTCGCTCTGCTTCAGCACATCGTCGGCGTAGATGCTATCCGCCGGATAGGGCGGCTGAACACAGCTGGCCCCGAATTCCCGCGCGTCGCGCACACCCTTCCATGGTCCGGCTGCAACCGGAGCGGTCCAGCGCTTATCGCCAACCGGCGGTTCTGCGTAGGGAATGCCTTTGAATGACCGCACGCCGTGCGCATCAACCGCGCCCGCCAGCTTTCCTTGTGACTCGGTAAGGATGGTCTGATTTTGGGCAGCCAGCGTCGCAGCTGCCAAACCGAACAAAAAAGCGGTGGCAAGCGAGATCCGTACCGTTGCTTTCGACATTGTTTCCTCCGAGGCGATGGGCGACGCCGGCTCGGCGAACCATCACGTTTCCCAAGCGCCGGCATCCGTGACCGAGCGATCATAAGAAGCTGAAGAAAACTCTCGACAGGTTTGGATCGGACAATTTCGTGTCGTATCAGGACTCAGCGCCACGGTTTTGCGCGGTCGAATGAATACTTGGCCTAAGGCCGATTGCCGCGGCCGAGGATGCAGGCTGAAGAGTCCTCAGGGACCCTCGTGCCCGATGCTGACATTTTTACGTCCGACAAGAACCTTGTGAACCCTGGCGGATTGTTGTTCTTATGCCCTGAGGAGATTTCCAGGGAATGGGACAACGAGCCGCAATTATCGGCGCCGGCCTGATGGGGCACGGAATTGCACAGGTATTTGCAACCGCCGGTCACAGTGTCAGAATTACGGATGCCGACGAGAAAGCCCTGAACGAGGCGCCCCAGCGTATATCGGCGAGCCTGGCAGAACTTGGCATTGAAGAAGCATCTGTCCTCGCCCGAATCAAGTTGACTCCGTCGCTTGCGGAAACACTCGATGACTGCACAGTCGTGATCGAGGCGGTCCCGGAAAGAATTGAACTAAAACGCGCTCTCTTCGGCCAGATTGCCGAGACCGCGCCACGCGATGCAATGCTCGCAACCAATACGTCGTCCATTCCCGTAACAGAGATCGGTCGCGATCTGCCGGATCACGCGCGCCGAAGGTTGGTGGGGCTTCATTGGTGGAATCCCCCGGTATTAGTTCCCTTGGTGGAAGTGATAAGAACCGAGTTTGTCGATCCCGCTTTCTTCGACCGTGCGTTCGAGTTGATGAGATTGGTAGGAAAAGAACCTGTGAGGGTCGAAAAGGATATTCCCGGATTTATCGGAAATCGATTAATGCATGCTTTCTGGCGTGAAGCGATCTCCCTCGTCGATGCCGGTGTCTGCGATGCCGACACAATCGATCTTGTGGTTAAGCGCGGTTTTGGTCTCCGGCTGCCGGTTCTTGGCCCCATGGAGAATGCAGATTTGGTCGGCCTTGAGCTTACAAGAGATGTTCAGAGGGTGATTCTCCCTTATCTTGCAAAGTCATCTGAGCCTTCTCCTCTTCTCGATCGGTTGATCGCAGAGCGCAAGCTTGGCATGCGTACCGGCGAAGGCCTTAGGAAGTGGACGCCCGAACAGATCACGACTACGAAGCGCGATCTATCCGGCCATCTCTTGAACGTGCTGAGGAATGGAAAACGATGAGGGATACAGAACAATTCCTCGGCGTCCTGACGCGTCAGCTCGAGGAGAGTCTTGCCCATCCCGCAACATCGCCGGACTTTGATTTGTTCCATGCGGTCAATCAAGTCCTCGCCGACGCCGGCATGACCATCGACGATTGCGGAGGAAAGCTCTCTTTTTATGGCCGAGATCCCATCGTGCCCAGTCCCCTTCGCTACGGCACGATGGCCGGCGTCGCCTTGGCCGCGCGGAGCGTGGCGCTCGCTGCGCTGGTTAAGCAGGCTACAGGAGAAGGGCAGGATATTTCGATCGATGTAAGAAAGGCTTTGCGGCGGTTTTGCGGTTTCGCTGAGCGCAGATGGGAAACCATCAACGGGCGAGCGCCCACCCTGGGCTCTTTTGCCGCCAGCCCATTCCTGAGACCTCCCTGGTTTAACGAGACGCGCGATGGCCGATTTGCTGTGGCGATCGACTTTTACCCTGGGATTCGTGCGCGCACACTCAATCTGCTCCAGTGCAGCGAAAGCAGTGAATCGATTGGCAACGCCATTCGTCAATGGCGAAGCTCCGATCTGGAAGAGGCTGCGGCGGAGGCCGGGGTGCCGATGGCGATTGTCCGTACCAATGAGGAGCTTCGCCGGGAGGTTCAATACACCGACGCGCTCTCGAAAACACCCCTCATCACGATTGAGAAGATCGGTGAGAGCGAACCCATCCCGATTCGAGGGCGCGGAAATCTCCCGCTCGGCGGGATTCGGGCGCTGGGCATGGGCCATGTCATCGCCGGCGCCGCAATGGGCAGGTGTCTCGCTCTCTACGGCGCTGACGTTCTCAACATCTGGGGCCTGCACGCGTGTGAAATCGATTTCCTTGCCTGGGATGCGCAGGTTGGAATGCGCTCAACGATATTGGGCGATTCAGCGGAAGATCGTGCTCAATTCCACAAACTGCTAGGGGACACGGATATATTCTTCGCCAACAAGCGGCCGCGGTTTTTGGAGCAGCGCGGCCTTCACGCGGAAGAACTCTGCGCGCGCAAGCCGGGACTGATCCACGCCACCGTCGTTCTTCACGGCGAAAAGGGTCCCTGGGCAGCAAGGCCAGGCTTCGATGTGCATGGAGCAACCGTCGCCGGCGTGTATCCACTGGAGGGAACACCGACAGAGCCCAGGCTGGCGCCCATTGGTACGCCGGTCTGCGACAACGTTGTCGGTTGGCTGGGCGTCACCGGCATCCTCGCTGCATTGCGCCGGCGCGCTGTCGAAGGGGGAAGCTATCGGGTTGTAGTTTCGTTAACCAGGACCGCACTCTGGCTGTTGTCGCTCGGAATATTCGACAAGGCTTATGCTCAGGCGACAGCAGGCACATCCGACGAGCATTTCTACCCTGAGCCCGATCTTTTCACTGCGGAAACGCCATGTGGGACTTACCAGGGAATGACTGACCAGGTAATCATGTCGAAGACGCCGGGTGCCTACGAGACTGTCCTGGCGCCGATGGGGTCGAGCAAACCCGAATGGCTGTCTGTGATCCGCGCCGGGCGGTGACAGGATCGGCACGGCGAGTTTCCTGGTTTATTTCGTCTGAGTGATTCCAGACCTTTTTCGCCCAGCTCCGACCTGGATCGCGTGAGTTCGTGGCTCACTTGCGACCGGGGCATCAGCTAAAAATCAGTCCTATCCGAATTAGCGACCATTTGAGATTAATGCCCTCTTATCTCCGCATGCAACATCAGGTTCTTTGATTGCTCTGTTGCGACCAGCAGAAGCCAGACGAGTCGTCTGTGCATCCGGTTCGCATAGGGATTCGGGCAGCCCAGGGATCTCTCGTTTACAGTCGCCGCGAGAAATCAGCTCTCACCGGACGTACAGCCGCTCAGATTCAAAAACGGGACGTTCACCGGCCAAGTACCGACCAGGGAATTGCGCCTTCGACTTCTGTTGAAAATCAGGAGTTTCCGCACATCCCGCTGACATAATCCCATCTTTGGACCGGGATCAGAATCGGATCGGTTTGAGGTGAGAAGGCCGGCAGGACTTGGCACGCATGCTCTCTCCCGCGCCAACCCTGTTCGCAGAAATGGAGCATCAACAAACTTAGTCCGGCGCCGATGAAGTACTCAGTTCCGTTGCACACCGCCCCGCCGGCCTTCGTTCCAGAAGGCGCGTGGTGGGCGCACTGACTCAGTCCGGGATCGGTCATTCACTTCCGGGCGGAATTAAGAAAAGACGCAAGTGCGGCGCACCGAGATGGCGCCGAATCATTCGTGTTCGTTGGAGAAAAAGCGCATGCAAGACGATCAGGACGTAGTTCGTGAGTTCCTCGTTGAAAGCCATGAAAACCTCTCGCGCCTGGATCAGGATCTTATTGAGTTGGAACTGCGCCCGAAAGATGCTGCCCTTTTGGCCAGTGTTTTCAGGACCATTCACACCATAAAGGGCACCTGCGGCTTCTTCGCGTTTTCGACTCTGGAGAAGATCACCCATCAGGCAGAGACCTTGCTCAGCCAGCTGCGCGACGGCAAGCGAGAGCTCGATCCATCTCTGGTATCGCTGATCCTCGAAACCGTGGACGCGACGCGCAAGGTGCTGGCCGCAATTGAGGCGAGTGGAAAAGAAGGCCCAGACCTTTACGAAGACTTGACCGAACGTCTGCGGGTGGAGGCGCAATGTCTCGACGGGACGGAGAGCGGAAGCGGCTCTCGCGAAGTGCATGACGCGGCCAAAGAACCTCACAAGAGCGGCAGAACACCGGAGTGTCCGGAGAGCGCCAAGGTCGAAGATGACGTGGCGAGGTCTTCCGCCGTAGTGGATGCGAATATCCGGGTCGGAGTCGTGCATCTGGACAAACTGATGGACCTGGTCGGCGAGCTGGTGCTGACGCGCAATCAGATCCTCCAGTTCAACGCGGAGCGCGAAGATCCGGCTCTCAATGCGACATCCCAGCGGCTGAACCTGATTACGACGGAGTTGCAGGAGGGCGTGATGAAGACACGCATGCAACCCATCGGGATGGTTTGGAACAAGTTGCCGCGCGTGGTGCGCGACATGGCCGTGGCACTGGGAAAACAGATCCGGCTGGAGATGGACGGGGCCGACACGGAACTGGACCGGACCATCATCGAAGCCATCAAGGACCCACTGGTGCACCTGGTCCGCAATTCGTGCGACCACGGCATCGAACCACCCGACGTCCGAACCAGCGCCGGCAAAGCCCCGCAAGGAAAACTGACGCTTCGCGCCTATCACGAGGGCGGGCAGGTCAACATCGAAATCGGCGATGACGGGACCGGAATCAACGTGGCTCAAGTCAAGCAAAAGGCCGTTGAGAAAGGTCTTTTGCGGCCTGAGCAGGCGGAGAAGCTGAGCGACCGCGAGGCGCTGAACCTGATCTTCCTGCCCGGATTTTCGACGGCGCAGACGGTGACCAAGGTTTCCGGACGCGGCGTCGGAATGGACGTCGTCAAATCCAACATCGAGAAAATCGGCGGCGTGGTCGATATTTCAAATCGGCCCGGCGAGGGCTCGACGGTCAAGCTCAAGATTCCTCTCACGCTGGCCATCATTCCCGGCCTGGTGATTACCAGCGGCGGGGAGCGGTTCGTCATTCCTCAAGTGAGCTTGCTCGAGTTGATCCGCCTCGAGGGAGATTCCTCCGAGAAGCACATTGAGCAGGTCCACGGAACACCGGTTTATCGCCGGCGCGGGAGTCTGCTGCCCATTGCCTATCTGAACCGAGTTCTGGCGCTCGAGTCCGCGGAGAAGTCCGAGGCCGTCAGCATTGTGGTTCTGCAGGCCGAAGACCGACAGTTTGGGCTGGTGGTCGACGGCATCAACGATACCCAGGAGATCGTGGTCAAGCCGCTGGGCAAGCAATTGAAAGGGCTCACGGCGTACGCGGGCGCGACCATCATGGGCGACGGCCGAGTGGCCCTCATCCTCGACGTGCTGGGCATTGGCCAGCGTTCCGGAGTTCTGGCCGAAAGCCGGGAGCAGGCGCGTGTGGCAGAGGAAAAGAAGGCGCAGACGGGCCTCGAACAGCAGCGCCTGCTGCTGTTCAGCGCCGGCTCATTCGAGCGCCTCGCCGTGCCGCTCTCGCTGGTCGCGAGGCTCGAGGAATTTCCCTTGAGCTCCATCGAGTTCGCAGGCGGATGCCAGGTGGTCCAGTACCGCAACCGCATCCTGCCCCTGGTACCCCTGCGCGACGTCCTGGAATCCGCGGCGCCCGATCCGGAGCAGGCGGCCGATCCGGTGCAGGTGATCGTCTTCAACGACGGCGACCGCAGCGTGGGAATGGTGGTCGATCAGATTCTGGATGTCGTTGAAGAAACCATCGTGACGCGCCAGCAATCGAGTCGCAAAGGCCTGTTGGGGTCGGCGGTGATCGGCAAGCGGGTCACGGACCTGCTGGATCTCAACGAAGTGATTCATGCAGCCAGCGCAAGTTGGCTTGAGGGCGCGGGCGGGTCCGGCAGCGGCAAGTCAGTGCTCGTGGCGGAGGGCTCGTCGTTCTCGCGGGGCCTGCTCCGCAGCGGCCTGAACATGGCCGGCTACCGGGTCCAGGAGGCCAAAAATCTCGACGAGGCTATCCGGGAAATGGAGCAGCAGGCCGCGGACGTGGTCGTGACGGCCATGGACCTGCCGCCCGCGGGCAGCTCCGCTCTGGTTGCCGCCATGCGCGCAAGACCTGAGTGGGAACGGATTCCGGTGCTGGGTCTGGCCGATTCAGCCGATCAACTCCGGACCTCCGCGATGCGGACCGCTGGTTTTGAGGATTGCCAGGCGAAGTTCGAATCCGGCGCCATCCTTGCATCGGTGGCGCGGCTGGTTTCGGCCGAGGCCTCCGAAAAAACCGAGCCGGCCTGCGCCGGGAAGGAGAGATAAGCGATGACGACCGAAGCCGCAATCGCAAATTCCGAATCAGTCCGGACCAGCGGACAGCTTTCAACGTTCTTTGTGGCGGACCTGTTTTTCGGGGTGGATGTTCTTCGCGTGCAGGAGGTGCTGCGGTTCCAGCAGATGACCCGCGTGCCCCAGGCCCCGGAGGTGATTGAGGGATTGATCAATCTGCGCGGCCAGATCGTGACCGCCATCGATCTGCGGCGGCGGCTCAAATTGCCGCCTCGCAGCGGAGGCCAGGTGCCGACGAACATGGTGATCCGCACCGACGACGGCGCGGTGAGCTTACTGGTTGACGAGATTGGAGACGTGCTGGACGTGGATGCCGCCACCTACGAGCGGCCGCCGGAGAATCTCGATCCCGCGGCGCGCGAGATTATTCGCGGCGTCTACAAGCTGAAGGACCGGCTGCTGCTGGTTCTCGATACGGAGCGGACGGTGGACATCGATGTGACCAGAGTTGCGGAGTGAAGCTCAAAAATCCCTCCGGCCGAAATTTGGGCGTTGGGAACAGAGGCAGTTTGGGGCGCCTGGTCAAAAGGCAACGCGCGCGAAGCAAAAACAACACGCACGAGAAAAAAGGCAGCGCACGAAGCAAAGACAACACGCACGAATCGAGAAAGGGAATTGAAGTGGCTTTTACGTTCTTTTTTCGTGACCAGCAAGTGCTGGAGAAGGCCGTGGAACACTGCCTCCCCATGATTGCGGGCCGAAACCATCCCCGCATTTGGGATGCCGGCGCGGCCATGGGGCAGGAGCCTTATACGCTGAGCATCCTGTTTGCCGAGCGCATGGGCCATTTCGCATTCAACAATCTTCGCATCGACGCCACCGACGTTGAGAACACGGGCCACTTCGCCCGGGTCATCGAGCGAGCCCAGTACCCGCACGATGAATTGTCACGGCTGCCCGAGGGCATCCTCGAAAAGTATTTCGAAAGCAACGGCGAGCCGGGAGTCTTTCGCGCGATCGACAAGATCCGGCAACGCGTCGTCTTCGAATGCCACGATCTTCTCTGTCTGAAAGAAATCGGCCGCGATTACTCGCTGGTGGTATGCAAAAACGTGCTGCTCCATTTTCGTCCGCCGGAAAGAGTTGACGTGCTGAGGATGTTTCATCGGGCGCTCGCGCCGGGCGGCTTTTTCGTCACCGAGCAGACGCAGGAGATGCCGCGGGAACTGGCGCCCATGTTTGAGCGGGTGATCCCCGACGGGCAACTGTTTCGCAAATTGGAGACCTGCTTATGCGCGTCGTGACCTTAGAGAATAGCGGCCGGATCTATACCTCCCAGGTCTACCTGGTGCTCGGCGGCCGGAGTCAGCTGGAGGACGTGAACACGCTCGTTGACGTGGGCGCCGATCCGGCCATTCTGGCAAGCATTCAAAGGGCGCCAACCGGTGTAGGCAAATGGGCTGTGGACCAGGTGGTCGTGACGCACAGCCATTCCGATCATTGCGCGCTCTTGCCCGAGGTTCGCGCGGCATACCACCCACGGGTGTTGGCCTTCTCACCAAGCCTTGCCGGCGTCGATGCCACGTTGAGCGATGGGGACTCGGTTCGCATGGGCGATCGGCGGTTCGAAGTGATCCATACTCCCGGTCACAGCAGCGACTCCATTTGCCTTTACAACCAGGCAGAGGGTGTGTTGTTTGCCGGCGACACCCCGCTGTTGATCACGTCGTCCGCAGGATGTTACGAAGCCGGGTTTCAGGCGGCGTTGCAGAAGCTGTGCGCCCGCGATGTGCGGCGGATCTACTTTGGACACGGTCCCCCGCTGACCGAGGGCTGCAATGAGAGGCTGCGCGAGTCCTATCGACTCGCCGCTTCATGCGCCCCGGCCAACGGAGGGCGTGAGCCGATAACGAGTCAACTGCCGGTGGCGGCGAAATAACTAACCAGGAATGCAAAGGAGCAAGGACCATGGAAAGACAATCGAGTTTTATCCGGGGAGATCGTCCCGGCCGCAGTTCGTCCGCCGGCGCCGCAGTGTTGGAACGCCCGGAGCATCAACAACCCACAACGAAAAATGGAAACGGCGCTAAGCGAGGCGCAATTGATCAGGAACTGTTCGCCGATTACGCCGGGCAGGTTGCAGCGATTGGTAAATCGCAGGCTGTTATCGAGTTTGAAATGGACGGCACGGTCTTGACCGCCAACGACAACTTCCTGAAAGCTCTCGGCTACCGGCTGGATGAGATCAAGGGCCAGCACCACAGCATGTTTGTCGAGCCGGCCTACAAGCAGAGCAGCGAATACCGCGAGTTCTGGACGGCCTTGAACCGCGGCGAATACCAGGCGGCGGAGTACAAGCGCATCGGCAAGGGCGGCAAGGAGGTCTGGATTCAGGCTTCCTACAATCCGATTCTCGATCCGAGCGGCAAGGCTTTGAAGGTGGTCAAGTACGCCACCGATGTAACCGCACAGAAGCTTCAAAACGCGGACTACGTGGGCCAAATTGCCGCCATCAGTAAATCGCAGGCAACGATCGAATTCAAGATGGACGGCACGGTGGTTACCGCAAACGAAAATTTCCTGAAAGCGCTCGGCTATACGCTCGATGAGATCAAAGGCCGGCATCACAGCATGTTTGTGGACGAGGCCTACCGCCAGAGCTACGAATACAAGGAATTCTGGGCGGCATTGAACCGCGGCGAATACCAGGCGGCAGAGTACAAGCGCCTCGGCAAAGGCGGCAAAGAGGTCTGGATCCAGGCTTCGTACAACCCGATCATGGATCTGAACGGCAAGCCTTTCAAAGTGGTCAAGTACGCCACCGACATTACGCCCCGGAAGCAGGCGCTGAACGCTATGCTGGCTGACGCCGCCATGCTGACCAAGGCAGCCATCGAAGGCAAGCTGGCCACCCGAGCCGATGCCACAAAGCACCAGGGCGACTTCCGCAAAGTTGTCGAGGGCGTCAATGCGACGCTGGACGCGGTCATTGGCCCGCTGAATGTTTCGGCGGAATATGTGGATCGCATCTCTAAGGGCGACATTCCGCCCAGGATCACCGACAACTACAACGGCGACTTCAACGAGATCAAAAACAACCTGAACACCTGTATCGATGCCGTGAACGCGCTGGTCGCCGATGCCGGTCTGCTGACCAAGGCAGCCGTCGAAGGCAAGCTGGCCACGCGCGCCGATGCCACGAAGCACACGGGCGATTACCGGAAGATCGTCGAAGGCGTCAACCAAACGCTGGACGCGGTCATCGGCCCGTTGAATGTTTCGGCCGAATATGTCGACCGGATCTCGAAGGGCGACATTCCGCCCCGGATCACCGACAGCTACAACGGCGACTTCAACGAGATCAAAAACAACCTGAACAATTGCATCGACGGTCTTGGCGGACTTGTAGAGGCGAACAATGTGCTGCAGCGCGGCGCGATGAACGATTGGTCCCTGAAAGTTGAAGGCGCGTTTCAAGGGGTCTTCGCCGAGGTTGGCAACGCCACGAACAACGTGCGTGAACGGGTGCTGCATACCATCGAGGTGATTCAAAAAATTGGGATGGGTGACTTTCAGGAGACTTTGGTGGGGCTCCAAAAGTCGGGTAAGCGCTCGGAGAACGATCAGTTGATTCCATCATTACTGCAGACAATGAATGCGATCAACGCGCTGGTGGCTGACACCGCTGTGCTGACCAAGGCAGCCGTCGAAGGCAAGCTGGCGACGCGCGCCGATGCCACGAAGCACGCGGGCGATTACCGGAAGATCGTCGAAGGCGTCAACCAAACACTGGACGCGGTCATTGGCCCGTTGAATGTTTCGGCCGAATATGTCGACCGGATCTCGAAGGGCGACATTCCGCCACGGATCACCGACAACTATAACGGCGACTTCAACGAGATCAAAAACAACCTGAACAATTGCATCGATAACATCAAGGCGCTGGTGGCTGAGACCGGCGGGCTGATCAAGGCTTCGGCGGAAGGTCAACTGGCCACGCGCGGCGAGGCCGGCAAGCATCAGGGCGAATACCGCAGAATCGTCGAGGGCGTCAACGAGATGCTCGACGCGATTTTGCTGCCCATTGGCGAAGGCAACCGCGTGCTCACGCTGATTCGCGGCGGCAATCTTCGCGAGCGGGTGGAAATCGACTGCAAGGGCGATCACGCCAAGATGAAAGACTCCATCAACGGCGTGCATGCCTGGCTCACGGAATTGATTGCCTACATCACCAAGGTCGCGAATGGCGATATGTCTGCAACCATGGCCAAAGCCTCCGAAATGGACCAGATTCACGAGTGGCTGGTCCTGCTGAAGGCCAATATCGGCAGAGTGATTGACGACACCGACGGGTTGGCGAGAGCGGCTGCCGAAGGCAAGCTGGGCACGCGCGCCGACGCCGCCAAGCACAAGGGCGATTACCGCAAGATCGTCGAAGGCCTCAACAAGACCCTCGAGATGGTGGTCGAGCCGTTGAAGATCACCGCGCAGAACGCTACCGTTTTGGCGTCTTCGTCGGAGGAACTGACCGCTGTGAGCCAGCAGATGGCGGGCAACGCGGAAGAGACGGCAACCCAGGCCAATGTAGTTTCGGCGGCCAGCGAAGAGGTTTCAAAGAACGTCGCCTCGGTGGCTTCGGCCTCCGAAGAGATGCAGGCCTCCATCCGCGAGATCGCCAAAAACGCCAATGAGTCGGCGCGAGTCGCCAAGAATGCCGTCAGCGTCGCGCATTCCACAAACGAGACCGTGAAAAAACTTGGCGAGTCCAGCCAGGAGATTGGCAACGTCATCAAGGTGATTACCTCGATCGCGCAACAAACCAATCTGCTGGCCTTGAACGCCACTATCGAAGCTGCGCGCGCCGGTGAAGCGGGCAAAGGTTTCGCGGTGGTGGCGAACGAGGTCAAGGAACTCGCTAAACAGACGGCCACGGCCACAGAGGACATCAGTCAGAAGATCGAGGCCATTCAGGGAGACACCAAAGGCGCGGTCAAGGCTATCGAGGAGATCAGCACGATCATTAACCAGATCAACGACATCTCCAACAGCATTGCCTCGGCGGTCGAAGAACAGACGGCGACAACCAATGAGATAGGCCGAAGCGTAACCGAGGCCGCTACAGGAGTAGGCGACATTGCCAAGAACATCGGCAGCGTGGCGGTGGCGGCAAAGAACACCACGCAGGGCGCCAACGATACGCAAAAGGCTTCGCAGGAGTTGAGCCACATGGCTGCGGAGCTGCAAAAAGTCGTCTCAAGGTTCACGTTTTGATCGAACCAGCGAGGATGGGCGCGGCTTGACGGATCGAATCTTCCGTCAGGCTGCGTTCAGCCGCTCCACGGAGAACCGGGGGTGAATTGATGGCAAAGGCATTGGTCGTGGACGATTCACGGGCCGTTCGAATGCTCCTGGTCAAGGCTCTAAAGCAACTCGGGTATGAAGTCCAGGAGGCTGCCAACGGCAGAGAGGCTCTGGAGATTATCGAAGCCGGAAATAGCGGGATCACGCTGGTTCTGGCCGATTGGAACATGCCGGAGATCAACGGCCTCGATCTGCTGAAGAGATTGCGTCAGAATTTTGCGCTTTCTTCTCTGGCGGTGGTGATGGTGACTACGGAGACCGAAATCGAACAGATCGCAGAAGCCATGGAGGCTGGAGCCAATGAGTATGTCATGAAGCCGTTCACGCAAGACATTCTCATGGAGAAGCTTGAGCTTGCAGGAATCCATCCTTGAGGAGAGCGACATGGCCGCGCTAAACCAACGAATGCTCCAGCCCGGAGAGCGAATTCGTGTGTTGGTGGTAGACGACTCAGTCGTCATCCGCCGCCTGGTTGCGCATGCTCTCGAGGAGGACCCGGAGATCGCGGTGGTCGGAACCGCTGCCAACGGCTCCATTGCACTGCAGCGCATCCCTCAGTACAGTCCCGACGTTCTCACGCTGGATATCGAGATGCCGGAGATGGATGGCCTGGAAACGTTGCGGCGGCTGCGGCGCGACTTCCCTCAAATTCGAGTCATCATGTTCAGCACGCTCACCGAACGCGGAGCGGCAGTCACCCTTGAAGCGTTGACACTCGGCGCGAGTGACTATGTGACCAAGGCTTCCAATGAAGGGTCGCTGGATCGCTCCATGGTGCGCTTGCGAGAAGATCTGGTCCCGAAGATCAAACAATTCTTCATTCTGCCGGGACGACGCCCGTCCGCGGCGAGGTTGGAAGTGACGCCGGCTCGGATGGCGCCATCGCTCTGGCGCAGCCAGCCGGTTCCGCAGAACACCGCGCGGCCGAAAGTCGTAGTGATCGGAGTCTCGACGGGAGGGCCCACTGCCCTGGGTGCAATCTTGCCGCAATTGCCCGCCGAGTTTCCTCTGCCGATTCTGATTGTGCAGCACATGCCGCCGCTCTTCACGCGGTTTCTTGCCGAGCGTCTATGCACCTCTTGCCGCCTGACGGTCAAAGAAGCGAGTCAGGGCGATCAGGTGGCTGCCGGACAGATGTTGATCGCTCCGGGCAACTTTCATATGAAGGTGGCCGCCCATGACAGCGGGGTGCACGTGTACCTGGATCAATCGCCCCCGCAAAACTCCTGCCGGCCCGCGGTCGATGCGCTCTTTTCCTCGATCGGCGAGACCTATGGCGGCGCGGCCATTGCTGTGATCCTCACCGGAATGGGTCAGGACGGGCTGCGCGGCGCGGAGATCCTGAAGGCCCAGGGCGCCAGCATCCTCGCGCAGGACGAGGCTTCGAGCGTGGTGTGGGGAATGCCCGGCGCCGTGGTGAATGCCGGACTCGCCGACCGGGTTTTGCCGCTCGACCAGGTTGTGCCGGAGATATTGCGCAGGGTGCACTGAACTCAAGGGAGCGGATGCATGTCGGGCCTAGCCTCCATCGCGGTCATCGATCCGAAGAATTACAAGTTTCTTCTGGACCACGTCTATGCTCATTCGGGCATCGTGCTTGATGGGGATAAGAGCTACCTCTTCGAATGCCGCCTGGCGCCGATTGTCAAGCAACTCGGCTTGGAATCCATTGACGACCTGTGCGTCCTCATTCAGTCCTCTCGGCGGCCCGAGATCGGCCACCAGGTTGTCGAAGCCATGACCACGAACGAGACCTACTTCTTCCGCGACCCTTGCCACTACGATGCCATACGGACGGTTCTATTGCCGCGATTGATCAAAGAGCGTGGAGATACCAAGAAGTTGCGGTTCTGGTCGGCCGCGTCCTCGACCGGGCAAGAGGCATACAGCCTGGCGATGATTCTCCTGGAGGAGGGGCTGAGCGACTGGAATATTCAAATTCTCGGCACCGACTTCTGCTCGCAGGCTTTGGAGCGAGCGCGATCCGGAAAGTACCAGCAGATCGAAGTGAATCGAGGCCTGCCCGCATCCCTCCTGATCAAGCACTTTCGCCGTTTCGGCACCGTTTGGCAATTGGGAGAACAGGTGCGCCGCATGGTCAGTTTTGAAACCATCGACCTCCGCAAAAGTATGCGTGCTCTCGGACCTTTCGATCTCGTGTTCTGCCGCAATGTCATGATTTATTTCGACGCGGAGACCAAGATGAACATCCTGAAAGAACTTCACGGGACCTTGTTTCGAGGTGGATGGCTGCTGTTGGGTGGCATCGAGACGGCATTCGGTATCGACGAATACTTTGAAAGACTGCCGGTGGGAAATGCAATTGTGTATGCCGCGCGCTGAGAGGACAGTCATGCCGACCGAATCTAGTATCGAAATTCAGATGGGCGAGCTGGCGCAAATCGTCGAATACGTCTTCAAGACCATGGTGTGCCTGGAAGTGAGCGAATCCAACCGACCCCGAATCCCGGACAAGGACGATCTGACAGCAACCATCCATTTGGCGGGCGAGTGGAAAGGAGCGCTGGCGCTGGAATGCGGCCGCAAAGAGGCTTGCGCATTCGCGGCACGCTTTCTTTCCATGAGTCCTCCCGAGGTGGTCGATGACGTGGTGCGGGACGTGCTCGGCGAACTGTCGAACATGATCGGGGGCAATCTGAAGTGTGTTCTGGCGGGCGGTCTCAAGCTGTCCATGCCCACTGTCGTTGACGGCGCCGACCACGGGCTTCGTGTCTGCAGGGCGGGGGTCAGGGAGCGCCTCGTTTTTGAATGCGCGGAGGGTGTCTTTTCCGTCGCGGTGCTAAGGGAACAGAGGCGGTCGGTCAGAATTCAGTGACTCCGCGATGGTTTTTGAGAGAAGGCACGGCGGCCGGCGGGCCAAACGGGCACCGGCCCGTTCAATGCTGGCGGCCGGGTAGGACGAAGTGTTCTGAGCAGCGGGGCTCGTAGGAATCGCCGGGGACCTTGATGGGGCTGTCAAAAGGCGCGGGCTTTCCGTCAATCAGCCGCTGCGAGTAGAGAGCGCGCGCTCCGCAGTTGCAGTAGGCGATGCACTCGGTGATGTTGCCGCCGTAAGCGTTCACCAGCCATGTGAGGTTGAGCATTTCGCCGAAGGGGAGCGCGCGAAAATCGAGATCAAGCCCGGCCACAAGCACGTCGTGGCCGGCGTCGAGCAGATACTTGACGAAGACGAACAGCTCGCCTACGAACTGGCCCTCATCGATCGCGATGCACTCCACGCGCTTGCCGATCTGCTGCTCCGTATCGCGAATCGCGCCCAGCACTTCCCACGGGTCGGCAGCCCGGAATTCAACCGCGCTCATTTTTCCTCCGCCGTTGGGATTGCGGCTTTCGACCACGCCGGGACCGCCTTTGGTGTCGTCGCTGGGCTTGAGCACCACAACATGCTGCTTGGCGTATTGGCGCCGCATTTCCGCGCGGCGCAGCAGTTCAGCAGTCTTGTTGCTGCGCATGGGGCCCATCATCAGTTCAAGTTTGCCTTGCACGTGCGAATCTCCTTCGATCGAGAAAAGACGGCAGCGCCCGCAATGAAGCGCAAAGCCGATTCGAGCAACTCATCATCATAACGCGAAGCAGAGAGCGGGAGCGTCGGCACTCGCGCGGTTTGAGGAGGCTTTTCCACTGCGGGATGATCACTACGGCGCGCGTGGAGCGCGACGAACCCATGCGTAACAAATTATTTTGTGGCGGCTCTCAATTCCGCGTCCACGGCGGCCTTCATTACGCCGCAGTCGCCGAAGAAGCGGACAAGATCGCTGGTGAGAGTTGCAGAATCGCTCGCGGCCGCCGGTCCATTCTTCGCGTCCGAAGCCGGATCGGTGCTGCGCGGAGGCGCGGACGTCATCTGCAGGGCGCCTCCGCCCTGAGCGTCAAGAATCAGCGACGTGAGCTTGCGGGCCAGCGGCAGAGGAAAGCTTTCGGAGACGAAAACCAATTTGCCGCGCATCGTGATCACGACCGGGCCTTCGTCAGTGGAATATACCTGCTCAACTGAGCCGTCTCCGGAAGGAGTGGTCTGATCGCCGGTGGTTTGCAATTGAACGCCTGAGTACTTGCGACCCAGGCTCTTGGCATAAAGCCGGGTGAAAACCTGCGCGGAGTCGGCATTTTTCCAGACCGAAAGGTAAAAGAGCCCGATGGATTTGGTGCTGGCCTGTTCTTCAGGTGTGGTGGCGCTGCGCAGTTGCCCAGCCCAATAGAGCCCGCCATCCCATGCGGGCGTCAGGTCGCGCGATGCGTTATCGCCGCCGAAGAGCTCGGTGATGATGTGCACATCGAGCTCGCCGATCTGGCCAATGTCGTAGGGCACATACTGCGCATCGACGAGCGGATGAATGTTGGGCAGGAGCGGAATGGCGGGGATGCGCTTTTGCTCATAGACGCGCGGGTTCAGAATTTCCCAGCTTGACGAAGGCGGGCGGTCGAGCGCGCCTGAGAATGCGGCAGCCTGACCCTGGTCCATCCAGATGTCCTGCTCAAAGCTGAGGCCTTCGCGGTAGGGGAAGAGCATCGATTCCGACAGCAGCAGCGGCGCGCGCGCCATCACGGGCGAATCCTCGGTGGAGTTCATCTGCGAACGGACGACATCGAGGACTTCAGGATCCTTGACCAGGCTTTTTCCCATCGGCTTCAGGATGTAGTCCATCATCACCGCTGTTGCCTGGCCTTCCGCAACCGCGTCGCGCGCCGTATCCATTTCGTCGCGAGCCAGATGGTCCCGGTCGCCGGCCGCGTCCTGCGAAACGTCGTCGGGAGTCTGGTTGTTCCACTTCTCCAGGTCAGAGTGCTGATCCTGCAAAGCGTGCGTCAACTCATGCGCCATCACGGGTTTTTGCTCGTCGGGATCCACCCAATCCAGAATGTTCACTGTCTTGGTTTTGGAATCGTAGAAGGCCTCGATCTGTTCCTTAAGCAGCGCCAGCAAGAATGGCTTGAGCTCAAAGTCGTGGTCCAGCAGGCCGAATTTCTTGAGCACGATCTCATCGCGCTCCAGCCGCTTGGCGCCCTGGTCTTCGTTGAACTTCTCGTCGAGATAGCTTTCCACGGCGGTTCGAGTCGTCAGGGTGCGTTTGACGGTGCTCTTGATGGGCAGGCCGGTTTCGTCGGAGGAGAATTTGATGAGCTGGTCAACCAGCGCAAAGAGCTGTTGAGCCTGTTCTGGCGTAATACGCGTGCCGGGTTTGGTGGCTTGGACCGGTTGACTGGTTTGGGCGCTGCTCCCTGGAGCGTTTTGAGCGGCGGAAGGCGTTGCGGCGCTGGAGGGCGGGGAAGCGGGAGCGGACTGAGAATTTGGGGCGGACTGGGCCCCGGCTGCCGCCGCCACCTGGAGCGCCAGAACGGCGATTGCCCAGCGCCCGATGTGTGCCGCTTGAATCTGCCACCTTCTCATGCCTTCTCCTTACGGAATTGGATGCGCCCCCGGCAACGCGGGCCGGGATTCTAGCTTCTCACTTCAAGGCTATAATCAGGATGCGGTTTGACGCCAAGTTTAGAGAGAAAATCCGGCGCGCATCCGCGGAAATGCTCCCATGCCCGAGACCGATCTAGCCCAAAACGCGCAGGCCACGGCGCTGGCCGCGATGCTTGAATCTTCGCGTACATCGCCTGAACTGACCGTCTACCGCGGCGTGTCCACTCCCGCAGAGTTGGACGCACCGGAGACAGAAACAGGGGCGCTGGCCTTTGGCGCGGCTCTTCACGACATGGGCTGGATGCGCCGAGTTGCCGTGCGCGGCAGCGATCGCTTCCGTTGGCTGAGCGGGATGGTCACCAACACCGTCAACGATCTTTTCCCCAACACCGGCGCCTGGAACCTGCTGCTGAACGCGCAAGGGCGGGTGCAAGGCGATTTGACGGTGTGGCGCGGCGGCGAAGAGCTTTCGCCACAACGGCGAAGCGCGAGCGCAACCGCAGGGCCTGGCGGCGACCCTTTATTGGGAACACCGTTTGCCGGCGAATCCGAGCTGGAGCTGGAGATTGCAGCGGACCAATTTGAGAAGCTGCTGGCTCATTTGAACAAGTTCATCATCATGGACGACGTGGAGCTGGTCCCGCTTGGGGTAGAGCAGGTCGGAGAGGCGGGGTCGGAGACGGCGATAGGAATGACCGGTCCTCAGGCCGGCGAAGTGTTAGAGCGAGTGGGCCTGCCGGTGATCGGGAGCGCGATGGCCGGAACCACCGTGGAGTGGAACGGCTGGCCGCTGAGGATTTTGCGCACGTACGGCGCATTGGCGCAGCACTATGAGTTCTGGCTGCCATCGGCGGGGTTGCCCAAGCTGTGGTCGTGCCTGCGCACCGGCGGAGCAACGCCGACTGGCTGTCGATCGCTTGACGCTTTTCGCATCGCCGAAGGGATTCCCGCATACGGGGTCGACATTGTGGAGCGCGACCTGCCGCAGGAGACTTCGCAAATGCGGGCGCTGCACTTTGCCAAAGGCTGCTACCTGGGCCAGGAGATCGTGGAGAGAATCCGGTCGCGCGGCAATGTGCACCGGCATCTGCGGCCGCTCGAGCTATCGGGTCCCGCACCACAGGGCGGGGCTGAACTGGCGCTTGAAGACGGGACGGCCGCGGGCCACATTACCAGCTCGGCTGAGTTGCGGCTTGCCGGCGGACCGCGTGTTTTTGCGCTGGGCATGATGAGCTCTGAAGCGGAGGAGCGCAGCCAAGTTTTCGGGTACAAAGCGGGCGTCGGCGAGGGAACCGCGCGGATTCTGGAAGCCCCACCCAAGCTGGGCTCGAGACGCTGAAATTGGGCGGTCCCGACCGAGCAAGCGGGGCCGAGCAATAAGGCCGGGATGAGAAACTGAAAGTTATGACCGATACACCAAAATTTGAAGTGATCGACCGCCGCAAGATGAAAGCGGAAGAGGAAAAAGAGGGCGCACATTCGGCGCCGAAAGAGCCTGCGCAGTCAGCTCCCGCCACACCCGGAGAGCCCGCGCCCGGCCCGCGCCTTGTGGTGAGTGAGGCACGGCACGAAGACGCAAAAGAAGCCACGCCGCCGAAGGATGAGCTGACTGCGAAGCAAGAGCCGAGTTTGCTGGATGAGTTGCCGCCGGCACCGACGGCTGCCGAGACCCACCAGCAGAAGGTGGCGTACGACGCCTCGGCGCAAAGGCTTGAGGATCTGATTCGCGCGCAGAATCCCGGCGTGGGCACTCAGCCGCCCGTGGGATTCGAGCACCTGGTACAGCAGTTCTACGTGACGGCCATGCTGCAAATGGGAGCGGGCACGCAAGAGGGGCAGCGGCCGCGTGTCGACATTATGGGCGCGCGCGCCACCATCGACCTGCTGGCGGTACTGGCGGAAAAAACGCGCGGCAACCTGACGCCCGACGAGGATCGCATGCTGCAGACTGTTCTCTTCGAGGCGCGCATGGCTTTCCTGGAACTGACCAGCATGATGAGCGCGCCCACGGTTCCGCCAGTGCCTCCGGCGAAGAAGTGAAGGGAACGGCTTCTAGCTTTTAGCCGCTAGCTTCCAGCCGGTCGTGGTGATGAACGGAACACGTGAGTCTTTCCATCCTGGAATCCGGAAACTCTTGATTTGTTCTGGGCCGTTGGCGAAAACCAAATCGCGATTTATGTTATGGATCAGTCGGTAACAGCCGACAGTGAACGGCTAAAAGCCGGAGGCCAGGAGCTAAAGCTAGCAGCTAAGAAATGCAAGGCACTCTCACATTCCTGGGCACGGGGACCTCGATGGGCGTACCCACGCTGGCCTGCCGGTGCCCGGTGTGCACCTCACCCGATCCTCACGACCTCAGGCTGCGGCCTTCGATCCTTCTGCGATGGAGGGAAGGCGACGGCGGCGCCGAGCGCCCCACGGAGCGAATTGTGGTCATCGATACCGGCCCCGATTTTCGCGAGCAAGCGCTGCGTGAGCAACTCACGCACGTGGATGCTGTGTTTTATACGCACGGACACGCCGATCATGTGCTGGGCATGGACGATCTACGCCCGTTGAGCTTTATTGCGGCCAAGCAGGGCGGCCCGATTCCGCTCTATACCGATCCGGAAGCTGCGGCAACTCTCGAGCGAATTTTTTCCTACACATTTTCGCCGCAGGCGACTTACGTGAATCGCGCGCGCGTCCAGATCGTTCCGCTTTCGGCGCACAATCCGGTGCATGGCGTGGATTTTGTGCGCATTCCACTCCTGCATGGCGAGCAGTCCATTGCCGGCTACCGCTTTGGCAACGCGGCCTATCTGACCGATGTGAGCGCGATCCCAGAAGAGAGCTTTTCGCTTCTGGCAGGTGTTGACGTGCTGGTGATTTCGGCCTTGCGCCACGTGCCCCACCCCAGTCATTCAACCGTGGAGCAGTCGGTTGAATGGTCGCGGCGGATCGGCGCCAGGCAAACCTGGTTCACGCACATCTCTCACGACCTGGGCCACGAAGAGACCAATCGCACCTTGCCCGACAGCGTCAGGCTGGCGCACGACGGGCTGACGGTGAGCGTGACGCTATGAGTGCGGAGCGGACCAAAATGACTCTGGCCAGCGGCGCGATCGGGTCGGGTGCGACGAGTTCAAGCGGCGGCGCATTCGCGGTCTTCCGCTCGCTCAGCGAGATTCCAGCCAGCTATGGTCCCACGGTCGCAGCGGTGGGCAATTTCGATGGCGTACACCTTGGGCATCGGATGATTCTTGCGTCCGCGGCATTCGAGGCGCGCAAGACCGGAGCGCGTGCGGTTGCCATCACCTTCAATCCGCACCCCGAACAGTTTCTGCGGCCGTCCCATGCTCCGCGGCTCATCACGCCCCTGCCGGAGCGTTTGCGGCTGCTGTCTGAAACAGGAATCGATGCCGCGCTGGTGCTGAGCTTCGATGCGGAACTCGCGGGGTTGGATCCGCGTGAGTTTGTGCAGCGCATTTTGATTAACGCGCTGGGAGTGCACGGCATGCACGAGGGACGCAATTTCCACTTTGGGCATGCAGCTGCGGCTGGAGTGAACGAACTGGCGACGATGGGCGAGGAAATGGGGTTCTCCGTGCAGCTTCACGAACCGGTGCGTGTGCACGGGATGGAGGTTTCGAGCTCGGCAATTCGTTCGCTTGTGAGTGCCGGCGATGTGCGACGCGCGCGATGGATGCTGGGCCGGCCGTTCACTCTACTTTCAACGCCCGCATCCGGGCGCGGCATTGGCACGCGCTTGCTGGTGCCGACGGTGAATCTTGCGCCCTATAACGGCCTGGTGCCGGCGTTCGGCGTCTACGTCACGCGGCTCAAGGTGAACGGGCGTGCGTTCCAGGCAGTGACCAATGTGGGTAATCGGCCAACCTTCGGCGAGGCGTCCTTTGCGATCGAGTCGCACATTCTCGATTTCGAGCCCATCGACCTGGACGAGACGACGCCGCTTGAGCTTGAGTTCCTGATGCGGTTGCGCGGCGAACACACGTGGCCCTCGCCTGAAGCGCTCAAGGCGCAGATTATGAAGGACGTCGCGCGGGCGAGAGACTATTTTCGGCTGGCGCGAATCCTGACAACCGGCGACTGACACAAACCTGCAATTGACTTACGACGCGCGGAAGACTAGATTCTTCTTAGGTTTATCCCCCACCTCGGATCCCCACGCTATCGGCGAATTTATGCCCTTTCAGCGGTATTGAGGCGATTCGGCCAATGACACATCGAGGCACCAACCTGGGCGGCAATCCGTCTTCGGTTGACCTCACCCTGATTTCATTTGTCTGAAATCAGGTGGCTCAGGGTTTGAAGGGGAGGTGTATCACTTGAATTTCCCAGGCTCGTCCGATACCAGAAATAACAATCCAACCGAACGCCCCAATGGCGGGCGTGAGCAGGTGCTTTCGATCGCCGTGCTTGATTCTAATTTTGAGCGGCGAAATGCGGTTGCTTGCGTTCTATGCGGAATCCGTACGACCGCGATGGTGCCCAGGGTGACTACGCTGGCCGCCATGGAGAGCCTCCAATCGTTTTCCAGGCAAGGGTTCAAGGTCGTTCTCGTGGCTGCCGATGGAGATCCGGAAGCCGTCCTCAAGACCATCGAAGACATCAGCATCTCCAGCTCGGCCATCGCGATGGCCTACTCGCCAAAGACTGACCCCGAGCTGTTGATCAGCTGCATGAGGGCTGGAGTGAGGGAGTTCCTCACCTATCCATTCGAGCCCGGTGTGGTCGAAGAGGCCTTTGGTCGCGCGGAGAGCCGCGGACAGCTGGCGCCGGATACCAGAAAGGTGGAGGGGAGATCATTCGTCTTTCTGGGAGCCAAAGGGGGTTCCGGAGTCACCACGGCGGCCTGCAACTTTGCCATCTCAATGGCCCAGGATTCCAAGAGAGACACGCTGCTGATCGACTTCGACCTGCCACTCGGAAATGCCGCTCTCGCTCTAGGCATTGCCGGCGAATACTCCACGGTCGATGCTTTGCGTGATCCCGATCGCCTTGATGCCACTTACCTGTCGAAGATGTCGACCAGGCACAGTTCGGGGCTCTACGTGCTGGGTGCGCCGGGACAATTTTTCCGCTCCAAAGTGACTAAGGAGGCGATCAATAAGCTGATCGAGGTCGCCAGCAAGTCGTTCGATTATGTTGTCGTGGATGCCGGCTCACGGTGGGATCTGGCGGAGACGCGCATGTTTGATATGGCCTCGACCATCTATCTCATCACACAGCTTGGCATCGCCGAACTGCGCAACTCCAATCGCCTGATTCACGGGTGCCTTCAACCGTACACGCATAAACTCGAAATCGTGCTGAACCGGCACAAGCCGGAGATGTTTGGCATCGAGGTGAAAGCAATTGAAAAAGCGCTGACCAGGCCTGCCAAATGGCGGATTCCTAATGACTATGCCGCTGTGCTCGAAATGCAGAACACAGCGGTACCGTTGGCGCTCAAGCCGTCGGGGATTCAGCGGGCAATTCAGGCGATGGCGCAGTTCGCATCGGGAATGACGCTGGAACCAGAGAAGAAGAAGAAGTTCCGGCTCTTCGGCCTGGCGTCAGGGGTTTAATGGGAGCGCAAGTTTCACTCGGCGATTCTGAATCGGCCGAGGGGCAGCGCCGCCGGGCTTCGATTTGTTTCGTCCGTTGAGGAGATGGCCCTCTGCCGCAGCCTGGGAAGCCTTGCCCGTTTTCGCGGCTGTTGGCAGTGCCCGCGTGGAATCGGTACCAGTCTCATTCGGGGGCGTCGCATCCTCGTCGCCCGGGAACTGCTCATCGTCCTTGCCGGCGATCGCGGCGCGCATAAAGTCGATCCAAATGGGCAGCGCGGTCACGGCGCCTGTTTCCTTATCGCCCAGCGACTCGCGGCTGTCATTGCCCACCCACACGCCGCACGTGACAGATGGCGAGAATCCCAGGAACCAGGCGTCAGTGAATCCCGACGTGGTTCCGGTTTTGCCGCCGACCGGATGGTTCAGTTGTTTCGCGGCGGCGCCGGTGCCGTGATCGGTCACGCCGCGAAGCAACGTCATCATGGTGCGCGCCGTTTGCTGGTCAAGAACTTCGTCCACTGCGGGCGCCTCCTGCCAGAGAGTGATTCCGTCGGCGTTTGAAACCTTGCGGACCAGATGCGGCGCCACGCGAACACCGTCGTTCGGGAATACTGCGTACGATGCCACCTGCTCTTCCAACGTAATCTCGACCGCGCCCAGCGCTACCGGCAGGTAGGGAGGGATGTTTGAAGTCACGCCGAAGCGGTGGGCCACATCAATCACTTTGCGTATGCCCACGCGGGCGGCCAGCTTGAGCGCGGGAATGTTGCGCGACTCGGCGAAGGCGTTGGCCACGGTCATCGCGCCCCTGTAGTCGTTCTCGTAGTTATGGGGCGTATAGTCGCCGAAGCGCACCGGCCCATCGATGATGATGTCCGTCGGCTTCACGCCGTCCTCGATGGCCGCGGTATAAACGTAGGGCTTGAAGCTGGAGCCGGTCTGGCGCTCGGCCTGCGTGGCGCGATTGAAGACGCTCACGGCATAGTCGCGTCCGCCCACCATGGCCAGCACGTCGCCGCTGGTGTTGTCGATCGCCATCAGCGCACCCTGCGTGCCCGAGTCCTCTTCAAGAGAAGCCCGGCGCTCGCCGCTTTCGGTGGCCGCTGTCATGCGCAAGTAAACAATGTCGCCGGGCCTGGCCAGCGCATCGCCGTAGCGAACGCTGGTCCACTGCCAGTCAGCCGGAAGCAGCAAAACCTCAGAGCCCGGTTGATTGGGCGGACCGATGCGCGCATGAATCTCAAGTGGAAGGCTGCGCGTCACGAGCGCGTGAACGTAGTCGCCCGGCCCCGCCTGCACCGCCCAGTCGGGATGGCGATAACTGTCGAGCGTGACGTCGGCGGAAAGAACATTCTCCAGCTTGCCGCGCCATCCGTGGCGCCGCTCATAAGCGGCCACGCCTGCCACCACGGCATGATTGGCCACCGTCTGCAGATCGAGATCTAGGGTCGTGTCGACACGGAGCCCATCCTCATGCACCTCTTCGGCGCCGAAGCGTTTATCCAATTCCTCGCGGACCGCATCCTCAAACCACGGCGCCACTTCACCAACTGGCCGTGCCATCTGCAGGCCAAGCGGGGCGGCGCGCGCCGCCTCGGCCTGGGCATGAGTAATGTCGCCGTCCGATTCCATCTCGCTGAGCACAAGGTTGCGGCGTTTCAGCGCCCGGTCAGGATTGAGCAGCGGAGAAAATGACACCGGCCCCTTGGGCAAACCGGCGAGCAACGCCGCTTCGGGCAGCGTCAAGTCCCTGGCATGTTTTGAGAAGAAATACTCGGCCGCGGCTTCGAAGCCATAGTTTCCGCTGCCCAGGTAGATTTGATTGCCGTAGAGCGTGAAGATCTGCTCTTTGGTGAAGGCGCGCTCGATCTGGATGGCGAGGTAAGCTTCCTGAATCTTGCGCACAGCGGTCCGGTCAGAGGAGAGGAAAAGATTCCGCGCCAGCTGCATGGTCAGCGTGGAAGCGCCCTGCGCGCGCCCGTGGCTGCGGATGTCGTGCCAGGCGGCACCGGCCACGCGAAAAACGTTAATGCCCCAGTGCGATTCAAAGTTCTTATCTTCAATTGAAATCACGGCCTCGCGCAGAATCGGTGCAAAGCCGTCGTAGCCCACCACCTCGCGGCGCTCGAGCGCGAAGGAGCCGATGATGCGGCCCTTGCGGTCGTAAAGATCGGTGACGGTAGAGGGCTGATAGTGCTCGAGGTCCTGAATCTGCGGAAGGTTGACCGAGTAGACCAGCGTGAGGCCGGCGAGACAGCCGGTGATGGCCGAGAGCAAAACCAATGCGGCAATGGCCGAGCGCCCGGCCAGTTTGCGCCTGGGATGCGCGGGGAGCTGAGGCCTGGAAAGCCGCGAACGGCCCGGCGGTCGCGTGCCGAGGCGCTCTTTGGGGCGCTCTTTTGGCGGCAGATTGGATGTGGTAGCCAAGGCGGGACCGGCCTCACGGGCACACCACCATCCACATCGGGGAGTGCCTCACTTTAAGGCTAGCATTGGTTTGCTCTGGAAATGATCGAAAGCCGCGCCGGGGCATTACCTCCGCCAACGGCGGGAAAACGCAACCCCATCGGTCCCGAAATCGCTCCGGAACCGATTGAAAATGGGAAGGAATGGTTTGCGAAGGGGTTAGCCGTTCTTCGCCTTCAAGAGTGACAAGGCTTGATTCAGCGGCGCGTCGCCATTGGACGCCGGCATCGGTTCGCCGTCATCTGCGGGCGAAGCAACAACGACGTTCGGCGTGACGGCTTCATCCTGAATCTTTTTGCCGTTCGGGTCCTCGTACTTGGCCACCGTCAACATCAGCCCGGCGCCATCGGGCAGGTCGATCGTCTTTTGCACCGTGCCCTCGCCGAATGTGTGCTCTCCAACCACGTCTCCGCGCTTCAAGTCTTCAATGGCCGCGGCGGCAACCTCCGGCGCCCCATAGGTGCCGCGGTTTACCAGCACGGCCACCGGCGCGTCGGTCAGGAAGACCGATGGATCGGCGTTGAACGTCTGCAGCGGATAGGTCTGGCCGACGAGCGAAGCCAGCGTTCCCTGCTTGATGAAGAAGTTGGCCAGGCGCACTCCCTGTTGCGGGTCGTCTCCGGTGGTGTCGCGGAGATCGAGAAGAACCTTCTTGCCCTTCCCTGCGGCTTTAATCCGGGCAGCAATGTCGTCCACGCGGCCTGCCGTCAAGACGCCTGGCTTGAGATAGAGAATCGATGCGTTTTCGTAGAACTGCTCGCCGAGTGGCGGCACAGAGAGCATTGAACGGGTCAGCTTGATCGTGTCGGGATCGGGCTTTAACGGCCGCACCACCGAAAGCGTCACCGTGGTGCCGGGCTTGCCCGAAAGCATGAAGCGGACGATCGCCAGCGGCAATTCATGGGTCGACTGGCCGTCGATCAGATCGATGACGTCGCCATCGCGCAAATGCTCCTGGTCGGCTGCCGATCCGGGCAGCACATTCACCACCGTGGCGTACCCGAACCGCTTGGAGATAGTGAGGCCTACCTGCGCATTGTCCGTCGCCGGACGGTCTTTGTATGTCTTGTATTCGGCGGGCGTCAAATAGCTGGAATCGGGATCGAGCGAATCGAGAAGTCCGTGGAGCGCGCCGGTGGTCACGGAGGAAATGTCGGGCGGCGTAACGTAGTAATTCTGGATCTTCCGCAGTACCTCGGCGTAGACGCGCATCTGCTTGTAAGCGGCGTCCTGTTCGTCGCCGGCATGAACGCCGATGTATCCGAACTGGCCCAGAAGATAACTGAGGCCGAGTCCTGCAAAGATCACCACGGAGATGACGAAGACGAAGCGCGAGAAAAATCGGGACACGCACACCACCAAAGCAGCCTGAAAGGGAAGCCGGCTGCACCTACTCTATAGACGCAATGATACCCCAAGCAGCGCTCAAAAAAGGGGCCGAAGGATTGAGAACGCAGGAAACGAAGGTGTTACGAAGGGGTGAGGCGAGACGGTCATTGAGGAAGGCGAAAGCCGATGGTCAAGCGATTGCCGCCGCGGTGCCCGCTTTCGATCCGTTCGTACTTCAAGGACCCGGCAAACTTGCGCAGAAGAAGGATGCCGCGGCCTCCGGGCCGAAGAAAATCCTCCGGCGCTGGCTCAACCAATTCTTCAATGTGCTCGGGCTCAAGCGGATCGAAGGGGGGAGCCTGATCCTCGATGGTGAATTCAAGCAGGTGCACTTCCGGCAACGCGCAATTGACAGTCAGCATTTGGTCCCCTTGGCCGATGTAGCCATGGCGGATGACGTTTGAAATCGCCTCTTCGAGGCAAAGATGGACAGCGAACGCCGTGTCAGATGGGATGGCAAATTGAGCAATCAGCGCCTCCACCCAGCCCCAGAGCAGGGCCATGTCGTCAAGCTGACTCTTCAGGGTCAGCCGGGACACGTGTTTGGCTGTGTCTTCTGCGGGCATGGGCGCCACCGGATAATCGAGGGTGCTCATTACTGCAACGCAGCGATCGCGGCGGCCAAATCGTGGTGAACCGGCAGAATCGAATCGACGCCGCTGGTTTTCAAAACCGACTCCACCATTTCGGTGGGCGCGAAGAGAACCACTTTTCCGCCCCGGCTATGCACTGCTCGCGCGGGAAGCACGATCGACCTCAATCCCATGGAACCAAGGAAGGTGACCTTTTGCAAGTCGATCAGCAGTTTCTTTGCGCTGCCCGCAATCAAATTCATTTTAAGGTCGACAACCGCGGCGCCCGCGATGTCCATGCGGCCATCCAGCTCTACCCGGGTAACGCCGCCATCCATTTCATGCGTGGAGAGTTCCATTTCCATCGCCCTTTTCTTTTTTTAGAGATCGCTAAAGCGGCTTCACTATTGCTGTTATCCGATACCGCTCACGCCAAGCGGATTTGTCGCGAGGATAAATCCACCTTGCAGGACGATGGCATTGGCGCGGGAGTTGTGGAACCGCTTTGAATCTTTGAAGCCGATGCTACGGGACGATTGTGAAAGTCCTGTTACAAACGCAAAGGTTCAGAAGATATTGGTCAGGCTGCTGGAGAAGGAAATCGTGAGAAGCGAATCTTTCGCGATAGGCACCGTGATCTTCGATACCGGATTGTCTCCGTCGAAGAGCTGAACCTTCATCGTCTTGGTTTTCTTGGCCTTGAAATCGGAACTTATCGGCTTTGAATCCCACTCCTGGCCGCCGCTCTTGAACGAAACCTGGAACTGCTGCATGCCCGGCGGCGCATACAAATTGTCCAGATTCGTTCCATCACCGGTGATGAAGTGTATATAGGACTGCTTATTCATGGAAATAGTGAAGGGAAGGCCTTTGGGGAACTTGCTCACGTCGATTTTCAACTTGCCATTCTTATTCGGGTCGGCCTTGCGCGGATCGAAGGCCACCGCGGCAGCCGCCGGCGCCGGCGTTGGAGCTTTTGTTGATGCAGGCGTGGGCGGTGTTGTCACGGCGGGTTTGGCCGGAGCAGGCGGAGTGACTGCGGCCTGAGGCTGCGGCGGCGGAGTGTTCTTGGATGAAGCGGGCTTGGCCGCAGATGGTTTCGTGTTTTTTGAAGTCGCAGACGGAGGTGGGGTCTTCGATTCCGGCGCAGCGGGCTTCTGTGGCTCAGCGGGTAGAGGCTCCACTTCCTTTGGAACTTCTATTGGCGTCTGGACCGGAGGCGGTTCGACCGTCTTGGTGACGGTCTGCGGCTCAGGTGGTGTGGAAGGCTTGCGATGCGCAAGCCAATACCAGCCACCCCCAATGGCCGCGCCGATCCCGGCAACGGCCAAAAGCGCGATAGCAAAAACATGTTCAAACTGCTTCGGCTTTGCGGCGCCCGGCTTTTGGGGTCCCGCTGCCGGCGGTTTTTTACCTAGCCGGTTTGCGGATTTATCGGCTGTTGTCACCGGCGCCGGACGAAGCGATGCCGACACTGGACCTTGAGAGATAGGGCCTGGCCCAAGCGTGGCATCGGACTCGCTCACGGGCGCCGCAGTCTGCATCAAGCTTGCCGGGCTGCTGCGCACGCTCGCCAAATCCAGCGCCAGTTCTTCGCCGGTCTGGTAGCGGTCGGCGGGGCTCTTGGCCAGGCACTTCAGGATCACGTTTTCAACCCGTGCCGGAACCGCAGGATTGAGTTTGGCAGGCGGAATCGGCTCTGTATACACGACCTTGTAAGAGACCGCGGTCATGGTTTCGCCGGGGAACGGTTGCTCGCCCGTGGCCAGCGAATAAAGGATCACGCCCAGCGAAAACAAATCGGCACGGCCGTCAATGGGCGAGCCGGTGAACTGCTCGGGCGGCATGAACGACGGTGTGCCCAGCAATTGCCCGGTGGTCGTGATGTCGCTCGACGCCAGTTTGGCGATGCCGAAGTCGGTGATGCGAGGCCGCTCGCTGCCGTAGACTTCCTTCGACGTCATCAGAATATTGGCCGGCTTGATGTCGCGATGAATCACTCCCTGGCGGTGCGCGTAACCCAATGCGTCCGCGATCTGCTGGCCGATTTCGCAAACCCGATCCAGGGTAAATCGCTCGCCTTTCTTCATGGCTTCGGCCAGTGTCCGGCCCTCGACAAACTCCATCACCAGGAACGGTGCGCCCTGATCCTCGCCAACGTCGAAGACGGGAACAATTCCGGGATGCGCCAGCACGCCGGAGGCGCGCGCTTCGCGATAAAAGCGAGTCCGGTATTCTTCGCTTTGAGCGCCTTCGAGCGCCGTCGTGTGGATCGTCTTCAGGGCTACGATGCGGCCCACGGCGGGGTCTTTGGCTTTAAACACGCTCCCCATTGCGCCGCGGCCTAATTCCTCGACGATTTCATATCTGCCAATAGTTTTGGGGACGCCCATGGTGAGGATTGTACCAATCTCGCGCGAGGTTCTTAAGTCGATCGAGCAATTAGGATTCGGGCAACCGATTCATCGCGGCCGGCCCCGCCGATGCTCGGCCTAGGCGGCCTTGCGGTAGCGCACCACCAGCAGCGTCAGGTCGTCCGATTGGTCGGCTCCCCTGGTGAAAGCCCGCACCGCATCCAGGATCGCCTGCTTCAGGTCTTCAACCGATGCATCGGAGCGGCCCTCAAGAACTTTGCTTAACCCCGATACCTCGAACAGCTGATGATCGGGATCCTCGGCTTCGGTTACGCCGTCACTGAAGAGCACCAGCGTGTCTTCCGGCTCAAGCTGCAGCCGCGCCGAGGCATAATCCGCCTCTGCAATCAGGCCCACAGGGAAGGAGCCTTCCGTATAGAGTTCGCTCACCTTTCCCTGGCGAAGCAGCAGCGGCGACGGGTGCCCCGCCTTGATGTACTCGAGCATGCCGTCTTCGCCCACCATGCCGATGAACATGGTGGCGTAGCGGCCAACTTCAGAGTGCGTGCAAAGGAAGCGGTTGATATGGTTGAAAACCCTCACCGGGTCGGCGCCCATGGTCATTCCCGACAAGGCGCCTTGCAGCATCGTCGTCAAAAGCGCCGCGCCCAGGCCTTTGCCGCTCACGTCGGCGATCAGCAGACCGGTGCGATTGTCGCTCACCGGGACCACATCGAAATAGTCGCCGCCCACTTCATGGCAGGGATAGTGCTGGCCCGTGACGGCCAGATGGGGAAAATCATTCAGGCCGTGCGGCAGCAATGCCTGCTGGATGGTCCGGGCAATCGACAGCTCCTGTTCAAGGCGCTGCCGTTCGCGTTCTCGCTCCACCAGCCGGGCATTGTCCATAATGCTGGCCGCCTGCACGGCGAGCGCATCCATGATCTGGCGGTCGAGCGCCGAGAACGCTGCGATGCGTCGCGAGTCGAGATAAATCAAGCCCAGCAATTGGCCCGGCTCCTGCTCGGAGCCGGTGTCGGCGGTTGAGCGCGACGAAGCGTAGAGCGGAATCGCCACTACCGCGCGCAGCCCCTGGATCACAATGCTCTCCGCGGCCTTCAGATCCAGGCCCGCCAGGTTAAGGTCCTCGGTAATCACGCTGGCCCGGGTGCTGATTGCCTGGTTGATCGCGGTCTGGCTGGGGTTCAAGGTTTCAGGCGGCAGGTTCTCGGCCCGGTTACTGCGGGCCTGGTGAACGCGTAGCGCGCCCCCCGCATCCGGCACGATGAGCAAGCCACGGTCGGCGTGGGTTACTGAAATCGCATGATCGAGCATCGTGCCCAGCACGGCATCAAGCGGCAGCTGCGAGTGAAGAAGCGAAGTTGCTTCCAGCAGCAGGTTCAATTTGTTCAGGCCGCCGGAGCCTGTGGTGCCTGCGATTTCGGAGATCGTCCCGATGCGCGTGAGCAGATTCGCCACCGACTGCTGCGGGCTGGGAGCAGACGCAGCTGCCGCTGCATGGAACACAACCTGATAGCTGTCTTCCAGACCGAAGGTGATTTGATCGCCGTCGCGCAACCTGTGTTGCTCTATCTTGGCGCCGTTCACGAACAGGCCATAGCGATTGCCGCGATCCTGCAGCATGTGGCCGGAGCCTTGGGTCACAATGGTTGCGCATCGGCGCGAGATGCGCCCATCCTCAAGCTGCAGCGCGTTGTCCCCCTCGCCCCCGCGTCCAATATTGAAGGGCACGTGCGTCACCGCAACCTTCTCCCGCGACGAATTCGGGGCGATGACTTCCAATACAGCTTCGCCTTGTGAGGAATGCGAATCCATGTGAATCGATGTGGGCAAATTGTAACATCGAGCATCGACACGACTTGAGACGGATGGTGAGCTGCTGCCCGGCTTCACAGCTTGCTAAAAAATTCGATCGCAAGGCTTCGTAACCAGAGCACGATCGGGGTACCCACGCAGTGCGTGGGTCGCGTGCCGAAAAAGGCAACAAGGAGCATGGAGCTTTAGCCCCGGAAGAACACGCGCTCGTAAAGATCGCCCAACCGGCACCACGGCCCTGCCATTTGCTTCACACATTCATCTGGGGGTTGATCGACGTAACCCGCGCCACGGCCTTTGTGAGCCGCGCCTCGTGGGGCCGCGCGCCTTTCTGCTCCGTCGGTGTGTAGATGTGTTCGATTGCCTCGACGAGGTAGGCTCCGGGCAGGAAAAGGGAATTACCCGCCACTCCGTCACCGGGCAGCAAAAGCACATCGCCCTCGCGCGGCAGCGAATGCAGCGTCTCCAGCGGCACCACGTTGATGCAGGTGCCATCGCCGGCGATGAACTCCAGGCAGTTCAGGGCATGGAGCGTTCCCTCTCGCGCCCGACGCGCCTCCTGCCGTGCTCGCAGAGATTCAAAGTACGCGCCTGCCATAATCGGCAGTCCAATCATGAATCCGATAACACTGCTGTACTGCGCAATCAAGTTCATCCAATGGTGCGGCATGCGGTCAATAGCCTCCCAAGGCAAGGTTAAACCGGATTGATCCAGGCGCAGTGACCGCGCAGAGGCCACGCACCTCGATCATTACTCGCGCAGGGGCGCCGGCGCCGCGTTTCAGGTTGCGGCTATTGCCCCACCGACCCGTTCCGGTGGGTTCGTTCGCCTTGAAAGAAGCGGTGATGGACCATGCTGATCCCGAGCAGAAAGACCAGCGCTGCAAACGCGACGATCAATAAAATCCTCAAAAACTCTAATGAGGATCTTTCATGGTCCGAGGGGGATGAAGATTTCGCGTGATTTACCACTCGAATGGCCTCTTTTTAACTCAGATGCGAGATGTCGCGCTGTGGGGTGTGCCGAGCTCGCGCGGATTCGGTGTCGAGCGATTGCGTAGGAGCGGCTTGAAACCGGACCGGTTGGCTGTTGTGGTCCAGTGCCACTGGTTTCATCGCACATCGCGCTTGACGGCCTGAAGAGACTGCGAGAGCATCGTTTTCAGAAATCAGCCTATGCAAGCCATGTGCCGCAAATGCTTTGCTCCACTCGCCGGGCGCGCTTCTGAGTGTGCCCAATGCGGAGCTCCCGTCGAGGACCCGACCCCGGCCCCTATCTCCGACGTCCAGCCGTCGGTGGCTGCTATTCACAGCGATTCCAATTTGAAGACTCGCGCCGATTCCGGTGCAGGCGTTCACAGCGATCTGAGGGGAATTGGCGGATGGCTCATTCTGGTCGCCATCGCCCTGTTGCTCGCGCCGATCGCGGATGTGTACAGGATCTCTTCCGATCTCAGTACCTTATCGGGCGGTGGATACGGGCAGATGCTCGCTGACCATCCAGCCGAAACCAAGCTTATGGTCGTTCAAATCGCGGCCGACACAATCTTTTTTATCTGTCTCCTTGCGCTGAACTATTTCTTCTATCGCAAGAGCAAGATGTTTCCCAGAATGATGATCGTTTATTTATTCGTGAACACAATTTATATTCTCTTTCGCACCCACACCGGTGACGTCATGCTGGGCACGCACGATTTTTCGGCCAGGGCGGCAAGTGCCACTGGGAGTGCTTCGATCTGGATCAGCTACCTCGTTGGCTCGAAGCGCGTCAAAGCCACCTTCGGCCCGTAGCGGGCAGCCTGTCATTTTCTTGTCAAGGGGCGAGCACCGCTCATTCTCATCCAACCCATTGAAAACACTGGGACAAAAAACCTTCTCAAGTTTGCTGGTTATTTGCGCAAATTCGCTATCCTTATAGCAGACTTCTAAAAAAAGAAGCTCCACAACAGGCGACGGGCGGCTCCGGCATACTTCGGGCCGCCAGTCCTCATTGTGCAGGTCAGGCTGAGCGCCGAGGTCAGGCGCCAAAAGCCTCCAAAGGCTTTTCTAAGTCATTGATTTCAGATATTTTGACTTTTAACCCCTTTGGTTTCAGTGAGATAGAGGAAATGATCGAGGGTATAAGTGATTGAATCTAAACCACTTATCCGCAAAAATCTAGGGGGTACCTATTTTCAGCTCAAATACGACGTGCCCAGGCTCCAGGAGTGGCTCCGTTTAGACGGGAACGCTAAGCCGCAGAGTCTCCCACAGCCGCAGTGTGGGGCCGGCTTGATTGATGGTGTAGAAGTGCAGACCTGGCGCGCCGCCGCTGAGCAAGGTCTGGCACAGGCGAGTGACTACGCTCAACCCGAATTCCTGCAGAGCGGGCTTGTCGTCCTCGAGCTCTTCCAGGCGCAGCCGCACCCAGCGCGGCAAGTCTGCGCCGCAGCCCGAGCAGAAACGCATGGTGTTGGCATATCCCGTGATCGGCATAATTCCAGGGGTGATCGGGATCTTGATGGCGGCTTTCTCGCAGCGCTCCATGAAATCGAAGTACGAGTCTGCGTTGTAGAAGAGCTGGGTCAGCGCGCCATCCGCGCCCGCTTCCACCTTGCGGCGGAAATATTCGAAGTCATCGCCAGGCCGGTTGGCTTGCGGATGCATTTCGGGATACGCGGCTACTTCAATCCTGAACGCGTCACCATGCTCTTTACGGATAAAGCTGACCAGCTCGCTGGCGTAGTGAAACTCACCCGGTGCCGCTGCGCTCATGGCCGTCGCCGGCAGGTCTCCGCGGAGTGCCACGATGCGGCGGATCCCTGCGTCCGCATAGCGCTTGAGCAATTCCGCGATATGGGCGCGTGTCGAACCCACGCATGTCAGGTGCGGCGCAGCTTCAATTCCGGTATTCCGCGCCACGGACATGATCGTTTCATAGGTTCCCTCTTGCGTCGAACCTCCGGCGCCATAGGTAACCGAGAAAAAATCGGGCTTGACTTCAGCGAGGCGCGAAATCACGGCGGGCAGCTTAGCTGCTGCCTCCGGCGTCCGCGGCGGACCCAACTCGAACGAGAATGTGCGTGCGGATGTCATAAATTGACGCGCAAGATAAAAGGGACCATTACAGCGATTCGGCTGGCTTGGTCCCTCGTTCTCTTGGCCCCTCGTTCCCTGCCTCTTAGTACCTGTAGTTCTCTGTTTTGTACGGCCCTTCCACCGGCACACCGATGTAGTCCGCCTGTTTCTTGGTGAGCTTGGTGAGCTTCACGCCGATCTTTTCAAGATGCAGCCGAGCCACTTCCTCATCGAGCTTCTTGGGCAGCACATAGACGTTCACCTTGTAGCTGTCTTTGTTCTTCCAGAGGTCGAGCTGCGCCAGCGTCTGGTTGGCAAAGCTGTTCGACATGACGAAGCTCGGGTGGCCCGTTGCGCAGCCCAGGTTTACCAGCCGCCCTTCGGCCAGAACGAAGATCGAGTGCCCATCGGGGAAAGTGTACTTGTCCACCTGCGGCTTGATGTTGATCTTGGTCACGCCCTTGGCCGCATTCAGCCGGTCGATCTGAATTTCGTTGTCGAAGTGGCCGATGTTGCAGACGATGGCCTGGTCCTTCATCTTCTCCATGTGCTCGAGCGTAATGATGTCGGTGTTTCCCGTGCACGAGACATAAATGTCGCCGCGGCCCAGAGTATCTTCAACAGGCGCAACTTCAAAACCTTCCATCGCTGCTTGCAACGCATTGATGGGATCAATCTCCGTGACCACGACGCGCGCGCCCATGCCGCGCAGCGAGTGCGACGAGCCCTTGCCCACATCACCGTAGCCGCAGATGACCGCGACCTTGCCGGCCACCATCACATCCGTGGCGCGCTTGATGCCGTCGGCGAGGGATTCGCGGCAGCCGTAAAGATTGTCGAACTTACTCTTGGTGACCGAATCGTTGACATTGATGGCCGGTACCAGGAGCTTGCCCTGCTCCATCATCTTGTAGAGCCTGTGTACGCCGGTGGTCGTTTCTTCGCTTACGCCGCGCCAGTCCTTGACCACGTTGTGCCAATGCTGCTTGTCCTCGGCGAAAACTTTCTTCAGCAGGTCTTTGATCACCTGCTCTTCGTGATTGCCAGAAGGCGTATCGACCCAGCGATCGCCATTCTCCAGTTCATAGCCTTTGTGAATCAGTAGAGTCGCGTCGCCGCCGTCGTCGACGATCAGCTCCGGCCCTTTGCCGCCTTTGTGCGTGAGCGCGCGATACGTGCAATCCCAATAGTCTTCCAGGCTCTCGCCCTTCCACGCGAACACTGGAACGCCCACTGCCGCAATGGCCGCTGCCGCGTGATCCTGCGTGGAGAAAATATTGCAACTCGCCCAGCGCACTTCAGCGCCCAGGCTCACCAGCGTTTCAATCAATACCGCTGTCTGAATGGTCATATGCAACGACCCGGTGACACGCACACCGTTGAGCGGCTTTTCCGCTGCGTATTTGTTGCGGATCGCCATCAGCCCGGGCATTTCCTGCTCGGCGATGATGATTTCTTTGCGGCCCCAATCGGCCAGGCCCAGGTCAGCCACTTTGAATTCGGTCTGGACTTTCTCGAGGGTTGCGGTTGCCATTCAGATCTCCTTTTATCGTCTTATCGTGATATGTTGATATGTACCAGAATTCTCCTATGGCGTCAATCGTCAAAATGTTAAAGGTGGTGGCCGATCCCAATCGGTTACGTATCTTGTTGCTTCTGGAGGCCGAGGAGCTCTCCGTGGCCGAGCTTCAGGAGATTCTCGGGATGGGCCAGAGCACCATTTCCACACATCTTTCGCAGCTTAAGCAGGCGGAGTTGGTGGAGGACCGGCGCACGGGCAAGAGCAATCTTTACCGGCTTTCGCCTTCGGCCCATGCGGGGGGCAGTCCTTTGGACGAGATTCTCGCTAAGGCGAAGGACGAGATTGCGGAAGCAAGCACAGACCAGGCGGCCATGCGCCGCGTACTTCGTAAACGCCAGGACAAAACGCGCGCATTTTTTGACAGCGTGGCCGGACGCCTGGGCAAGGATTACGTGCCCGGCAAATCGTGGAAGAGCGTGGCCGAAGCGCTGCTGCTCCTCATGCCGCCGCTGGTTGTCGCGGACCTGGGCGCGGGGGAAGGAAGCTCGGCTCTCCTGCTTTCCCGAAGGGCTGTGCGCGTGATTGCAGTCGACAGCTCCGCCAGGATGATCGAAGTTGGGCGCGAACAGGCCCGGCGTCACGGCGTGAAGAATATCGACTACCGGCTGGGCGACATGGAAGAAGTTCCCATCGGCGACGCGGAAGTGGATCTGGTCTTCTTCTCGCAATCGCTGCACCACGCGCTGCATCCTGAGCGTGCGTTGGCTGAAGCCGCGCGGATTCTCGTGGCCGGCGGCCGCGTCGTGATCCTCGATCTCGTCAAGCACAGATTTGAAGAGGCACGCGAGCTTTATGCCGATGAGTGGCTTGGCTTCAGTGAAGCAGAACTTGAATCCATGCTTCAGAGTGCCGGCTTCGTGAACGTCGAGGCTGCAGTTGTCGACAAGGAGCCGGATTCGCCTCAGTTTCAGACCCTGCTCGTTGTCGGAGAGAAGAAGAAGTAGCTCCGGCGGTGAATCTCGACGCGTGAACAGCAGCCCAGATTGGTTGAGAGAGCCCCAGAACCGCTCGTGAAGAGCGAGTCGGTGAAACTCAATCGTGTCGCCAACCGTCATCTGCAAACGGGGATTGGACTGCGCGCCAGATTCTACTCATTGGGGTTGGCGAATGGTGATATGATCGGGTTCTATCAGCGGAAGAGCCGCGACAACAGCGAACATCAGAGTGTCAAGTTGTTCAGGCGCCATTCCAAAGATTCAGGTCCCCCCCGACAAATTGGAGGTACGACATGCGTACGTTGCTCAGTTTCCTGGGGCCCCTGCGGAGCCCGGTCGTCGTTGTCTTCTGCGCAATTCTGATGTTGGGCACCATGGCCTTTGGGGGGTCCAAGAAGGGCTCCGCGCAGTCCTCGAAGGGATCGGGGTCGGCGTCGAGTTCCAGCACACCGCCGCAAGGTAACGCCAGCGCCGCGAATCCGGAGGGATTCGCCATCGAATCCGAGATGCTGACTTATACGGCAATGGATTCCGAAGCCACTGCGCTCACCTGCGGCATCGGGCACAGCCTGGGCACAACCGATGCCAGTTGCACACCACAGGCGGTCAACGGACCGCCGGTTGGCGTAGTAGTCATCTCCGGAGATTCGAGCGCTCTCTCCGAGTTCCAGCTTTGGCGCACCGACATTTCAACCATGGATATGCTGACGCTCCGAGCCAATCATTACTGCGCTCAGAGCGCATCAACGAGAGCGGCTACGACTTTGGGCGGCACGATCATGTCGATGTTCCCGGAGAGCCAGGCAGCGGAGTTTGCGGCGTCGCTGCTGAGCGCGACCGCGGAAACAAAGCCACTCGAAGGCAACATCCTGGACCGCACTCTGGTGAACGACGTGGCGGGACACTTGAGAGCGCTGGGGATGGATGTCGTAATCCCGGATAGCTATATGCCATATTCGCTCGCCGCGATCGACGCCAACCACTCGCCATTCCTGAGCAAGTACGTTGCGCTCATCAAGGCGCGCGAATGCGTGGCGCCGGCAGCCGGCACGAATGCGCAAGAACCTCCCGCGGCTGATCAAGGCGCAGCGGGGGCAGCACCAGCAGACGCGCATGCGGCAGCTGACAGGCTGGCGGTCAAGGAAGCCATCGATGGCTACCTGAAGTCGCTCACCGAACCAGATATCTTTGACGTTCCCAAACCACCAGGAGGCGCAGCGCCGGATGAGCAAACGCCAGAGATCTCACATTTGAGTGCCGTACTGAGGGCCGATGGGCTGGCGCAGGAACTTGACGCGGCTTCTCCCGACGCGCGGTCGGGAGCCAACGGAATCTGGTACGTGCTTTCGTTGAAAGCGCTCGAATCGGGCGGGACGCTGCTGAAGTCAGGAAACGGCATCACGGGCACAAAGACCAGTTACAGCGGCGGAGCCGTGGGAACCTATGCGCTCTTCCGTTTGAATGGCGATGTCACATGCTCCGGCGTGTTCTTCAACTACGAGGCGCCGACGCTGACTTCCAAGATTCCGGCACTGCTCACCACTCCCGGTGCGGCGGGTGGGAAAGTAGTCGGCGGCTGCCACTAGGAACAACGTCGCTTTAATTGAAGCGGAACCAACAACGGAACGAGCGGAAAGGGGCGGGCATTGTGCTTGCCCCTTTTTGTTTGGCGATCCGGTCCGAGTCGAGGCTCGGGAAATTGCAACGTGCTCAGGCTATTTGGCCAGGTGAGCCAGAAAGAAATTCGCCATGATCTTGCTGGCCTCAATGGATTCGGGCAATTCCCATCGGTACCAGAAGGCATGGGGAAGCCCATCGAAGACCACCAACCGGGCATCGATGCCAGCGCGCAGATAGGCGCGGTGCAGGTTGGTCGTTGAGCTTAGCAAAGCGTCCCGTTCGCTGGTGATGAATAGCGCTGGCGGTAAACCGGTGAGATCGGCATAGATGGGAGAGAGCACCGGGTCTTTCGGATCGGCCGATCCAATGTAGTAGGGATCGTGAGCTCCGCTGTCCGGCAGATCATGGTGGCCGGCAAATCCGTTCAGCGTGTAAATCGACCAGGAATCGCTCATATACGCAAAGTTGTCGACGGTGCTGAAGATGCCCAGCGCGGCAGGCATGGGCATGCCAAGCTGCTTGAGTTTTACCGCAACTTCAGCGGTAAGCGCCGCGCCCGCGGATGTTCCGTAAATCACCATATGGTCGGGCTTGTAGGTTTTGAGCAGCTCGCGGTATACCGCGATGGCGTCATCGACGGCTGCGGGGAATGGATGCTCGGGCGCAAGGCGATACAGCACGGCGACCACTTTGATTCCGGTGTAACCCGCAATCGGAATCGATTCGCCGTACGAGCCTGAATCGGCATTGAAGCTGCCACCATGCAGGTTGATGAGAATCTTGTCACGATTAGCGGCCGCCATGTTGTCTGGCGTGACGATATGCACAGGGACGCCGCCCACCTCGGTGTCGACGCTGGTATTCGGGCAGATCTTGCTCCACTCGACTTTGGCGCGGGCCTGGCCTTCGTCCATGCGCGCGCGGCGGTCGGCGAGCGCCACGGGCGGAGCTTCGTCGGGCACCACGCGGCTGATGAACTTCTGCGCCTCAGGGCTCAAATCCTGCGGCACGGGAACAACACGCGTGACGTGCACTGTGCCGTTGTCTTCGATGTAGCTGGTGTCGCGATTCGCAGCATCGGCCGCGGTGGTGGGCTGGGGCGAAGGCTGCTGGGCCGCGATGAGTGAAGTGGCAAAGAATGTACCGAGAGCGAAGTGCGCAACGCGCAACATGGTGGGTTGACTCCTCGATGAAACCATTGCGTGGAACTGACGCTCGCTTTTCGCTCGCATGAGATTCAGACTCAACGAGTAAGGGCTGATCTTTCTCCCGCCAGGGCGGGATCAGGATTTCGCCTCAAGGCTCCCGTCGCTTGCGCTCCTCACGCCTTGAAAACGGCTCAACAACCCACTCTAGCAGCCGCTGCGCAGGGGCCGCTATGCGGGTTGTAGGTCCGTTTGAAACCCGTCCCTCGGCGGCTAATGCCGCTCTCATTTTGCTGCACTTACGGCACGACTCAAGCCACCCCAGCGACGAAGACCTGTCGCCGGGGACCCCAGCAAGTCGTGCCCTGACACTTCTTGCTTCTCCGAAGCAGTTTTTTCGCAGCCTACACCGACTCGCATTTTTCAGACTGCTCGACTATCGCTATTTGGTTTCGGCTACGAGCAACTTCTTTTTGCGTTCCACGCCCCAGCGATAGCCGGTGAGAGAGCCGGTTGCGCCCACCACGCGATGGCACGGCACAAGCACCGCGACACGATTGAGCGCGCAGGCGCGGGCCACGGCGCGCGTTGCTTTCGGATCCCCCATTTCGCGGGCAAGCTGCGAGTAGCTGCGGGTTTCGCCACGGGGAATTTGGCGAAGCGCCTGCCAGACGCGAAGCTGGAAGACCGTCCCGCGCAAGTCCAACCTCGTTGTGTTCTGGTTCTTTTCCTGGTTTTGGATGAGAGGAGTGCCACTGCCGCTGACGGTCTGGAGCGCCGCATCGACGAGACGCGAAAGAGAGGGATCGCGGCGCAGCGTGGCGGCGGGAAACTCCGCGTGCAGGGTTTTCTCCGCTTCCGATTTCGAGTCCGCGAGCGAGAGCCAGCAAAGGCCGCGTTCCGTGGCGCCGACGATCATCCAGCCGAAGGGCGTGCGGGCTGAGGCGAATCCTATCAGTTCACCCTTGCCGCCCTTGGCGAAGCGGGCAGGCGTCATGCCCAATTGGTCGCCTTCGTAGGCGCGGCTCGACGAGCCGAAGCCGGCCGAGTAGATGGCATCGGTGACGGACTCGCCCTGCTTGAGCGCGCTGCGCAAGCGGGCGGCGCGGAGGGCACGTTGATATTCAAGCGGGCTCACGCCCATTTCGCGCTTGAACAGACGCTGCACGGTGAACGGGCTTAATCCGGCGACGCGTCCCAGTTCCTCAAGGCGCACAGGACGGCCGAGATGCGCTTCGATGTGGGCGCGTATCTCGTTCAAAGGCCTGCTGCGCGGAACCGCTGGGCGGCAGCGTTTGCAGGGACGGAAACCCGCGGCCTGGGCATCAATGGCGGTCGAGAAGAAGCGCACATTTTCGCGCGAAGGTCTGCGGCTGGCGCAGCTCGGCCGGCAGAACACGCCGGTGGTCGTGACCGCGTAAAAGAACTGCGCGTTCGCGTCACGCTCGACAAGTTGGGCCCAGGCCTGGTTCTGCGCGGAATCGGGATCGATGGTGGGAGTAATGGAGATGCTGCTCATTGGGTTCGCGGCGGCGAGTTGTGATGTTGCGCTCATGAATCTCATGGTCGCGCCTGCCAACTTTCTACGCTATCCGAATCTTGCCGGCAATTCAGAATTTCGACGAATCGATCACGCGAAGGGTTAAACGACGAAGACTGCTGTCATGACCGGAACTGGGCGATTTGAAGGTCCCAGGGCCCCGGTTGGCGAACAAAATCGACCAAATTTGACCTCAACTTTGTGGTAGTTTTACTGATTCTAAATGAGTTACGAGGAATTTTCGTCCCTGGAGCCCGGAACTTTTTTTAATTAATTATTTTCCGCTTATCCATGACCGACGGGCAGCGGGAGCCAAGGTGAGTCGGTTGCGAATGCTTGAGCGAAGGCCGGACTGTGCGTCGAAAGGCTTACGGATGGGAAAAGCCCTGATTTGGTAATCATGTCTTCAAGTGTGCGCCCAAAGGCCGAAATTATCGGCAAATTTAAGGGGCTTGGAATGAGCTGATTACAAGATTCCGCTCTTGACAAGTTGAATCTCATCGCGATCCTTGGCATTCTCGGCCGCGTCAATGGGTTGCGGAAACTGCGCGGGGATTGGCGCGGAGGAATGCCTCGGCGCGGGCGAGGTCTTCTTCTGTGTCCACGCCAATCGTGTCGCGCGGCGCTTCGGCGACATAGATGGAAACGCCGTTTTCAAGCAGGCGCAGTTGCTCGAGGCGCTCGAGCTTCTCGAGAGGCGAGGGCGGCAGCGCGGCAAAGCGCTCGAGTGCGGCCCTGCGGTAGGCATAGATGCCGAGATGCTTGCGGTAGCCGGCGAATCCGATGGCATCGCGGTCGAAAGGAATAGTGGCCCGCGAGAAATAGAGCGCGTGGCCGTCGAGCGCCGTGACGACTTTGACGGCGTTGGGATTGGTGCGGTCTTCAGGCGGGCAGGGGACGGCGAGCGTGGAGACTTCGACCTCGGGACGCTCGAAAAGGTCAAGCAGCGGGGGAAAGAAATCGGGCGTGAGAGTCGGCTCGTCGCCCTGAATGTTGACGTAAATGTCGGCGGCGATTTTGGTGGCCACTTCGCGCACACGATCCGATCCGCTGGGGCAGCTCGGCGACGTCATGACGACGGGAATCGAGCGCGAGCGGCAGGCGTCGGCAACTTCATCGGCGTCGGTGGCCACGACTACGGGATCCATGAGTCCGCTGGCGCTGGCCGCGCGCCACACCCATTCCACCATCGGCCGCCCGGCGATGAGCCGCAAAACTTTGCGCGGCATGCGCGTGGATCCGAGACGCGCAGGAATCACGGCTGCAATGCGCAGGGGGCTCATGGAGACGAGTGTAAGGGAACAGGGACCAAGGGACCAAGGGACCGAGGGAACAAGGGAGCGAGTGCGAAGATGTGGTGAATCGGAACATGGAGAATGCGCAGCGCGGGCCGGAGGCCCCCGCTACAGCCGGCCGGGAGGCCGGCGCTACAAATGCAGGGGAGCGGCGGCGTATGCGCGCGGCCTGGAATGGATACAAAGAAGACTCTGCATTGAAACACTCACGAATGGTGGGTATTCAATGACCAAATTGTCGCAGGAATCGATGGCCCGCGACGATTGACCGGATTTTCTCAGCCCCGTATCATCAAGCATGGAGCGTATTTACATCGCGCTCCCTCGTGGCGGGGTAGCTCAGATGGTTAGAGCGACGGATTCATAACCCGTAGGTCGGCAGTTCGATCCTGCCTCCCGCCACCATTGCATGGAGCAGCCGCTCGCTGTTCGCTCGCACTAAGGTTCAGCGCTTTCAGCCAGAGAGCCTGATCCTTCTCCCGCCAGGGCGGGATCAGGATTTCGCCTCAAGGCTCCCGTCGCTTGGGCTCCTCACGCCTTGAAGACGGCTCAAGTTCGATCCTGCCTCCCGCCACCACCATTGCATGGAGCAGCCGCTCGCTGTTGGCTCGCGCCGGGTTTAATGCTTTCAGGTTGAGTGGTTTTTGCGCCGTGCGAATCGCTGCCAGAGCCGCCAAAGACCGTTGTGCAGCAGCCGCGTCTGCTCGGCTTTTAGCGCCTGATATGAGCGCTCGACATAGCCGTCGAACTCCGCCGGCCAGCCGATCATCGAACGCCGCTCGGTGTAATCGCCCTCAGCCCACTTTGACAGCAGTGCTTTGTAGCCCACCACGTGGGTGACGAAGTCGAGCAGGCACTGGGGCATCTGCTCCTCCACAATCAGGTGAGCGTTCTCAATGATGATTTTTTCGCGGACGTTGTTCAAGGGCATGAAGATGGTGGTCATCCACAGCGTCCACTCCTTCAAATCCTCGTCGCGGATGGGATGGCACTCAGTTTTGCCTAGCTTGGCGAGCAGCGAATTGTAGGCAATGTTGCCCGCTACTGTGGCCACATAAAGCGGACCATAGAACTCGTTGAGGCGCTGATTCACCAGGCGCAGCCGGTCGGCGCGCCGGGCCATTACGCGGGTGCTCGCGAAGGTAAACAGATAGCCGGCGAAGGCCAGGAATATGGTGAGAAAGACCGCATTTTGCAGGGAGTTCGGGACGGAAATCGACGACAGGTCCATAGCTTGCGTTGGTTAGCTTGCCGGAAGTATACGCGCGAGGGAGGGGCCGGGATTGTGACGCCGGTCGCGCTTTCAAGCAGGCTGTTCCGATTTGCTACTTGGCGTGATGGACGGGAAGAAGTTTTGCCGCTTCGGGAACGACCTTGATCTCAAACAATTTTGGCCAAAGCTTGCCGGTGACAAAGAGCCGGTCATGCGCGGCATCCCATGCGATGCCGTTGAGGACCGCTTCAGGGTCGGAGACTTCGCCGGGCGCCAAAAGGCCGGAAAGGTCGATCCAGCCGAGCACACGGCCATTTGCGGGCGAGATGCGGACGATGCGATCGGTATGCCAGACGTTGGCGTAGATCTCACCGTGAACGTACTCGAGCTCGTTTAATTGGGTGATTGGGGCGCCGTGATCTTTGACGTCGATGTGGCGGACCTCGCGAAACGTACTGGGATCGAAGAAGCGGAGCGTGGAGGTGCCGTCGCTTAGGATCAGGTTCTTGCCGTCCTCGGTGAGTCCCCAGCCTTCGCCTTTGTAAGTGAAGGTGTGCAGCAGCCGGAAGCTGAAGCGGTCGTAAACGAAGGCTACATGCGATTGCCATGTAAGTTGAATGAGCGTGCTGCCCCAGGGGGCGAGTCCTTCGGCGAAGTAGTTTGGCGGCACGTCGGTTTTTTGCAGCACGCGCCCGGTTTGAAGGTCGACCATGCGCAGCGAGGATCGGCCGTTGAGGCCGGTGCTCTCGTAAAGATTCCCATCCTCATAGAGAAGGCCCTGCGTGTAGGCCTGCGGATCATGCGGATAGGTATGGACAATTCGGTAGCCGTCGGCCGCAAAGGCCAGCGATGCGGTTGCGACAAAGAGGATGAAGACGGCGAGTGAGCGATGGACGATTCGCATGGGTGATCGGGTGCGCCTAATTCGCCGGTCCGGCGTCGTCGGCCATGGACACCTGAACGGGCGGGTTGCTGGTCAATTGCGTATCCATGATGAGCGCGGTGCGCACCTCGCCGCCGATGAGCATGATTGGCGTGGACGTGTAGGAGGGCTTGGTCAGGCCGGTGGGCGTGACGACCATGGTCACAATCTGCGAGGTGAAGCTGACGTATCCTGCCGTGCTTCCGACGGGGAGATCGGTAACCAGAGGAATGGCGTCGGCGAGCGCTACTCCGGCGGGAACCATATAGATATCGACGGCGCCGGTCTTGGGCGCCTGGTTGAGGAAGCGGAAAGCCGACAGGTTGCTGGCGGCGGCGATCTGCTGATCTTCGAGGATGGTGACGGTGTAACCGCTGGGCGCCGCGCCGTTGTCTGTGAGGAAGACGGAGTGTTGATGACCCGGCAAAAGGGTGCCGCTGGTGCTGACCAGTGCCTTGCCGCCAGTGGCTGCTGTGATCTGGATAAGGGCCGCCTCGCTGGCAGGGACTGTGCCGTAGGGCGTGATGGTTCCGGCGCCGGCGTTGGCGGCGATTAATTGTCCCTCGACTTGGGCATTGGCAGCGGGAGCGATGTAGGAAGCGTCAATGAAACGGACCAGGCTGGGCTGCGTGTAAGTTGCCACGTTCTCGCAAGCGGCGAGGCCGAGAGCCAGGGCTAAAGAGGCTGCGATTGCGATGCTTAATCGGGGCAGCGCTAACTGCCGCGAGTTTGGCCTTCGCAGTTTTCCGTTGGTCCTCATGGCGCGCATCGTCGGGAGAGTTACCAACCTCCCACTCATACTACAAGGAGTGAATGCGTTGAGATTACGACTTTTTGGCTACGAAGACGCAGACGAATCCGAGCGGTCAGCAGCGCAAAAGCTGGTTCTAAAGCAATCCGCCATGGAAGCGACCGAAGGCGCGGGCCATCATGACAGAAAGCAACAGCGCACCGGCGAAGGCAGTGACCACCTGCCACCAGTAATGAATGTTGAACTGTCCAAGCCAGACCAGAAGAAGGTAAGCGACAGCCAGATTGAAGAAGCCCCAAAGAACGTTGACGGTCGAAGATGACAAGCCCTGGCCCGGGGGCTTGGCGAAGGGCGATTGGAAGGGGCGGCCGGAGATTCCGTTGACGATGTGCGGCACGGAGTTGGCCAGGAACGCTCCGCCGAAAAACCATTCGATGAAGTGGACAATAAGCATGGCGATCCCTCACGAATTGACGACCTACATGCTACTAGATGCCAGTCCGCGCCGAGAGTGCTAGGTTGCGCCGAGGTAGATGAAGCGCGCCAGGAAAAGCGCTGCGAGCAGGTAGAGCAGCCAATCCTGGCGGCGTGCTTTGCCGGCGAACAGGTGCAAGACCGCCCAGGCAATGATGCCGAAGCCGAGCCCGTTGGCGATGGAATATGTGAAGGGAATCAGGATGAGGGTGAGAAACGCGGGAACGGCGACCAGCGGCTCGTGCCAGTGAATCTCGGTGATGGCAGCCAGCATGAGCGAGCCGACAAGAATGAGGGCCGGCGCCGTAGCTGCCGACGGAACGATCCCGATGAATGGCGCCGCTCCAATAGCCGCCAGAAAGAGCAAGCCAGTGACGATGGCGGTGACACCCGAACGGCCTCCCGCGGCCACACCCGCAGTGGATTCAACGTAACTGGTCACGGTGGAAGTTCCGGTGAGCGAGCCGAAGATGGTCGCGGTGGCGTCGGCAAACAAAATCCGGTTCAGCCGGGGAATGGAATGGTCGGGCGCGATGAGACCGGCGCGCTTGGTGACGGCAACCAGAGTGCCAAGGTTGTCAAACAGATCGACGAAGAAGAAAACGAAGATGATCTCAAGCAGGCCTTTGCTCACGGCGCCCATGATGTTGAGCTTGAACGCGGTTTGGGTGAGCGAGCCGAAGCCGCCCACGGACGGCGTCCAATGGACCATGTGAAACGCCCAAGCGACGCCGGTAATGGAGAGCACGCCGATGAGGATGGAGCCCTTCACTTTGCGAATTTCGAGGGCGACCATCAGAATGAGGCCGAGGAGCGTGAGGTACGCGGTGGGATTGCGAATGTTGCCCATGCCGACGAGAGTATTGGGGTCGCGCACCACGAGGCCCGCATGCTGGAATCCAATGAAGGCGATGAAGAGGCCGATGCCGCCGGCAACCGCCGCATAAAGCTGGTGAGGGATGGCGCGCAGAATCATCTGGCGGATGCCGACGGCGGTGAGCGCCAGGAAGATGATGCCGGAAAGAAACACCGCGCCCAGCGCAGTCTGCCAGGGCACATGCATTTTGAGGCAGACCGTGTAGGTGAAGTAAGCATTCAGCCCCATGCCCGGAGCGAGCGCGATGGGATAGCGCGCGACGACTCCCATCAAGATGGAGCCGAAGGCCGCCGAAAGGCAGGTGGCTGCGGTTACAGCGGGCAACGGCACGCCGGCATCGGCCAGGATGGCTGGATTGACGAGCACGATGTACGCCATCGTCAGAAACGTCGTGACGCCAGCCAGAATCTCCGTGCGCCAGTTGGTTCCGAGGCGGGCAAATTCAAAATAGGATTCGAGGCGCTTGCGCATAGGCGGATTCTAGTTAGAAAAACACAGTGCGCTGGGAATCCAAAGTGATTTGTGTGGAATGCGAGCGAGCCGATGCGAGCATTATGGCGATGAAGCCGCCGGCGCCGCGGGCGATGACGCGGCAGGCGCCAGGTAGCCCATGTCTTTCATCCAATCCGCCATGCGTTGCGGCCAGGTGTTGACGGTCACGAGCTTGGAGCGGTCGCCCATGTTGAACGCGTGTTTTCCCTGCGGGAGAAAGATGGCTTCCACCGGGACGCCGGCGGCGTGCAGCTTCTCATAAAACTGGAGCGTCACCTTGTCGCATCCATACTGGTCGTCATTGGCCACCAGCAGGAACGCCGGCGGAGCGTTTGCGGGAACCGAGTCGGGCACGCCGCCGCCGGGATACACCATCATCTGAAAATCCGGCCTGCCGTTGAGGCGGTCGACTGGATCCGGCGAGGAGGGATCTCCGTCTCCCGGCGCATAGGCGACCATCGAAACCACCTCGCCTCCGGCGGAGAATCCGAGCATACCCACGCGATGCGGATCGATGCCCCATTCCTGGGCGCGGCTGCGGACCAGCCTTATGGCGCGATACGCATCCTGGCGCACGTTCTCCTTGGTGTAGGGCGAGTTGGGCTCGCCGGGCAAGCGATATTTCAGCGCGAACGCCGCCACACCAATGCTGTTCAGGAATTGCGCGGCCTGCACTCCTTCGGCGTTGAAGACCAGTTCGCGAAAGCCTCCGCCGGGCGCGATGACCACCGCCGCACCGTTGGCCTTGTCTTTCGGAGGCAGGAAGACGGTGATCGATGGATCGTTTACGTTGCGCACCCAATAATCCTGAGCCTGTTCCGGGATGTCCTTGCGGCTCTCGAACCCCGGCGCGCCGTTTTCCCAGAGATGAATCACCTGCGGAGCGGGTTGGGCGCCGGCCGACGCGCACAATAGCGCAATTCCGAAGGTCGCGAAGAGTGCGAAGAGAACAAAAGGAATCTTCATGGAGTTGAAAGCCCTTTCAGCCGGTAGTGAATTGTGCGGAGCCTGGAACTGATTGCGTAAATAGCAGGGGCAGTTCGAGGACATTCCTCAGGGGCTAAAGAGCCTGCGGAAAAAGTCGTCAAAGTTGAGAAACCCATCCCTCGGCGGCTAAAGCCGCTCTCATTTTCCGGCATTTGTGCGATCTATCCAAGCAGCTTTGCGGCGTCCTTCGCGAAGTAGGTCACGATGAAGTCGGCGCCGGCGCGGCGCATGCCGATCAGAGATTCCAAAATCGCGCGATCGCGATCCAGCCAGCCCTTTTCAAATGCCGCCTGCAACATCGAATACTCGCCTGAAACCTGGTAAGCGCCGATGGGAACGTCGACGCGCTCGCGCGCCGCGCGCACCACGTCGAGGTAGGGCATGGCGGGCTTCATGATAATCATGTCCGCGCCTTCTTCAATGTCGAGATCGATTTCGCGCAGCGCTTCCCTGAGATTCGCCCCGTCCATTTGATAGGTCCGTCGGTCGCCGAACTGGGGCGCGGATCCGGCGGCTTCACGGAACGGTCCATAAAATGCGGAGGCGAACTTGGAGGCGTAGCTGAGGATGGGAATTTGCGCAAAGCCTGCGCTGTCGAGGGCGCGGCGAATGGCGGCCACGCGGCCGTCCATCATATCGCTCGGAGCGATCACGTCGGCGCCGGCTTTGGCCTGGCTCACGGCCGTGCGCGCCAGCAACTCGAGTGTGGGATCGTTGTCTACTTCGAAGCTCGCATGGGGGCCGTCGCCCGACTTGACCACCACGCCGCAATGTCCGTGGGTGGTGTATTCGCACAGGCAAGCATCGGCGATGAGGGCCAGTTTTCTTGCGGCCTCTGAATCTTTGAGGGCGCGCAGTGCCTGCTGGACGATTCCGTTGTCTTCCCAGGCGGCGGTGCCCAGGTCGTCCTTTTTTTCGGGCAGCCCGAAGAGAAGCAATCCGCCCAGACCCAGCCGCGCGGCCTCCTCGGCCTCCCGCACCGCCTCGTCCACCGAGAGATTGAAGACGCCGGGCATGGAACTGACGGGCGTGCGCACTCCCTTGCCCGGACAAACAAACAGCGGATAGATCAGGTCGCCGGGATTGAGAACGGTCTCGCGCACCAGTGCGCGTAGAGGCCCAGTGCGCCGCAATCGCCGCATCCGGTTGACGGGGAAAGTCATGAAACGATTGTAAGACAGCTGCTAGCTGCTAGCTTCCAGCCTCTAGCTTGATCATGGAAGAGCGAGCAAAAGCACTTTAGCGAGCAGTTGTTCAATCGTGCTTAGGGCGCGACCAAGCTGAAAGCTGATGGCTGACAGCTTCTATCAAAGTTCCTCGTAGAGCGCCCAATTCCGCGATCCGATCAGGATGATCAGCGTAGCGACGCCGAGGATCAAGCCGAACGGGAAGGCGTGGAAGAGGCAGAGGATGGAGGCCACGATGGCGACAATCCGGCCCCACTGCGTGCGCTCCAGCAATCCCCATCCAGCCACCGCCGCCAGAACGGCCCGCCCTGAAACGAAGATCCAGGCGAAACGCGCGAGCATCGGGAAAAACCACATATTCGGCATCGGTCCGTGCGCCCATGGTCCCCCGTTTCCGGAGAACATGGCGTGAAGAATGGTTATGCCGACGAGCCCAAAGAGCAAACTGATTCCGGCGTAAACCAGCCAAAGAATGCCGAGCACCCGGGTCTTGCTGGCGTAGGCAGCCAACATAAACTCAAAGCCGGGCACCGGAGGCACTTGCGGCGCTACAGGACGGTTGCATTGGGGACAAACCAACTGTCCCTGCTCCAACGCTCGGCCACATCCGCTGCAGAACATATTCGCCTCCTTGCCTCGCGCGACCCGAGTATCGTCTTCCTTGAGAAGATACTACGCAGGAAACCCAGTTCAAGTTCCATGATGCTGTTGAAGGAGGGCCCCGGCTAGCTCCTATGAAGGATCAAACATCCGTGAAACGGCCCGGCGTCTTTTTGACCGCGGAATGGCGGAACCTGCTCGTGTTGAATTACGCAGTCGACCCTGGCCTGCTCCACGGATTTGTTCCCCGTGGCACCGAGCTGGACGCATTCGACGGGCGCACCTATGTCAGTCTCGTCGGATTCGAGTTCAACCATACGCGCATCGCCGGCGTTGCCATTCCCTTTCACCGCTCCTTTGAAGAAGTCAACCTCCGATATTATGTGAGGCGATCGGAGAAGCGTGGCGTCGTGTTCATTCGGGAACTCGTGCCGAAGTTAGCTGTTGCTGCAATTGCCCGGATCGCATTCGGCGAGAATTATTCCTGCGTCTCTATGTCCCATTCGAACCATGTCATTGCCGCCACCGGTGTCGCGGACGCCGAGTACTGCTGGAGCCCCGGCCCCCATAAGTGCTCAATGAGGATAGAGACGGAAAAAACGCGCTTCCTTCCTCCTGATAACTCTCTGGGCCAGTTTATTACCGAGCATTATTGGGGATATGCCGCCCAGCCGGACGGTGGTTGCCTGGAATACGAGGTTCAACATCCACGCTGGCTCGTGAGGGAAGCAAAGACTGCCAGGTTCCGGGGGGATGCGGCGCATTTCTATGGCTCTAAGTTTGGAGAGTTACTGACGCTCACTCCGGATTCCGCATTTCTGGCGGAAGGTTCTCCCGTAACGGTGTTTCGGGGGATGAGAGTTCAATAAAGTTCGACCGCGAAGTTGCGGCTCGCCTTGCCGCGAAAGGAATCCTCACTTTACGTCCGCGCCGAGCTTCACCCAACGCTCCTGATGACGATTGTCATCGAGGATAAAGCCGGTGACGCGCCCGCTCGCATCGTGCTCAAAGATCAGGTGAAAGTTCTTCGCCGTGGGCTTATCGCCGGGGCGGTTAAACGTGTCGGCCGACTCGGCCTGGAGCAGGGCGACTTCGCCGCCTTGACTCTTTTGAAAGAGCTGATCTCCCTGGCTGAAGATGGTCGAGGTCGAGCTTCCGTTGGGTTCGCGATACTCGCCCGCCAGGCTCTCCAGTTGCGCGGGAGAAAGATTGACAGTAGGCGGAACCAGCGGAATCACAAGACGTTCGGCCATGACTTCGGGCGCCATTGGAAGATGGTGTGCCAGCAGCCAGCGCGGCAGCTCTGGCTCGTCATAGGCGCGTGTCCAGCAGTCGTGCTTGAGTCCCTGATAAATCCAGAGACGAATGTCTCCGTTATTGGCCTTGAAGGCGTCGTACATGAGTTCGCTCTGGCGCGGCTGCACCACCGGATCGAGGCTGCCGTGAAAGAGCCAGACGGGGGTGCGACCAATGGCGCGCGCGTACTCGGCCGGCAGGACCGAGGCCTCAAGCCAGCGATCCGGTTCGTAGCTCCAGAAGATGCCCCCAGCGGCAATTGCAATGGCGGCCCAGCGACGGGGATGCAGGCGCGCCAGTTCCCACGCGCCGTAACCCCCCATGGAGAGACCGGTGAGATAAGTGCGGGAAGCATCGCCGTGAAACTCGGCGGTCTCCTGATCGAGCGTGGCCATGGCCAAATCGACCATGGCGGGATCGGTCCAGTGCGCGGTTTGCGGGCATTGCGGCATGACGATCACGAAGGGCCATCGGTCAGGATGGTTGCGCACCGCCTCGGCGATTCCGATCTGCGTCTGCCACATTCCTTCGGAGCCACGCTCGCCGCGGCCATGCAGTGAAAGGACGATGGGCCATTGCTTGCCATCGTCTCGCCGCCACTCTTCCGGCAGGTAAACCTGAAAGCGGTAGGTGACGCCTTGCAGCACGATTCGCCGGTTCAGGAATCCCGTGTCCTGCGGAGCTGCCGGCTTCGCGGGGCGAGGCCTGGCAGCGGCTGCTCGAGAATCAGCAGGCCATGCCGCGCACGCCAGCACAAGGCAGGTGGCGGTGATCTTAAACCAGCGGGACATCTTGACCTTCATCATAATGATTCCCGGCGGGATAGGGTGGGGGTTTTTTGGCAAGAATCGCAACGCTCGGAACCTCGTTTGCTGGTGGCAAGACCGGGACGGCAGGAGCTGCTGGGACTGTTGCTTTGCATGCGAGCACGGGCTTCGCCGATCCTTGCGATTTTCTTACAAATTGCGTGCAACAATCGAACCTGCGATGCTGACTGAGGTCATGACAAAACTGGAAGCCGGGGACACGCTGGATCATTACCGTCTGGATGCGGAAGTTGCGCGCAGCGGCATGTCCACGCTCTTCCGCGCGACCGACCTCGCGACGGGCCGCAAGGTGGCATTGAAAGTTCCACATCCGGAGATGGAAGCCGATCCAGTTCTTCTCGAGCGCTTCCGGCGCGAGGAGGCGATCGGGCAGGAGATCGATCATCCCGGCGTGGTGAAGACCTTCGACGGCGAGGACCGCAGCCGCCGTTACATGGTGATCGAGTGGGTTGATGGCCGGCTGTTGCGGGCGATTCTCAACGAGGAGCGGAAGCTACCTGTCGACCGTGCCGTGAACCTGACGATTGCCATTTGCGATGCTCTGGACAACCTGCACAAGCACGGCGTGGTGCATCGCGACCTGAAGCCGGAAAACATCATGGTGTGCGAGGGCGACCGCATCAAGATTATTGACTTCGGGATTGCGCTGAAGGAAGATGCGCGGCGCCTCACGCAGGTGGGCTTAACGCCGGCGCTGGGCACGCCCGATTACATTTCTCCCGAGCAGGTGAAGGGCCACCATGGCGACCAGCGCAGCGATTTGTATGCTCTGGGCGCGATGCTTTATGAAATGCTGACCGGCCAGCCGCCATTCACTGGACCGAGTCCGCTGGCGGTGATGAACGAGCGATTGCTCACCGATCCTGCGCCGGCGCGCGAGCTCAACCCGGAGATTCCTCCGGCGGTCGAAGAGATTTTGTTTCGCGCCATGGCGCGTGATCCACGCCATCGCTATTCGACAGCGTCCGACATGGCCTGGGAGCTGGAACACCAGGAGCTTGTGGGGATGGAAGCCGGTCCCCACGGGCCGGTTCGGCTGGGGCGGTTCTCGATGAGCGGGCGCAAGCTGGCACTGTACGCGGCGTTGGCTTTTGTGCCGCTGGTGATGTTCGTAGTGATGTTGTTGATGGCGAAGCGCTGAATCTGCGAGTGCGGGTTACGCCGGAATCTGCTTGAGCAGCGCGTTGGCCCGCCGAAACCACGGTCTTTCGCGGCGGCGCAGATAGCCGGGCATGGTGGGCCGTTTGTCTAACACCTTCTTTGCCCAGTCGCGCGCCTCGGTGTTGCGTCCCTGAGATGCCAGAAAATCGGCGAAGTTGAGATACGTCTCCGACAGCGTCGAGCGCTCGACTGCCCGGCGAAAATGCGCCTCAGCTTTTTCTTTCTCCCCGGTCATTGCATAGGCGTGCGCGAGCAATCCCACGGCACGATAGAAATCGTGGCTGGGATCGCGCTCGACAGCCATTTCCAGGTCTGGCACGGATGCCGCCGCATCGCCGAGCAAAACCGCGCACACCCCACGGTGATAGAAGCAGTCGACGGTATCGGAACGCGCGGCGATGGCTTTATTAAAAGCGTCGCGGGCCAACTGCAGCTTGCCCTCATCCATGTAGAGATCGCCGAGCTCTTCCCAGTTTCCCGAAGAAGGATTGTCGTGAATCTCCATCAGCAGCTGGTTAATCCGCTTACGGCGCGGGAAACCCTTGATGGACTGGCGCAGCAAGCCGAGATCGGGCAGGACCTCGACGAATATATAGACAAGCGCTCCCAGCCAGCCGAGAAAAATGATGATGAAGATCCAGAATGTGTCGGGACGGCGGCGAATGAAGTGAATGATCGCCACGGCCTGCAGGATCAGACCCCAGGGGTAAATCAGGAAACCAAGGAATCCCATGCGCGTTCCATCCTAAGGTCAACCAGGGAAGCCGAGGGTAAGAATTCGTTCAGCGATACGACTCATCGCGGTGAATCACGAATTCCGGATAGGCTCCGCCGCCGATCTCGTGCAGATCCATTCCCATGCGCTCGCCGTCGGGATCCACGCGGAAGGGAACGAAGCGGTTGAGCAACGCAAAGAGCAGATAAATGAGCGGAAAAATGAAGCCAAGCAGCGCGGCAATGCCGATAAGCTGCGCCAGCAGCTGACCCGCTTGAGGCGCGAAAAAGCCGGCGGCGATCAATCCCCAGAGACCTGCAGCGCCATGGACGGTAATGGCGCCGGTAGGATCGTCGACGGAGAGCGCGAGTTCGAGCACTTCGACCAGAAGCGGAGTGAAGATGCCGGCTACGGCTCCGATGAACAGAGAGCCCGCCGGGGAGGCGAAGGCCGCGGTGGCGCTCGATGCAACCAGGCCGGCGAGCCAACCGTTGGCGCAAAGACTGGCGTCGGGTTTGCCGAAGCGAAAACGCGTGACGGAGAAGGTGGCGGCCAGCGCGCCTGAGGCAGTGAGCAGCGTATTGATCGCGGTTCCGGGCAGCGCCGCCAGCGGAGCGTGAACCCAGATGATCGCTCCGGCAACATTCCACGCCAGCCAGCCCACCAGCGCCAGCAGGCAGCCGAACAGGACGTAGATGGCGTTGTGGCCGGGCATGGCCGTTGACAGGCCTTCCTTGGGGAATTTTCCGCGGCGCGGCCCGGCGATCCACACCATGGCGAGCGCGCTGAGGCCACCGATCACGTGCACCGTGGCTGCTCCTCCCGCATCAACAAACCCTGCGCCCGCGGAGAAGTTCACGCCCAGTGCCGCAAGCCATCCGCCGGCCCAAATCCAGTGCGCGGCGAGAGGAAAAACGATCGCGGCCAGCACCGCTGCGGATGCGCATCCCGCCGCAAGTCTCCAGCGGTCTGCCCCAGAGCCCCATGGGAGCTGAACCAGCATGGCCAAAGCCAAAAACTCAAATAAGACCGCCAGTTGAGCCTGCGGTGTTGACGCGCCAAGCCCGTGGAGAAGGATAGGAGCGAGACCGAGCACGCTCCACGGCTTGCCCGCCGCGTGCAGAACCATTTCTTTCAATCCGGCCGATCCCGTGAAAGAGGCTCCGATGAAAGCGAAGACGATGGCGGCAACCGCGACCAGGGCCAGGTTGCCCAACATCGCCTGTGCTGCCGAGCGCGAACGGCCCAGGCCTGCATTGATAAGCGCCACTCCGGCGATGGCCATTGGCGCAAGCAGCAGCAGCGCGAGAGTGAGCGCAAAAACAGCGTCGCTGATTGCCGGGACGGCCGCGGGAATCACAGGCGGAATGGCGCTCATGGGTGGCTCGCCCCCCGTGGCAGCATATGGCCCCGTATGGCAACGGCCAGGCCCATGCCCTCAACTGCAAGGCCACAGAGAACAAACGCCAAGCGACGCCCTGGGTCGGGAAACAAGGCCAGCGCGGCAAGCGTAAGAAAGAACCCTGCGGGCATCACCAGTATTCCGGCGTATTTCATTCTGTCGTCCCTTGTCTCTCTGCGGCGAATTCTGGCGTTGACGTATCTTGCGCGGGCACTCTTTCGACTCCGATGGATAGAAACCCGACCACCCAAGCCGATCGAATATGCCCCGTGAATTGAGGGAGTGTAGAAACCGATGGTTACGTTCCTATGAATTCTAAACGATCGAATCGTCGGCATCGACTTAACTCGGCGGGCTGGGCGTCGAGGCGCGGCGATGGGACGAGTCTTTACGGTTTCTTTTCAAAGCGCGGGAAATAATGAGCTATGTCTATGCGTCTCGGCTTCAATCCGCGGCTGCTCTCCGTTATAGCCGGGGCGGCAACTCTTGCAGGTGTCGCAGTTTTGCTGGGATGGGACGCATTTCCGAGGCTGTTTCCACGGGGAAGTCACCCAGTTTTAGCGGCGTCTTCGCTGGCTTTAATTGCCGTGGCATATCTCGCCCACCAGATTGCGCGCCGGCCGGCTCCGATGGAATTGCTGAAAGCGGTCCTGTTGGCGGCCGCCTTCCTTTTCTGGGCAGCCAATCAGTTCTGGCCGGATTCGCCGCAGGCAACGCTATTCAACGACATTGCCATTGCGTTGTTTGTGCTCGACGTCTTTCTGGTGATTGCCGGTTGGCCACGAACATCCAAAGACAGTTCATTTGCCGAATCCAGATCGGCAGGATGCGCCGAATGCTGCGCCGCATCTTGCCGGGAAGAGAGGTGTTGCGCCGGCCCGATTTCCGCTGCCTGAATCGCGGTCTCGGCGGCGACAGATGCAGCGGATTAAGCCGTCGGTACATGTCTGAGATCGAGGCGGGCTTCGAGAGCTTGCCAAGTGTTGGACCGGACGTGATATTTTTTCTATGTCAATACCGACCTCTGGTGCGCGGAAAACCAGAGGACGGTGGTGCTTACCCCGCAATTGACTTTGTCACAACCGGTTTTCTTTTCTGATGGTTGCCAACCGGTTTCCCACAGTGAAATTTTCGCAATGTGGCACACAACGCTTGTAGTTTGATGGCCGTAGTTTGCTATATTGAAATTTCGGGCGGTCTGCCCCTTCCCTGAACTTCTATCATTGAGCCTTTCTTGTACATAACCCGTGTGACCGCCGATACACGCGGCGCATGCCAAACGAGAGTCAGACCGGGAATTCTTCATGGCGCAGATTTTCGACCGCAGCTCCAACGCACTGGCCCGCATGAGCCTGGTGCTGACGGGGTTGCTCGTGATTGCCCTGGGGGTCACGCTTGATCAGCTGCAGCGCTCGCCGTGGGTAACGCGGCAAGGCCAGCGCGCCGATCAGCCAGTTCCTTTCAGCCATAAGCATCACGTTCAGGGACTCGGCCTGCAGTGCCAGTACTGCCATACCTCGGTCGAGAAATCGAGCTACGCGGGCATTCCTCCTACGCGCACCTGCATGAATTGCCACGCGCAGATCTGGACCAATGCGCAATTGCTGGAGCCGGTCCGCCAGAGCTGGTATACGGGGCAATCGATTCCCTGGATCAAGGTGCACGATCTTCCCGACTTTGTTTTCTTTAATCACGAAATCCATGTGAACAAGGGCATCGGCTGCGAAAGCTGCCACGGCAAGGTTGACGAGATGCCTCTGATGTATGCGCAGAACACGCTGCAGATGGAGTGGTGCCTGGACTGCCATCGCAACCCGGCGAAAAACCTGCGCCCGACTGCCCAGATCTACAACATGGACTGGCAGGCGCCCGCCGATGACCATCCGGTGTGGTGCGCGGCGAATCCGGTCGCGTCGGGCACGCCGACGGCGCAAAGCGTGAACTGCACGACAAAGGATCCGAGCGGAGCTGGACCGGAAGTGGCGGCCCTGCGCGTGCCGACGCTGAGCGAGAAGGGTCTGTCGGACGATGTTGCGGGCGCTTCGATGCCCGCTGCGCCACCGAGCTATCACAAGTTCACCAGCCAGATCGATCTTGGCCATTTCCTGGTGGACAACTACCACATTCGCAATCCGAAGGACCTGACGAGCTGCGAGGTGTGCCACCGATGAGCAAGCGCGAAAGCAAAGTCGATAGGCCGATCGAGCAGCAGCCGCGGAATTCCCAGCTCCCGGTGGCCGAGCCCATGACGCTTGAGGCGGTGCGGCGCGAGCTGAGCGGGACGAAGGGCAAGAAGTTTTGGCGTTCGCTCGACGAGCTGGCCAACACCGAGGAATTTCAGGCTGCGGTCGAGCGCGAGTTTCCCTCGGCGGCGCAGGAGTGGGTGGACCCGGTTTCAAGGCGCGGCTTCCTCAAATTAATGGGTGCGTCGATGGCTCTCGCGGGCCTGGCCGGTTGCACCAAGCAGCCCGATGAGCCGATTTATCCCTACATCAAGGCGCCGGAGGATCTGATTCTCGGCAAGCCGATGTACTTTGCCACAGCTCACCCGTTCACCACGGGCGCTGTGCCGCTGCTGGTCAAGAGCGACGAATTCAGGCCGATCAAAGTCGATGGCAACCCGGAGCACGCCTACAACCATGGCAGTTCCGACCCTTATTCGCAGGGCACGCTGCTTGACTTGTACGATCCCGATCGTTCGCAGCACGTGACCTATCGCGGTGAGAATCGCGAGTGGGCGGAGTTTGCGGAAGCATTTCGCGACAAGGTTACGTCGACCAAGGATGGCTCCGGGATCTACTTCCTGAGCGCGACGATTTTGTCGCCCACGCTGGCACGGCAGTGGGGCGAAGTTCAGAAGGCGTTTCCGAGCGCGAAACTGGTGCAGTACGATCCCGCGCTCGCTGGAACATTTCTAGCAAGCGGCGTGAATGTTCAGTATGACCTGAGCGCTGCCGATGTGATTGTTTCTCTGGATGCGGATTTCATTTCGAGCGCAGCTTATCCGGGATTTCACAAACTCGTCCGCGACTACGCGGCGCGGCGCAAGCAGCCTGAAAACGGAATGAACCGGCTCTATGCGGTCGAGAGCACGACGACCACAACGGGCATGAAGGCCGAACACCGGCTGGGATTGCGTGCCAGCGAGATTCCGGCGTTTGCGGCGGCATTGGCGCAGGCGGTCGGCGTCGCGGGAGTGAGCGCTCCAGCCTATGCATGGACAGGCGAGCAGCAAGCGTTTCTGGCCGCGGTGGCCAAGGACCTGAAGGCCAATGCAGGCAAAAGCGCGGTGCTTCCCGGTCTGTATCAGGATCCGTCGGTTGCCGCGCTGGCGCTGGCGATCAACAATGCGCTCGGCAATGCAGGCAAGACAGTTTTCGTTTCTTCGAATCCGGCAATTCCGATTCCCAGCGATCAGCTTGGCGACTTCAAGGCTCTGGTCGCCGACCTGAATGCGGGCAAAGTGGATTGGCTGGTCATTCTGAATGCCAATCCCATCTATGACGCGCCCGCCGATTTGAACTTCGCTGACGCCTTCAACAAAGCGAATATCGTCGCCCACCTTGGCTCGCATTACGACGAGACGGGGCAGCAGTCGCACTGGCATATTCCCGCCGCGCACTACCTCGAGTCATGGTCCGACGCACGCTCCTATGACGGCACAGTTTCCATTGTGCAGCCGATGATCGATCCGCTGTATGGCGGACGCACGTCGCATCATGTTTTCCAGACGCTGATGAACGATCCCGCTGTGAGCCCCTATGACGCGGTGCGCGAGACGCAGAAGGCCAACATCAAGGGCGATTTTGAAACCGGCTGGCGCAAGGCGCTGCATGATGGCTGGATCGCCGACACGGCATACGCGACCGGTGGCGGTGCGGCTGGCGCGAAGGGCGGAATGAATGTTCCGACGCCCACATCGAAAGATTCCCTCGAAATCATCTTCCGCCCCGATCCAAATATTTATGACGGCCGCTGGAACAACGTGGGCTGGCTGCAGGAGTTGCCCAAGCCCGTCACGAACCTGAGTTGGGACAATGCGGCGATTGTTTCCGGCGCGACGCTCACAAAGTTAGGCCTGGAAGAAGACGACATCGTTGAAATCGCCGTGGGCAACGGCAAGGTGAAGGCGCCGATCATTGTTGCGCCCGGTCATCCTGACAATTCAGTCACGGTCTACCTCGGTTATGGCCGCGAGTTCGCCGGACGCGTGGGTTCAGGGCAGGGATTCAACGCGTATCTCATTCGCAACACCTGGGCGCCGCTTTACGCCACTGGCTCCATCCGCCAGGTTCCCGGCAAATGGGGAATCGCGATCACCAAGAGCCATTATCAGGATCATCGCGCCAAATTCTTGCAGGGGCAGGGCACGGGAAACAATTCTATCGAGGGCGACGAGGCGTTGGGTCCGCGCGGCATCGTGCGTTACGCCACGCTGGACGAATTCAAGGCCAATCCCAATTTCGCGCACGAGGGCGACACCCACGAAACGCCCAGCCGCGACACCACGCTGTTTCCCAACTGGGAATATAACGAGGCCAACTCCTGGGCCATGTCGATCGACATGAACAGCTGTACGGGCTGCAACGCGTGCATTGTGAGCTGTTATGCCGAAAACAACATTGCCGTGGTGGGCAAACAGCAGGTGCGCATCGGCCGCAGCATGCAATGGCTGCGCATCGACACCTACTACGAGGGCGACCTGGCCGCGCCACGCGCACACTTCCAGCCCATGAACTGCCAGCACTGCGAAAACGCGCCCTGCGAGCAGGTTTGCCCGGTGGGCGCCACGGTGCACACGCCGGAAGGCCTGAACCTGATGGTCTACAACCGCTGCGTGGGGACCCGGTACTGCTCGAACAATTGCCCCTACAAGGTGCGGCGGTTCAACTTCCTGCTCTATTCCGACTACGAGACGGAGAGCTTGAAGCTGATGCGCAATCCCGACGTGAGCGTGCGCTCGCGCGGTGTGATGGAAAAATGCACCTACTGCGTGCAGCGCATCCAGGAGGCGAAGATTCGCGCCGACAAGGAGAACCGGAATATCCACGACGGCGAAATCGTGACGGCCTGCCAGCAGGCATGCCCGGCGGAAGCGATTGTGTTTGGCAACAAGAACGATCCCAACAGCCGGGTGTCGAAACTGAGGGCCCAGGAGCGGAGTTACCAGGTGATCGCCGACCAGAATGCGCGGCCGCGGACGCAATACCTGGCAGAGGTGCTGAACGTAAATCAGGAACTTGAAGTGACGCCGACGGAATACGCGCCGGCAAAAGGATAGAGGCGGGGACCAAGGGAACGAGAGCGATGGCGACGAAGGAAATAAAACCCAACGATCCCATGATCGATCCGGCCACCGGAGAATTCCGCGTAATCGCGCAGGGACAGACCTTCCTGTCGATCACGGAAAAGATCGCGCGCATTGTGCTCACACCGCACACGCCAGTGGGCTGGTTTGCGCTCTTCACGATCGCGGGGGGCGGAGCCACTGTCTTGTTGACGGCTGTCACTTGGCTGGTTCTGAAAGGTGTCGGCATCTGGGCAATCTCGCAGCCGGTCGCATGGGGATTCGCCATCATCAACTTCGTGTGGTGGATCGGTATTGGCCACGCAGGCACCCTGATCTCGGCCATTCTTCTGTTGTTCAAGCAGGGCTGGCGCAACGCCATCAGCCGATTCGCCGAGGCTATGACGATTTTTGCCGTGGTGTGCGCCGGCATGTTCCCGCTGATTCACGTCGGGCGTCCATGGCTGGGTTACTGGCTGTTGCCGCTGCCGTTCACCATGACGGTGTGGCCGCAATTCCGTTCGCCGCTACTGTGGGACGTCTTCGCGGTTTCGACTTACGCAACCATCTCAGTCGTCTTCTGGTACATCGGCATGGTGCCTGACCTGGGCACGCTGCGCGATCGCTCCAAATCGAAGATCGGGCAATATTTCTACGGAATGCTCAGCGTTGGCTGGCGCGGATCGGTGCGCCACTGGATGCGCTACGAGACGGCCTCGCTTTTGCTTGCTGGATTGGCTACGCCGCTGGTGCTCTCAGTGCACACCGTCATCAGCTTCGATTTCGCCGTGGCTGTGTTGCCAGGCTGGCACACGACCATTTTCCCGCCATACTTTGTCGCTGGCGCCATCTACTCCGGCTTCGCCATGGTGCTCACACTGGCCATTCCGCTGCGCAAGTTCTATCACCTTGAAGCGCTGGTCACCGAGCGTCACATCGACAACATGGGCAAGGTGATGCTGGCCACTGGATTCATCGTGGCTTACGGATACGGGATGGAGGCCTTCATGGCCTGGTACTCGGCCAATCACTGGGAGGCGTTCACCTTCTGGAATCGCGCCTTCGGGCCCATGGGCTGGTCCTACTGGGTGCTGATTACCTGCAACCTTGCCATTCCGCTCACGACTCTTGTGGTCGCGCAAGCTGCGCACCAACATTCCCTTCATGTTTGCCATGTCGATCATCGTGAACACCGGCATGTGGTTTGAGCGCTTCGTCATCGTCGTCACCAGCCTTACGCGCGACTTCCTGCCCTCGTCGTGGGGCACATACCGCGCGACCAAATGGGACTACATGACCTTCATTGGAACTCTGGGCCTGTTCACCTTCCTGTTCCTGCTGTTTGTCCGTTTCCTGCCCATGATTCCGATGAACGAAATTCGCATGTTGCTGCCGGGAGCAAAGATCAAGCCCAAGGTGGCGGAGGCTGCTGACTGATGCCCGCACGCGAAGGAACATACGGCCTGCTGGCCGAATTCGATACGCCGAGCGACCTGGTGAGGGCCGCGCGGCAGGCGCGCGAAGACGGATGGCGCCGGCTCGACTGCTATACCCCGTATCCGGTTGAAGAGGCAGCCGAGGCCATCGGCTTCCATCGCAACAAGGTGCCGTTAGTTACGCTCATCGGCGGGCTAATTGGTGGCGCGGCCATGTTTTCGCTGGAGACCTGGATCTCAACGCTGGCTTATCCGCTCAACATCGCGGGTCGTCCGACCTATTCCTGGCCGGCCTTCATTATTCCCGCCTACGAATGGACCATTCTTTGGGCCGGTCTTTCCGCGGCCTTCGGAATGCTCGCGCTGAATGGATTGCCGTCACTCTATCATCCGGTCTTCAATGCGCCGAACTTCCGCGACGGTGCGACGACCGACAAGTTCTTCCTGTGCCTTGAAGCGCTGGATCCGAAGTTTGACCTGGTGGAGACGAAGGCCTATCTGCAAAAGTTCGCTCCAACTTCTGTAGTGGAGGTGGACTACTGATGCAGCTTGCAGCTTTCAGCTCTCGGCCGTCAGCCTCCGGCGCGAATCGCCGGTTGATTCGGCGCAGCGTTGCGTTGGCGGGTCTTGCAACTGCTTTCATCGTCGCCGGCTGCCGTCAGGACATGCAGGACCAGCCGAGGATGGTGCCGCAGCGCGGATCGGATTTCTTCGCCGATCATCGCGGCGCGCGGCCGCAGGTGCTGGACACAGTGGCGCGCGGCCAGCTCCACGAGGACAGCTACTTCTATACCGGCGTGGTTCAGGGCTCGAACGGCTACAAGCAGGAACTGGACGCAATGCCTTCAGAGATTCCGGTGACGATCGAAGTCCTCGAGCGCGGACAGGAGCGCTTCAACATTTATTGCACTCCGTGCCACTCGCGGGTGGGCAACGGGTTGGGTGAGATTGTGCAGCGTGGATTCAAGCCGGCGGCCAATCTTCACGACCAGGTACGCATGTCGCAGCCGCTTTCGCACTATTTTTACGTGATGACGCATGGATACGGCGCCATGCCGGACTACTCGGCGCAACTGCCGCCCGCTGACCGCTGGGCGGTGGCGGCTTACATCCGCGCACTGCAACTGAGCCAGGCCGCAACGGTGAAGGACACGCCCACCGGCTCTCAGATCAAGAATTTGAAAGATCTGGCCGCGGAGGAAGGGCATCCGGAATACGCGCAACCGTGGCCCATGCCGTCGACGGCGGTAGAAGCGTACAAACCGATGGCCGGTGAGGGAACACCGGGCATGGCGCCCGCATTCCCGGCCGATCCAAAGATTTCGATTCCACAGAGCAAACCGGCCCCTGCGGCCCAGAAGTAGGACGAAGGAAATGGCACACGACGCAATTCCGCACGCCAAGGCACTTCCCGCCGATCTCGCCGCCCCCGCGTTTGTCGGCGGCTGGAGAACCCGCGCGCTGACGATCGCGGGAGTCTTTGCGGTGATCGCGGTGATTCTGGCTTTTCTGGGTCAATCTCAAGACGGTTTGGGATGGGATCACCTGTTGCGTGGCTGGACTTTGGGATTGATGTTCACGTTCGGTTTCTCCGTGGGCGGGCTGGCATTGCTCATGGTGCAGTATTGTTCCGGCGGCAAATGGGGATTGCTTTTGCGGCGGCCGCTTGAGGCGATGAGCCGCACGCTGCCTCTGGTTCTTGTCTATTGGTTGGTGGTCGCCATTTTCATGAAGCGGCTTTACCTGTGGGCGAATTACACCTCCGTCAGCGACACCGCAGCCGGATTGAAAGCCGGCCGGATCACGGAATTTCAGGCTCACTGCCTGAACTTCAAGCGGCCCATGCTGAATCCGAATGCATTTTGGTATATAAGCCTGATCTGCTTTGCCATCTGGGGCTTTTACACGTGGCGGCTGAATTCGCTGGGGATGAAGCGCGACAGCCAGGGAATCGAGACCACACCCTATTGGATCAAGAAGCTCGAGAACATCAGCGGTCCCGGCATCGTGGTCTACTCCATCACCATGACGGCGGCCGCGATTCTCTGGGTGATGTCGATGGACGTGACCTGGTTCTCGACCGTCTATGGATTGCTGTTTCTGGTGGAACAGGGCTTCCAGTGCCTGGCGTTCTCCATCATCATTTCGATCTTTCTATCCAGGGCCGAGCCCTTCAAAACCGTTTTGCGCCAGACCGAGCAACACGACCTTGGCAAGCTCACCTTCGCCTTCGTGATGCTCAATATTTACCTGTGCTTCGCGCAATTCCTCATTATCTGGTCGGGCAATCTTCCCGATGAGATCAATTGGTATCTCGATCGCATCCGCGGCGGATGGGGCGTTGTCATCACTCTCGATTTTATCTGCCACTGGCTGATTCCGTTCACCATGCTGCTGTCGAGAGACCTGAAACGCAACAAGAAGCGGCTGGTTTTTGTTTGCCGGATCATGCTGGTTGCCGTTTTGCTGAATCTTTTCTGGCTGATCGAGCCGAACTACAAGGACGCCGCACGCAATCTGCACTTCAGCTGGGGAATTCTGGAGTACATTGCCGTGCCGGTGGCTATGACTGCTTTTTGGGTGGCTTACTTCTGCACGCAGCTGAAGAAGCGGCCGCTGGTGCAGGTGAACGACCCGCATCTGGCGGAGATTCTGGAGCCCGAACATGCCCACGCATAACCTATTCGAGCATGAGCCCGATCACGGCGAGCCGGAGAAAGTCGACGCGTCGGCGGGCTACGAGCGCACCGACGCCAATGTTACGGGCATCATTGTCTTTATTACCTCGCTGGCCATCTTCGTCGGGGTAATCGGGATCCTCTGCTATGGCATAGGCGCATGGTTCAATGCCCGCATGAACCGCGAGGACGGACCGAACAGCAAGTGGACCCAGACGGTGGATGTACGTCAATTGGGCAATTTGCCGTCGAGCCCGGAACTGCAGAACAAGGTTGCGGAGCTGACAAAGACCTTCCCCACGCCGCGGTTGCAGACCGACGACGGCAACCAGGACGTGGCTGACCTGCATGCGCGCGAAGATTTGCTTCTGGACAATTACAGCTGGGTCGATCAATCAAAGGGAACGGTCAGAATTCCCATCGGGCAGGCCATGCAGCTTATCGCGCAGCGCGGATTGCCGGTTGCGCCGGCGGCGAATGCTCAAGCCCCAATGACAGGCGACATCGTCCCCACGGTGACTGTGCCGCTGACCGACGGATTTGCGCGCACCAGCTACGAGCAGGATGAAGCCGAGGCCGAGGCGAAAAAAGCGGGGAATAGCCAGTAGGGAACAGGGAGTAGAAAACAGACGGCATGATGGGTGCGAACACAATTCGGAGATGGCGGCAACGAGCGGTGATTTCCGCCGCGGGAGCGATTGTTCTGTCTCTTGCCGCTCCGCTTCTGGTTGCGCAGGTTTCCAGTTACGGCGACAAACAGTCCGATACCGCCAGCGACAAAGCGCCTTCGATTCTGAGCGGCGTGGGCGTTGACCAGCATCTCAATACGCAGTTGCCGCTGAACCTGGCCTTTACCGACGATGCCGGCAAGCCAGTCACGCTGGGCAATTATTTCGGCAAGCGCCCGGCGATTCTCGCTCTGGTTTACTATCGCTGCCCCATGCTTTGCTCCGAGGAACTTGACGGCCTGACCAGCGCCCTCGAAATGGTCCGTTACATTCCCGGGAAGGACTTCAACATCGTCGTGGTCAGCATCGATCCCAGCGAGGGAACCGATCTGGCTGCGGCCAAGAAGCGCGAGTACGTGAAGCGCTATGGCCGTCCCGAATCCGCGAATGGATGGCATTTCCTGACCGGTACGCAGCCGAATATCGATGCGCTCACTGGGGCGGTCGGCTTCCGTTATGTCAAGCTCAATTTGCCGGGCTCGAACCTGGTCCAGTTTGCGCACGCCAGCTCCATCCAGATTGTGACCCCGGAAGGCAAGCTGGCGCAGTACTACATGGGCGTCGAATATTCGCCCAAGGATCTTCTACTGGGCCTCGATGAAGCCTCGTCGAATCGCATTGGTTCGCCGGTCGACAACATTCTTACCTACTGCTACCACTACGATCCGGCAACCAACACGCACGACTTGATTGTGGCGCGGGTGATCCAGCTTGGAGGCTTGGTCACGATCGTGCTCTTGGGGGGATTCATGTTCGTGATGTTCCGCCGCGATTACAAGCACGATCACCCCGCAGTGGCGACTCTGGATACAGCAAAGAAAGCGAACGGATAAAGGGATGGACCACATCAGCCCGGTACTGTGGCAGTTTCTCGAGAAGTGGCTTGCACACTTCCCGCTATTTCCGCCTGAGGCGTCGAAGATCGCGCCGGAAGCAGATGCGCTCTATTTCTTCATGCTTTTGGTCAGCCTGGTGGGGCTGACGATTGTCGTTCTGTTGATCATCGGTTTCTCGATCCTCTACAGCAAGAAACGCCATCCGCAGGCAGTGCAGATCGAGGGATCGACGATTCTTGAAGCCACCTGGACCATCATTCCGCTGGGCCTGTTCCTGATCATGTTCGTGTGGGGAGCGCTGCTTTACTTCCGCATTTACACGCCGCCGGCCAACGCCATGAACATTTATGTAGTGGGCAAGCAGTGGATGTGGAAGATCGAGCATCCCGGCGGCCAGCACGAGATCAATGCGCTGCACGTTCCTACAGGCCGCGCTGTCCAGCTGACCATCATTTCGCAGGATGTGTTTCACAGCTTCTCCATCCCCGCCTTTCGCGTAAAGCGCGAGGCCATTCCGGGCCGCTACACGACGGTCTGGTTTGAGGCCACGACCCCCGGCACGTATCACCTCTTCTGTACGCAATACTGCGGCACCAACCATTCGCAGATGATCGGCGATGTGGTGGTGATGACGCCGGATGACTTCAAGAAGTGGCTCGACAGCTCAACCAGCGGCAACTCCCTGGCGCAAAACGGTGAGCGGCTCTTTGCCAGCCTGAGCTGCAATGCGTGCCATAACACACGGCCTGACGCCCGCGGGCCGAGCCTGGCCAATGTTTACAATTCTCGCCTCACGCTCTCATCCGGGGAGGCAGTGACCGCCGACGATGCTTATTTGCGGCAGGCGATCCTGAACCCCTCGCAGCATATTACCCAAGGCTACGCGCCCATTATGCCCACCTACCAGGGACAGATCAGTGAAGAAGGCGTGATTGCCCTGGTGGAATACATCAAGAATCTGGATTCCGACTACCGCGTTCAGCAGACTCTCAACACCACCGACCTGGTTCCTGAGAATGAGGGCGCCAAGCCAGCGGCCGGGGCCAAGGCGCCCGCGACGCAGAAGGAGGCCAAGCCATGAGTGCTGCAACAGTCGTTCAACTTCCCGATCAGTCCACGGCCAGAGTTCCCAAGATGAACTTTCTGACCAAGGAAAACGGCCTGCTCAGTTGGCTGCTCACCGGCGACCATAAGCGGATCGCCACGCTCTACCTGATCTCAATTACCTTCTTCTTCTTTATCGGTGGAGCGCTTGCCGGAGTGATCCGTCTGGAACTGCTGACGCCGCAAACCAGCCTGGTAGCCGCGGACACCTATAACAAAGTGTTCTCAATGCACGGCCTGATCATGGTGTTCTTCTTCCTGGTGCCGTCGGTGCCGGCCACCATCGGCAATTTCGTGATCCCCATGATGGTTGGGGCCAAGGATCTGGCGCTGCCAAAGGTCAACCTGCTGAGCTGGTACCTCTACATCGTCGCCGGCGGCATGATGCTTGTGACCATGGCCAGCGGCGGAGTCGATACCGGTTGGACCTTCACCACTCCGCTGTCGACGCACTACTTGAATACGCACGTCATCTCGGCAGGACTGTCGGTGTTTGTCGCCGGATTCAGCTCCATCTTCACGGGATTGAACTTTATCGTCACCATCCACAAGATGCGCTGCCCCGGCATGACGTGGTTCCGGTTGCCGTTGTTTGTCTGGTCGAATTATGCAGCCAGTCTTCTCATGGTTTTGGGAACGCCGGTTCTGGCCATCACCCTGGTATTGGTGGTGCTCGAGCGCACCGTGCACATCGGCGTGTTCGACCCCGCGTACGGCGGCGACCCGATTCTCTTTCAGCATTTGTTCTGGTTCTATTCGCATCCGGCGGTCTACATCATGATTCTGCCCGGCATGGGCGTGATCTCTGAAGTCGTCTCAACTTTCAGCCGCAAGCGCGTCTTCGGATACACGGCGGTGGCTTTTTCTTCGGTGGCGATCGCGGTGTTTGCCTTCTTCGTGTGGGCGCACCACATGTTCATCATGGGCATTTCAAACTACGCGGCTCTGATCTTCTCTCTGCTCACCATGCTGGTTGCGGTGCCTTCGGCGATCAAGATTTTCAACTGGGCTTTCACCCTCTATAAAGGCTCCATCACCTTTGAGACGCCCATGCTTTACGCCTTCGGCTTTATGGGCCTGTTCACGATCGGCGGCATGACGGGCGTGTTTCTCGGCGCCACGGGAACCGACATTCACCTGACAGAGACGTACTTCATCGTGGCCCACTTCCACTTCGTCATGGTGGGCGGCATGTTGATGGCGTTTCTCTCCGGCATTCACTTCTGGTGGCCCAAGTGGACGGGCCGCATGTATCCGGAGAAGCTGTCACAGCTCGCGGCTCTGATTACGTTTATCGGTTTCAACTTCACCTTCTTCCCGCAATTCATTCTGGGTACGCTGGGCATGCCGCGGCGCTATGCCGCCTACCCGCCGGAGTTCCAGGCGCTGAACGTCTTTTCTACCGCCGGTGCGAGCATCCTGGGCGTGGGCTACCTGCTGCCGATTCTTTATCTCACCTGGTCGCTGAAGTACGGCGAGATCGCGGGCGACAATCCCTGGCAGGCGACGGGCCTGGAATGGCAAACGCAGTCGCCGCCGCTCACCGAAAACTTCCCTGAGATCCCGATCATGGACCACGAAGCCTACGACTACGAGTGGCTGGAGCGACAGAAACAGAAAGAGGTGGCGAGTGTCGGATAGCACCGCAACTTCCGGCGGCGCCGTAGCCGAGGTTCATCACGACCACCCGGCCTATCAGCGCCACCACTTCGAGACCATTGACCAGCAGTTCGACGCTACGAACTTTGCCATGTGGCTCTTTCTGCTCACCGAAATCATGTTCTTCGGCGGGCTGTTCATGTCGTACCTGCTGATGCGCAACTGGTACTATCCCGCCTTCGTCGAGGCTTCGCACCAACTGAACGTTGGCTGGGGCACGGCCAACACCGCGGTTCTGATCGTCTCCAGCTTCACCATGGCCATGAGCGTCTGGTCGGCGGAGATGCGCAAGAAGAGCACGCTGATTCTCTTCCTCTCGCTCACCTGGATTTTGGGCATGGCGTTTCTCGGCATCAAGTCCATCGAGTATCACGAGAAGTGGGTCAAGCACCACGTCCCCGGCCTGCACTGGAGCGACTCGTCGTTTCTGAACCCGGCTTCGGACGCCGAGGTCTACAAGGAGTACCACGACAAGCCGCTCGCGCCAGACATGGCGGAGAAGACAGCGATGTATTTCTTCCTGTACTTCGCAATGACCGGCATGCACGCGCTGCACATGATCATCGGCATCTCGATTTTGACCTTCATGATCTACCGGGCTCGACAAGGTGCCTACACAACAGGCCACGTCACTTATGTCGAGAATTTCGGCCTGTATTGGCACTTTGTCGACATTATCTGGATCTTTCTGTTCCCGCTGCTCTATTTGATCAGCCGGTATTGAGGGGAAAATTTGCATGAGCGAACATAACCAACAAGACCAGCACGGCCAACACGACGAGCACGATCAGGAACACCACATCGTCAGTCCGGCGATTTATGGATCGATTCTGCTGGCTTTGCTGATTTTTACCGGGCTCACGGTGTGGATGTCGTTCATCGACCTCGGGGACTGGCACGTCGGCTTCAGCCTGTTTGGTTGGCACTTGGAAACGGGTCTTGTCCTTTTCTGGAATCCCGTCGTGGCCCTCGCCATTGCCTGCACCAAGATGACGCTGGTGGTGCTGTTCTTCATGCATGTGAAGTACAGCCGCAGGCTGACCAAGCTGACCGTGCTCTCGGGCTTTTTCGTCTTCCTGGTGCTGATTGGGATGACGATGACCGACTACTTCACCCGCGCCTGGGGACGGTGGTAGGGAGACAGCTTTCAGCCGTCAGCGATCAGCTTTCAGCAGAAACGAGGGCCGCCTGAGGGCGGCCCTTTTTCATGGCGCAGCGATGCAGTTTCTAGAGCGTCGGCTTGGGCGGCTTCACCACCGTCCACGCGGTCGCACCAGTCACTTTCACAGGCCGGCGGAACAACTTGCCGTCCTGCGCCGCGTAGAGCCAATTCTGATCGCCGATCTGGTCGAACGTGATCGCCGTCAGCGGTCCCCCACCTGTGATCGGAGAGTTGAGAATCTCCGCGATGCGGCCGTTTTGCATAGCGATCTGGATTCCGACGGATGTGGCGAAGAACACTTCACCGCCGGTGTAGACAGCGCAGTTATGCGGCGTGCCGGGATAATCCTTGCCCGGCGCCAGCGTGAAATTGGTGACCGTGCCTTTGGGCACGCCATCCTGTACCTGCGAGTCAGGGCCGAGGGCATAGTCCTCGGCGTGGGCGACGGAAAAGGCAAAAACCAGGAGCAGGGAAAGAAGGATTCGCCTCATTAAAAACCTCAGGGAGGGGAATGGACGCTACTAAAAACGGAGAGATGCAATCGGGTTGACGCACAACCAACTCATCGTAATTGTCGCAGCCGGCCCATACGATGATTTTTTCGCAGCGGCGAGCCGGCGAAGTCGAGATCCGTTTGGACGGTGCTGCTCCTGATTGAGCGCACAAGTTGTATCCGGGGTCACAACTGAACGTAGTCGACGCTGTCCTATAATGGGCGCCGATCTCATTCCCGGAAATTGCGTGTTTCGTTGAGCGTTATCCGTTGGATTCCGCGCTCATCCCCATTGGAAGATTTGCAAGATAGGGGAAGCCGGAATCACAGGAGACGCGTGACGAATCCTATGTTCGATCAGTGGGACAAGGCCGGCGTCCGCCACGGCAGGGCAGGGAAGCAAGCCAGGTGGGCTCGGCATCGCGCAGGCTATAGAGCGTGGGCTGAGGCAGCCACGGCCTCATGCTCCCTGATGCTTCTCTTGGTGGCTTCGGCCGCGGCGCAGACACAGACTCCATCCGCGCAAATTCAACCGCCGCATCCGCCAGCGTCGCCCCAGCCGGCGCAAGTTCCTCCCCGCGTTCTTGAAGCACAGCGTTTTCTCCGCGAGCGGGGGTGGGTACAGGGTCGCAGGATGCCGCCACGAGTGGGTGCCGTGCGCCACGCGGGCTCCGCCAGCACCGAGATGCGCAGCGTCCAGAGCAGCACGGCGTCAGGAAACACCTGGCAGCCGCTCGGCCCTGCGGCAGTTCAAACCCCAAACTTCGGCCTCGTGTCTGGCCGCGTGTCTGCGTTGGCTCTCGATCCCTCTGACGCGACAGGCAACCGGCTTTACGTTGGCACTACCGGCGGCGGAGTTTGGGTGGCCAACAATGCTGCTGTTTCCACGCCCTCGTCCATCCTCTTTACTCCGCTCACCGACACCGTCGCCGCGCTCGGCGGAGCCCCCGACGCTTCTATCAGCATCGGCGCTATCACCGTGCAGCCAGGCGAGACCGGCGTCGTCCTTGCCGGCACCGGTGACCCCAACGACCTGCTCGATTCCTATTACGGAGCCGGGATTCTGCGCTCGACCGATGGCGGCAACACATGGAGCCTGATCCAGCAAACCGTGGACCGAGAGGAGGGCATCGCCCTCAACGATGCCGACTTTGCCGGCCAGGGCTTTGCGGGTTTTGCCTGGAGTACGGTCAATCCGCAACTTGTCGTGGCGGCGGTCTCCGACGCCTATGAAGGCACGCTGGTGAATGCCACATGGCCAATTGCCACCCATGAAGGGCTTTTCTATTCGACAGACAGTGGCGCCACCTGGCATTTGGCCACGATCACCGATGCCGCATCATCGAGCAGCTTGCTTGGCCCCGGCGACACGGAAGGGGTGGCCGCCACCGCTGTGGTGTGGAACCCTGTGCGTCAGTTGTTCGTAGCCGCGGTGCGCTATCACGGCTACTATCAATCACCCGACGGCGTTACGTGGACGCGAATGAGCGCGCAACCCGGTACCGGGCTCACCGCACTCATGTGTCCCACCAACCCCGGGGCGGTTGGCTCCATCGCATGTCCCATCTATCGCGGCGCGCTGGCCGTCAATCCTGTAACCGGAGACACGTTTGCGTGGACCGTCGACCTGAACAACCAGGACCAGGGGTTGTGGCAGGATCAATGCGCACGGAGTGGAGGAACATGCAGCAATCCAACAATTGCCTTTGCGCGACAGTGGAACACCGCGGCGCTTGAGAGCAGCACCCTCGAGGGAGCGGCCACGATCGTCGACGGCGATTATGACCTTACGCTGGCTGCGGTTCCCAACCAGCAGGACACATTTGTGCTGGCCGGCGTCGATGACCTGTGGAAGTGCAGTCTGGCCATGGGCTGCGTTTGGCGAAACACAACGAACTCCACAACCTGCAGGAGCGCGCAGGTGGCTGAATATCAGCACTCTCTCGCCTGGAATGCGGCGAACCCGCTGGAGATCTTTATCGGCAATGACAGCGGGCTGTGGCGCTCGACGGACGCGATAGGCGAGACAGGGACAGCTTGCGCGGCGACTGACTCCACACATTTCCAGAACCTGAACGGCAACCTTGGATCGCTTGCCGAGGTGGTAAGTCTTTCTTCCATCGCAACGTCGCCTTACGTCATGATGGCTGGCCTGGGCGTCAACGGAACAGCGGGTGTCGAGAGCTCCGGCCCGGTTGCGAACTGGCCGCAAATTCTGTCGGGCTACGGGGGTCCGGTGGCTATCGACCCCATCAACCAGACGAATTGGTACGTAAACGACCAGCCTGGAGTCGCAATTTACGCGTGCTCTCAGTCGGCTCTTTGCACCCCCGACTCGTTTGGCGCCAGCCCGGCGATCACTGACGCCGACGTCGGCGGCGACGGCGAGACCATGCCCGCGCCGGCGCCATTCCTGGTCGACCCGCTCGATGACACTCAATTGCTTATTGGAACCTGCCGCGTGTGGCGCGGGAGCGCCGGCGGCAGCGGTTGGAGCCCATCGAATGCCATCAGCCCCATCCTTTCGAGCGGTGCCACTGGCCTTTCCTGCAATGGCGACGCACTCATTCGTTCCATGGCCGCCATGCCGATTTCATCAAGCGAGGAGATCGTCTACGTCGGCATGTACGGCGCCGCCAGCAACGGCTCGAACCTGCCCGGCCATGTTTTGAGCGCGATCGTCGATCCGTCCTCCGAGGCTGCGCCCGTTTGGCAGGATTTGACGCTCAATGCGGTCGTCAACAACCCGGATGCGCTGAACTGGGAAGACTTCGACATTTCGAGCGTGGTCATCGATCCCCACGATCCCACGGGCAACACTGTCTATGTGACGGTGGCCGGCATGGATGCCCCTGCCGAAAAGCTCCAGGTTGTGTACCGCTCAACGAACGGAGGGGCGACCTGGTCGAGCATTACGGCGAACCTGCCCGTCGCGCCGGCAAACGGTCTGGCCATCGACCCGCAAAATGCGAATACGGTGTACGTCGCCACGGACCAAGGTGTGTACCTCACCACCCAGGTCGCGACTTGCGGGCAGACGCCTTCCAACTGCTGGTCAACCTTTGGCTCCGGCTTGCCTAACGCTCCAGCCGTTGCCCTCAGCGCTGCCCCGGTCACGGCGTCCTCGCCTGTTTTGGTAGCTGGCACATACGGGCGAGGGATTTGGCAAACCCCTTTATGGAGCGCGGGGACGGGCCTCACCACCGCAGTCGCCGGGCCGGCGTATCTCACCTTCCCGAGCCAGGTCTTTGACACATCCAGCACCCCTCTGACGGTGACTCTGTCTAACACCGGCGGCATCGCGCTCATGCCCACTTCGATATCGATGAACGGAGATTTCAGCGAGACCGACAACTGCGTGAACGTGTCGATCGCCGCCGGCGCCACCTGCTCCATCCAGGTCATATTCACGCCGCAAGCCACCGGCCCTCGGATCGGCGAAATGACGATTTACGCAAATGTCTACGGCGGACAACTGACAGTCGACCTGACCGGAACCGGCTCACCGGCAGGCGCCGTAAGCCTGACCCCGGCCACTGTCGCATTCGGCCAGGTGGAAGTGGGAACCTCATCGGCGCCGCTCCAGGTGACCGTCACCAACAGCGGTGCGGTAGCAATTCCCATCAGCAGCATCATCGTCACACCGCCATTTATCCTCTCCGGCAACTCCTGCGGCACAACCAGCGTGGCCGCGAGCTCTGTCTGCCAATTGGAAGTGGAGTTCGCGCCAACGCAAGATGGTTCCGCATCCGGCCTTCTAACCTTTTCCGACGGAGCGGGCATGCAAACCGTTGAACTGAGTGGGAACGGCGTCGCTCCGCCCAACGACGTTCTTAACCCCACATCGCTTTCCTTTCCCTCGACGTCCAATGGCCAACTTTCCGCCGCGGAGAACGTAACGTTAACCAATTCCGGAGGCTTGCCGCTGACCTCAATCTCAATTTCAGTCAGCGCGCAATTCCAGGTTTCCGGCAACTGCGGAACGCAGCTCGCGACGGGCGCGGTCTGCACCATCAGCGTGATCTTTGCTCCCACTCAGGTGGGCGCAGTCACCGGCACTCTTACGATTGCCGACGCTTTGCGCACGCAAAACGTAGCTTTGAGCGGGACTGGACTTGCGCCTGCGGCCTTCGGCATCAGTCCCACCAGCCTGACCTTCGCCAACCAGCAGCCGGGCGTACCCAGCGCGCCGCAAGCGCTCACTGTCAGTGACACTGGGGGCTCGCCTTTGGCCAATGTTGGGTTTTCGATCGCCGGCGTCGCTGCGTCAAGCTATTCGGTTGCGGGCAGCACCTGCGGGAACCTTCTCGACAATGGAAATAATTGCACAGTGCAAATTGTCTTTACTCCGGGCCTCACGGGCGCCATCGCCGCCACGCTTGCAATCTCTTCCTCCACTTTGGGCGTGGCTCCAGCATCGGTACCCCTGAACGGCTCGGGACAGCTTGCCACAGGCCTGGCTACGAACCCCTCTCAGATTGCATTTCCCGTGGTTGGAGCGGGCCAGTCGAGCGCAGCGCAGTCCGTCACCGTCACGAACTCCTCCAACTACGCCATCGGCTCTGTGTCACTCGCCGCTCCAGCGCCATTCAGCATTGCGCAGAATACGTGCGGGTCGGGCCTGGCTGCCGGCGGCACCTGCACGGCGTCGGTCGTGTTTCAACCCGGCGCGGGCGGCTCTGCTTCGGGATCGCTCACGGTTACGTCTTCCTGGGTGGCTTCGCCCGCCACGGTGGCGCTTTCGGGAACTGGATTTGATTTCTCCGTGAACATCACCGGCTCGGCGACTCAAACCGTTGCCAGCGGCCAGCAAGGCAATTACGCTCTGGTCATTTCGCCGGCCGGCTCTGGAGCTACCTTTGCTTTTTCCTGCGGCACGCTGCCGGCAAATGCGCTCTGCCTTTTCAATCCTGCCAATGAGACGCTCAGCGCGGGAGCGCAAGGCAATGTTGCGGTCGTAATCTCCACCGGCAACGGGACTACGGCTCGCATCGAGAAATTCCATGGCACTCGTCCGGGCGGCGTCGGGCGGGGCAACGATCGCATCGGCTCGCGCGTTGCATTGCCGCTGACCTGCGCTTTAGTTCTTCTTCCTTTCGCGGTTTTCAGGCGCCACAAGACGGTCTTGTTCCTTTTGCTGGCGGCGTTCTTTGTGTGTAGCGTCTCCAGCTGCACCAGTTCCGGCGGAGGCACCGGGGGCACCGGCGGAAATGGTGGAGGCTCCAACACGCAGCCGGGCACGTATACCGTTCCGGTTAGTGTCACGTCGCTGGGCGTCACGAAATCAGTCAACCTGACTCTGACCGTCGAATAGTGCCAAGCTCCAAAGTAAACAGCGGGCCCTGGCGGACGCCGATCTGCGACTACACTTGGCGCAATCCGCGAGAGCCGAACAGCTATACTTGAGCTTCGAGATTTGCGGCCGATATGCGAGAAAAAGTAACCATCGAAGACGTGCAACGGGTCGCCGAACTGGCGCATTTGGAGCTCGCGCCGGAAGAAACCGGGCCCATGTTGCGCGACCTGAATGCCATCCTCGACTACGTCGCCGAGCTGAATGAGCTCGACACATCCAAAGTCGCGCCTCTCGCCCAGATGAGCGAGGTTACAGGCGGCGCACTCGGCACTCTCCGTCCCGACCAGGTCGGGCCTTCGCTTGATCGTGCGACCGTGATGCAACAGGCGCCGGAGACCGGCAACGGCTTTTTCAAAGTGCCCAAAGTGATCGAACGATAGCGCGAAGGCCCATCCTTAGTGGACAGCCGAAGAGGGGATTCTGAATTGCCAAGCGATGCCATGACCGCCGAGAAATTTGTCGAACGGCCCCCAACGCTTGCCGTTCTCCGCGAGGAGATCGAGGCTGGTCGCACCAAGGCCGCGGATCTGGCCGCCAAATACTACGACCGCATTGAGAAGCTGAACCCACGCCTGAACGTTTTCCTGAGCCTAACCAAAGAGCGCGCGTTCGAGCAGGCCTCGCGCATCGATGCCATGGCCGCCAAGGGCGATCCGTTGCCGCCGCTTGCGGGCATTCCCGTGGGCATTAAAGATGTGCTCGTCATGCAGGGCGCTCCGTCGACGGCCGGCTCCAAAATCCTTCAAGGCTACCGGCCGCCCTACGATTGCACGGCGGTTGCCCGGCTCGAGGCCGCTGGCGCGGTGCTCCTGGGTAAGACGAACTGCGACGAGTTCGCGATGGGCTCTTCCAACGAAAACTCTGCTTACGGGCCAGTGCGCAATCCTGTCGATCCCGCACGCGTACCGGGCGGATCCAGCGGCGGCTCGGCCGCAGCCGTGGCCGCCAACATGGCCGTGGCCACGCTGGGAACCGATACCGGCGGCTCCGTTCGCCAGCCGGCGAGCTTTTGCGGCGTGGTTGGCGTGCTGCCTACCTATGGCCGCGTCTCTCGCTATGGCCTCATTGCCTTCGCGTCCTCGCTTGATCGCATTGGCCCTCTGGCAGCGAATGTCCGCGACGCCGCAACGGTGCTGGGCGTCATTACCGGCCACGATCCCAGTGACGCAACCAGTTCCCCTGCTCCTGTCCCCGATTATGCCGCCGAAAGCGACAAGCCCGCCGCGGGCCTGCGCATCGGCGTGCCTCAGGAATATTTTGCTGAGGGTCTCGATCCCGAAGTCCGGGCTTCCATCGAGAAGGGAATTGCCGCGCTTGAAGCAGCCGGCTGCATCATCAAGCCGATTTCGCTGCCGCACACCAAGTACGCCGTGCCCACCTACTATCTGGTGGCGACGGCCGAGGCCAGCGCCAATCTAGCCCGTTTTGACGGCGTACGCTACGGCTACCGCTCGCAGAACTCGGCCACGCTCTCAGCCATGTACTCACACTCGCGTGACGAGGGCTTTGGCGCTGAGGTCAAGCGCCGGATTTTCCTAGGCACTTACGCACTTTCAGCCGGCTATTACGACGCTTATTACCTGAAGGCACAGCAGGTTCGCCGTCTCCTGGCCGAGGAATTCCTGCGCGCCTTTGCTGACGTGGACGCCATCGTCACGCCCACTTCGCCGGTCCCCGCATTCAAGCTGGGCGAGAAAACCGGCGATCCTCTGGCCATGTATCTCGCCGATATTTACACCGTCACCGCCAGTCTGGCGGGTATTTGCGGCGTCTCGGTTCCCTGTGGCATGACGGGGGGCGGCGCAACCCTGACCGGCCTGCCGGTCGGTATGCAGATTCTTGCCCGGCCCATGGGCGAGAGCACAGCCTTTCGCGTAGCGCGCGCCGTGGAAGCTGCGGCAATCTAAATCTGAGAATTGCCCCGCTGAGCGGCAGACTCAACATGGGGCTATAATCCCTCCAAGAACTTAAGCCTCATTGATATTGCTGCATATTGCATGGGCCATGCCCGTGTTCTCCAGGCGCGCGTGTTTCCGGCTATTTTTCGGGAGCAAGCGTCATGAGCAAGATTTCATTTCTGGGTTTGGCGGCGATTTTCGCCCTGTCTCAGGCGGCGCACGCCGCGCCGCGCAAAACACACAGCGTCGTTCTGGGCGCGGTCAGAAGCGTGCCGTACTCCAAAGCCGGCGATCCGGCCGCCGCAAGTCCAGCCGAAGACTCTTTGAAGATCCGTGCACTCCTGGTCGACGGCGTTCTGAAGGAGTGGACCACAGGCGATGCGCACGACGTGACCGACCGCAGCTTTGTGGTGCGGCGAGTGATCCGGCTCAACGATGCATTACCCACCGACAAGCCGCAGGCCGCAAAGGAACACTGGGTGTGGCAGCGCGGGCCGTGGCTGCTGATCGATCGCGTAACCGGACATCTGGTTGCGCTCCGGCTACCCGATTACGATCCCGGCGCGAGCCAGGTGAGCTGGTTCCGCGACTACGCCGCATATTGCGGCATTACTCCCAGCGGCAAGAGCCTCTATGCGGTCGTCGCGCAAATTGCCGCCCGCAAGCCGGCCTTGGCGAAGAAGCTCGCGGCATTCGACCCTCAAAATCACCCGGACCCGGTTTGCACCTCGCCGGAATGGCAACGCGAGCCGCTCCGCATCACATTTCATCCTGCGGGCACGGATGCGGTAAGCTACGACATCGTCCCCGGCTCGGCAGTCATGGTCGAAGACGCGGACGACGAAGAGGAAACGCCAGCCGCGGCTCCGGCAAAATAGCCGGTAAGTCCGCTGGGCGGGACAATGCGGCGGGTCGGCGCCAACATCATGGAATCGCTCGAAGAGCTATTGCGGCAGGCTGAAACTGCGCACGGACATCTGTGCGCCGGGCAGGTCCTCGGTGTGCGCATGGCTCTGCTGGGGCTGGCCCGGCTCGGCATCGCCGATCCGCACGGCGCAGACCGCAAGCGTCTCGTCACCTATGTCGAGATTGATCGCTGTGCCACGGACGCCATCGGTCTCGTGACCGGCTGCCGGCTGGGCAAGCGCGCGCTGAAGTTTCGAGACTGGGGCAAGATGGCCGCGACCTTTGTCGATCTCGGTTCAGGCCGCGCCATCCGAATCATCGCGCTCGAAAACACGCGCGAGCTCGCGGCCAGGCTTTATCCGCATCTGGAAACGAAAAGCCGCCAGCAACTCCAGGCGTATCGTGAATTACCCGATGCCGAGCTCTTTCATGAGCAGTGGGTTCGCGTGGACATCGATCCGGCTGATTTGCCAGGCCAATCGCGCGATCGCGTCGTGTGTCAGCGCTGCGCCGAGGGTGTCAACTTCGGGCGATTCACGGTTGTGGATGGCGAGTCGCTTTGCCTCACTTGCGCGAGGCCGGAACTTCGATATTGGAAGCTTGCCGCCTCAGGAGAGTGAGCCGCTTTCGCTTCGTTGGGGTGATGCTCTTCACGCCACCAGTTCCACAGCACCCAGACCATGAAGCTGACAGCGAGACCCACGGGAATCAGCCACAGCGCTTGCTCATGAATCTCAAGTATCATTGGGGCGACCCCCCTTCCCGTCCTCCCTTTGAGCCGCAATTCCGTCATTCCAGCACCGGCCGGAGGACCCCGTGTATCCAGAAGACGCCCTTCTTCGTAAAGAGCAGGTAGACAATTCGTAAGTGGTCTATAAAGGTCTGCACGTGTGCTTCCCGTCACCCTCAAAGCCTTGTCGCCTTGACACCGCCCCCACCGCGCATTTCTTATCTTTCTAGGCATTCTTTTTGGCGATCCGGGCTGGAAGAACGTGGTGAGAACCACCTTCCTTGTGCCTGGATGCCCAGGGGATGCTGTGTCGAACAGGAAGTATGCGGCCCGGAGAAGACCGAGGCCTCTAGAACCTTTCCCGGAGACAAATTTCTTGTCAGGCGCCGGCAGCAATGGCCGGGTGAGCCTGCGCCCCAAACCGGCGAACGACAGCCGGGAGGGCGAGTAAGGGACTCGAGCCAACCATGAACGAACCGACAAGTCTTGCATTTTGGGCATTTGCATCCCCGGCTGGTGGCGGCCTGACTATGCTGCTTCCGCTGGCGCTTCTCCCGCTGCTCTACCTGGTCATGATCCGCCCGCAGAATAAACGGCAAAAGCAATGGCAGCAGATGCTGGCCGGCATCAAGTCGGGAGATCGGATCACAACCACCGGTGGGATTCGCGGCATCATCATCTCGATCAAGGACGATTCGTTCGTGATTCGTGTCGCTCCCGACAACCTCAAGCTCGAAATAGCCAAGAACGCGATTGCTTCGGTCACGCAAGACGACGCTTCGAAATCCTAGCGCTCCGCGCCTTGATCTTTTGGAATAGAGAATTGGGAAAATGAAGAAGAACCTCAGAAACAAGATTGCCCTGATTGTTGCCGTTCTTTTGATCTGCTTGTATGGCATCTTCGGAATTCCATCAGGGATCAGCGGGAAGGCGTTGCTGAGCGCTATTTCCGGGCGCATTCATATGGGCCTCGATTTGCAGGGCGGGGCGCACCTGATCCTGCAAGTGCAGGTGTCTGACGCGGTGAATGCCGAGACCGACAACACAGTGCAAGAGATCCAGCAGGATCTGAAGAAAGCCAGCCTGGCTTATTCTCAGGTCTTCAAGCCCGATCCGAGCAAGCCCAACGTGATTCGCGTTGAAGGGGTCAGCCAGGCGCAGTCCGATGCCGTCGACTCCCTGCTTGGCGCCAATAAATATGCCAACGAGTACGACATCGCCAACGGGTCCAACAACACCTTTACTCTCACCATGAAGCCGCTGTTCGAAAGCGATCTCGATAAGCGCACAGTGGAAGAGGCCATTGAAACCATTCGCGACCGCGTGGACGCGCTGGGCGTGAGCGAGCCGCTGATTCAGGAGTATGGCCTGGGCGCGAACCAGATTCTTGTGGAGTTGCCGGGCATCAGCGACCTTGACCAGGTAAAGTCCATCATCCAGTCCACGGCCCGGCTTGAGATTCATGCGGTCGACAGCGGCCCATTTCCAACCTCGGACGCGGCCTTGCAAAGCGTCAACGGGGCGCTTCCGCCGAACGATGAGCTGGTGCCGTTCTCAGGCGATCTGGGCGGTTCCAGCGGCACTTCGTATTACATCATCGAGCGCTCCGCCATCGTAGCCGGCAGCGACTTCAGGTCCGCCGATCCTGGTGTGGATTCAAACACCGGCCAACGCGAGGTGAACTTCGTTCTCACGGACGAAGCCGGCGACAAGTTCTGGGACTTTACCAGCGCCAATATTGGCAAGAGCATGGCGGTGGTGATGGGCGGCTCGGTACGCGAGGTCGCAGTGATCCAAGGCGCGATTCGCGATCAGGGCGTGATCAAGGGTTCCTTCAGCCAGAACGAAGTCATGGAACTCTCCAAGCTTTTGCGGACCGGAGCGCTGCCAGCTTCGCTCACCTACATTAACGAAAGCACGGTGGGCGCTACGCTGGGCGCCGATTCCATCCACGAGGGCGTTACAGCCGCCGTGGTCGGAATCGTCGTCGTGATGGCCTTCATGCTGATTTATTACAAGGGCTCCGGCATCAACGCCGATCTGGCATTGATCTTCAACCTGATTATTTTGCTGGGCATCATGGGATTGTCGAGCGCGATTTCAAGTGCCTCGGGTGGTGGAGGAATGACCCTTACACTCACCCTGCCCGGCATCGCCGGAGTCATCCTCACCATTGGTATGGGCGTGGACTCGAACGTACTGATTTTCGAGCGCATTCGCGAGGAGATTCGAGCCGGCAAGGCAGCTTCGGCGGCCGTGGACCAGGGATTTGCCCACGCCTGGCTCACGATTGTCGATACCCACGTCACCACCATCGTCTCGGCGGCAATTCTCTTTATCTTCGGCACCGGTCCGGTAAAGGGCTTCGCCACCACGCTGACCGTCGGTCTTGCGGCCAATCTTTTCACGGCCGTCTTTGTCTCGCGAGTCATCTTTGAGGCGCATTTGAACAAATTGAAAGCCGGCGAGATGGTCTCCATCTAGAGACGGCGATTCGTCAGCAGGAGAAGATACGAAGTGGAATTCTTTCGCAATCCGAATGTGAACTGGCTGGGATGGAAGTGGTATTTCCTCGCCTTTTCCATGATCTTCAGCGTGGCAGGCATCGTTAAGATGACCTGGAACTGGCAGCACATCGGCAGCCCCGTACCCCTGGGAGTGGATTTTCAAGGCGGGACGCAGGTCGACATCAAGTTTTCCCAGCCGCCCGATCTCAATGCGATTCGCAAGGCCCTTGAAGCCGCGGGCCTGAAAGACGCCAGCCCTCAAAACTTCGGACCTCCGGCCAATCAGGAGGTGCTCATTAGCCTCCCCGTCGAAACCAACGAATCTGCGCTCGATACCGGCCGGCAGGAAATTGAGTCTGCGCTTCAGGCGCACTACAACAACTACTTCAACCCCAATACAGGGGTGAATGTAGCCGTGGTAGGGCCCACGGTGGGACACCAGTTAGAAAAGCAGGCCACGCTGGCCACTCTCTACTCCATGCTCGGCATGCTCATCTATCTTTGGTTCCGCTTCCAGTTGATTTACGGCGTGGCCGCGGTGGTGGCCTGCTTCCATGACACGCTCATCACGGTGGGTGCCTTTGCTCTGGCTGGCAAGGAAATCAGCTTGACCGTCATCGCGGCGATTCTTACCCTGGTCGGCTACTCCATGAACGACACCATCGTCGTCTTCGACCGCATCCGTGAAAACCTTCGCATCAGCCGCCGCGACAGTTTGACGGATCTGGTCAACCGCAGCATCAACCAGACTCTGAGCCGGACCGTGCTCACCTCAGGCCTGACATTCATCACCGTGCTTTCTCTCTTCATTTTTGGTGGTGAGGTGCTCAACGGATTTTCCTTCGCATTGGTAATCGGCATCATCATTGGAACCTATTCCTCTATTGCGGTCGCCGCCCCCATGTTGGTGGCCTGGCAGGAACGCCACGCGGGAAAGGGCAAGGCCGCCTCTCTGCCGGCTGCCAGAAAGTCGAAAAGCTAGAAGCATGGCCGCAAAGCTCGATTTCTGCATCCATTGTCATTGGGGAATCGCTTCCAAGAGGGTTCAGAGGCGTCGATTCACCGGCAGGTTCGGGAGGCGGTCTGGGCCTTTGAAGATTGCACCGGTTTTGCAGCACTCTTGGCAGGGGGAGCGAACTTCTGATAAGGTTTACTCGCTCCTTTACGAGGATTTTTCCGTCGGGAACAATTCCCCCTCCCGTGGTGTCTAAAGTAGGAGTAACGATACCCGAACTCCGAGGCTGGCCATGTTTGAAGACTCCACATTTGAATCCAGCAAGAGAATCAAGACGAAGAGCGGCCGATGGATGTTGGTCACCGGGGGCATCAACGCCGCGCTCCTGATTCTGCTGATCCTGATTCCGCTTATCTATCCTGAGGCACTCCCGAGTGCGTTGATGGCGACCATTTTGACCGTGCCGCCGCCTCCGCCGCCTCCGCCGCCACCGCCTCCGCCGCCAGAAGTTCACGTGGTGCACGTGCAGTCCGAGATGATGAACAATCAGCTCACCGCGCCCACCAAGATTCCGAAGAATATTGAGATGGTCAGCACCAAGGAAGCGCCGCCAACGAACTTTGGCGTAGCTGGTGGCATGGGCGGCGGCGACAACGGCGTCATGGGCAGCTTGTTCGGCAGCGGCAATGGTCCGCAGGTAAAGGCTGCGCCGCCCAAGAAGATAAACATCTCGGCCGGTGTGGCCGTCGGCTTCCTGCTGAACAAGACGGCGCCCAGCTATCCACCGATCGCCAAAGCCGCCCGTGTGCAGGGAACCGTTGTGTTGCAGGCGACCATCTCCAAGCAGGGAACCATTGAGGATTTGCGCGTCATCAGCGGACCGGCAATGCTGCAGCAGGCGGCGATGGATGCCGTAAGGCAATGGCGCTACCGGCCCTACCTGCTGAACAATGAGCCGGTCGAGGTAGAAACGACAGTCAACGTAATCTTCACCCTGGGTGGGTGACGAGAATTTCAGGCGCCCTGCCGCTTCTTTGGCAGGGCGCATCGCTTTAGGCCGGAATGCCACTCATAAAGGGCCGCATTCCATCGAAGTCAGTTGCCCGCCGCGCCGGGTCTAATTCAGTACAAAGAATCTCCTTAGGAGGAACGATTCAGTGATTCTCGCTCAGCTCGCACATTTCGCTTCGCACTCGGTCAACAATCTGGCCTTTCTTCAGGATGAGGGCGGCCCGGTCAGCTTCAGTGTCCTGGGTCTTTTGCACAACATGGGATGGCCGGCTCGCATCATTGCCGCAATCCTCTTCATCGAATCCATCTGGTCTTTGGCCGTTATGATCGACCGCTACCTGTATTTCTCGGCTGCCCGCAGGCAGTCGCGGGAGTTTGCGCCCAAAGTGGCCGGCGCGCTCAAGGAGAGCAAGCTCGAAGAAGCCATCAAGATCGCGGACCGCAACAAGAAGTCGCATCTGGCCGAGGTTGTGACCGCCGGCTTGCAGGAGTTCCGCGCCTCGTCTGGCCAGGCTACCGATGAAACCATCGCCAGCGCCGGCCGCGCCCTCGAGAGGGCTGAGGCCATCGTGCACGCCAAGCTCAAGCGGGGCCTCTCGGTTCTGGCCACCATCGGCGCAACCGCGCCTTTCGTCGGCCTGCTCGGAACCGTCATCGGCATCCTGAACGCGTTCCAGGCGATCGCCACCCAAAAGATCGCGGGTATCGGTGCGGTTGCGGGCGGCATCTCTGAGGCCTTGGTGACCACAGCGGCCGGCCTCTTCGTGGCTATCCCTGCCGTTATGGCATTTAACTACTTCACTGGCCGCGTCGAGGCTTTTGACGTGGAGATGGACAACTCGTCGAGCGAATTGATTGACTACTTCATCAAGCAGAGCAACAAGCGCTAAGAGCGAGGCGGCTTGGCTCGGGCGAGAATTTTTCCGGGCGGAGGATCTGAAGCTCTTCCGCCCAACTCTTCGATCCTTGCGCGGGCTGCTTGACTTCACGCTGGCCCGGAGTGCATCCGGGAAGAAAAATTCAGATCTACGGAGTCCCGATTATGGGAGTAGCAGTTCGCGACGAAGGCAAAAAGGTAAACTCAAACATCAATGTCACTCCCATGGTGGACGTGATGCTGGTGTTGCTCATCATCTTCATGGTCATCACTCCTATGTTGCAGAACAAGGTCCAGATCGACCTGGCCAAGGTGGAAAATCCCACCAACATGCCCGACGCCGACAAGGAAGACGCTATTGTCGTCGCCGTCACGCGGGATGGAGCGGTGTATCTTGGCCAGAACAAAGTCGATCCCGGGGAGCTTGGCAGCCTGGTGCGCGACAAACTTGAAGACAAAACCGACAAAACGATTTATGTCCGCGCGGATGCGCGCGCGCAGTACAAGGTTGTGGAAGACGCCATCGACGATGTGCGCACAGCCGGCGTTGAAGAAGTCGGCCTGTTGACGCAAAGGCGGGAAGGCAATCAGATCGGCGGCGGCGAGTAGCACTGCAGCCCGTTTGTCTCAAGAACGATTTTCAGGAAGCGAGGAGTTTGAACTATGGCATTTTCCACTGGTGGCGGCGGCGGAGCGATGGGCGAGATCAACGTGACGCCCATGATCGATATTCTTCTAGTTTTGCTTATTATTTTCATGGTCATCGTGCCGGTAGTCCCCAAAGGTCTGGACGCGCTGGTGCCCCAGCCGCCCAAGAACCCGCAACAGCAGCCACCGCAGAATGATCGCACCATCGTGGTTCAGGTTCTCTATCGCCCCGGCCAGACCCCCGCGTACAAGATTAACGACACCGATGTGAATCATGCAGATCTTCTGCCGAAGTTGACTGATATTTATGCCAACCGCGCCGAACGCGTGATGTTTGTGAGGGGCGACGACGATGTGAACTTTGCCTATATCGCCGATGTCATCGATATCGGAAGGGCGGCGAACGTGGACCACATCGGACTGATGACGCCCAAGATTCAGCAAGGCCAGTAAGCTGGCTGTGTCCGGAAACACTTGATCCGGGCGCGGTGAAGAGTACAATTTTTTTTGCCCTGGCTGCGGCACTTTATCACCGCACCCGGCTGTTGAGTTTTACGAGGTGCGGCCCGATGGCCCAAACCTCAAGGAGAAGGAACGAACATGATTGGAACCGCACGTTTTTGGGTGCTCGCGGCAACCCTGACCGGCATGGTCGTTGGCATGAGCGGCTGCAACCAGCTCATGGCGCGTGATCAGCTGAACAAGGGAGTCGATGCCTACAAGAACGGTCACTACGATGAGGCCATCGAGCACTTCCAAAAAGCCACCGAGCTCGATCCCAAGCTGCCCATGGCGAAAACCTATCTGGCGACAGCGCTTGAGCAGGACGTAGCCCCCGGCGTTACGACGCCCGACAACCTGAAGATCGCCAATCAGGCCATCGACATGTTTAAGGAAGTTCTCAATGAAAAGCCCAACGATGTCGACAGCATGAAGAAGATCGCGGGCATTTATTTCAGCATTAACCAGATGGATGAAGCCGAGTCATGGCAGAAGAAGGTTCTCGATGTCGATCCCAACGATCCCGAGGCAGCCTATACCATCGGCGTGATCGACTGGAAGAAGGCGCACCAGAACAAGCTGGAAGCGCTGCAGGGGGTCGGCCTGAACGATGACGGCAAGGGCAATGTGAAGGCGCCGAAGAAGGTGATGGAAGACCTGGCTCAGAAGAATGGACCATTGGTCGACGAAGGGCTGAAGTATCTGACTATGGCGGTTGACGATCGCCCCAATTACGACGATGCCATGCAATATCTGAACCTCATCTATCGAAACAAGGCAGACGTGGATTACGGCAATGCCGCGGCTGTGAGCCAGGACCTGGCGCTCGCAGACCAATGGACTACGAAGGCCATGGACACGCGCAAGGCCAACGAGGCGAAGAAGAACCAGGGCCCCGGCGGCATCACGATCGATAGCAGCGGCCAGATGCACTAAACGCGACCGCTCATGCGCCTGCAACAACACGACGGCCTCTGCTTTGCGGAGGCCGTTTTACTTGGAAACCGAATCTCCCCGTTTCCAAATTTCACCTGTTCTTCCAACATTTGGCGTACCGAGGTGCGTTCTTGAATCAAGCTTCTGGCCTTACGCGAGTCATTTGCCTTTCTGCCTGCATTGCCCTGGCTGCGGTTTGCTCGTACGCCCAGCAAGGTCCCAGCCAACCGGTTCCAGGAGAGGCGCCACATCCTTCCGCGATGCCCGCCGTGCAGTCAACCGGCGGTTTTGTCGCGGCCAACGAGCGGGAAACGCTCGAGGTGACGGTTTGCGGAGATTCCGTGATCCACGTAACGGCGCGGGCCGCGGGTGCTTCATCCAAGCCGGAGGTCCAGCCGTGGATGCTCGCGCCCGCTGAAGCTTGCCCGGGCGCAGCCTTTCAGTTCGCCGATTCCGGCGGATCTGCCCACTTAACCACGGCGCGGCTGACGATTTCCTTTTCAGAGGCGAACGGCAACCTCAATGTGCGAACCGCGCAAGGTGAGGAGCTGCTTCGCGAGCGGCCGAATTTGCCTCGCACCTATCGCCCTTCTGAAGCACAAGGGCTATTCCACATTGAAGACCGCTTCAGTCCTGATGCGACAGAAGCTCTTTACGGGCTCGGCCAGCACCAGAGCGGGATGTTTAATTATCGGGGCAGCACTGTGGAACTCGGCCAGAACAACACTGACGTTGCGATTCCTTTCGTTGTGTCGAGCAAGGGATATGCCATCCTCTGGAATACGGCTTCGTTCAGCTACTTCGACAACCGATTCCCGCTTGACCTGGATCTGGAGTCGATGGCCGCGCCCCAGATCGATTACTACATCCTCTATGGTCCCGAGATGGATAGCCTTATCCATCAATACCGATCGATGACAGGTCATGTGCCGCTCTTTCCTGAGTGGGCCTACGGATTCTTCCAGTCCAAAGACCGTTATAAGACGCAAGCTGAAATTCTCTCCATCGCGGCCGAGTACCGCTCCCGCCACATTCCCATCGATGCCATCGTGCAGGATTGGTTCTGGTGGAAAGACGGCGGCAAGGGAGACCCCGTCTATAACTCCGGCTACACCGACGTTCCCGCCGAGCTGAAGACCCTTCACGACGAGCACATCCATGCCATGATCTCGGCTTGGGCGCTGATGGACACCACGAGCGAGAACTTCAAGCAGATGGTCCAGAAGGGATATGAGATCGACAACACGCAGGCCTACGACCCTACGAACCCCGCCGCAAGAGATTTCTTCTGGAACCAGTTTGTTGGCAAGCTTTTCGCTCAGGGATGGGATGCTTTCTGGCTCGATAGCTCGGAGCCGGAGGAGGCATGGCCGCATGTCGGCGATGCGATTCTGCGCGACAAACAGCTAGCCATCGGAAGCGGCCTCGAATACACAAACCTTTTCCCCATGATGCATACAGGCAACGTGGCGGAGCACTGGAAGGCGACCAACCCCGACAAGCGCGTCTTCCTGCTCACGCGATCGGCATTCATGGGCCAGCAGCGCAACGGCGCTACGGTGTGGTCGGGCGATGTCTACAGTAGTTGGTGGGCATTGCGGCGCCAGGTTCCAGCCGGCCTCAATTTCGCGCTCTCAGGCTATCCCTACTGGACGACGGACATTGGCGGCTATCATCCGCTCAACTATGCGCAAACCATTCCGCCGGGCTATCAGGAGCTCTACGCACGCTGGTTTGAATACGGCGCATTCTGCCCGGTATTCCGCACCCACGGTCATCGCGATCACAACGAGCTATGGGTTTACGATCAGGTCCTTCCCGCGCTTGTAGCCGTTGACCGCCTGCGCTACCGGCTCCTGCCTTACATTTATTCCCTGGCGTGGAAGGTCACCAGCGACGACTACACCATTCAGCGGCCGCTGGTGATGGATTTTCGCTCCGATCCCGCCACTCTGGAGATTGGTGACCAATTCATGTTCGGGCCGGCGTTACTGGTCAGTCCTGTGCTCACTCAGGGCGCAACCCAGCGCTCGCTTTACCTTCCTGCCGGAGCGCGCTGGTACGACTTTTGGACCGGCCGCCACGACGAAGGCGGAGCTACGGTCACCGTCGACGCGCCGCTCGATCGCATCCCGCTGGCGGTTCGGGCCGGCTCGATCCTCCCGCTTGGCCCGGTGATCGAATACGCTGGGCAGGCCTCCGATCCTATCGAGCTGCGCGTCTACCCCGGCGCCAATGCCGATTTCACGCTCTATGAGGACGAGGGCGACAGCTATCGCTACCAGAATGGCGCCCACGCCACCATCCCGATCCATTGGGATGATGCGTCGCGCACGCTAACCCTGGGTGCTCGTCAGGGCAGCTATCCGGGCATGTCACAGGATCACAGTTTCAATGTGGTGATTGTTGCGGCGGGCCATGGTGTCGGACCCGACGTCACTGCTGCGCCTGACAAGGCGATTCACTACACGGGCTCCAGAGTGGAGACAAAATTCTAAGGGGAAAAGAGAGCGGACTTTTGAGCGACGAAAAACTCCCGGCTCTTACTGTCCGCCCTGCTTCAGAATCTGCTCGGCGATGAAGTTGCGCACCTTGGCGCCATCGGTCAGCGTCTCCAGATAGGCGCTTTGGAGGAGCTGTTTTTGTGCATCGTGCAGCGACTGGTGGATCGCCTGTTGCACGCGTGGATCGCTCAACTCCCGCTGGCCTGCCGGCTCGCGCGAAATCAACTTGTAGATGGCATAACCGGCGATCTTGTGACCCGGAACCGTGTCATCGTAGACCGTGATCACGTCGGTGAATTGTTCCGGCTTGAGCTTGCTGATCGCATCGTAAAGTGGCGGATCGGCCTTGAGTTGCGATTCGCGCGCAAATCCCATGTCGCCGCCGTTCGGTCCGGTGTTCGGATCTTCTGAAAAATTCATTGCCACGGTGGCGAAATCAACGCCGCTCTCAAGCTGACTGTATGCCGCGTCGATTTTCCGCTTCGCATCGGCTTCCCCCGCCGTTTTATCGCCCTGAGGGTTGGGCGATTGCTGCGCGGGCGTTGTGGTTACCACGATCCGCGCCAGATGATACTGCGGTTCGATCCAATTCCATTCAGCTTTGTGCGCGGCATAGTAAGCGGCGATCTGGGCGTCCGTGATGTTGATCTTCGACTCAATCTCCTTGTTCATGAGTTTGTTTTGGGTCAGCCCACGGCGAATATCGCGCTTAAAGTCGTCGAGCGACAAGTTGCGCTGCTTCAGCATGGCATTGAATTGCTCATCGGTGTAGGGCGCCTTGATCTCGGACAGCTTGGCGTTAACGTCCTCATCGCTGGCCGTCAGGTTCAGCTTGGCTGCCTGCTGGTCCACGATCTCGTCCTGGATCATCTGATGGAGCACACTCAAGCGCCGGATATCCGCTTCCTGCGGCGATGGCGTTTGCTCACTGCCCTCCAGGCTCGCCTGGTAGTTCCTTTCAAGCTCGGCGCGCGAAATCTCCTTGCCATTGACCGTGGCTACCACGTCGGCAGCAGGCGATCGGTGGCAGCCCGCCAAACCCGCGAACAGGGCTGCGCCGACCAGAGCGGCCGCCGCAAAACTGGCCCGTGCTCGAAAACTGGATACGACTTGCAAGCTCGTCTCTCCTATGGGGTTTACTGGTTCCCCCGGCCTTCTAGGATAAATCCCCGCAGCGCCCTGCCGATACCCCGAACGCGTCATCAATTTGAGCCGGCTGAGGCTGGGGCCGCAGGAGCCGGCGCCGGAGGAGGCTGCTCGCCGGCTGCGCGGACCGCGCGGTCAATCACCATCCATAGCTCATCCTGGGGCACTGCGCCGCCATTCACGCGCTCCCCATTCACATACACTGCCGGGGTTCCATCGATTCCCATGTCATCGGCTAGCTTGGCCGACGCGCGAATTTGAGTTTCATCCTGCTTGGCCATGCAGGCGCTGAGGGCGGCTTCGTCGAGCTTGCCCAGAGTTGCCTCCTGAAGGGCGATGCGGTCAAGCGCGGCGAAGCTTTTTTTCAAATCGTGGCCATCGCCGGTGACCTCCTCGCCATGCGCGTGAAGGTAATCCACGTAGGTCCAATAAATCTCGGTGCTCTCGGCCGCCAGGCAATTCGCATCCACCGCAGCATGCATCGCCCACGGATGTATTTCCGTGAGTGGATCGTCTTTATAGACAAACCGCACCAGGTCCTTGTAACGCTCCAGCGTGCCGGGAAACAGCTCCTCATGCAGGCGCGCGCAATAAGGACATTGCAGGTCGTCGAAGTTGATCAAGGTCACCTTCGCGTTGGGATTGCCTCGAACTGGACGTCCCGCGATTGGAATGGCTTCGGCAGGATCCTTGGTGAGGTCCAGGCTGTCCATGTGAACCAGCTTCGTGTTGTCGGCGGAGATCAGGAAATTGATCACCTGGGATTTGGTGCCCCGCGTGATCGTGACCGGCAGCGTCTCATACCCCGTGAACTGGCTGGGCGTTCGCACGCCAAGGCTGACCGTCACGTCTGGGGGCAGTTCGTATTGAGAGCGGACCAGAATTTCAATGCGGTGGTTCAGCACAGGATCCGGTCCCGAGGGCGGCGTGCTCTGGGCTCGACAGCCCACGGTCAGGCCCACAACCAGGAGTCCTGCCAGAAAATGAAATCGGAACAATGGGTTTTCCTCTCAGCAAAGGATACTCCAGTAGGGTGCTCGGCCAGGCTTGGTTCCTTTGATTTTCCGGCGGCAATAGAGGGACGTACAGCCCCGCAAAAGGCAACCTTAACCATGCTGCCAGTCGATTACTTTTGAACTGCTTTTCTCTCTCGGGTTGAAGTTGTCGCGCGCCGTTCGAGCGCAGTCACGACCTCAATAGGCCGGGGGCAACGCGGGATCGCGGAAAACGGAGTTCGAGCGCCGGATGTCTCCCACCGCGCCAAAGTTGGCCAGCGTGAAGCTGTAAAGCCATTGCGTCTCGTCGCGGCTGGTCGATCCAATCGTGCCCAACTCGTAGCGCCTGTAACCGGCAGTCAACCCGCAGCAGTTCCAGTTGTAAACCGCCTGCACGCCCGCGTACTGGATTTCGTGCTGGACGAAATCGTAGCCGCCGTTCACGGCCAGGTCGAAGCCTTTGCCGCTCGATTTGCCAAACTCCAAAAAAGGCTGCAGCTGCTGGCTCTTGATGACCGTGGGAACGCTGCTGGCGGTGCTGGTTTGTTCCTCGGGGGCGTTGAGCAGCGCGTGGCCGACTCCGAGGGTTGTCCGGCCAAAACTATAGCCCGCAAAAAGATTGTTGGCGGCGATCCGTCCCGCGATCGAATCGTAGTCGAGATCCCACTCCACGCGCAGGTTATCGATGGCTTCAAAGCGCATGCGCGAAACCACAGGCGCAATGTTGCGCGGCGAAGTTAAGAAGGTCGGCGCCATCAAATCCAGCGTCGCATCAAAGACGTTCCGCCTTCCCGAAATGACGGCGCCGCCGAAGTTAGGGTTGATGAAGTACTCCTGCGCGATCTGCCACGTCGCCCATTCGCGGGACGCATTCGGACAGGCGTGGCCAGTCGCGTCCTCCGTGGCCTCGTCGTCATCATCCGTCTTGCATGGGTGCGCTTCGGTCGACCGCAGGTAGAATCGCTGCGTCAGCGAGAAGCCGGCTTCGTTCACGTCCGTGGCAATGTCGGTGGTGTCGAACAGAAGCGCATTGCGAGCGTCCGCACCGATTCCACCGACATAGCGGTAGGTAAGCTCAGGCTCGATCACGTGGCGCAGCTCCCGGTGCCATCCGGGAAGCTCAAAGTCGCGCTCGAGAGCGGGTGGCCGGATGTCAACCGACGCTTCAAGGTCGCTGCGGTTGAGCGCGCTGTGATTAATTTTCGGAACCGTGAAAGGGCCCGTCAGAGTTGGAGTTTGGCTGATGGTGTAGACAGTGTCGCGAACGGCGACTTCGGGAACGAAGTTCCACCCTCCGGCCGAGAAAGGCAGGGAAAGATGAGGGTAGACGTCGGCTCGAACCACGTTGCGGGAGTGAAAGAACGGCTCAGACCGATTCAAATAGCCCAGCGACGATCCCAATCCCCAATAGAGGGGCGAGTCTCCAAGCGGCCGGTCCAGCACATCGTAGCGCAGCAGCGGCAACCTGAGAATCTTCACCTCATCGCCGTTTGTGGTGCTGGCGAAGGATTGGAAGCGGTCAAGCCAGGCCGTCGGTAATGCGCCGTTCCGATTATGCGTGAGCACCACGTCACTCGCGACCTCGGAGCTTGTTGCCTGCAAATAGTTGTCGTTGAAGAGGAGACGGTAGACGTAGCTCGATAGGTACTCGATGGTTCCGGCCACTCGTGTCGAAGCCGATAGATCTTTTCGTCCCAACAAACTCACATCCACGCCACCCTGGTTGACCAGCTCATATCCAATCGGACCTGCAAGCACGTCAGAATGCCTCGCTGCGGAACTGGCGAGCGTGTTGCCCACCTGTTCTTCAACCCCGCGGTCGATCAATGCGCTCCAGCGCGCGGTCAGGTGGTCAAGTCCCGGTCCCTTGTAACGGAAGTCGCCAGTGGGCGCCCATCCGCGTTTGCTGTAGTATTCGACACCCGCCGAAACGTCCATGCTGCGGTTGATCACCCAATACACCTGTTCGCCCACCACATAACCCTTGATCGAAGAGTTGCCGACGAACGGGATCATGAACCCGCTGACGCGTCCGTTATCGTTCGCCGGATGCTGAAGGTACGGCAAGTAGAAAATCGGGACGCCGAGAAACTCAAAAAACGCATTCGAGGTGGATGCCTTGTCATTCTCGAGCGCGATCGAATGCGCAATGATGCGCCAGTCCGGGTGAGGAAGCCGGCAGTTGGTGATCGAGCCATCGATCACTTTGAAGTTGCCTTCGCCCAGCTGGAGCAGGACACGGCCTGAAAACAGCAGCGGTGTCGGCGTTGAGTACACCATCGCGTGTCCCAATCTGCGCACGCCCTGCGAGCCGTTCACGTCGTAGAAGCGCGCGGTATGCATGTTCAGCCGCATGTCGCCGTGCGTGGCGTTGATGAGCACATCATCCGGGCCGCCCGACAGTTGCAGATGTCCGTCCGCCTCAAGTTCGGTTGTCTCTCGGTTGTAGACCACGCTGTCGGCGCGAAGGACGTAATCCTCGTAATGCACCACCACATCGCCGGTCAGCGTCAAGGTCTCGCCGGCCCATACCTGTTGCTTTGCTTCCCACTCCACGGGCGTTCCGGTTATTGGCTCAGGTTCCGGCGTAGCCACGGGAACCAATTCCTGATCGGGATCGTCTGGGATCGCAGCCGGATCTGAAGCAGCGGCGGCATCCGCGCTGCGGTTTGTCTCGCTTTGCGAGGAAGGTACCGGATTAGTCAACACTGGGGCGGCCTGCGCGCTCAGTCGCGGGTGACAGAGGGCCAGCAGCGTGATACATACTAAGTTACGAGGGCACATCCCGAGTCCATGACCGGTGTAACGCTCAGCATAGCAAAGCCGGCTGCATGAACCAGGACGCGTTTCATCAGGCTCTCGTAACTTACAAAGCTCGGGTCGATCCCACGAAGACAGGACAAAATCTCGCGGTGACACCTGTTCTATATCCGCAATTTTCTTCCTTGGCTCATGAGCAATCCCTGTGTCGCTCCATTCTGATCGCGCGCCTGTGCGAAAGGGGAACGAGCAGCATGAGCCGGCAAGCAACCGTCGTTGCGACCGAAGGAGAATTTGAGCATTGAGTAAATCGGCCACTTCCGCAAATCTCTCCCCGGCATGGAAGCAGGAAGTCAACCGGCGCGTCGCCGCTCACTTGAGTCACAAAGCACCGTTTACACGCCAATCCAAAGTAATCCAGGATGGCCGCCCGGCTTTTGGCAATCGCGCCGCACTGGCCGCTGCCCGCGTGGCTGAGCGGTATGCTCAGGCCCCGAGCTACAGCGAGCTTCTGGCCGATGATGCGCGCAATGCGATGCGCGCCGCCGAAGCCGCATCGAAGGCTGCACAGCACGCGCAAGAGGCCGCGCAGTTCGTGCTCGATGGTCTTGAAGCCGCCGCCGCAGCGTCAGCATGGGCCTCGGAGCCCGAATATGAACCAACGCATGCGCCCGCGTCCGGCGCGCCCGAACCCCGGCCATCCGATACAGGTTCAACGTTTTCCGCGGCGAAGCAGGCGGAGCAGCCATGGCGGCTGGGCGATCCTGCCTTCGGTCTAGCACCCACCTTGGGCCGCGCCCCTGCCTTGAATCGTGAGGAATCTCGCGAAGTCTCGTCGCCGGTTGCCTCTTCCACAACGCTTGAGGACGCCATCAACGGCGATGCGGGCGAGCCGATCCACGCCAACCTGATTCAGTTCCCGCGCCAGATGATCGCTACGCGCAGAATGCGTCCCCGGCGCGCCGAAGGTCCTCTGGCTTCCGAGCCGGCTCAATCCCAGTTGAGCATTTTCGAAGTCGATCCGGGAACCGTTTCGATCGAGCCCGCGCCCACGGTAGACGAGCCTACCGCGCCCATTTGGATGCGCGCGGAAGAGTCGATGATTGAATTTGAGCTGCAGGCGCAGCAGGAGATTCTCGAAGAACCCGCGCCCCAGCAAGAGCAGTGGTCTATAAAGCTCGCGCCTTTAAACCGGCGCCTGATGGCCTTTTCAGTCGACGCCAGCCTGATCCTCGCGACGTTCGTGTCGGTCGCGATGCTGGCTGCCGCGCGCGCCGGCGAAATGCCGGACCTGCGCACCTTCGAGCTATCTTCCGCGCTTGCCGTGTTGGCCATCGGCGTCTGTTATCAAGTGTTTTTCCTTGGATTGGCGCAATCCACGCCGGGCATGAGATACGCTGGCATCGCGCTCAGCACCTTTGAAGGACGGCGCCCCGAACGTGCGCAACGCTGCGAACGCCTGGCGGCGCTTCTGCTCTCGGTTGTGCCGCTTGGTTTGGGACTCGTATGGGCCGTTCTCGACCCCGACCAACTCATGGGCCACGATCGCTTGTCGAAAACTTACTTGCGCATGCTTTGAAAGCTCATCTCGCCAATGCTTGCAGGGCGCTCACGCCCGCGCCGATCAGAGCCGTTTCATCGTCAGGCGGCATAATCTCCAGCGAGAAGCTTTGCAGCGGGGTCATGCGCACCATGGTTTCGAGATGGCCGCGCAGTCTTTCCAAGTCCAGAAATCCTACATTGCTGCCCGTAAAGTAGAAGCGCCCCGGTCCGGCCAGATGGATGAAGGACGCGGTCGCCGCTGCCAAAGCGCGGTGCCATAGGTCGACAAACTCACGGCAGCGCGCGTCTCCCTGCTTGGCGTTGGCGAAAACCTCTTCCGGCTCCAGATCGAGGAAACGAAGCCGCATGGCGCGGTGGCCCATAATGCCTTCAAGGTGTCCGGCGCCGCCGCAGCCGCAGTAGCGCTCCTTGGGGTCGAGGGTAACGGTGATATGCCCGCCTTCCCAAACACCGTCTGCATACGGCCAGCGGCCGTAGCCAACGCCTTTGCCGATCGTCCAGACCCGTGTCAGCTTATCCAGCTTGCCGCGCGTAGCGGCGACCCCGGCGGCGATGGCGTCCGCATCGTTGGCTATATGCACTGGTGCGGTAATCCCGCGCGCTGCCAGCGCATTGGCCAGCTCTTCAGCCAGGCGCATGCCTTTCAATTGCTTCAAATTTGGCGACTCTTCAATAACGCCCGAGCGCACAATTCCGGGCACTGCCACGCCGATCGCTTCGGCCTCACCCGCTTGACCGCTTCCCGCTTTGCCAATCTGGGCATGAATTTTTCCGGCAATGATCTCGACGAGTTCACTGCCCGGCATCGCGTCGAGCTCGTTCGTCAGCTCAGGGTCTTCGGGATACCGAAGCACCTTGCCCACCAGCCGTTGATCCTCCAGCCTGCCGGTCACTATATGGCCGGTCATCACGACGCCGATTGCCGTGCTCATTGCACCCTCCTCGGGAAAGGGAGAGATGATTCGTTCACGTCTACTCCGACTGGTACTTGTGCAGCCTGCCCAGGCCATTGAACGCCGCTACTTTGTAGCACTCCGCGAGGGTCGGGTAATTGAATACGGTATTGATGAAGTAGTCCACGGTGCCATCCAGCGTCATCACCGCCTGGCCAATGTGCACCAGTTCGCTGGCCTCTTCGCCAATAATGTGTACGCCCAGCACCTTGCGCGTGTCGCGATGAAAAATGAGCTTGAGCCTGCCCGTTGTGTCGCCGCGAATCTGTCCGCGAGCCACCTCGCGATAGTAGGCCATGCCCACCTCGTACGGAACGTCTTCGCCCGTCAACTGCTCTTCCGTCTTGCCGATAAAGCTGATCTCGGGAATGGTGTAAATGCCATAGGGATAAAAGCTGGGGTTGGAGCTCGCGGCCGTGTCCCCAAAGGCGCGCACCGCCGCAATGCGGCCCTGCTCCATTGAAACCGAAGCCAGAGAAGGGAAACCCACCACGTCGCCCGCAGCATAAATGTGTGGCACCTTGGTCTGGTAGTGCTCGTCCACCGCGATGCGGCCTCGCTTGTCCGCTTCCAGCCCCGCCGCTGCCAGGTTCAGGTCATCTACATTGCCTTGCCGGCCTACAGCATAAAGCAATGCGTCACCCGAGACCCTCTTCTTGCTTTCGAGGTTGGCCACCACCGTGCCGGGTGTCGGCTCCTCCACGCTTTCCACCTCTTCACCCAGTCGCATCGTCACCCGCGCGTCGCGCAGATGGTAGCTGAGCGCCTCAATGATCTCCTGATCGGCGAACTCGAGCAGCCGGTTGCGCTTTTCAATTAAAGTCACGCGCACACCTAGCACCGCGAACATGCACGTGTATTCCACGCCGATCACGCCGCCGCCCACCACGACAAGTGTCCTGGGAAGCGTTTCCAGGCCCAGGATCTGGTCGCTGTTGATAATGGTCTTTCCATTTACCGGCACTTTGTCGGACACGGCAGGTTTAGTTCCCACCGCGATGATGATTTGGCTCGCCGACAGAGTTGAATCGCCTTGCGGCCCCTCGACGCGAATCTGGTGAGGATCGAGGAAGTGCGCGACGCCATGCACCACATCGATGCCGTTGCGCGACAACTGCGCTTCGGTCACGTCGACCTCGGTCTTGATCACGGCCTGGACGCGGAAAGCAAGGTCCGCCATGGTGATTTTTTCTTTGACTCGGTAATTCACGCCATAGATCGAGCGGTAGTTGTAGCCGGAAAGATGCAACACCGCCTCGCGCATGGTTTTGGAGGGGATGGTGCCGGTGTTGACGCACACTCCGCCAACCATCGTGCGTGCCTCGACAACGGCCACGCGCTTATTCATTTTGGACGCGGCCACGGCAGCGCGCTGCCCAGCGGGCCCGGAACCGATCACGACCAGGTCATACTCTTGCGCGCTCATGCCAGTTTCTCTCCACAGTTGGATGCTCGGTGAGGTATTGCTTGAATGACGCACCGACGCTCTTCAGCCGCGCTGGCTGTCTTTCCAGAATAACTGTACATGGGGGACCGCGAATGAAGATGAAAACTTCCTTATTTCATGAGCGCGGCAAGCGGGGCAGGGATTTATGCGTGAATTGGAGAGGCGGGAAGCCCCGGCAAGTGGCTTGCTATCACCCGCCAGGGCCGCAGATTTGGGATCCCGCCGGCTTAATCCCCAGATTGAATCCAGCCCAAAACTCATCATGAGTGTTGGGCGCCGATGGCATTGAGATGCGCGGATGAGAGCGCCGCTAATCCTGCTCGGATGCGGCCGAGCCTTACCAACGGATGTTAATCACCCTATCGGCTCAATCCCGGTTGCCTTGAATGGCACGGCACTCTTGGCGGGCGAAGGCGCACCCCGTCTCGACGCGACAGGCTTTTCAAGGATGTGTGTGTGTCTTACTTGGACTCAGGATGCGTCTGCGCCCAAGTCTTGTACTCCGTCAGCACTGTGATGCCTTCGGTGTTGAACCACGCGTACCCATTGCGCCGCTCCAGGCTTAGATCGTTCACGTCGTCGTGAATGGTTTTGTCGCGGTCGCCGAAGATCGGCTTGTCGGTGCCGATCTGGTAATACCGCGCCCAGATGGGACCGGCCCCCGCAGCCTCTACCAGCCTCCGTCCGCCGGGGCTGCGCCGGTCGGCCATGAAATTCCCGCTTCCGTACCTGTAGCCGAAGATTTCAACCTGTGCGAACCATGCGCAGGCTGCGTGGACAGCTGCCGCCTCGTCCGCACTGGGGTTGGGCAGGCCCATGAAGAATTCTGCGATGGGAAAGCTCTCGTCGCTGGTGAGAGCGGCCATCTCATAGTTGCGCGCCGAAGTCGGCTCGAGCGTGAGCGCGTCGTACTGCTGTGCCCACGCGGTCTTCACGCCGTTCTCGGTAATCTGCAGTCTCAGCAGGCAGTCGATGCCGCGTTCCGCAGCCGGTCCCGCCCGGCGATTCAACGATCGCGAAACAAATGTGTAGTCGGCAGTCCCATTCGCCACGTCGTGCAGAATTTCGATCGCGTGCAGCATCGCGTCGTCGTTGATGGTGATGGCGTCGTGATAGCCGCCCTCAAGCGGCCAAACCTGAGGCCAACCTCCATTGGGATACTGCGCATTCAGCAGGTACTCGATGCCGCGCTCGACCGACGCGCGAAACGGAGCCGCATCCGCGTCGCGATGCGCCGCCAGCAGTGCGGAAGTTACGCGCGCCAGAAAACGGATCTGCAACCATGTCGAATCGTTATCGAGCGTTGCAATGTAATGCCAACTCGCATCGACCGGCTTGTCAAAGTCAGCCGGATCCGGAAATCGATTTTCGTTGTTGGCGTCGTACAGATCGCCCGGAGCGCGCGCCTGGCTCACCATGTCGATGTTTTTGCTCCACCCGCCATCGGCCACCTGCCAGGAAACAAGGTTGCGCGCGGCCTTCAGCGCCTCATCGCTGCTCCACCATTCCGCCGGGTGATCGGCGCGCATCCCCCTCCCGCCGAAACCCAGCGGCGCATGCTTTGGATTGGTATTGTTCGCCGCCTTCTGCTCATCGGCGAGCCTGCGCTTGTCTATGACCTTCTGTCTCTCTGACCGGTCGAGATATTCAAGCCACGCCTTTTGCTCCTTCCTGGGCAGCGACGCAATGCGCTCGCGGGTCACTGGCCTCGCAATCACGTTCATGCCGATCTGGTTGGCTGAACCGCTGGCCACAAAATCCAAAAACACCACTGAAGCCAGAATCAGGAAAGCCGCTGGAAAACGCATGGTTCGGTTTCTATCCCAGCAGAACCGTGCTTGTCAATGTGAGGTCTGACCACTCGAGGGCTGCTTTCCAACCCCCGCCGGGCCTTCCCCGTCGGTTACTTTGTGCATCACTCCCCCGCGGGCTCAAAATGCTTTACGCTCATAGCATGGAGTTCAGAATCCTCGATCTTGAGCGCGAGCCGGTCGAATTCGACCTCGAGCTCAAGCCCGGTGCGATCGATTTCGGCGAAGAAGCCGAGCAAATTGGCACTCTGGCCACTTCCGGCAGTGCCGAAGTGATCCACGAGCACCGTGGGCCGAAGGAAATCGTCCCCGACATTCGCCTGAAGGGCCGCTTCGCCGGCAACTTCCAGGTTCCCTGCGCCCGATGCATCGAGCCGGTCGAAATTCCCCTGTCCGCCGACTTTGACCTCATCTTCCGCCCCATTGGAGTAGATGCCGATGCCCCCGAACGGTCCATAACAGCGTCGGAGACCGAAATCGGTTATTATCAGGGAGACAGTCTTCTGCTTGAAGATGTGCTGCGTGAGCAGGTGCTTTTATCCCTGCCGGTCAGGACGCTGTGCAAGCCGGACTGCAAAGGACTTTGCCCGCACTGCGGAGCCAATCGCAACATCCAGCCCTGCTCCTGCGAAGAGGGTCCGACGGATCCCCGCTGGGAAGGGTTGACCGGGTTGCGCAGCCGGATCAAGTCCTGATTATTCAAGGTTTTGTAACAGGGCGCGTCATACCTTGCGGTAAGCTGACCCGTGGAATCGGACGCTCCCCTGTTCCGCGACCCCCAACCAGGGTCAGCGGGGAAAATTCGAAAGGAACTGTACCATGCCGAATCCGAAGAGGCGCCATTCAACGCGCCGCACTGCTCTCCGACGCTCTCACGACTTTCTTACCGCGACCGGCCTCTCTGAGTGCCCCAACTGCCACGAAAAGAAGTTGCCCCATCAAGCCTGCCGTAAATGCGGGGCCTACAAGGGCCGCGCTGTTCTTGAAGTGAAGGAAGCGAAGTAGCTCCCAACCCAGATGCTCACCGACATCGCGCTTGACGCAGTTGGTACCGATAAGGCTCCCGAACCTGAGATCAAGGGAGCCATCATGGCCTGTCGCACTCTTCCCGTGCGCGTCCATCTGATTGGCCCCGAGCCGGAGCTCCGCGACCTGCTCGATGAGCATCTCGAAGACGAAGGCGAAGATCTGCCCATCGTCATTCACCACGCTTCAGAGCGCATCGCGATGGATGAAAAGGCTGCCCATGCGGTCCGCACCAAGCGCGACAGCTCGCTCCGCGTGGGCCTCAAGCTGGTGCGCGAAGGCAAGTGCGCCGGCTTTGTGACGGCCGGCAACACCGGCGCGGCCATGGCCACCGCCAAGATGGTTCTGGGTGGTTTGCCTGGCGTTGATCGCCCCGCTTTGGCCACTCCCATGCCAACTTCAAAGGGCAATCCCTGCGTGCTGCTCGACGTTGGCGCCAACGTCGACTGCAAAGCGCAGAACCTCGAGCAATTCGCGGTGATGGGCGAAATGTATGCCCGCAGCGTTCTCAAAATTGTGCGGCCCCGCGTGGGTCTTCTCTCCATTGGAGAAGAAGAAACCAAGGGCAACGAGCTTACCCGCGAAGCCTTTCCGCTCCTCAAAGCCCTGCCCATCAACTTCATCGGCAACGTGGAAGGCCGCGACATCTTCAACGGCCAGGCCGATGTGATCGTGTGCGACGGATTCGTGGGCAATGTGGCGCTCAAGACCAGTGAAGGGATCGGGCGCTTCGTGCGCGATGCGTTGCGCAGCTCGTTGAACAAGACGGTGACCGCTCAGGTGGGCGCGCTGCTCTCGCGCAAGGCCTTCAACGACTTTCGCCGCCGTCTCGACTACACCGAATATGGCGGAGCCCCGCTGCTCGGGGTGCGCGGCGTCTGCATCATCGGCCACGGATCATCCAACGAAGTCGCCATCTTCAACGGCATTCGCGTGGCCCACGAATTCTCGCGTTCCGGCGCCAACGAACGCATCGAGCAGGCCTTTGCCGGCCGGCCCAAGCCGCGTCCAGACGGCGCTGACGCCGATGCCACGATTCACTGATCGGTGATCAGCCATGGTCGATGAGCCGCCGCATTCTCCTGCATTCAATTCGGCGACTCTGGCGCAGTTGGCCTGTCCGGCTTGTTATGGTGAACTGCGCCTCGAGCAACCCGCCAGTAGCTCGCACTTGCTTTGCCTCGCGTGCGGCCGCGCTTATCCCGTGGTCGATGGCATTCCCGTCTTGATCATCAACCGGGATACGCGGCGACCCTGATACGCTGCGACCCTGATACGCGGCCGGGCGGAGAAGGCTGAAGGCCAGCGCTCTAATGCTGGCTGTGCCGCCAGTCCCAGTAAGCCTTTTGATCGTCCTTGTTGCGCTTGTTAAAGTCCATGTGATCGCGATGGTTGTCGTGCTCCCATTGCGTGTAATAAGGCTCCTCGGCCGCCCACCCGTGATAGTCGTGGTAGTAGGGATCGTAAACGCGAACGGTCCCAGCGCAGCCGTTGCACAACACCGGCACGGCAATTGCGCCTGCCAGAAGCATCGGGGTGAAGCGCCTGAAGAACGGCCGCATCAACTTGAGCTGTCCTCTTAACATGTTTCTCTCCTGTCGCTTGCGATGAGATCGCAAACATTTAGGCTTGGATGCCGGCTCGCGTGCGCAGGATGTGCTGAACGCGCCAAATCTCTATCGGCGCAGATAGAAAGGCCGCACAATCAGCGCCGCCAGGCCGATGGCAACAGCCAAAGCCAGCGCGATCAAACTGTAGAGAAGAACCAGGCTGGGTCCACCATTTGATTCGCCGCCCGGTTCGCCAGTCGAGGCGTCTTGCTGCTCGTCGCCCGGCCGCCGATCGTCACTCATACTTCAGTGACTCCACCGGATCCATTTGCGCGGCGCGCGTCGCGGGCACAGTACCGAAGATCACTCCCACCAGCGTCGCGGCGGTGAGCGCGATCAGCACCGACATCCATGAGATGGGAAAGTCGTAGCCGCTGAAGATGCGAATGGAAAACGGAATCGCGAGCCCAACCAGACTGCCCACAATTCCCCCGGTGAGCGAGATGAGCACGGCCTCGGTGAGGAACTGCAACTTGATCTCGCGATAAGTGGCGCCAAGCGCCTTGCGAATGCCGATTTCGCGAATACGCGACCGCACATTGGCCAGCATGATGTTCATAATGCCCACCCCGCCCACGGCCAGTGTCACCGCCGCTACCATCACCAGCACTGCCGTCAGCGCGTCTGCAACTTTTGCCGCGGTGTCTAAAAGCTCGGCCAGCGTCTGTGCATGATAAATCGAGTTCGGCCGGTGCCGCGCGCTGACCACCCGCACAATCTCCTTTTGGGCGTTGGGCACCTCGCTCATGCTTTGCATGGAGAAATAAATCTGGTTCACCCTCTCGGTTCCGGTAAAGTAGCGCCCCACCGAATAAGGGACCAGAACGGTCTGATCCTGGATTTCAGATTGCCCGTAATCCGTGAAACTTTCCTTGAATACGCCAATGATGGTGAACGGAATGCCAAGAATCTGGAATGTCTGGTTCACCGCCTCATCGTCACTGCCGTACATTTCTTTAGCGAATGGCTCTGTCACTACGGCGCACTCAGTGTGCTCGGAGTCGTCGATATCGTCAAAAAACCGGCCATCGGTCACAATCAGATTTCGGATCTGCTGGTACTGCGGGCTCACGCCCAGAACCAAAGTGTCCTTCTGTATGCCGCCCGGAAACGTGATGCGATTATGCATTGCCAATACCGGCGACGAGTACATGACGCCCGGCACCTGCTGATCGACTGCCTTCTCGTCCTCGCGGGTAAGGAAGTCGTTGTACATCACGCGTTCCGCCGGCGTCGCGCCGCCGCCGGCATATTCCAGCTCCACTGAATTGGTGCCGATCTTCTGCAGCAATTCCAAGATGTAGTGCTTGCCCGTCAACCCAATGGTCACAACCAGAATCACCGACGCCGTACCGATCACCATTCCCAACGCGGTCAATGCGAACCGTGCCTTGCTGGCGCGAAAGCTGTCTCCGGCCAGCTTCAGAATTTCGCTCATGAGCATGGTTCGGCGCGCGCTCACCAGCGTTTCCTGAAAAGTGTCTGGTCGCTCCTGTTGCATTATCGGATTCATCGTGTCGCTAGTTAGACTCCTTTTGGCGCTCTGCGGGTTCCGGATTTTCGCCGTTATTCAAGATCCAAACCGAAGGGTTGCTGCTCCTGTCTCATAGCTTACGCGCGCGCCCCCATTGAACAAAACCTCCTCGGCGAACTACCTGTCACTGCTTCTGCAACAGTCGCCAGACCCTGGCCAAAGTCTCGACGGTCAAAGCCTCGGCGCGGGCCAGTGGATCGATTTGAGCGCCAGCCAGCGTGCGATTCACCTCTTCCGGCGCCACTCCCGCGGCGCGCAGGTTGTTGGCCAGCGTTTTGCGCTTTTGCGCGAAAATCTGGCGCAGAAATCGAAGAAAACCATCCTCCACTACGCCCAACTCGGCAAATCGCGGCGCCAATCTCCAGCGAAAGACCGTCGAGTGAACCTTCGGCGGCGGCGAAAAAGCCGTCGGCGGCAAGGTGAATAATTGCTCCACCGGTCCGTACATCTGCATGGTCGCAGACAGCAGCCCGTAATCGCGCGTTCCCGGCATAGCAGTCACTCGGTCGGCCACTTCCCGCTGGACCATCAGCACGGCAACCTCGAGCGAGGCATGGCTGGCCGCCAGTTTCAGCAGGATGGGAGAGGTGATGGCATAGGGCAGATTGCCGGCCACGCGCAGCCGCGATCCGGTCTTCGCTGCTACCGCGGCAAAGTCGAAGCGCAGAACATCATCTTCCGCGACTTCGACGCGCGCCGGATCGAAATGCTCCCGCAATCCCGTTGCCAGCTCACGATCGAGCTCAACGGCCAAAACGTGTCCCGCTTGCGCCGCCAGGGCTCCTGTAATCGCGCCTTTCCCGGGGCCGATTTCAACCACGGTCAGGCCGCCGATCTCCCCCAGTGCCGCCACGATTCGTTGCGCGGCCTGTGGATCGACGAGAAAGTTCTGCCCCAGCTTCGGTTTCGCTCGCATAAGCTCTTCCGATGGTAGCCCAGTCGCCGCACGCGCGACGCACGTGCCCACTGTGCCGCCCATTCACTCCTACTGCACTAAACTGAACATTGTTCGACCTCATTCTTCCACCCGCGAGGCGTCTTTGCTCGTCGATTCTCACGCCCATCTGGATAGCCCGCGTTACGCGGATGACCGCGAGGCGATGCTTGTCCGCGCCCGGCAGGCAGGCATCGGCGTCGTCCTCTCCATCGGCATCGGCGAGGGGCCGGCCGAGATGCATCAGGCGCTCGACATTTGCCGCCAGTTCAACGGCCGGCCAGGGCTTCCCCAGCTCTACGCGAGCGCTGGAATCTATCCGCACAACACGCCCGAGGCCGATAATGCGGCCTTGGCCAAACTCGATGCACTCCTGGCCGAGCCTGAAGTCATCGCCTGCGGCGAAATCGGACTCGACTACTATCACGAGGGTGCTCCGCACGATGTGCAGCGAGCCGGGCTGATCCGCCAGCTTGAGATTGCCGCAGCGCGCCAGCGGCCCATCCTCATCCATTGCCGTGGGACCAATGAATCCGCCGACGCATGGCAAGATCTTTTCCTGGTTTTGGAGGAGCACTGGCGGCCAACGGGCTTAGGCGGCATCATGCATTGTTTTGGCGGAGGATGGGACGAGGCTCGCCGCTCGCTCGACCTCGGCTTCCTCGTCTCGTTTGCCGGCAATGTCACCTACCCCAAGGCACAGCCGCTGCGCGACGTTGCCGCCCGCATTCCGCTCGATCGCATCCTCGTCGAGACCGACGCGCCCTGGCTCGCACCCGCGCCGCATCGCGGCGAGCGCAATGAGCCCGCTCGGGTCGCGCAAACCGCCGAGGTCGTGGCCGGCCTGCACGATATTGCCCCCGATGAATTCGCCGCCGCGACGACCCAAAACTTCCTCCGGTTTTTTCATCTCCCGCCCCTCGTGGGAAACTGATAGTGGCACAGCCGGCGGCAGACCGCCGATGATTTGAGGTTCAGAAAGCCATGGCACAGGAAAATTCATTCGACGTCGTGAGCAAGATCGATATGCAGGAAGCACGCAACGCCATCGATCAGGCGATGAAAGAGATTCGCCAGCGCTTCGACCTGAAGGACACGCACTCCGAGGTCAACCTCGAAGGCCAGGACACCATCCAGCTCGCATCGAGCAACGAATACAAACTGGAGGCGGTCAAGGATATTCTCTGCCAGAAGCTGGTCAAGCGCGGCGTCTCGCTCAAGAACCTGACCTACGGCAAAATTGAGCCTGCGACTGGCCAGAGCGTCCGGCAAAAGATCAGCCTGCAGCAGGGCATTCCCGTGGATAAAGCCAAGGAGATCGTGCGTCTTGTAAAGGATTCGAAAAAGAAGGCGCAGGCCAGCATCCAGGGCGACACGGTCAGAATCTCCAGCAAGGACCGCGACGAATTGCAGGCCATTATTGCTTTGCTGCGCGGCAAAGACATGGGCCTGGAGTTGCAGTTCACGAACTATCGCACCAACTGAACGCGGCAGCATTGGCAACAGTTTTGAACGGAGAGCACTATGGCCAGGGAGATCATTCGCACGGTGAACGCTCCGCCTCCGCCGCCAACTTATAGCCAGGCGGTGCGGGCAGCGGGCCTCGTGTTTGTCTCTGGCACGGCGCCCCTTGATCCAGTAACCGGCAAGATTGTTGGGGAAACCATTCAGGAGCAGACAAGACAGTGCCTTGAGAATGTATCGGCCATCCTCATGGCGGCGGGGACCTCGCTCGAGCGCGTCGTGAGCGCCACCGTTATCCTTCTTGAAGAGGCAGACTTTGCCGGCATGAATGAAGAGTGGGTGAAGTGGTTTCCGGCCAATCCCCCTGCCCGGCAAGGAGCAAAGTTACCCGTTCGAATCCCTGGCATGAAGGTGTCCATTGCAGCGATTGCCGAGGCTTGAACGCCTAGTGGATTTTCATAATCAATCGCCATTTCCCCTGTCGATCAATTAAAATCGGAGCACTTTGAGCACATTCACGATAGCTTCGGCGCGGGAGGTCTTTGAGCTGCTGAGGGAGGACCTCGTTGCGGTGGAACAGGAGCTCGGCCGCGACGCCGCTTCCAGCGTCAGCACCATCACCGAAATTGCCGAGTACCTGCGCGAAGGCGGCGGCAAGCGCATCCGGCCCTCGCTTCTGCTGCTGGCTGCGCATCAACTGGATTTTTTTGGCCACAGCGCTATTCGCCTTGGCGCGGTGGTCGAAATGGTGCACACGGCCACGCTGGTCCATGACGACATTATTGACGGCGCCGACACGCGCCGCGGCCGGCCTTCCGCAAACACCACCTGGGGCAACGAGAAGTGCGTTCTGGCCGGCGACTGGCTTTACATGCAGGCTTTCAAAGTGGCTCTTGAAGAGCGCAACCTGCGCGTGCTCGATCTGCTCATCAACCTCACCCAGCAGATGGTCGAGGGCGAGCTGCTGCAAATTCAAAAGCTCGGCAAGATGGTCTCCGAGGCCGAGTATTACGACCTCATCTTCCGCAAGACCGCCTGCCTGTTCTCAACTTCCATGCGTCTCGGGGCTGTTCTGGCCGATTCCACTGAGGCCGAAGAATCCAGCCTGGCTGTATTCGGCCGCGCCGTGGGCCTGGCTTTCCAGATCGTCGACGACGTCCTCGACCTCACCGCCACCGAAGAGGTTCTGGGCAAGCCCGTGGCCAGCGACCTGCGCGAAGGCAAGGCCACACTGGCCGTCGTGCACGCCGCCGATCATGGCACGGCTTCCGATCGCAAGGCTATCCGCCGAGTTCTCGACGACCGCAGCTTTGAGAACGTCAGCCGTCAGCAGATCCGCGAAATTCTGGTGCGCAACGGCTCGGTCGAATACGCCATGGCCGCTGCCGATCGCTACGCTGAACAGTCGCGCCAGGCTCTGGCGCCTCTCGCCGACAGCGATTTCAAGCGCGCCCTTCTTTGGGTGCCCGACTTTGTGGTGGCACGGGAGAAGTGAAAAGGCAGCCAATAGCCAGAAGCCAATCGCTTACCAGCGGCATGATTAAATGGCATTCAGACGCGAACGGCTATCAGCGACCCGCGACGCACAACGAGCTAAACTTCCGATGAGAAAAAACTCTCAGTCCTTGTGGAACTCAGTCGATCGCTATCTCGGCGATCTGCTCGCCCCTTCCGACGAAAAGCTCAAAGCCGCCGTCAAAGCCAATCGCAAGGCCCGCCTTCCGGCCATCGATGTTACCCCGCTCCAGGGCAAGTTTCTCCAGGTCCTGATGCAGATCACGCAAGCCAAACGCGTGCTTGAGATCGGCACGCTCGGCGGCTATTCAACCATCTGGATGGCGCGCGCATTGCCCAGGGGCGGGCGCATTGTTTCTCTCGAATTCAATCCCCGGCATGCGGAGGTGGCCCGCGCCAATCTCAAGCGCGCCGGCCTGCTGCGCCGCGTCGAGATTCGCGTCGGACCGGCTCTTGAAAGCCTTCCAATCTTGAAGCGTGAGGGCGCTGGCCCTTTTGACCTCATCTTCATCGACGCCGACAAAGTGAACAACCCGCATTACGTGCAATGGGCGCTCAAGCTCTCGCGTCGCGGAACCGTCATCGTTGTCGATAACGTCGCGCGCCACGGGAGTGTCATTGAGGCCAAAAGCTCCGCGCCCGATATCGTCGGCACGCGACGCTGCCTTGAGATGATGGCCGCCGAGCCGCGCCTGAGCACAGCGGCCCTGCAAACCGTCGGCGTCAAAGGCCTCGACGGGTTTGCCATGGCGGTTGTGCTTCGCTGAGCCGTCGTCCCGCGTTAAAGACTGCGATTTCGGACGTTTTCGGGGGCAAATCAGGCGCAAAATCGAAGAAAATGGCCGAAATCGGTTGAAATTTGTGAGTGAATATGTCGAATATTTGCTGATTATAAAAGAGTTACATAGCATTTTTACGTTTCAGGTGTTTAAAAATCACTCCCCGGGAGCGGAGCGAGCGGAGTTAGCGGTGCTGGCGGAGCAAGAAAAGGCAGCGGGGTTGCCGAGCAGGCGGGGATAAACGAGGCCGGCCTGAGTTCGTGATTCGTCATCATGGGACTATTGTGCGCTAGATGGGCGTAATGATCGGCAAACTTGAAGAGACACTGATCAGAGAAAAGAGGTCAGGGAATGAGGGACTTACGGGAGGCGAGCGGACTTATTTTGGTCACGGGGGCTTGACACGAAGAAAGAACGTTAGCGGGCAGGGGCTAGAGAGATCTGGACGAGTGCGCCCTGGGAGAGGTTCCAGGGATCAGCTCGTCAGCTAATCGCCTCTTCTTGCATCAGCGTCCTCAACGCCGCCTCGTACTTCTCCGGCAACGGTTTGCGCTGCAGTTGATCGTCGCAGACTACGTGGACGGTCTCACCTTCCGCCAGGAGCTCACGCTCTTTCCCGTCCTGGTCTGAATTCCGGAAAATCTGGTAGGCAAACTTGAGCACCGTGCCGCGCAGCATGACGGGCCGCGTCTCGATCAGGATCTGGTCGTCGTAGCGGGCCGGCGATTTGTAGCGGCAGGATACGTCGATCACCGGCAGAATGCATCCGTGATCGGTTTCGAGACTGCTATACGCGAGCCCGATGGACCGCAACAGCTCCACGCGGCCCAGCTCAAACCAGACCAGGTAGTTGGCATAGTAGACGATGCCCATCTGGTCGGTCTCGGCATAACGCACGCGCACTTCTGTGGTGACTGGCATGAGGCTCCAGAGCAGAGAGAGAAGAGAAAAGAGAACAAAGAAAGGACCGCGATCAGAAATCAGCAACAGTCAACTGAGTGGGATCCGAACTCTGATCTCTGTTCTCTGAGCTCTTTCTCTACGGCTTGACGTGCATGAATAGTTGCAGCTTGCTCACGTCGTTGAAGATGGTGAAGGCCATGAAGGCCATCAGCACCACAAAGGCCGCGGTATAGATTCGCTCCTTGATGGCCAGGCTGATGTCGTGGCGCAGCACGCTCTCAATCAAAAGCAGCAAGATCATGCCCCCGTCGAGAATGGGGAAGGGAAGCAGGTTGAGCATTCCCAGCTGCAGGCTGATTTGGCTGGCCAGTCCGAACTTGGGGTACCAGCCGTCGATCTCGGCTGCTTCACCGGCCACCTTGGCAATTCCTACCGGCCCCATCATCTGCGTCATGGAGAGGCGGTGGGTAAAGAGCCGGTCCAGCACCTCGCCCACCAGCAGGGCATTATCTCTGAAGTAGGCCAGCGATTTGCCGGTCGCCGAAACCAGCGACAAAGGTTCATCGCGCATGGGAGTCAGCTTGGTCGCAAAGCCCAGCATGTACCGGGTATCGAGCTTCTCCGGCGTAGCCACAATCTGGATCGTAGCGCCGTTGCGCAGCACGGTCAGGGTCATGGGTTTGCCCTTGCCTGCCTGCATGTAGGCGAGCAGGGTGCCCACTGAATGGAACGCATGGCCGTCGACCGCTTCAATTTCATCGCCGTCATGAAGCCCTGCCTGCGCGGCGGGCAGGCCCGCCTGCACCTCTGCCACGTCGATGGGGCCGGGCTGGATCTGCGGCGACATTCCAACATCGCTCAGTTCAAAGCTGTCGTTTTTGGCACTGGAGGGCACGAACAGGCTCAGCAGGAGCGTTTGTCCACCGCGGCCCACGGTCACGGGCACAGTCTGGCTGGCATTGAGCCGGCAGTGTTCGTCCACGGTTTCCCAGTCGGGATTCTTGACGCCGTCGAAATTCAGAATTACGTCGCCGGTCTCAATCCCCGCGCTTGCCGCGTTCGAGCCCGGAGTCACCCAATCCACGGTGGTGGTTTTTACCATCACCGAAGGAACTTCGTTGATGAAGGCGTAGTAAAAACCCATCAGCCCGAGGGTCAGCAGAAAATTGAAAAATGGGCCGGCAAGGCCGATGAGCATGCGCTGCCAGCGAGGACGCGCGGTGAATGCCCTGGGATCGTTGGCCGCATTATCGCCATCCATCTCCGATGGGCTGCCGGTGAGCCCGGATTCGGTTTCTCCGGTCATCTTGACGAAGCCGCCCAGCGGCAACAGGCAAACTTTGTAGTCGGTCTCGCCGATTTTGAAGCCGAACAGGCGCGGTCCAAAGCCGAAGGAGAATGCCTCGACGCGCACATTGCAGAGCTTGGCTACGGTGAAGTGCCCCAACTCATGCACGATCACCATCACGCCGATCAGGACGATGAATGAAACGGCAGAAATTAGAAATTCATGCATGATTGTGCGGTTGTTTCCTTAGATAGAGTACGGCTTGCCGGCTTGCGCTCATGGTGCGGTCGCAAGCAGCGCCCGGGCCCGTTCTCGAGCCTCCTGATCGGCGGCGAGCACCTCCGCGATGGTGGCGGGGTGAGCCTCCGGGGTTGCTGCGAGCACTTTTTCAATTGTACCCGCGATGCCGGTAAAAGGAATACGCCGTTCAAGAAACGCTCCGACGGCTACCTCATCGGCCGCATTCAGGGCGATGCAGTGCGCTCCCCCCTTTTGCGCCGCCTCAAAGGACAGCTTGAGGCAAGGGAATCGCTCAAAATCCGGCTCCTCAAAGTCGAGACGCCTCAGCGCGGCCAGGTCAAAGGTGAGGGTCGACTTGGGCCGTTCCGGCCACGCCAGCGCATACAGGATGGGCAACCGCATATCGGTGACCGAAATCTGCGCCAGGATGGAACCATCGACATACTCGACCATGGAGTGCACGGTGGATTGCGGATGAATGATGACGCGCACCTGGGCGGGCGTCACGTCAAAAAGCCGGCAGGCTTCAATGACTTCGAGCCCTTTGTTCAGCATGGTCGCGGAGTCGATGGTGATGCGCCGGCCCATGACCCATGTTGGATGCTTGAGCGCCTGCTCCGGAGTGATGGCGGCGAATTGATGGAGCGGGAGGGTGCGGAACGGCCCTCCGGATGCGGTAAGCCAGATCGACTTTACTTCGTCGTGCGCGCCGACCCGCAGGCACTGATGCACTGCGTTGTGCTCGCTGTCGATGGGCAGGATGGGCACATTGCGTTCGCGTGCCGCCGCGGTCAGAATCTCGCCCGCCGCCACCATGCACTCTTTGTTGGCCAGGCCCACTGGCTTTCCCGCAAGGATGGCCGCGTGCGTGGCCTCAAGCCCAGCCACGCCCACGATTGCCGAAACCACAAAGTCCGCGTCGGGCAAAGTGGCGCAGGCAACCGTACCGGCCGTGCCATGGACCACGTCGATGCTATTGACGCCGGCGGTGCGCAGCCGCACGGTCAGCTCGCCGGCGAGTTCGGCGGTGGCCAGCGAGACCATGCGCGGCCTCCAGCGGACGGCTTGCGCAAAAGCCTCGTCGACGTTGCGGCCGGCGGCCAGCGCTACGACTGCGAAGCGGTCAGGAAACTGCTCAACGATGGAGAGGGTGCTCTGCCCGATGGAGCCGGTGGATCCGAGAATGGCGAGTCGCTTCAATGCAGCTGCTAGCTCCTAGCTTCCAGCCTCTAGCTTATGGTTGCGATGCAACAGATTTCAGGCTATTCGCTTTCTTGATTCTATCGGTTTGAGGGCGCGGACCTGGTTCCGGGTCAACTTCGACGTCGGGCAGGGAGAAGGCTAGCAGCTAGAAGCTGTTCTAGAACCCGCTACAAAAGACAGCCTCTAGCTACTAGCTTCCAGCCTCTAGCTATTTCCACTCAGCGCAATCGGCTCGCGATTCGCGCACGCCATCCGGGAATCGGTCAGGCCGGAAAACTCAGAGAAAAACACCGGCCGTTCGCGATCCCGTTCAGGAGCTAGCAGCTAGAAGCTTGAAGCAGTTCTAGAACCGCTGGTGAATGACCTGCACGTACCAGAGGACCGGGCCGGCGAGAAGCAGTGCGTCGATGCGGTCCAACATGCCTCCATGGCCCGGCAGCAGGGTACCGGAATCCTTGACTCCGGCCGATCGTTTCAGCGCCGACTCGGACAGATCGCCCACCTGCCCGGCCACATTGATGATGGCCGCAAGGGCCAGCCAGTACCACATCTCATCGGGATAGGACAGCACTGCGGAAGGGAAGGTGCGCTCCAGCCAGGCGACGACGGCTGAATTCCATGGTTCCTGCATCACGGCCGCCAGGCTCACCAGCACTGCGGCCACAACCATGCTGCCGGCTACAGACGCGATGGCTCCCTCCCATGTCTTGCCGGGGCTCAACGAGGGCGCCATCTTATGCCGGCCGAACGCTCGCCCGGCATAGTATGCCGCAATGTCTCCAGACCACACGACGCAAAGCAGGAATACGAGCAGGGAAGGACCATTGGCTTGTTCGCGCAGAGAGGGCAAAGCGATCAAGGTTAGACCTGTATACAGCAGGCAGAAGATCGACGCCGAAGCATCGGCGATGGTTTCCGCAACGGGCTTGAAGAAGGTGCAATAGACCAGCAGGCTAAGGCCCAGAATTCCAAACAGGGCGGGCGTCAGGTCGGGCCACTCGAAGTTCACGGCGAACAGGGCCAGCAGCGCCACCATGGTGGCAACGCGGGGCGGGTTCGCGCCGCAGCGCCGGCTCAGGGCCAAGTACTCCCAGCCTGCCAGCGCCGCAACCGCTGCCACGGCGAGCGTGAAAAGCCACTGCCATCGCGGGCCCAGAAATACGAGAACAAGAACAATCGGAATCAGAACTGCAGCGGTAATGATGCGTTTCATTCAGGGTTGAGAATACACCGGCGGGGCTGGAAAGCCTGGTTACGGAAGATTTGCGGGCAGGCCTGCGGCGCGGGGGAATTCTGCTCCTCTGGTCTCTAATCTGAGGGTGAGAAAGTGGCGATGCACTGAGATTCGTCAGCTAACCGCGATCCTGATCTGGTCGGGATTCTCTTCTACCTCGCCGCCATCCTCGCCGATTCCGCCATAGCGGCGCTCACGGCTCTGGAAGTTCTGGATGGCCTCCAGCAGATGGATTCCCCTGAAGTCCGGCCAGTAGCGTTCGGTGACGAAGATCTCAGCGTAAGCGATCTGCCACAGCAGAAAGTTCGAGATGCGCTGCTCGCCCGAGGTGCGGATCAGCAGATCCGGATCGGGCATGTGCGCGGTATAGAGATGGCGGTGAATATCTTCTTCCGTGACGTCATCCGGGCTCTGATGCTTGTGCTTCAGCTCCGCCATCAAGCCGCGGAATGCATCGAGTAGCTCGGAACGGCCGCCGTAGTTGAGGGCCAGAGTGAGCGTGGTGCCAGTGTTCGAGGCCGTCTCCTGCTCCGCCCAGCGCATCTTGTCCTGAACGTCGGGCGCCAGCTCGTGGGTTCGCCCGATGGAGCGGAAGCGAACATTGTTGCGCATCATGCGGTCGATGTTGCCTTCCAGGAAGGTCTTGAGGAGGCGCATGAGGAAGCTGACCTCGGCGCGGGGGCGGCGGAGATTGTTTTCGAGCGAAAACGCGTAGAGCGTCAGCCAAGGCAAGCCGATGCGAGAAGCCGTTTCCGTGACCAGTTGGACGGACTTTGCACCCTGCTGATGACCAACGAAGCGCTTGAGTGAGCGGCGGCCTGCCCACCGGCCATTGCCATCCATGATGATGGCAACGTGGCGCGGCATGCACTCCGGCTTCAGCATCGCATAGACGGCGCGCTCTTCCGTGCTCAACTCGTCAATGCGCAAAGCAGGGCGCGATGGGGGGTTTGGAGACAAGGGATCGACTAAAGATCGCATTTACGCTTTCCACACGGAGGCCCGGACAGCATCCCGAAAGGTCGCCCACAGAGTTCACGCATGACGGCTTAGATGCAGCTGATTGCGTGAGCGGAGTTCCGGCCGGCATCGCAGACGCCCGCGACCGAATCCGGGGCACACCTTCGACCGTAATGCATTTCAGTGAATTCCGCAATCGAGCGTTCTGGCAATGCTTCCACAGCCGCAGCGGTCTGACCTCGTGCAGCGGGGCCAGCGCCGCGCCGCAGCGAAACACCGGGGCGCCGCCCTGCGAAACTTTGAGCGGAACGAACAGCCGGGAGCTGCCGAGATTCAGCCCAGGCGAAGACCGGCGCGCCCGCGGTTTGCGGGCGCAATGGAGGTTGGCCTGCGCTCGGCTCTAGGCGGTGCGGCGGCGGCCGGTCGACGCGTCTCTCACCGCGCCGAAGAACAGCGTCCGGTGCAACGAGTCGAGACTTGGCAGCAACGCGGCAACCTCGGCGAGGAATGGGTCGTCCAGGATCGCAGTGACTTCCTCGTCGCGGCGGCTGCGCTCATCGCGCACCAGCTGACGAATCTCCACGCCGAGGGCCGTGGCCAGCCGCTCCAGCGAACCCAGCGTGGGAATCGCCTTGCCGTTCTCAATTTTTGAGATGTAGGTGCGGGGCACCAGCATCCGGCCAGCTAATTGCCGCTGGCTCAGGTGGCGTGCCCGGCGCAACTCTCGCACTTGCGAGGCCACCTGCATGCCCGCTCCACCGCTTACCGGGACGGGCGCGCTTGTGACCAGCCGTGGGGCTAAAAATACGGGCTCCTCAATGTCCAGGGGCCTGTGGCACTTTCGGCAGAGAGAGTTGGTGGTTCTATACTGCATCAATCGGCAGTATTCACACCGCACCACTTCGCGTGTTTCCACGCTAACAATTGAAGTTGCCATTATTGGGATGCGCGGAGTGCCAGAGCGTGGGACTCCAAGTGCATCACTGCACCTTGATTGGTGCTACTTTCTACGAATGAACCATAATTGTCAAGTAGAAAATCAGGGTCGAACCTAAAAAAGCTGGATGAGACCCGAGGAAACCCGACGAAACGCGAACCAAGATCGCCAACTGGAGAATTTTAAATGGCAGACAACTCAGGCTTTGGCCGGCAGCGGGCGTTGGAGATTCTTACCGAGTGGACGGCGAGCGAAAGTCTGCGGAAGCACGCGCTGGCTGTGGAAACCTGCGTCGTTTCTTACGGTGAGCAGGAGGCTGATCGGCTCGGATTGGCAGCTGAGGACCGCGCCGGTCTCGTAGAGCTCTACTCGACGACGGCTTTGCTGCACGATTTCGATTACGAGCGGCATCCCACGCCCGAAGAGCACCCGTTCGTCGGCGTTCGCGAGCTTGAGCGATTGGGCTGGCCGGAAGTGATGCGGACGGCGATTCTGGGCCACGCGCTTTATTCAGGCGTGCCACGAGAAACCCACTTGGCCAAAGTTCTCTTTGCCTGCGACGAGTTGGCGGGCTTCCTGACGGCGTGCGCGCTGGTCAAGCCGACGAAATCTATCGCCGACGTGGAGGTCGCGAGTGTCAAGAAAAAGATGAAGGACAAAGCATTCGCTCGCGGCGTCCATCGCGAGGACATTATTCTGGGCGCAGCCGAGCTCGGCGTCGACCTAGACGCCCACATCGCGTTCTGCATTGAGGCCATGAAGAAGCGCGCTGGGGAGCTGGGGCTGTGAGGGGCAGCTCTCAGCCTTCAGCTGTCAGCTTTCAGTCGGGACTGGCGACGGCCGCACGCCGCGCCGATTCATTTTCCCCATACCCCGCTCTCGATGATTTGTGCCGCGTTCACTGGCAGGTTGTATCGGTAGAACCAGCACTCCAGCGATCTACCATCGGCTAATTCCACCGTTTGCGGTTCGCGAACATATTCGCTGGCGTCGGGCGACGCTGGATCGAAGCCCTCGTAGGCGTCGAGCTGGGTGAGAACACCCGCGTCTGGCGGAAGCTCCAGTACGTTACCCGTAATTCGAGTTTGCGAATTTGCATCGGGAATGGCCCCCGGATAGCGGCCGAGATCGTAGAGCACGCCGCGCACGAAGCCCTCGCCAATTGGCGTGAGCTTTGCGGCGACCTGGGACATCGATGCCGGTACAAGCCCGGGCTGAAGTGTGCCGTAGGCGAAGAGATAATCGCTCATTGAAGACTGTCGAGGAGCAACCGCAGATCCTTCGGCTGGTCGCGCCGAGGCGGGACTTCGCTCAGGATGACACACCGGTGCATCAGATGATCGGCTTCGTCGCTCGAAGCTCGGCCACGATTTCCTCGGCCGCGGCTCGCGCTTCAGCTTCCTTGTCCGGCGGAAAGCTGATGGCCCCCACGCGTGCATGACCGCCCCCGCCGTAGCGCTCGCAAATCTGCGCCAGGTTCACCATCGTCTTTGGGTCAACCTTGGTCCACGGGTTCGATCCCACGGCCACCTTCGTTCGGAAGCTGGATTTCGATAGCCCGATCGAATACGTCGCCTGCGGATAGAGATAGTAGGGGATGAACTTGTTGAATCCTTCGGTCGGATAATCGGTGATGTCGAAGAAGATCGTTCCGTCGCGATATTCCGCGCGCTCGCGGATCAATGCCAGTGCTTCCTCATGACGCTTCATCAGTGGCGGCAAAAGCGGCGCCACAAACGGCTGCTTCAGAATCTCGGCCAGAGGCATCTCCGTCAGCAGCGGAATCAGCCGCGGAATAAACCCCGGATCTTCAGTCGCCTCGATGATGAGCGTCAACTTCATCGCCGGCGCTGCCATCTCCACAGCCGCTTCCGGGCTCTCATATTTTGCGCCGTCCACGATGTCGGCCCAGTGAATCAGCTCTGCTACTGGAGCGGTATCGAATCCATAGCGCGTTTTGGCGATATGCGCCAGAAAACTGGTGCACGAAGTGTAGTTGGGATCGAAGAACTTCCGCGCGGCGCAACTGGGATCGCGCTGGCATGCCAGAAAGTTCTCGTGGTCCTCAGGGGTGAGGAACGCCGACTGATGGTGATCGAACCACCAGGTGATGCGCGGCGAAGGAGAATACTTGAAGTCGACAATCGCGTTCTCGTCGCCGGTGAACTCGCTCTCGTCAAATAGCGCGCCGGCACGGTGAACCAGCCCGTGATACTCGTAGCTCGCGTCGCGGGTGATGCACTTTTGATGGAAGCGCGTGAACAAGGAGGCTGAGCAAGCTCCGTCAAAGCACTTGTCGTGATAAAAGACGCGAACCTGCATCACCGGGGAATCCTCCTCGAGCCGCCACCAGAAAAACCGGAACTGTTCAGCATCAAGGGCGGGGCCGATTGTGTCAAGCGGAGCCGAATCGTGCTGCTCACGTGCCCAAGCTACTCCGTGCGCCTCGAACCGCTCGGTGGTCCAGATCACACGCAGCCATTTCGCCCATCGTTTACCCTTCAGAGAGTCTTCCGGCATGACCACAGCAGCAGCCCAAGCTCGTTATCCACTGACCCAGGGCGTCAATCCGTGGCTGGTGACGGTGTCGGTCATGCTGCCCACTTTCATGGAGGTGCTTGACACCGCAATCGCATCGGTGGCGCTGCCCTACATTGCCGGTTCTCTCTCCGCCTCGAACTCCGAGGCAACATGGGTGCTGACCAGCTATTTGGTAGCCAACGCGGTCATTTTGCCAGCTTCTAACTGGTTTGCCCGGCGTTTCGGCCGCAAGCGCTTCCTGCTCACTTGCGTAGTCCTCTTCACTGTGGCCTCGTTTTTCTGCGGCGCGGCCCCGTCGCTGGCGATCATCCTAGTCGCCCGCGTCCTACAGGGCGCAGGGGGCGGCGCGCTCCAGCCCCTGTCGCAATCCATCTTGCTCGAGAGCTTTTCCCTCAGGGACCGCTCCAAAGCCATGGCCGCTTATGGCCTGGGAATCGTTTGTGCTCCAGTCCTCGGCCCGACGCTGGGCGGATGGCTTACGGACACATTTAGCTGGCGGTACGCCTTCTACATCAACATTCCTGTCGGCATTTTGGCTGTCATCATGATCAGCCGGTTCGTCCACGATCCGCCTTATATCAAGAACGCGAAGGTGGGCGCATTCGACAACATCGGCTTCGGCCTGCTGATTGTGTGGACCGGCTGCCTGCAAATTGTGCTCGACAAAGGCCAGGAAGATGACTGGTTCGGCGCTATCTGGGTGCGTTGGGCGGTCGCGGCGCTCGTTATTGCGCTCCTCTTGTGGATATGGCATTCCTGGGCCCATCCCAAGGGCCTGGTCGATTTGCATATCCTCAAAGACCCCAACTTCCGCACCGGCTGCCTGATGATTGCCATGCTTGGCATGTGCATCTACATCACCATCGCCATTCTGCCGCTCTACTATCAGGAGATTCTCGGCTACACGGCGTTCACCGCGGGCCTGGTTGTCTTTCCCCGCGGCGTGGGATCCTTTATTGGCTCGCCCATCATCGGCATTCTTGGCTCCAGAATCGACAATCGGAAACTGCTTTGCGCGGGCTTTCTCGGTTTTGCCGTCTGTGCCTTCATCTTCGGCGAGGTCAACCTCGACATCGGTCCCTACACGCTGCTCTTTCCCATTTTGCTCACGGGTTTCGCGCTTAGTTTCGTCTTCGTGCCGCTGGCCACTTTGACCACCCGTACCATCTCCAGGAACGAGATGGGCAACGCCACCGGCCTCTTCAACATGCTGCGCAACATCGGCGGGTCGATCGGAATTGCAATGGCCACCACCGCAATCATTCGCCGTGCGGCTCTGCACCAGACCGATTTAGGCGCGAATCTTTCTCCGAGTTCCGCCGTGTTGCAGCAGAAATCCGCCATTATCGCCACATACCTTGGCCATCGCATCGGTCCGGCAAATGCGCGCCCCGGTTCCTATGGACTCATTTACGGGCTCATGCAGCAGCAGGCTGCGCAACTCGCATATATCGATGTTTTCCGCTGGACCGCGATTCTCGCACTGATCTGCGCTGCCTGTGCGTGGCTCTTCACCAAGCCGCCAGCGCACACCGATGCGCCGCCTGGCGCACATTGACGCGACCGCTGCGATGGAATCGGGCCGGGATCGATTTCATAGTGCTCATTGGGTGAAGGAGAAGTGGCCGTGACCCGGGGCTCACGAGTCGTCAGCGCTGCGAACGATCTACGAGTATGCGAATCGGACGTATCAGATAGTAGAGGCCGTCGAGCCATTTGGGCAGGTTGATGAGCGCGCGGTCTCTTTCATTTGGGCGCAGCAAATCCAGCGACAGAATGAGCCTCATTCGTTCTCGGAAACCAAGCAGGTGGATGTTGTATGGCACCGTGCTCTCAGGCATGCTGCCGGGTGCTTCGAACATATTGTCGTTGATATGCTCCGCCAACTTGCGAATCGCATCATTTGACTCGAATTTGCGCAGGACGGTGGGCGGTAATTCAGCCCCGGCAACGCGATGTGCCAGCAACGAGCCAAGGGCGAGGGACCGCAATAGGCCTGTCTGTCGAGCTTCCCGGACGACCAAGTCCCAATTCAGGCCTGGGCGTGCGGCCAGCAATTGCGCCACATCGCAAATCCATAGGAGCCTCGTCCACCGATGCTTGCTCCCATGCATGCAGAGCATCAGCAGTGTAATTTCGGGATCCAGGTTCGGAACCTCCGCGCCCGCCAGGGTCGCAATTTGCCGGCGCGGCCACGCCCAGTCCATCCCCAGATCGCGCTTGAATTTCCCTGGGGCGAGTTCAAGCCGCCACCGAAGCTCGGTTACCATCCCGTCGCTTGGCCGCTCGAAATGGTATTCCCAATGCTCTGGGATCTCCAGATTCGTAGAATTAAGATCCAGCGGGGTATGCAAGTCATAGCCGCCTTCTTTAAGCACAGCAGTGGCACGTGGGAGGTCGCGAAGATGGATCAGGATATCCAGATCGCCCGCGGCTCGTTTCGCCGGGTCGCCGTAGACAGATGCTCCGAGCACGACACCTTTGAACGGGATGGCTGGGATGTCCTCGCGCGCGAATGCTTTTAACAGGGCAATCAGTTCAGCAGCATTCGCCAAACAGTGAAACATGTTTTGTCGATATGCAGCCTGCAGGCGGTCCTGGACGTCCGCCGGAACTTCCGTGCCGGTCTCTGCCAGCCTCGAGGACAGGAGTTGCAGAACGCGATGCTGGCCAGCGACCTTGAGCACGGCATCCCAATCGCAAATGCCCCCGGCGAGCTGGCGGATCCGGCAATTGGCGGCCTCATCCGGGCGCTGGATAATTGCACGCAGCAGCTCACAACCTTCGGGATCCATTTGCATCTAAGCCTTGTCCTGCCAGGGTCGGGCAGCGCCACTGGACTCTGCTTGCTATCGTAGTCGGGGTCGCAGGAGGGGCCACCAGGTTGTGCAACCAAAGTACCAGTGACTCTCCGTTACGAAAGGGGGCGAATTCGATTACTTTGCGCGGAAATCCACAACGATTATTGTGATGGGGAAATTGAGGCTCGTGTATATTTCAAACAACCGAACTCGCTCCTGGTTTCAGGCTACAAATATTTACCACCACAAGAGGGGTCACCGTGCAAATACAAAGAGCCAGCATAAACACCTTGGTTAAGAATCTTCCCGATGGTTCGAAAGTTCTGGTCGACAACAGCAACGAAAAAGTCTATGCACTGAATGCGACAGCAGGCGCCGCTTGGGAGGCTTGCTCGAGCTCGACAACCCTTTCCCAGGTGACCGAAAACATGCGGCGTTCCCTCGACCCCGGCGTCACTGATGACCTGGCGGAAGACGCTGTCATGCAACTGGCAGAGCAGGGACTTGTAGCAACTTCTGAGTCCGCAACTGGGCCAAGCCGGCGCAAGCTTCTCTTTGCGCTGGGCGCGGTTGCGTTGCCTATGGTTGTTTCGCTGACCGTCGGGCAACAGCGGGCATATGCAAGCCAAGCAACCTCAGCCGGCGACCCACCCAAAAATCCACCGAAAAAGATTTGGTGGTTCTAAATCGGTCGAGTTCTGGGCGCAGATCCGGAAACTCGCAAGAGCCGATTTTTTAATCGATGAACAGAACGCGACCGATGCATGGGGAAACCCATGCACGTCGTGTTTTGCGAATGGCACGCTGAACAATCGCTCCTTTGGCGCGGGCGGTGGACTATCGCTCGGAATCAGCAAAGCCCCATAGACGTCAGCAGCCCTGTTAATTCCCGGCCAGAGCTCCCTGCCTATTGCAGAGACAAGGCGAAGGTGTGCTTCGGTGGGGATTCCAGATAAGATTCTGAGTGTGCGGTGAACCATTCTCCGTTTGCTCGCGCATGGACCTCGAACGTGCCTACCCTTCACAGTTTCGTAGTGAGCGCTTACGGTTGCAGCTTTCAGTTGGAGGCGACCTGCCCCGAGACGCAAGCCGTCATGGAGCGCTATGTCTTTCCAACGATTCCGAGAATGGCCGCCGGCGCCTCTCAGCCCGATCGCGTCATTCGCATGTCTGAAGATACTGGCCAGTTTCAACTGTCCGTCGACGATGTACTGGTTGCGAACGCTCAGACCGCGACCAAACTGGTGCCTGACCTGATAAGGGCGCTCGACGAAATGGTCATCCAGCGATTGAAATCGATGCACGCCGTTCATGCCGGCGCTGTGCGATGGAATGGACGAGCATTGTTGTTGCCAGGCGGAACCCATTCCGGAAAATCAACGCTGGTTGCTGAACTATTGCGGCAAGGCGCCACGTATTTTTCCGATGAGTATGCGCTGATCGATAGCGAAGGCCGCGCACATCCGTATCCGCGCCCGCTGCTGCTACGCAATGGGCGCCCCGAACAGGTCCCGGTTCTCGCCGAAGAGTGCAGCGCATTGGTCGGAGCGGATTCGGCACCGGTCGGTTCAGTTTTCTTTGTTGCGTATGAGCCTTCCGGTGAATGGAGCGTCGCTCCCATCTCGCAAAGTCTGGCGTTGATGGCGCTCTTGCAGAACACTCCGCACACAATGGACGATAGGCCTGAAATGGTGACAGCCTTTCATCGCGCCGTCGCAGCCGCCAAATGTTACGGTGGACGCCGCGCAGACGCGGTTCAAGCCGCGGGAGAAATTCTGCGACTGGCCGGCGACGGTTTCTGAAGTTCTTTCAGGCTCGCGCCAGTGGTAGCGAAGCTCTTCCCATGATTGGCAAAGAGGCTGTCAGGCAGGGTCCGGCGGCTGACCTTGCGATTCTCCTTCGCCGCCGGCAAGCCAGGGAAATCGCGAAAACCAGGCTCCCCTGCCCGCGTGGTGAGCGCGTGAACCTGCAGAGCAGGCACAGGCGTTCACGAAATAGGAGGCGCGAGAGTCGCAGGCAGTTGCCTTCATAAGCGACGCCCATCGCCCTCCATGTCCTCAGGGTGTGCCCAGCGATCCAAACCGCTTCTTCGCCTCGTCGTACTCATCAATCCGTCCCGTAAGAATGTCGTAGTACCAACCGTGCACGGTGAGCCGTCCTTCTGTCAGCGCCTGCTGGACCGACGGCTGCGCGCGCAGATTCGCGATCTGAGCCACTACGTTGCCACGGATGAGTGCGGCCAGTTCCGCGCTTTCACCATCGGCCGGATTCAGCGGCTGCTTATGCGCGAACGCGTCCTCCACATGATCGAGCCAGTGCTTCGCCTTGGGCAGGTTCTCCAAGGCCTTCTTGTTAAGCGCCGCTTTCAACGCTCCACAGTCGGAGTGCCCGCACACGATGATGTGCCGCACCTTCAGCACTTGCACTGCATACTCGATCGTCGCCGTCACCCCGTCCACGTCGGGACTCGGTTTCGGCACCACGTTGCCGATACTGCGCGAAATAAAAAGGTCGCCGGGCTCCGTTCCCAGGATCAGGTCCGGCAGCACGCGCGAATCGGCGCAGGTGATGAACAGCCATTCCGGAGACTGACCCTCCGCGAGTAGATGAAATTGACCTTTCTTCGCAGGGAAAACCTCCGCGAGAAACTTTTTGTGCCCCTCGATCAGCTTTTGCATTCGTGCTCAGCCACTCCATTCTCGTCTCTGGCTTCGTCCCAGAGGATTTATCACTCTAGCGAATTCATCACTCTGCAGCTGCGCGGCACTGCCATTGACAGGCTATCGCATGCGCGCGGAGATCGTTCCACTGGGCTCGGCGTCTATGCTGAGATTGAGGAATCGTCTGAACGAGAGGAATCGTCCCCCATGCAACGTTTCAAGCGATCGACGCTATTCGGCAATCTTTTCGTTTCTATTGTTCTGTTTTCTGGCGCTGAACGCACGGGCACAAGTCTCCGCGCAATCCCCGAGCCAGGGCGCCGACGAGTCCGTCCAGAGCATTTCACCCGACCTTCGATCGGGCTCCGATCTTTTCTCCAGTATCGACCGCATCGCCGCCCAAGTCCTCGAGGCTACAGGCGTCCCGTCGGCGTCCGTTGCTGTCGTCCAGCATGGAAAGCTCGTTTACACCCATGCCTACGGTTTCTCGCGCCTCGCCGCGAACTCAGCCCCGGCCATTTCTGCGGCGCCCGATATGCGCTACTCCATCGGGTCGATCTCCAAGCAATTCACTGCTACGGCAATTTTGCTACTCCAGGACCAGAAAAAGATCTCGATCGACGACCCGGTCGGCAGATACATTCCCGGCCTCACGCGTGGCAATGATGTCACGATCCGCGAAGTTCTCTCGCACACCTCCGGTTACCAGGATTACTGGCCCGAAGATTATTTGATGACGCCGATGCTGCAACCTACAACACCGCAGCAGATTCTCGACACCTGGGGCAAGAAGCCGCTCGACTTCGATCCCGGTACCCAGTGGCAATACTCCAACACTAATTACGTCATCGCTGGCCGCATCGTCGAGATTGTCTCCGGCGAGCCACTGTTTCAGTTCCTCACGGAACATATCTTTCGGCCGCTCGGCATGACCTCCGTCCACGACTCCGACGCAACTCCCCTCACTGATCCCGATCCAACCGGCTACTATCGCCACGCACTCGGCCCTTTGCGTCCCGCTCCCCAGGAGGGCAGCGGCTGGATGTTCGCGGCCGGCGAGCTCGCCATGACTGCCCACGACCTCGCTCTCTGGGACCAAAGCTTGCTTGCCCAGTCGATTCTTTCCTCCGAGGGCTATAAAGCAATGTTCACCGAGGTGAAGCTGACAAACGGAAAGGGATCCGGCTACGGCTTAGGCGTTTTTATTCGCAGCCGCGGCGGCCATCGCTCCATCGAGCACTCGGGCGAAGTCTCGGGATTTGTCTCCGACAATGAAGTGCTTATCGATGACGGGACAGCCGTGGCCGTTCTCACCAACCAGGACGCGGTCGGTGCTGCCTCGACGATTGCCAACCTCGCCGCTCCTCTTGTTGCCGGCTACCCGCCCAGCGCAGCCGAAACGCAGGCCCTCAACATCTATCGGGGCTTGCAACAGGGCCGCATCGATCGATCGCTGCTGGCGCCGAATCTGAACGACTATTTCACTCCGGAAGCGATAGCCGACTTTGAGTCCAGCCTTGGGCCGCTCGGCGAGCCGCTCAGCCTGCGCCAGGCCGACGAAGAGCTCCGCGGAGGAATGACGTTCCGCGCATTCGACATCGTGTATCCCGGCCGTAGCCTCGTGCTCACCACCTACACTTACCCCGACGGAAAGCTCGAGCAATACATCGTCGCGCCGACCGATTAGCGCTGCAGGCCGCTACTCTGAACGTGCGCGCAGATCATCTTTTCAGGAGCCATCGCGGGATGTGGTCTCATCGTCCATCCTTCACGTTTACGTTGCAATGCGCCAGTCGCATCATTTGGCTCTATGACCGGCTCTTTCGCACCATCCCGGCTTGGCCGCTCGAAGCGCAAAATTTACTTGCCTCGCGCCATTCAATCCCCAGCGGAACCAGCGTGCTCGATGCCGTTTACGTCGAACCCACCGCGAAACCCGCGCGAGCATCCTTGCTCATCTGTCACGGAATCGGCGAAGTCGCGACGCAGTGGTTTCCCATCCAGCGATTCTTCGCAGATGCCGGAATCTCGTCCCTCGTCTTCGATTACTCGGGTTACGGCCGCAGCACCGGACGCCCCAGCTGGACACAGTGTGAGCAGGATGGAATCTCCGCCTTCCAGCTTCTCAAACGTCTTGCCCCATCCAGCCCCGTCACGCTCCTCGGATTCTCACTAGGTACCGGCGTTGTCCCTGCCATCGTCGATAGAGTTGAAGCTGACCGCCTGGTCCTCTGCGCGGGCTTCTCATCGTTCCGCGCGGCCGCTCGCGCCGCCGGCATCCCCGCATTTCTTTCCCCGCTGGTCCCGCCTATTTGGGACGCGGCCGTAGTCTTGCCCAACTGCAAGCTGCCTGTTTTGGTTGTCCATTCGACAGCGGACGGGCTCTTCCCCCCGCAAATGGCCCGCGACATCGTCTCCTCGTGCGGTGGAAACGCTGAGTTGCTCCTCGTCGATGGGATCGGCCACAATGAGCCCTTTTACAAGCCAGACCTCTCGTACTGGGGACCGATCATCTCCTGGCTCGGCAAATAGCCGGGCGCTCGCCGCTGCGAGCAGCGAGCTATGACCCGCCCCGCTCTGGCTTCGACTCGTCGTAGCGATCCCGATTCGCATAATCCCCGACGGGCCGATCCTCGCTTTTGTCGCGCTCTTCCAGTTCCCGCCGCTTTCGCTCCTCTTCGCGCTCCTCTCGCCCGTCGGCCATCGTCTACCCCTTCACTTCAGTCTAGTAACCAGGTGGAATGCAGAGGAAATGCCAGGTGGCCCGCTCATCAAATAACCGAGAACCTCTGTGCCCCATTCATCCACGGTTTTATCGTGGATGAGTGGGAGACCACGAACCACAAACCCAGGGAGGGACCGACGGGGCAGGTGTCCCGGTCGTTGCGCAAACGGGACTGTGCCCCGTTCATCGCGTTCTTTGCGATGAGCGGGCGTGGCAACCCATTACCCGAAGGGGTACGTTTGAGGGAGGGCGAACCTTTGTGCTTCCCCACCCAAGCTGCAACAGACGCAGCTTGGATGGGGCACAATCCATCGCGCGAGAACCAGAAGTGAGAAACTTGACCGGGCCACCTGCCGAGCCCGTTTTTGAGCCATAATTTGGGGAACGTCCCGCCTGTCCCCATGTTTCCGACAGTGTTTGATGTGAGTGCATACTATGACTAGCGATGTTTCTCAATTGACGGGAAATCAATTCTCAGAAGAGTTGCGGCAATCGCTGCCGCGGAAGATTTCCCTTACATCTAGGGGCGCTTTTAGCATTTCGGCAACCCTAGCAGTCTCGGTGGCTTTGATCTCACTAGCTATTGGCGGCTTTATTTACGATGCTCATCAGAGAAAAAATGCGTCCGATTTAGCACGTGAGGGAGCGCTGACAAATGCTGACGGAACGAGCTACAGCACATCGTCCCATGGAGTGTACATAAATTATACGTTTACCTGCAACGGCGAATCATATCGCGGAGAGGCGAAAATTCCGGAGGAAAGGTTAGCTGCCATACAGGCGACGATTCAGAAGTCCGGCACACTTTCTATCCGCTATCTTCCGGACGACCCATCGGTGAGTCATCCAGCTGATTGGCGCGAGTCTGGGACGCGCCCGTGGTTCCTATTTGTGCCTATTTTGCTCGCTTTCGTGCTTTTGATTGCTTGGACGAGAGAGATCCGTAACGATCGACGGCTAGCTCTCCATGGCGAAATTGCTATCGGGACCGTCATGGGGTGTAAGTACCTGAGAAATGGACATGTTAGCCTCAAATATGAATTCCGCGATGGGGACGATCTGGCCACTGTGGGACACGGCTACTACCCAACTGTTCAGCAAAAAGGGGCGCAGATATCTGTGCTTTACATCCCGGAGGAACCGGCGCTGAATCGGCCATATCCGCTTCTCTCCTTTCGTGCGACTAAGTGATCTCGGCAGATGGCCGGGACCTAGTGACGATTCCAAACTAAGCTGGAAAGCGCGGGACAGACGGGACGTTCCCCAGCCGCCACTTTTTCTTGTCAAGAGTCCAACCTCCGCCGAGACCGCTCCGCACCTGCAAGAATGCTCCCTAACGCGGATCGACCGATCTCGGGCTGCTCGCCGTCAGCAGGTCCTCAAAGGGACCAGCCACTCGGTCGCCGGTGATTGTCTTGCCAAAGAAATCGCTGTCGATTCCCTTAAACGGCGGAAGCGGCTTCACGTCGCCCTTCACCGTCATCGTGAGTTGCAGTGTGTCCGGGTCGAGCGTCGCCGAGATGTCGGCCATGGCTCCATTCATGTCCCAGCCGCGCTGCTCGCGCCACGATTTCAGGTCGTCCCACTCCGGCGGTTCGGGATACTTCACGCGCAGAATCGGCTGCCCGAAGCCTCTCACCCCTCCAAAGCCCTGGGGGTTCGGGTAGACATTCCCGTCCGCTTCGTTCTTGCCGTTGTTGAACTCAATCGCGGAGCGCCCGATGCCGAAGAACACGTTGTCGTGCACCTGCAGGTTGTGCACGTCATTGGTGTGGCCGCCGACGGGACGCGGCCCGTTGATCCCCGAGACCGTGTCGACACACACCTGATGGCAGTTCAGAAACAGGTTGTAGGCGATGATCACGTTATTTGTGTCGCGAATCAGGATGCCGCCTGTGAGGTCAGAAAAAATGTTGTTGTCGATTTCGTTGAGCACATCGCTGCCCTCGATATGGATCGCGTGCGGATTCACGTCGCCGGGAATGTCGGCAAATACATTGCCGGTGATGCGGTCATTGGCATTGCCGATATCGAGCCAGATGCCGTTCGCGTGCCGGATGTGGCGCACGACGTTGTTGCGAAAGAGCAAGTCGTGGGCGGTGTGCATCTTTGTGCCGCCCGACTCCGACATCATCGCCGCGCTCTGCCAGCCAATCCACTCGAACAGGTTCTTTTCAACCAGCGTGTCCTGCGGGCCGCCAGTGCCACCCAGCCCCTCTATTCCGCAGTAGCGGAAGGTGTTGCCCCGGACGACGTCGAAGCCGACCGGTTGCGGAGGACGCGACGCGCCCCAGTCTTCATTGCCGATGTCGAGCCCCACGCTGTTGGCCCACTCGAATGTGTCGTCTTCAAAGATGAAGTGATTGCCGCGGTTCACTGAGACCATTCCCCGTTGCGGAACCGGGAAGCCGTTGCCGGCCTGCTCGAAGTCGATGCCCTTGACGCGAATGTACGATTGGTAGCGCTCTGCCGGAGAAAAGATCTGCTCCTGCGTCGTGATCTCGATGGTGTGTTTCGAAGGGTCGTCGTCATTGGCCAGGCGAATGTGAAGTGTCAGTCCGTTCATCTCGACCCACACCTTGCCTGCGACGGGCTGAAACTCATCGAAGAGCGGGGTCCAGCGGACGTCGGTGAAGTAGTTCATCGATCGCTGCGGCGGCCCGGCCAGTTGGGCGGAAGTTTCTACCGGTTCCAGAGGATGGCCGTCTACGAACACGAGCCCGCGACGCCGAAAATAGGTGCCCATGTTGTCTTCGGCATAGCGCAGCCACGTTTTGTTCCCCAGGACGTTGTCCACCTCGAACGGGTTGTAGCCGTCAGGAAACCACGTTGGATCCAAATGCAGCTCCCACGCCTTCACGGGTTCATGCGTTTTCGGATCGAACCCGAAATTCCAACCTTCGCTGGGTTTCCAATCCGTCACCACTCTCGATCCCTTGACGACCACTTTGGCGCCTGGCGCAGCCTCGTAGCTGATCATCGCGTCGGGCCCGGTTCCGCCGCGCACCGGCCTGACAAACTCGCGATACACGCCCGCCGCGATCACCACCCGCTCGCCAGGCTGCAGCACTTGCGCTGCCCGGTTAATCGTTCGGAACGGACGCTCCTGCGAGCCCGGCCCGCTGTCGTCCGCGTTCTTCGCCTGGCAATCCACATAGTAGGTTTTCGTGAAGTGAAGCGGCGCCTCCCACGCAGGGAATTCCGTTCCATCCGGCAGGGTCGAATTCGACGCCCATCCTGCCGCCGCCGTCATGCAAAGCAAACTCGCGCAAATCAAAATCCGTTTCAAGATTGTCCCCCAGACCCTCGATTTTTCTTCCACTCGCCCCTCGTGCGGCAATCGTTCGCGTCGCCATCGTAATGCGCGTCTCTTCCATTGTCGAGCATCCCGGATGAGACTGCGCGAATCTCCGGGACGACAGTCGCCGGAAAACGCCATCCCGGGAACCGCTGATCCGGTAGACTTGAGTTGGACCCATGTTCGAAAACCTTACTGACAAACTACAGCGCGTCTTCAAAAACCTTCGCGGCCATGGCACGCTCACTGAAGAGAACATCGCCGAAGCTCTGCGCGAAATTCGCGTCGCCCTGCTCGAGGCCGATGTCAACCTAAAAGTCGTCACCGACCTCATTGAGCACATTCGCGAAAAGGCTGTCGGCACTGAAGTCCTCACGGCGCTTTCGCCGTCCGAGCAGGTCGTCAAGATCGTCCGCGACGAGCTCGTCGCGTTGCTCGGCAAGGATACTGCGCGCTTCAACTTCGCTTCCAAGCCGCCCACGGTCATTCTCATGGCCGGTCTCCAGGGCTCCGGCAAAACCACGACCTCCGGCAAGCTCGCTGCCTGGCTCAAAAAGGGCGGTCACCGTCCCATGCTCGTGTCGGTCGACGTGTACCGCCCCGCCGCGCGCGAGCAGCTCAAAATCGTCGCCAAGCAAGTCGAAACGCGCCTTTACGAGGGCGACCAGAAGGGCGAACCAGCCGGCACAGCACTGGTTGAGCGTTTGGCCAAGGAAGCCCGCCGCGAAGCCGTCATCATGGGTTGCGACACGCTGATCGTCGACACCGCGGGCCGCCTGCACATTGATCAAGACCTGATGGCCGAGATGGAGAGCTTGAAAAAGCTCCTCACGCCGCAGGAGATCCTCTTCGTCGCCGACGCCATGACCGGCCAGGACGCCGTCAACTCCGCGCAGGACTTTCATTCTCGTCTTGGACTGACGGGCGTGGTCCTAACGAAGATGGACGGCGATGCCCGCGGCGGTGCGGCGCTGTCGATTCGCCACGTCACCGGCCAGCCTATCAAGTTCATCGGCGTGGGCGAAAAACCCGACGCCTTCGAGCCTTTCCATCCCGACCGCATCGTGGGCCGCATCCTCGGCATGGGCGACATGCTTTCCCTCATCGAGAAAGCCGAATCTACTCTCGACCGCAAGAAGTCCGAAGAATTGGCCAAGAAAGCTCTGCTTGGCGACGGCTTCTCGCTTGAAGACTTCCGCGACCAGCTGCAGCAGATCAAGAAGCTCGGCTCCATGGAGTCGATTTTGAAGATGCTGCCCTCGGTTGGCCCCTTTGCCGGCATGCAGCAGGCCGCCGGCCAGATCGACGAAAAGCAATTCGTTCGCCTCGAAGCCATCATCAACTCCATGACGCCCAAGGAGCGCCGCAATCACGACATCATCTCCGGCACGCGCCGCAAGCGCATCGCCGCCGGCTCGGGTACTAGCGTGCAGGAGGTCAACCAGCTCCTTCGCCAGTACGCGCAGATGGCCAAGATGTTCAAGCAGGTCGGCAAGGGCGGCCTCGCCAGGAGCATGATGCGTGGCGGGCTGGCCGGAATGGGCGGCAAGCAGCGCTTCGGAAGATAAGATTGGCTTGTCGGAGGAAAAGTATGAGAGACAAGCAGTTCATACTCAGCGAAATCCGGAGAACCGCAGCCCAGAATGCCGGCAAGCCCGTTGGAGTTCAACGATTCAAAACTGAAACGGGCATCGCGCACCATGAATGGTGTGGCACCTATTGGGCTCGATGGAGCGAGGCCCTGACGGAGGCGGGGTTTGAGCCTCTAGAGTGGAACCAAGCGATTGACGAAGAACAAATGATCGAAGAAATTGCACAACTGGTTCGCAGGTTCAAACGCTTTCCAATCAAGGCAGAAATACTCCTAGAAAAGAAGAAGAATGTCCGAATCCCCTCGCCCATGGCCTTCTTCAGAAGATTTGGCGGGAGGTCAGAAGCAATTAAACAAGTCCGCGATTATTGCTCATCAAAAGCAGAATATGCCGATATCTCAGCATACCTAGGTCAAGATACCGTCGCCGAAATCTCTGAGAACGACGTCGAAGTCACCAACAATGAAAGCGGCAAAGCCACGACCTCGGGCTACGTCTACTTGGTGAAATCAGGGAAGCTATACAAAATTGGCTGCTCGGAAAATCATTGGCGGCGCAAGAGCGAACTCCACAAGCAAACCGCTGAAGGAATTACAGAGATTCACACCATCGCGGCGATCGATGATGCACCAGGTATTGAAAAATACTGGCACGAAAGATTCAAGGATAAACGCCAGCATGGCGAATGGTTCGATCTTTCCCCCGAAGACATCAGCGCCTTCAAAAAAAGAAAGTTCATGTAACTATGACCGTCCTCCAGGCCTAGCTCGACGAGATCACCGCCAACGCAAGAGCTTTCCGCACCGTCCCGGTCGATTCAGGATCCAAACGCTCAGATTTCGAATAGCTCTTCGTGCGTTCCGGTCCGCTCCAGATGCACAGTCTTGTCCGTAGCTAGGTAGACCAGCACCCAATCGGGTTCCACGTGTGCATCCCTGTAGCCCGCCCAGCCATGCTTGAGCGGATGATCCTTGTATTGCGGCGGCAATGCAACTCCAGCGAGAAGCAGCTCGATCAGCCGTTTTAGTTTTTCGAGATCTTTGCCGCGTTTCTGGAGCCGTTTCACATCGCGCTGGAACTGCGACGAGTAGGTTGGCGTGCGCATCAGATTCCCAGCTTACGGTAGAGGTCGCCGGCGTTTTTTGCCCGGTGAACCTCGCGGCTCTTGGCGGTTTTACGCATGGTCTGGCGCGTCAGCTTGTTGGGCTTCAGGTCGAAGGGGAGCTCGTTCTCGTTTGCTACTCGGGTCAGAACGATGCGGATCGCGTCCGATACTGTGAGTCCCATTCCTCCAAGCACTTCGGCCGCTCGGTCCCTTACGCCGGAATCGATTCTGGAGCGGACAACTGCGTTCGTAGCCATAAACCTATTGTAGCCCAAATAGGCTACATGTGCCCGCACGTGCCCGCCAACCCGCCTCCCGGCCCGCCGCAGGCGAATTCATCTGAAAGAATAAGGAAAGTGACCGCCCTCCAGGACCAGCTCGACGAAATCACCCAGAACACGCGCAACCTCGTCCAGCCTGAACGCATGGCCGTCAGCGAGCGCGCCGTGGCCGAGCTCTTTGCCTCCGGCATCGAGGAAAGAATCCTGCCCGTCGGCGCCATCGCCCCCGAATTCACCCTCCCTGACGCCTCTGGCCGCCCCGTCCGCTCGGCCGACCTGCTCGCCCTCGGCCCTCTGGTGCTCAATTTCTTTCGCGGCCGGTGGTGCGCTTACTGCGTCACCGAAATCGAGGCCTGGCGCGATCTCTACCCCACCCTCCGCGAGGCCGGCGCTCTGCTCGCCGCCATCAGCCCCCAAACCAACCGCCAGAGCGACTTTATGGTCGGCCAGCACGGCCTGCCGTTCCCCGTCCTAGCCGACGCCGGTTGCGCCCTGGCCGAGCAATTTGGCTTGGCTTACACCATCCCCGACTACCAGCGCGAGTATTTCCGTTCCATCCTGGTGAACATCCCCTTCGTCAATGGATCGGAAAAGAGGGGCACCGACAAAGCCGGAACCGAAAAGGGGCTAGCCGAAAAGGGGCCCGACCAGAGCTGGCGCCTCATCCTGCCCGCCACCTACGTCCTCGCCCGCGACCGCCGCATCCTTTTCGCCCAGGCCTACGCCGACTTCCGCGTCCGCCCTGAGCCTGAAGAGGTTATGGCCGCTGCCCTCGCCGCCGTCAAGCTCTGAGGCCCGTTCCTGGCTAGCTGGCTGGACTATACGGACCCAAAAGATCTCCCAAAACCAAATAAAATCCCAGACTTGCATCCAACTGAGGAAAACCGCATCAAATTAGTTGACAACATTACACTCAATCTGCGATCCTAGCGCGTCAGATTGACCCCAAAGGCAGGAACCTAAACATGGCTAAAATGATCGGAATCGACCTCGGCACAACTAACTCTTGCGTCGCCGTCCTGGAGGGCGGCGAGCCGAAAGTTATTCCAAATGAGGAGGGTGCGCGCACGACGCCCTCGATTGTCGCCTTCACCAAGAGTGGCGAGCGGCTGGTGGGCCAGGTGGCCAAGCGCCAGGCCATTACCAACCCAGAGAACACCATTTACTCCATCAAGCGCTTCATGGGCCGGCGCTACAACGAAGTGAACGACGAGATGAAGATGGTCCCCTACAAGGTCGTTCAGCAGGGCGACCACGTGGCCGTTGTGGCCCAGGGCAAGGAGTACACGCCGCCCGAAATCTCGGCGATGATCCTGCAAAAGCTGAAGAAGAGTGCCGAAGCCTATCTCGGCCAAACGGTCACCGAGGCTGTGATCACGGTGCCAGCCTATTTCAACGACGCACAGCGCCAGGCCACCAAGGATGCAGGCAGAATCGCCGGCCTCGACGTGAAGCGCATCGTCAACGAGCCCACGGCGGCAGCTCTGGCCTACGGCCTCGACAAAAAGAAGGACGAGACCATCGCGGTCTATGACTTCGGCGGCGGCACATTCGATATCTCCATCCTCGAAGTCGGCGAGGGCGTCATCGAGGTGAAGTCGACCAACGGCGACACGCACCTGGGTGGCGATAACCTCGATCAGCGCATCGTTGAATGGCTGATCTCCGAATTCAAGCAGGAAACCGGCCTCGACCTGACCTCAAAGGGTAACGAGATGGCCCTGCAGCGCCTGAAAGATGCTGCGGAGAAAGCCAAGATCGAGCTCTCGACGACGGTCGAAACCGAGATCAACCTGCCCTTCCTGACGGCAGACGCCTCCGGCCCCAAGCACCTGGTTCGCAAGCTCACGCGCGCCAAGCTCGAGCAGTTGGTCGAAGATCTGATCGAGAAATCGATCAAGCCCTGCGAGCAGGCGATCAAGGATGCGGGCATCTCCGTCAGCCAGATCAACGAAGTGGTGCTGGTCGGCGGGCAAACACGCATGCCGCGCATTCAGGAACTGGTGAAGAAGCTGTTCGGCAAGGAGCCGCATCGCGGAGTCAATCCCGATGAGGTGGTTGCCATCGGCGCCGCTGTTCAGGCGGGCGTTCTCACCGGCGACGTCAAGGATCTTCTGCTGCTCGACGTAACACCGCTCACTTTGTCGATTGAGACGCTGGGCGGCGTAGCGACGCCGATGATCCCGCGCAACACCACCATTCCGACCAAGAAGACGGAGACGTTTTCGACGGCGGCTGACAGCCAGACCGAGGTTGAGGTCCACGTGCTGCAGGGCGAACGGCCCATGGCGGCGCAGAACCGCACCCTGGGCAAGTTCAAGCTCGGCGGCATCATGCCCGCGCCGCGCGGCATTCCGCAGATCGAGGTCACCTTCGACATCGATGCCAACGGAATCCTCAACGTGACCGCGAAGGACAACGCCACCGGCAAAGACACGCGCATCACCATCACTTCCAGCTCCGGCCTTTCGAAAGAGGAGATTGAGAAGATGGCGCGCGAAGCCGAGGCCCACGCCTCCGAGGACAAGGAGAAGCGCGAGGAGATCGAGGCTCGCAACGCGCTCGACGGCATGGTCTACAACATCGAAAAGATGCTGAAGGACGCGGGCGAAAAAGTGCAGGCGTCCGACAAGGTCGAAGTCGAAGCCGCCCTCGCCGACGCGAAAAAGACGCTCGAAGGCACGCCGTCAACTGCAGAAATGCGCGCCGCGAATGACAAGCTGACCCAGGCCAGCCACAAGCTCGCCGAGGCCATGTACAAAGCCAGTTCCTCGCAAACGGGCCCGGGTCCCGACGCATCCGCCGGGGCACCACCCGCTGGCGAGCAGAAGAAAGACGAAGGCGTCATCGACGCCGAATATGTCGACGTGGACGACAAGAAATAAGGACTGGCCGTCCTGGCAATGCCGCCCTCCGGGCGGAAAAACTTCGGGGTGGGCGAACTTTATGTCGTCCACCCCGCTTTCTATGATGGAGGTGGGGCCCGATTGGGCTTCGCCGATGAATGCATGATTTTGCTGGCGAATCGCCTGCAACAGAACATGCAACGTTGTCTTGAGTCGCACCCGGGATAAGAAAATACCCATGGCCACCACTCCAACCAAGGACTATTACGCAACGCTCGGCGTCAAGAAGACGGCTACGCCGGAGGAGATCCGCAAGGCCTTCCGCAAGGCCGCACGCAAGTATCACCCTGACGTCAATCCCAACGACAAGCGCGCCGAAGAAAAATTCAAGGAAATCTCCGAAGCCAACGAAGTCCTGAGCGACGAGAAGAAGCGCAAAATCTACGATCAGGTTGGCTTCTACTCCGATCAGATCGATCCCGCACAGGCAGAGGCCTATGCCCGCCAGCAACGATCCGGCGGTCAGTCTTCCGGCCAGCCGCCCATCGATTTCGGCGGCTTCGACTTTTCCGATTTCTCCGGCGGCCCGGGAGCTCAACAAGGCTTCGGGGGCGGCGGCTCGGGCAGCTTCAGAGATATTTTTTCCGGCATTTTTTCCGGCGCGCAGCATGCGCAAAAGCGTCCGCGAGGCCCGGAGCCCGGCACCGACCTCGAGTATCAGGCCACGGTCGACTTTTGGACCGCCATCCGCGGCGGCCAGGCGCGCATTCAAATCAATCGCCAGGAGACCTGCCCCAGCTGCCATGGCAAGGCGAACGTCGGAGGCGGCACAGAGTGTTCCGAGTGCCACGGCACGGGCCAGGTGACGCAGATGGGCGGCCGCATGAAGTTCAACATCACCTGCCCCAGCTGCAACGGCAGCGGCCACACGTCGAACGACTGCCCGACGTGTCACGGCGAGGGCGTCGTAACCCGCTCCGAGACCGTGGAATTCCGCATCAAGCCGGGCACGCGCGACGGCCAGCGCATTCGCCTGCAGGGCAAGGGCAACGCGGGCATCAATGGCGGACCCGCCGGCGATCTTTTTCTCATCGTGCGCACCGGTACCAATCCCGTTTTTACGCGCGTGGGCGACGACATCCAGATCACCGTCCCCATCACCGTGGCCGAAGCGGCGCTTGGCGCCAAGGTCGAGGTGCCCACCATCGATGGCCGCGCGCAGTTGAAGATTCCGCCCGGCACGCAGAGCGGGCAAAAGCTGCGCATGAGGGAGCGCGGCGTCGAAAGCGCCTCCAATCCCGGCCAGCGCGGCGATGAAATCGTTACCGTTGAGGTTGCGGTGCCGCACCTGAATGACGAGCGCAGCCGCGAGATTATGCGCGAGCTCGCCAAGCTGAACCCCGACGATCCGCGCAAGGCGTTGTTCGACAAGCTTTGAGGATTCGTAGGCCGAAAGAACCGATGGAAGTGGGGATCGGTTAGGTTGGTTGGAGAAAGAACGATGGCCACAAAACGCAAATCCAAAGGCGCCTACATGATCTCGTCGGTTGCCGAGATGTACGAGATCCATCCGCAAACCCTGCGCCTCTACGAGCGCGAAGGACTGCTCAAGCCCTCGCGCACCGAAGGTAATACGCGCCTCTACACCGATGAGGATCTCGAACGCCTCGAGTTCATCCTTAACCTCGCGCGCGACCTCGGCGTGAACATCGCCGGCATCGCCATCATCCTCCAGATGCGCGAGCGCATGGAAGAGATGAACCGCCAGATGCAAAATTTCGTCGAGTACGTGCGCACCGAGATGCTCGCCCGTTTCCAACAGGCTGCGCCCGGCTCAGCCGGAGCCATCGTCCCCATCCGCAAGCCTGCCGCGCCGCGGCCTCCCGCAACGCGCAAGCCGTAGCGGTCCGCTTTTTACTCCGTCAGTTTCCGCAGGCGCCCCTCAGGCAGCAACTCGTACGGGTCGCCGCGATAGCGCAACCGTCTGGTGGCCAGGTAGCTTCGCACCCAGAAAACAAAACCCATCAGGTCGCGCAACGGGTAGAGCCATGCCATCCGCCTAGCAACCCGGTCATCGACCACCAGGCCGGCGACCAGCAGGCACAGGAGCACGCGGTCGAGAATCGTGAACGCCAGCAGCCCCAGCCCCCACGCCCAGTGCCCGGCCAGCGTCAGCCCGATCCACGCCATCAAGCCAAAAGGCACGGCATAGGTCAGCACCTCGCCCAGGTGCCCCATCGGCCGCGAAAACCGCGTACTCGTCGCCCATCCCTGCTGGTGCGCGATGCTGCGGCCAAACTCGGCATTCAGCACGTGGTGCTCGACAACGTAGTGCGACAACACAACAATCTCGCCGGCCGCCGCCGTCCAATTGCCCAGCACAAAGTCGTCGGCATAATATTGCGCCACCTTTTCGTAGCCGCCGATTTTTTCCACCGTGCTCTGGCGCATCACCATTGAAGGGCCGAGCGCGAACTTCATCCCCTCAAGCATGTTGGCAACCAGCACGCCCGAAGTCATTTCCACGCTCATGCCCATTGCCTCGAGGCGCGCCCACAATCCATGTCTCGTGCACCCGCGATAGAGGCTGGTCACCATTCCAACCCGCGGATCGCGCATCGGCTCGACCACCGCGCGCAGGTAATCCGGAGTCACGCGAACGTCGCTGTCCGCCGCGACCAGGATCGGATACAGCGCTTCGCGGCGCATAATCTCCAGCGAGAATGTCCGCGCATTCGGCCACGGCGGATCGCCGCAAGTCAGGATGCGTGCCTTTACTTGCGGATAGCGCGTCATCACCCGCTGCGCCGCAGCCAGTCCAAGGTCGCTCGCGTGCCGCGCGCAAAACAGAATTTCGTATTCCGGATAATCCTGCTCGAAAAAACTGGCCAGATTCGTTTCGAGGTCCGGCTCGTCGCCGTGCACGGGCTTCAGTACGCTCACCGGCGGCTGAAACGGTGCCTCGCCCTCACCGCCTGCACTACGCCGGAAGCGCGCCACTCCCGCAGCGACCATCAGGCTATAAATTGTCGAGGTAACGACGCCGAAGACCCCGAGCACAATCAGGCCGGCTAGAGCGATCTGGCTGAAGTTCATCGAAGAAAGATTCTCACTTCACCGGCCGGTCCGTCCACAGTGTCTTATCCGCCAGAGTTTGAACCTCATAAAGCCGTCCCGCCAGTATGGTCTCCACTTTATCCCGGTCTGGATCCTCGGCAAAGATCCACTTGCGTTGGCCCGTCCCCCAGATCGCCGCCAGTTGGGCGTCGCTCAGGTAGATATCCGGCGCATCGGGATAGCACGATCCCCACAGCAGCGTGGTTCCTTCGCCATTCTGGCCGCAGCGCGGAATTACCAAATCCGCCGGACGCCCCCGGAAAAAGTCGTTGGTGTAGAAAATCACCGACGATCCCGACGATTGCTCACCGTAAATGATCAGCAAATCGCTCGGCGTGCCGTCATTGATGATCGTGTCGGCCATCGGCTTGGAGCTGAGCATCGGTTCAAACCGCGCAAACGCAATGTGCGCAGCCACAAAGAAAACGGTCATGGTCAGGGCCACGCTCACCGTGGCTGCCAGGTGTTGTTTTTTCAAGCGCAGCAACCAGCCGGTCAACGGCCCAATCAGGAGCGTGATCGCGGCTAACGCCGCCGGTAGCCGCAGCGCCGCAAACGACTCGCCAGTCAAATCGAACAGGTGCGACATCGAGAGCGTGTAGTCGCCCACTCCGCGATGCGCCAGCACCGATCCAATGTCGGCCACGTATGGCAAATTGCGCGAGGTCCACAGTCCCCATGCCAATGCCGCTGCAGCCGCCACGCCAATCGCTGCAAACGTCGCCTGTGCGCCCGTAAGCCATGATGCTGACAGCGCCGGCCTCGCGCCCACCATGCCGTCGCTTTCTTCGGTGCCCGCGATCACGCCGGCAATGAGCATCGCCAGCGGCGGCCAAACCATGAATGTGTAGTATTCCTGGTTGGTCGAAATCGAAAAGAAGATCAGCGTCCACGCCGAATACAGGCTCAGCAGCCAAATGGTCCTGGTGCGGAACTTGATGCGCCGCACGTAGCTGCCCACGTCCTCGCGCATGGCGTGGTCGAGATAAAAATCCACTGTGTCGCCCGCATCGTGCCGCAGGTGCTTCATCCAGGTGCGCCGCGTCTTCCACGCCAGCGCCACCGCCGCGCCTAAAAACAGGCTCCACGGAAAAATCCAGATCAGTTCGCCCAGCCAGTACCACAACGCCGGCATCTTGTTGTAGTCGTGCGGATAGCGCAGGTTGAAAAAGCGCAGCACGTGTTCGTTGATGAAGTATTGATAGAAGAATCCGTGGACATTCCCGACGGTTGGATGATTGCCCGAAGGATGTCCCTGGTCGGGATTATGAAGGCCGCAAAGAATGTGCCACGGCGCGCCGATCGCGAGGAACAGAAGGAATCCCGACACCGGCTTCAGCGATCGCCACCGCCGCCATTGTCCTGTCAGAATCAAGTATGGAATTGCCGCGCCACCGAAAAATACCGGCGCAATCAAGCCCTTCGTCAACAGAGCCAGCGCCACTCCCGCCCATGCCCAATACATCCTCGCCGGCCGGTTGTCTTCCAGGCTTGTAATCAGCGCGTAGAGGCTGCCCAAAAGAAAAAAGGCGAGGATCGCCTCGGGAATAATGAAGCGCGTGAAAAGAAAGCAACCAACCGACGTGAGCGCGCCCAGCCCGGCGTAGAACCCCGCGCGCTCGCCCCATGCACGCCGCCCCCACAGCCACGCCAGCCAAGCCAGCCCCAGCATCGCCAGTGCATTGGGCAGATGCGTGGCAAAGGTGTTCTCGCCGAAGATCTTGTACATCCCCGCAACCACCCAGTACGGCAGCGGCGGCTTTTCAATGTAACGGATGCCGTTGGTTCTTGCGGTGATCAGGTTGCCGGTCTCGGCCATGTGCTGCGCCGCCTGAGCGTGCGAAGCATCCACGTCGTCGAGCAGCGGAGGAGAGAACAACGAGGCAAAGTAGATGGCGGCCCAGAGGATCACAAAGACCAGCCATGCCGCTCGCGCCGAGACACCGGCAGCTTGCGGGCGATCGATTGTCCTCATTGTCTTCATCATTGTCATCGTGGTTCGTAGGTACTGCGCTGGCCCGGCGGCGATGCTGCCGCGCCGCGAAAAGGAAAGAAGCCTGAGCCCTGTGGATCGCGACCGATTATGCCCGACGGCGTGTGGGTCGAATCCTTATCAGGATACCAGCCGTGTTTCTCTCAGCGTTTCACAGTGCAAGCCGCAGGGGCGGCTCGCACCCACTCGGCCATTGGTTTCGCTTTTTGATTGTGAAGGATGGATTAGGCGTCCGGCTTGGATGGCTGCGATTATGCCGCTGGGACGGTTGTGAGCTGCGCAGCTCTCTTGGTGTTGGCGACCGGAGCCCAATCCATCTCCGGTACGCTCAGCCTTCCTGCACGAAGCAGCAGACGGCAGTCAGCTTCAGGCAGCGCGGGGCTGTAGAGGAACCCCTGAACCTCTTCACACTTCTGCTTTTTGAAGTAGTTGAGCTGCTCCGACGTTTCCACGCCTTCGGCCACGCACGCCAGGCCAAGATCGCGGCCCAGGTTCATAATGCTGCGAACCACTGCCTCCGCGGTCGGCTCTGACGCGATGTCGCGCAGGAACGAGCGGTCGATCTTGATGCGGTCGATGGGGAACCGTCTCAAATACGACAGTGAGGACCATCCTGTGCCGAAATCGTCGAGTGAGAGGCTCACGCCAATCCGCTTCAGCGTACGCATGATCTTGATCGTCGCTTCCGAGTCGTCGAGCATCAGCGATTCCGTCAGCTCCAGCTCCAGCCACTTCGGATCCAGGCCCGATTCCGAAAGCGCCCTCCGCACACTGGTTGCGATATGAGTCCGGTAGAACTGCGATGACGACAGATTCACCATCATGCGAACCGGCTGAAGTCCAGCCTTTTGCCATGCGGCATTTTGTGCGCAGGCGGTTTTGAGCACCCAAGTTCCCCACGTCGGTCATCAGGCCGAGCTCTTCGAGCTGCGGCACGAACTGGTTGGGGAAGATCATCCCCTGCTCAGGATGGCGCCAGCGCAGCAATGCTTCCACGCCTGTGATGCCGCCTGTATCGGTGGCCACCAGCGGTTGGTAGTACAGCACAAACTCGTCGCGTGCCAAGGCGTGCTGCAAATCAAACTCGAGCTTTTGCCGGCGCCGCGTGGCATCGGTAAGCTCGGCTGTGAAGAAGGAATACTTGCCGCGCCCGCTGTTCTTCGCCTCGTACATCGCGGTGTCGGCGGCTTGCAACAAGTCGCGGGGATTTTCGCCGTCGGAAGGGTACTCGCAAATGCCGATGCTGGCCCCAATGCGAACCCCATGTCCTTCGATCTCAAACGACTCGCTCAAAGTTTTCAGAACCTTGCTCGCAACCTGCTCGATGTCCTGATTTTTATCGACCAGTGGCAAGCCGATCACAAACTCGTCGCCACCGAGGCGTGCCACAATGTCGCTATCGCGCAGGCAAGCTCTCAAGCGCACAGCCACCGCTTCAAGCAGACGGTCGCCGATATGGTGTCCAAATGAATCGTTCACGCTCTTGAAGCGGTCCAGATCCAGCATCAGCACCGCGACACGCTTGCCATTCCGGCCCGCCAGGGCGATCGCATGCGCCAGCAAATCCTCCAGCAGCGATCGATTCGGCAACCCGGTAAGGGCATCGTGAAGCGCCATGTACCGAATGCGCAACTCTGCCTGCTTGCGGTCGGTGATGTCGCGCGAGATTCCCATCGTGCCCAGAATCCGGCCGCGCCGATCCTTCAGCGGCACTTTCGTCGTCAGCACCCACGACTCGTGTCCGTCAGGCCAGGTCTCTTTTTCTTCCATCCCGGTAATTCCGTGGCCCGTTTCAATAATCTTTTGCTCGTCCTCGAGCGCGCGGCTGGCATGCTCCGGCGTGAACATGTCGGAATCCGCTTTTGCCGTGGCTTCCGCGGGATCTTTGAATCCGAAACTATTGGCCAACGCGCGGTTGACCCGCAGAAACCGGCTGTTGCGGTCCTTGAAATAAACGTGGTCAGGGATGTGCTCGAGAAATGCGTTCAGAAAGTCGCGGTCTGTGCTGTATTCGCGGTCGGCTAGCTCGCGCAGGATCAAAAGTGCCGCTACTAGAAGAACCAGGAAAAAAGTGAGGCCAATCGCCGCAACTCCCGCGCGGGAGAAGAGCGATACACGTGTCGCGGGTGCATTCACCGATCCTAAGGCGATCAGGATCACCGTGACCATGCTCCCCAGCAGCATCGCCGCCAGTGCAATCATCACGCCTGGAATCGCAGGAAATCGCTTCAAAAACTTCATCTGGCCCGTTTTCACACAACCTTCGTTCTAGTGCCAAACTAAGGCACTTGCAACAACTGTTTCTATCCCTAAATCGATTTTCTAATACAACTAACGGGTGAGTCAGGAGTGACCTTTGTCATCAAGCTCCGTCGGGGCCGGGCCACCCGGCGTGTCTCCCGGCTGAATTGTTCGTCCCGCTTGGTCGAGTTTGATGGGGCGAAAATCTCCACCCAGCGCCTGACGCGCTCGGCCAGGCTTTACCATTCACCCCAGGGGGAAGATTTTCTTGGCGGTTTGGAGAGCGTTTCTCATATCGTTCAGCTTGCTGCTACCCCTCATCAACCCTCTGGGGTCTGCCCTGGTCTTTCTCGGGTTGGTCGGCGACGCGCCGCCCCCGGTGCTTCGTTCGCTGGCGCGCCGCATCGCGATCAACAACATCATCTTCCTCGGGATTTTCGAAGTGACGGGCGCAGCTCTCCTCAATTTCTTCGGCATTTCATTGCCTATCGTTCAGCTGTCCGGCGGCATCGTAGTGGCCGCCATGGGATGGGCGGTGCTGAACGAGCGCAGCGCCGGCGCAGATTCGCGCAAGAAACAGGAAGAAACCGGAAATACGAAAGAGCCCGATACCACCCATCTGGAAGAGAGCGCTTTTTATCCCTTCACTTTTCCCATCACCTCGGGGCCGGGCACGCTGGTCGGATTGCTCACCATTACGGCGCACATTTCAGAGAAGAATCTTACCCACAACATTCTGGCCCACATCGGCGTATTCCTTGCCGTCGTTATTCTCAGCGTGCTGTGTTATTTCTGCTACGCCAACGCTCCCAAGATCACCAAGAAAATTCCGCCTTCAACGGCGCATGGAATTCTGCGCGTCATCGCCTTCATTTTGCTCTGCATCGGCATTCAGATCGCCTGGAACGGGCTGTCTTCGCTGCTCGTCACGATCGTCAAACCGTAAGCGCATCTCGAACGCGCTCGCGTTGGATTCCGAATCCCGGTCCATCCTCACTGCCATGCGCCGGCAGCGTATCGCGATAACTCCGCGATGCTCGATGCGCTGAGCAGTCAATAAAAACAAGAGTGCAGGCGCATCGATCTCTGCTATGGTTGACGCTCCCCCGATTGCATCGGATATTCCCCGGCCCATCATGATTGCGAACGTACGATGCGACGACTGGCGCAAGCCAGCATCATCCTGAGCTGCGCCGGCAGAATATAGTCGGCTCGTAGTGGGCTGGGTTCAGAGCCACACATGAGCGAATAATCCGATCGCGCCATTCCCGGTGCGGAGATTTCTACCCATTCATCCGCCCGCATCTCACCGGTTTTGCCCCCTGTGGAACTCGCGTCCCCAACCGCTTGCCGCCTTCGTGTATCTTGGCGATGGGTCGATTCTTCCCAGGGATCGTCCCGAAAAAAATAATGCCCACATTCGCCGCCATCGACATCGGTTCCAACTCCTGCAGATTAAAGATCGCCCGCGTCCACGCGCACCGGCTTAAAACGCTGGCCGAAGATCGCGAGGTCACGCGGCTCGGCGGCAGCGTCTTCGACACCGGCCTCATCTCGCCTGAAGCCATGGCCGCCACGCTGCGCGCCCTCAAGCGTTTTCAGCGCTCGGTGCAGGCTCACGGCGTTGACCGCATTCGCGTGGTGGCCACGGCGGCCATGCGCGACGCGCGCAACTCTGCCGCGTTTCAGGCCTGGGTAAAGGCCGAGACCGGCTGGAATATGGAGATCATCTCCGGCCTGGAAGAAGGCCGCCTGATTCATCTCGGCGTGATGGGCGCTGAGCCGGGGGCGGGAGGCCGCGTGTTGCTGCTTGACCTGGGAGGCGGCAGCTGCGAGGTCACGCTCTCTGAACATAAGCGCATCAAGGAAACAGTAAGCCTGCCGCTCGGCGCGGTGCGGTTGACTGAGCAGTTTCTGTCAGACGATCCCGCTCCGCGCGACGGGCTCAAGCGCATGAGGCAGCTGATTGCGCGCGAGCTGCGCCGCGCTCACCGCAAAATTCAACCCGGCCGCGCGCCTTTGGTGATTGCCACTTCGGGCACCGCTGCGGCACTCTCCGCCGCCTACGCTCAGGGAGCAAAGAACGGCAAGCAGGTCGCGAAGAAAACCGGCAAGCTCGCCGATCGCTCCGAAGACCGCTCTGCCATCCTCGCCGGAATGGTGCCTGCGCGCGCCGTACGCAAGCTGGCCGGCAAGCTGGCAAAAATGTCGCTGCCTCAGCGCGAGGCTGTTCCCGGCATCGGCCCGCGCCGCGCTGAAATCATCGTCGCCGGAGCCGAAGTCTACTCCGAAATTTTCGAAAGCTTCGGACTGAAAGGCTTTCGCTACTCTCCGCTCGGCTTGCGCGACGGCATTCTGGCGCAGATGCTCGCCGAGCAGGATGCGCGCGCCAAAGCTCACCGCGAGTTCGAGCATGAGCGCTGGGAGAGTGTGCTATCGACAGCGCGACGCTACGGGGTCGATCCGCGCCAGGCCGACCCGGTCCGCGCGCATACCGTGCAGCTTTTTCGCGAGCTCAAGTCCATGCACGAGCTTCCGCCGGAATACGAAAGCTGGCTGGCTGCGGCCGCCATGCTGCGCGACACCGGCAAGTTCATCAACCACCAGGGCCACCACCGGCACACGCAATACATCATTTCGAGCTCGGAGATCTACGGCTACACGCAGTTGCAACGCACATTGGTCTCAGCCATCGCACGCTACCTGGGCAAGAGCCGCCCCCAGCCGGGCGACCGCGCGCTCCGCAACATTCCCGCCGACGAGCACAAAAACGTGAATCGCGCCGTGGTCCTGCTGCGTCTCGCCATCGCCTTGAATCAGGATCGCGCTTCCGATGTTCTCCGCGTGGGCACGCGGGTCTACCCCAAGAGGGTTCATTTGGAGTTGCGGCCGGGCCGTACCGGCGCTGAGCTGGAGTTGTGGTCTTTGCGGAAAGAAGCCGGCTACTTCCGCGAAGTCTTCGGGCGCGAACTTTTCGTGGCGCTGGCATAAATGATCCGTGCCGTCCGTGGATCCAGAAGCCACTGAAGTCTCGGCGGATGCCGTTCCATGTCGACGCGCGCAATCGAGCCTTTGCGCATCCTGATCGAAGCGCCTCCGTTGCCAGTAATCAGCCGGCCCAGAAACTGAAACACGTTTGGGTTGTGCCCCACGGCCAGAACCCCGTCGCGGTCGGCGTATTTCGCCAGCATGTTCTGGAAGTCGGAGTAGCTCGCGTTCAACCCGAGCCCAGGGCTGATCTCAACTTTCCCATCGAACCCCAACTCGGTGCCGACCAGCTGCGCCGTCTGCATGGCGCGCTTCAGCGAGCTTGAAACGATCGTATCGATCGGCGCTTTCAGAGTTACGAGCACCCGCGCCATCAACATGCACTGCTCTTTGCCGTCCTTCACCAGGCCGCGTTTCAGGTCGAGAATGGGATTCGGCCGAGCCGTACCGGCATCTGCATGGCGCATTAAATAGAGGATCATGGGGTTGATTCGGTGGGGATAAATCAGGCCTTGCCGAACTCCTACAACCCCATTTTAACAGGTTTGTAACAATCCAAAATCCGGCCTTCGTACCTCTGCCAAGTCTGGAGGGCGGGTTGCATCTGAATGGCCCGGTCCGCGCCCGTTAGGCGGACTGGTTCGCGGCCTAGTGTCCCAGAAGCCCTTTCAGCTTTTTCACCGCACTGCTGCCTTGTTGGCCCGCAGGGCTGCTCAGCAGGCCCCCTGCCGTTTGCTTCACCAGTGCGCCAACATTCGCCCGGATCGTCGGATTCGAAGCAGTTCCCGTGATGGTCAGCGGTATGCCTTTGCTCGCCGCGGTGTTTGATTGATCGCCGAGCAGCGTAGCAACGGTGTTCACGCCCGTGTTTGCGGCGGAGCCGACCATCGAAGAGTTATTCAGCTTGGCCGTTAATTGGAAGTCCAGTTCTTCCGAGGGCGAAATGGTCCCGCTCCCTGACGCGGTCCCGATCACGGGAACCGACGCATAAATGTTGCTGAAACTCGTCATCTGCGGCGACGAATTCACGGTCACGCTCACCTTCTCAATTTGTGTACCCCCGCTGGTCCCTCCAAAAGGATTGATCCCCTGAATCTTCGAGCCGAGGTCGAAGCCCGCCAGCTTCGTGTTGTCGATCTCAATTGGGCCCGCGATGGTCATCGCGTTCGCCGGGCCCGTGATGGCGAGATTCGCCGTCAATGTGCCGCCTTGGAGCTGTGACCCACTGGGCAGGATGATACCGGCGGCAGGCATCAACTGTTCGAGTTGATCGATCGGAAGATTCGGAGCAGCCAGGCGCAGATTAAGTGCAACGCTTCCGCTGGCGGAGCTAAACCCGCCGCTGATGTGCGCCGCCACAGAACCGGTTTGAATTGCGAGATCGGACACCTGCCCAGTCCGTGTGCTTAGATTGTCGGAAAGTGCAAAGTTGATTGTGACGGGCAGTTGGGCAGGTCTTCCAGAACGCGCCAGCTTCAGCTGAGACGCCGTAATCGTCCCGCTGCTCGTGAGGTTATCGCCGTCCGATGCAAGCTTTGCGTTCAGATCCGCAACCATCGAGACTCCGTCGCTCGCTTGAAGCACATTAGCTGTCACCGGGTCGAAATGCTTGATCTCCAAAGTTGCGTTGAATGGCGTCTTTGACGCGTCTTGCTGAGCAATCGGTCCCGCGGTCCCAGTCAATTTCACGCTTCCAGATCCCGGCAGTCCAACCGAAAGATCGAACGGAAACGCCTGCGAAAACGAAAAATGCTTCACCGTGAGGTCGATCGCATTACACGAGAACGGGTTTCCGGCAGCGGGAATCGTTGCCACCGTCGCGCTGCCATCCTTGATTTGTAGCTCGTCGACCGAAAGAGCGGGTACGCTACTGGACCCCGGCGCCGGCGCCGCGGAGGAACTCCCCATGCTTGAAAAATTCCACGTGCCGTTTTCCAGATGAATCAAGTGAATTTCGGGACTATCGACCTTGAGCTCGGTGATCTGCACTGAGCGGTGAAAAAGAAGTTGCCCCATTTCAATGCCCAGGTCGAGCTTCTTGGCCTCGAGAAACGGAGTCGACGAAAGCGAGGGATCGTCGGCAATCGAGATGTCCTCAGCAACCAGGCTGCCGGTGAGGAGAGATAGGCTCAGATGGCCAAGCGACACCTTCCGATTGAGGGAGCTCGATAGCTGGCTTTCGATCTGAGGCCGAAAGCTATCGGCATTCACTAAAAACGGAACCACGAGCAGAATCAAGAGGCCCAGTGCTGCAACCGCCACGACGATTTTGATCCAGCGTTTCCGCATCAGATTCCTCCCAGCTGCCCGATTGGCTCAAATTGTAACTCCCCTTTGTGTCAGGCGGTGATCATGCGGCCGTGAGTGCGATCCCTACTGCACCCGCACCGTCATGCTGGCCTCAATGTCGGCTGACGAGTTCCCAACCATCACGCGCACCGGCTCCGCTTCCACCCGGAATCCCGGCAGCTTCTGGTCCCACCACGCCAGTTGCGATGCCATCAGCGGAATCTCCACCGTCTTCGTCTCACCTGCTCCCACACTCACGCGTTTGAATCCCTCGAGCTCCTGCGCGGGCCGCTCCACCTTCGAGGCCAGGTGTTTCACATACATCTGCACCACGGCGTCGCCTGCCCGGCTGCCGGTGTTGGTCACGTCCACGCTCACTGTGACCTCGCCATCCTTCGCCATCGTCGGAGCGCTGCTCCGCAGGTTCGCATACTTGAACGTCGTATAGCTCAGCCCGTAACCGAATGGAAACAGCGGCTCGCCCTTGAAGTACATATAGGTGTAGCCGTCGCGAATGTTGTAGTCCATCCTCGCTGGAAGTTGATCGGCGGACTTGGGCCACGTCTCAGTCAAATGTCCGCCGGGGTTATAGTCGCCGAACAGCACCTTGGCCAGCGCCGTCCCTTCATCCTGCGAAGCGTGCGTCATGGTCAAAATAGCCGGAACATTATCCTTGCTCCAGTTGATGGTGAAGGGAAAACTCGAAATCAACATCACAATGGTTTTGGGATTCTTGATCATGACCTGCTTCACGATCTGCTCCTGCGCCAGGTCCATAATCTCCCGGTCGCGGCCCTCGCGCCCATCGCTCGCGACCGTGCATGGCAGCGTGATGCCGCCGCCGTTTCCCGGCGAGTTGTACCACGAATGCGCCTCGTCACCGCAGGTCGGATCGTTGCCGATCACCACAACCGCCGCGTCAGATTGGCTCGCCGCCTTCATCGCATCGTCCTCGCCGGCCTGCGTGTCATAAGCCGCGTAGTTCACCTTCACATCCTGACCTACCTCGTCCTTGATGCCCTGCAAAGGCGTTACCGTGTAAGGTGGCGTGCCCCCGTACCAGTCCCAATGAACTGAATCGGCGAGCGGCCCGATCACCGCGATCGACTTGATCTTGCTCTTATCGAGGGGCAGAAGACTGTTCTCGTTCTTCAGCAGCACCACAGACTCGAGCGCCAGCTTCCTGCTCACGTCTTTGTCCTTGTCGGTGTTCCACGGCTCGGGCGAATCGCCCCCCGAATCCTTGATCTTCGAGTAGGGCACCATCTCCGGCGGGTCCAGCAGTCCGAGCTTGACCGTAATGTCGAACTTCGGCCTCAGCAGCGCATCGATCTCCGCTTCCGTAACTTCGCCGTCCTTAACCGCGGCCTTGGTTTCATCCTTGTATCGGTCGAGAAACTGGTTGATCCCCGCTTTCAGGCATGCCACAACCGCTGCCTTCTGGTCCGGAAACAAATGGCGCGGATTCACCAGCAGCGTCACCGCTCCGCCGTCGCTTGAAATCACGTCCACGCCCCACTTGTCGCGGACAATGCTCTGAAGGATCGGATTCACGCTCATCGGCGTGCCATTCCACGCGTTGTACGACGCCATCACCGCCTTTGCGCCGCCCTCCAGGAATCCCATCCGGAACGGCACCGAATAGTACTCCCAGAAAAGCCGGTCGTCGAAATCGGAGCTCGTGCTGTTCCGGCCATTCTCATTTTCGTTGGCCAGGAAATGCTTCAGCAGCGCGGCCGATTGCCAGTATTTCGGATCGTCGCCTTGCAGGCCTTTGATAAAAGCCACCGCCATTGTCCCATTCAGAAATGGATCCTCGCCGTAGACCTCTTCGCTGCGGCCCCATCGCGGATCGCGATCCAAATCCGATTGCGGTCCCCACAGCATCAGGATCTGCCGGTTGTACTTGGGCGTCTGCGTGATGAATCGCGCCTCGTAGCCTTCTACGCCCGCGGCTTCGCGCACCAGGTCCGGATCCCACGAAGCGCCCATCCCCGGCGGCTGCGGAAACTGCGTAGTGGTGATGGGCAGCCGCGGACCTCTGGCTTCCCGCTGCACCACTCCATGGATCCCCTCGGAGAGGCCGAAATTCATCACCCCCAGCCTCGGCACACCTGTGTTCGTGCCCAGGCAGTCAATCTTCTCGTCGATCGTCATCAGCGAAAGCAGATTGTCGATCCGCTTTTCCGCCGGCAGAGTTGGATCATTGAACGGATACGTTGGTTTCGGAGCCTGTGCCGCAGCAAAGGAACACGCGAAAATGCACACGAGAGCAGCGAAGCGATTCATTGTCATGAGTGGGCCCTTTGGAATTCAGTCATCGAGAAGGTTTGAATTTTAGACCAGCGCAATTCTACGCCTTGAGCCTCGGCCTCCACATCTCGCTCACCAGCAGTCCCCGCAGCCGGCCGCGACTCTGCACGGGCTCAAACCCGGCGTCGCGCAAGGCAGAGTGATAGTCGGGAAGGCTGTGGACTCTGAGCCCGGTCAGAAATCCGAACGCCCGATAGAGCATCCAGACCAACGGACCCGCAACGAGCTTCCCAAACCATCCCTGCGGAACCGCAAACTCCGAAATCATCCACTGCCCACACGGTGAGACCGCACCCCGCAGTTTCACAGCCAGTGCGCTACACTCTTCCATCGTCAGGCAATCGAGAAAGAAGTGCGTGGCCACCAAATCGTATGGGCCGTTTTCAGGCTCGGAGTCTTCAGCTTTCCATTCGCGCGCGTCGGCCCAGTGAATGGAAACCCGGTCGGCGTTCGCTCCCGCGCGTCGCACCAATTGATTCAGCATTGCCTCGCTCGCGTCGACCGCAGTCACCCGAACTTGCTGGTTCTCGCGGAGCAACGCCGCGGTAAAGCGCCCGTCGCCATCGCCGATCACCATCGCGCGCCGCGCCGACTTCATTTCAACGAGAAACGCCGTGCGGCATTTGGCGAGCAGCGGGCCAAAAGTCGCAAACTCCATCCACCGGTAGAGTTTTGCGAGGCCGTCGAAATTTGGGGCTTGCGCTCCAGCCACAGATTCTGATGGGTCGGCGAAGTATTCCGAATGGAGTGTGGTCGTCATCTCAGCAGCAGCAGCAGTGGGGTTAGCAGAACAAGGTCAGCAGTCGTGCGCACAGCCAGCGGCGTCATTCGCATCCGCCCGCGGTCAAGCAGCGCCAGCAGCAATCCGCTCACCGCCCCTGCCGCCAGCAGAGCGGCCACGCGCGGGAAAGATTTGAACGCCACGATGGCCAGCACCACCCCGGCAAACGCAAGCAAAAGAGCCCGAACCCAAAGCGCTCGAACCGCGACACCTGCAAAGGGCTGCATCGGCTGCCTCATGCGAGCCACGCTCGACCCGCCTTCGCCGCCGCAGTGATCGTCGTTCTCCTCCCACCGCGCGATCGAGCTGCAATTGAGCCAAGCCAGCGCGGCAAAGTAGACCGCCGAAATCAAAAACCACCATCCCAAGGCTCCCCGTGCCGCCGAAGAATCGAGCCGCGTCCACGCCGGCAGAACGCAACCCGCCGTGAACAGCGCCGCAACCAGCACCTCCTTGTTCAGCAGCCTGGGCAGTGAGCGGCCGCGCCGCTGCAATCGCGACGCCCCATGAACACCCATCAGGTAAACCAACGCAGCGGCTCCCAGAACCAGGCCCCGCTCGCGCACCGGCGGTGAGACAAGACTCGCAGCCATCGCTCCGGCAACGCACGCAGCGACTACCGCCAACGGCGTCATCAGCCGCCGGTGCCGCCAATGAAAGAGATGCCGTTCGCGCAACGCCGCTTCCGCAGCCGATCCAAGCCCGGCCCGCGCGTCCAGCAGCCGGTCGCCAACGTAGGCGCACCAGGCGGTCAGCGCTAGAACCAGCAGCACCCGCCCGGCAGCGTGGATCTGCGCGGCCCATGCAAACCCGAGCGCCCAAATTACTGCAACTGTGGGTGCATCCAGGCTGGCCAAATGCCACAGTGCAAGGGGACGCGGAATGTGAAGAAGCCGGGCCGATTCCGCGCCAAGGCCGGCGGCGCGATCCCGAACCTGCGGCTGAACCAGGGGAAGCGGCACGATTTCAATTTTAGGACGGAAGCGGTCCTCGGACGGCAATCCACCGGCGCGGGACCGCTGATGCCGGCTCCGGAAGCTGCCGATAGAGGCCATGGGAGACGAGTGAGACAACGCTGGACCCCTTACTAAAGTGCGGGTAACTCGGCTTGAATCTGCGCTTTCAGGGCTAAGATGGTCGCTGAGGTCGGGTCGATGATCGAAACCATGAATCGTGCGGCGGTTTGCCCCGAGTGGGCGGGAAAACTCGCCGGCGACACATTCCCCCTCCATCGGTGGATCGGTGGCTCCCAGGGCGCAGGTGTCTTCTTAACCGATTGGAGCGAGCCGGCCGTGAAGGCCATCATCAAGCTCATTCCGGCCGACGCCGAAGATGCCGAGATGCGCATGGCTGCATGGGAGGCGGCTGAGACCCTCTCTCATCCCAACTTGATCGAGGTCTATGCGCACGGCCGTTGCGAGATCGACGGCGTCCTGTGCCTTTATGTGGTCACCGAGTTTGCCGACGAGGTTCTCGCGGAGATTCTCAAGGAGCGGCCGCTTACCACTGAAGAGACTCGCGAATTGCTCGGTCCCGCTCTCGACGCACTGGCCTGTTTGCATGCCGAAAGCCTGGTTCACGGCAGGCTCAACCCCTCAAACATCATGGCCGCCGGTGACCGCCTGAAGCTGTCGACCGATGGCCTGTTTTTTGTGGGTGCGAGGGCCAGGTCGTCCGCACAGGGGACCGTTTATGACGCGCCGGAATCGGCGGAGAGCCCCATCGGTCCCGCGGCCGATCTATGGTCGCTGGGGGCGACGCTGGTTGAATGTCTCACGCAGCAGCCGCCGCAGTGGGATGGCCACGTAGCCTCCGATCCCATCGTCCCGGCCGCCGTGCCTCAGCCCTTCTCGGCCATTGCTCGGCGGTGCCTGCGCACGGATCCTGCTCGCCGGGGAACGATCGAAGCCATGCAGGCGCGCCTCAATCCGGCGAAATTCGAGCCGGCTAAATCCGGGCCAGCCAAACTCGAGCCGGCCAAACGGTCTCCCGAACCGGAATCGAAACCCACTGAAGCGCTACCGGCCAATCCTAGCCTCGTATTGGTGCTTGCCGTCGCGGCAATCCTGCTTTTCTGCGTCGGAGTCTGGAAGGTGCTTTCACATCGCTATCCTGGTGAATCGCCAACCGAGCAAGCCCAGACCGCGCCCGCCGATGCGTCAGCCCAATCTCCCGGGCCAACTCCAGTAGCGCAACCAAGCCCGGCTGAACCCTCAACGGCAACCGCACCTCAGGCAGCCACGCCGGACGCAACGCCTGTTTCGCCTCAAGCTCCTGAAACCGCGCCTGCACCCGACCCGGCCGCTGTTGCGCCCCCACAGTCGCAGCCTCAAGCGCAACCCGAGGCCCAACCTGAAGTCGCCCCGGCGCCTACCGACCAGCCGTCGGCCCCCGTCACCGCGGGCATCAACCCCGCGATCGTAACCCAGATTCTTCCCGATATTGTGCCCAGCGCGTTGAAGACCGTCAACGGAACCCTGCGCGTTTCGGTTGAGGTAACGGTCGGCGCAGACGGCAGAATCAGTGGTGCGACGCTGGCATCGTCGGGACCCAGCAAGTATTTCGCCGCCAAGTCGCTCGAAGCAGCCGGCCATTGGAAGTTCAGGCCCGCCGCGGCCGGCAACTGGACATTGGAATTCCAGTACACGCGCAGCGGAATCCATGTGGTCGCGCAGCCCGCCGCGCCGTAGCCTTCGCGGTTCAATCCGCCGCTGTCTCAGCCTTCTCCGCTTTTTTCGCCCGCCGTTTCCCATCGGCCGCCGGAAGCGCTTCCAGGTCTGTCTTGCCTTCCGCCAGCTGCATCAGGAATTCCTGCGCCGAGAACGGCGGCGCGTCCTTGGCGACCTTGCTGGCCCTTATATAAATCCCGTCTGGCTGCTGAATCCGGGCCTTCACGGTGTCGGCCAGGTACGCCGGCAGAATTTCGTCGTGGATACGCGACAATACCGCTGGATCGCGGACCGGAAACACCACTTCGCAGCGCTCGAACAAATTGCGCGGCATCCAGTCGGCCGAACCCATGTAGATTTCGTCGCTGCCGCCGTTGGCGAAATGAAAAATCCTCGAGTGCTCCAGGAATCGTCCCACAATCGACCGCACGCGAATCCGCTCCGACAGCCCTTTCACGCCCGGCCGCAGAATGCAAAGACCGCGGATGATCAGGTCGATCTCCACGCCAGCCTGCGACGCCTGGTAGAGCGCCTGAATCATCGCCGGCTCGAGCAGCGCATTCATCTTGGCCACGATATGAGCGGGCCTTCCCGCCTGCGCGTGCTCCTGCTCGCGGCGGATGAGCCGCAGAAAACTTTCCGCCATGGTCAGCGGCGCCACCAGCAGCGGGCTGTAGTCGTCCACTTCGGCGTGAGCCGTCAGGTAGTTGAATACCATGTGCACGCGCTCGCCAATCTGCGGGTCGCTGGTCAGCAGGCTCAGGTCGGTATAGAAGCGCGCGGTGTCAGGGTTGTAGTTGCCCGTGCCCAAATGGCAGTAGCGGCGGGTCACCCCGTCCTCGTCGTGGCGCACCAGCATGGCCAGCTTGCAGTGCGTCTTCAAGCCCACCACGCCGTGAAAGACCTGCACGCCCGCGTCTTCCATGCTGCGCGCCCAGCGAATATTCGAAGCCTCGTCGAAACGCGCCATCAACTCCACCACCACCGTGGCTTCCTTGGTCGCTCCGGCTTCAGTCAGCGCCTGGAACATGGGCGAATCGTGGCTGGTGCGGTAAAGCGTCTGCTTCATCGTGACTACGGCCGGGTCCTGCGCGCCCTGCTGAATAAAGTCCACCACCGGATCGTAGGAATCGTAAGGATGGTGGAGCAGGATGTCGCGATGCCGCAGCTCGTCGAAGATTCCAGTTGATTTGCGGCTCAACATAAGCGATTTGGGCGTGAAGGGCTGGAACTTCAGGTCGGGCCGCTGCACATCGCTGTAAAAAAACATCAGGCGCGAAAGATTTACCGGGCCCTCGCAGCGAAACACCTGGTCCGCATCCAGCTCGAAGTTCACGCGCAGCCGTTCCACAATTTCGGTATTGCCGTCGCTTTCGATCTCCAGGCGCACGGCGTCGCCTTTGCGGCGATTGTGCAGTTCCACGCGAATGGATTCGAGCAGCGACCGCGCTTCTTCCTCTTCGAAGTAGAGGTTGGAGTTTCGCGTAACCCGGAAGGCCGCGGACCCCAGAACTTCGTAGCCGCGGTACATGCCGGAAAGGTGCTGTTCGATCAGATCCTGCAGCAGCAGGTAGTCGTGGTGGTCATGGGCGCAGGGCAGCCGCACAAAGCGCGGCAGCGCGCGCGGCACTGTAACCACGCCCAGCACCTGCGGACCTGAGCTGCGCCGCTTGGCGCGAAGCAGCAGCGCCAGGCAAAGCGCCTTGTTGAGCACGCGCGGAAACGGATGGGCGGGGTCGATCGAGATCGGCGTCAGCAGCGGATCGACTTCCTTCTGGAAGTAGCCGTCCGCGAACTCCCGCGCCGCCTCGCTCAACTCGTCCCACTTGAGCAGCCGGACCTTCTGTTTGCGCAACTCCGGCAAGAGCTGCTTGTTCCAGCAGTGGTATTGCGCGGCCACAAAGCTGTGAATGTCGGCGGTCAGAACCGCAAGCGATTCGTCGGGCCGCAGCCCGTCGTAGCCGGGCTCGCGGTAGCCGTCTTCAATCCTCTGCATCAGGCCGGCCTGCCGAACCTCAACATACTCATCCAGATTCGACCCCGTGATGGCCAGGAATTTCACGCGTTCCAGCAGCGGGTTGGCCCCGTCTTCCGCCTCCTCCAGGACACGCCGATTGAACTGCATCCAGGAGTGGTCACGCCCGTTGAAAAGCTTTGTTTTTGGAGTACTTCTGGCCATTTTGCGGTCCAATTCGCTGTGTTTTGAAGTCTACCGCGTTCCGCTGGTTTCGGCACCGAGGCTAAACCGGCGAGGGAAACGAGGGCCTATCGGAACTGTTACAGGAGGGGAGCCCGAAAAATGTTAACGTAAGGCGAAAAGCGGGAAAGGCTCCGACTAATGAAGAACGTCAACCGTCGCACGGTTCTCAAATATTCCGGAGTTGCGGCTGCTTCCCTGGCTGTGCAACGCAGCCTGTGGCCGCTTTCGGGCGGAATCTTGGCGCAGTCGGGCGGACCCGTATCGACGCCCGTCGCCAAAACCCGATTCGGGCCGATTCGCGGCACGATCGAAGACGGCATCAACGTCTTCCGCGGCGTTCCCTATGGAGCTGACACATCCAGGACTCGCTTTCAGGCGCCGCAGCCTCCTGCGCCCTGGAGCGAAGTGAAGGATTGCGATGCGTTCGCGAGGCGCGCCCCCCAACTCACGGCACTGCGAGGTCTCGAATCGATTGGCTCCGCGCCCAGCCTGGGTTCGACTGGCTCAACCGCCGCGGGTGCACCGCCGCGCGTCGCTCCCGAAAGCGGCGCACAGAGCGAAGACTGCCTGCATATCAACGTTTTCACTCCCGCCCTGCGCGACCACCGCAAGCGCCCGGTGCTGGTCTACTTTCACGGCGGCGCTTACAACAATGGTTCGGTCAACAGCCAACTTTACGACGGAAAACGCCTGTGCCATCGCGGCGACGTTGTCGTCGTCACCGTCAACCACCGCCTCAATGCATTCGGGTTTCTCTATCTCGCCGCCATCGACCCCAAAAACTATCCCGACTCCGGCAACGTCGGCATGCTCGACCTGGTGCTCGCGCTAAAGTGGGTGCGCGAAAACATCGCCGAGTTCGGCGGCGACGCCTCTCGCGTCCTGATCTTTGGTCAATCGGGTGGGGGAGCGAAGTGCGCCACACTCATGGCCATGCCTGCCGCGCACGGTCTCTTTCATCGCGTGATGACCATGAGCGGCCAGCAGGTGAAAGGCGCTTCGATCGACATTGCCTCCGAACGCACCGAGTCCATGCTCGCCAAACTCGGCATCACGCCGGCAAACCTCGCCGATCTCAAAACCATGTCCTGGGAGAAAATTCAGGCCGCCGCCGCAGCTACCAGTTCGGATTGGCTCCCCGTCGTTGACGGCACCGTTCTTTCGCGCGATCCCTTCACCCCCGACGCGCCCCCGCTATCCGCCGCCGTGCCCATGATTCTCGGCAACACGCACGACGAAACCGCCGTCCCCGCGCCGGCCACGCTCACCTGGGACGAAGCGCCCGCCGCTATGCGTGACGCTGTTGCTTTCTATCTCGGCCCCTACTCCGCCGAACAAGTCATCGCCAAATACCGCACCATCTATCCCGGAAAATCGCCAATCGAAATCGTCATTGCCGCGGCCACGGCTTTTCGCGCATGGGCCGGCCAGGTGATGGAAGCCGAGCGCCGCGCCGCCAACCCGGCCAGCCAGCCGCACACCTGGGTCTATCAAATGAACTGGCATCGCGATGCTCCAAACGCCCGCGCCGTGCACACCATCGACATTCCCTTCATGTTCGACAATCTCTCGGCCGCGCCCGACCAGATCGGTTCGTCTCCGGAAGACCTCGCCGCCGCCCAACCCCTGGCCGACACCATGTCCGGAATGTTGATCCACTACGCCACTACAGGCAATCCCAATCATCCCGGTCTGCCGCTTTGGCCGGCCTACGACCTGAATGCGCGCAACACCATGATTTGGTCAAGCTCGCCGCACGTCGAAAAAGACCCGCGCGGCGATGAGCGCCGTTTTGCCGCCGGCTCACCTTACCGCCAGCCCGGCACTTACTGAGGCCCGCCGGAGCCTTTGCTCTTCGTAACCCGCGCGCTCTTGTAATAGAAGGGCGCTCCGGCCCCTTGCATTTTGGGGAACAGGCTGCACCGGCGACAGAACGCGGAAACGGCGCACGAGCCTTGTCCCACCCCACACTGTGTCATCCTGAGCGGAGCACGCTTGGGGCCCCACGCAAGTGGGGTAAGCGGAGCGAAGGATCTGCTTTTGTCTTTCGTCGAGTATCGGCGCACGGCCGGAACCAACCCCGGCCGCCAGCCCCCGCATTCGATACACTAGATTTAAGAACCGCAACGGCCTCCGGACGCATCCATCTGTAGGATGGCCTGATTCGGTCGCCTGCGTTTTCCATTCATTCGCAAGGTTCAAGTTGCCAAAGAAATCCATGAAATCCTTTATCCGTTTCTGTGCCGCGGCTCTTTCCATTGGCGCTTGCCTTCCGGGCGTGGGCGCAGTCGCGCAGTCGTCGGTCATCCCGGCGCCGACCATCCCCTCGGGACCAACGTCGACGGATTTTCAGGGTAGCGTGTCCAAAGGTCAACCATCGGCCGACACCATCGATCTCTCGCTTGACGACGCAATCCAGCGCGGCCTCCAAACGAATCTGGGAATGATTTTGAGCAGCACGCAAACTGCCGGCGCGCGCGCCGCCCGCCTCAGCGAGTTGCAAACCCTGCTTCCCGGCATCGACTTCGCCGCCAAAGAAGCAGTCCAGCAAACCGACCTGCCCGCTGAGGGATTGCGCATTCCGGGCTTCCCCAAGATCATCGGTCCCTTCGGATACACCGACGTTCGCGCCACGCTGAATTGGTCGGTGATTGACGTGCAATCCATGCGCGACTATCTGGCCGCTCGGCATAACTTCGCCGCCGCGCAGCTGTCGGCTCAGGACGCGCGCGACATGGTGGTGTTAACCGTCGGCAACGCCTACCTTCTTGTCCTCGCCGATCAGACGAATGTCTCGAGCGTTCAGGCGCAGGTCGCGACCGCAAAAGTTTCGCTCGATCAGGCGGTCGATAATCACCAGGCCGGCACGGCCCCACTGCTCGACGAGCTGCGCGCCCGCGTCGATTACCAAACTCTCCAGCAGCAGTTGATCGCCGCGCAGAACTCGCTTGAAAAAGATAAGCTGGCCCTCGCGCGCACCATCGGCCTGCCGCTCCCCCAAAGTTTCAATCTCACTGACACCGCGCCCTACGCACCCTTCGACCAGCTCGATGCCAACGCACTCATTGCGCAGGCCAAGGCCAACCGCAAGGATCTGGCTGCGCTTGTTGAACAGACCGCGGCCGCAACCGACCAGCGCAAAGCTGCCACTGCTGCGCGTTTCCCCACAGTTTCCACTGACGCCGACTACGGCGACATCGGTACCACGCTGGCTCACTCGCATGGCACCGTCGACGCCACAGCCTCGCTCAGCGTTCCGGTCTTTGAAGAGTTTGCATTGCGCGGTCAGGCTCAGCAGGCGCAGGCTCAACTTGACACCGCGAAGGCCGAGTTGAGCGACAAGAATGCCCAGGTTGAAGCCGACGTTCGCGATGCGCTGCTCGACATCGCATCGGCGCAGCAGCAGGTTGAAGTCGCGCGCTCCAGCATGGATCTCGCCGCCGAAGCTCTCAACGAAGCGCAGGAGCGCTATGCCAACGGCGTCAGCGACAATCTTGCCGTAAGCCAGGCGCAGCAGTCCGTGGCGCAGGCCGATAGTCAATATGTGGTCAGCCTCTACCGCGACAACGTGGCCAAGCTCAGCCTGGCGCGCGCCCTCGGAGACGGCCAGGACTACAAGAAGTATTTAGGAGGGAAGTGAACGTGCCCGACTCAACCCCCACCCCAACACCAGAATCCAATCCATCGCCTGCGGAGACAGAGATTGAAGCGCCGCGGTCCCGCCGCAGGGGCATCATCATTGTCGGCGTCGCGGTGGTTGTAGTCATCGCCCTCGCCGTTTGGTGGCACTCCACCTTCAGCGAGGATACTGACGACGCGCAGGTCAACGGCCACCTTATCCAGGTGAGCGCGCGCGTTGGCGGCCAGGTCCTCAAAGTGGATGTGGAAGAGAACCAGGCTGTGAAGGCGGGCGACCCCATCGTTGAGCTCGACCCGAGCGACTATCAGGTCGCAGTCGAGAACGCCGAGGCTGCATTGGCCAGCGCCAAAGCCAATGCCGCGGTGGCCAACGTCAATGTGCCCATCACCACAATTAACACCGGTAGCAATCTCAGCTCGGCAAACGCCGATGTCACCGGTTCCAGGGCCAGTGTGGCCCAGGCCGAACAGCAGCTCGTCGCCGCGCACGCCGCTGTTGCCCAGGCCGAGGCCAACAACACCAAGGCCCAATCCGATCTGGAGCGTTACAAGCCGCTGGTTGAGAAAGATGTCATCAGCAAACAGCAATTCGACGCAGCTGTCGCCGCTGCCGATGCCGCCAAGGCGGCGCTGGCCAGTGCACGTGCCAATGAGCAGGCCGCAGCCGACGGCGTTCGCCTCGCGCATGACCGCGAGTCGCAAGCCCAGGCGCAACTCAAATACGCTGAGACCGGACCGCAGCAGGTTGCCGCGCAGGATGCGAAAGCCAAGCAGGCCGAGGCCCAGGTCCAGCAAGCGCAGGCCCAGCTCGATCAGGCCAAACTCAACTTGAGTTATTGCAAAATCGTTGCTCCCGCCGACGGCATCGTTACCCGCAAGAGCGTCGAAATCGACCAGAACGTCGCTCCCGGCCAGAACCTTCTCACCCTGGTCTCGCTTCAGGACATCTGGGTCACCGCCAACTTCAAGGAGACGCAGCTTAAGCACATGCAAGCCGGGCAGGATGTGAAGATCCACGTCGACGCCACCGGTAAGGACTATAGCGGCCGCGTCACGCAGATTGGCGGAGCCACCGGCTCGGTCCTTTCGCTCTTCCCGCCGGAAAATGCCACCGGCAACTACGTCAAAGTCGTCCAGCGTTTACCGGTGCGCATCGACTTCACCGACCTGGCCCACGAAGACCCGAACCACCAGCTCCGCCCCGGCCTCTCGGTCGAGCCCAACGTCCGCGTGAAGTGACATCGCATCGACTTCGATGCGATGTCATCCTGAGCGGAGTCGAAAGCCTGCCCTGAGCGAAGATCGCGAATGCGATCTGAGTCGAATGGGGATCTGCAGTTGTTCTTCGCAATGCCATCACCCACCGCAAAACTGGGGTGCCCCATCCTAAACGCGCGCGCGTTTAGGGTGGGATACCACGAGCCCAAACCAACGAGCTTTGTATCAGGGCTTGACTGGTAGGATTCATCCCCGCCCCCGCAAAACCCGGCAATATAATGCGGGTGCCCCATCCTAGCTTTGCTAGGGTGGGGTATCACGCCCCAAACCCGGCCCCGCCTCCCCCAACCGCGTTCAAGATTCCATCCGACAAGCCGATATCCCGGCACTAATCTGCCGGCGACGAGCGACTCGGCGATTTGGCACTCGTCCAGACGCGTCCCCCAAGAAGTGCGTTTACTCGCCAAGAATCAGGGGCACGTAGCTTCGGGCATCTTGCAGCAACTGCTCGCGAGGGATACCAACCTTGGCGCGAAGCTGCAAACCCTGCAGCAAGTCAACGAGCAAACGGCCTCGCACCTTGGCAGAGGGTGTGCGAGTCAGGCGCCCCGCCTTTATCTCCCGCTCGAAACGTTTCGCGAGAATATCAGCGGATCCGGTCAGGCCCTTCTTGAGCCGGGAACGGATCTCCGTTACCCGCTCCGACTGTCCCAGTGCTGCGGCGGCCATCATGCAGCCGCTGCGAGCCTCGCCAGTACAGGAGTCGACGGTAGCCTCGCAAAAGGCGGTCACGGCCTTGTGGATGTCCGGCTCCGCTTGAAATGCTGCCATTCTGGGAGTTCCATACGTCAGCGCATAGCGCTCGACCGCCTTGAGCAGCAAGGTGGACTTGTCTCCGAAGGCCCGGTATAGCGCGGGTTTGGTGACGTTAACGGCGCGCGCGATCCGATCCACATCGACTCCTTCATACCCATGCTCCCAAAACATCTCAACGGCACGGTCGAGTGCTTCGTCGGGGATAAACCCTTTTGGACGCCCTCGGGGGCGCTTCGCAGTATTAGTTACCATTGCGTACGAAACTCCTTGCATTCCATCTGCTCATATCGTACTCTCGCGTATGTAATGCTTCAAGACGGATAAACACGGGACACAACATGGATAGGTTCAAAGGAAAAACAGCACCACCTTCACCCTTCACAACGGAGACTACCATGGAACATTCGATCGCACTCGTCACCGGCGCCAGCTCCGGGCTCGGTAATGCCGCGGCCCGCTTGCTCGCCGCCAAGGGCTACCGCGAGGTCATCGTCACCGGGCGCAGCCTGGCCCGGATCGAGGAAACAGTCGCTCAGCTCGCGGCAAAGACCAAATCGAAGATCTTCACGCCGCTCGAGTTGGATCTGAACGCGCCAGCCAGCGTTCAGGCCGCCCTCGCCTCGCTGGTCAAGCGAGAGCGGCCGATCGATTTCCGCCTGCTCAATGCCGGGATGGTCCCAGGTAAGAAGCGCGAGCTCACTGCGCGGGGGTCGAGGCGGCTCGGGCCCCGCTGAGCGGCCATCATCAACTGACTGTCGGATCGCTCCATTCCCCAAGTAACTAACAACCTAAAGGAGAAAAAAATGAACGAAAGTATCTTGATAACCGGAGCAAATGCTGGGCTTGGGAAAGAGACTGCCCGACAGTTGGCATTGAAAAAAGAAACAAAGAAGGTAATTCTTTTTTGCAGAAATCAAGCCAGAGCAGAGGCGGCCAAAAAAGACCTTGAGGAGAAAACGGGGAAAAAGATTTTTGAAATTATTATCGGGGATGTTACGGATGCGAATTCAGTAAGAAAAGCAGTAGAAGGAATAAAAGAACCTATTGATGCAATCGTTTTAAATGCAGGTGGAGTAGTTGGGAAAACGGCTGCGAAATCTACGCCTTCCGGTATGAATCAATTAGCTGCTACGAATATTTTAGGTAATGTAATTCTAGTGGAGGAATTAATTAAACGGGACAAGTTAAGGAAAACAGTTCTATCAGTCAGCGCGGAAGCTGTTCCAGGAGTAAAGATGCTCGGAGTAAAACCAGTTTCAATGAAGACTTCTTCTGTGGATGAGTTTGCCGCGGTTCTTGATGGATCATATTTTGGTAACCAGTTCGTTGCATTGCAAGCATACGCATATGTCAAGTATGCGGAAACCATGTGGACGTTATCCATGGCAAGAAAATATCCTAAGCTGAAGTTTATTGTTGTGAGCCCAGGAAATACAAAAGGAACTCAGGCGCCAGATAGTCTCCCCCCGCCAATGCGGTTTATGTTGAAGTACGTGATGATGCCTATTGTGTTCCCGTTGATGGGCGGAATGGTGCATACGCTGGACGTAGGTGCAAAACGCTTTGTAGATGCCCTTTCGGATGAGCGGTATAAAAGCGGCGTTTTTTATGCCAGTAAAGAGGGTAAGTTATCAGGGGACATGGTGGACCAGAGCACCTTTTTTACTGATTTGAAAAATACTTCATTTCAAGATAACGCCAACGAGGCAATTCACCAATTCATAACTTAGGCGCTCGGAACCGACGTCTCGGGCCGGTTCTTCGCCTCGGCGCCCAAGAAGCTCACCGGCCCAATCGAAGCGATGCGCCAGCCGCACCTTCACGATCGCGCCAACCAGGAAGCCGCTTGGCAGGCCGTCGTCAATGTCTCTGGCTTCGATTTCTCTCCCGCAGCGACTTAGGAGGACTAGGAAGATGCACAACTTAGTAGTGAGCTTTTTGGTGGTCGCTTATCTCGCAGCGAACGTATACGCCATCGTGAAGCTGCGGGTGTTTGAGTTAGCCCGTTCGCGCAAACATCTCATACTCTACGGCGTTCCCTTCATATTGTGGGGCTCTCTCATCCTGTCGGGATGTTGGCTCATGAAGATCATGTGCCGATTCGATGAGTGGACCGCCTGACCAGGCTTTCCCAACGGAAGAAAACAGCCCCAATCACTCATTTAGCCCAGCTTCCGGAGTCTCTATCGAATGAGTACCGGTAAACGCCCCTTCCCGCCGCCGACCTCGCCCCCACCCGGATTGACTGCCGTTTTCCAACCCGGCCACGAACCCCGCCAACTCCGCTAGCTCCGCTGACCCCGCTGATTTCCCTGTCAACCCCCGCGCCGCTCTTATTCCAACCCAACTCGCTCATTCCAAACCGAATATAAATTTCCCAAAGTTTGCCGATCATTTCCGCGAAATCACTATCCTTGTATCAGGCTAGGAAAAGACGAAAATCTCCTCAAGATGGCGGGGCGGTTTCGGAACTCTGAAACCGTCCGCCATCGTCTGAGCGTTGTCTTTGCATCCAAAACCGGCTCGAAACGCCCAAAAAGGCGCTCCTAAGTCCTTATCTTGGACGATTTTGGCTAATAACTCCAATGTTTTCAATGGGTTAGAGCAAATGATCCAAGGTACAAGTCCTTCATTCTAAATCCCTTAACCCCAAAATGGGGGTATCCTCTTTTTCCAGCGAATCACGCTCGAACCAGAGGATCCCCGGCAGCCGTGGACGGCCGTTGTCAGCCGGCCCTGAAACCTTGCGCCTGCGGTTTAGACTGAACCTCAGCTAAGCCATGAAAGATTCAATCCACGTTTCGAAAGAGAACTACCTCAAGGCCATTCTTGAAGCCGAGGCCGAGGGCCGCCAGGTGATTCCGGCCATGCTCGCGCATTGGCTTGAAGTCTCCGCCCCCGCCGTGACCATGGCAATCAAGCGGCTGAAGCGCGACGGCTGCGTGAAGGTGGGAGACGACGGCATTGTGCGGCTGACCGCGGCGGGCCGCGAGATGGCCTACCGCACCGCGCTGCGCCACCATCTCATTGAGCGCATGCTGAGCGAGGTCTTCGGCATGGAGTGGCACGAGATCCACGAGGAAGCCGAGCGGCTGGAGCACGCCGTCTCGCCTGCCTTCGAAGCCAAGCTCAAAGAAAAACTCGGCGAAGGCGGCGCCTGCCCGCACGGGAACTCCGTTCTTCCGTTAAACCCGGCCGAGAGGAAAAAGCGGGGCGAGATGCAGCTCTCGCAGGCCGCAGCCGGCAAGCGGTACATAGTCATTAGCCTCCACGAGCGCGACCCCAAGCTGCTGGAGTTTCTGCACGCCGCCGGCATCGGGCCCGGCAAGAGCCTCAAAGTGATGAGCCAAAACTACGACCAGACCGTTTTGATTGATCTACCGACGGGGAATACCATCCTGGGCCGGCCGGCCGCGGAAGCGGTGTGGCTGAAGCAGGCGGCAGGCAACCGGGATTAGGCCATTTGGACTGCAGGAAGCAATGAAACAAAAGTAAGTCCCGCCAAGCCGCGGTGTTAACCATACTTAATAATCTGTGGCATACTCAGGTTGAGGGGTTTGGCCGCCTTTCTCCTCCCTTGACCCAATGAAAACCAGCCCAAGAATCGATCCCGATCGTTCCATTTCAGTCGACGAAGTTGTCGTTACGCACGAGGACATCGATCGCGCTTACGACCGCTCGCGCGTGAGCGCGGCGCGGCGGGGACTGGGGCTGCGCTCGCACGTGTCGCTGCTATGGCTGCTGGTGGGCCCGGGAATCCTTGTCATGCTGGGCGAGAACGACGGCCCCAGCATGCTGTCCTATGCCGCCACGGGTGCGAAATTTGGCATCGGCTTTTTCCTGCCGTTCGTGGTGCTCACTTTTGTGATGGCGCTGGTGGTTCAGGAGATGACGGTGCGGCTGGCTGCGGCCACGCATCGCGGCCACGCCGAGCTGATCTTCGAGCGGTTTGGCCCCTTCTGGGGCTGGTTCTCGATGATCGATCTCAGCTTTGGGAACTTTCTCACGCTGGTCACCGAGTTCATTGCGATTCGCGCCGGGTTCGGCTACTTCGGCGTGCCCGCGTGGGCCGCGGTTCTGGTGGCGCTGGTGGTGCTCTATTCCGCGTTGCTGAGCCACCGCTACTGGACGTGGGAGCGTGTGACCCTGGCTGCCGCCGCATGCAACCTGGTCTTCGTGCCGGTGGCCCTGATGGCTCACCCGCACTGGAGCGCAATTGGCCATGCCATGCTCACATGGACGCCTTTACCCCACGCCAGCCAGGAGACTTTGCTGATCCTCTTATCCGACATCGGCGCCACCGTCACGCCGTGGATGCTCTTCTTCCAGCAGAGCGCCACCGTGGACAAGGGCCTGACGACGAAAGACATTCGATTTGGGCGCATCGACACTGTGCTGGGCGCGGGCCTGGCCGCACTGGCTGCGCTGGGCGCAATCATCGCCACCGCCCCGCTCTTTGGCCATATGGGAGCGGCAAATTTTGAGGCGGCGCAGTTCGCCCAGGCGCTCGAGCCGGTCGTGGGCCACATCGGCGCGTCGCTTTTTGCGCTCGGCATGATCGAGGCCGGCATCGTTGCCTCCATCACCATCTCCACGTCGTCGGCCTACGCATTCGGCGAGGTTGCGCGTCAGCCGCATAGCTTGAATCTTCCGGTGAATCAGGGCAAGTCGTTTTACGCGGTGCTCTGCATTTGTGCCGCGGTCGCAGCGGCCATCGTTCTCATTCCTAACCTGCCCCTCACCTTCGTGGTGCTGGTGGTGAATGTGGTCGCGGTTCTCGCCATGCCGCCGGCGCTGGTGTTCCTTTATCTTCTGGTCAACGACTCGCAAATCATGGGCGATGTGCGCAGCCCGCGATGGGCCAATGTGCTGGCCGCCGGCGTGGTCGTGTTGCTCACGGCTGCCGGCGTCCTGTTCGGAATCAGCGTGATCTTCCCCCAGGCGTTCGCTTGGCTGGGGAGTTAAGAGGGGCCAATGCAGGAAACGAAACATATCTCGGAAGAACAAGTTGGCTGGGTTCTCGAGAACCTGGAGCGGGATCAACTCGTCCAGGAGAAATCCGCGCCCGTCCCGCGCCGCCAACTGCGCGGTGGTGAGTTGGTGCTCGTATGGGCCCTGCGCATCTACCTGATCTTTATGTTGGCCGTCGTCTTGTGGCAGGCGTGGACGGCCGGGCGATAAGAGGCCGCAGCCCCCGAACGGCACTGCTGCGCAATAGCCTTCTCCCTGCGGATTGATTCAATAATCGGCGCTGGGCCGTGGATCGCGGCCGGGCCGCTCAGATGCCATTTCGGACTCTGAAACCGCTTTGGGCCGCCTGGCTCCCTATCACACGGAGTGGTTATTGCACGTCACCCAAGCGCGTGGTGCAATATCTGTACTTCTTTTCGGCCTGGTCTGTTCAAGGATTGGGATCTGCTTGATGGGCAATGTAGCTGAAGTCGAGACGAACACGGCGGTCGCCTCAGGCGGCTCGCAAGCCGACGCCGGTGTGGCCGAAAGGGTCTACAAGGTGCTTGCTCCTGCCGGAGGGGCCAGCCAAGAGGATCTCTACGGTTTCCGCAATATCATGGCGCAACCGCCGCCCGTCGAAGATCCGGAAGCAGCCGCAAAAGAAGCCAAGTCCAAGCGCGCACTCGCCCTCCTGCCAGTTCTCTTGATCCTCGTCTTTGCGGGCCTTGCCGTTCTGGTTGTCCTGAAACTTACCAAGTCGAAAGCTCCTCCCCTTTATGTCGATTTGGGAACACAAAGGTTCGATTCAGCGGGTCTGGGAGCCAGGCTCATTGCGCGCTGGGAGGGAAGCGCTGCTTACCAGCTTTACATCGATCCGCTCGATCCGCAGCAGACAGCGGGCTTTCAAGCCGTCACTGTGAATCAGCCTCATCCAGTCTCGGTTGTAATCCGACTCCTCGATACGACGGGCGCCGTCGCCTGCCAGAAAGAGGTGGTGTTGCCTAATCCGGGGGCGCCAGCGGGTTCTTCAGACACGACATCTTCGGGAACTTCCGGGGCTTTAGTACCCATGCAGACATCAACCGGGGACACGGTCGAGAACAATGCCGGGCCCGACGGGCAAATCGCGGAGATTACGATTACCGGCGCTCTCCCGTGTAATTTGAAGCAGTATCAAAGCCTTGCAGGATGGCAATTCTTCACCAACTTTCCAACGCTCGATGAACAAGCTGATTGGCTGAACCATCACGGGCTCAACAGTGCCGGAAAGAACGGAAGGGGGCATGGCTCGGGTGACGGTTCGGGATATTCGATTCGGGGAATGCGCCTGCCGGCGGCAATCGACGACGACGATGTGATTGTGGGCGACAACCCAGCGCAGGGAACTCTCGATACCGAAGGCGGCCGCATCTTTCTGGTGGGAGTTATTGGAATGCGGAACCGCTCGGCTGAATGGCAGATGTTTCCCGCCCCGATCCATTTCCACTGCGACAAAAACGGTTCCTGTTTCCTGACCCGAGTGAATTCACGCACTACGCTTCAGGCGCGTCTGGTCAAGTAGCCGACCGAATCTCCTCTTCCGCGGCCTCGCCGTCGCCTGTCTCACTCTTGAGGGCGCTTTTCATTCACATACATCTAGTACCATGGTTGCGATGCACGTCCTGTCCGCAGCCGAGATGCAGGCCTGCGATCGCGCCACAACGGAGCGATTTGGCATCCCATCGATCGAATTGATGCGCGCGGCTTCTGCTGCCGTGGCGGCATTTGTGCGCGCACACTTCGCACACGCGCGGCGCGTGACGGTGCTCTGCGGAAAGGGCAATAACGGCGGCGACGGAATAATGGCAGCGCGCCTGCTGGCCGATGCCGGACTCGCAGTGACCGTGCTGTTGCTTGGAGCGCCCGATCAACTGACCGGCGATGCCGCCGTGGCCTGGGCCGAACTGAACAATCCGAAACGCGGACAAGTCCATGTTGTCCGGGAGGCGCAGGATCTGGCCCAGCATAACGCGGCGCTTGATGCCGACCTGATTGTGGACGCGATACTCGGAACGGGATTCAAGCCCCCCATGAAGGGGCTGGCGTTGGCAGCGCTGGAATGGCTGCGCAGTGCCAATGTGGCCACGCCGATTCTTGCGGTCGATTTGCCGAGTGGTTGGCCAGCCGATGAAACAAGCGCAACTGTGGCAGGGCCAGTTTTTCCAGCCGATGCGGTTATCACCTTCACCGCGCCCAAGTGTGCGCATGTTTTCGGGCAGTTGACGCGGCGCTGGGATCGGCCGGTTGTGGTTGCGCCCATCGGATCGCCGGACGCGGCCATCGTTTCAAAGCTCAAGCTCGAATGGGCCGGCTCGTCGCTTGGCCTGGCGCAGGCTCCGCGCGCGGCAGCGTCCAACAAAGGCAACTTTGGACACGTGCTGGTTGTGGGAGGATCGTTCGGGACGGCCGGCGGCAAAGCTGGCGCGCCGGCGATGACGGCGCTCGGAGCCCTGCGAGCGGGCGCGGGTCTGGTGACAGCTGCGGTTCCCGCGCCTGCGCTCCAGGTCATCTCATCGTTTGCGCCTGAGCTGATGACCTGGCCGCTTGTGGCAACACGAGCAGGCGAGATCTCCGCAAAGAATCTTGAAAAGGGGCGAGCCACCGCATTGCTCGCGGGAAAATCCGTGCTCGCCATCGGGCCGGGCCTCGGCCAGGCAGCGGAAACCGCCAAATTCGTTACAGGACTCCTTGGTGCCTCGAAGATCCCGGCAGTCATCGATGCCGATGCGCTGAATATTCTCGCAACAAAACCGGCGCTGCTTAAGAAGCTGGCCAAAGGGCGTTTTCTGGTGCTGACACCTCATCCCGGCGAGATGGCGCGGCTGACGGGCTCGACCGTAGCCAAAATTCAGGCGAACCGGCTGGAGACTGCGCGCGAATATGCGCAGCGCATGGGCGTGACCCTGGTGCTCAAGGGCGCGCGCACGCTGATTGCGCACCCCGATGGATGCGTGGCTGTGAACACTTCAGGGAATCCTGGCATGGCCAAAGGCGGCAGCGGCGATCTGTTGACGGGGCTCATCGCGGGTCTCCTGGCGCAATACCCTGAGGACCGAGCCCGAGCCGTGGAAGCCGCGGTGTATTTGCATGGGCTGGCAGCGGATTTGGCCGTCGATCGAGGTGACCAGCATACCTTGCTGGCAACCGATAGCCTGACGCAACTGGCGCGAGCATTTCAATCTCACGCGCACAATTTTGAAGTGAATGGCAAAACCGGGTATGTTTGGTTGCAGGGGGCATTGCATGCAGCGGACTGAATGCGCATGCAGCAGCCTGAAAAGGCATCAAGCTGCCCCGCTTGAGGTTCAGCGATGACCGAAACCGCCACACTGGCGAACGGAAAAACGTACGAGTTCACCACACAAAGTGGCGCCGACACGGTTGCAGTGGGCCGCAAGCTCGCCGGCCTGCTCAAGCCTCCTCAGTTTCTATTGCTGCGCGGCGAACTGGGCACCGGCAAGACAACGCTGGTAAAGGGCATCGCACAAGCGCTGGACGCAGCCGAACCAGACGAGGTCACCAGCCCCACCTTTACCCTGATTCACGAATTTGACGGCTCGCGCGACGGCAAGCCCGTGAAGCTCTACCACCTGGACGTTTATCGCCTGGAGAGCGAACGCCAGTTGGAAACGCTGGGGCTCGACGATCTGCTTACGCCCGATGCGCTCGTTGTGGTGGAGTGGGGCGATAAATTCAAGAGCATTCGCAAGCGCGCAACGGGTGAGATCGTGATCGCCCCTGAGGGCGGCGATGCGCGGAAGATTACGGTGACGCTGAAAGAATAGCGGGGCGAGCGGAGTTCGCGGAGTGAATGAGATGGCCGGCGAGCGAGCAGGCGGCGACTGAGTTTTGGTTGTTCCTTCCGATGTAGATTCCCGCGGTCCACTTCCGCAAATCTGATGCAAATTACAGTGAGCGCATGAATCGCATTCCATTCAAAGAGGTGCAGGCGGCGCTGGCGGGCGTGCTGCGAAAGCTTGGTTTCGCTGCCGATCGTGCGGAGACGTGCGCGCGGTTGTTCGCTGAAACCACGCGCGACGGCGTTTACACGCACGGTGTAAACCGCTTTTCGCGCTTCGCGGTCACGATTCGGAATGGGCGCGTCGTTCCGGCAGCGGAGCCCGAGGTGGTTCACCGGCTTGGCGCGCTGGAGCGATGGGATGGGCATCGGGGGCCTGGCAACCTGGCTGCCTTGGCGGCGATGGAACGCACCATCGAACTCGGCCGCGAGCACGGCGTGGGATGCGTGGCTTTGGGCAACACCAACCACTGGATGCGCGGTGGAACCTATGGCTGGCAAGCCGCGGAAGCGGGAATGATCGGCATCTGCTGGACCAACACGATGCCCAATTTGCCGCCGTGGGGCGGTGCGGAGAGAGCCATTGGGAACAATCCGCTGATCTTTGCTGTGCCGCGGGTGAACGGGCCGGTGGTGCTGGATATGGCCATGTCGCAGTTTTCCTACGGAGCACTTGAAAGCTTCCGGAAGCGCGGCGAATTGCTGCCCGTGGATGGTGGCTTCGATGCGGCGGGTAACCTGACACGCGATCCCGGAGCCATTGAGGAATCCTGGCGGCCGCTGCCCATGGGTTACTGGAAGGGGTCGGGACTCGCCGTGATGCTGGACATGATCGCGGCCATGATGACGCTTGGCCAGGCGACCTATCAAATCTCTTCGGTTGCAGTTGAGGAAACTGCCATCTCGCAAGTGTTTCTCGCGCTCAACCCTGCGGCGTTCGGATCGGCAACCGAGGCCGAAAAGATCGCGGATGCGGTGGTCAAGTCGCTGCACGATTGCGCGCCGGCTGCCCCGGGCAAGATGGTGCGCTATCCCGGCGAGCAGACGCTCAAGACGCGCGAGGAAAACATGAGGTTGGGCCTGCCCGTCGAGCCGGAAGTGTGGGCCGAGATACTGGCGATGTGAGAAACGCGCCGCCGCGCTCAGAACCCCATGATGTTGTAGCCGCAATCGACGTAGATCACTTCACCGGTCACCGCGCTGGCCAGGTGGCTGGCTAAATAGAGGGCCGTGCCACCGACTTCACTCTGATCGACATTGCGATGCAGCGGAGCGCGTTCGCTGTGGGCTTTGAGCATGTCACCCAGCGCGCCCACGCCACGCGCGGCGAGGGTTTTGATGGGGCCGGCGGAAATCGCATTCACGCGAATGTTTTTGGGGCCGAGTTCGAAGGCGAGGTAGCGTACGGCCGATTCGAGCGAGGCCTTGGCCAGAGCCATCACGTTGTAGTGAGGCACAACTTTTTCGGCCGCGTAGTAGGTGAGGGTGATGATGCTGCCGCCTTCGGTCATCAGCGGCACCGCGCCGCGGCTGACGGCGATCAGCGAGTATACGCTGACATCGTGCGCGATGCGAAAGCCCTCGCGGCTGGTGTTGATAAATTCACCTTTCAGGTCCTCGGGAGGCGCGTACGCGATGGCGTGGACGAGGATATCGAGCTTGCCGAACTTCTCCTTGAGCGCGGCAAAGAGCGAGGCGATCTCCTGGTCGTTGGAGACATCGCATTGGAAGCCGCTGGCGCCGGAGAGATCGTTGATCAGTTCCCCAGCCTCGGACTTCATGCGCTCGTTCTGGTAACAGATGGCCAGAGTGGCGCCGGCCTGGTGAAGCTTCTGGGCGATGCCCCATGCGATGGAACGTTTGTTGGCCAGCCCGAAGACCACGGCTGTCTTGCCTGCCAAGTTGATCATGCGATGTTCGTTCCTCCAGGAAGCGGCTCCGCAAGAGGGAAGCGCGGAGCGTCGCCGCCGTTTTTCAGGATAACAGAGCGAATTTCGTGTTCAGATGCGGAGCAGGCATTAACCGCCGAGCCGGGTTTATCCGCCAAGATCGATCAACTCAACATGTCCCACCGGGCGCCCAAGAAAACGCGAGCCGAGGCGTTGGAACTTTTCAATCGAATCAGTCGCGAAGCAGTGCACCTCGGTTCCGTGCGAGCCCGCGCCTGCGACCAGCGTGGCGCGGCCATCGATGAGTGTTGCGGCAGCCTGTGCCACTGATTCTGCAGAGTCAATTACCTTTGCCCCGGGCCGCACGGCGCCTTCAAAGAGCGGCCGCAGGAGAGGGTAGTGGGTGCAGCCCAGCACCAGCGTATCGGGGTTCATGTCACGAGCGGTGGCCTCGGCGCGAAGCTCGTTCAGATAGATCTCGATGACCTCGACGGTGACCGGGTGATCTGTCCAACCCTCTTCGACCAGTGGAACCAGCAGCGGGCAGGCCTTCTCAATGGTGCGCAGACCCTGAGCGGCACATGCGGCTGCGTAGGCGTGGCTGTGCACGGTGGCTTCGGTGGCTACGACGAAGACGTCGCCTGATTTCGATGCGGTGCGAGCAGAGGCGGCGCCGGGCTCAATCACGCCCAGTACGGGAACAGAAACTGCGTCCTGAATAGCGTCAAGGGCCAGTGCGCTGGCGGTGTTGCAGGCGATAACGAGGAATTCGGCGCCCTGCTCATTGACCAGGAATTGCGCGCTCTGCGCGGCGTATCGCGCGATGGTGCGCCGGGACTTGGAGCCGTACGGCAGCCGCGCCGTATCGCCCAGGAAGGCGAAGCGGGCGTTCGGCAGGCGCTCGATGAGCGAGCGTAGCACGGTCAATCCGCCGAAGCCGGAATCAAAAACGCCGATGGTAGGAGCCATGTCTTTCAGATTAGCCTCTGCGAGCGAGGTGTATACCGCCCAACGAACCCATGTCGACGCATCTTTCTTTTATTGCTCCGCCCGTCTTAAATATGCGTTCAGTTCTTCGCCGGCACGGAGCCTCAGCGCAGGCTCCGGGCCGCTCATACAGGCAGACTCCCTGCCAGCACTGGGCCTGCGTAAAGCCTGCTGGAAGGTCTTGGGAATCAACCGGCGCGATCAGCGCATTGATCGCTGGAGCATCTTTCGCGAGTTGCGCGGCGCTTTCGAGGGGAATGATGGGCACATTGCGATGCAGATGCGTATATCCCCCAGATTCCCACCAGATTCTCCGGTAGATTCCCACTCCGCAGACCGCGGGCTCGCGGCTGAGACGATCAAAGGCGCCGACGCCCCAGCGGGTCTTACACCAGTCCGCACAATGCGCTGCGAGCAATGCAGAAGAACCGAGGAAGAACACAACACCGATGGTGATCACCCACCGTGGGTTCTCGAGGAATTGCATCCCGCCCCTGATCTCGTGGAGGAGATCGACAATGCCGATCGCGGCCAGCGTAAGTGCGGGAGCCAGGATGGGATAGATGAAACGGATTTCCTTGTGCGGAATCAGGCTGTGAGAAACCACAACGATGGCGCAAAAAATTGCCAGAAAAGGGCTGCGTCGCGATCCGTGAAAGAGCAGCAGGACTGCAGGGCCGATGAGTACGAGAAGAACCAGAGCGTACCAATACCAGGGCTGCGGCCAGAACTCCCTGCCGATGCCGTGCTCCGTGTTGGCCTTGTAATAGAGAATGAACGACTGCCACGGATAGGACCATGTGATCCAATCCACCGCCCCGAAGAAAAGCACAGGAACTGCTGCTCCGGCCACCACCGCGGGAATTCGAGCGCGCCAGCGCGGGTAGCAAAAATAAACCAATGCGAAAAGCAGCGCCGGCATCAATTGAATCCGCAGGCAGGCGGCGAGTGCACAAAGAAAACCGGCAAGAAACATCCGCTTTCGCTCGCCGAGTTTTTCCCCGTATACGCCAAGATAGAGCCCGGGCAACAGCACGTGGGCGGCGACGACTTCATTCAGCGCTTTGGGCGCAAAGTAGACCAGTCCGAAGAAGAAGGAGCACGCAATGGCCGCGATGATTGCCGCGGTTGTCCCGCTGGCCCGCTTTGCCCACGCGTATCCAAACCAGATGGCGACCAGCGAGATCGCCGACAGAACGAGTGTGGTTCCAAGGAGATATCCCGACGAAGATGAGCCCGGCGACTGTGAAGCCCAACCCGAAACCAGGGTTGTCACGCGCATGATTCCGGCAAGGAACGTGGGAAATACCCAGGAGCGAATCCCGAGTTGCCACTCCCACGAGATCACACCGTAGCCAAACGCCAGTCTGTGTGCCGGTTCAAGCGTCTGGAAAATCTCGTCGGGAAAGAAGATGTTGGGCGAGCCCACCGCCAAACCGATGCGGAGCGCAAACGCGCATGCGAAAAGGGCGGCCCATGCGAAGGTTTTCTTTGCGCGCGTCACGGCCGGACCCCTGCAGTTGCAGATGTGTCCTCGTTGGTGAGATAGGTGCGCGTCAGATCGGCGTGACCCGCGATGGTCGCGCGCGTTTGGCCATCGACGAGAAAACGTACCTCAGTGACGCGGGGCAAATTGGCATTGAGTGTTTCGCAGATGGAAAGCACGGTGAGCGATTCGGTCTCAAGTCCTGAGGGATGACTGGCGACAAATGCGCCCGTCAGGTTAACGACCGCGAGCTCTGGGCCAGTGGAATTTTCGCTCCTGTTTGCATCGGCAACCGGCAAGAGAAAGACTTCGGCGATCGAGCTTGCCCCGCCGGGCACCGGGTGCGCGGATTCTGGCGCGGCGTAGAGGTCAAGCAATCTGCCCAGTATGGCACGCGCCCGAGACTCGGAATTCTGCGGCAAGGGAAGGGTGAGAACGCGGGGCTGGACGGTGTTATCGGCATCGTTGGCCACCATGAGCGTGGCCTGCTCGGCTGGAGCCACCAGCGGAGCTTGCGTCGGAGCCGAATCCTCGCCCCGGAGCAGGCGATCGTGAGCGCGGCGCAACTGGTTCCAAAGCAATACGCCCATGACGGCGGAAGCTCCAAACAGAACGATGAAGAGAACGGTCTGGTGGCGAGGGATCACGGCTGGTGGTCCTCCCGTGATGGCGATCGCCATTCAACCATTGCTGCGGCGAGAGCGTCGGCAACACGCGCCTGGTAATCCGCATCGTCGATGTTCGCCGGTCCCGGCGAATCCTGCGATCGATCGGGCGCGATCTCAATCGCCACGGCCGGGCACGTCATGCTGTCGATCGAGGGCAGAGCGGTGCGTCCCAGGGAGACGGGTACACCGGCATGCGAAAGCGCCGAGTTTAGCACGCCGGCCAGAGAAATACTGCGAATGACCCAGGCTGCCTGCGCCGTCTTCCAGGGCAGAAAGCGCGCGTCAAGTCTCGCGTTTTGGGCTGGCGCCAGCGATGAGACAAACAGGTGCACGCCGGAGCCGATTTCCGTAGCGTGAAGAGTGAGGCAGGCTTGAGCATCCGCGTGATCGGCAATGTCCGCGCGGCGGCTGGGATCGACGGCATCGTCGGAATCGCGCGTTGTCACCACGGTGAAGCCGCGCGCGGCCAGCAGAGAGCGCAGCCGGACGGTGAAAGCCAGCGTAAACGCCTTTTCCGATTCGCCATTGAGGCGAGCGCCCGAGTCGTCGCCGCCATGGGCCGCGTCGAGCAACACCACAAACCGCGGTGATGCCGGAGGAGCTTGTGCGAAGGCAGCGGAACACGCGGCGATGGTCACGAGAGAGACCATTGTCCGACGAAAAGATCTCGCCGGCGCGGTCGTTCGTATCGCCTCAGTCGAGCGCATAGATCGCCAGGCCGCTGAGCAGCTTGGGGAAAAAGTCCGTGGATTTCTGCGGCATCACCTCTCCTGCAAAGGCGACTTCCTTCAGCTGCTCCATGGTCACCGGTTTGGTGAGGAAGGCAATGTCGGCTTCGCCGTTGCGCACCTGTTCCACCGCTTCCTGGGCGTCGCGCAGATAGCGCAGGTTGGTCTGCTCGCGCACCTTTTCGGCATCCAGTCCCAGCAGGCGCTCCAGTACGATGGAGTGCAATTGCGTCAGATCCAGCTGGCGCTGACGGTCCGGCAGCCCAGCCAAAGCTTTGGCCATAGCATCCGGCTTGGCGCGCAGCAGAAACGCGCCAGAAACGGTTACGGCGACGAAGGCGGTTCCCGGTTCGCGTGTCAGCTCCTCCACGAACGAGGCAGCCTCGAAAGGTGGCAGCGGTTTTACGTCAAAATACGTCTCGGCGGCCTTAAAGAACGCCGTGGCGAAAAAGCCGTTAAGGCCGTGAACAACCCGGTGAGTCGGCAGCACGACCAACCCGTCCGAATCCATGTTGACGAAAGTCATCATGACGGCAGCCTCGGGAAACTCCGGCTGAGGCAGTTGCTGAGTGCTCGAGCCACTCTTGCCGTTGGCGGCACTTTGGTGCTCTTTGGAGTACTTCAGCGCCGTTTCGTAGCGGTGATGCCCGTCGGCAATAATGAGCTTCTTATCGCTCATGGCGGTCACCAACAGACGGATAGCCGCGGGATTATTCACCCGCCAGAGCCTGTGCTGGACACCGTATTCATCTGTCACTTCTGCGTCGGCTGCGCCGCTGCCTTCGTAGAGAATCGTCTCCACGCTGCCCGCCGGGTCGGAATACAGCATGAAGATCTGGCCAAAGTGCGCCTGTGTGGCTTTCAGCAGATTAAGCCGGTCGCTCTTGGGCTTGGATAGAGTCTGTTCGTGGCGGAAGACGACCTGGTCTGCGTAGTCATGGAGTTTGCCGAGGGCGATAAACCCGCGCCGCTCCTTTTCAACCTCGGTCCCTGGAACCTTGAAACGCTGGGCGTATGCGAACACGCAAGGCTCGTTTTCCTGGATCAGGACGCCCTGGTTGCGCCAGGCACGAAAATCCTGCGCCGCGCGGGTATAGACGTTTTCACCCCTCTCTGCGTCAAATAACTCAGGCAGTCCCAGGATGATTCGAACAAGGTTGAAGGGGCTGCGCTGATAGTACGCCTGTTGCATGGCCGGAGTGATCTTGTCGTAGGGTTGGGTGACCACGTCTTCCAGGCGAACCGAAGAGGGATTGTAACGCCAGGCACGAAAAGGATAGATACGAGCCATGAGGAAGGTCTTGCTCCCAGGGAATGAGCGGAATTTGAGTCCCGATTATGCCGCACTGCACATTGACTTGCGCGAGTCGGCCCAGCCTCGATTGTATCTCAGCGCATGACGCGGCCGGCCTGCTTGAATGCACTCCCACAGAGCGTGGCATTGACAATCTACTGACAGCAACGGGATGCCAATAATGGTAATATCGCCTTCAACCTTCCGTGGTGCCTCATGAGGACGCTTCCCCAGCACGTGATTCCAAAAGGGGTGGGCAGCCTTGCCTTTTTTTGCCGCTGCGTTTTAATGGGTACGCTGGTAGCGGGTTTCTCGCTGGCGTATGCGCGCGCTCAGGAAGATCAGCTGAATAAAATACACGTCGAACCTCCCGCTTCGACGGCGCCTGCCAGCGAGCCAAAAGGGGCTGAGGCAGCGCCAGATACCGGCAGCGCGTCGCTCCATATTCATCCCGGTTCGTTTATCCGCATGAATGTGGACATGGTGCTGGTCCCGGTGACAGTCACCGACCCCTTGAATCGCCTTGTGACGGGCCTGGAAAAAGAAGATTTCCAGGTCTATGAAAACAACGGCGAGCAGAGGATAGCCAGTTTCGCCAGTGAAGATGCACCTGTCACCATCGGCATCATCTTCGACCTTTCCGGCTCCATGAGTTCGAAGCTGGTGCGGGCACGCGAAGCCATTTTGCAGTTCATCAAGACAGCCAACCCCCAGGACGAGTTCTTCGTGATCGGATTCAACGATCGGCCGGAGCTGATTGAAGACTTCACCAGCTCGGTTGACGATATTCAGGCTCGGTTGGCCACGGTCGAGGCCGGTCACCGCACGGCGCTGCTGGATGCGATCTATTACGGCATCGCCAAGATGAAGGACGCTCATCACGAGCGCAAGGCGTTGCTGGTGGTCTCCGATGGCGGCGACAACCGCTCGCGTTATACCGAGGGCGAGGTGCGAGCGTCAGTACGCGAAGCTGACGTGGAAATCTATTCGATCGGCATCTTCGATCCGTACGCGCCCACGCCCGAGGAGCGCACGGGGCCGCAGCTTCTTGACGACATCAGTTCCGCGACCGGTGGCCGGCTTTTTCGCGTCGACGACGTGGATGAGATGAGCGACATCGCCGAAAAAATCTCCACCGAACTCCGCAATCAGTATGTGATCGGGTACAAGCCCGTGGACCTGACTCGCGACGGTAAGTGGCGTAAAGTGAAGGTGAAGGTGAATCCGCCTCCCGGCCTTCCTCCCCTGACGGTTTATGCTCGCACCGGCTACTATGCGCCTCTGCAATAACGCGATTCTAGTTTCCATTCTCGTCACGGCCACGCTTGCCTTGCCCGCGCAGGCGCCCCCGCCTCCAGCCGTGCCCCAGGCCAATCCGGCGCCCCTCACCGTCGATTCCGATCCGGTTCGATCACCTGACGCTGTGACTGCCGCACCCCCCTCTGGCTCGCTGAAAAAGGAGGGCGAGGGCTTTCTGCTCCACACCGACGTGGAAGAAGTGGTGCTCAATGCCACCGTGCTTGACGGCACGAGTCTGGTGCAAAACCTCAAGAAAGACGATTTCACCGTTTACGAAGACGGCGTCAAGCAATCGCTGATCAGTTTCCAACGCACCGACTTGCCGGTTTCGATGGGGTTGGTTGTCGACAACTCCGGGTCGATGTACCGCAAGCGGCCGTCAGTGAATAAATCCGCGCTCGACCTGATCCAAGCCTCTAACCCGCAGGACGAGGCCTTTGTGGTCAACTTTTCTGACGAAGCATTTATCGATTGCGATTTCACATCGAATATCAACAAACTGCAGGATGGGCTATCGCACATCGACTCTCGTGGCGGCACTGCTCTCTACGATGCTGTGGTGGCCTCGGCGGACAAGCTTGTCGCCGACGCCAAGCGGCCCAAGCAGGTACTCGTCCTGATCACCGACGGAGAAGACAACGCGTCGAGCGCGGACTTGGAACAGACCATCGAGCGTGTGCAGCAACTCTCAGGGCCGGTGATTTACTCAATTGGGTTGCTCTTTGGCGACGAGAACAGCCGCGCCGAGGTCCGCCATGCGCGTCGGGCGCTGGAAATGCTCTCCACCGAGACAGGGGGCATGGCTTTCTTTCCCAAGTCGATTGATCAAGTGGATCAGATTGCTGCCGAAGTGGCTCGCGACATCCGCAGCCAATACACGCTGGTCTATCACTCCACAAAGCCGACCACAATTACCGGATTCAGGCGTGTCGAGGTTACTGCGGAGTCCAAAGGATTGGGCAAACTAACGGTTCGCACCCGCACCGGATACTTTCCGTCGGTGCGCACGCCCAGGCAGACAGCGGCAGATGCAAGGTAGATTCCGAAAATGGCCGACGAAGCGGAGCTGAAAGCTGATCTGGCGCAACTCGCTCATCTGAAGTCGATGGGCGAGAAGGCCTACGACGACATGTACGAGGCGCACTCACCGTCGGGCGCAACAGCCTGCTACAGCGACGCGAAGGAATGTTATTACGACGCTATCGGGCTGGCGCGGCGGCTGGGACTCAAGGAAGAGGTTGAGACGTTGGAGAAGCGGCTCGCGCACATTAAGGCAGTGTTCAGAAGCCAGTTCACGTAGCGGGATGGAACGATCATCGTGCCCTTCTTGTTGCAATCCCCCCGCGGACCCGGATTTGAAAACTAGCGCCAATCGCAGTCTGGCGGACGGTAATGCATTTCAGCGTGCGCATTTCGTCATCCGATGGTTTCGCTGCGTGGCCCCATGCTCCCCACGATAAGCTAATAGCTAAAAGCTTAGGAGCGAACGGTACTCTCATGTCTTCCTACAAGTACTCGACCCTTGCCGTACATGCCGGGCAGCACCCTGACCCTTTGACGGGCGCGATTAATGTGCCGCTTTATCTTTCCTCGACCTTTGAACTGACCGGAATCGGCAGCGACCGCGGTTGGGATTACTCGCGCGCCGGTAACCCCACGCGCGACCGGCTGGAAACGGCCCTGGCTACGCTCGAGGGCGGGACCAGCGGACATGCGTTTACAACCGGAATGGCCGCCATTGCCGCTCTGGTGGCGATGCTCCGCGCGGGCGATCACTTGCTCTGCTCCCGCGATGTGTATGCGGGCACCGTCCGGCTGTTTGATCAGATCGTAAGCGGCTATGGGATCGAGATCGAGTATGTGGACACCAGCGACCTGAAGGCGGTGGAAGCGGCGATGAAGCCGAACACCAAGCTCGTGCACATTGAAACGCCCAGCAATCCGTTGATGGTGTTGACGGACATTGCCGGAGTGGCCAAGATCGCGCACGCTCACGGTGTAGAGGTCAGCGTGGACAACACGTTCCTGTCGCCCGCGCTGCAGCGCCCGCTCGAGCTTGGAGCGGACATCGTGATGCACTCGACCACAAAATATCTGAATGGGCACTCAGACGGTCTGGGTGGAGCATTAATCGGATCAAGGCCCGAGCACAAAGAGCGCTTCCTGCTGGTGCAAAAGGCAGCCGGCGGTGTGATGTCTCCTTTCGAGTGTTTCCTTGTCTTGCGCGGCATCAAGACACTTCCTTTGCGCATCCAGCAGCACGAGGCGAACGGCCGCGCCGTGGCAGAGTTCCTTTCCACTCACAAGAAGGTCAGCAAGCTTGCCTATCCGGGGTTGAAGAGCCATCCGCAATATGACCTTGCGGCGAAACAACAAAAGGGCTTCGGATCGATGATGAGCTTCGAGTTGAAGTCCCGCGATGAAGCGGAGCGCTTCCTGAAAGCGATCAAGATTTTCATCAACGCCGAATCGCTGGGCGGCGTCGAGTCGCTGGCCTCGCACTCGGCCACCACGACCCATGGCTCGGTGAGCGAGGAAGTGCGCCGCTCGATGGGGATCAACGAAGGGCGGATCCGTCTCTCGATCGGCATCGAGGACAAGGAAGACCTGATCGCCGACCTCGACCACGCCCTGGCTGCGGTCTAAGGAGGCGTCGTGTCCTTCGGTCAGCCAATTCTAGCCATCGACACTTGCGGCCCCACGGGGTCGGTGGCGCTGGGCCGGCTGCCCGGCCGCGATTTGGAGATTCTAGGACAAACCGAATTGGCCGGTCGGACATACTCGGCGACGCTGGTTGCTGCTGTGGCTGATTTGCTTCGAGCGGCCGGGATCGAGCTCGGAGAACTGGGCGGGATCGTCGTCGTCAAAGGGCCAGGGAGCTTTACCGGGGTCCGGGTGGGGCTGAGTGCCGCCAAAGGCCTGGCCGAGGGCGCCGGAATCCCGGTCGTCGCACTCTCCAGGCTGGAAGTGCTTTCACGCAAATCCGGTGTCCCCTCGTCGGCGCTCAATGCGCATCGAAATGAAGTCTTCCTCAGGCTCGAGCGTATGGGGTCCGCCGCAAACGAGATTCTCGCGGGCGCAAGTGAACTTCAAGCGATCGATCCCCCGCCGGTTCGCGTAGCCGTTTGCGATGATGAGACCGCGGCGATTTTGGCGGCCGCCTGGCCGGGCACTCAACTCGTTAGGACGCCTCCGCCGGCAGCCATCGACACGCTCCGCATCGGTGAGGGCCGGCTAACCGCAGGCGCCGTTGCGGATTTGGCTCTGCTCGACGGACACTACCTGCGCCGCTCAGATGCGGAGATTTTCGGCGCCGCCGACGAGGCAAGTCCGATGGTTGCGAGGTCCTAGAACGCATGGCGTCGACGCCGGAGAACGGCCAGATTAGCCCCCAAATCCGCCTCATGTCCGCTGCCGACCTTGCTCAAGTGCTGGAGATCGCCGCGAGTTTGCCGGAATTGCCGCACTGGCCGGAATCGGCCTATTTGGCCGCGTTAGACCCCGCATCGACTCCCCAGCGGATCGCGCTGGTTGCAGTCACGGAGCCAGACTTTATCGAGGGATTTGCCGTGGCCAGCTTATTGCCCTCCCAGGCAGAGCTTGAATCGATCGGTGTCGCTGCCCGGAACCAGCGAAAAGGCCTGGGCCGCTTGCTCTTAAACGGTCTGTTCGACCGACTGCAAGTGGGAGGCGTGATCGAGATCACCCTTGAGGTTCGGGAGTCCAACCGCGCCGCACTGGCTTTCTATCGGTCGGCCGGCTTCGGACAGACCGGTTTGAGAAGGGCCTATTACACTGACCCTATTGAAGATGCAGTACTAATGCGGCTCAAATTGCCTTGATCGGCCGCTGACCCAGCCGACCAGCAGCCTCCGCCACGATATTCACAGGCGGAAGTTACCTTCAGCGGATTTCGTGCTTGCCGATTCACCCAAAACGGCGATATATGTAAATGTTCTAATAAAAACGGCGGCTGGGTATCGTAAACCTAAACGTCGAACCGGAGGTGCTTGATGGACGAAGTCCAAGGTTCCATGCTGGGCGAAGAGATCGATCGCCTGCACGCAGAACATCGCCGCTACGCTCAGCGTTTGGAAGAGTTGCTTCAAAAGCCATACCTTTCCGAAGACGAACAGCTTGAAGAAGTGCGCTTGAAGAAACTCAAGCTGCACGCCAAGGACTTGATTTTCGCTCTTGAGCGCCGGGTTCCTGCCGTCGCCTAGACTTCAGGGATAATTGGCTTTTGCGGCTCACTCGCCGGGCGGCTCCGCTCGACAGTGCGATTTGTTTCTGTGTGCCTCCTTGGTTCCTTTGTGCAATGGGTTCAAGTCCTTCATCACCGTATAATCGTTGGGAACCATGGTTCGCGACGGTTACATCTACGGATTGAGCTTGCTGGCAGTGGCAGCCGCGCTCAAATGGCTTACAGGATATTGGGTTTGGGGCATAGCGCCGGTCCTGCTCGCAGCATTTTTCCTGTGGTTCTTCCGCGATCCAAAACGCACGGTTCCTGCCGGGCAGGGCTTGATCGTTTCGCCCGGCGACGGCTTGGTTACAGAAGCCACGTCAATCTCCACTCCCGAGGGTTCGCGACTGCGCATCAGCATCTTCCTGAGTGTCTTCGATGTGCATGTGAATCGCGCCCCGATTGGCGGCGTGCTGAGTAGCGTGCGCTACCAAAAGGGCCGGTTTCTGAATGCCATGAACCCCGCCTCGGCTGAGAGCAACGAGCAAAATTCTGTAACGGTACGCGGTCAGGGTCCCGACGCGGGGTATGAAGTCACTTTCAAGCAAATCGCCGGGCTTCTCGCGCGGCGCATTGTCTTCCGCTGCAATGAGGGGCAGTCCGTCGAGCGCGGGCAGCGCGTGGGACTTATTAAGTTTGGCTCGCGGGTCGATGTTGTGATCCCGTCGAGCGCGGTGTTGCGTGTCAAGGTGGGAGACCGGGTAAAGGGAGGCGCCAGCGTGCTGGCAGCGATGCCCCAGGGGGAGAGCCTGTGAGTTCTTTCGATTTTCATGGGGCGAAGGGCAAGCCGCATCCGCGTCTGCGGCGAGGCATGTATTTGCTGCCGTCGTTGTTTACCGCGGGGAGCCTTGGAGCCGGCTACTTCTCGATCACGCAAACCATCGCTGCGCTCGACGGCAGCGGTCAGGCGCACATTCATCTGGACTGGTCGGCGATCGCGATCTTGTTCGCCATTCCATTTGACGCGCTCGATGGCCGCATTGCCCGCCTGACCAATACTGCCAGCGACTTCGGCAGGGAACTGGATTCACTGGCCGACGTCATCACGTTTGGTGTGGCGCCCAGCCTGCTCGCGTTTGTTTGGGGATTCCATTTCCTTCCCGATTCCATGAACGTGCAACTGCGGCAGCATCTGTTCCAGGCCGGCGCCTTTATCTGCTTTCTTTTTCTTCTCAGCGGAGCCTCTCGTCTGGCGCGCTTCAACATCAGTCCTGACGCGCAGCCGCGCAACCCGGGCCGCCCCGACAGAAAGTACTTTGTCGGTATGCCGATTCCCGCCGCAGCAGGTCTGCTGGCAGCAACAGTCCACTTTTTTAATGCCTATCCCGTGGAGGCCTGGTGGGTCGCCGTTTCCTGGCTCATCCTTGTCGGACTGACCGGGTTCCTGATGGTCAGCACCTGGCGCTTCTGGTCGGCCAAGGAAATCAACTTTTCCCGCCGCCATCCCTTCCAGTTGCTCGTGCTGCTGGCTTTGATCGCCTACATTGCGCTACGGTACTCGAATGTGGTCATGTTCCCGGTAGCATTGGCCTACATGTTTTCGGGGATTTGGGCACGCGCGGCCTACGGCTGGTCAAGGCGAAGGCGCAGAAGGCCGCTTGATCCGCCCGCTCCTTCGTCGGTGGCAGCAGAGCCCGGCTCATCGAGACCCTAATCGAAATCCCAGCCAGGAAGAGGATTGCTGTGTACAGAATTGCCATAGCCGGCGCGTCGACTCTGCTAGGCCGGGAGCTCAAAGAGGTCCTTTCCGAATCGCCGCTTGAATCGGCCAACTTGGCGCTCGTCGACGACGAAGATGCGCGGGGACAGCTGGACCAGGTGGGCGACGAGGTCACTTTCATTCAGGCCATCAGCGCCGACGCATTCGACCGCGCTGACTTCACATTTTTTTGTGGCAGCGAGACGATTACACGCCGCCACTGGCAGCAGGCGTTGCGCGCCGGATCGACTGTCTTGGACCTGTCAGCAGCATTGGATCGTGAGCCTGGTGTGGTCATTCGCGCGCCATGGCTGGGTTCTGAAACTGCGGCCGTCGATCTGTTTACGCCGGCCGTGGTTCCTGCTCATCCTGCTGTCATCGCGCTTGCGTTGCTGCTCCAACGGTTGCAGCAGGCGGCGCCGGTGCGCTTCGCCGCTGCCACCGTGCTTGAACCGGCCAGCGACTTTGGCCGGGCCGCGATGGATGAACTGCACCAGCAGACGGTCAGCCTGCTCAGTTTCCAGTCTCTGCCGCGGGCCTTCTACGAGGCTCAAGCCGCCTACAACCTGCTTGGCGGGACGGGAGAAGGTTCGAAGGTGAACCTGCAAGACGTGGAAGCCCGCATTCGACGCCATTACGAAGCCCTCACTGGCGGTCGTGGCCCCGCATTGGCGGTGCAGGTGATCCATGCCCCCGTCTTCCATGGGCTTGCGTTCTCCATTGCGGTGGAATTGGAACGGCCGGTGGAAATTGTCGCTCTTGAAGAGGCATTGACTGGCGAGCACGTCGAACTGGTTCTGGAAGACACCGATTCGCCTTCGAACCTGGCCGCCACGGGACAGAACGACATCCTGGTTCGGCTGCGCCCGGAACCGCTCGGTCGCAATTCCAATCAGGCGTCGCGTCTATGGCTGTGGGCTGCGGCCGACAACTTGCGCTTGAATGCTCAAAATGCCGTTCTTTGTGCGCTCGATCTCCGGCGCATCCGCCCGCAGGGCACCGTGCAGTAACCTATTTCGGTTCGTTCCGCTGCCACAACTGCACAATGTAGCTGTCCGTCATTCCGGCAATGTAGTCGGCAACCGTGCGGGCCAACCCTTCGGTGGGAATCTGCGCCTGGTGGTCCGGCGGCATCAACGCCGGGTTCGACATGACTGAGCCGAACAACTCAAGCACCACTTCCTCGGCCCGCGCATGCTCCTCTTCCTGGGCAGGCGTGTTGTAAAGATTTGCGTAGAGGTAATTCTTTACGGCGATGCGTTCCGTTTCCATGCGCTCGCCGAGCCCCGCCAGTCTTTGCGGCGCACTCCGGATTTCGTCGAGAGTCGTCGCGCCGAGCGCATTGACGCGAAGACGAACTTCGCCAATCAAATCGGTAACCCAGGCGTTCAGAAGTTGTCTCAACCCTTCGTAGATGGCGAGTCGAGGCGCAGCGGCGGGAAACTTGGCGCGCGCGGCGTCGTGAAAACCACGAAAGAGGGGTACCGCATCGAGAACCTGATCGAGCGCCAGAATCCCCGAATCCAATCCATCGTCGAGATCGGCCGTGAGATAGGCGATCTCGTCCGCCAGGTCGATCAACTGCGCTTCGAGCGGCGGAAAACGGTCGAGAAAATATTCGGCGAGCTCGGGATGCTCACGGGCCGAGTAATCGCGCGAGTGTTTCACGATGCCTTCGCGGATGGCGAGGGTGAGATTGAGGCCGCGATACGCCGGATAACGTTCTTCAAACCAAGTGACGATGCGCAGCGCGTGCAGGTTATGGTCGAAGTGGAGGCCGTGGGCGCGCAGGGCGTGATCGAGCGCCTTCTCTCCGGCATGGCCAAAAGGAGGATGCCCGATGTCGTGCGCCAGGGCCAGAGCCTCTGCTAGTTCAACGTTGAGGCCCAGCGCCCGAGCCACAGTGCGCGAGATCTGTGTTACCTCAAGGGTATGTGTCAGGCGGCTGCGGAAGTGGTCGGAAAGGCCTTCCGCGGGCAACCTGGTAAAGACCTGCGTCTTGCCGGCCAAGCGGCGAAAGGCGCGCGAGTGCAACACTCGGGCGGCGTCCCGCGAAAATGGGGTGCGATAAGCGTGCGGAAGCTCGGGATGCACTCTTTTCGCCAGCTGACTGTCTACGTCTCCCGCAACGGCAATTCCCGGCGGCAACGCAGCTGTCGATTCCGTGTTGAGCGCAATCATCCGGTCCAGCCCTCTTTGCGCAGCCGCGAACTTGACTGCTCAGGTCTGGTTATACCGCAGGTGGGGGGTTTGCGTGCCCGAGATCACTCCGGCTTGGCCTGGCCCACGGAGCTGTCCTCTTTGGCCAGTCGGACGCGAGCGCCTTCCAGCTTCTTCTGCACCTTATCCACGTCGCCGGGCTCGATATCGGCGGGTGACGACTTGGCGAATTCATCCAGAGAAAGCTGCCACTGTGCCGCGGCCAGCCGAATTCGTCCTGTCTTCTCGTAAAGATCGCCCAGGTGCATGTGCACGGTAGGATCGGTCTGGTCGCGATTGACGGCCTGCCGCAAATTGTCCTCGGCCAATTCGTATTCACCCATCTTGAAGTAGACCCAACCCAGCGAATCGAGGTACGCGCCGCTGATGGGCTCGCTATCGACGGCCTGGCGGATCATTTTGAGCGCTTCGGGCAGCTTGATGCCTTTGTCCGCCCACATATAACCGAGGTAGTTGAGGGTCATCGCGTTGTCTGGATCCAGACTCAACGCCTGGTGGAAATACTGCTCGGCCTGATCATCGTGTTTCTGGCGCTCGGCCCACTCGCCGCGGAGAAACAACACGTAGGTGCGGTCGTCCGTTTTGGTCGCCAGCGGTTCGGCCTTGTCCAGCGCGTCCTCCGCATCCTTCCAGCGGCGCAGACGAATGTTCATTTGCGCCAATGCCTGCCAAACTCCACGCTGCTCATCCGGGTTAGCGCCATCGAGAAGGGTCTTTGCCATGGCCAAACCCTCGTCAGGATGATCCTGGTCGACAAGTTCTGTGGCAAGCATCAGCTTCAGGTCGTGGTCCTGGGAATCGGCGGCAACGGCCTTGCGGGAGACCGCGAGTGCCTTGTCGAACTGATGAGCGTCGCGGTATGCATCCACCTGGCCTTGATAGCCGCGTGTCGCGTAGCTTCCGCCCATATCGATCATCTTCTGGTATGTCGCAATCGCCAGGTCTGTCTTATTCACTTCGAGGTAAACCCCGCCGAGGCACTCCAGGAAGAAGGAGCGTCTGCTCTTCTCGTCTTCTTTGTAAGCGCCATTGGCATGCGAAGTGGCATCTACCATCTCCTGATAGGTCTGAATCGCCTCGTCAAAACGACCCAGAATGTCGAGGAGAAGCCCTTCGTTGTAGCCGGCATCGAGCGAAGTCGGATCGATCTTGCGCGCCTTGAGAATCGTGGCCAGCGCATCTTCGTATTTGTGCTGGCGTCGCTGAATCTCGCCAATATGGACCAGAGCCTCGGTGTTTTCCGGGTCAGCGTCGGCCAGCGCCTGGTACTCCTTCAGAGCCTCATCAAGCTGATCGGAACTGAGCAGGGCAGCGGCCAGCGCGTCGATGGTCTGCAGGTCGCCTGGCTCCAGGTCGTCAGCTCGCTGGTAGGCGGCGATCGCGTCCTTGGGCTGCTTCAACTGGTCGTAAAGTGCGCCCAAAGTGAACTCCATTTTCGGTGTGCGCCCGTCTACGGGAATCGCCTCAATGGCCTTCACTGCATGTTGCATGTCCCCGCTCTCCGCGTACAAACGCGCCAGGTTCAGCACTACGTCTTCCGATTCCGGTTCTATGGCCTGCGCGGTCTTGAATTCGGATTCCGCCTTTTCCGGCTGATGTTTGACGGTGTAAAGCTGCCCCAGCACCATGCGGTCTTCGACGCTCTTGGGCTGCAGTGCAACAATCTTTTCGAATTCGGCAATGGCCTCGTCGAGCACGTTGCTTGAGCTCGGAGTTGGCGATGCTCCGTTTTCACCCTCGCCAAGTTGCCGCAGGTAGATTCGTCCCAGCAGCCTGTGAGCGTCGATATCGTCCGGATGGGATTTCAAGAGCGAGTGCAACGTTGTTTCGGCATCGTGCACGCGGTCCGCGCGGAAGTAAAGGTCCGCCAGATCGTTGCTCAGTTCCGCGGAATCGGGATCGGCATCGAGCGCGAGTTTGTATTGTTCGATGGCCTGGTTCACCTCGTCGGTTCGCCCTTCAGAGATGGCGTCATCCTCATACACGCTCGCTAAAGCCAGGTGATAGTAAGCCTGGGCGCGGTTTGGCGCTGTCTCTGGCGCCGAGTTGGGCGCTGCGATTGCCGGTTTTGAACCCGCATCGGCCGTCGCGGTTTCAACCGGCGAAGCCTTGGCTGGAGCGCCGCTCGGCTGGCTCTTCGCTGGATTGGCAGATGGGCTGCTTGCCGGCAATTGCTGAGCGCCACTCGATGCGAGTGGGAGCATGAACAGTACGACGGCGGCAACACTGGGTACGAGATCGAGTCTTGGAAGGAGTCTTGTCATCACTTAGGGGGTTCCATAGGTTCTTCGCCGCCAATCGAAGTCGCGGCATAGGCAGAGAATTCCGTCGAACCTGCCTCTATTACAGACGATTTTACCTGCCATTCGGCTCAAATGAACGGCTCAATGGGGGATTTTACTGATACTAAGGGGTCACTTGTTGGTGCAAACAACAAATCTGTTCGAATGTGCGACGGTTCCTCGAAACCCTCAATGCCGGAAATGCCTGATCCCGGTGAGGACCATCGCGATCCCTAGTTTGTTGGCCGCCGCAATTACTTCGTCGTCGCGAACCGAGCCGCCCGGCTGAATCACCGCGGTCGCCCCGGCCTGAACCACTGTCTCGAGCCCGTCAGGGAAGGGAAAGAACGCGTCGGAGGCCGCAACGCAGCCTTTCAGCGGCAGCACGGATTTCATGGCGCCGAATTTCGCCGCGTCGACGCGGCTCATCTGCCCTGCGCCGACGCCCAGGGTCTGGCCGTCACGCGCATAGACGATCGCATTCGATTTGACGTGCTTGCATATCCGCCAGGCAAAAAGCAGGCTGCGTAGCTCTTCCGCAGTGGGAGGACGCGTGGTGGCGACTTTCAGCTCCGATTCCTTGATCTTGCCCGTGTCGGCGTCCTGCATTAAGAGCCCTCCGGAAACCTGCTTGACTACAGGGCGCGGCTCGGCGGCGCGCACCTCAACGAGGCGAAGATTCCTTTTCGCGGCAAAGCGCTCGCGGGCCTCCTGCGAGAATGCGGGTGCGGCGATGGCCTCGACGAAAAGCTTGGCGATTTCTTCCGCCGCGGCTCCATCCACTTCACGATTGATGCCGATCACTCCGCCAAAGGCGGATACCGGGTCACTGGCCAGCGCTTTTTGATAGGCCTCAAGAATCGTCGTGCCGGTGGCCGCGCCGCATGGGTTCGTGTGCTTGACGATGATAACGGCGGGTTCGTCGAACTCCTGCGCCAGCTCCCAGCACGCGTCCAGGTCCACAAGGTTGTTAAAGCTTAGTTCCTTGCCCTGCAACTGCTTTGCGCCTGCGATTCCCCGGCCGGATCCATCGGCATAAAGCGCGGCGCGCTGATGCGGATTCTCGCCGTAGCGAAGCGCTTCAGCCAGTGGAAGGTTGATACGCAGCGTCAACGGAAAGGCCGCCAGGTCGGGCGCAGCCGGCGCTTGAGGCAGCGGGGCATCGGCAATCCGCTCAAGGGTATTCGCAATGGCTGAATCGTAAGCGGCGGTGAGCGCGAAGGCTTGCTTGGCCAGGCGCCAGCGTGTTGCACGGCCAAGTGCGCCGCCGCCGGCATTCAATTCGTCGATCAGCGCTGCATAGTCCGCCACGCGGGTTACGATTGCGACATCCTCAAAGTTCTTTGCCGCGGAACGAACCATCGATGGTCCGCCAATGTCGATGTTTTCGATCAGATGCCCAAAGGCGACGCCCGGTTGGGCCGCGGTTTTCTCGAACGCGTAAAGATTCACCACCACCATGTCGATGGGCTCGATGCCATGAGCGGCCACTGCGGCTTCGTGCTCCGCGTTCCCGCGAATGTACAGCAGGCCTCCATGCACGCGCGGGTGCAAAGTCTTCACCCGGCCATCGAGCATCTCAGGGAATCCGGTCAGTTCGCTGATATCTTTAACCGTCAAACCTGCGTCGCGAAGCGCCTTCGCCGTTCCGCCCGTCGAAACCAACTCGACCCCGAAGCCTTTGAGCGCCTTCGCAAACTCGACGAGCCCGCTCTTGTCAGTAACACTCAGCAGCGCGCGGCGAATCGGCTTCGCGCCAGTTCCAGTTGCCCCAGTCTCACCTGCATCGATTTTCGAGGTCAAACCCACACTCCTTATTCGTTTCTTGTTCCGGAAGCAGCCACGGACCGCGCAGCGGTCACGTTGCGCAGAGCAAATTTCAGATTACATTGCGGGAGCCGGCCGGCGAGGAGTGAAAAACCCGGCCGACTTTGAATTCCTTTGATGGAAATCCCCGACCGGAAGCTTCGCAGTGAATGCATCACAGGAGATTAGATGTGAATGCTTTAGAGTGGTGATATGGGAAGTTATTCCACACCCCGTCAGCCCGAGGTTCTGCCTCCCGCAAGCGATTACGCGCCATCTCCGCGACGGCGGCGTCCCGGCTGGGCAGAATCCCCGGCCACCTATCTGCTGGTGGGCATCAATTGCGCCGTGTTTGTGGCCATGGTTCTGCGCGGCGCCAGCGTGTGGATGCCGAATCTCGATCAGTTGATGTTCTGGGGCGCAGACCGTCCGGATAACGTGCTCATCGCCGGACAGTGGTGGCGCATTGTCACCGCGATGTTTGTGCATGTGGGCATTCTTCACCTGGCCACGAATATGTGGTGCCTCTGGAACCTGGGGCTTCTGGCTGAGCCGCTGATGGGCTCGTTCGGCTTGTTTGCGGCTTACATTCTCACTGGCGCCGCCGGCAACTTGCTATCGACGTACAAGAACTGGATTTGGCCGGCGCACGACCCATCCGGAGCACTGTATTTCCAGGCTGGGGCAGGCGCGTCCGGCGCGGTCTTCGGCATTGCCGGTGCACTCATCGTGCTGCTTAAGTCAAGATTGTTGCCCGTGCCGCCGCTTGAAGTGCGAAAACTGCGCAAGTCCGTCATCTACTTCGCGGCCATCAACCTTGTGATTGGATTGTCCATCAATTTCGGCAGCGGCTTCACCGGCGTCGAAGTCGACAATTCCGCGCACATCGGCGGTTTTTTGTCTGGATTGCTTTTCGCGGCTCCAATGGTGCCGCGCATCGGCTCGCAACGAAGTGATTTCAGGTTCAAGCTGCAGCTGGCCGTTGGGCTGATGGTGCTGCTGCTAGTGTTATTTGGCTTCTATATAGCTCACGTGCCGCCCCCGCAGAGTTGACCGGCCGCTGTTATCGCACCGCCGTCGCGGAAAACTTCTTCACCATCGCCAGAAGCAGCTTCCGGTCGCTTTCATTCAAATTCGTCGAGTACCGGCGCAACTGGGTGAGGAATCGCAGCTCATCGTCGGAGAGATTCTGCGTGTTCATTTGGCGAGAGAGGGTGTCGCTGGCAAAAAACTGCGCAATCGGCAGGTCGAGCGCGTGAGCAATCTTGGCCAGCGTGTCGAGCGATGGCACCGTGTGACCGTTCTCCACCCGCGAAAGATAACAGCGCAACAGTCCGGTTTTCTTTTCGATATCTCCCTGCGACAATCCCTTTTGCAGGCGGTAGGCGCGAATCGTGGTCCCGATCTTTATGCTCATTGCATTTCCTGTCCGATGCGTCCCACGTTTACTCACGCGGTAGCGATTAGAAAACTATTAACTTGAGAGTTAACATGGGTGGCCGGGGTTTGCAAGTGCAAAAGTCTCGTCCGCCTTGAAGTGATTAACGGCGACGATTTGGCGGTCCCACGCCTCTGCACGGCCGTCCGTAAACCTTAACGATGCAAGGCTCGTCAGACTCAATACTGGCAAGAGAGGTTGGGATCGCGATGCGGCAGGCAGCAATAAGGCGTGCGAGTGCGGTGGGGTATGCTTTCGCCGCATGTCTGGTTGCCTGGCCTCAAGTGCCGGCCCCGCAATCTCCCGCGATGCAGGCTCCGGCCGCCCCAACTCCGGCCCCTTCCGTTCTGCCGGCCGCGCTGCCATCGCCTGAAACCATAACCGGCGGCAAGCTGCATGGAGTCGTCAAAAGCGGCGCCATTCCGCTGCCCGGAGTTACCGTCACCGCGCAAAACACGCTCACCGGCAAGCGCTATTCCACGACCACCGATATCACCGGCACATGGCAACTGAACATTCCCCAAAACGGCCGTTATGTTATCCGCACCCAGTTTGCCGCCTTTGCGCAGGGATCGCAGGAAGCCGTTCTGAACGCGTCGAGCCGTGAACAAACCGTGAATTTTGAAATCATCCTGGCATCGCGGCAAGAGGCAATCGATCGACAACAAGCTCAGCAGACCGCGCGCCAGGGCGGCGACCAACCAATCGCTCAGCAGCTGGCGGGCAATGTGCCAGAGAACCTGAATCTGCTGAATGCGCTGTCCGCCGACACCGACACAGGTGCCGGGACGGCCGGAGCCAGCGGTGCGGCATTGCCGTCGATTGCCGGCAACTCCGATTTCAGCGAAGAGTCCGTTGCGATCAGCGGGCAGGCGGGGCAGGTGAGCGCGCTTGCGGGTCTCGATCAGGACAGGATCCGCGATGCTGCTCTGTCGATCCAGGTGCAGGGAGGATTGAATGGCCAGGGCCCCGGAGGATCCCAGTCCAACCTCACACTCGGACCCGGTGACGCCGGAGGGTTCGGAGGCGCTTTTGGCGGTGGCGGGTTTGGCGGCGGTGGTGGCGGTGGTGGCTTTGGCGGACGAGGTGGTGGTGGGGGATTTGGCGGGGCCGGCCGCGGCAACTTCCGCAACTTCAATCCGGGACAGCCGCACGGCGCAGTCGGATGGAGCGGCACAAATTCTGCCCTGAATGCCGAGCCGTTCGCTTTGCTGGGCCAGCAGCAGGAGCAACCACCCAACGGAAGCAACAAGTTCACGCTCTCATTCATGAGTGCGCCCTATATTCCCCGCTTGACCAAGCCCAGCGGCAAGGACACTGTCTTTCTCACGCTCAGCGGCGCGCGCTCGTCGTTGCCTGAAGATTTTTATGCCACCGTTCCTACCATCGCGGAGCGGGGCGGCGATTTTTCCGCCTCAGGATTGCCGCCAATTTACGATCCCGTTACGGGCCAGCAGTTCACTTACAACAGCACGCCCAACGTGATTCCGCCCACCGGCGCGCCTGCACAGTCGATCTCTCCCCAGGCGACCGCGCTCTTGGATTACTTTCCTCAACCGAACCTGCCCGCCGGCAGCACCGTCAACGGCTACAACTATCACCTGTTGACCACAGCTCAGACCAACTCAACCCAGGCCGGCATTCGTTACAACCGCAGCCTCGGCGCCAACGCCACGCAGCCGGGCGCGCGCGGAGGAGGTGGAGGAGGGAGGCGCGGCGGATCGGCGACCCAGGGCCTTCGCCAGAGCGTCAATCTCAATTACAACTGGTCCCACTCGGCCTCCGATTTGGTGAGTCTGTTCCCGAATCTGGGTGGCAAGAGCGCGTCAAGTTCCTATTCCCTGCAGACCGGCTATACCGTGGGCTATCACCGCTTCACCAGTATTTCGAATGTGAACTGGAATCGCAGCGACAGCCAAACCACGAACTTTTTCACCGACACCACCAACAATCCCGCGGTGGCTGCTGGACTGGCGGTTCCGAATAACGTCCCGCTCAACTACGGCGTGCCCGACATCTCGCTGAGCAACGGCATCCAGGGCCTGAGTGAAACCGAGCCCAGCTTCTCCATCGCGCAGACCATCTCTTTCAGCCAGGTTCTCAGTTGGATTCACGGCAAGCACAATATGCGTTTCGGTGGAGACTATCGGCGCGTGCACGACGATTTCCTCGCGGGCTCGAATGCCACCGGCGATTTCAGCTTTACCGGCCTGTTTACCGAGGATGCCACGCAAGATCCAACCACCGGCTCGTCGATTGCCGATTTTCTGCTTGGGTTGCCGCAATCGACCACGCTCAATTCATCGCTCCAGAAAAGTTACTTGCGCGATAACGTGGTGGACGCCTATGCCATGGACGACTGGCGAATGGTGCCGTCGTTCACGCTGAACTACGGTGTGCGCTGGGAGTTTTACGCGCCTTATACCGAAAAGTACGGTCACCTCGCGGACGTGGCCACCAATCCCGGCGGCGCATTCACCTCTGAAACCGAGCAAACGGCGGGAATGAACGGCCTGCCCTCGTCGCTCGTGTTCCCGTGGCATAAGGCTTTTCAGCCCCGCGTCGGCTTTGCCTGGCGCGTGCCCAAAATCAAGGAGACCGTGGTTCGCGCAGGGTTTGGGACAAACTACACGGTGGGCGAGTACTCGACGTTTGCCACGACCATGGCGCACCAGCCGCCTTTCACCAACGAGCAGACCAACCAGGAGGCCGTCGGCAATACGCCGTCTACGGCTTGCGTGCTCACAGGTACGTGCTTCACCCTCGCCAGCGGATTTCCCGCCCCGCAAACAGTCGGCAACTACGCGCTCAATCCAAACTACGGTCTTCCTTATGTGATGGCGTGGAATCTTGACATCCAGAAGAGACTGCCGTGGGGCATCGTGATGAACGTCGGCTACAACGGAGCACGATCGAATCACCTGGAAGTGAAGCTGGCCCCCCGCGCGCTGCCTTCGAGCCCGGGTACCGACCCAAACAATCCGGGCACAAACGGCCAGCCGCCGCCATTCGACTACGACGAGGCGACGGCGTACTACAAGATGAATGCGGGAACGGTGCGCGTGAACAAGCAGCTCTCGAAAGGCATTGCGCTGGGCGCGAATTACCAGTATGGCCATTCGATTGACGATGCCACTTCAGTGAATGGAAGCGGCGGCTCTCTCGTGCAGGATTGGCAGAATCCCGCTGCGGAAGAAGGACATTCGGTCCTGGACATTCGCCATCAGGTCAGCGGAACTTATCTCTACGAGCTGCCTTTCGGTCCCGATAAATTCTGGATCACCTCGGGCGTGGGTTCTCATATCCTGGAGGGCCTTTCGCTTTCCGGCAGTTTCAGATTCGCCACGGGCGACTGGATTTCACCGGGATTTGAGCCAACCGCGCAGAGCGACGAGTGCGGCAACACAAGTGGACTGCGGGCCAGCCTCAATCCACTGGGAGGGCCGGTGACTGCCGGCGGCGGCTCGTTCCTGCACTGGTTCAACACCGCAGCCTATCAGGCGCCGACCAATCATACGGGCTTCTGCGATTACTTCGGCAATGCTCCGCGCAATTCGATTGAAGGGCCCGGCACCGTCTCAAATAACCTGTCGCTGTCAAAAACCGCGAACCTGGGCGAGACGCGCAGCATGGAGATTCGCGCCACCATGGCGAATGCGTTTAACACGGTGCAATACAAGGGAGTGGACACGACCGAAGGCACGCCGCAATTCGGCCAGGTCACTTCAGTCGGACAGATGCGCACGTTTCAATTTATGGCCAGGTTCAGATTCTGAAGTGCCGGGGAGCCGGCAGAGTTAGCTGAGCAGCAAGTCAGTAAGTCAACGAGCGGGCAGTGATGGGAGAACAATGAAAGGATTTGCGCAAAGGATCGGAGCGATGATCGCACTGCTCGCGCTTGTGGCGCCGGGAGCGTGCCCGGTCTCTGCGCAAAACTCGGCGCCGGTCTCCAATACGCCGCAAGGCGGTTTTACGCTCAAAGCCAATGCCGAACTTGTGCTGACCAACGTTGTGGCGCGCGACGCAAAGACCGGCGAACCAGTCACTGGCCTCAAGCAGAGCGACTTCAAGATCTACGAAAACGGAAAAGAGCAGCAGATCGACAGCTTCGACTTTGAGAGCGTCGATATGGCTACGCCGCTCACTGAGGCTACGGTGAGCGGGCTGGCGGCGGGGCCGAGCAGCAATGGAAGCAAACCTGCCGTCGTGGCCAAGCCCGGAGAACTGCGCAACCACCGGCTGATTGTCATGTTCTTTGACTTGACTTCGATGCAGCCGGAGGATCTTGAGCGGAGCGTCGATGCGGCGCAGACTTTTCTCCGCACCAAATTGCAACCCGCCGATCTGGTGGCCCTGGTTTCACTCGGAGACACTCTCAGCATCGACCAGGACTTTACCGCCGACAAGAATGCGCTCATCAACGAAGTGGGTGCGTACAACGGCACCGAGGGCCAGGGATTTGCGCAGGGCGCAACCGCCAACTCGAATCAAGTGGAGGACACCACCGCTTACACGCCTGACGAGAGCGAGTACAACGACCTGAATACCGACCGCGAGCTCTTCGCGCTGCGCTCCATCTCGCAATCGCTGGCCAAGATCAACGAGAAAAAGTCTCTGCTTTACTTCTCCGGCGGCATTTCGCGCGACGGCATTGAGAACGAAGCTTCGCTGCGTTCGGCAATCAACGCCGCGGTGCGCGCCGATCTCGCCATCTACTCCGTTGACACGCGCGGCCTGCAGGCCGTAACCCCGCTGGGCGACGCCTCGACCGGAAGTATGCGCGGGCAGGGTGGATTCAACGGCGGCGCGCTCCAGAACAGCATGAATCAGAACTTTGCTACGCAGGAAGTGATGGGCACGCTATCCCAAGAAACCGGCGGCAAGACGTTTTTCGATTCCAACGACTTCGCGCCGGCTTTTGCTCAGGTCCAGAGAGACAATTCGGCCTACTACGCCATCGGCTTTCACTCCACCAATCCCGCGCGCGATGGCAAGTACCGCAAATTAACGGTCAAAATCAACAAGCCCGGCATCAAGCTCGAATACCGGCCCGGGTATTACGCGCCCGCGGACTTCAGGCACTCCGGCAAGGAAGATCGCGAGCAGGAACTCCAGGATCAACTGGCCAGCGATTTGCCGGCCACCGACATGGCGGTCTACATGAACGCCATGTATTTCCTTCTCGACGAAAACCGATTCTACATGCCGGTTTCACTGGTCGTTCCGGGCTCGCAGATTCCTTTTGTGAAGGGCGGCGACAAAGACAAGGCCACGCTCGACATCATCGGAGCCGTGATCGATGAATCTCAACGGCCGGTCGGGCGCGTGCGCGACACGGTCAAGCTCAATCTCGATCCGTCGCTCCAGGCGCGGCAGAAGAACATCCAGTACACCACCAGCTTCAATCTGCCGCCGGGCAAGTATCAGCTCAAGTTCGTGGTGCGCGAGAATCAAACCGGGCGCATGGGCTCGTTCATCGCCGACATCACTCTGCCCGACCTGAGGAAGGCTCCGCTCAAGATGAGTTCCATCGTGCTCGCGTCGCAACATGCTCCCAGCAAGAAAGAAGATCCGCTGGTACGAAACGGCGAAGAATATGTGCCCAACATCAGCCACGTTTTTCGCCAGGACCAGCACTTGTACCTGCTCTACGAAATCTACAATCCGGCGCGCGAAAAGCCGGCCGAAGGGGCGCCGAAAGAAGCCAAACCCTCGATCAATTTGCTCAGCAGCCTCGAACTCATTCAGGGGTCGACCAAGGTCTACGAAACCCCCGTAGTGCAGGCCAAGGCAACCAATGTGGAAGGGCGCGATGCTGTGTCCGTGGAATTAGATGTGCCTTTGAGCGGCCTCAAGCCGGGGTCGTACGTTTGCCAGCTAAACGTGATTGACGATGCGGCGGGCAGCTTCGCCTTTCCGCGCTTTGCCGTTCTGGTTCGTGCGGCGGCGGCAGCCACGCCGCCTGCCAACGCGCCAGCAGCAGCACAACCATCGTCCACAGGCGGATCCGAGTAGCAGCAGCCGAACCAGTTCACCCCTGCTCGGTTTTTCCTGCGCCGGGCGCCGCACCCGGATTTTCTCGATACGGGCAATGCCGGCATCCTGACCCGCAGCAGGTCCCGCGCTTCAGATGATATGCGGCGGTGAAGACGAGATACGGCCCCTCGAAGTAGTAATCTTCGGGGTCGAGGCCCGGCGGAGGCCCCGGGGCAGGGGTGGGAAGATTGCTGTCCACATGTCAATTGTCCCGTATTGAGCTGCGTCTCGTATGCGGCTCTGGTGATTGTGAATCGACCGCCGAGAGCGCCCGTTAGAATCGATTCATGGCACTCACCGCTCAAGATCGCGCCCGCAAGATCAAGATCATCCTTTTCGATGTGGACGGCGTGTTCACCGACGGCACCATTTGGCTCGTTCCCGGGGCTGCCGCCGGCAAAGTCTTGGATGAGCTCAGCGGCAAAGACAATATCGGCTTCGGCGTCAACTCTACGACGATGGTCGAGGCCAAGGGGTACAGCGCGCATGATGGCACTGCAATTTCGCTCGCGCGGCTCGGCGGACTGAAGTGCGGAGTCATAACCAAGCGCATCAGCGAAACCGTCGCCACGCGTGCCCGCGACCTGAAACTCGAATTCATCTACCAGGGTTGCGCCTTCAAGATGCAGCCAATTCGTGAAATCATCGCCAAAGAGGGCGTGGCGCTCGACGAGATTTGCTACGTGGGCGATGACGTGATTGACCTGCCGGCCATGCGCGAAGTGGGCTTTGCAGTTGCCGTCGCCAACGCCCGCGAGCGCGTGAAGGCCGAGGCGCATTACGTTACACCGAACTCAGGCGGATATGGCGCGGCGCGCGATGCGGTCGAATTCATCCTGGAAGCCAAGGGCGTTCTGGACCAGTGCATCGAGGCCTACATCGATGAGCGCAATCCGATCTCGCCGTCGATGGACATTGGGCGCGGCGGCGCCGACTTGAAGTAGCTTTTCCTTTTAAAGATGGATGAACGATCCAAGCGCGCGGTGGTGTTGCTGAGCGGAGGTCTCGACTCGGCGACGGTTCTCGCTGTCGCCAAAAGCGACGGCTATACGCCCTACGCGCTTTCGTTTTCCTACGGCCAGCGCCACTCGTGGGAACTCGAGGCCGCGAAGCGCGTGGCCGCATCGATCGGGGTTGGAGAGCACCGCACATTGGCCATCGATCTGCGCGCTTTTGGCGGCTCAGCGCTTACGGATGACATCGCGGTTCCCAAGGGCCGCACGGCTCAGGAGATGACCGGCGCCATCCCAATCACTTACGTCCCCGCGCGCAATACGATCTTTCTGGCCTTTGCATTGGCCTGGGCCGAAGTGCTCGGCGCGAACGATATTTATTTGGGAGTGAATGCGCTTGATTATTCCGGCTACCCCGATTGCCGTCCTGAATATATTGCTGCCTTTGAAAAAATGGCGAACCTCGCCACAAAGGCCGGTGTAGAAGGCCATCAAGCACTCAAGATTCATACGCCGCTCATCGCGCTTTCCAAAGCGGAGATTATTCGCCTCGGCCGCGGCCTGGGAGTTGACTACGGCTTGACCAGCAGTTGCTACGATCCTTCCCCGGTTGGCGTGCCGTGCGGCCAGTGCGACTCCTGCCTCCTGAGGCAAAAGGGTTTCAGTGAAAATGGGATCGAGGACCCGCTGCTGAAGACTAGCCGCTAGCCGCTAGCCCCTAGCTTCCAGCTTTTTCGGGGCGGAGTTGACGATCTTGCTCATTGCGAGGTGAGCTGAAAGCTAGGAGCTAGCAGCTAGAAGCTGCCTCTATGAGTTACGCAGTCAAAGAAATTTTCTACACGCTGCAGGGTGAAGGCGCGCAGACCGGCCGGCCCGCTGTCTTTTGCCGGTTTGCCGGCTGCAACCTCTGGTCGGGGCGCGAGCGAGACCGTGCGTCGGCCGTCTGCCAATTCTGCGACACGGATTTTGCCGATACCGATGGGCCGGGTGGCGGAAAGTTTGCCTCGGCAGAGTCCCTCGCGGCGGCCATCGAAAGCAAATGGCCTGCCAGCGCAGGTTCCGATAAGCGTTTCGTAGTTTGCACCGGCGGCGAACCTCTTCTGCAAATCGACACTGAGCTGATCGATGCTCTGCACGCCCGCAATTTCGAGATCGCTGTGGAAACGAACGGAACCCTCGCGGTTCCAGCAGGTCTTGATTGGATTTGCGTCAGCCCCAAAGCAGGCGCCGGTCTCAAGCAGCGCAGCGGCGACGAACTCAAACTCGTTTTCCCTCAGCCCGGCGCAGAGCCGCAGCAATTTGAGGACTTGCAATTTCAACATTTTTTCTTGCAACCCATGGACGGGCCTGCCCGCGAACGGAACACGACGCTCGCGCTCAAGTATTGCCTGGAACATCCTCGCTGGCGGCTCAGCCTGCAGACGCACAAGCTGCTCGGAATCCCCTAGAAAAGGAGCAAGCTGGGGACTGAGCCTGCTGTCTAGCGTTTGCGTTCTTCCGCTTCACCCAGCCATCCGCGTCGCAGCGTCTCTGCCGGAATGCTCGACAAATAAGGCTTGATGTCGAGCACCGGCGTGCCATCCAGCATGTCGACGCCGCGCACGTGCAGCGATGAGCCCTCGCGGCGAAGCAATTCGACGACCGTCAGGCCGATGGGGTTTGGTCGGCGCGGCGATCGTGTAGCAAAGACTCCGTGTGGCCGTCCTTCATCGGTCGGCGGATGCGCGATCAGATCGAACCCATCGGCGCGGTCGAACTGCCAGAGAATGAACAAATGCGAGAAGCCGTCGATATCGGTCAAGCCCGGTTCAAACTCGCGCAGGATCTCGATCACGCCTTCGGCATCGTGCCGCGCGCCCAGGCCTTTGGGAATCGCCGACGATTCACGATACGGACTGTGAATGAAGCCGATTGGATGTGCGAAGAGCATCAGCGGCCGCCTCAGCCTTTCATCCTATGCGCCGTAGCTGCTGTATCGAATCCACAGCCTTCGAAATCCAACCTTGATAATCTGCAATTCCAGGAGGCCAATCGAATGCAGGCAGCCGTTGTAAATGTTCCCGGGCAGAAGCCGAAATACCAGTCTTTTCCCGACCCAGTGGCCGAAGACGGTGAAACGCTCATCCATGTGCGCGCCGCGGGTCTGCACCCGATCGTCAAAGGCATCGCGAGCGGCACGCATTACGCGAGCGGTGGCGCAGGGCAGCGGCCCACGGTTCCGGGAATCGACGGAGTTGGTGTTCTCGACGACGGCAGGCGGGTTTACTTCGGCTTGGTCCGCAAACCCTGGGGAACCATGGCGGAACTCGCCGCAGCCCCGCGAAAGACCTGCATTCCAATCCCCGACGGGCTCGACGATGCGCACGCCGCCGCCATCCCCAATCCCGGCATGTCTTCCTGGGTTGCACTGAAGGAGCGTGCCGGGCTCGTGCCCGGGCAAACCGTGCTGATCCTCGGCGCGACGGGCGTCGCGGGCCAGTTGGCGATCCAAACCGCGAGACAATTGGGCGCCAGGCGCGTGATCGCTGCCGGCCGGAATATCGACGCTCTCGCGGAGGCCGATGTGGACGCGGTCATCGCCCTTGGCCAGCCGGAGGAATCTGTGCGCGAGGCATTTGCCGCGGAGGCTGCTGCCGGCATCGACGTGGTGCTCGATTATCTCTGGAGTCGGCCGACGGAGCTCCTGCTTGAGGCGCTCGCCAAGGGTTTCAAGGTTCAGGCCACGCACAAAACTCGGCTCGTCGAAGTCGGCGCGAGCGCCGGCCCAACGATCACCTTGCCTGCCGCCACTCTTCGCAGCGTCGACCTGACCGTGCTGGGCAGCGGATTTGGGGCCGCTTCTCTCGAGGCGATTCTCGGCATGATCCCCACCTTGTTTGCCAAAGCGGCCGCCGGCGATCTGAGAATTGCCGTGGAGCCCGTCCCTCTGGCCGAGGTTGAAACGGCGTGGGATCGAGGGGAAAAGGGGCGCAGGACCGTTTTCGTGATCTGACGGCCCAAACCTTCAGGCCGGCAATCACGTTGAATCCATCAATAGGGTTTTCATGACCCCAAAAATCGACTCAAATTAAACCGGGAACACTTCTCGGCCTCCCGGTGTCTAAGAAGTTAAGCGCATAGGTCAGAATGTGGTACGCGCTGGCCGAGTACTGAGAGCAGGAATTGGTTTTCGGGGGCTAAACGGCCCCCATCGATGGTGTTAGGCGGACCAGGATCGCGCGGTGTGATGCGCATTACGTGCAGGCGTGGGCTGATATGCGGTAACGTGGGAGGACACGGAATTGCAGACGGACCTCACCATGGGCAATCTTGCCAGTGCATTCACGCTCCAGTCGGACGAGGCGGCTCTCGTTGAAGAATTGCGGGCCGGCTCTGAGGACGCGTTTTCCTGGCTGATCACGCGCTATCATCAGCCCATTTATTCCTTGCTGGCGCGCACTGTGCACAACTCCGCCGACGCCGCAGATCTCACGCAGGAAGTTTTTGTGAAAGTCTTCCGCGGGATTCACGGTTTTCACGGCGAGTCTTCATTGCGCACCTGGATTTACCGCATCGCATTGCGCGAAGCGTCGAACCGGCGCCGGTGGTGGATCAGGCATCAGCAGCAGGAGATCGCCATCGAGCAGGAAATGATGCAGGGAGACTGCGAAAAGCCAGTGCAACTGAAGGACATGCTGGTGGATCCGGGGGAGTCGCCCTATGAAATGGCTTTGCACAAGGAAAATCGCACGCGAGTGGAAGATGCGTTGCGCCAAGTGCCGGAACCGTTTCGCACCACGATCATCCTGCGGGATATTGAAGGATTCGTCTACGAGGAAGTGGCGGCCATACAAGGAGTCAATCTGGGAACAGTTAAATCGCGGCTGGTGCGCGGACGAGGTTATTTAAAGGCGCTTCTGACCGCGGCACGGCCTGCTTCCCAGCAATCAACGCTGGCACGGATGAAGATGCCCCTTGGTGAGGAGGCGCGATGAACGGCTGTAATCAAGTTCACGATCGGTTGATGGAGTATCTCGACGGCCAGTTGGGCGGACGCGAGATGCAGCAGATCGACGCACATCTTCAGGAGTGCCGCGCATGTGCGCGTGAATCGAAGTCGCTGAGCGAATTGCAGGCTTCGCTGGCCGGCCTGGGGCCCGTGCCGGAGCCGCCGGACCTGGTCCTGCGCATTCGCGTCGCCGTGAGCCAGGAACGCGCGCGCACCCGGCGTAGCATCTTTACCGCCTGGAGCCTGGCGTGGAGAAACACCGTGGGGCCGTTCCTTTTGCAGGCAGGCGCCGGATTTGCCAGCGCGGTCGTGCTGCTGGGAACCATCATCGTGCTGGTGACAGTGTTTGCGCAGCCGGAGGCGGCGCAGGCCACACCCGATGAGCCTTTGGGAGACGCAACCGCGCCTCGCCTGATGTATTTTTCAAATGTTCAGGGCAACAACGACGCCGCCGCAATTTCCAGCCCGGTGGTTGTTGAAGCGTACGTCAACGATCTTGGTCAGGTTTACGACTATCGCATCGTTTCCGGACCCACGGACGCCGTCACCCGTTCCCAGGTCGAAAATCTTCTCCTGTTCAGTCGCTTCGAGCCGGCCCGCTTCTACGGCCAGCCCGTCCGCGGCCTCGCGGTGCTGTCATTTTCCGGCGTCTCAGTGCGCGGCTAATCGGGATCGGCAGCTCTTCCTTCCGTTTGACCCCCTCGTGCGGTCTAACTAGACTTGACGAAGGGTTTCCTGATGATTCGTCGATTGCATTCCTCCGCTTTTATCTCCGCTGCGATTCTGTGTCTGTTGGCCGGATTGGCTCCCTCCCTCGCTCCGGCTCAATCATCCAGCAGTTCGTCCTCGTCCTCCGGTCAAGGCCCGGTATACGCGCGCGAAAAGGCTCCTTCGCTCATCGATCCGGCTGGACCAACCATCTCGCTCATCAGTTCTGAGCCGGTATTCATCATGGCAGCCGCGCTCAACGCATGCGGCTACGACGAGGGCCTTGGAGACAGCGCACCCATCCGAAAACACATCCGCGACGACGTCAACCAGGCGCTCGCTCAAAGTGAGGCCGCCCGCACCAAACGCGATGCGCTCTGCCTTTTCATTGCCCAGCACCGCATGACCGGTTCGGAGCGCGATATTTCGCAGTACATTTCGCTGTCGCTTTATCTCACAGCGCCGCCGGACCTGGAGGTGACGGCGGACCTGACAGAGATGCCGCCCGACTCCACTCAGGTTGTCGAGATCCTTCCCGCGCTGCGCGCGTTTGCGGTCGCGGTCGACCTGCACGGCATTTGGCTGACCTCGCACCATGACTACGACGAAGAGATTGACAAGTTGCACGATCCCATTTCAAAGATGATCGTCAACGCCAACCTCTACCTCAAGATGCCGGCTTCAACCTACGAGGGCCGCAGGTTCATCGTGGTAATTGAGCCGCAGCTCTCGCCCGCCGTCGTCAACGCACGCATCTACGGCTCGGACTACGTGGTCGTGGTATCCCCGGTCGATGGCAAGATTCCCATGATCGACGTGCGCCACACCTACCTGCACTACGTCATCGATCCCTTGCTTTATCAACGGTCCAATGCCATCGATCGCGAACAGCCGATCCTGAAGGAAATTCGCGATGCGCCGCTTGACTTCCGCTTCCGCTCGGATACCGTGGCGTTAACCATCGAGTGCCTGATCAAGGCCATTGAAGCCCGCACCATGGACACTGGAATTCCCGAGTTTGTCATTCCGCAGGGCATCGACCGTTCGCAGCTGCCCCGTTACGAACATGAGCGCGAACTCTACCAGCAGAAGGTGGATGCGGCAAAATTGGCCGCCGTCGACCACGATATGCGGCAGGGATATGTGCTTACTCAATACTTTTACGAGCAGCTTTTGCAGTTTGAAAAAGATCCTGCCAGCTTGAAAGACACCATCGGCGAGATGGTGTACAGCATGGACGTGGATCAGCAAGTGCATCGTGCGCGCCAGACCGAATTCGACAAGATTGGCGACGAAGATGTTTTGCAGCAAAGCAAGCCGCGCCCGTTGACAGGACTCGATCTTGCCGAGGCAAAACTGGCAGGCGGAGATGTTCCCGCGGCCTCTGCCATGGCGCAAAAAGTGCTGGCCGAGCAGAACGACACACTTCAATCGACTGCCGATGCGGCTCGCGCCCATTTCATCATGGCCCGCGTAGATCTCATGACCGGCCATCCCGATGCCGCCGTTGACGACTTTCAGAAAACCCTCGCGATGAGCAAGGAACAACGGCTGCTTGCCTGGTCGCACATCTATCTAGGCCGGATGCTCGATCTGGAATGCAAGCGTGACGAAGCTCTGGCCGAATACCAAGAAGCACTGGCTGTTCGCGACGGTCAGCTTGATACGCGACTGGCCGCGGAACGGGGCGTGAAAGCAGCCTACGTGCAGCGGGGCCACGAGCACGACTGCGATGCCGACACAGGAGACGACGCGCCCGGTGCCACGCCTTCGTCCGGCGCTCCACCCGTTGCCGGCAACTCCGGCGTCAAACCGGAACCCCAGTCGCAGGACGCGCCCAAGGGGCCATAATCCTCGATTGGGAGTCAAAACTGCGGGCGGTTTTTGTTTGGTTCCGGGTATCGAGTTGGCGATGTGGCATTGCTTGCTTGGTGCATCTTGAGGCACAAAAAGCCGATCCGATCAGTCAAAGAAAGACCGGAGCTGAGCATGACGCGCGCGGAAACAAATCTCAAAGAGCTTGAAGCGGCACTGGGACACGAGTTCGCCAGCCCGCATCTTCTGGAGCGTGCGCTCACGCACCGTTCCCTGGCCCACCAGCTTGAGCAGGCAAACGCCGCCCGGAAAAAGTCAGCGCCTGAGGACAATGAGCGCCTTGAATATCTCGGTGATGCCGTATTGGGGCTCGTCGTGGCAGAGGCTCTGTTCGCTCTTCATCCTGAGTGGCGCGAAGGCGAACTCACGCGCATTCGCTCCGGTTTGGTCAGCCGGCAACACATGGCGCAAGTCGCAGAGCAAATTGGTTTGGGCGAGCATCTGCGTTTGAGCCGCGGCGAAGAGAGCAGCGGATTGCGCCGCAGAAGCACCGTGCTTTCGAATACCATGGAGGCTGTGATGGGAGCTCTGTTCCTCGATGGAGGCCTTGAGCCCGTGCGGTGTTTCGTTCGCGGCAGGGTGATGGGCGAAGCCGCTGAACGTCTGGCCTTCGAACTGCGCTCCGGACAGGCTTTAGGAAACTACAAATCCGCGCTTCAGGAGCGGCTGCAAGCAGCGCGCGCCGGGGCGCCGGTATATCGCGTCAAGAGCGAGAGCGGTCCCGATCATCACAAGCGTTTCCTGGTCGAAGTGCGGATGAAGGGCGAAGAAGGGCAGAAAGGCAAGCCGCTTGCCCGTGGCATGGGGCGCACCAAAAAGCATGCCGAACAGGACGCAGCGCGGAGAGCGCTTACCTTGTTGGCCAATGGAGACAGCCTCGCAGACGCCGACAAAGCCGCCGACTCGCGAAGTTCCCTTTTGAACATTCCGGTTGGCCTTGAAGATGAGGAGCAGCGCGCCCAATGAGCACTCCCGCCCAGGTGCGAGAACCGCTTTTGCAACGGTGGGCGCATGAGCACCCGCATCTGCCCACCATGGCACACGCCGTGGCATCGCTATTGCAAACCATTGTGGTGGCGCTGTTCGTGCTCACTTTCTTGCTGCAACCGTTCCTTATTCCCTCTGAAAGCATGGAGCGCACGCTCCTGGTCGGAGATTTCTTGCTTTTCAATAAGCAAATCTGCGCTCCCGCCGATCGCATTGCCGGCTGGCTCTTGCCCTATCGGCCCATTCAGCGCGGCGACATCGTTGTCTTCCACCACTCCGAGCCGCCCATGCTCATCAAGCGGGTGGTTGGCGTTCCCGGTGATCGGCTGCGAATTTCAAAGGGGCAAGTCTTTGTGAACGGCTCGCCTCTCAATGAGCCTTACGCTGCCTTTGAACCCGCGCCGCCGAATTTTGCGCGTGACAACTTTCCCGCCGCCATCTATACCGACCCCGAGATTGACCCTGAGTGGTGGCGCCAGATGCAAAGTTTAACCAGCAACGGGGAGCTGGTGGTGCCTCAGAATGACTATTTCGTCCTCGGTGATAATCGGAATCACAGCAAGGACTCCCGCTTCTGGGGTTTTGTGCCGAGGCAGGCGATTATCGCGCGTCCGCTGCTGATCTATTTTTCGCTTTCGCGCCCCTCTTCCACTGACGTCCAGCAATTCGCGCAGCTCGATCCGCAACAGGGCCCCAATGATAAACTCGAACACGAGCGCGATCTCGCCCAACGTCTTGAAGGATTCGCCCGCTGGCGGCGCATCTTTCGCGTAGTGCACTGATTCGATCCTGGAATAAAGTCAAATTAGGGAGCACTTCCGCAAAGAGCCGCAGAATGACGAAGAATCGGACTCGAACATCCCAGGAACTTCCCCAGAAACGACAGGAACCGGCTCCCGAACCCGCCCAGACGGAAGAAACTCCGTTTGAAGCTGTAGCCAGCATTTGTTCGGTGCTGGTCGTCGGTTTGTTCATCCTCACATTCATCGCGCAAAACTTCGTCATCCCGTCAGGATCGATGGAGAACACGCTGCTCGTCGGCGACCACCTGGTGGTTGATCGCATCACCCTGGCGCCCCCCGCGAATTGGATGCCGCTGGTCCACTATCGCGAGCCGCGAGACGGCGACATCGTTGTTTTCATCAAGCCGGTCTTCCAACCCGGCCTCGATCCGGTGGATGCCGATGGCAAGCCGCAATACATCTTTCTCGTCAAGCGCCTCATCGGCGTGCCCGGAGACCACATCCATTTGCGCAATGGCATCGTGATCCGGAATGGGGTGGCGCAAGCACAACCCTACGCCGCCCCCACGACACCGGAAAACCATACTGAGTTTCTTGACGAGTTTCCGGCCGAGCCTCCATATCCTCAGCCCGGCGGCGCCACAGACTCCTGGGCCGTCGACTTTCCCAACCACATCGTCGATGGCGACCTCGTGGTCCCTCCGGGAATGTATTTCATGATGGGCGACAATCGGCACGACAGCCTGGATTCGCGTTTTTGGGGATTTGTGCCGCGGCAAAATATTGTCGGCCGCACTCTGTTCAATTACTGGTCATTCGTCACGCCCGATTCCGTTTACGACCAGACTGGAATTGGCCCGCGCCTGGCCTGGATGGGCCACGTCGTGCTGCACTTCTTCAGCGATACGCGCTGGAGCCGCACCTTCCACCGGACGCGATGAGCCTGTTGCTTCAGAACCGCTCGTATACCGGGTCACTCTGAGTTGACTCGCTATCCATGACGAAGAACAAAAAGTCGCCAGCAAAACCGCCCGCGCCTGAGCCCGCTAAAACTAGGGTAGAAGAAACGCCCTTTGAAGCCGTCGCCAGCATCTGCTCCGTACTGGTGGTGGGCCTGTTCATTCTCACTTTCATTGCGCAGAACTACATGATCCCCTCGGGATCGATGGAAAATACCCTGCTCGTCGGCGATCATCTGGTCGTTGACCACCTCACTTTGGCTCCGCCCCCGAAGTGGATGCCGCTGGTTCACTACCGCGAACCGCACCGCGGCGACATTGTGGTCTTCCTCAAGCCGGTTTTCCAGCCCGGCCTCGATCAGCTGGATGGCGACGGCAAGCCCATATACACAACCCTCGTCAAGCGCCTCGTCGGTGTGCCCGGCGACCACATTCATCTGCACAATGGCATCGTGATTCTCAACGGAGTTGCGCAACCTCAGCCGTACGCCCAACCCACCACTCCCGAAAACTATTCCGACTTTCTCGACGAGTTTCCTTCGGTGCCGCCATACCCGCAGCCAGGCGGCGCCACCGAGGCTTGGGCCGTCGATCTTCCCAACCACGTTGTCGATGGCGATCTGGTGGTTCCACCCGGCATGTACTTCATGATGGGTGACAATCGCCATGACAGTTTGGATTCGCGCTTCTGGGGATTTGTACCGCGGCAGAATATTGAGGGACGCACGCTATTCAATTACTGGTCGTTCGTCACGCCCGATTCCGTGGGCAACCAGACTGGAATCGGCCCGCGCCTGGCTTGGATGGGCCACGTTGTGCTTCACTTCTTCACGCAAACGCGCTGGAACCGTACCTTCCACCTCACGCGGTAACGAGCAGCTAGAATTCAGAAAGACAATGACAGATGGCGCCGGCGGCAACGAACGATTGCGTCGCTGGCTGCGGGCAGCTCTCGCAGCCATCGCGATTCTGGTGCTTGTGCTCGTGGTGCCGCCGCTCATCAGCGTGAACGGCTACAAGAACCAGATCACGCAGCTTATCGCGCGATCGCTGGGAAGACCGGTCCGCCTCTCGTCGGTCCAGGCGCGGATTTTGCCCTGGCCCGGCTTCGAAGTTACTGATTTAAGCGTTGCGGAAGACCCGGCTTACGGCGCGGAACCAGTGCTTCACGCCAATAAGGTCACCGCTTCCATCCGGCTGCTTGCCCTGCTTCGCGGTCGCGTGGAAATTGGCAAGATCAGCGTAGACGAGGCCAGCCTCAACCTGGTGCGAGCCGCGCCGGGTCATTGGAACCTGGACTCAATCTTTCGCACCGCCGCCGCTCAAACCCAAACCGCGCCCGGAGTGAGTCGGGCAACGCCGCTCCCTTATCTTGAAGCCACCGACTCCCGCATCAATTTCAAGAACGGTGCGGAAAAGCTTCCGTTTTCGCTGGTGAACGCCGATCTTTCGCTGTGGCAGGAGAATCCCGGCGAGTGGCGCATTCGCCTGCGCGGCCAACCCGCCCGAACTGACGTGAGCCTGCACCTCGAGGAGACTGGCGTGGTGCGCATCGAGGCCAGCATCCAGCGGGCTGCGGCGCTCCGCCAGATGCCTCTTCATCTGGACCTCGATTGGCGGGAGGCTCAACTTGGCCAGCTTGCCCGTCTCGTCACCGGCTCCGATCCTGGTTGGCGCGGCGACCTCACCGGCGAATTGCATCTAGACGGTACCGCCGATACTGCGCAGATCACCATGCGGCTACGCGCTTCAGGCGTGCATCGCGCCGAGTTCACCCCAGTAGCGCCCTTGGACTTCGACGCTCGTTGCGGTTTGATCTACCACTACCCCGAGCGGAGCATGGAGAACCTGGTCTGCGACTCGCCCCTCGGCGATGGCCGGGTTCACATAACCGGCGAAAAGCCGGGCGAAGATTCCCCGCCTCGATTCTCCGTCGAGCTCAATCGCATTCCCGTTACAGCAGGTCTCGATGCACTACGCACGCTGCGCAGCAATCTCGCGCCGGATCTCGAGGCCAGAGGTACAGTCAGTGGAAAGATCGTCTACGATGTCGGCGCTCAGGCAAACCCAGTCCCTCTCCCGCCAGGACCCGTAGCGAAGTCTCTACGAAACCACGCAGCAAAGCCGGCCACAGAAGACGCCGGTCCGCTCACCGGCAGCTTGTCCGTCGAGGGCCTGATTCTGAGCGGCAGTAGCCTCAGCCAGCCCATTCAGGCGCCGAAGTTCACATTGCAGCCGTCGGCGATCGATTCTGCGTCCGCTCCGTTGCCGGCTGATGCAGGTCCAGCGGCAGCGGAGACCCCGGCGCAGGCGCTGGGTGGCTCGGTTGCCATCCCTGCCGGCGGAACCGCCCCGCTGATCTTGAATATGCGATTTTCAATCGCCGGTTATCAAGTTGCGGCGCGCGGCCAGGCAAGCTTCGCGCGCGCTCGCGAACTCGCCCAGGTGACGGGCATTCCAGGGTCGGACGCCCTCGCGGCCTTTGCCGGAGAACCGATTGCTGTGGACCTGACTGCAGAAGGGCCTTGGATGCCGGCTCAGGACTATGGTTCACCGGCCGATCTCGCATCGGGCAACTCTGCGCAATCCTCGCCTGCAAATCCCTCCGGCGACTCGGTCATGACCGCCAGTGGCGACACTCTCACCGGCACTGTCACCATTCATAACGCCAATTGGCAAGCTGATTATTTGGCCGGCCATGTTGTCGTCAATTCGGCGACGCTTCACATTGAGAACCAGGAACTTCAATGGGATCCCGTAGATTTTACGTATGGCCCGTTGAAAGCAACGGGAAGCCTCACACTCCCGTCCGCCTGCGCGCCGGAACCGGCTCCGCATCCAACGTGCTCTATTCAATTTCAAATGCAGGTTGCCGATCTCGACGCATCGGAATTTGAAAGTGCTCTCCTTGGTGCGCGGCAAAGTGGCACCCTTCTCTCCAATCTCATTGACCGCCTCCATCCGTCATCAGCGCCTCCATGGCCGCAGGTTGAAGGAACCGTAAACCTCGATTCGCTCGTTCTAGGGCCCGTCACGCTCCAGAGTGTCGCGGCATCTTTGCGAATCGTGCCCACCGGCGCCGAAATTACTGGCCTCGATGCCGGCCTGTTCGGTGGCACGGTGCATCTTTCGGGAGCGCTCACCAAGCCAGCCAACGACCGGGATAAACCGGACTACTCCGTCAGCGGAGATTTTCAAGACGTCAATGGCGCAGATGTGGGCCGTTTGCTGGGGCTTCGCTGGAGTGGCGGAGCCATGAGCGGCAACGGCAACCTTGAATTGTCGGGCTACACTGGCGCTGATTTGGCTGCCTCGGCCAAAGGCGCTTTGCATTTCGTTTGCCTGCACGGCGCAGTGGGGAATCAACCGTCGGAGTCCTCGAAGGCGGCTCCGGTACCGGCCGTCCTCGGCCGATTTGATCGATGGACCGGCGACGCCACGATCGCCGATGGGGCAATCGAGCTCGGCCAAAACCAGATAGTGAGCGGCGGACGCAAGCACTCGGTTGCAGCGACGGTCACATTCGGCGATCCGCCCCAACTCAGTTTTTCCCCACCCAAGCCGGCGCGAGCACCGAAACCCAAGTGAATCCACTTAAGATCGAATAATGGTGCCACCGCATGCTTCTCCTGTAAGCATTTCCTGCAAAGCCATTCTCTTCGACATGGACGGCATCCTCATTTCATCCATCGGCTCCGTCGAGCGCAGTTGGACCAAGTGGGCTCTTCTGCGCGGTGTGGACCCTGCTCTGGCGCGCGCAACCGCGCACGGCAGGCGAGCCGTAGAGACGATCGCCAAGCTTCGCCCCGATCTCGACCCCGATATTGAGCTAACGGAAATTGAGGATCTTGAAGTCGCTGACAATGAAGGGCTCAAGATTTTGCCCGGTGTGCTGGATCTGCTTGCCGCGCTCCCCGCCAATCGATGGACCGTGGTCACCAGCGCCACTGAGCGGCTGGCGCGAATTCGGCTCGCCGCTGGAGGCATTCCAGTGCCGCAACGATTGGTGACTGCGGATATGGTTACGCGAGGCAAGCCTCATCCCGAGCCGTTCCTGGCCGGGGCCGCGCTGCTTGGTGTTGAGCCGGCGGAGTGCGTTGTATTCGAAGACTCAGCCTCGGGTGCGGAAGCTGGACGCGCAGCGGGATGCACGGTCGTTGCAACACCCTTTTCCCACCCCGCCGAAGCCCTGAGTGCCGCGCATTACCTGGTGCGCGACCTGACGGGAATTCGCGTGGGGTTCGCCGGCGATCAGATCCTGTTAAAACTGACACCGCTGACCGACCGGCTAGAAGCTAGCAGCTAGAAGCTAGAAGCTGCCTTACTCGTTCGCTTCGATCTTCCGCCCGTGTGCATCCTGAACAGGCCGCGTGTTCATCTTGAAGAGATTGGCAAAGCTGCGCATCTGGCTGCGGCTGATGCTGAGGTCTTCCTCAAAGACAAACCAACGCACCCCCTCGGTGCAAGGCGGAGCGAGCTCCGAACCTGCGTAGGTCCAATAGCCCCGGTCCTCGGGTAAAAGTCCGCCTGCGCTCACCATATCGGTGACCTTCGCGCTGGTGCCCGGCTTGGCTGGCAAATGATCCCAAAGCGTCGCCAGCAATGCGTTGGGATCGCCTCGGTCCTGATCGAGTCGAACGGCCACGATGGCTTTCTTTCCGTCATCGCTCGCGAAAACCATGTCGACTTCCATATCGCTGAGCTTGCCTTTTACCGGGTGTTCACCGGGATGATGGAAATCGAGCTCAATGAGGTGATAGCGCACTCCGCCGGCCACCATCGTGCTGCCCGGATCAACATGGCCAACAACGCCTCGCCCCGTGTTCTCCAGCGTCATGGGCCCGGCAATGAAGTGGAACTCGAGAGGCTCGAGCGATTTGTTCAGGCGCGCGCCATGTATGTCGATCGGCGACTGTTCATGGCCCTTCGAGCAGAGCTCATACGCTGGGTCGAGCTTGCCCCACACCATCGGACCGTTCTTCCCTTCGTAGGTCCAATTCGCTCCGTTTTGCGCGACGCAGAAGGGAGCCAAGCCAAAGAGGAAAGCAACTGCGATAAAAAGACGCATCGGTATCTCCGCTCAGAAAAGACGTTCGAGTACCCCGAAGAATTTTATGCTATCGATGCGAGCCCCGAAAAAGCATGGGACCCGCGAACGCGGATCCCATGGTTGAACGGTTCGAAGCAATTCCGTCAGTGGGCCTTCGCCGTCGCGCCCAATCCGGCTTGTTCGGCCAATTGAGCGGCCTTGCCGGTCGCTTCCCATGTGAACTCCGGCTCGGTGCGGCCGAAGTGGCCGTATGCCGCGGTCTTTTGGTAGATCGGCCGCCGCAGGTTCAGGTATTCGATGATCGCTTTGGGAGTCAGTGAAAAGTTCTTGCGGATGAGCTCGGTGAGCTTCGCCTCGCTCAGCTTTCCCGTGCCAAAGGTCTCCACCAGCACGCTCACCGGCTCGGCTACGCCAATCGCGTAGGCCAGCTGAACCTCCGCGCGGCTGGCTAATCCGGCAGCGACAATGTTCTTTGCGATATGGCGGGCCATATAGGCTGCCGATCGATCAACCTTGGTCGGGTCCTTGCCGCTGAAAGCGCCGCCGCCGTGGCGTCCCATGCCACCGTAGGTGTCCACAATAATCTTCCGCCCGGTCAGGCCAGTGTCGCCCATGGGGCCGCCGATCACAAACCTGCCTGTCGGATTGATGTGGTACTTGGTGTGTTCGTCGAGCCATTTCGCCGGCAGAACTGCCTGGATAACGTGCTTGAGGATGTCGGCGTGCAGTTCGTCGTTGCTAATCGCCTCGGAGTGCTGGCTGCTGATCACGACTGCATCGATCCGCGCCGGCTTTCCGTCTTCGCCGTATTCCACGGTTACTTGGCTCTTGCCGTCGGGGCGCAGATAGGGCAGCTTGCCATTCTTGCGCACTGCGCTCAGTTGCCGGCAGAGTTTGTGGGCCAGCGAGATGGCGGCCGGCATCAGCTCCGGAGTGTCGTCGGAGGCGTAGCCGAACATCATGCCCTGGTCGCCGGCACCGCCCGTGTCCACGCCCTGCGCGATATCGCCAGATTGCTTGTTGATGCTCGAGATCACCGCGCAGGTATTGGAATCGAATCCGTAGAGCGCGTTGTCGTAGCCGATCGAAGCAATCACCCCACGAACCAGGCTTTGGAAATCGACGTAGGCCTTGGTCGTGATCTCGCCCGCGATGACCACTAGACCGGTCGCCGTCAGCGTTTCCGCCGCCACGCGGCTGTAAGGATCCTGTTCCAGGCATGCATCGAGAATGGCGTCGGAGACCTGGTCGGCAATTTTGTCCGGGTGGCCTTCGGTAACGGATTCAGAAGTAAACAAGAAACGGTCGCTCAACTCTAAAGCTCCTTCCCATTACGGGATCTAACGATTTGGCTGGCGTGGCTATTTGGGTTCCAGACCCGGTCCTCGAATTGCCGCAATCAAACGATAGGCGGCCCATCAATTCGGATCGGCTGCACGCAGGTTCAAGCCGGATACTACATCTCCCTATGGTAATTCTGGCGAGCGATTGGGGCAAAGACATACAGCGTATGGCAGGCAATGAGCCTCCAACTGCGGATTCGAGTACCCGAGCCGCGCCGGTCAAATGATCGAGAACAGGCGGTTCACCAATCCTCGCGTCGAAGAAAGCGCGCTGCGCAGCCCAACAGAAACGCCGGGAATGGGAAGAAACGATCGCCACCATCCGGCGCGCACGCCATAGTAGCGCACGGTCAGGAACGCTGCTGCTGCAACCGCCACCATCAGCACAATCGCCCCGATCCACCGCATGCGAACTTCAAGCGCTTCCCGCCGCAACAGCCGCGCCTTGCCTACGTTTGAGGCAAACGCCGTCCAGCCGCTATCCTCGCTCGGAATCTGCCCTGAGGTGCTGTAGGCTTGTAGAAAGCGCTCCGTCCAGTCTTGTGGGTCAAGCCCAATTGCGCCGGCGTATCCGCGTACGATCCCCTTGCTCAAAATGCCGCCGGGAAGCAGGCGAAACTTCTCCTGCTCCAGCGCAATCAAATGGCGTTGGCTGATCTTGGTGACCGCCGAAATGTCTTCCAGCGCAACCCCGCGTGTCAGGCGTTCCTTGCGCAGGTCCTCTCCAAAACTTCCCATCGGCGACCATACGTGGGTCAGAAAGACCCCTACGGAAATTTTATTTCACAATAAACCGCGTTGCACCTCAGGTCAAAACCTAACCTCGTCAAACCCCTCTCTTTTTGGGGGTTCGAATACACTTTTGTAATAGCAAGATTCTGAATCTTCCCCTTCTCGCCACCGCCGCCATTCCGTCCGCCCCAGGCTGTTAACCTGATTGCGAAGGGTTCGCCGCGCCCGTAACCCTGCCGGGATCCCGTAACCGCATGAATAAGCTCATCTTCGCCAATCTTTTGCGTCGCCCTTTGCGCTCGGTCATTAGCGTCCTGGCCGTGGCCATTGAAGTCATTATGATTCTGTCGGTGGTGGGGATCTTTAATGGCATGCTCAACGACCAGAAGGACCGCACCAACGGCATCGGCGCCGACCTCATCCTGCGCCCCAGCAACGCCAGCATTATGAATGGCATCAGCGGCGCGCCGATTCCGATCAAGGACATTGAAGTGATCCGGCGGTTGCCTCATGTGGCCGTGGCGGCACCGGTGATTACGCAGTTCCGAACCGCCGCCGACGACTTCGGCGTTGTCTATGGCGTCGACTACGCCTCCTTCAATGCTCTTCGCCCATTCGTCTTCGTTTCTGGCGGTCCCTTCAATGGACCGAATGACGTGATCGTCGACGATGTGTTTGCCAGCGGGCGCAACCCGTCGACGGGCAAAACATATAACGTGGGCGACACCATCACGACCATGGATCACCCCTTCCGGATCAGCGGCATCGTTGAGGCCGGCAAAGGCGGCCGCAAGATGATCCCAATCGACACCATGGGAGACCTGATGGGAGCCCAGGGCAGGGCGTCTCTGTTCTACCTAAAGAGCGACGACCCGGCGAACGAACAGACAATCATTCAGGAGATTCATGCGACGCGCGGCCTCGAGGGCTTTCCCGTGCAGACCATGGAAGAATGGCTCTCGCAAATGACGCCTGAAAAGCTTCCCGGGTTCAACCAGGCGTTGGGAATTGTTACCGGTATAGCCGTTGTCATTGGTTTCCTCGTCATCTTCCAGTCCATGTACACGGCTGTGCTCGAGCGCACCCGCGAAATCGGAATTCTCAAATCGATGGGCGCGTCGAAACTGACGATTGTCAGCGTTGTCTTACGCGAGTGCGCAGTATTGGCTCTGGCCGGTGTCATCCTTGGGATCGCTGGGACTTTCGGAGTCCGAATCCTTCTGACCCACTTTTTCCCGACGCAGCATTTCGAGATCAACACAGCCTGGGTTCTTACGGCAGCAGCAATAGCTTTCGCGGGGTCGATCTGCGGTGCGCTTTATCCGGCTTGGATGGCCGCCCGCAAAGATCCGATTGACGCGTTGGCGTACGAATAGAGGCTGCTGTGCGAGCAGAAACCCAGACTCTCGTCTCTCTCGACGCCATCCGCGCCGCAGCGCTCCGCATTGCGCCCATCGCCATGAAGACGCCGCTGGTCCGTGCGGCGTTTCCGGGCCTGTCCGGCCACGGAGCGGGCTGCGAGATCTGGCTCAAGGCAGAGAGTCTCCAGCCCATCGGGGCCTTCAAGATTCGCGGAGCGTCCAACAAAATCCTGCAGCTCACACCCGCCGAAATTTCGCGCGGAGTCATCACGTATTCGAGCGGCAATCACGCTCAGGGCGTCGCTTATGCGGCGCGTGAAGTCGGTGCCAAAGCGGTCATCGTCATGCCGTCCAATGCGCCGGCGATCAAGCGTGCGGCGACCATCGCACTGGGCGCCGAGATCGTCGACGTTGGCTTGGCATCGAGCGAGCGCCTTGCCGTGGCGGAAGAACTCGTCAAAAAGCACGGCTACATCGTCATCCCTCCCTACGACGATGAGCAGATCATCGCCGGGCAGGGAACATGCGGATTGGAGATCGTCCAGGAGCTGCCTGGCGTCGATCTCGTTTTATCGCCGGTTTCTGGCGGTGGCTTGCTCGGCGGCGTTGCTGCCGCAGTCAAGCAGCTCAGCCCCAAAACCAAAGTCTTCGGCATCGAACCCGAATTGGCCGGCGACACGGCGGAGAGTTTTCGCACCGGAGAAATCGTTACCTGGCCGGCGGAGCTCACCAGCCGGACCATTGCGGACGGTCTGCGCACGCAGAGCGTGGGCGTTCGCAACTTCGCGCACATCCAGGCTTTTGTCGACGGCGTCATTACAGTGACGGAGACTCAAATTCGCGCTGCGATGCGCGCCATCGTCGCCGCAACCCGATTGGTCCCCGAGCCCAGCGGCGCCGTCGCGACCGCCGCGCTGCTCTTTCATGCGAACCAGTTGCCGCCCTGGCGCAAGGCCGTGGCCGTGGTGAGCGGGGGCAACGTCGATCCCGCGATGCTCGCCGGCGTGCTCACGGAAGGGACAGAGTAGCGTCGTTCAACTATGATTTTGCCTACGATGCACGCACGGAACCGCATGCTTCAGACGATCGCCCTCGGCTTGGTGCTTGGCTCCGCCGTCTCGTCCGCGCATGCCGACAAAAAGCCGCAGCAGGAAGTGAAACCCATGGCTGGCCCCCGCGCCACGGCCCTGCGCGTCACCCCGGTCTATATCTCGCCCAACACCGGCTCCGAAAGGGTAACAAAGGTCGATATCGGCCGCGAGATGGTGGTTGTAGAAAAGAACGGCTCCTGGCTGAAGGTTTTCGTCAATACTGACATCGAAGAGCAGCACAGCGATCGAGACACGCCGATGGTTGGCGAAGACCAGGCGCCTGCTCCGATCACCGGTTGGATGGAAGCCAAGGGCGTCGTTGAAGAAACCACCGCCAATGGCGATCAGATTTTGATGGGCGCGGCGGCCAATCAGGAAGGGCTGGCCTCGAATCCGCGCGGTCCGGCCAATGCCGCGGAAAGCGCGCGCCTGCTTTATCGCCGGGTTGCCGAAATGTTTCCCAACTCGCCTCTCGCGCCTGAAGCTGCGTGGCGCTCGGCCGATATTCAATGGCAGGTGGAGAAGGCCGACGCCTCAACTCTGTCCTCCGCCAATGAACGGGACCCGGTTTACCGCATGGGGATGAATGAGGATCCATTGCGGAAGGTGATCAAGTTCTATCCCCACTCACGCTGGGCGGCCTTCGCGGCCTATGACCTTATCGACAACAAGCTCTGCGGCGATTGGCAAGGTTCCACGCAGTGCCCTGAAAAAGAGGCGGACCTCTACATCAAATACGCTGACGAATACCCCGATGGTCCGCGGACCGCGCAAGCACTCTACGAGGCCGTCTACCGCTATGCCGTCCTGAAGGACATGTACGATGCCGACGGAGACGATAAGAAAAGCGAAAATGCTCACAACCAGGCTCGAAACGTGGCCGCCCAATTGAAAACCCATTTTGCTGACTCGGACTACTGCTTGCGAGCCGCCGCGCTGGTGTACAAATTGGATGAAGGTGTTCCAGTCTACGGAATCGAGCGGGATTGAGCAGCTGACGGCCTCCCGGGCGAGCGACGAGACACATCGGACAAGAAGCCAGGAGGCTCTTTGAACCCGTACGTCATTTCCATCCTTTTGGGAATTGTGGAAGGTTTGACCGAGTTTTTACCGGTCAGTTCGACGGCGCACCTCCGGATAGCCGAAGCCTTGATGAGAATCCCGCTGGGTGACTCTGCCTGCGCGGTCGGAAATACGGCTTGTCTCGGCGATGTCGCGTACTGGAATATGTACACCATCGTCATTCAGGTCGGCGCCATCCTGGCGCTGTGCCTGCTGTTCCTTGAAAGAATCGTGAATTTTATCCGCACCTTCCCGCACGGCGAAAATGGCGATCGCACCTGGCTCAATCACCCCATTTCGCTTACGCTCATTGCGTTCGCATTTACCTCCGTTCCCGCACTGTTGCTGCGCAAATGGAGCGAAAAGAACCTCGACAACCTCAACGCCATTGCCATTGCGATGCTCGTGGGCGGCGTCGTGATGTGGGTGATTGACGCCTGGAGCGAGCGCCACGAGGCCAACACCACGCACGTTGAGGAAATGACCCTGGCGCAAGCCGTCTGGATCGGTCTTTGCCAGTCGCTCTCTGCAATCTTTCCCGGCACTTCGCGTTCCATGTCCACCATCGCCGCCGGGCAGGTCGTGGGTCTCGATCGGCCCTCCGCTCTTGAATTCAGCTTTCTCCTCTCGATCCCCACCATGATCGCCGCTACCGGCTGGGATCTGATCAAAGAAATTCACCCCAGCAAAGCCGCCGGCGCCGCGGGTGTTGCCGTCGCTCACGTGACCATGAACTCCGAGCGCTGGGTGGTGCTGATCATCGGCACCGTCGTTTCCTTCATCGTGGCGCTGGGGGTCGTGGAGTGGTTTCTTCACTGGGTTCGCAAGCACGGCTTCACTACGTTCGCCATTTACCGCATTTTGTTGGGCGGCGCGCTGCTCATCTGGGGTGCGAGGCTGTTCGCGCAATAAATGACCCAAATCGAATGTGAACCAGCAAACTGCGGGCCAAACCGAAAGGTTGATGCCCAAGGTTCCCCCTGCCGCCCATCTCTCCGGATTCGCGCCTCCGGACGCCGATAATAGAGGTTGCTCTGGGACGAATTGCCTTTTCCTTTCATCTGCCGATAAAACTTATCCCCGGCAGCGGGAGGATGGTACCGCCCTTGTCATGAAGCCCATCCGCATTGTTCTGTCGCCGACGCGCAGCCGCCCCGTGAACATGTTTCTCGGGATGGTGCTGTTGCTCGTCTCGCTGCTTCTTTTCCTCGCCCTCGCCACCTACCATGCCACCGATCCCTCGCTCAACACCGCCTCCGATTCCGTCGCGGCGCGCAACTGGGTTGGCCTTTTCGGCGCGTATCTAAGCGACATTTTGCTGCAATCCCTCGGACTCACGGCTTTCCTCTTGCCCATGTGGCTCGTCGGCGTGGGCTGGACATGGATGAGATCGCGCCCCGGAGGATCGCCCATCCTCCGCTGGATCGGGACCGTTACCGCTCTGGTCTTTCTGCCCGCGGTCTTTGGATTGCTCCCGTGGCATTGGCGCTGGCTGCACTTGGTTCCGGTGGAAGGCGTGGTCGGCCGGATGGTCGCCGGTCTGCTGGTGGTTTATCTGAACATTCAGGGCGCGTGGCTGGTCGCTGCTGCCATGGCCGCATGCGGGCTCTACTTTTCATCGGCTATCAGCTTCTGGGTTATCCGCGAAAGTCTTGCCGAACGCTGGGCTCAAATCGCCTCCTTGCTCGATCGCTGGCGCAACCGCCGCGAGGAGAAAGCAGAGATGCGCGCCGAGCGTGAATCTCTGCGCGTGGAGCGTAATGCCCCGGTACCGTTCCCCAAGCTTGTCACTGCCGAACGGTCCGAAGAGGAACCAGAGCCCCCAGCTCGCAAGCCAAACCGTTTCCTCGCGTTCTTCACGCGGCGGCGCAAACCTCAACCGGACCCGCTCGACGAGATTCCTGCTTACCAACGCAAAGATTTACCGCAGGAACCGGAAGAAGTGGCCCCGGCGTCCATTCCCATCACGCAGCGCCGCCCGAGTATCTGGGAGCGCGTTCAGCCGGAAACCGCATCGGCTGCGCCAGCGCCATCAACGCTCCCTGCGCCCGCTCAGTCTTTGCGCGAGCAACCAATCGCCGCGCCGCCAGCTGAAGCGCGCCCCGCGCTCCGGCCATCGCCCTGGCCCGCTGCTAAGCCAGAACCGCTCCCCGATCTTGCCGAAGCTCATGCCGACGGAATTGCCATTCACAACCGCGCCGACGCCGAATTGCGCACCGTAACAATCGCGCCCAAGAATATGAGCGGATTCAAGCTGCCATCGAGCACTTTGCTCAGCTCCGGCGAGGCCCCGCAATCCGTCCGCGAAGACGAACTCCGCGAAGAAGCCAAAGTTCTGGTTGAGAAATGCGCCGAGTTCGACGTGCGCGGTCAGGTCGTGCAGATCAATCCCGGCCCAATGGTCACCACCTTCGAGTTCAAGCCCGAGGCCGGCGTCAAGTACTCGCGTGTCACCGGCCTGGCCGATGATCTGTGCCTCGCCATGCGTGCTGAAAGCATTCTTATCGAACGCATGGCCGGCAAGAGCACCGTCGGCATTCAAGTTCCCAACCACGAGCGCGAAACCATCCACCTGCGCGACGTGATCGAAAGCGAAACCTTCATTAAAGCGCGCTCGCGCCTTACGCTCTCGATGGGCAAGGACATCAACGGCCGCATCGTCACCGCCGACTTGGCGTCCATGCCGCATATTCTTATCGCCGGATCGACAGGTTCGGGCAAGTCCGTGGCCATCAACGCCATGATCATGAGCCTGCTTTATCGCACCACGCCTCATCAGGTGCGGCTCATTCTTGTCGATCCCAAGCGCGTCGAGCTGGGAATGTATGAGGGCATTCCTCATCTCTTCACGCCCATCATCACCGAGCCCAAGCTGGCCGCGAACGCCTTGCGCAATGCGGTCCGTGAAATGGAGCGCCGTCTCAAGCTGCTGGCCAGCCGCAGCGTCCGCCACATCGACCAGTACAACAAGCTTTTTGAGGGCTCCATGCCTTCGCTCTTCGACGACGGTCAGCAGGAAGAGCCGCTCCCCTACATCGTCATCATCATTGATGAGCTCGCCGATCTAATGATGCTCGACCGCGCCAACGTTGAGGAGTCGGTCACTCGTCTTGCGCAAATGGCGCGCGCCGTCGGCATTCACCTCATCCTCGCCACGCAGCGCCCCAGTGTCGACGTCATTACCGGCCTCATCAAGGCCAACGTCCCCACCCGCATCAGCTTCCGCCTGGCCACCAAGGTCGACTCGCGCACCATCCTCGACACCAACGGTGCTGAAGCACTCCTGGGCCGTGGCGATATGCTCTTTCTGCCGCCGGGCACCAGCCGCCTGATGCGCCTGCATGCTCCGTATGTCAGCGAGAAAGAGACCGCAGCGGTAGTCGATTTCTGGAAGTCGCAAGGCACGGCGGACTACGTCGAAGGCTTTCTCGAGTCGCCCAAGGACGAGCACAAAGCCATGGACGGCGAAAACGGCGATGCCAATGAAGACGATCCCATGTTCGATGATGCGGTTCGCCTGGTCTTTGAGTTCGGCAAAGCTTCCACGTCTCTGCTCCAGCGCCGCCTCCGCGTAGGTTATGGCCGCGCCGCGCATCTCATCGATCTCATGGAACGCGACGGCCTGGTCGGCGCCGCCGACGGTCCGCGTCCCCGCGAGCTGCTCAAAGCTCCGGGCTGGCTTCACGAAATCTCCGCTGTCAACGAATAAATATGAGCGGTTGCCGCGCGCCGAGCGTCCTTCGCACAAAGGAGCCGCGCGCGATGCGGAGAGCCCTGCCCTTTTGCCTGCTGCTGTGCCTCCCGATCGCCGCGCAAGTAGCCCCTATCCCTACCGCCACCGAGCTTCCCGGCTCCCCTTTCTTCATCAAGAAAACCTGGTTCATCGGCGGGGCGGGGAACTGGGATTACCTCACGCTCGATCCAGCGGCAAGGATCCTCTATATCGCTCACGGAACCACGGTGCAGGTGGTGGATGTCGACTCAGGCTCGCTGCTCAAGGCGATTCCCGGATTTCGCGATGCCCATTCCATCGCACTCGATGACACAGGAATGCATGGATACGTCAGCGACGGACCTGCCGACGAAGTCAAGGAATTTGACCGCCGAAGCTTCCAGATCGAATCGACGATTCCGATCTCCTGCTCTCCCCGCTCCATCGCATTTGAGCGGGAAAGCAAGCTCCTCTTCGCCATCTGCGGCGCCGGCCCCTCGTCGCCAGCCAGTTCACCAGCCGCAGTCCACAAACCCTCTACGAGCGCCCACGCGCCTCGGCCCGGTGAGAATCAGCAACCGGTAAGCGGCACGGGCACTTCCCATGTCGTTGCAATCGATACCGAGACAAAACGAGTGGTCGCTGACATCGTCCTGTTCGGCGACTTTCGCTTCGCGCAACCCGATGGCAATGGCCAGGTTTACGTCAGCGTCGGGGCCGTTCGACAAAATTACGTTCGCGATCAATACCAGGGCCAGGAATATTTTCCGCCGAGGATTGCGAAGATCGACGGCCCTGCCATCGCCGCTGAAGCCGGGCGCCACCGCGAGGCAACAGCACCCCAATCGCCGCCTGACTCCCAAACTTTGTCGATCGATTGGAGTCACCAGGGATTCCCAAACTCTCTGGTTCATTTCATAGAGCTGAATTCCTCTTGCGCAAACCCCCAGGGCATCGCGATCGACAGCAAGGATCAGCGCTTGTTTGTCACTTGCGAGAATCAGCGCTTCGCGGTGCTCGATAGCAACTCAGGCTCGCTGATCGCCTCGCTGGTCACTGGTCCCGGTGACGAGACGATTGGATACGATCAGGACCATGGGATGATTTTTGTGGCCAACGGCGCCGGCTACGGCAGCCTCACGATTATCCAACAGGATGCAACCACCGATTCCTTTGCCGTGATTCAGAACCTGCCCACGCGAGGAGGCGCGCGCACTCTTGCCGTCGATCCCACCACCGGCGAGGCCTACCTGGTAACAGACTTTCAGGGCGTCGACCTCACGAAAACCGGCGGCATCGGAACCCTCCGCGCCGAGTCCGTCCCAGGCAGCTTTCAGGTGCTTGTCATCGGCCACTAAAGCCACGCATCCGGCGTGCTAAACTCCCTGATGGAAACACTTACTCAACCCGCGCAGGTCGGTTCTCTTCGGGATCGCTACCATCCCCGGAGCACTCCGGACGAAAAGGCTCCTGGCTACGGCTCGCTCTGCTTGACAAGTGTTCGAGTAAAGCAATTTACTTAGGTGCGAACGTCTAACAGCCTTTGTTGACGCATTTTCGCCGTTTCAGGTGATGTCCATGATTGGGTTCGTCCCGCCCTCCTTAGCCGGGGGAAGTGTCGGCTCACTGCCGTCCTTGCTTGCCTTCAGTGTCGGCCCATTGGCCCGCCTGAGCCCGCTCGATATTGCGGTCATCGCGATCTATTTCGTGATGGTGATCTGGATCGGCTTCTACCTCAAGAAGCAGGCCAACACCAGCGAAGAATTCTTCATGGCCGGGCGCGAGATGACCGCGTGGATCGCCGGTTTGAGCTTCGTCTCCGCCAACCTGGGCTCACTCGAGCTGATGGGCTGGGCGGGCTCAGCGTATCAATACGGCATTCTTGCCGCCCACTGGTATTGGGTCGGCGCCATTCCCGCCATGCTCTTTTTGGGCATGGTCATGATGCCCTTCTATTACGTCTGCAAAACCCACTCCGTGCCTGGTTACCTCAAGCTTCGCTACGGGCAGGGCGCGAGCATCGTCTCTGCATTCTCATTTGCGTTCATGACCGTGCTTATGAGCGGCGTCAACATGTTCGCCATGGCCGAGGTCATGAAGGTGGTCCTCGGTTGGAACCTGAACTTCTCCATCATCGTCTCCTCGCTGGCCGTCGCCGCGTATGTGGCGCTTGGCGGCTTGCGTTCCGCCATCTTCAATGAAGTTCTCCAATTCGTCCTCATCTGGGGCGGCGCGCTGCTGGTGCCGATTATGGGCCTCGTGGAGGCCGGCGGATGGACTGGATTTAAGGCCAAGCTCGCGCGCGATATGGCTAATGGCGCAGTCGCAAATGGTGACTACACGCATATGTGGCGCAGCATGGGGCACTTTGCCGATAACCCAATGGGCATCCACTGGACCGGCATCGTCTTCGGCCTTGGATTCGCTATCAGCTTCGGCTACTGGACCACAGACTTTCTGGTTGTCCAGAGAGTGCTTGCGGCCAACAATCTTCGTTCAGCTCGCATGGCGCCGGTCATCGGATCGTTCTTCAAAATGGCGGTTCCATTCATCGTGATTCTGCCCGGGCTTCTCGGCCTCGTTGTCTTGCAGAATCCCGACGGAAGCCTGATGCACCTTGTCGGTCAGAACATGGCGACTCCTGGATCGGGAATGCACAGCTATAACGAAGTGCTGCCTCTCATGATGGTCCGCTATCTCGCTCCCGGCTTGCTCGGTCTCGGCATCACCGCGCTCATCGCGGGCTTCATGAGCGGCATGGCCGGCAACGTAAGCGCATTTTCCGCCGTCTGGACCTACGACATTTACCAGCCCCTGATCAAAAAGAACGCTAAAGACGAGCACTACGTGACCGTCGGCCGCTGGGCCACCATCCTTGGAGTCATCATCTCCATCGGAACCGCGTACATGGTGATGAACGCGGCGGGCATTATGGACTACGTGCAAGCGCTCTTCAGTTTCTTCATTTCGCCGCTGCTGGGCGTGGTGCTCATGGGCATGTTCTGGAAACGAGCGACCAAGGCGGGCGGTTTCTGGGGACTCCTGATCGGAACGCTCACTTCAATCGGTCTTTGGGCATGGGTTTACGTGAACCCAGCCGCATTGAGGTACGTAGCTCTCTCAGCGGACGCCAAGACCATGGCCGAGGATATGTATCGTGCCCTCTGGTCGGTGATCACGTCCATGTTGGTCACAGTTGTCGTGAGCTTGTTTACTGAGCCCAAGCCGATCTCAGAGTTGGCAGGCGTAGTCTACGGCGCGACGAAACTGCCGAAGGAAGATCCTGTGCCCATCTACAAGAACGAATGGCTCTGGACGGGAATCGCGATCGTCCTCTTCCTCGGCCTCAATGTCTACTTCTGGTAGGAGACTGCGCATGCAATCCGGACATATTTCAATCTGGTTCTTTATCGGGGTATTGTTGACGGTTTACGGCGCAATGATCTTTGGCGATGGCGTCTTCGACCTCGCCACAGGGCAAGTCCCCCATGTGGTATTGGCCAACCTGCATGCACCCGTATGGTGGGGTGGCCTTTTGTTCATTCTCGGCCTTTTCTATGGAGTTCGATTTCGCCCGGGCCGCAACGGTTAAGCAGGTTTTGCGGAATCAAGGAGCAAGAAGATGGCAGCGCAACGCAAGATGACGTTTGGAATCGTAGTGGGTAATCGCGGCTTTTTCCCTGGCCATTTGGCCAAGACCGGCCGGGAAGAGATCATTTCGGTTTTGGAGGCAGCAGGAGCAACGCCCATCGTCCTCAGCCCGGAAGAATCAAGGCATGGCGCAGTCGAGACCTATGCCGAGTCGCAGCGCTGCGCCGAGCTATTTAAGAAGCACGCCGAAGAGATCGACGGCATCATCGTCACCCTGCCGAACTTCGGCGAGGAGCGCGGCATCGTCGATGCCATCCGGCTCTCAGGCCTCAAGGTTCCCGTTCTTGTTCAAGCCACGCCCGACCGCTCCGATAATATGACCATCGCCGTTCGGCGCGACAGTTTCTGCGGAAAAATGAGCGCCTGCAACAACATGATGCAGTACGGCATCAACTATTCGCTCACCACTCTGCATACCGAAACCGTGAACTCGCCCGAGTTCAAGGCCGACCTCGAATGGTTTTCGCAAGTCTGCCGCATCGTCAAGGGCCTCAAGAACCTCAAGATCGGCGCCATCGGCGCGCGCCCCGCGGCATTCAACACGGTCCGCTACTCTGAGCGCATCCTCGAAACCAACGGCATCTCGATTGAGCCCATCGATCTCTCTGAAATCTTCGGCCGCATCAATCGCATGAAAGATAACGACGACGCGGCCCAGGCCAAGCTCGCCGCCATCAAAAAGTACGTCTCCACCAGCGGCATTCCTGAAGCCGCCCTGATGAAGATGGCTAAGCTCGGCGCCGTTGTCGAAGGCTGGATGAAGCAGACCAACTGCACCATCAGCGCCGTCCAGTGCTGGACCTCGATGGAAGAGTTCTTCGGCGTCGTCCCGTGCACCGTCATGAGCATGATGTCCAACGAGCTGATTCCATCTGCATGTGAAGTCGATGTGCCCGGCACTCTCTCGATGTTTATGCTCGCGCTAGCCAGCCAAACTCCTTCGGCGCTGCTCGACTGGAACAACAACTACGGCACCGATCCCAACAAGTGCGTCTGCTTCCACTGCTCCAACCTGCCCAAGCACTTCTTCAAGGAAGTCCGGATGGACTTCCAGCAAATCATCGCCGGAACCGTGGGCAAGGAGAATACCTACGGCACCTGCGAAGGAGTCATTAAGCCCGGCGCCATGAGCTTCGCGCGTTACTCCACCGACGACCGGCGCGGCGTGATCCGCGGCTACACGGGCGCGGGCCGATTCACCGACGATCCGCTCGAGACTTTTGGCGGCGCCGGCGTTGCCGAAATCCCGCAGTTGCAAAAGCTGCTTAAGTACATCTGCCGCGAAGGCTTCGAGCATCACGTGGCCGCCAACTTCAGCGATGTGTCAAAGTCCATCCACGAAGCTGCGCGCTACCTCGGCTGGGAGAGCCACTATCACCCCGAGCTCGAAGACTAAGTTGCCGAAGAATCCATTCCGCGCAACCACAAAGGCCCCGCAAGGGGCCTTTGCTTGTTTCCGCAAATATCTAAACGCATGGTCATCCTGAGCGAGGTCGCCGCGGCGACCGAGTCGAAGGACCTGCATTTCACTTCCTGATTGATGAAACGAACTTTAGACTAGCTCCGCTGCTCCACAGGCTCCAGCACCAACCGCGCCGCCAGCACCACCAGCGCAACCCAAAGCAAATCGGCGCCCAGCAGATGCAGCACCTGCAACCACAGCGGCGCCAGCATTACCACGTCAAGTATCCCCAGCACATACTGCGCCGCCAGCAGCGCCAGCACCGCTGTCGCCAGCCCGCGGTTATTCCACTGCGTTTTCTGCCGTGCGGCCTTGACCACCAACCAGACAAGAAAGACGCATGCGGCGCACGCGGCGATCGGGTGCGTCCAGCGCCAGCGCACCAGCCACTCGCTGGTTGCGGAAAAATCCTGCCGCAGCGCTCCGCTTAAGCTCATAGCAGGAAAAAGCGTGTCGCCCAACGCCGCCAGCGATCCTGTTACGCCCACCGCAAGCAGCAGAATCACAGAACCGACGGCCGCAAACGGCGCGGCAAAGCGAACCGTCGCGCGCGTGAATCCTGTCTTGCGGCTCAGCAAGTGTGCCGTCAGCGTCAGCGCCGCTACCAACAACAACGTGTTGGTGAAGTGCAGTGCTAGGTACGGCGCGCGCAACGGCGACTGGCTCTGCGCCGTCAGTCCCAGCTTCACTAGGAACGCACCCAGAACCGCCTCCACCAAAGTGAATGCAACCGATGCCACGCTCGTCGCCCGCGCCAGGTGTCCGCGCACCGTCGTCCTGAAGGTCCAAATCATCAGCCCAACGACCGAAAAAAACGAGATTCCGCTCGTGATGCGATGCGTGAATTCGATCATCGTATCCAGGCTCGGCGAATGTTGAAGCACAGTCCCATTGCAAAGCGGCCAGTGGTTGCCGCATCCGTCGCCCGCGCCGGTTGCGCGTGTCACCGCGCCCCACAGAATCACCGCGATGAAATAAGCCAGCACGCCCCACGCGAATCGCCGCAGCGCAAGCGAAGGAAGAGGCCGAGTTTTGGCCGGCGCGGCTGCAACAGTCATAAACGACTCCGCATCGAACTCCTCAGTGTAGAACAGCGAAGCGATCCAGGTCCTCACGCGTTCTGCCGCCTCGCCTGGCCGAAATCCCGCTCCGGCGCGATGCTTGCCGCGTTCCCCTCACTCTCCGCGCCCCACGCCATGCCAGGCGACGCACTTCATTACCCGAAGGAAAAACGCGATGATTCATCGACTGATAATCAACTGGGTCTACGGTGGCTTTCTTGCCGGCCTGTTGCTGGTGCTCCTGGCGCCCCTCTTCGTGCATGAATGGCCGCCCGCGCTCGCGGACGCATTCTTCTGCCTGCCCGCCTACATGCTCCACCAGTACGAAGAGCACGACAATGACCGCTTTCGCATCTTCATGAACCGCATCCTGGCTAACGGGCATGACGCGCTGACGCTTCCGGCGGTCTTCATCATCAACGTTCCTGGCGTGTGGGGCGTTATTGCACTTTCACTTTGGCTCGCGTTTTGGGTCAACCCCGGCCTGGCATTGATTGCTGTCTACCTGCCGCTTATCAACGCTCTCATCCATATTGCACACGCCTTCATCACGCGCGGCTACAATCCTGGTCTCGTCAGCGCCATTGTCCTGTTCCTGCCTGTTTGCGGTTGGTGCCTGTTTGCAATCCAGCGCTCCGGCTATGGGACACCGGCTATGCACGCCATCGGTGTGGGCAGCGCGCTCGCCATTCACCTTGTCATCGCCGTTCACGTTTTGCGCAACCGGCGAAAGTTTGCCTGAGCGGCGCTTGTCTCACGTCCCCAGCAGCCGCACCACGTGGTTCACGATCATCAGATCTTCGAGCGGCGGAAGCACGCGCACCGCCACACGCGAGTTCTCGGCCGAGATCACCGCCGGCCCGCGCACGTTGTTGCGTTTTGCGTCCACCATGATCCCCAGCGCTCCCAGCCCGGCGCAGATCTCCGCCCGCGAAGCAATGTCGTTCTCGCCAATGCCGCCTGTGAACACCAGCATGTCCAGGCCGTTCAACTCGGCCACGTAGCTGCCGATCCATCGCGCAATCGTCCAGCAGAACTTGTCCACGGCCAGCCGCGCTTTCGCGTTGCCCGCCGCAATCGCCTCCCGCAGATCGCGCATGTCATTTGAAAGCTCGCTCACGCCCAGCAGCCCCGACTTCTTGCTGACCACCGTCTCAAGCTTGTCCGCAGCCTCCGCCGCATTCGGAGTTGTCTCCGCAATCTTCTTCAGGATGAAAATCAACACACCCGGATCGATGTCTCCGGTTCGCGAGCCGCTGATAATGCCGCCCGAGGGCGTCAGGCCCATCGACGTATCCAAGCACTGTCCGTTGCGAATCGCCGAGATCGATGCGCCATTGCCCAGGTGCGCCACGATCAGTTTCTCGGGAATGTTCGGCTGCAGCTGGTAAATGATCGACTCGTATGAAATCCCGTGATACCCATAACGCCGCACTCCCATCGCGACATACTCCTCGGGGATCGGCATGCGCACAGCAACTTCGGGCAGGGTGCGGTGAAAGTACGTGTCGAGCACTGCAAAATTCGGAATGCCAGGAAACAGCCGCATCGCCTCGCGCATGATGTAAACCGCGATCGGAGTGTGCAGCGGCGCCAGGGCCGCGTAGCTTTCAATCTCGTCAATCAGCTTAGGCGTGATGCGTTGGTTCTCTCGGACCGTCGGCCCTCCGCAAACCACGCGGTGTCCGATCGCCGCGGGAGCAGGGAACTTGCCGGAGTTGACTGCGTCGGCGACCAGCGCGAATGCCACCGAGCGGTTCGGCAGCGCAGGCGTTTCGTCCTTCAGCTTCTTGCCGGCCGCATCTTTGATCCAGAATTTTCCCAAGTCAGTGCCAATCCCATCGACGGCGCCTTCAACCAGTCGCATCCGCGCCTCGCCCGAAGCCTCATAGACCGAAAACTTGATCGAAGAAGAGCCGCTGTTCAAAACCAAAATCGGCAAAGTCGGCATGGGTCAAGCCTAACAGTCGAACTGCGCTCCAAAGGGTGATTCGAGTCACACCGTTTAATCGGTTGTCGGCCGCGGCCAATTCGCAGCGCATCTGCGCATTAGAAATACCGCTTCAACTTCAGAACCTGCGATTCGAATCCGTACCAGAGCGCTGTCGCAACCAACGTCGTCATCGCCAAACGGAATCCCACCACCGCAAGATTCCCGGCCGTCCCATAGCTGTCCATCGCACGGTCGAACCACCCAAAGTAAATGAAAACTGCAATGTGCGTCATGTAAAGTCCGTAGCTGACGCGTCCGTAAAAGGCCAGCGGCCCTCGCCGCAGCAATGCATTCACCGGATTGCGGGCCCCGGTCGATGCGATTGCCGCCACCATTGCTCCTGCAAACCCGACCGCCAGCGCGGAATCCAGAAGCGACGTTCCACCTGCAATGGTCGCCGCCGCCGCGATGCCCCCCACCAGCCCCGCCACTCCGATCCCAAGCCACGCGCGCCGGCTCAGCGGCAGCGTATAAAAGCCAATCGCAAGCAAACTACCCAGCGCAATTCCGTCCAGATGGATCAGCGTATTCGTCGGTGTCATCCAGTGCAGATTCGCGTGACGAATCAAGGGTGATGCGATCAGCGCCGCCACCAGAACCGTCGCCAGCATCCACGGCCTTCGCAGCCAGCGCACCACCGGCGCCCACACAAAGTAGTATTGCTCTTCAATCGCCAATGCCCAGCTAGGTCCAAGCGCCGGCGGCAGAGTGATGTGAAACAGATTCTGCACGCAAAAAATGTAGGCCAGCCACGGCGCGGTCTTGATCGCATTGCCCACGCTGCCGCCCACGAACCACGGCGCATTCAGGTACACCACCACGAGCACCAGCAAATACACAGGCCACACGCGCAACGCCCGGCGCGCATGAAAGTTGTGAAAGTAATGCGGCTTGTCCCGCGTCCCCAGCAGAATGCACGTGATCAGGAAACCGCTGAGCACAAAAAACAGAATCACGCCCGCCCAGCCCCACAGGCTCGCGTAGTAAAGCCGCGTCCCCACCAGACGCGGATGGCAGTGATAAAGCACCACCGCCAGAATCGCCAGACCCCGCAATCCGTCGAGCTCCGGCAGGTAGGTGGGAAGCCATGTTGGGCGCTTGAGAGTCAAGATCGGAATCAGTTTGGTTTGATTTCGGACACGGGTGTAGTGGGCTTGTAGCGTTCCTTATCGACCCATTCCCAAACTTCATTCTCGTGAACCTTGAATGCATTTGCGACGTGACGAACAAGATCCGCGATCAGGATTCCGTATTGCTGATAAGAGCGCTCGCCTGGATACAGGTGAGTCTGAACCTTGTCATCGTTTTCGAATACGATCACCAAAGGATTCTTAATCTGCATCGGTGCCCCAGTTTTGCGCACGCTTACCCCGCCGCCAGCTGCCGCGCCCGCTCGGTTGCACGCATAACCGCTTTAATCAACGTCACGCGCAACCCGCCCTCTTCCAACTCCAGGATGCCGTCGATCGTGCATCCGGCGGGTGTAGTCACTGCGTCCTTCAGCAAAGCTGGGTGGTAGCCGGTCTCGAGCACCATCTTCGCAGCGCCATATGCCGTTTGCGCAGCCAGTTGCGTCGCCACGTCGCGTGGCAAGCCGACTTTCACTCCAGCCTCGGCCAGCGCTTCAATAATGATGTAGAGATACGCCGGCCCCGAGCCAGACAATCCCGTTACCGCATCCATGTGCTTCTCATCCACCAGCACGGTCCGGCCTACGGTTTCAAACAGCCTTTGCGCCAGTTCCATCTGCGCATCCTTCACAAAGCGCCCACGGCACAGCGCGGCCGCACCGGCGCCCAGCGCCGACGGCGTGTTCGGCATCGCGCGCACCACCGCAATGTCCATTCCGGCCGCTTCCTCTATGGCCTTCGTCTTCACAGACGCTGCGAATGAAACCAGCAATTTTGCCTTGGTCAGCGCGGGCTTGATCTCCGCGATCAAATCCGGAACCTGAAAGGGCTTCACTCCCACAAGAATCAGGTCCGACTGCTTCACCGCTTCCAGATTGTTGGTGCTCACGTCCACGCCCCATTGCGTGCTCAACGCCAGCGCTCGCTCGGCGTGGCCCACGGTCGCGTGAATCTTCTCCGTGGAAAACAGATTCTCTTTCAGAAATGCCTGCAACAGAATGCCACCCATTTTTCCTGCGCCCAGAACCGCTACGCGAACCTGCGGAAACTTCGCAGGAGCCTGGGGAGCCTCGACGGCAATCTCAGCCATTTCTTCATTTCCCTTCATCGTAAGAGTTGTCCGGCGTCGTCGACGCCTTTGGCGCCCCGCGCTGCATCTCTCAAGAATACTCGCGCCCGGCGCGAATCTTCGTCCAATCACTTTTGTCGACGCGTTTTGGGGGCGGTGCGCCTTTACCTATTGCCCGAGCATTGCTTCGCTGACCAGATAATCCTTGAGTACGTCTGCCATCTTGTCATTGCGGTCGGTTACCGGCCAATCGGCGTCCCAAATCAGGTACCCGCCGGGTAGCGTCAGGTATTTCTGGCCGCTGGCCGCCGCAAACACTGTCGTCACCACCCAGGCGTCCGATTCAAGGATGTAAGGCGGTGCGGTTTCATTGCCCGGTTTTGGACTGCGCAGCTCCGAGATATGCTCGCCCAGGTGCATCACGGCCCTCGTCAGCGCACCTCCTTGCAGACGATCGGAATTGAAGGTGCAATTGAACAGTGCCCCGTCCGGAGAATCCTTCGTCCCCAAATCCTCAGGCGCAGCCTCGTTCCCCGCGCCAGTAGCCACAGAAACGCTGCCCGAACGGTCGCCCGGCTTCCCGTACGCAGCTGCCGCCTTTTCCGCTTCATCCTTTGGAGGGCCCGCCGCCAGCTTGGCCACCAGGCCTTGCACCGCGCCGATCGCAGCATTCGGATCGGTATCGCTTCCTCCGCCCCCTCCCACGCAGCCGCCGCCGCCGCATCCGGCCCCGGCTCCGTACTGGTTCACTCCGTTCCCGCCCATTGACCCGCTGCCTTTGGTCGCGTCGTCGTTCTTTGAGAAGTCGATCTCCTTGGGCGTCACGTCTGAAACCGACTCCAGCACCAGTCGCGCCGGGTATGCGTTCATGTTTCCAAAACCACCAAAACCCACAATCTTGCCCGAGGAGTCGCGTTGCAACGTCGCGTCGGCCACGCTGTCCAGCCTGCCCACTAGCGTCGCTGCTACCGTGTACCGCGTGCAGCCCAGGCACATGTCGGCGCCCTTCTCATGCTTCTGCGCCAGCAGCGAATCGAACTGCTTAAAGTCCTTGCTCTTGTCCAATGTCACCGCTGTGCGCGTCGCGGGCGTCAACTTCCCGGCAAAGTTTTTCGCCGGCTGGATCGTCACCATCGCCGCGGGACCCGCTTTGCCCTTCGTCCCTGCGGGATAGTCAAGCCAGATCGCGTTCACCAGAAATCCGCAGTTGGGGTCGGTTGAGTCCGCGATCACAAACTCGTCAAATCCCGCCACCACCGTGCCCTTGATGCGCACTATCTGTCCGTTGAATGCCTGCGGTTTCTTCACCACATCGCACACCGATACGTCTACCGGGGCCGTGGCCTGCGCATAAAGATCGCAACCCAATCCAAAAATCAAACAGGCCAGAATCAATCCATTTCTCATCGGTTTTCTCCATCCGCTCGGATCCGCAGCGGCATCGAAAATTGCCCGCAACACGAACCGCAGTTGGCGCGAACTCGAAAGAATACCATGCCAGGACTTTCACCCTGTTGTTCCGGCAGCACCGCGGCCCTGTGCGAATGCCGCCGGACGGTGTTCCGTCCGCATCATCCCGGGGTTCCGCCATCGGCTCGCCGATGAGTGCTTCGACAATTGAGCGTCAGGCCAGAACTCTCCGGGCGAAACCGGCGACCGGGCAAGGCGGGGTCTGGAGCGACGGACGAGGGATTGCTCTGCCAACGGCCGCGGCGCTCATGGTACTGTGAAACCACGATTTGGGCCCACGGAGAGCACGGGAAACGCCTGATGAAGCCGCCGGATGAAGTCACAGAACGGGTTTTTGGAGAGGCTCTCGACCTGCCTCGCGAAGAGCGAGACAGATTTCTGGATGGTGCGTGCCGTGGAGCGCCGGAGTTGAGGCGCGCAGTGGAAGAACTGCTCGCGGAAAACGATCGCCTGAGCGGATTTCTCTCAGAGGATCCCTACAAAACGCACGATGCAGGAGCCGCAGCGGGAACTCCGGCTTCGGGGGCTCCGCGGTCGTTAGGGCAGGGGACGCGGCTGGGGCGGTATTCCATCATTGAGACCCTCGGCGCCGGCGGCATGGGTGTTGTGTATCGGGCGCACGACGAGAAGCTGGAACGCGCTGTCGCCATCAAAATGCTGTCTCCCGGCGTACTGGCTGGCGAAGAGGCGAGGCGGCATTTTCGGCGCGAGGCTCTGGCACTGGCAAAGCTGAATCATCCGCGAATTGCAGCGGTCTATGACGTAGGCGAGCAGGACGGCGCGGATTTCATTGTGATGGAACTGGTGGCAGGCCAGTCGCTGGCGGCGAAGCTGCGGGCCGGCCGGCTGCCGGTAAAGGAAGCAACCGCAATTGCGCTACAGGTGGCGGAGGCTCTGGAGGAAGCGCACGAACACGGAGTGATCCATCGGGACCTGAAGCCGGCGAACGTGATGATTACGCCCAAAGGGAATGCGAAGGTTCTGGACTTTGGGCTGGCCAAGATGTTGGCGGCGGCCGGGGACGCCACGCTGTCGGCCACGCAGACCGAGGGTTTGATGGGGACTCCTCGTTATATGTCGCCCGAGCAGGCGCTGGGTTTGAACCTGGATGCGCGAACGGATTTATGGAGTTTGGGGGTGGTGTACTACGAATGCCTGACCGGCCGGACGCCGTTTCAGGCGAACAGCAATCTCGCCATTCTGAACGCGATCACAGTGGCGCCGTATCCGCCTCTGAGCGAGGCGCGCGCGGACGCGCCGGCGTCGGCGGAGCAGATTGTAGGACGGGCGCTCGAGAAAGATCCCGAGCTGCGATACCTGCATGCGCGGGATTTCGCGACTGATCTGCGAAGACTGTTACGGGATCTGGAGCCGAAGTCATTCGGAGCTCCGGGAGCGGCGCTTTCGGCCACGGGCGTTGAGAAGCGCGCGCCGACCGGCCGGCGGCGCGCGATAACCCTGGTGGCCATCGCCGCCGTCTTCGCGGTTCTGGCCGTGGCGTATATATTCAGGCCAACCGCGCCCCCTCCACGCGTGACGGGAATGCGGCAGCTTACGCACGATGAAGTTCCAAAGCAGTTTGGATTCGTTGAGGCCGAGCCACTGTCAATGTTCACGGATGGATCTCGGGTCTATTTCCAGGAAGCGAATGGTTCACTGCTCAATGTGATGCAAGTCTCCGCTTTGGGGGGCGAATCGGAGAGAGTACCTGTTCCTTACGATTTCGTGGGCCTAACTGGTATCTCGATTGCGCAATCGAAACTGCTGCTGCAAACGCCAACCAACCCGAGCGCAACACTGGGAAGACTCTGGGCAATGCCTTTGCCGGTTGGAGAGCTGCAGAGCCTCGGGAATCTCGGGGTTTCCGATGCCTCATGGAGTCCCGACGCGGATTGGATCTACTACACGCTTGGATCCGATCTCTGGGTGGCCCGCAACGATGAAAGCCAGCAGCGAAAGATTCTGAGCAAGGATGGTGAGTTGGCCTGGATCCGTTTTTCGCACGATGGACAGCGGATTCGATTCACCGATTTTGACGCCGCGCACAACACGGAATCACTGTGGGAAGCGCATGCCGACGGGAGCGACCCGCGGCCGGTCCTGGCCGGATGGGATGCCTGCTGCGGTTCATGGACCCCTGACGGGAACTACTTCATTTTTGCTTCGAGCCGCGGCGGCAACTGGAATCTATGGGCGATGCGGGAAAAGCGGGAGTGGTGGCGGAAGACGGACCCGGAGCCTGTGCGCCTGACATTGGGGCAGATGAGCTCGATAAGCCCGCTGCCAGGCACCGATGGGAAAACGATTTTCTTCATCGGCTCTACGCCGCGCGGCGAGCTGGTGCGTTACGACGTGCAGAAAAAAATGTTCCTGCCTTATCTGCCGGGGCTGTCCGCGCAGGGCCTGGACTTCTCTCACGATGGATCGCGGGTTGCGTGGGTCACTGTGCCCGAAGGCACGCTATGGCAGAGCAAGGCGGATGGAACGGATCGCCACGAGCTGACCTTCGAGCCGATGCAGACCTTTCAGCCGCGCTGGTCGCCGGACGGGACGGAGATTGCGTTTGCCGCCCAGCAGCCGGGGAAGCCATCGAAGATATTCGTCGTACCGGCAGCAGGAGGAGTTCCTGAGCAGGTGACGACTGGGGAGTCGAATGACGGCGATCCCTCATGGTCCCCAGGCGGCGATCAGTTAGCGTTTGGCGCCAATGTTCCTAGCCCTGATGACTTGCAGCAGCATCCGATCCAGATTCTGAACCTGAAGACGCGCGAGGTGACGACGGTGCCGGACTCGAGAAACTACTTTTCCCCGCGCTGGTCCCCCGACGGTCGTTGGCTGCTGGCGCTCGACCAGGACACGTTCGCACTGAAACTTTACAGTTTCACGACTCACACTTGGGAACAGTTGACGGGGCTCGCCGGATCCTACCCGAATTGGTCTGCAGATAGCCAGTGCGTTTTTTTCAACATTGCGGGCGGCGCCGAGCCCTATTACCGTATTTGCCTGGCGGACCGAAAACCAGAGCTGCTGGTGAATCTAGGTGACGGCGGACAGCTGGTGTCGGCCACGTTCAACTACTGGACCGGAATGACGCCCGACGGATCGATTCTGGGCATACGGGACATCAGCGTCGAAGAAGTCTACGCTCTCGACGTGCAACTCCCCTGACGCGAAAACCGGCAGAACTGCGTCACTTTGGGATCGCAAAGCCCCGATTACTACTTTTGCGATGCAATCCAGCCGTCGATTCGCTGTTCCAGCACATCGAGCGGCAACGCTCCCGAATCAATGACCTGATCGTGAAAAGCGCGAATGTCGAACTTGTCGCCCAAAGCTTTTTTTGCGCGGTCGCGCAGCTCCAATATTTTCAACTGCCCAATCTTGTAGGCCAGTGCCTGGCTGGGCCACGCAATGTACCGGTCGACCTCCGACTGGATGCTGGGCTCGTCGATATTCGAGTGGTCGCGGAAATACTGCACCATCTGCTCCCGGCTCCAGCCCTCGGAGTGCACCCCTGTGTCCACCACCAGCCGAATGGCGCGCCACACTTCGTTCTCCAGGCGGCCGTAATCGGAGTAGGGGTCCTGGTACAGGCCGACATCCTTGCCCAGATGCTCGGAATAAAAGGCCCAGCCCTCCACGTATGCGGTGTACCCCTCGAACTTGCGGAACTCGGGGATACCCGTCATCTCCTGCGCAATCGAAATCTGCAGGTGATGGCCGGGAATGCCTTCGTGATACGCAATGGACTCCACGGTGTAGAGATTGCGATGCGTCGCGTCGTAGGTATCGATGAACAGGCGTCCTGGACGGGAACCGTCGGGTGTGCCCTCTTCGTAGTAGGCAGGCGGAGCGGTCTTGGCAAGATAATCGGGAACCGTTGCGACTTCAAGCGGCGCCTTGGGCAGCCTGCCGAAAAGCAGCGGCAGCTTGGCCTGCATGGGACCGAGATAGCTTTTGTACGCCGCAATCAGTGCGTCGGCCGAGGCCGGATGCTCATTCGGATTGGTCTTGAGGCTGGCGCGGAAACTCGCCAGATCCTTGAACCCAAGTTTCTGCGCGATGACCAGCATTTCGGCTTCGTCCTTGCCCACCTCGTCGAGCCCGATCTGGTGAATCTGCGCGGCGGTCAAGTCGGTCGTCGTGGTGCGCTTGATCAGGAACTGGTAGTACCTTGCCCCGTCAGGCAGCGCGGCTATTCCCGGTAAATCGCGGCCGGCCGGAATGTAGCTGACCGCAAGAAACCGCGCAAACCGCGTGTAAGCCGGCAGAACCTCTTTTTGGATCGCATCGAGCATTTCGCTCTTGATGCGCACCTGCTCCGCGGCCGAAATCGAAGCGGGAAATTGTTTGAGTGGAAGCGCCAGCGGCGAGTCTTCAGGCTTCTGGTTGGCCAATTGCTGCACCTGCACCAGCGTCTTCTCAAGCAAATACTTCGGCGGCACGCGATGGTCGTCCATGCCGATCGACATATTGGTGGTGACTTGGTCGAACGCATGGGGAATCGCGTGGAGGCGCGCGATCCAATCGTCGTAATCTTTGACGGTCGAGAAGCTGAGCTCGGCCACAAGTTGCGGAAAGTCGGCGTAGATGCCATCCATCTGGTTCACGGGCATCTCCCACTCCTTGAATTCGGCCGCCTCCTGATTCAGATCGAATCGGCGAAGCAAAAGATCCTGGCTGATCTTCTCCTGATCGGTAAATCCGGTTGGGTCGATCGCGGCGAGGCGAAGCTCGAACCTCTGCTCGCGGGCCAGCTCGTCGTTAAAGGCCGCCACCGAGTAGTCGCTGATCTGGTCGTTATAGCGCAGGTCGCCGATCTCAGAGGCGAATTCCGGATCGTGCTTGAGCCGATCTTCCCAGTAGTCGTGAACGAGGTCGTTCAGTGCCTGACGCCGATCGGCAAGCGAGGCCGCCGCAGCAGGCGATCCTGCCCCGCCCGATGCGGCTTGGGCAGAAAGCGCTGGGCCGGAACCAGCGGGACCAGCCAGCGCGGGAAGGGAAGCGATGAGCAGTGCGGCCGTTGCGGCCAGGGTGAAGAAGGTGGATTTTTTCAATGGAGTGTGTTCCTCTTCGGGGACGATGTCGCTTGTGACGAGTGTAGTGCAAAGGGGTTTGCGGGGCGCTGCTACGCCAAATCCCGGGAGTGGGTCAGTTTGAATCTGCTTTGAAGGGTCACGACTTCACAGGCCGCTGAAAAACTCACGGAATCCCACTGTTTTGAAAGGGCACGGATTTATCCGTGCCAATAAGGCCTATAGAATCAATGCGGCTTTAGCCGCCGAGGGACGGGTTTCTCGGCTTCCACGACTTTTTCCGCAGCCTGTTTAGTCGTGGCGCAAGCGCTGCAAAATAAATGGGGCTTCAGTGTCTGCGTGAGAACTCCCATCCGCGCCAACTCGCCAACTTGCCAACGCGCGAAGCGGCGCCAACTCGCCAGTCTTATATCAAAACCGACCCGCACCTGGGTTTTCTGCTCGTTCTCACGCAGACACTTCAGCCCCAGAGGGACGAGCTTCCTGAGCCTTACCAACCCAGCACCGGACAGGGCCCAGCTTAAAGAATTCTTGAAAATAGTTGTTGTTGTAGATTCGCTGCGGTGCATGACTATTTGGGGAAGCCTGTTTCAAGAGCAACGTTCGAAAACATCCCGGAGCATGGCGTTGCACCGCGCTCTGAGGCAGAGCCATCAAGGAGGTCACACGTGAAATCGCAATCGATGTCTCGATCGATCTCGATGGCGCAAAGACTTGCGCGCCGCGGCATTCCAGCTCGCCTGGTGGCGCTGGCTGTAGCATTCGCATTCACATCAAGTCAGGTTTCGGCGCAGCCCATCATGGTTCGGGACACGCCGAACCCGGCACCGGCAACCGCCAGCCAGAGAAGCCAGGGGGCTCCTGCCGGCGTGCCGGCAGCGGAGCTGTCAGCGCCGATTCCCAACGTCGCGGAGCCAACCGCCGACCAGCCGTTTTCGGATTCGCTCGTTTCGCTCAGTGCGCTCGATGCTGGGCAAGATAACTCACCGGGTCCGTCCACTCCAAACGCCAAACCGGCTAAAACCAAGCCACCGCATCATGGGCTCGGTGTAGCCTTGGCGATTACGGGAACGGCCGCACTCGTGGTGGGAGTGGCATTGCTCGCCGGATCGGGCATTTCCCTTTGCAGCAATGAGCGCTCCGGCGGGTGCCAGGAGGCCCGCACCGGCGGCTACGTCGCAATTGGGGTCGGCGCGCCAGTTGCCGTGCTGGGCTTCTATCTCCAGTTCCATCGTTGAGACTCATCCGGACCACTTTCGCGCCAATCTCTACCTTGACCGCAATGTGCGCGGCCGGGATCGGGCGAGCGCATTTCACTGCGCTACACCGACAAAGTTTTTCGCGGGAAGAAAACTTTTCTAAAAACGCGTTCGTCTGTTGACTGAGATCCGGCGGCGTTTGCCGGCATCTTGAAGAATTGAGACCCCATAGGCAAAGAAAAAGCTTGCCTCTGGTGATCGTGCGTGGTTAGAGTTGTTGAGCGGTATCCCCCCAAGGACAATTTGACATCGGAGTGGGCCAGGTAGAGAGGGCCAGGGTACAAAAGCAGCGATCCGGTACGGTGAGCGAGTGATTGCTGTTCGTGCCGGGCGGAGGTCTGTGGCTGAACCCCCGCCCCGGAGAAGCACGAAGTGTCAGGGCACGACTTTAGTCGTGCCGCAAGTGCCGCAAAATAAGAGCGGCTTTAGCCGCCGGTTGGATCATTTGCGTCCTGAACCCGCCACAAGCAGTTGCGGCAATCACAAAGGCAAACAAAGAAAGCGACGGAGGTCGACAAGCAATGAGAGCAAGTATTGGACGGGGATGGGTGGCGGCAGCGGCGGCGCTGGTTTGCCTGGCTTTGGCGGGATGCGGAAACAACGTCAAGGGACATTCATACGCAGCTCCCGACGGATCGGCGACCATTAATTTCCAATCGGGCGGAACTGCGGCCGTGACCATGGGTCCGATCCCCGTCACCTGCACGTATACGCAAAGCGGCAAGCAGGTAAACCTGACCTGCGGCGGACAAACCGAGGTTTTGACGGTAAACAGCGATGGGTCGCTGGATGGGCCGCCGGATACGTTGGGGCACTTGAATAAGGTGAAGTGAGAGAAGCGGAGACCAGGGACTGATCGAGCCGGTTGATCGGCAAGTCGGGGTCGACTGGCTCGCTGGATTTGAAGACGGTGCGGCGCCGATGGCCGCCGCGAAAGGTCGCGTTGAAGAAATTGGCGCGTGAGTCTCATTGATCTCTTTACTTGAGGCGCGGAAAGATGCTACTTTGATCAGCATCCCCCCGGCCCGTAAAACAGGAGAATAGTTATGCTTTGTCCACGCTGTGGCACGGAGTGTCTACCAGGCAACAAGTTTTGCAAGAGCTGCGGAACGGCGCTGGACGCGTCCGGCGCGGCGTCAACTGCCGCGGCACCGCAGCCAGCAGCCCAGTACCCTCCGGCGAGCGGCTATACGGTTCCGCCCAGCGCCCCGCCTGCGGGAATGGTGCCCATGATGTACCAGGCGTATCCGGGCGGCCCGCAACAGGTGTACTACGTGCCCGCGCCCAAGCAAGCGCATGCCGGCGGCGTGATGGACGGCTTGTCGTCGAAAATCCGTCAACTCGCCTCAACCGACAAGCTGGAGGGATTCAGCTTTAAAGAGATTTTCAAAGAGACGTTCAAGAAACACGGGGCCGACGCGGTCGAGGAGTATATGGGCGTTGGCACCCCGCGTTCGACGCCGCCCTTGGAGATGGTGGACACCAACTGGCCCAAGCCCTGGATGTTCTTCCGCGTGCTGGCGGGCCTCGCCGTTGCTTACGCGGCGATTTACGCTCTCTACGTTTACACCGGAAATGAAAAGCCGATGATCGCGATCATGGTGCTGGCAACCTTCGCCGTGCCCCTGGCCGTGCTCACGTTTCTTTGGGAGATGAACACCCCGCGCAATGTTTCCCTCCAGGAAGTCATCAAGCTGTTTATCGTCGGCGGCGGCATCGCGGTGGTGATCATTACGCTTGGCTACATCACGCCGCTGTTCAGTGCCGGCCAATTCTGGCAGGCAGGAATTCTTGAAGAAAGCTCGAAGCTGCTGGCCGTGATCATCGTGACCTGGGGAGCCCGCGGTGTCCGGTATCCGTATCAACTCAACGGAATCCTGTTTGGTGCAACCGTGGGTGCCGCATTTGCGTGTTCTGAAACCCTGGGCTATGGCATGGACGTGTTTGGACCGGGCCTGGTCCAGTTTGTGAAGAGCGGCGGATTGGACCAGATTTTTGCTGGATTGCCGCAGGGCGCTGAAGTGGGCTGGGGCGTGATTCTGATGCCCGTGATGAAAGCCACTCTGCAGGAGCTGAACGTTCGCGGACTGCTCTCGCCGTTCGGTCACATTGTGTGGACCGCGATTGCGGCGGGTGCTTTCTGGAAGGTGAAGGGCGACCGGCCGGCCAGCTTCAGCATGCTGATCGACGGCCGATTCCTGCGCGCGTTCATGATTCCGGTGGTGATGCACTCCATTTGGGACTCGCCGCTCGCGGCCGGTGCCAGCACCGCCGCTATGCAATATGTTGGCGAGGGCGTTACGGCCGTGTTCTCGTGGTACGTGTTGTTCACCATGATCCAATCCGGCCTGCACCAGGTCAGAGATATGCAGAAGGCGCAGCTGGAGCACACCTTGCAACACGTGCAAGCCACGCTAGGCTTGGGAACCATGCGGCAGCCTATGGCTCCGCCGATCCCGGCGCCCGTAACCCCGGTGGCCTAACAGCGAACAGCGGTCGAGGAGAGAAAGAGTATGGCGACATTCTGCATCAAGTGTGGCGCGCAGTCAGAAGGCAATGAGCGCTTCTGCGGGAAGTGCGGGAACGATTTGACAGCAGCACCGGCAGCAGTTCCGGCCGCGGCCCCACCCGCGGGATATCCTGCGCCTCCTGCAGGCTACGCAGCGCCGGGTGCCGCGCCCTTTGTAGCGCCGGCTCCGGGGCGAGTTGCGATGTCGGCATTGATGCCCCCTCCGGCTCCGGCACACAAGAGCGGAATGCTTTGGCTGGTGCTGCTGATCGCTGTTGGAGGAGGCGCTTTCTACTACTACAAGCAGCATCCGCAGAATCAGCCCGCGGCAAACCCTGGTGGACAGCCGCCGGCACAACCGCCGGCGCAACAGCCGGTACCCGCACCGGGAGGTGCGCCGGGACAGCAACCGGGAGGCGATCCAGTGCAGCAACCCGGAGGCGCGCCGGGGCAGCAGCCCGGAGCCAATCCCGGAGCCAACCCCGGAGCCAATCCTGGTCAACAACCCGGCGGTTATCCCGGCCAACAGCCGGGAGCCAATCCGGGTCAGCAGCCTGGCGGCGCTCCAGGTGGCGGAGGTGCCCCGGGTGGTGGGGGCGCACCGGGTGGTGGAGCAAACTCAGCGCTGGTACAGCAGCAGGAGTTCGCCGGCCGATGGGTCCCGCAGAACGGGTTTGTCTACATTGAGAATGCTCAATGGCATAACGGATCGACCGTGAACATTCAGTCTGCGACACTGGAGTGCATCCAGTACGGACAGACTGGAGCTACGATCTTCCAAAACACCACGGTGCTTAACGGGCCGACTGCTCCGGGTGCAACTTCATCGTTCGGACCGTTCCCCATGGGCGCGATGCAGCAGGGCATGGCCAAGGTGAATTGTGGGATTGTGGCTGTCACACCCGCGCAATAACGCGCGCGGCAAAGCGGAGGCCGCAAAACGGAGGTTTGAGCGGCGCTTTCGCTCTTGATCGAATGCGTCATTGATTATTGTCGATTTTGGTCGGCGCCAACTTTGATCGGCGTCGGCAAGGACGATTCGGGGCTGCGTGCCATGGCGAAGCACAAGAAAGAGGCGCAGCGGAATCCGTTGGCAAGGCTTACTGGCGCGGTTTACTTCGCCTATTTCGTCATTGCAATGGGCACGGCGGTTCTCGAGAGCCATGTGCCGGAGGCGGTCGGCAAAACAGGAAATGTACTGGGGTATTTGCTTTATGCGATTGTGACATTGCTTTTCTACGATCTGTTCAGGCCGGTCAACAGGAATCTTTCCCTTCTGGCGGCGTTGGTAAGCCTGGTGGGTTGTGCGGTTGGGTCGCTCAACGCCTTTCATTTAATCGCTTATCACGTGAACATGCTGTTTTTCTTCGGTCCATATTGCCTGCTGATTGGGTATCTCATCCTTGGATCGAAATTTCTGCCGCATCTTCTGGGCGCCTTGATGATGCTGGCAGGATTGGGATGGATCGCCATCCTTGTTCCCGCGGTCGCCAGGCACATCGCGGTGGGAACTGAAGTGCTGGGCGTGGCGGCCGAGGGGCTGTTGATGCTGTGGCTCTTGATCATGGGCGTCAACGTCGAGAAGTGGCAGAAGCAGCAAAGAGCGGCCACCAGGGAATAGAGAACTGCAACAGGAATAAAGATCACGAACCGCAATGAAACACTAGGGAACGAAAATCGAGGGGGGTTGTATGGCGATATTTTGCAGTAAGTGTGGCGCTCAAGAGACGGGCAACGAGCGCTTCTGCCCAAAGTGCGGGAACGATTTGGCGGCTGGAGCAGCGGCTCCGGCACTAGCAGTGGCACCGGCTCCGGTTGCGCAGCCCGTGGCGCCTCCGCCACCGGCGTACTCGGCGCCGCCACCGCCTCCGCCACAGTATGTGGCGCCTCCGCCCCAGCAGGGTTATCCCGCGCCGGGACCGGTCCCGGTGATGATGCCGGCCGCCGAGCCGGCCAAGAAGAACAACACCATGTGGCTGGTGATCGCGATCGCGGCCGCGGTGGGCGGGTGGTATTACTACCACACCCATCCGCCGAATCAAGCCACGACCAATCCTCCGGCGCAGACCCAGCCGCAGCCGCCGGCGCAGGCGCCGGGAGCCAATCCCGGTGGCGCACCTGCGCCCGCAGCGCCGGCGCAGCCCGGAGGCCCGGGGCCTGGCGGCGCGAATGCAGCGCTGGTGCAGGCGCAGCAGTGGAGCAGCCAGGAACAGCCGGCCAACGGTTATGTCCAGGTGCAGAACGGAAAGTGGACCAACAATTCAACTACTTCCGTTGTATCGTCGACACTCGAGTGCGATCAGTACGATACCAACCAGGCGGTTCTGGCGCAGAATCAAACCAAGTTGACGGTGCCGAATCCCCCGCTTGCGCCCGGATCGTACGCCACGTTTAACAATTTCAACATGGGGCAGATCGTGCAAGGCGTGAACTCGGTGAATTGCGGCATTGTCGACGTGGCAACTCAGTAATCGCCGCATCGTCGATGGATGCTCAGCTGCTCGCTGAGACGATTGACTGCCTAGCCGGCAGAGTGAGCGAAATCAGATGCCCCATCTTGGCCAAGCCGGGATGGGGCGTTTCAAATGTAGCGCCGGCGTCCCCGCCGGCTGTAGTGTGGGCGTCCTCGCCCACACCATGCCTTTGATCGATTTCAACCGCGCGGCTGATTTTGGGCCGCCGCGCTGACCGAAACCTGCGCCCGAGACTTGCGATAGACATTGGCGACGGCCAGCGTCCAGAGCGGAACGAATTCCACTCCGGGGATCAGCTTGGCCGCGAACGAGGGCAGAAACTCCCAGTGCCAGCCCAGCAGCCAAGTCAGCAGCCCGCCCACCACGAGGTCGATGATGTCGTCGGGCGGAGATGCGCCGCCCTCGAGGACAAAAGGAAAGACGGCGAGTTGCAGGATGTCAGCGGCGACAGCCACAAACATGGCAATGCGCAGGCGCGGACCGGCCGAGACTTTGATGGATTCGCGATTTTGGTCACCGGGCGCGGGCATGGGTCCATTCTCAGGGTAGCGCGCGAACCCGCCATTCGCCAGAAAGAAGGCGAAGGATAGGTCGCCCCTTTCTGCGCAAGATGCCCCGAGCAGCCGGCTACTCGTAACGCAGCGCCTCAATGGGGTCGAGGTTGGCCGCGCGGATCGCGGGGATCATGCCGCTCACCAGGCCCGTGATGACCAGGATCACCGTGGAGACGATGAGTGCCGTCGGCGTGATGATAAGGCGAATGTCGGCAGAGCTCGCATATTTCGCGATCGCGCTATAGAACGTGATGCGCCCGACCGAGACAGACACGAGAATGGCGAGCAGGATGCCGCCGACACCTCCGACTGCGGTGATGGCCAGGGCTTCCGCGAGAAATTGAATGAGGATGTGGCGCTTACGCGCGCCCAGGGCCTTCTCCACTCCGATCTCTCGCGTCCGTTGCTGCACTGAAACCAGCATGATGTTCATAAGCCCGATGCCGGCAATGCCGAGGGTGAGTGCGCCCACCATGGAGAGAAGAATCTGCAGAGCCGTCGAAAGAATCTCGAACTGGTGCAGCTGCGAGCGCAGATTCGCAATGTGAACCGCGTCTTTATCGGTGGGCCGGAAGTGGTGGGCGTCGGCCAGCGTGTTGCGGATCGTGGTTTCGATCTTCTGATAGTCGCCGTGATAGCCGATCCAGACGCCGCCGATGTAATGGATGTCTTTTAGATCCGCCATGGTGTTGAAGGGAATGTAGACGGTGTCGTTGATGTTGTCGTTCGACTCCTGCATTTTGGGCTGCAGCACGCCAACCACCGTGAAATCTTCGCCATTAATGCGGACCGATTGGCCTACGGCCCAGACACCGGAGAACAGCTTGGTCTTGGCATCGGAGCCGAGGACGCACACATGGGCCCTCTGGTCGTCTTCCGCGCCATTGAAGAAGCGGCCCTGATCGGGAGTCAGCTTGATGATGTCGGCGTATGTGGGACGAGAACCGACAATAGTCCAGGTGTAGGTGTGCAGATCGTTTTCGACCGGCTCATCCTGAAACTGCATGGGCGAGATGTGAATGATCTCAGGCAGAGCCGCGGTGATCCGGTCCACGTCATCAAGCGTCAGGCGCACCTGCACACCGGCTTTATCGCCGCCGGCTTGCTGGCTGGTTTTGCCGGGGAAAATCCCGATCGTGCTGGTGCCCCACTCGGCAAAAATGGTTTCAATGGCGTGCGAAAAGCCATTGCCATAAGCCAGCAGCAGCACCACCGTGGCGATGCCCCAGGCCATGCCGACGGTGGTGATCGCGGTGCGGCGGCGATTGAAAAGCATCGCCTCCCATGCCTGACCGAGAATGTCTCTAAGCATAACTAGCTCCTGGCTTCTAGCCTCTAGCTCCTAGCCGGATATCCGGTAGGCCTATTGGCGGATTCAGAAACCTTTCAAAGCAATCTGTTCAAACCTATCGTTGTCTGCGTTAACCGAGACTGCTCGTTCTCAGCGGTTTCAAGCTAGCAGCTAGAAGCTAGTAGCTAGAAGCTGCTTTTTCACTCCTTGCGCAGAGCTTCGATCGGGTCCAGTGCCGCGGCTTTGCTGGCCGGATAAAGTCCCGCAGCGATGCCGCAAAAAACCAGCGTGCCCAGAGCCAGCGCCGCCGACCACGGCACAATGCGCGGCGGATCGAAACCGGGAATCTTGTCCGTGAGCACAGCCTGGAGCAAATGCATGAAAACCCACGAAATTGCGATCCCGATAAGGCCGCTGATCGCGGTCAGCAAAAGGCCTTCCCAGAAAAACTGCGCCATGATGCTGCGCTTGGTCGCGCCCACCGCTTTCATCACGCCGATTTCCCGGGTGCGCTCAGTCACCGAAACCAGCATGATATTGATGATGCCCACCGCGCCCAGAGCCAGCGTGACCACGCCCACGCTGCCCAGAAAGATATCCATGGCCGTGAAGATCGCGCCGATGATATTGGCTTCCGTAATCGTGTCGAACTCGTTGAAGGCGTCCGTCAGCGCCGGGTCGAAGCCGTGACGCTGGGCGATCACGCGATGCACCGCGATATCCGCCGCCGTGTTGTCGTTCTTCTTGGTCGGGTTGTACTGGATGGAGTTGACCGCATCCTGGGGAATGTTGTCGCCCTTCAGGGGGAAATACTCCTGCATCGTGGTGATCGGGATGTACATTTTTTCGTCGTCGTAGGTGTTGTTGCCACGGCCCACCTTCTCGCCCACCCCGATCACCGTGAAATCGATTCCGTTAATCGAAATAATCTGGCCGATCATCTCGTGGCCCTGAAAAAGAATCTGCGCCGATTTTTGCGCCACAAACACCACGCGCCGCGTCTGCAACACGTCCTGCTCGTCGATAAAGCGGCCGGCGGCGATGGGCAGATAACGCACCACCGTATAGCTGGGCTGGTTTCCGCCCAGATGCGCCGAAGTGTTGCTCCACTGGCTCACTTCGTAGAGATCGGAGCGCGCCAGCTCGGCGGTGACGTTCTTCACTTCAGGCAATCGGCCAATCGCGTCCTCGTCGCCCAGGGTCAGCTCGTACGGCCGCATGCCGGTGTGCTGGTTGGGCAACGCCGGGATGGTGCCGTTCATCACCATCACCACATCGTGGCCAAATTGCGAAAGCTGTTTGCGTTGGCCTTCGCGGAAGCCTTCGCCCAGGCCCACCAGAACCAGCAGCGAGCCAACCCCCCATGCAATACCGAACATGGTGAGAAAACTGCGCAGCTTGTTGCCCATGATGGCGCGGAAAACCTGCCCGAGAGTGTCAGAAAAGCTGCGCATGAGAGTGAGACGGCGCAAAGCCGTCTTTGCAGATCCTTTAACTATGAAGAATACGATGAAGAGGTTGAAGCGGTTCCCGCAAAAGGAGATGGCCGCGTCAGAGGCGTGGCATTCTGCCCCGCGGGCGTGCAGATTCGGCCCGGTTCGGGGTGATTCATGTCACCGGGGAACCGTGATGCACTGGCTTGCGTAGTAGAAACCAACGGGTTACAACGGTGAATTGTCACCGTCAGAATCTTTTAGGCAATTCTTCATCTGGCCGCGTCCGCTGTGTTCAATAGATCAGCGTCCGCCGGTTTTACCTAGGCAGCGTCCGCCCGGAGGGCCACCGGTCACTGGCGGAATCAACTCTCGGGCGAAGTTCGGGGAGGACAGCGTGGCAGCGTCGCGTAAAAACAGAAAACTTTGGATTGTGGTGGGCTCCTTGGGAGCGGTTGTGGTGCTGGTTGTCGGCATCGCTGTTGTGCGTATCGCAAAGGGTGATCCCATCGATCCCAATCGGCTGGCCAAGGTCACGCGCGGCGACGTGGCCAAGTCCGTGGTGGCCACGGGAGATATCCAGCCGATCACGAAAGTGGAAGTGAAGAGCAAGGCCTCCGGCATCGTGGAAAAGCTCTACGTCGACATCAACGACCGGGTCCACAAGGGCCAGGAGCTGGCGCAGTTGGATCAGCAGGAGATCGAGGCGCAGGTAGACGCGGCGCGCGCGCAACTGGCTAGCGCCGAAGCCAACGTCACCACCTACGACGCCAACATCGAGCAGGACAAGGTGACGGCCTCGGCTCCCGACCTTCCGATGTACAAGGCCACGCTCGACCGCAACATCGCCATGAACAAGGACGGAATCGTGAGCCGGCAGGCTCTCGATGACGCTGACCGCGATTACCTGGCGGAGCTGACCAAGCGCGATTCCGCAAAGGCGCAAATTGGCGTGGACACCGCAAAACTCAAGCAAGCGCGGGCCCAGGTACAGCAGAGCGAAGCCAGTTTGAAGCAGCTCGAGGAGCAGTTGTCGTATACGACCATCGTTGCGCCCATGGACGGCGTGATTTTATCCCGCGACGTTGAAATGGGCGACGCCGTTAGTTCGATTCTGGTGCTAGGCTCGACCGCAACGTTGGTGATGACCGAGGGCGATACGTCTGAAGTCTACGTGCAGGGCAAGGTCGACGAGGCGGACATCGCCCACGTCTACATGGGGCAGCCCGCGCGCATCAAGGTTGAGAGCTTCAATGGCCGCCTGTTTTACGGAAAAGTGACGAAGATTGCGCCCATGGGCGTTGAAAAAGACAACGTGACCACCTTCGAGGTTCGCGTCTCCATCAACAATCCCGGCGGCGAGCTGAAGGCCAACATGACGGCCAACGCCGAGATCATGCTGGACGAGCACAAAGGCGTGCTGACCGTGCCGGAAGACGCGGTGATTTACGACAACAAGCAGAATGCGTTTGTCGATGTTCCAGACAGCCATCAGAAAGACGGTTTCAGAAAGATTCCGGTGACCGTGGGACTGTCAAACGGGTCGGTGACGGAGATTACAAGCGGCGTGAACGAAGGGCAGCAGGTGGTGCTGCAGCAGTAACCGATCGCGGAAAACTGCCTCGAAGAAGCACGAAGTGTCAGGGCATGCGACACGCGCGGTGAGTGGACCTTCCGCTCCGTAGGAGCGGCCGAGAATAGCCCAGGATGAAGCGCAGCGGAATCCTGAGAAAGCCTCAGCGGACGACGTCTTGGGAACACCTGTAGTCGACCGGCAAAAAGCATCCCGTAGGGATGAGGGAAAATAGCCCAGGACAAGTCCGCCGTGGCGGACGCAGTCCTGGGAATGCAGCAAAAATGATAGTCAGCCCCGTAGGGGCGCCAGAACCGGATCGACGAGTCTCGGGATCGGTTTGAAAGGCCACGACCGGGGCACCCTCGCAGTGCGTGGGTCGCGTGCCATAAGTGCTGCAAATCGAGAGCGGCTTTAGTGGGCTTTGTAACAAGGGCACGGCTTTAGCCGGGCCGAAAATAGCAGCAAGAATATTGGGTTTTAAAGGCTGCGGAAAAACTGCTTCGGAGAAGCACGAAGTGTCAGGGCACGACCGGGGAACCCACGCAGTGCGTGGGTCGCGTGCCGTAAATGCCGCCAAATGAGAGCGGCTTTAGCCGCCGAAGGATGCGTTTCTCAGCTTTGACGACTTTTCCGCAGCCTGTTAACCCCCACGCCCCGGAAGGACCAGTGGCCTTCAGGCCACTGACTACCGCGATTCAATTCGACGGGCCTTCAGGCCCGGGCATCCAACCCCGCCGGCTTTTTCCCGTGTCAACCCCTCGCAACCAAAATAAATCCGCTCGCCTCCCGTAAGCCCTTCATTCTCTGATCTCTATTCTCTAATCTCTTTTCCGCCAAGTTTGCCGATTATTTGACCAAACTCGCTATCCTTATCTCAGGTACAAAAATTCACTCCGCCCCGCCTGAACTCGAGCTGAAAGCTGACGGCTGAGGGCTGAAAGCAAGCGAGTCGGTGATTTTTAAGCACCTCAAACGCGAAATCGCGGCATAACTCTTTTATCATCAACAAATCTTCAAAAAAATAGCGCACAAATTTCAATCGATTTCGGTCATTTTCTTCGATTTTGCGCCTGATTTGCCCCCAAAAACGCCTCAAATCGCACCCAATTCGGCCCCTGAATCGACCCCAAGCCACGCCCGGTCTAAAAAGGCTCCGCCCTCAGTGTGCGAGAAAGTTTTCGTTGGCCAAAATCCGATAGAGGGTGGACCGGCTGATCGCCAGCTGCCGCGCAGTGCGCAGCTTGTTCCCGCGATTGATGTCCAGAACATACTGCACATGCTGGCGAATCACGGCGTCGAGCGACAGGTCGGCGGAGCGCGCGTCGGTTCGCGCGTCAAGTGTCGATTGCGATCCGGACGCGGGACTGCCCCAGGGATTGAGCATCGAATTCGCAAGAGGATTGCCGCTGGAATACGCCGCGTCGAACGAGCCGTTGGTTGCAGGCGGCAGGCCATCGGGCAGTGCCAGGTCTTGGGCGCGGATAACGCCGTTGTCGGCCTGAAGAAGAGCGTTCTCCAGAATCCCGGCGAGCTCTCTCACGTTGCCCGGCCACGTGTACTGCAGAAGGCGCGCCAGGGAGCCGGGCCCCAGTGCGATGGGGCGCTGCTGATAGCGTGCGCAGATGCGCTCGAGAAGAAACTGAGCCAGCGGAGCGATGTCTTCGCGGCGCTGGCGCAGCGGTGGAATTGCGAAGCGAATCGTCGTGAGCCGAAACGCCAGATCGGGCAGCAGCAGTCCCTGACCGGCCATTTGGCGCAGCGGAGTTTGCGACGAGGCAAGCAAAACCGCGCGACCGGCAGGACGGTCCTGAAGATTCTTGAGAACGCCGAGCAGCAGTCCCTGGCCGGGAGGCGCGAGCAGGTCGATGCGATCCAAATAGGTGAAGCCGGCGAGTGTCGAAGGATCAGCGTCCGTAGCCAGCCACTCCCGCGCATCGCGGCGCTGAAAGCTGCTGGCAGCCAGGGGTGAACGGCTGAAGAGATAGCGCGCCAGCGTATGCTTGCCGGTGCCGTGTTCACCTTCAATGGCGGCCACCTGCAAATGCGGCGCAGCCATCTCCGCCTGTAGCAGCAGCTTGCGCCACGCCGCGCTCACTCCCACAACATGGATCGAAGCGGAGGCGGAATCGAGTTCCACCAGCGTAAGGCCTGAGGCGGAGGGCGCGTGGAATGGAGCCGAACTATGCATGGATCCCATCCTGCCTCGCCTCGGACGCAAAGGTGAACTGCCAAGCCATCACAAATCTCATCGGCGAGGTGGCTGAAAACATGAACCAGGAAGGGAACGGAATGCGTGCACTAACGACCGGGGAATACGGGGCTACGGATGAAGTCTTGTCGCAGCACGTTATACTCAAACATTCCAGCCGGTACGAATTCAAAACCAGCTTTGTCTTTCTTAAGAATCTGAGGAAAGAGCAATGCCATCTCAGTCTCCAGCCGAAACGCTCGTCGGAGATGCCGCTCGAATCGAGCGCCGAGTTGCGCAATCCGGAGGCATGCGTGGGCTGCAGCGACTTGGAATCGCGGCATGGGTGTTGGCCATTGTTGGATTCGCGGCGCTGCACGCATGGCATCTGAGCGCGGATTTTCCCAACCGATCGCCGTGGACCTTCGATTGGGCAAAATACACCGACGAAGGATGGTACGGCGCCGCCGCCATTCGCGCCCACCTGTTCGGAAATTGGTATCTCGCGGGAGACTTTAATGCGGCGGTCGCGCTTCCGGTCTGGCCCTTTGCCGAGTGGGTGCTGTTCTTCTTTACCGGCGTCACCGTGCAGGCGGCGCGCGGACTTGCGGTGGCCTGCTTTTTCGCAAGCCTGGCGTTGACCTACCTGCTCCTGCGACGGCGCGTACCACGCTCGCACCTCGCCGATCAAAGCCGATTCGCAGCAACCCCGGTTTCCCACCCCACGGATCGAGACCCATCCGCGGGGACCCCGGTTTGGGTCGCTCTGCTGGCCGTGACCCTCGCCGTCACCAGCCCGTATCTTTACTGCTTCAATCGATTGGCAATTCTGGAGCCGCTGGAAACAGCATTGACGCTGGCAATTTTGAACATCGCAGTGCGTTTGCCAGGAATGAAGCGGCCGATTCTTGGTTCGATCGCGGTCGGCTTGCTCTTTGCGCTGGCCATGCTGACCAAGACCAACGCGTTCTTTCTCGGGCTGGCCGTCCTCTGGGCGATCGCGGCTCCGCTCTGGGGCGAGTGGAAGAAGGCCCTCGGCTGTGGACTGGCGGCGTGCTTCATCGCCGGCGTGGCTTATGGCGCGTGGATGGCGCTGGTCTTGAGCGCCGGATTGATGGCCGACTACAATTACTTCTTCTTTTCGGCAAACAATTACCTCAAACCGACGGAGTTTTACTGGCCGCTCGTGGCATTGTGGTGGTCGTTTCACGGCCTGTTGTGGGTGGATCACAGCGTGGTGTTGCTCGCGGCGGCGCTGGTGTTGGGTGCGGCGCTTGCGTGGCGAACAGGTTGGGGACGGAAGATAAGGCGCGATCCGGTGTTCGTTGCGTCGCTTCTCGGCGTATTGGGATTTGTCCTTTTCATGACCATGCGCAATCATCCGCAGCCGCGCTACTTTACGGTGCCGGCGTTCTTAGTCTGTATCGCGGTGGCGCTGGGTGCCGGGACGCTCGTTGAGCAAGGTGGCCGAACGCGGCTTTTGGGATGGATCGCAGTTGCTGCTGCTGCGGCGGCGGCGGGCGTGCACGGAATCCAGACGATCCACTACGCCTCGCATCCTGAATATACCTGGGTCAGCGCCGCGACCAATCTCGCACAGTATATTGATACGCATCCCAGCGGAAAGCGGCTGATGGTCGCTACCAGCGGGGACGAAATCACGCTGATTACAGGGCTGCCGGCCATCTGCGACGAGCTGAGCACGGATGATCTGGCCGGTGAGGTGAGTCGCTACAATCCCGGCTGGTTCGCCTCATGGAACGGAGTCGATCCGAGTACTCTCGTGGATCTGCATACAAAGTATTCGCTGGAGCAGGTGGCCAGTTTCAGCGCGTTTGACGACCCGGAACGGAATGTTCTGGTGCTGTTCAAACTGCATCCTTTGCCCGGCGGAAGGTCGCGCGATGAAAGCGATCCCGGCATGAGCGACGTTTTACCGGGCGACCGGATCGATGTTCCGGTCGATTGAAGGCAGGGAATAGGGAACGGATAGATAGACAACTCACCTGAGACAAGATTCATCTGACAACTGAAAACCATCCAGGGTTCCGCGGCGAGGTTGTGCGCCTGCGACAGAGGTTTCGCGTTGCCGGGATGGCTTTCTGGGCGCGTTCCGGAATGGGACGAACCGGGCCGGGAAGGCCTAGCGAACCCCGTGACAGCAATCACTCGACAGGGGTGTATTCGGATGATAGCCTTCCCGGTGGGTTTTCCACGCTGTTCGCGAGGCCGGTTCTCGGGCCGATCGCGAGCGGTCCCACAGTTTTAGATGTTCTTCGGCGGCGTCGAGAAGGTTGGCTTTTTCCTGGGGAGAAAGCTGCTCGGCGGTTGTGGTTCCGGGTGAAGCGTTTGCACTGTAGCGGTCTCAAAACCGAATGCATGGAGGAAGTGTGACTGTACTGGGCTTGCTGGATTGTTTGAGCGTGAGCGTACTGATGCTCATTGTGGCTGCGTTCTTTGCGCGGCAGGATTTTGGGATTGGGGTGGGGATGTCGGGAATGCGATCAATTTCCTCGCCCATCGTAGCTTTGTTGACGCGGCATTACAAAGCCGCAATGGTACCGCTGGGGCTGCTGCTGCCGGCGCTGGCTTATGGGCAAACGGACCAGGCGGGTGGAGAAGCCAGCCTCAAAGTGCCCGACCTGTCGACCGTGAACTTTCTCGGCATGAACGGACATTCTCTTCTGTCAATCGGCTTGCTTTTCTGCGCAGGTGGCCTCTTGTTTGGCATGGTCATCTTTGTGCAGTTGAAGAACCTGCCAGTTCACCGCACCATGCGCGAGATGTCGGAGCTGATTTACGAGACCTGCAAGACGTATCTGATCACGCAGGGCAAGTTCATTCTTCTGCTTTGGGTTTTCATCGCGGTCATCATCTCGCTCTACTTCGGTTACCTGGCGCCGGTGCCGGGAAAATCGATTGCAGTCACGCTTCCCATCATCCTGCTGTTCTCACTGGTGGGAATCGGTGGCAGCTACGGCGTGGCGTGGTTCGGAATCCGCGTCAACACATTTGCCAATAGCCGAACGGCATTCGCCGGACTGCGCGGGAAACCGTATCCGGTGTATGCCATTCCGCTGAAGGCCGGCATGAGCATCGGCATGATGCTGATCTCGGTTGAATTGCTGATCATGCTGTTTATCCTGTTGTTCGTTCCGGGCGACTATGCGGGTCCGTGCTTCATCGGGTTCGCAATCGGCGAGAGCCTGGGCGCAGCGGCGCTGCGCATTGCCGGCGGCATCTTCACCAAAATTGCCGACATCGGCTCGGACCTGATGAAGATCGTCTTCAAGATCAAGGAAGACGATGCCCGCAATCCTGGTGTGATCGCGGACTGCACGGGCGACAACGCGGGCGACTCGGTGGGGCCGAGCGCAGACGGCTTTGAAACGTATGGCGTCACCGGCGTGGCATTGATCACGTTCATTCTGCTGGCGGTGCCGAACCCAACCACGCAGGTGCAACTGCTGGTGTGGATCTTCGTCATGCGCGTGGCCATGCTGGTTTCCAGTTCCTGCGCTTATTTTCTCAACGGCTTCATTGCTCATGCCCGCTTCGGCAATGCGGATGAAATGGACTTTGAGACGCCGCTGACCTCGCTGGTTTGGATTACCTCCATCGTTTCCATCGCGCTGACTTATGTCGTCACATACCTGATGATCCCAACGCTGGGTGACGGAACGCTGTGGTGGAAGTTGGCATCGATCATCTCCTGTGGAACGCTGGCGGGCGCGGTGATACCGGAACTGGTGAAGGTTTTCACTTCGACCAAGTCGGGCCACGTAAGAGAAGTGGTGAAATCGGCGCAGGAAGGCGGAGCTTCGCTGGGCATCCTATCTGGATTCGTGGCGGGCAATTTTTCGGCTTACTGGCTGGGATTCAGCATGGTGGGGCTGATGTCGCTTGGCTACTTCTTCTCGACCGGCGCATCGATGGCGAACCTGATGCTTGCTCCGGCGGTCTTCGCGTTTGGCCTGGTGGCATTCGGATTCCTGGGCATGGGCCCAGTCACGATCGCCGTGGATTCCTACGGGCCGGTCACCGACAATGCGCAGTCCATTTACGAGCTGTCTCTGATCGAGAATGTTCCCGGCATCGAGGCCGAGCTGAAGAAGGACTACAACATCGACGTGAAATTCGAGCAGGCGAAGGATTTGCTCGAAGCCAACGACGGCGCCGGCAACACCTTCAAGGCTTCGGCCAAGCCGGTGCTGATCGGAACCGCGGTGGTGGGCGCCACGACGATGATTTTCTCCATCATCATGGCTCTCACCGGCGGACTTACGCACGACGTGCAGAACCTGTCTCTACTGCACGCACCCTTCCTGCTGGGGTTGATCTCGGGCGGGGCCATGATCTACTGGTTCACCGGTGCTTCAACGCAGGCGGTGACCACGGGCGCATATCGCGCGGTCGAGTTCATCAAAGCCAACATCAAGCTCGACGGCGTAGTGAAGGCATCGGTCGCTGACAGCAAGAAGGTGGTTGAAATCTGCACGAAATACGCGCAGAAGGGGATGTTCATCATCTTCCTGGCCGTCTTCTTCGTTACGCTGTCGTTTGCGTTCGTTGAGCCGTTCTTCTTTATCGGCTATCTGATCTCGATTGCCACCTTCGGCCTGTACCAGGCAATCTTTATGGCCAACGCCGGCGGTGCCTGGGACAACGCCAAGAAAATCGTCGAAGTCGAGCTGAAACAGAAGGGCACACCTCTGCATGACGCAACCGTCATCGGAGACACGGTCGGCGATCCGTTTAAAGACACCTCGTCCGTGGCCCTGAATCCGGTCATCAAGTTCACCACCCTGTTCGGACTGCTTGCAGTCGAGCTTGCCGTCACGCTCAGCGCCAGCAATCCGATGCTGGCCCATGCGCTTGCCGTCGTCTTCTTCCTGATCTCCGTGTTCTTTGTGTGGAGATCGTTCTATGGAATGAGGATCGACAAGTCGAACTGATTTTCCGGCCTCCGGCGGGGAGCTTTTCCGCCGGCGGCAAGTGGGCCGCACTTGAGCAGCCCTCTCCCTGAATCGGCCTCGCGCGCTTCGGCGTGCGGGGCCGATTTGTTTTGAACTCGCCCGAAACTTGAAACCGGGATTCGGCGCCCAGGCCCGCGCGTTGAAGGGCCTGGTAAAACGCATTGAGCCACTGAGAAAAACATTGTGATCGTCGCGGCGCCGCAGGTATGCTGGCCCCAAGCGATGAAGAAAATCTCCCTCACCTTCGACGATGGGCCTTCGCCGCCCTGCACAGAGGCGCTTCTCGCGGTTCTCTCCTTTCACTCCGTTCCCGCCACTTTCTTCATGATCGGCCAGAGAATGCAGTCGCACCCGCCCACCGTCAAGCGCGTCGAGCAGGCGGGCCATGTGATCGGCAACCATACGCGCACGCATCGCAATCTCTGCGGCGCGCCGCCCGAGGCTATGGACCACGAGATCGATCACTGGGGACAGTACTTCCGGCCTCCGGGCGGCCACTACGACGAAGGCATGCTCGAATACCTGCGGAAATTCAATATCCAGCTGGCCATGTGGGATGCGGAAGGGCTGGATTGGAAGCTCAAGACGGCCGATGAGATTGTGGCTCATCTCGCGTCTGAGATCGACAAACTCGGCGGTGACGGCGGCATCATCCTGCTCCACGACGGCGACTCCGAGGACCCGAATGGAAACCGCTGGGCTACAGTCGAAGCCACTGATCGCATCATCACCCATTACCGCGCCAAGGGATTTGAGTTTGCGCCCTTGAGTGAAATGACCCTGCCCAGGAAGCCGCGGAAGTCGTGGCAGTAAAGAGCGGAATCGCCCATCCGCGGCGACTGGCCGGTGCATAGAGCAGTGGCCGGCGACCCGCCTTCCGAATCGGGCCTCTGCAACCCGCATTCGGAATAGGGTCTCTAATGTCCACAACTTGAACAGATTTTGGGCGAATCTGCACCAGTCCTGCGTCTTGTACCGGCGCTGCTCCGGGGCTAGGGTTGATGAGTGGGGCGGCAGCCCTTGCGAGCCCCTCGGCGGCCGTGGATTTTAGCCGTTTTTGAGCCACCGAAACCCGCGGCCAGCAAGACTGAAATGGACTTTCCACAGCCAAATGGCCGGGTTTAGAGAGCAGATGCACAAAATGTGACCAAAATACTAGATGTTGTGGTTTGTTCTTGACACGCACCATGGACAGCGGTAAGTTTTCATCTGCGGCTGTAAACAGGCTGTTAAAACACGCCAGCCACAAACCGTGCAATTCCCGAGTTCAGGTACTCCATCCAGCGTCTCGCGAGCGGGTAATCGAATCAAATTACCAGGCGGCGGGAACGGGTCGAGAAGTACGCCAACAGAGGAAATGCTGGAGGGTCGGCGGGCCGCGAACGATCCAGAAACTCGCGGAATTTTCGTCCTCATTTTCTGATTGTTTTGTTTCCAAATACAGCGGTTCCAGAGTCGCTGTATCCCGAAAGCGCTCTGCCAAGTCGCATTTTCCTCAAGAAAATGCGATCTTTCACGATTGCAGAAGGGGCACGTGAACTCTGGAACAGATCTAGTTGCGGGTGGCACTCCGCGCTCCGGCTGCGTGGCCGGTGATAGGGCTTTTTACACCGAATTTCGATCCATGGAGAGTAACAAATGAACGAGGCTCACATTCAAACACCGATCCCGCAGACCGGGACATTCCCCACCACCGCCCGCACGCAGGGCCTGACCTTTTCCCGCCGCTTTTCGAAGGAGGGAGTTTCTCCCTACGACGAAGTAGCCTGGGAACGCCGCACCGCATCGATCACAGACACCAAGGGAAACTCGATCTTCGAGCAGAAAGACGTGGAAGTGCCCGTGGACTGGTCGATGACGGCAACGAACATTGTGGCTTCAAAATACCTGCACGGTCAGATCGGCACGCCGGAGCGTGAGACGGGCGTGCGCCAATTGGTGGCGCGCGTGGCAGAGACGGTGCGCGATTGGGGCATTGCCGGAGGCTATTTTGCGACCGTTGTGGACGCGGGGATCTTCCACGACGAGCTGGCTCACCTGCTGTTGACGCAGAAGGCGGCATTCAACTCGCCGGTGTGGTTCAACGTGGGCTGCGATCGGCTGGAGCCGGATGCGGACGGGCAGAATTGGCACTGGGATCCGGTGACGGGCGGCGTGCAGTATTCAGCCACCGGCTACAGGAACCCGCAGTGCTCGGCCTGCTTCATTAACGCCGTAGACGACTCGCTGGACTCGATTCTGACCCTCGCGAAGACTGAAGGCATGCTCTTCAAGTGGGGATCGGGCACGGGGACGAATCTTTCGTCGCTGCGCGGATCGATGGAGTTGCTCTCGGGCGGTGGGTCGGCCAGCGGACCGCTGAGTTTCATGCGCGGGTTCGACGCGTTTGCCGGCGTCATCAAGAGCGGCGGCAAAACGCGTCGCGCCGCCAAAATGGTGATCCTCAACGTTGACCATCCGGACATCGTGGACTTTATCGAGTGCAAGTCAAAAGAAGAAGCGAAGGCTTTCACGCTGATCAAGGCGGGCTACGACGGATCTGGCCCGGATTCAGAAGCGTTTTCGTCGATCTTCTTCCAGAACGCCAACAATTCAGTGCGCGTCAGCGACGAGTTTATGCGCAGCTACGAGGCCGATGGCGAGTTCACCACGTACACGGTGAAGGGCCACCAGCCAGTGTCGACCTACAGGGCGCGCGGAATCATGGGCAAGATCGCCGAATCGACCTGGCTCTGCGGTGATCCCGGCATGCAGTTCGACGACACCATCAACCGCTGGCATACCAGCAAGAACACGTCGCGCATCAATGCGTCGAATCCTTGCAGCGAATACATGTTCCTCGACAATTCAGCGTGCAACCTGGCAAGCCTGAATCTGATGCGGTTTGTCACGCCGGCCGGCACATTTGACATCGCGGCCTACCGGCACGCAATTTCGGTGCTGATCACGGCGATGGAGATCCTCGTCGACAACTCGGGCTATCCAACCGAGGCCATCGCGCGCAATTCGCACGACTACCGGCCGCTCGGCTTGGGCTATGCCAACCTGGGCGCGCTGCTCATGTCGATGGGATTACCGTACGACTCTGAAGCGGGACGCGACCTCGCCGGAAGCATGACCGCGATGATGACCGGACAGGCATATCTGCAATCGGCAATCATCGCGGCACAGTGCCCGCCGCTCACTTCGGCCACGCCGCTAACCGCGAGCGTCGAGCACCAGGGCGGAGCTTGCCCCGGATACTACGTCAATCGCGAGCCGTTCCTTGACGTGATCCGCATGCACCGGGCAGAAGTGAACAACATCGGCAAGTCGCAACAGAGCAACGAGCCGTTCACGGTGCCGCAGCTTGACGCGCTGATCGATGCCAGTCGCGAGTGCTGGGACATGGCGCTGCTCTACGGCGAACGCTATGGCTACCGCAACTCGCAGACCACCGTGCTGGCCCCCACCGGGACCATCGGCTTCATGATGGATTGCGACACCACCGGAATCGAGCCCGACCTGGCGCTGGTGAAATACAAGAAGCTCGTGGGCGGCGGCATGATCAAGATCGTCAACAACACCGTGCCGTCAGCACTCTTCAAGCTCGGATACGACAACGAAGAAGTGAACGCGATCGTCAGCTATATTGACGCCACGGGCACCATCGAGGGCGCGCCGGGCATCAAGCCGGAGCACCTGGGGGTCTTCGATTGCAGCTTTAAGCCGGCCAAGGGCACGCGCTCCATTCACTACATGGGGCACATCAAAATGATGGCCGCGGCCCAGCCATTCCTGTCGGGCGCGATTTCGAAGACGGTGAATTTGCCGCACGAGGCCAGCGTTGAAGATGTGGCCGAGGCGTACGCGGAAAGCTGGCGGCAGGGCATCAAGGCTGTGGCCATTTATCGCGACGGATCGAAGGGCACGCAGCCGTTGAACGTCAGCATGGACGCCAAGAAGGAGCCTTCGGCGCTCGATGCCGTCGGCACACGCATGCTTTCGAATCTGGCTGCGTCGCAAGCTGCGGCTGAAGCTGACGTGAAGCTGCTCGAGGCACACTCGGCCGACAAGGTCGAAGTCAGCGCCAAGCAACTGCTCGCCACGGTGCAGGCATTCCAAAAGGCGCTCGATGAGTTGGCGGCGGCAGCTGCGGTTCCGGTGCTGCAACCCACACCGGCTGCGCACGTGCCGACTGAGATTCCGCGCGAAGAGCAGGACTTGAATGCTCCGCCGCGCGCCATCCGTCACCGCCTGCAGGAGGAGCGCGCGTCGATCACGCACAAGTTCTCCATCGCTGGGCACGAAGGCTACATCACGGTCGGTCTCTATCCCAACGGCCAGCCGGGCGAAATCTTCATCCGCATGGCCAAGGAAGGATCGACGGTCAGCGGCCTAATGGATGCGTTCGCAACATCGGTTTCGCTCGCTCTGCAACATGGCGTGCAGCTCAAGGTGCTCTGCGAAAAGTTCGCGCACACGCGGTTTGAGCCGTCGGGCTGGACCGGCAACGAGCAGATCGGCTACGCGAAGAGCCTCATGGACTATATCTTCCGCTGGCTCAATCTGCGCTTCCTCTCCGGGCAGCAGTTGACGCTGTTTGCGGGCCTCGGTCAGCAGGCTCCGCAACTCACCGCACCGCCCAGCATGATCGCGGAAAGCGGTCTCGATGAGGATGAGCCGCAAACCACGCAGCAACACATTGCGCGGCTGGCCGAGGAAGTGGCGAAGCGGCTGAACCAGGTGACGGCAAGCGGGCATTCGGGGGGCGGCATCGCTCCCGAACCGCAAGCCGAAGCGGGAGCCGGCGCACCACGGCGCATTGCCGAAGCCCAGGGACACGCCGCGCAAGCAGCGGGTACAGCGCAAGTGCCAAGCATGCAGGATCGCGGGCTTTATCACGCCGCCGATGCCATGCGCGGCATGTACGACATGGGCGACGCGCCAAGCTGCGGCACGTGCGGCGCCATCATGGTGCGCAACGGAAGCTGCTATCGCTGCATGAGCTGCGGGTCGACGAGCGGGTGCAGCTAAGCAAGCTGAGAATCAAGGACGACGAGGCCAGGAGATCATCTCCTGGCCTTTACTCTTCGGGCAACCACAAACGTGAAACGCAATGGCGCCCGGGTAGAGAATTGCGAGATTGGAGAAGCGCGTGATGGAACTCTCGAACGTTGCAGCGATTTGGTCCGCTCTGATGTGTACCCCGCAGGGGATTGGAGCAATTTACGGCTGGGTGTACGGCCGCCAAAAAAAGCAGATGGAAACAGGGGGCGCTCCAAAGCTTAATGAATTCAATCCGCTTGCCATCTCTGTCACGCTGTTCGTTGGCGCGGCGGTGACAATTTCCTTTGCTGCTTGGATGTTCTTCGACAAACCATTGCGCCCCAAGATTCAAACGGTGGAGAAAACGGTTTACGTTGACAAGTATTTACCGTGCCCGCCAGAAAAGACCGGAAACGCGCGTACAGGTGGAGCGCAATCCCCCGCAACAACTGGAAGCGGAAACGTAGTAACCTATGGCACGCCGTCGAAAGGATCGCCACAGCAATGAAGTTCGGAATTATGGTTTTGCTTTTGATGTCGATTCCTGCCCTGGCACAGGAAAAACCTCAGCAGCCGTCGAGTACAGGAAATGCGAAAACAACTGGGCCCTGTAGCCCCGCAATCCCCGGCAATAACAACAAAGTTATCTATAACGGAGATTGCTTCGATGCGGCACAACTGGAGGAAGATAAGAAGTTGAACACCCAAGCCTATGAAGGACTCAGGGAGGGATTGGAAAACGCAAACAAAGCTCGGCGCGAGTGGGAGGCGGCCATGGGTCAATGTGAAATCCCATTTACGAGGCAGATGCAATTCAATAGGATCAGATCTCCCGCCTCTCCCGCCTCTTCCGTCCAGATACAAGTTATTCAAGAGCGATACCACTTCTGCGTGTTGGATTCCGAGAAGATATTCGATCCGAAATGGAAGACTTATCGCGACCCAATCGCAAAAGCGGTAGATGACGCGATGGGGCGTATCGAAACGAATGAAGATAGGACCCTGCCCACCCCCAATAAGCGGAAAGCCTGGAAGAACGAATTCGACCAAACCTTTGGTACCGAGTACACCGCCGCAATGGCAAAGGCGGACCATGGCCCGAGCCTAGAAGATCTCATAAATAACGGTAGCAACGAAAATGGTCTCGCGACCAATAAAGGAAGGTTCGCGCTGCTGGCAAAGTTCCTAGGAGATTTACGTGACAAGTTGGGGGATTACCCAAGCCAATAAAGCCGGAGTATCAGAATGGTGCGGAAGCACGAAAGAACTTTGAAACCACAATGACGAAGCGTTTTCGCGCCCAAAACATTCAAAGCGGAAGAAGCAACCTAGGAAGAAGTGTGCTTTGAAAGAGAAGAAGAACAGACGAGTTTGGCGCGCCTCATCTAGCTGATTGATCATCCTTGCGCCTTGTCAACCCTTCACGCACCCATTTTTTCCGCATCCCACTGATTCTGCTCATCAAATTCTTCTGCTAAGTTTGCCGATCATTATCCGCTTTGAGCGCATACTTCTCGTATAAGCGTCCATCCAGGCCTCCTCGGTAACGGGAAAAATCCGCTGCTTTCGCGTTTCTGCGCTTAAGAGTCCCGCGCAATCCGCGAGCTGGCCGTGGAAACGCGCGCATAAGTCCTTACAGGAGACACATCTGCGGGTAAACTGCCCGGAATCATTGGGATGCAGGACCTTACTTGCGCCATCCCCATGATTCTATGGCAGTTATTTTCAGAAGTGGGGAGGGGGTACCCCCCCGTCACTACTTGATTAACTCCCCCGCTCTTCGCGGTGTGAAAAACTCCGCCAACTCCGCCAGCGCCGCTGCTTTTTCCTAAGTCCTTTAGAAGGCTAAGGTTGCGTATAAGACCTTTGGAATCATGAGGTTACAAGACCCTACAAAAGGTACAAGTCATTGAAAACAAATCCCTTAACTCCAAAATAGGGGGAGGGGGGTGGGGGGAGTACTACTTGATAACATGCGGGAGCCCTTGCCGGCAAAAGAAGGCGGCCACAATGACGCTCCGAGATGCGGAAGGAGGCTCAAATGCGCTCCGGGGGTGCGTCGGAATTTCGATCCTCAGCCTTGCAAAGTTCGCTCCTGGCCCGCTCGCATCCGGCAACTTGCATCCTATATAGAGGTCGCACCCTTGAATTCACCGACGACTATGCGATTGATTTCCTTTCTAAAAAGGCACTCTGTACCGGGAGCAGCGCCCACCGCGTTGGCGCTTCTGTGCCTGGCTGGAACCGTTCTGTCCGGAACGGTCTTGTATGCGCAGTCTGCCGTGTATCCGGCTCCGCAGTCGCGGCCTGGCGCTTCGGCCACTGCGAACAATCCGGCGATCAACGATCCAACGCGCCCCGAAACCCAGCCGCCGCTCGACGTCGACCGGGACCCCATCCCCTCCCCGGATCCTGACGTGGCTCCGCCCCCGATGGCAGCGGAGCCGGCCGGCTCGAACGCGCCCAACAGTGCGAATGCGACGAGCAGGAACGGGAATTTGCCCGCGAATTCGACCAGCGGAAATCAGGGCTCTGGAATTGAAAAGCAGCAGAATGGAATGTATATTCTCCACGCCAATGTGGATGAGGTGCTGCTGAATTGCGCAGTGATTGATGAGCGCGGTCAGCCTGTCACGGATTTGAGCGGGAAGGATTTCCGTGTCTGGGAAGATGGAGTTGAGCAGACTGTGAATGCGGCTCAGTATTTGGACCTGCCGGTATCGATGGGCATTCTGATCGACGACTCGGGCTCCATGCGCGACAAGCGCGCAACCGTAAACGCTGCCGCATACCATCTGCTCAACGACTCGAATGCCAGAGATGAGGCGTTTGTCGTGAACTTCGCCGACCGCCCTTATCTCGACCAGGGATTTACGACGGACCGGGTGGCGCTGAATCGCGGAATGTCGCGCTTCGATCCCGCCGGTACCACGGCTCTGTACGACGCCGTCGCTGCCTCGGCCGACGAATTGGCCAGGCATGGCAAGAATCGAAAGCAGGTGCTGCTGATCATCACCGATGGTGCCGACAACGCATCGAGGCTCGACCTGCGTGAGGCGATCCGCAGAGTGCAAGGGCTGGCGGGGCCGGTAGTCTATTCCATCGGGCTGCTCTACGACGATGAGCCCCAGGAAGCGGAGCAAGCCAGGAATGATCTGGAGCGGCTCTCCGAGGAAACCGGCGGCGTGGCCTACTTTGCCACATCGATTAATGATGTGAACGAAATTGCGGCCGAAGTCGCGAGAGACATTCGCGAGCAGTATGTCGTGGATTACCACTCGTCGAAGCCGTTCAGCGAGGGCGGCTATCGTTCGGTACGCGTTGAAGCCGTTTCTCCGCGCCGCGGTTTGCTGTCAGTGAGGACGAAGCGGGGCTACTATCCGAAGACCGAGCAGCAGACCGCGCCCCTGGCAGCGCAGCCAGCGCAACCTGTGCAGAACGCGGAGCAGTGAAGTGGGAAATGCGTGATCGATCTGCTTGAGGTGCTCGCGGGCGCGATTACAGGGCCGATCGTTTAAGAGGGAAGAGCGTGGGGTCGCCTGGTAGTCTGCGGGGACGCAAGTGAAGAAGAGAAAAATCCCGCAGAGGCTAAACAAGCCACGGAAAAACTGCTTCGGAGCAGCACGGAGTGTCAGGGCACAACTTTAGTTGTGCCGCATATGCCTTGAATTGACTTCGGCTTTAGCCGCGGAGGGGATGCTCTTCTTCGTACGCACCGGCTTTTTCCGCACCCTGTAAAGCCGCACAATGATTGCCGAAGGCACTGCCGATCAGTCGAGCCGGAAATCCACGTCGATCACCATCTGCACAGAAACCGGATGACCTTCGTAGATGGCAGGCCGGAATTTGTATTGCTTCACGGCTGCGATCGCTTCTTCGTCAAGTCCCAGGCCGAGATGACGCACCACGCGGACATCCTGCGGGAATCCTTGGGAATCGACGATGAGTTGGACGGCAACGACGCCCTGGTAGTTCTGATTGCGAGCCTGGGCCGTGAACTGCGGTTGAACGGAGTGAATGACCTCGGGAGCGCTGACGCCGCCACCGACACTCATGATGCCGCCGCCGTAACCACTTGTGCTGCCCGGGCCTTGCCCGGTGCCGTGGCCCGAACCGACGCCTCCGCCAAGACCGAAGCCGAAACCATTGGCGCCGCCTTGGCCCTGCGAAGTCATCGCAACCTGCTCCGAATGGGGAGCGCCGAGGTTCGGCATCTTATTGTCCTGCGGCATGTGGACAGGAGCGGCGGGTTGAAGCGGCATCTTAGGCAGATCAATCTTGGGCGGCTCGAGGGGAATGACCGGCGTTTTGGCGATAACCTTGGGCAGCGATCCCCGGATCGGTGCGACCAGTTGGTGCGCACCACCGCCGCCTCCGCCCCCGCGAACCTTAACCACCGGCATCACTGGCGGTGGGGGTGGGTCGTAGAGAGTGAACTGAATGGGCGAAACGATTGTTGACGTATCCACAACCGGGTTGTGGACTACGGTTGCGAGCCATAGGATGCCGGCAACGATTGCAACATGCATCAGAACCGAGAGAACAGTGGAGCCGCGGGAACGGCGGCGAACGCGCTGATCCAGCCCCAGGAACATGGTATTGCCGCGCGGCACTAGGGCAGCGCGACCGCGCGCCGCCAAAGTCTGCGGCGCGGGATGGAATTCCTGATCAGGAGCTTCGCTGACTTTCAAGGCAGCCGATGACCGGCTATATGGATATTCAATATGCCCGCCGCGGGGCGTATCAGCCAAGCGGCTGGATCGCGAGGCGGGTCCCTGAAGCTTTATAACCAAGTTGCCCATATTATTTATCCTTCGTAGATTGCGTTGGAGCAGGCTCCTCATCATTCATCATTCATTGGCTCGAACCATCGATCAATCAGCTCAGTAACCTCAAGGTGCCCGTTATCGCGGGTCACCAAAAAAACGACACTGCAACTCCCGATTTACCAGATACCTTTATCACTGCCGGTAATTCTCTGTGCCGCCATGGCGGCGGTGCCGAGCAATGGCAGCAGGCTTAAGCGAGCGCAGTTTTGCAATTCTCCGCGACTGAGCACATGCGCCAATTCGGATCCGTAGAGCCGAGCGGAATGTGGCATGAGCGGAACGCGCAAGAAACCTTGATCGTAGTAAATCTCGGTGCCGCGAAACCGTGCCGAGTCAAGCAGAAAGTGCGGCAAGTTCAGAGGCGTACCGCGATAATCTCTCACGTAGTCCGAAATAATGGTGAGATAGGTGGCGACGCCTTCCCACACTCCGGCAGCCTCCGCCACTCTGCTCAACTCCTCGTAATTGATGAGTCCAGCGTCGGCGACGGCAGCGATATCAACGATGTCGCAAAGCCGAATATTGAAATGCCGGTACATGCGCTGGAGCGTGGAGATGATGAGGCGGTCGGGAATGGATGGCACGGTGAATCGGTAGCCACCCGCATCGAGTTGCCAAGCACGCGATGCCAAGCTCGACGCGATTGCCACTTGTTCGCCAGTCTGCCCAAGACGGCCAATGTGAATCTCGATCGGCTCGGGCAGGCCGGGGAACAGGAAATTCCACTTGTTGGCGAGATGGTCTCCCCAGCTACGCGGCGCGAGATGGGCGTTGAAGCACTCTGCCATTAGGACAAAGACTTCATCAGGCTGCGCGTTAGTAAAAAGATCCATGTCGCTGCCGAAGTCAGGCCAGTGATCCAGGGTCTTGATCACCATGACTTCGTATCCACGAGCCTGAAAGGCAGCACAAACTTCGTGTAGAACGTTAATGGCCGCGATGATGCGAGCCTTTTCAGAGGACAGAGAGCTATCGGCCAACTGAAACCACTCAAGATTTTGTTCGCGGCGTGCCTGCTTGAGAAACAATTCAAGCCAGCGCACAACGACATGGTTCAAATGAGCTAAAGCGAGAACGTCGTCGAATTCGTCGCGCGAATGCATAAGGAGTGCCGCATCGGAATGCAAAAGATAGCGCTGGTCGCGGTTGGCGGGCTGCAACAAGAGCCGCGAAAGATAGGTCAGCGAGCCGAGCGGAGGAAAGTCTGTGACGCGTGTACTCATAGATATTCTTTTCCTTTATCCATCATGGCTGATTCCGCGGCGTGGCAGGCGGTGGAGCATTGGGCGATGGAGATTGCTGGATGGGCGTTGCGGATTCGACCGCCGCAGCGCCTCGAGGCGTGAGTTCAACGGGGACCTGCTGTCCGCGCCGCTCGCGGCTGTAAACGTCAAGAGCGCCATCGACTTGATCACGGCTTTGTGTAGCCACGCGCGAGAGCGCCTGTCCCTGAGCCGACGGACTGGTTGCGAGCCCAACCGCGAATCCAGCGCCATAGGCCTGGCGTGCCTTCTGGTAAAAGAATTGCGCGGACTCGAGATCTCCATCGCGCTCCGCGACGTATCCACGGTTATTGAGCGAGAAGGCATTGGCGGGGTCCAGAGCGTAAGCTTGCATGAAATCGCGCCGTGCCGTGGACCAATCATTCTCATTGGCTGCAGAAACTCCCTGCTCGCTGAGCAGTGAGGCTTGCGTCATACGTTCGCCAAGGCCCTGGGACCGCTTTTCAAGGCGCATGACATTAGCCGCAGCCATGTCGCTCACGGACTTCCCGCGCCATGATCGATTTTGGGTGACAGCGACAACGTCATGAGACTGCGAGCGCGAGGCCGCAGTGTAATAGTTCATCGCGCCCCCCAGGTCTCCGATTGCTTCATCGGCGGCGCCGAGATTGTTGAGTGTGAACGGGTCACGAGGAGCCAGGGAAAGCGCCTGCTGAAGAAGGCCGGCGGCCTCGAAGGTTCGACCCTCTCCCAAAAGATTAACCGCCTCCAGGTTAAGGCGATTCACCCGCATCGGAACATCCTGAAGACCGCTGAAGGCCGCCTGCATAGGCTGGCCTTCAAGGAGTTTTACGTTGCTCACATCTATGTTGGCATTCGATCCCTGTTCGGCAGCCAGCTTGTAGAACTGACTGGCACGATCTATTTGTCCCTCCAGCTCGGATATGTAACCCAGATTATTCAGAGTGAACGGATCGGAAGGATCGAAAAGATATGCCTTATAGAACAATTTCGCAGCGGTTGCGTAGTCCTGTTTTCTAACGGCTTCAACGCCTTCCCGATTCAGGCGTTGGACAAAAGTGAGCTCGCTGCGCCGCGGGATAGTAATTCTAATCGTATCCCGGGCCCAAGCAATGCCAAGCCAAGAGCTACAAAGAGCGGCGAGGGCCACCACGGGTTTATATGAGCTGAAACGCATTATTCCTCTCATCATTAGCCGCGGAAATAGCGGTATGCAGCCCTGCGAACTGCGGGCATCTTCACAGTGACACCCTCGGTTAGATGCGCCTGACCCGCCCTCGTTGCCTCGCACAGGTGGCCCATGAGGCCACCGGAAGTGACGACGGGACATCTAACTGAAGTGTTGGTAATTTGTTACATCAATGGTGAGCCGGAATGAGTAAGGATTCTGGAGCGGTCATACGAGGTCTCTGCTACGCGCTCTTCGGCGCGGCGCTGGTCTTTTCCGCACCCTCCTCTCAGGCACAGCAGATCGTGAGCGCCTTAATCGCAGACGAGCCCGGCATCGTGTCGCCGGGGGTATCGGCGAGCGTGTCCGGGGCCTTTGAGTCCGACAGGCGAGTCACGACTTCAGATTCATTGCCGCCCATTCCTCGGGGAAAGACGACGATCATCGGCGGCCAGATCCGGAACTTCGATCCGGTGCGCGATCAGTTCTCGCTTCAAATCTACGGCCAGCGGCCGATGAAGGTCTGGTTTGACGAGCGAACGCAGGTCTATCGCGGTGGGAAAAGGCTTTCCATTCGCGATCTTGGCCCTGAAGACCACGCGTCGGTTCAAACAATTCTCGACGGAGAAAACGTCTTTGCAGTCAGCATTCATATTTTGTCGGGAACACCGGAGGGTGAGTGCGAGGGGCGGGTGTTGAGATTCAACCCGGACAAACGCGAACTCGTAGTCTCTTCGCAGATGTCGCCTGTTCCAGTCACGTTTATAGTCCCCGCAAACGCCAATATCGCCCGCGTAGGCGAGGGTGAGTTTACAGCGGGGCAGGGAGGGTCATCCGATCTTGTGGCAGGGGCCCTTATTTCGGTTTCCTTTCAAGCCGATGCTGGGCGCCGCAATGTAGCCAGAGAAATCAAAGTGGTGGCAGTGCCAGGCGCCGCATTTGTCTTTACCGGGAATATCTCCTTTCTCGATATGCAGGCGGGAACAATGGTGGTGGTTGATCCCCGTGACGGAAAGAGCTATCAAATCGAGTTCGATTCCGACCTGCCGTCAAGCGCGAGTCTTCACACTGAAGCGAATGTGACCGTAACGGCGACTTACGATGGAACTCGCTATGCGGCGAACGCAATCACAGTCAACTAGGTTTTCTTGAAATGATCGGCGCGGCCTGAGATGGCGGCCGATTGCTGTTTGTGCGCGAGAGACTCGCCATGCTGCAGCAAGACAACTGGCGGTTCACCAGCGTGAAATGGTGAGGTTGTCGAGGTAGACAGTGCTGGAAGACTTGCCGGGAACAATGCTATCCACCTGGAAGTTTGTGAGAAGCGTGGGCGCCCAGCCCAACGCGAACGCCGAAGGCACGGTGGCGTTGATCTGTTGCTGGTTTCCATCCAGCCAAACTGATTGATATGTGACATTCCCGTCGTTATCGCGCGCGTAGCTGACCTGAACATGATGCCAGGTGTTCTGAGCCCACGTTTGCGTGTTGCAGGAGGCACTGGAGTTGACCCAATGATCGATTGGTGCAACAGGCGTGCCCGCATTTTCGGTGTAATCCCAGGTGCCGGCCCAGCCATCGCATTGGAAGCCAAAAATCACGGTTTCTCCGTTTGGCATCACTTGATTCATATCCATTTCCAGGTTCGCGATAGAGCCGGAGGAGTTATCGAGGTAAACCCAGCCGTCGTAGACGAAGTTGCTCGAAGTGGTGTCGTCGCCGAACGAGACGTAGTAAAGTTCGCCCCCGTAGTACGCGTAGGTGGTGTAGAACTCGAGGGTACTGCCACTGAGCGATGGAGAATCGACGATTGCCATCGAGCCGCTCGCGGAGCCATCGGTTCCCGGATCATCGATGGTCGTCCAGCCATTCAGTGCCTGAATGCCGCTGACGCTGATGGCGTTCGAAGGAATGTCCGGCCCCGATCCATTCGACCCCGACCCGCTCGAACCCGATCCTGCTGACCCGGAACCGCCTGAGCCTGACCCTGTCGATCCTGAGCCTGTCGACCCAGACCCTCCAGATCCCGATGAACCTGCCCCGGAGCCGCCTGAATCTGATCCCGATGAGTTGGACGTGGATGACCCTGACCCCGATGAACCGGATCCGGACCCAGCAGGCGCAGTTCCAGCGCTTACTACGCCGGCCGAACAAGCAGAGAGACAAAAGAAAGAAAGGCTTAAGAGCGCCAAAAGAAATTGTGAACGATGGTGCTTCATTGACTCCTCTGCTGAATCGGCCAGTGCTCACGCCGATCGTTCGCAGCGGGAAGTTGGCATGCGTCTAATTCGCTCGATCTGCGCGCACACGACACCTATCGGCGCGAACGCGTCGTTCTATCTGCCGCTTTGGGCTAACACACTAATGTGGTTGCGGCGGCCCAGCGCCTGTGTCAGTCCTGAGACCCGGTTGAATCCTGCGATTCATCAAGCCGCAGGTTCACAACGAAGGGTTGTGACTTAGCTATAAACAACGAGTGAAGCCATCGTAGCCGAAATGCGCGTTACGTTTCTTCGCTCGAAAGTTGTATCGAGTTCATTACGAAAGTACTTGAGTTTCCAGCTACAGAAATCCCAAGTCCCTTGAATGGCCTCGGTCCAATCGCTTCGCGTTAACTACGCTCGTGAAGTTTTTAGAGATTTGCTGGGAATTACTTTACGAACAGATTTGAGATTGTCGATGTGATATCAGTCACGGAGCAGGGACACGGCTGCTCCCGCGCTGAGCTCATCGTGGTGGTTCTGCTTATCGGGGTTACTTGCAAGATATCGGCCACAGCGTTGCCGGAAAAATCATAGTCGGGAGACAACCCGCCTCTGTGTTCTCGCACCTGACTTAATCACGGAGATTTGTTACCCCTGTGCCCACACGGAATCCGTGACTATCAATCCCCGCAGATTTTGAAGGGATTCAGGCCATCGTAAGGAATGAGCTTCGCTATCTTCTCAAGGCCAATATGAAATCATTGCGTCGCTGCGTTAAGTTCGTTTATCTTGCTCTGCCTATTGCTTTGATATTGGTTACCGGTTGCGGATCTCTGGCCCCGGCAACTTCCCAAAAGACGCTGACCTCCATTACCATCACGCCATCGAATACAAGCATTGCCGTCAATGCTAACGAGCAACTAACGGCGACCGGGAATTATAGTGACGGGTCAACAGCGAACCTCTCGTCTTCGGTGACCTGGGCCTCATCCAATCAAGCCATCGCCAAAGTGAGTGAGACCGGCATCGCAACGGGTGTGGGCGCGGGCAGCACAATGATCACGACGTCGATGAGCGGCGTCACCGGCTCGACTGGAGTCACCGTGACAGCGGCAACTGTGACGATCACCGGGATCTCGGTTACGCCCGCGACGGCCGGCATTATTGCGGGATCGACTCAGCAGTTCACGGCCACTGCGACTTATAGCAATGGTTCGACCGGCGATGTGACCACGTCGGCAACATGGGCCTCTTCGAACACGACGGCGGCTACAGTCGATTCAGCTGGTTTGTCATCGGCTGATTCACCGGGCAAGACGACGATCTCGGCTACTTTGAGTGGACAAATGGGTAGCGCAACATTGACCGTTGTCTCGTCTACGCCAACCAGCATTGCGGTTACTCCTTCCGATCCGAGTTTTGCCAATGGAACTACGCAGCAGTTCACGGCAACTGCGACATACGGCAACAACACGACAGCGGACGTGACGTCAAGTGTTACCTGGAGCTCGTCGAACACCGCGATTGCGACAATCTCATCCGGTGGTCTGGGCACGGGACAAGGCGGGGGCACGACGACAATTTCAGCGCTGATGGGCAGCGTGACGGGAAGCACCACTGCAACTGTGACGGTGAGCGGCACGGCAAACATTACTACCTGGCACGTAGATACGAATCGGAGCGGGCTGAACAACCAGGAGACTGTTCTGACGACTGCGAACGTTGCTCCTGCGACTTTTGGCAAACTCTTTTCATGCCCGGTCGACGGCTACGTGTACGGCTCGCCGTTGATCCTTTCCAACCAGACAGTCAACGGCGTCAAGCACAACGTGCTCTATGTAGCCACTGAGAATGACAGTGTGTACGCCTACGACGCTGACACTTGCGGGGGCGGGACCCCATTATGGAAGGTTACGCTCCTCCAGAGTGGAGAAACTCCGCTCGCGGACGAGGCGATCTTACCGTATGTGGGGGTCACGTCCACACCGGTGATCGATGCGGCCACCGGATCGCTGTACGTGGTTTCGGCGGAGGAGTCGAGCGCAGGAGGAACATTCCGGCTTAGCGCGCTCAACGTCGCCACCGGAGCAGAGAAGTTTGGTGGACCGGTGACTATCAACGCTTCCGTAGCAGCAACCAATTCGGACTCGGTCGATGGAATACAGACGCTCGATACATCATGCCTGCAACGTGCCGCTTTGCTGTTGGCCAATGGTAATGTGTATATCGGTTTTGGCGGCTGCCACAGCGGGTGGCTGCTGGCCTATAAGGCTTCGACGCTCGCTCAAGTCGGGGTGTTCAATGCCAGCACGAAATTGAACGGAGAGGGCTCTTTCGCCAGCGCAGGTGGAATATGGATGGGCGGGGCCGGTCCGGTTGCCGACAGCGATGGGAATGTATATGTCACCACAGGAAATGGACCGTGGGACGGACAAACTGCCTGGGGCGATTCGGTGCTGAAGTTCGGGCCAACACCCATCGCGGGAGCCAACGGTACGATGCAGCCCATCGATTATTTCACTCCGTCCATCTACCAGTTCATGGATTGTTTTGACGCGGACCTCGCCGCCGGGGGTCTGCTGCTGATCCCCGGGAGTACGACCCTAATTGCAGGAGGCAAGACAGGAACGATGTACCTGGTTGACAGTGCGAATCTCGGGCACGAATCGTCGAACGACGCAGGAGCCCTCCAGGAGCAGGTGTGGGGCGCGGGCCTCACCTTTGGCGGCACGTACCAGCAGAGTTGTCAGGACAGCACGGGAACCAATTACGCGAATATCGCTTCGTATGAGATTTTTGGGTCGGCAGCTTATTTCAATGGCGCTGCATTTCTGGGCGTAACGCCAACATCAGCGAGTGCTCCGGGCGGAGTGAGACAGTTCGATTTCACAAGCATCCTAAGCGCGCAAAGCGATACGGCGGACTATCAGAGCGAGGGAACATACGGAACCACCCCCTTCGTTTCGGCGAATGGCACGAGTGACGGGATCGTGTGGTACATCAACGAGGGGAATCCGCTGCAGAACGCAACCAAGGCCGCCCCAACCAGCGCCTCGCTGGTCGGGTACGACGCATCGAATTATCCGACTCAGCTCTATAGCAGTACAGCGAACAGCGGCGACACGCCAGGATATGGCATCAAATTTAGCTCGCCTGTGGTCGCAAATGGGAAAGTGTATATTTCGACGGGTACCGACCTGACGACGGTTTCGAATCCCCGCGGCGAGATCGATGTCTACGGCCTGAAGTAGTCAGCTTCCCCCTCGAACGCTCTGCTTCAGACGTCTTGCCTCCGACTTTCTGTCGGCCTCAAAATAATTTAGCGCAGCAAACAGCTGCGTCCGCAGACTACTCTTTTCCCCTCCCGTGAGGACGAAATCGTGCGGGGCTTTGTGCGAGGGAGATACGACGGGTGGCCTGTCTTTGATTTTGATTGGAATGGAAGAAGCTTTTATATGAATGGATCGGAATTGAGCAAACTGTGCACATTGCACAAAAAACTCAGGTGACATGACAAACAAATTGGGTATTATGCCTTAGTAGTTCCTTTAATGTTGCCTGCCGGAGCCCGGCAAGGACCATCAGGAAGAAGCGAATGACGCTTTATGCGCGCGCTTTTTCCTTTGCAGTTGATGGCCTGTCGCGGTGAGCCCGGAAAGAAGGCTTAGCCACAGTGGAGTGCAAGACCTCTGCCTCGCCAAGCTGTACGCGAAGAGGTTGCTGAGAGGAAGTTGACGAGGTGCACAGGCACCTTGTAGCTCAAGCCGCCCACGAATCAATCCGACAGAAGTGCAGAAAAGAGTGAGGGGAGAACTGCGTCAGGGCTTGCCGCCTCAAGGGAGCTAGCAGACTCCCCGCTAAGGCGGTTTTATGAAGATTCACGCAGATTCTCGGCTCGCACCCGAAAGGGCTCAGAACCGAAGATCCCACTGCAACCATGGATGCGCGACTTGCGGGATTGGTTGTTGAGCGGCGAAGTCGAATTCGCCGCGCGCAGAACGACGAAGGCAAACCATACTCACGAAAGGGATAGATACGAATGAACTGTCTAAGAAAATTCTGCTTCATCTTTACCACGATGGGGCTGTGCTCTTTTCCTGCATGGGCCCAGGTCACCGTCAATTACCCAGCCAACGGCGCTGTGGTTGCATCGCAGTTTTCCCTTTCCGCTTATGACATCACCTGCTCGGGCCAGCCGGTGAGCGCTATGGGCTTCTCGCTCGATAGCAGTAGCAACAACACCTTTGCATTCAGTACCTCGATCTATTCCTCGGTGACCGCCCCGGCGGGCGGGCACACGTTGCATGTTAAGTCTTGGGGTAATTCGGGCTCTGCCTGCGATACCGACGTGGCCATCACTGTAGATGGCGTTTCTGTGTCGTCTCCCGGCAACGGCGCTCCCATCTCGTCGACTTTCACGCTCATCGCGAACTCTGTCACGTGTTCATTACAACCGGTCTCGGCGATGGGGTATTCGTTTGACTCCGGCAACACCGCCTTTGTGTTCGCAAACTACATGAACGGCCCCGTGACCGCGCCAAGTGGCGCGCAGGCGCTGCACGTGAAATCCTGGGGCAACCAAGGGTCGGCCTGCGACACAGATGTCGCGCTGAATATTGAAGGTCCCCCACCATCGACAGGCGGCGTGAGCGTGAGCGAACCGACGGACAACTCTTCGGTTTCCTCGCCGTTTGGCCTGGATGCTACTTCCACATCTTGCTATTCGCAGGCCATCAGCGCCATGGGGTATTCGCTTGACGACAGCGCCTCTACCGCAATCGTATACGGTACTTCCGTCTCCGCCGCCGTCACCGCTTCCGCAGGTGCGCATGTACTTCATGTGAAATCCTGGGGCAATGCAGGTGCGGCCTGCGACACCGATGTGAACATCACGGTGTCTGGCTCTGGCTCGTCCGCAGCGAGCAGTTCCAACGTCGCTCCTTCAGGCGGAAGTGGTCCCTACGTTCCATCCAACGCTGTGAGCGTCAGCGGGATTCAGGCTTACGGCGACTGGGTTTCAGTTTACGACTCCGGAACCGCTGGTTCTGCTACCGGGGCCATGGCGATGGTCGGTTCTCCGTCGCTCAGCGGCAATGCGTTGGAGCTCTATACCACCTACACCTATTACGGCGGCGAGCGCTACTACGCCTCCTTCGGCGACGACACCACCTCGAGCAATTTCGTCTACGACGGCTGGGTTTACCTCGATAATTCTTCTGGCTCTGTCGCCAACCTGGAAATGGATATGAACCAGGTGGTATGGAACGGATACACCGTGATTTTTGGCCTGCAATGCGATGGCTGGGCCGGGACCTGGGATTACACGGAAAACGCCGGCACCGGTATCGCACCGATCGATCATTGGGTAAACTCAAGCGCGAGCTGCAACCCTCGGACATGGGCTCAGAACACCTGGCATCATGTTCAAGCCAGCTATTCGCGCGATGACTACGGCAATGTCACCTATCAATCGGTGTGGCTGGATGGAAACCAGCAACAGATCAACGCCACCGTGCCTTCGGCGTTTTTTCTGGGCTGGGCTCCTACGCTTGTCACGAACTTTCAGGTGGACAGTATCGTTCCCGGCTGGTCTTCAAGTGACGTCTACCTCGACAACCTCACCATCTCACGGTGGTAAACAAGTTCATCCATGGATGGTCGGCTGTTGAGGCTGCGGACTATTCGGTTCGAGTGATCCAGAAGCTGCAAGGCCAAACATTCTTGCCATCGAGAGAGGGCGCGAAAAGCCTGAGATCCGAGGGCATTCTCAAGAAACTCCCTTCCCATGCTGGGAAAGCTTCGCGCAAGACTTCCGGGTGAAAGCGCTGCATTGCGCTTCCCGCCCAAACGACTTTGAATGCCGAGTTGAACGAGAGGAATGCTTCGAGCAAGTACTGCTCGCCCCAGAAGCAGAGATTTCTCTTTACGAACTTCTCCGGGTAGTCGAGGGGGGAGAAGATATCGTGGAAATGGATGAGCACGCCGGGCGCCAGCTTGGGCAAAATGCCGAGTAATTCGTACAGAACGTCGCTATCCATCGATACGACATGGCTGGAATCGATGAAGAGAATGTCGCCTGCTTTGAGAGAAAGGAACAACTCGAAGGGCGCGTCCTGCACTTTAGCCGGAATGAGACGTGTGAGTCCCGGGAGCCCTTGCTTCAAATAGGGAGCGGGGTACGGCTCAATCGCAATCAGCTCCCCAGGAAATCCTTCAGCGGCATTCTTGCGCATGGCCGCCGCGTTGACTAGCGTCGTGTTGCCGCTGCCGACCTCTATCATCCGCTGTGGCTTGCGCTGGCGAACGAAAGCATAAGCAGTTTCGGCGTCGACGCGCTCAAAAAATCCGTTGTTGAAGTGAAACTGAGGTCCATGTCCGTTAACGGGCACCGGCCTCTCAGTAAAACTGCATTCCTGGATATAGGGAAGAAGCTCAGTGCCGAGGAGGTGGATTTGATCCTGGAGATGGAAATCAATTGCTCCGCAAGGGCGGCACGCGGTCCAGTCTTTTTTTTGGAAGGACTTTATGCTGGGAACGGGAAAGTAAAAATGCTGCGGCGTAACGCTGACGCCGAGCCCGTCCTGCACAAATTGAAACAGTGTTGAGAGCGTTACCCTGACGCTCGGCTTACGCATTAGGCTAGTCACCGCAAGAACCTCACCAACAGGGAGTTGAGTATCGTAAACCCGGCTTGAGAGTGCCGAGGGGAAGGCCTACAGGTTAAGGTGCCAATTAAGTGACAAAGGTTGTCAACGATTGCGGACCCCGGGCACTTAAGAGCCTGAGAATTCAAGACCGGCCGATGAAGTCTCGGCCTCCCCGTGGAGGTGCGAGGTATTCCAGGCGCAATCGGGCAAAAGAGGGCAAAAGCCGGCGCGTCCGATCAGTGGAAAGGGATCACGCGAATAAGTGCCATCATGCCGCTGTCCTGATGTTCGCCGATGTGGCAGTGATAAATGAAATCGCCGACCTGAGAGAAAGGAATTCTGACCACTACGGATGCAACCTTGCAGCGTCCACTCCGCCAGGTCGCTACCGTACCATCGCAGGTGGCACCTCCGTTGGGGAGTGAGACGTTATCCATCATTTGGCCCGCATCGCCGGGAGGAGCATTCTGAGGTAGCACGTAGAATTTGGCTTGGTGAATGTGGAAGTTATGCGCCTCGCCCGACACATTCACCAATTCCCACTCCTCAGTAACGGGTTTGTTGCCTGGTCCAAGGGGGAGACAAACGCTGACTAAAGAGGGATCGAAGGCCGCTATGTCTCGAAACGTGCCGGGGACGGGACTTTCATTCTCATCTACCTCCTCGAGGCCGAGTCCATATCCGTTCTTGTTCGAAGCAGGAACTCCGAAAAAGATGCGTCGCCGATGGCCACTTGGCAGCACAGTGCATTGGGGCGAAGCCGCTGAGTCCGCTGATTCGCGAGGGCGCGTTGGCACGGACGCCAACTGGCCCTTGTTGGATCTCCCATTGTCAGTTGACGTCTCCTGAGCCATGGGCGGGATGGAAGGGGCCCGAATGTGGAGCAGGACAGGAACAGCAGACGGTTGGCCCGCAGCGATGTGGGCGAGATTCACCTGAGGCCATCGGTCGCCCGCCGGGCCGGTCGAGACCATTTCTGTCCGCAGTGTCGAAGAATGCAATTGCGGCGCGACCCAGATCTCGGCGCGCGCGCTCGGGAACAACACGAGATGTGTGGCGCATACGGGCTGCTCAGAGAACAATCGGTCCAGACCTGGCGCCGAGTTCCCCGCCAAAGCTGGAGTCGATGCTCTCCTCGTCGCGCCGGGGCATGGGACCGCGTCCAGGGCGGTCCCTCCACCGACCGCTATCGTTCCGGCAGGAGGAGCTAATGCGCCGCCGTCAAGCGAGACCACTTGAAAGGGGATCGCGGCGTTAGTCTGGTCATCCCGCAGAACAAGGTCATATGTACGGCTTGCCCCTGCATTCAGAATGCGCCACAGTTCCCCCAATCCAGAAGGCGCGCTCAACTTTGGGTAAACATCTCCGTTGACGGTGAAGAACCAGAGCCCGCCGGTATAGTCGGCGCCGGTGCTGCCGAGATGGTGAACTCCGGGAAATGCATGTCCGACTGGAAGCCTAAAGTCGCCATCGCCACCTGAACTGTTCCGCCCTTGGCAATAGCCGTTCCTCTGTACATAGGCCAGATCGTAAGGTGCACAGAACGCGGAGTCCTCCTGATCGATTACCTGATTGTTGCCCATCACCTGAATGTCTTTCAGAATGAAGTATCGTTCCGGGATCGCTCCGCCACCGGGTGCGGTCGCATAGTCTGTAACCCGGCCGATGGTGATGACTCCGGAAAGTCCCTCAGAGAGTTGGTTAATATTTAGTCCGTGAACATGGGGATGAAACCAGTAGATGCCCGAAGGGTGATTCGGCGGAATGTAGATGTCATATTGAATTGGCTTATCGGTCGCCGTCTCGTCCCGAGGTACCATTGACGGCAGCTTGCCCGCGGGATATCCCATGACGAAGACGTAGTCACCGTAAGTCGGATCCCTCGCATCAGCTTTTCTCGGCTCGACGATCAGTCCATGGGTATGAATGTTGACAGGATTCGCCGCCAGCGTCCCGTTCATCATGGCGTCGCTTCCATGCGCATAAATGGAATCGGCCGGCACGGGGGGCAATCGATTGATGAGCCGCATGCGCAGATGATCGCCCGCATAGAGCTGCAGGCGGATACCTCCGTAAGGGGCGAATGTCTGTGAGCCGGTGGGACAGTTGTCATTCTGCGCCACAGCTCTCGGGCACATTTCGAAAACCCACGCTACGGGGTGTCGATCGCCAAGCGTGATCGTCGCTGGTTCAGCGATCACCAGAAGATCTAACAGGTGGTTCGAGCTGGTTAAGACTGGTGGCTCCGTCGAAGTCTGATTGCTTGCAGCTGGATGCGTATTGACCGCAATCGTCTTGCCGAAGCCGCTCATTAAGACGCAACTTTCCAAGCATACGAAACCCGCCACTGCCGCAACGACACACTTCAGCTTCATGTGGATAGAGTAAAAGATGCAACCACGCCGCGAGGGGTTGTCTCCTTGAAATCGAGGCAGCACCGGGTGCCTTCACGCGCATCAAAGACGTTGTTGAATAAACAAAGACGGTCAATAAACAAGGGTGGTCAGGGATTGCATCTGAATCACTCTACAAACGCCCAGCAAGACCCGCGCGCGCAGTGATGGTTCGGCAGCGGCATTGACTCTCGATTCTGCGTGGTCCTTAACGCGTCGATGTCTATTCAACAATCTTCATTCCCCGGTCTCACGATGAAGTTCGGAGTTGATATGCGCATACCTGGTCCAGCGAAGTTTGTTATCCCGCTCGGCTTTTTGAACGTCCTCACATTGGCACTTTCCGGCTGTGGAGCCCTTACAACGAACGGGTACACCGGACCCGGCGGAGGAGGGGGTACAACGACTGCGTCGCTGTCGTCGATTAATCACATCATCTTTATTGCGCAGGAGAATCGTTCGTTCGATCATTATTTTGGTGCGCTACGTCAATACTGGGCGCAGAATGGCTATCCAGACCAGTCGTTCGATGGGTTGCCGCAGTTCAATCCGGCAACCGGAGCTGCGCCACTGGTCGGTCCAGCTCCGACGAACCCGGGATGCAATGCGAACCAGCCACCGCCGGCCGACTGCGCTTATGACACCAGCAATCCCATCACTTCGTACCACCTCGTCACCCAATGCATTGAAAACCCGAGCCCAGCGTGGAACGAGGGACACATCGATTGGGACTACAACGACCCCACTGGTCAAAGCGCGGCCACACTTAACGGATTCGTCTACTCCGCTGCGCACGATGCACGTAACAACGACCCGCCTTACTACGACACCAACGGTCTGCGCGCCATGGGCTACTATGACGGCACGGACTTGAATTACTACTACTGGATGGCGTCGAACTTCGGAACTTCAGATCGGTTCTTCAATCCGACTTTGTCGCGGACCCAATCCAACCGCGAATACCTGGTTGCCGGAACGTCGGGTGGTTATGTTTATCCAGAGGGAACTGACGCCAACGACTCATCGCAGCTGAGTCAGACCACGATTTTTCAGGAACTGCAGTCTGCAGGAATCACCTGGAAGATATACGTTGATCCCGTCAATAGTGGATGCACTGGCCCTCCGTATCAGGCGTCGTGCCTCATCCAGTTGAGCTACATCAACGATTTCACCTTTGCCAACACCATCGTGTCGCAGTATCCGAATAACATCGCACCGGTATCGCAATACTTCACCGATTTGCAAAATGGCACATTGCCGCAGGTGGCGCAGTTCGAGCCGGCGACGGACGCGGGTTTTGATGAGCATCCTTCGGTTGACGATTCTTCGCCGTCGGATAGTCAATTGGGAGCGCAGTACGTCGAATCACTCGTCAACGGGCTCATGCAGAGCCAGTACTGGCAGAGCTCGGTCTTTATTCTCACCTATGACGAGAACGGAGGTTTGTACGATCATGTTTCACCGCAGCCGGCGGTGAGCCCGGATGGCATTAAGCCAGTCGACATGTTGCCAGGCGATATTTGCACGACCTCAACCGGACCAACCTGCGATTTTGTTTTCACCGGCTACCGGGTCCCACTCATCGTGATTTCGCCCTACGCCAAGAAGAACTACGTGGATCACACCGTTGCCGATACAACGGCGATTCTGAAGTTGATTGAGAAGCGGTTCAATCTGCCGGCTCTAACCAAACGCGATGCGGCACAGCCGGATTTGACGGAGTTCTTCAATTTCAGCTCGCCTCCATGGATGACCCCACCCACGCCACCCGCACAAACGACCAGCGGCGCCTGTTCTGTGAGCCAGTTGCCTTGATCATGGACGAGTGCAAGGATCCCGATACCGTGAGGTCGAGTCTAGGGCTCATTGATGTTGGAAAGGCGCAGCCTGAATATCAATCGAACCAATGACGTGTCTCATCGTCAACGCTGACGACTTCGGCCAAACCGCCGGAATCAACCGGGCCGTCCTTGAACTTCACATGGCAGGCGTGCTGACCAGCGCCACGCTCATGGCGCGCTCAGCGGCCACCGCTCAAGCCATTGAAATTGCACGCGTCACGCCGACCCTTGGGGTCGGCTGCCATATCGTCCTCACGGATGGCGAGCCGATTCTGCCGGCGGCTGGGATCCAGTCGCTCGTCGAACGAGCCTCCGATGTCTTCATTTCAAGGCTCGGCGTGTTCCTTGGCCGCCTGTTCACAGGCCGCATCCGCGCTGAAGAAATTCAGAACGAAGCCGCTGCCCAGATCCAATACTTGCAGTCAAATGGCCTTAGTGTTACCCACGTCGACACTCATAAACACACTCACATGTTTCCAGACGTGCTGCGGCCCGTTCTCCGCGCAGCGCGCGCCTGTGGCATCCGCTCAGTGCGCAATCCATTCGAGCCTATTTGGGCTGTTCGCGCCACGGCCAGCAAAGGTTTCGTCCGCGCCGCCGAAGTCAGCGGTCTCCGCTGCCTCCGGTCCACTTGGCACAACATCGTGGCCGAGGAGGGCTTTGCGACCACCGGCGGCACACTCGGCGTATCCGCAACCGGTGCGCTCGACACAGTAGCTCTCAACCGCCTTCTCGAACGGATTCCCAACGGCACCTGGGAACTTGTAACGCACCCTGGCTACAACGACGCCGATCTCGCTCGAGTTCGGACGCGTCTCCGCGCCTCGCGCGATATTGAGCGCGAGACCCTGCTAAGAATTCGTGAATTCCGCGCAGTGCACCTCATCCCATTCAGCAAACTCGCGCCAAAACACTGATGCTGTGTCTGTTGCGCCTCAACTTTGCCATTCTGCAGTATGCCGATTGCTTGGCGACGATTTTCTAGAAATGCGGTCCACATGCAACGGCAATCGCACTCGATGATCAGCGCGATCTATCCCGAGTCAGGACATACGTGCACTTGGGGCCAAATTGGCGCGGGTCAGGCCGCCAAGTCGTCTCGAGGCGAATTGGCAGGTACTTCCAATGGCTCCGGCGATGTGCGTTCCTGGAAAAAGTTCAGGCTGAGCTTAGCAGTTTCTCGGAATGTAATGGGGCCGAGGACGCGGCGTCCGTAAGCGCCACGAAGATCGTTCCAGCGAATCTCGAACAACTCCAACAACGTGGCGCATCCATCAGCAAGTGGGCGAAAATGAGAATTGCTGTAATCATGTACCAGATGCAAATCGATCTCATCAACGCGCAGATTGCGCGTAAGGGCAACGTGAATTAACTCGCTATCGTATCCCCATCCATCCAAGCTCAGGAGCGGGAATATTCGAGCGGCAGCTTCGAGCGTGAGCGCTTTCAACCCACACTGCGTGTCCTTAAAAGGCAACGCAAGCACGTGACCTGCGACCAGATTATAGATCCGGCTCGCCACGCGCCGATGGAACGGTTGCGCTGAACGAGATTCGAAAGGCGCAAGCCATCGTGATCCGATGGCGATGTCTGCCCCATTTTTCAAGGCCGCCAGAAGAGACAGAACTTCGCGGACCGAATCTTGCAGATCCGCATCGCAAAGGATTACAATTTCGCCGGTCGCAACGCTTACGCCGTGACGTATAGCAGCCCCCTTGCCCCGATGCGGAAGGCACAAAACGGAGACGCGGAGATGGGGGGCCTGAAAAGCGCGAGCGATATCTGCGGTAGCGTCGGTCGATCCATCATCAACAACGATGACCTCGCACTGGCCGAAATGGGAAGCAGAAAGATTGGCGATCGCATTCAGGGTAGGTGCAAGCCGAATTGATTCGTTGTAAGCGGGAATCACAAAGCTGAGGCTATGGCGTGAGCCGAAGGCTCCTGGAACCTGAGCCTGATAGATCTTTGGCTTGGGAGATTGCATCGGCGAACCGTCCTGCTTCGTCGTGCCGACTCGGGGACTGCCATTATGGAAGTTCTGGTATATTGCAGTCGCCTTTTGCTCTGACATGGCGGCAAGCTGTTTCGGTTTACCGAGCAAACGCTCGAATTCCGCTACATACGATGCGACGATGCGTGGCATTGTCGACTGCACTGCCACCTGGTAGTTTTGCTCGGCCATGCGCGCCTGACGAGCAGGGTCGCGAGCGAGTGCAATGAGGCGGGTGGCCAGGTCATCCGAGTTGCCCGGCTGATATGTATCGATCGCGAGACCTTCTTCTTCTGCAAGACGCAAAAAATCATCTACTTCGGCAGCAATGATCGGCAGGCCAAAACGAGCTGCGATGTGGGCCACCCCGCTCGGTCCGCCGGAAGAGAGATATGGCATGACTGCCACGTGTGCAGTGCGAAAAACTTCGTCGAGTCGGTCCTCGTCGAGATACCCGAGGAACTTGATCTGGGGATGAGTCCCCCATTTCTCCTTGAGAGCAGCCAGATAGCCCGGGCGATTCGGATGATCGCATCCGGCAATCAGCAGGGAAGCATTTGGTACTGCGGAAAGCACCGCGGGAAGGGCATCCAGTGGCGCTTCGAGGCGTTTGTAGCGGCCCCACTTACCGAAGGCCAGCATTCGGAATTCGATGGGTGGGCGTGATGGCAAATCAGGCGGCTGCGGCGTGCCGAGAGTTCCATGCGGGCGAACGCCAATATTCGTGTTGCGGTACTTTTCCTGCAGCATGCGCTTATAACGTTCCAACAGCACAGACACGGAGTCGGCACGCAGGAGCAACCGAGTCGCAATGGAGCCGGCGGCGCGATAAACGCGAGGAAAAGAAATGTCTGCGTGACGAAGATCGCAGAGATCCATCAAGTGGTGCAACGTGACATGCGTTTTAAAGCCGGCGGCGCGAACAAGTTCCGGTATGCATAGTCCCGCAAATGCGGCGATTGGGTTCGTGCCAAATGTCGAATACACGAGGTTGAACCAAACGATGTCAGGCTGAATCTCGCGTACCGCCGTCAAAATCCTCAGGGCATTTCCCACCGCACCCACTCGCCAACAGCGGCGAACCTCAAAGCCCGGCAATTCCGGGTGATTACACCTTTCAGGGGCATATATGTCACCAAGAATGGTGAGATCGATATTCTGGCGGCGGAGCTCATCGGCAAGATGAAAGCCATATTCGCTTAGATGATGCCGGCTCGGAGGAAACGTTGTAACGAGGCAAACTCGCATTGAAGTCCCTGCAGACGAAATGTCCTTATCAGCCGGTTACCCGGGTCTAGAGCGCTTCAAAATAATCAATGAAATACTGGTAGAACCTTCATTAACTAGCACGATGAGCGCCACTGCTGCTCTTGTGGTCATTTGATTACGATGCGTTAAAAAGTTAAGGGGGTTGTTCCAGCGCGTCGCCAGGTCGCAATTAAACAGGGCTTCGCTCCCGCAGAGCTTCCAGGGAGAATCGCGGTCGAAGAGACTGTTTGCTATCGCGCAACAATCTCTTGCACTTGTTCAGCTCGAACCAGCGAAGGTAGTTCGATACAACCTGAGTTATGTTCATTTCGACTCCCGCGGCGAAGTTTTGCTGTGCCATCGCATGTTCGAGTTTCGGAGATCGCAGAACCGCGGCGAGTTGTTCGGCGAGATCGTCGGCATCACCAACTTTATAGAACCGCATAGCCAGGTCTTCGTTCTCCGCCATGGCGCGAAAATCTGGAATGCCAGCGCTGACGATTGGGACCCCGAACTCACACGCCTGATGGGCCGGCCCACTCGACCCGGTCGCAGAATCGTAAGGAAGCACGACGACAGATGCGGTCTGAAAGAGTTCGGGGATAGCTTCTTCGGAAACGTATCCGCGAAATTCGATGGGTAAACCCGGAGGAAGAGACGCACGAACTGATTCCCAGTACCCTGGTTTTGTGTAATGATTGGCGCCGGCAACAATCAATTTTGCGCGCGGCGCTTTCTTCACAACCTGAGGGAAGGCCTGCATCAGGGTTTCGAGTCTTTTATAAGTTCCCCAATGCCCGAAGGCTAGGATGCGCTGATCAGGATTACCGCGCTTCGAAAAGTCCGGCGGAGCGAGAGCCGGCGCAAATGTTCCGTGGGTGCCCAATAGCACGTTTCGCGCGCGATACTTCGTTGAAAGCGTCCGGTAATAGCCCGGTAGAAGCACCGAGACCGAATTGGCGCGCAATAGCGTTTTGGTAGCCATTTCAGCGCCAAGGCGGAAAAGGCGTTCGCGGCGCACTCCAGCAGCGGAAAAGTCCACATGCTCGATGATGTGGTGGAGGGTCACATGCGTGTAAAAGCCTGCGCATCGAGTAAGCGCCGGGGCCGTCAGGCCGGCAAATGCAGTGACCGGCTTGTCCGGAGTCGCAAAGGTGGAAAAGACAAGGTGGTACCAGACGACATCGGGTTTTAGTTTGCGGATCGTGTTTAACAGCCGACCCGGATTGAACAAGCTCCCGAACTTCCAGCAGCGAATCAGGTTAAAACCCTCTAATTCCGGGATCTCATTCGCCGCGATTTTCTCACCATTCTTGTCGGTTATGAAGTCATAACTCGTCAACTCGTCCGCGAGAATGGTCAGTTCCACATTGCGATGGCGCCGAAGTTCGTTCGCGATGTAAAACGCATACTCGTTCAACTGGCGCCCGCTGGGGGGGAAGGTAGCAACTAGACAGATTTTCATCGTATATGCCTCTAAAAAATTGATATTTCTACATAGGGTTCAAGCTTTTCATTCTGCGAGCCCGGAAAATTGAAGAAAGTCTCCTGCTGAACGCCGGCTGAAAAGCGGATTGGATACTGAAGCGGGACTGGCGTCGAGTTCTCGTTGAACATTCGGCGCAGCGGCCGCGAATAGGAGATAGAGGCCGAATTCTGCGTCGCGTCGTAAATATGAAACCCTCTGACATTTGAATACGCGCTTGAGAATTGCAGGTCCCAGTTGCGCTTTGGAATAAAGTCGACACTTCCTGCCGGACGGAGGTTCTGGGAAATGCCCCATTGTGACTGATAGATTCGCCATGCGCGTACATCTTCTGCAAGGGCTTTGAGATCAAGTCTCTGAGAGAACTTGTGTTCAAAACCTATGTAAGAGGATGTGAAGTAGTACTCGACGTACGCACTCTTAAGCAACAGATCGTCAACTCCGTATCCGGTCAGCAGCGCTGTCTTGCCCCAAGGCGAACCCACGCGAAAATCGACCTTCGCGGCAAGTTCGCGCGAATATAGACCGCTCTGAGTGAACGGGCCGGCTTCACGCATCAGAAACCCGTTGACCGAGATCGCGTTGAAAAATGAGCTTGTCGACATATAGCTGTATACGCGGAATAGATTCTGATCCATGTCGTACGGATCCTTGGAGTCGCGCCGCAGGGTTTCCTGAGCTCCGGTGTTGAACGTCACCACGTTATCGCCGAGGTGAATCGTCGGATTCAGCGAAAAATTAAATGTCGAGTCAGTGGTGTTGCGGTCGACTATCGAGTTCGTTGCCGGCAACGAGATCGATCCCCGGGCATTGCGCACTTGAAAGAAGCCTCCTGGCGCAAGCGCATTGACACCAGAAAAATGTAGATGGAATGCGTTGGTCCACATGGTTTGGGTCGACGAGCGCGGCGGCGGCAACTGGGCGGTATCGGAGCTTGGCACTGCAAATGTTGCGAGCGTTTTAGAGTCAAGCACGTAAACCGTCGAATCTTCGAAGATAGGTTCGATGGAGGCATCTGAGAGCACGCTCAAATGCGGATTCACTCTCATGCCTTCGTTAGCCCCTGTGACGAGCATTGCTTGTTCCGCGGTTTGGTCGTCGCCGGCTCCATTGGTCGCCTGCGCAAAAGCGGTGAGCGCCTGTGGATTCAAATGCTCCTGGCTGTATACATTTGCCTCGGCCAAAAGGTATTGATAATTCTGAGCTTCGTCCGCGGGATCGTTTATCGCCGCCAGTTCGGCCTTGGCTTTCACTGTTTCGCCCAAAGCAAGATCGTCGTTGGCCAGAGCAATGCGCACCTCGGAATCGGATGCACCCGCAGCTTTCGCGCGTGCCAGATAATCCTCTGACAGCTCGTAGTCATGCAAGGAGCTAAACAGATTTGCGGCTTCAACGTACTGTGGTCCGTTGGGAGGCACCGTATCTCCGGCCTCGGCTTCCATCCATCCCAACGCAATCTGCCTTTCTGCGTCGTCTTGGTGCCCGCGCTGCGTCATAATCTCGGCGATGGCCAGCCGCACACTGATGCGATCGCTACCTGCTGCAACCAGCGCCTTCTCAAACCTGTCCATTGCCGCGTTCTGATCGCCGAGCGTGCTCAGAGCCTCGCCGGTTAAGATCAGAATTTCACTTTGTTCATTTCCAGAATCTTCTATGTGGTCGGGGTCGCTTTCGGCCCTCTGCGCGGGCCGCGACAATGCATGCTGCTCTGCCAGGCGCACGTTGAGATAGGTCTTTCCTCGGTCCTGGAGGCTTGCATAAGAACGTGCGAGCCATGCGTAGATCTGCGGATTATCAGGGGAGAATTGCTCAGCAACTTCCAGTTCGCCGATTGCGTCGCGGTAATGATGCTCTGCAAAGTAGGTATTCCCCAAGCCGATATGAAGGGCACCGTCGTTGGGAGCAAATTTCAATGCCGCTTGATATTCGCGGGCGGCCATTGTGAGCAGGTCCATTCGACCGTAAGCTGTGGCTCGGATTACATGCAGACCAAGTGAATCGCCTGATTCCCGTTCCGCCAGGTTGGCTTGCCTGAGTGCTGCATCGGGCATACGCAATGCGAGATCTGCATACGCGAGCCCCAGATGCGCCTCACCATTGTTCGGCTCCAGTTTGAGAGCCGCTTCAAAATCCGACGCAGCCGGCTGCGACTGGCGAAGATCGTTCTCCACATATCCGCGGTTGACATAGGCAGTCACCGCGTCGGGTTTCCGATCAATGGTTTCAGTAAAGTCGGCAACGGCCCGCTCGTCGAGTCCACGTTTTTTATGAACGTAGCCGGCAAGCAGAGGAATATCGGCCTCTTTAGGCAAAACGTTCCAGTATTTGGATGTAAGGGAAAGAAGGTCGTCGTATTGCCCGAGAAGGAACATATCGTATCCCAGATAGACAACGACTTCGCGATCGTCGGGCAGCGCCTTGATAGCTTTCTCGGCCACTTCTTCCGATTCCTGATATTTGCCTGAGAGGCGAAGATATCTCTCAGTCTCGCGCAAGATCTTAGGCTCGTCTTTCATGGATTCCGATACGCGGTTTAGCCATTCGCCAGCCAAAGGAAGGTTGTGCGCCTCGATTCCCGTATTGATGCCTCCAGCCACCACCATGGCATTTTGCGGGTCCAATTCGTACCCTTTGCTGTAAGCAGCCTGCGCTTTGGTGAACTCGCGGCGCGCCGTAAAAAGGTCCCCGAGAGCAAGAAAGGCGACGTGTGACAAGGGATCGATCTTTGCCAAATGTTCAAAATATCTTTCCGCGTCCTCATCGTGGCCGGCCGCGCGCGAAGCGTAACCCAAAGAGGTTAGCGCTAAACGATTGTCAGCATCGCCGGCGAGAACCTGTTTATAAACTGCAATTGCCTCGTCGGTGCGGCCGAGTTTCATCAAAATGTCGCCGTCAAGCTGCAGATTACCCCGATCGTGGTTGATTGCAAGAGCATCATTGACGTCGGCAAGCGCTCCCGCGGGGTCGCCGGCGGCGAGCTTAATTGACGATCGAAGGCGCAGAAACTCTTCTCTATCGGGGCCAGAACCGTCTGCCGCGTTGATTTCAGCTTGTGCCTTCGCCAGTTGACTGCGCGCGTCTTCCTCATCTTCAAGAGCGCGGTCAAGTGCCACAAGATCCATGTGCAGTTGGATGCCGTAAAGCTGCCCCTCAGCTGGATGCTCAGGCAAACTCGCCAAAGCTGCCGTGAAATCCTGAAGCGCATCGCGATCACGGTCCTCAATTTCCGCGATCTCGCCGCTGAGTGCGTGAAGCCGGTAATAGTTGGCATCGAGTGCCGTGGCGCGCTTGAGGAACGAATTTGCTTCAGCGATAGAGCCGGTCACAATCTCAGCCTGTGCAGCCGACAGTTGCAGTGTCATGTCCTTTGGGTCTTCGTTGGCTGCCCGCGCAAAGAATTTGGCTGACTCTGAAGGCTTTCCAGCCATTTGGTAGGTATAAGCTAGCTCCGCAGTTACATCGGGTTTTGGATTTCGAATCGATTGGAGTACAGCGATCGCTTCAGCAAAGTTTCCGGTTTCGCGATAGAAACCCGCCATGGCGCGTTGAATCTCGGGGTTGTTTGGGGCCCGATGCTCGGCGAGCTCAAGATAGCGGTTGGCCATGTCCGTCTGATTCGTGTGCTGGTAGGAGAGCGCAAGCAGTAATTCTGCCCGCCCGTCTGGGTGAATTTGTTCCGCGCGGTCCAGCCAATCGATTGCCCCGGCATAGTCCGTCGATCGCATGGACATTTCTCCAAGCATCGTCAGATCGCTGGTACGGTCAGGACTGGATGCAACCACCTGTTTGAGAATGCGCTCGGCCTCCTTGGTCCGACCCGTCAAGCTGAAGACCTGTGCCAGACCCGATTGCCCATCAAGCGACGAGGGGTCGAGGCGAAGCCCATGAGAATAAGCGTCTACGGCTTGCTGATACTCGCCATCGAGTCGTTCTGCATAGCCGAGCAGAAACCATAACTGCGGATCGTTAGGCGCGGCCCGTACTGCACGCCGCGCATAGTCCACCGCGTGTGCATGATCGCCATGCTGCAGAGCCATTTCCGCGGCGCGGCCGAGGCGTGCGTTTTGAATGTTCGAGCCCCATCCCAGGTTCTGGCCCTGCGCTTTCGGCTGGTTTTTCTGAGACTGCGAGGAAGATCCAGTGGAAGCACCTGGCCCAACCTGATAGGTTTGCCCCCGAACGACGCAGGCAAATGCGGCGGAGACGCAGACGAATGCGACCTTCAAAGATCCAAGTCTGGCAAACAAGGCGAGTCACCACAGCTCAGAATTCAATTGCCAACTTTGATGCGAGCAAAATTGATGTTGTTGCCCATTTTCTCTGTCACGAGGTTCAGCTGCGACGCCTAAAGGCCATGAAATAAAGCTGCAAAGAAGCAACCTCAGCCGTACATTTGCCAATCGAATAGGTTGAATGGATTTAACTTTGGAACTTATCTCGATGGAGATAAGGGTTTGCCGTGAAATACCGCATCACGGCGGATGCTTGACTTAATGCCTTGCGTTAAACGTCCTTCGAGAGCCAATTGTGCAAAAAACTGAGTCCATTGAGTGTTTGTCGCGGCCGATACCCCTCACCGTGGCCTTCATGGCTGCGTTGGCGGTTCATCTACCGCTGCTCCTGATGAAGTTGCCGCTGCAATCCTATGACGCGAACTTCCACATCTTCTTTTCCTCGCATTATGTGCACCATTGGTTCGATCCGTGGAATACAAAATGGTTTGCAGGCTTTAGCCAAACCACGTATCCTCCGATGCCACATTATTGGATTGCAGTGCTTTCGCGGATTATGGGATTGGAATTGGCCTACATGGCCGTGCAACTAATTGCTATTTTGCTTCTCGTAATCGGCGTTTACCGCTTTTCGCTGTTGTGGGTCAACCCGCGCGCCGCCTCGATTGCAGCCTTGGCGAGCGTATTCCTCGGCTCTGAAAGTTTTCTGGTTTACAACGCCGGGCAGTTACCGACGACAACCGCCGCGCCACTCTATCTAATCGCGCTTCCGTTTCTTTACGAGTGGCTACGCTTTGGCCGTGGACGCGCTTTTCTCAAGGCCTGCGTGCTTTTTATTGCGGCCGGTGCCGGCCACCATCTGACGCTCTTGTTTGGGACTTTTGTTTTTGCCTTGCCGGTTGTGGCGCTTGCTTTGATTGACCGCCGCGATGGGAAGCCGATTTCTGCAGGGTCTGTTCTCGGCCGGAGCGTTATGATCGTATTCGTGGTGAGCGTGGCTCTTGGGGTCGTGTTGCTTCCTTTCTGGCTTTCGCTGCTTCATCATCCGATCGACCAGACCACGATTCCCCACGCCAGCCGGGCGAATTTCATTCTCAGCCCCCAGTGGGGCCTCAATTACTTCATCCTTCCATATGGAGCCTTGATTCTGGCCATTCCATTCATCTTCATTCGGGGTGCGAGCGTTGTTCGGCTCCGGCCCCTGCTGATTGGGTTCTGGGTAACGTTCATCCTCGGGTTGGGAGGAACGACGCCCATGGGACACTGGCTGCTGGGGCATGCGTTTGAGGTGCTCACCATGGAGCGCTTCAGTTACTGGGCCAGCTTGCTCGCGCTTCCGTTCGTGGGGTTACTAACCGTGAAGCTGGTCGACAAACACCGCTACTGGGCGGTCACTGCCCTCGCGGTTTTGGCGGCCTGGACCTGCGGAATGGGAGTTGCGTGGGGCACTTATCGAATCACGAATGCACGGGAAGTGAACGTTGATGTAGTGGCAGATTGGCTGAATCGCGGCGGGCACGATCAATACCGGTACTTCACTCTCGGATTTGGCAACAGTATCTCGCGCTTGGCGGTTCTGACCGATGCAAGCAGCGTCGATGGCGAATGGTATACCGGACGTCTGCTGCCGGAGCTGACTCGATACGGAGGCGCCTCGCTCACGCAGGCAAAGTACTTTGGCACGGCGGGTCTTGACTCTCTGCGCGCCATCATGATGCATTCTGACAAATACGGCTTGAAGTGGATTTTCTCTAACGATCCCTACTATGACCCTCTGTTGTCGTTTGCGGGTTGGCGTCCGGTTGACTATCTCGATGACAAAACGATCACGGTGTGGACCAAAGATGGTGTCCCGCCGGCTACACCTGTCAACGTGGCGCAGAGGACTCCGCACTGGCAGGGTGTAATGTGGGGCATATTTCCGTTTGGAAGCAGTATCTTGGCCATTCTTGTCTTCCTCGTCCCCGAAAGAAAACGGCGGGAGACCGGTGCAGAATATTCCTCCGCCGAAGATGAAGTAAGCGCTCGGAGGATGGCGTCGTGAAAAAAGGTGGATTACTCGCGCTTTCCCTTGCTGTTGCTACTGTGCTTTTGATCGTGATCGGATGCGTTTGGCCGGTGGCGGCTGCGCGCCCCTTTATTATCCAAAAATCTCTGCTTACTTCATCTTCGACTCCCGAAGAGGCAGTTCAGAATCTTGGCCAGGAGATCGAAGCCCACGACTGGCAAAAGGCCTACGAGAGCTTTGCCAATAAGGCCCAGTTCACCGAGCAGGAATTTGAACTGGATCTGACCGGGTACACAACCAATCTGCGAACCTATTCCACGCTGGATCACTTCAGTGTGTGGCCGCTTCACGCATCGGATAATGAAGCCAATGTCCGGTTAGAGTTGGATTGGGCCACGGTCGTTGGCACTGCGGTTGATACCCGCGATTTGCAGGTGGTGAAAAACGGGAATCAGTGGAATGTGAACTGGCCTTTTACCAAACAGCCCACTGTTCCCCCGCAGGTGATCCCAGTGAATTATCTTCGCTGGGATGTGATCTACCGCGGTGCGGGCGATGACTGGGGAGCGCAAGACGTGGATGCGCCATCGGTCCGCATCGTTGACATGCATCCCGTGCAGCGCGCCGACGGCGTCCTGGTGATGGGAGAGCTATTGAATGACGACGTGGTTCCTGCGTACGTATCTGTGACGGCGACCTTGCAGGCAAAGGACAAAACTGCGATCGCGACCGAAGGTTCCTTTGACATGATCTCCCATGTTCTCTTGCCAAAGCAGGTCACCCCATTTCTCATCCAGTTTCCCGACGCGACGCTGTCTGGCGTCGACAGCATCAACATGAAACCATTCGCTATCCTGGTGCCAGCTTCAGCCGATCCTGTCATCGAGATTGATAACCAGAAATTCAATCCGGCCCCAGATGCAACATTGACTGGGCAACTGATCAATCAGAGCGGACAGGTGGTGAACGTAGCGCACGTCATTGGAACGCTTTATGACAAAACCGGACAGTTGGTATGGGTCGCGGATCAGTACGTCGACAGCGCGCTGTTGCCTCAGACGCCGGTTCCGTTCAATATTCCGATCCCCGAAGACGTAGCCAAGAATGTCAGCAGCGAGCGCACGGTTGTTGCGACTTTCAGCTTTGGAGGGGCGCTGTGAAAGCCACTCTCGCATTGGTGCTGGGAACCCTGCTCATTGGAGTGCCGCAGGCGGCGCACTCGCAGGACGAAGCTCTCAGCGTGCCCAAGACTATCGAAGCGGGAAGCGCATTCTCAATTCAGAGTGCTGGGAGCGGAGAAGCAACTTTGTATGTTATCGGTCCCAGCCAGGTGATTAAGCGGACGGTGCAGTTAGGTTCTACTCCAACGTACTTCCCCGCGGGATCGATCTGCAATGCAGGGCATTATGTCGTCATCCTCGCACAAGCCGGCGGCACCAGCACCGAAGCACTCGATGTGGTGCCGGTCGGCGTCCCCGCCAACCTAAGCTTTCTGGCGAAACCATCGCGTCTTCCCGTCGGTTCGCACGACGGTATTACTGGTGCAGTTTACGTTTTCGATGTCTATCACAACTTGATTTCCGCGCCGACCCCCGTGTCCTTTGAGTTATCCAGTCCGTCCGGTTCTGTGCAAAAGCAGCTCGTTGGGACTCGTGACGGAGCGGCTTGGACAGAGATGGACTCGACGAGCCAGCAAGGCAGCAGCAAGTTCGTGGTGCGAGCCGGCGACATCTCGAGCGTCAATATCATTCGACAGGTGCCAGGCGATCCTTGCAATTTGAAAATGAGCGCCCAGCCTTCTGGCCAGGAGCTCGATCTCCAGACCGATCCGGTGCGCGATTGCAGCGGAAACTCAGTGCCGGATGGAACCATTGTTACGTTCACGGAGACCTATCCCGGCGGTGAATCCACGGTGGATGTACCTCTGAAACGCGACATTGCAGAAGTTAAGATGCCCGCCCGCGATGAAGCAACGATCACCGTGGCGAGTGGGATAGTTCTCGGCAATCAGATCCGGTGGGGGAAGTGACCATGTGGAGGCGTTCCGCATTGGTAGGTGCGGGCATCGTCCTGGCGTCTGGCCTTGTTGCCGCTCAGCCTGCCGTTACTGTCGACACTTCCCAACTCAAAGGTCCGCGGGCTTTGGAAGAACAGACCAAAGCCGCCGCAATCCGTGATTATCTTGAATCCTGGCGGGGAATGAGCGAGGCATTTCAACAAGACCAGCCGAACCTTTTAGATGAGGACTTTATCGGAACGGCCAGACGCAAGCTGGCGGATGCAATTGACGAACAAGCTAAGGCTGGAATTCATACTCGTTATGAGGATCGCACCCACCATATTCAATTTGTCTTTTATTCACCGGAAGGACTTTCCATCGAGTTGATCGACGACGTCGAGTATGACGTGGAGGTTTTCGATCATGACAAGTCGGTATCAACTTTGCCGGCGCGCGCGCACTATATCGTTGTCTTAACTCCTGCCGAGGTTCGATGGAAAGTAAGAATATTGCAGGGAGATTCCGAATAGATTGCCAGTTACGAGATCAGTCGTCGCAGGACGGCAGTTGAAAATAGTCGGCTGGGGACGATTGAGGCGAAACACAAGAAATCTCCCTTTCAAGTCCGCATCGAGGAGTCAAGAATGATTTCCATCGTTGTTCCCGTCTATAACGAAGAAGATCTCATCATTCAGTTTCATGAGGCGGTATCGAGCGCCCTACGGGACATCGATGAAGATTGGGAAGTTGTGTATGTCGACGATGGTTCGACCGATTCGACCCTCGAAATCCTGAAGAGTCTGCAGCTGTTTGATTTTCGTGTCGTAGTGGTGGAGCTTTCTCGAAATTGGGGACAGGTGGGTGCGATTTTTGCCGGTCTCCGCACCGCAAGTGGGCAGGCAGTGGTCCTGATGGACGCCGATTTTCAGGATCCCCCAGAGGTTGTGCCGCAGCTTATTGAGGCATGGCGAGCCGGTGCCGAGGTTGTGGTAGCAGTTCGCAGAAGCCGTCAGGAGAGGCGAAAGATTCTGGCGCTGCTTTTCCCACTCTTTTATCGAGTCATGGGAGTCGTCTCCGATTATCCGATGTGTCTCAATGCCGGCCTGTTTGGGCTTATGGATCGAAATGCGGTTGACTCCATCCTCGAAATGCGCGAGAAGAACCCGTACCTGCCTGGATTGCGAGCTTGGGTCGGATACCGCAATACCATCGTTTACTATGACCGGCTGGATCGGCTCAGCGGCGATGGTAAATGGTCGTTCATCAGTCGGATCAAATACGCCACAGATGCGATGATGAGCTTCAGCTACAAGCCGATCCGACTGAGTTTTGTTTTATGTTGCTTAGCAATGTGTGCAGCTTTTCTGCTTGGCCTGGGGGCATTGATTTCCTCGAGTTCGATAAGAGCGGCGGCCCTTGGTGTCGAAAGCGCAGTATTCATTATGGGCGGCTTGCTGCTTTTGATGATGGGGATCTTGGGCGAATATTTGATCCGTGTATTTGATCAGGTGCGCGGCCGTCCGCTCTCGCTCATCAGTCGTATTCATCGCGTTCCCACCGAAGTGGGGGCTCAATCTGTAACCATTTCGATCCAAAACGGGAGCTTTATCGCCCAGCCCGAGGCATATTCGGGTAAGGCAAACGGCCGCGCCGCATAGAAATTCGGCGCGAGTCAATGAGCGCTCAATCCCGGGTGATTACAAACATGCGCGCCTAGGTCGACGGGAAATCACTGAGCTGTCGGTTGAGAACCGGGAAGGGAATTCCTGGCGCTATTATTCGTGGCGGCCGGTGTGTTGCAGGTGGGAAGTCCTGGTTCGATCGCAGATCCCTCTTCATAGTCGTTCCATGTCTCAATCAACATGAACGGAATCGGTTGATCGGCTGGAAATACTCTGCGCCAGAGGTTGAACGTGTCTTGATATGTTTGGCCGCAGCGTGCTGCAATTTGACGATTCAGGCCCCAGGAGGCCTTACTGTCATTGAATTGCGCCCATGCGCCGCCCACGATGATCTTGTCGGGATATTTGTCGCGCATTGTTCGATAAAAACTGGTCAGGGAATCTTCCCCCCAATTTCCGCCGTCCGCAGCCCAGCCTCTGGGACCGATGTAGAACCAGGGATAAAAGCCATCGAACGCGTTGGCGTCTGAACTGGGAGGCGCCTCATAAATAAGCAGCGGCGCTGGGTTCCAGGAACTGATGGAGGCGCGAACCTTGCTCCAGTCCGTGTGCAACCCCTTCGGAAAAATGAGAATGACGGGGCGCCCTTCGTAAGTCAGGTAGGCTTCATGGCCGGGTGAATCGGGAGAAAGGTAAGCGTCGTGGAACATTTTGAAATCTGCGATCGCTTCATCCGTCGCTCCCACAGACTCAGTGGACTCGTCGTACATCATTGCAATATGGAATTTGCTTTTGGCGGCCAACTTCTGCATCAGCGCGTAGCTCTGATCGATAAACGGCTCGCGGTCGCCATACCAATCAACAACGAATCCTGAGATTCCCATAGCCTGTGCACGGCGAATCTGACTCTTAATGACTGCCGGATCGTGGGAGTTGTAATTCACCGAGATATGCGAGGGATGCCCGAACCACGCCTCGTATACCGCCAGGACCTCAGGCGATTTACCGGCTGCGCGGTGCTTCAGGGGCGCGATTTGGCCGGAACCCGGATTGGGACACCCGTGCAGCAAAAGAAGCAGAAATGTGGCGCATATGCGATGCAACATGGTCTCAGTTGTTTAGAAGCATGAGACGATTGCCGGGGTTGTCGTGATCGCGGCACAAAATCGATGGGTTGCCGGGCCATGGCCTGTTCAGTTGAGCAGCCAGAATATGCTTTTTGGCATCGGACTAAGTATTACGGTGTGCCTGCCCGCCCCAATATATCTTTTCTGGCGCGGGGGCGCGAATGCCTAGCATCGCGGTGAATGGTCTACATAAATGGTAAGAACATTACAGTCCCGAATTGTCTCGGGAACCATGGTATTGCTGAGCGGCTCGAGCCTTGCGACCATCCTCAGCCTGGGCTACAACATCGTCATCGGCTGGTATCTGGGCCCGAAGAGTTTCGGCCATGCCACCGTCGTATATTCGCTGCTCGTTCTTCTCTCAGCGGTCTCGTTTGCATTTCAAATCGTCGCCGCTAAGGTGGTGGCGCAGCAGCCATCCACTGAGACGAAGGCGGAGGTTTATCGGCGCTTCCATCGCAGCGCGATCGGATGTGGAATATCGGTTGCGCTGGTCCTGTTACTTTTTCGGCAAGGAATCACGGATTACCTCAATCTGCCAGATTCCAGTTTGATCGCGATGCTCGCGATTGCTGCCGGTTTCTATATTCCACTGGGAGCCCGCCGCGGCTACGATCAAGGCAGTTACAGATTCCATCGCCTGGCCATGAGTCTTGTGGTCGAAGGGGCAGTGCGGCTCGGAGGATCATACGCTCTTGTTGTGGCCGGATTCGGCGTGCAAGGAGTGGTTGCGGCAAACGCTTTGGCAATGGCAGTTTCCTATTTTGCCATGACCCCCCGGTTGCCGGTGCGGGTGCCGAATCCTCTTCGCCTTTGGGATGGCATTCGTGAAATAGGCCAGGCATTGCTCTTCTACTCCGGCCAGATGATCATTAACAATTGCGACCTCGTAGTGGTCAAACACATCTTCACAGCGCAGGAGGCCGGCCTTTACGCGGCGGTCGGACTCGTCGGCCGCGTAATATTCGTACTTTCTGCCGCTGTGGTCAATTCCACATTCCCGATCGTGGCGGGCACTCGAGCCGAGGAGCGAAAAGATCTACGCTTGATCGCTACGCCGCTCATGCTGGTGTTGGGAATCGGCTCCCTTGTTGCCCTTGCAATGTGGATCGCGCCTCCCAGCCTATGGACGACAATCCTCGGCCCTGGGTTCCAAATCGCGGGAAAGTACGACATTCCTTACCTTTCAGCGCTCTACGCTCTTAAGACTGTCGTCTATTCGATCAGCGCAGTGGTCATTACGTTCGAGATGGCACACAGGATTGCAAACACGAGCTGGATTCAATTGCTATTCAGCGGGATGTTGATTGCGGGAATCTACCAATTTCATTCATCACTGCATCAAGTCATCATGGTTCAATTGGCAGTGCTTTTGGCTCTTTTCGTTGTCGTGGCAATCACGTTTCTCATCGACGCCCTGGCCTCTTCGAAAATTCCGCAGTTGGAGGCAAACTGCCTTCCGGTCTCGCTGCTGCGCCCAGTGACGGAAAACGAAGTGATCGCTGAATTCCTCAACAGCGACTTGAACCATCCCGACTTTCGCGACTTGGATAAGGTATATGGGCCTATATCCGAACCCAACAGGCAGCACGCGGCTGCGATTGCAAGGCGCCACGCGCTCCTACTTGCCAAGCGGCGTTCGCTCTGGGAGGAACTCCCGGTCAAGACGGAATGGCATGAGGTGAAAGTCAATGAGGATGCCCTTGACTTGATCAAAATATTTCCGAGGTCCCAATGGCGAAAGCTGGCGAGGGGCGATTACTCAGTCACCCGGGTCACCGAAGGTTTACGCACCCGCCAGCACACTCTTGATGGCCGGTTCTTATCAAAAATTGCCGCCCTCGAGGAGCAACTGTCGCATGGAGAGGATAAATTCGGCACCGTGATCCTTCTGGGCGTCAACGAGAAAGGGCCTCTTACAGTCTTGGATGGCAATCATAGGTTGGTGGCGGCATTGTCGTCTTCACGGAACGGGCTCTCGAAACTTCGTTTCATGTGCGGCTTCTCACCGCGAATGATTGAATGCTGTTGGTATAAGACGAGCCCGGCAACCTTGATTCGCTACGGAAAGCACATATTGGCGCGGGCGATTCGTGAGCCAAGGGCAGAACTCGAGCGCATCTTTGGCGACTACAGTGAACTGACAGAAAATTCCGTAGAACGTCCCCAGTTAACAGGTGCACCGGCCGGGTCGCTGACTGGGTTAGCTGGGTCCAATGATGTTCAACCTTAACGGTGAGTTAGAAACAAATGCTAAATAAACCAGGAAGGCTAAAATGGCGATCAAGCGACTAGTAACCATCGAGCAGCTTCCGGAAATAACTAGCGAAGACCAGGGACGGCGCTTCCTGGGCAGGATACGGGATCGCATGGGCGACAGGCGTCCCGGCCTCGTTCTCGACTGCTCCGGCTTAAGTCAAATGGACAAGCCGGTTCTTCATTTGCTTCTGTCGTGTCTGGAAGAAGCCATGAAGCGTAACGGCGATGCCCGGCTCGCAGCAGTATCTCCTTCCGCCCTTGTAACCCTTAAGCTGATCGAAGCGGATCGCCTGTTTCAGATCTTCGCTTCAAATGCCGACGCGGTAAGCAGCTTTCATCAACCCGCCGCAGCCTGTGGGCCGATCGAATATTCACAGGATGAGGACGGACAGATTTCCGAAAACGCGGCCTGAAGCACGATCGTCGCCATCTCAAGGCAGAAAGTGGTAAGGATTCCGACAATGCGCAAGAGAATCGCTGGATGGCTGACAGAAAAGCAGATCAGCGGGTGCCTGTTGCTAATCCTGGCCGCGCCAACCGGCAAAGCGGCGGCGATGCGATGGCAAGATATGGCTCCCGTGCGGGATGAGCAAAGTGGGCCGCTTCGCGGATCACAAGAAGCTAGGGCGGACAGCGGGAACGGGAAGCCGAGTGTGGATTCCGCGCAGTTTGACGCGACGCTCCCCGATGCTCCGGAAGTCGCACAATCGACCAGTACCGGCTCGAATAATCCGAACTCAAGCCCGCAGCCCGGCCAGGATCAACAACAGAACAGCGGCACGCAACCTGTTGGCACCGCTGCGGCCCCGGCAGTGAAGGGTGCGGGAGTTTCAGGATCACGAGTGAGCGGAGCGGCAATTGCGCCGGCAAAGCAACGGCGCGTGCACATATTTGTGATCAGAGTGGCTGTGGTTGCGGCAGCTTGTGTTGCCGTTGGAACCGTAGTGGCACTGACGCATGCAACTCCAAGCCAGCCGCGTTGACGGGCACTCGATGGATGCGGATGTTGAACGGTGAGGATCGATGCGAGCAGATGAGAGAAAAAGACGAACCATATTCGTGAGCTTTTCCGGGATTGACGGCGCAGGAAAAAGCACACAAATCCGGCGATTCCGCGCGAGGATTGAGCAAGCCGGCTCGCGCTGCTCACTGGTCAGCTTCTGGGACGATGTGGCGCGGTTCAAGAAACTTCGTGAAGGCGCCGCGCATACGCTTTTTAAGGGAGATCGGGGTGTTGGAACTCCCGAGGCCCCGATCACACGGCGAGACAAGAATGTGCGCTCATGGCTTATGACTCCTCTGCGCCTTTGCATTTACTTGGCGGATGCCGTTTCGACGCGGATTTTGATGAGAAGACTTCTGCGGTCCGACGCCGATGTCGTTGTCTTCGACCGGTTTATTTTCGACGAGTTAGCGAACCTGAATTTGGAGAACGCGCTCATGCGCGCCTTCGCGCGATTGACGATCTGTTTTGTTCCGCAGCCGCACATGAGCTTCTTGCTCGACGCCGAGCCGATTGAAGCGCGCGAGCGCAAGCCGGAATACCCCCTTGATTTTCTCCAATTCAGCCGGAAGAGCTACTTGGCCTTGAGCGAGATGACAGGCTGCATGTCAGTTATTGTGCCGGGGCCGGCGGATGCAGTTGAACAGGAAGTTCTAAAACGCGCTGCCCCTGAGCTTTCATTCGGGCGGAACCTGGACACGATCGACGGCAGCGAGCACTTGGTGGAGACCATGTGATGACTGTGGCCGCGGCGCAACTGCGAACAGAAAAACTTGGCGAGGAAATCACTGGCGATCAAAGAGAGGGTACAGATATGGCGATGAAATATGCCAAATGGAGAGGCGTAGCATGGCTGATCGTCGTTCTCTGCGGCGCAATGCAAGTCGGCCCTGCTCATGCCGCCACATGTACAACTCAATCGCAAATGATGCCGGCTGACCGCAACGAACTGGCGAGCACGGCCCGCGCTTTGCTGGCGCAGGTTCAGACAAATAACACCCAATTGCTGCGCGGCAACGTAATTCCCACTTTGGCGGCGAATTTCGATGGGATCGTCAGTTCGGTTGGTCATTTGCAGCCGCTCGTGCAGGCGTCCGCGATTACCGTCGATGAACTGTACCTGCTTGATGCATCTAACCAATCTGGCGGCGCGACATCAATCGATTTTTACTGCGGATCGCCCGTGGTTGCGTTTAGTTTTCCTGCGCTTCCCGCCGGTGTATATGCGTTAGCTTTGGTTCGCGCAACAGGTGTACCGCATCCGCAACAGATTTCGCTCGTCTTGTCGAAAGCCGCCGCCGGCCGTTGGCTGCTGGCGGGCTTATTTGACAGGCCGATGACAGAGGCAGGGCACGACGGATTGTGGTACTGGGTGACGGCCCGTAAATTCGCCCAGACAAAAATGGACTGGAACTCCTGGTTTTACTATCGCGTTGCTACTAACCTCCTCGATCCGGTGGATTTTCTATCGAGCCCGAACCTGGAGAAGCTTCAGCATGAAGCCAATCAGATTCGCCCCACCGATGTCCCGGGAAATGGGCCGATCACGTTCTATGCGCAGGGTCAGTTGATCACGGTGACTGCCATTAATACTTCGACGGAGCTGGGGGGACTGGATCTTGATGTTCACTACACGCCCGATGGAACTCAGGCAGCTCAGTTGCGCGACCCAATTGCCGCGCGGGGCCAAGTGACTGCGGTAATGTCGACATTGTTGAAGATGCACCCTGAGTTACAGCAAGCTTTTCACGGAATTTGGGTGCACGCGGATCAGGGGGCAGCTTCGCTTTTCGCGCTGGAGCTCCCGATGGATCAGATTGCCGGCGCATCGGCCTCTCGACAGGTCGTACCTGCGTATACTGTTTCACCCTAGAGGCTGCGTGGCCACGCTGACAGGCTGGAATTATGTTTTCGCATCACTTGTCACGCGCGGAGACCCGCCGCCTCGTCTCAAGGTTTGGTCAGATCGATTCACTTCAGGCATCCGCGCTTCGGCGGCCTAAATTCTCTTGACCCGGATTCGACAGCAACATATCATGGTTTCTCCTTTGGGGGCCTATTCAAAACCACAATGCATGTTTTACGTCCTTTGCGGTCCGGACCTTCAGCGATTCAAGGGATTCGGTAAGGAGAATGATCGATGTTCGAAATGCAAAAATCTCTCCGAGTCTTTGTGGTTGACGATGAGGACGTCATCGCGTCGAGCCTCGCAATGATCCTCCGCTTTCAAAGCGGCTTTAACGCCAGAACGTTCACGAATCCACTTGAAGCATTGCGCGCTGCTCAAATCGAAGCTCCCGATCTGCTCATCTCCGACGTCGTGATGCCGGAGCTTTCCGGAATCGAGTTAGCCATTCAAATGTGCGAGCTTTGCCCCGGATGCAGGGTGCTGCTCTTCTCCGGCCAGGCTGTCACTGCCCAGCTCCTTGATGCCGCAAGGGAGATAGGTTATACCTTCGAAATTCTTATGAAGCCCGTGCATCCGGCTGATTTGCTGGCGAAGATTCAAGCTGTGACTGAAGGGAACCAGCTTCCAACGGCGCAAGAATTGTGATCGTCAGCACGACGTTGCCGACTGAGGCGCCGAAGAGCCCTCGAGACAGGAATACCGATATCTATTGTTTGGCCTGCTGGGATTGCGCCTGCAACTGCGCATGAGCCGAATGGGAGTGCGCAGGGACAAACGGATCCCGCCAGACCAGAGCCAACATTAGCGCCACAACGATCAGGCACGAGACAAAAGTGAATTCGCGCATCACCGACCGCATCGACCGCATCCGACTTATACCTCTAAAGAGATTTACTTTAATGCTGCAGATGGGTTTGATGAATGGGCTCGCCGGAGAGATGCCTGTTGTGTTCAAGACTAGATAAACCAACCAATTCCAGGGCAAAGGCTTCTAAAGAGCCGATAGAGCAAGACAGGATGATCTCGGCATCTCGGCTCGGTTCGAGGCGAATTCGCATCCCAAAGAAGCGTGACGCCCATAAACTCAAGCTCATCAATTAAGAAAAGAACCTAGACGGATAAAAACCATCCCGCACTCAGAGTAGGGCTGGAACAAGCGCAGATTCCGAATTGACGAGCGTATTTTCATAACGTCGGATTTCATTTTGATTTAACACACGAGCTCGACAGTTGCCGATCAGCTTGTGAGGTAGGAATAAACTCCATGACTGATATCGATGTCATTCTTGCGGACGGTCAGCCGTTGTCTCTTCTTGGAATGCGGAGTGCGGTCGCGGACCAGGGTGATATTCGGATTCTTGCCGAATGCCTGAATCCGCGGTGTCTCGCCCAAGCGATTCGCCTTCGGCCTCCCGATGTGCTGCTGATAAGCGCCAGCCTTTTGGGCGACGAGTTAGGTCCTCTGAAGCAACTGGTTTCGCAAAATCATAAGACCCGTGTCATCGTCATCACGACCCACACGGATGCCGGATTTCTCGACAGCGCAATTCGATGCGGAGCCAAGGGAGTAATCCAGGGAGAGAGCCCATTGGAAGAGATCCCAGCCGCCATTAGAAAAGTAACAAGCGGGGGCGTATGGAGTGAGCGAGTCGCCGCTTAGGACATGGGGTAGGTCTGCTTGAAAGCAATTTAGTCGCGATGCCTTGGAATGGCCGCTTGAACGAATAAATCGTAGGATCTGCAAGACCCTCTGGAGCCAAGTGAGCTTAGATTTCACTTTTTGTAGATCTTGACGCAGCTCCCATCTGTGGCTGCGCACACGAAAATCTGAAGACTCCGAAACAGAGCGGTATTCGTTGCAGTGACAAGACGGGGACAAGCGGCGAGACCATCAGGAGAACCCAAATGCCCCTTCCCTCAAGCATTCTCCCCGGCATTCAATTCGGCCTGCCTTGGGCTGCCGTTTCACTCACACCTCGACAAACAAAAAGGTGGGCCCGACGCGGGTTCGGTTGGGTAACGCTTTTTGCTACATTGCCGCTTTACGCGCAATTTGGCGCCAGCTTGTCGGGCACGGTGATGGATGCCAGCGGGGCAGTGATCCCAAACGCAACTGTGACCCTCTCTAATCCTGCGACAGGCGACGAAAGAACAACGACCACGGGACAGTCCGGATTCTACAAATTCAGCGAATTGCCCGTGGGCAATTACACGATAAAAGCGACAGCCAATGGTTTCAAGGACGAGACCTATTCCGATGTTGGGGTTTCAGCGGAGTTGCCACGCAGCCTGGATTTGAAGCTTTCGATCGGCCCGGCCGCACAATCGGTAACGGTGAGCGGCGAATTGACTCCCATTCTTGACACGGCGGACGCAAATACTTCCAGCACTATTTCCGCCGAAGAAGTCACTCGGCTGCCGGCATTCGGCCGCGATCCGTACGAGCTGCTAAGGACAGGTGTCGGAATTACCGGGGACTCAGCGCGGTCGGGCAGCGGGGGCGCAGTGTCACTTCCCAACAACACAAGCCAGAATCAATCGAACTACGGTATTTTCCAAACGGAAAATCAGATTCAGATCTCCGCGGCGGGCCAGCGTGTGACTTCAAATACGTACGAGATCGATGGAGTGACCGTCGACAGCCTGCTCCATGGCGGTTCAACGATTGTTACGCCGAGCATCGAATCGGTTGATCAAATCAGTATTGTTGCGTCGAATTATGACGCCACACTCGGCCGAAGTGTTGGAGCGCACATCCTGACCGTCAGCAAGGCAGGAAGCAACGAACTCCATGGAAGCGCGTATTTCCAGTACGACGAACCGGGTCTGAATGCCTACCAGGCCTACGGCGGACCAACGAGCACACCGGGCGTTTTTGCGCCGCCGATTCGCGATGACCTGCAGCAACGTGAATGGGCTGCCAGCCTGGGCGGGCCGATCGTTAAGGACAAGGTTTTTGGATTTGCCAGCTATGAAGGAGTAACGAGCACATTGCAGTCGTTCAGTGAGACCTACGTGCCAACACAACAGTGGTACACGGGCCTTATGGCTGCACGGCCAAGTGGACTGGTGGCCGGCACAGTTACGAAACCTGCCGGTCAAGCGTTGGTGCGTGCAGTCTTACCGGGAGATTGCAGCGCGTTGCAGACTCAATGCGCTCCGGTCACAGGTGGATTCGACATTGGATCGTTTGGCGGCAGTGAGGGGCAGTACTTGCCAAACGTAAACGCCAATGGCACTCCAGGGAGTCCAAATCTTTTCACCGGCGCTGGTCTCGACGGCGTTCCTGACCTTGAATTCGCACAGATCCAGACTCCGAGCACTTATCGCGGCGCTCAGTTCCATGCACGCGGAGATTGGCACATTTCTGACAAGGACCAGCTGTTTGGAGAGTTCTTCACCCAGAAGCTCGATCAAGAGACCTACGATTCTGCAGCCGGCGCCGCAGCCGATACAATTCTGCCGTTCCGGCCATTCAATACCTCGATTAGCGCGGTCTACATTCACACATTCGGCCCTACGCTAATCAACGAAGTGCGCGCGAACAATACTCGTTTTGCAGACAACCAGATTGCCGATACCGCCCACATCGTGAACTGGGGCGTTCCGGGAATGTATGTACAGAACTATGGATTCGGGCAGTTGGACTTCAGTATCCGCTCTGCTACAACGACGCCATACACGGCCGCGGAGAACACCTACGAAATTCGCGATATGGTTACAAAGACTCTGGGTCCGCAGTCCCTCCGTATTGGCTTTGTCGCGCGCCAGGAGCAGGACAATGACAACGATTCTGGCTTGGCGCGACCCAACTATGCATTCCAGGGAATCTGGGACGCAGCGAACGATGCGCCTCTGTACGAGGGCGTGGCGGCAAATCCGAATACCGGAGGCGTGGGCAACGCGCAGCGCTACTTCCGCCGCTATTACTATGCGGGGTTTGTCCAGGACGATTGGAAGTTAAGGCCAAACCTCACGTTGAATCTTGGAGTGCGGTATGAGTATTTCGGCGCGCTCAGCAACAAGGGACCCGAGGTAAACGATCTGGTGCTATCAACAACTCCCGGCTTGCAGATCATCGATTCGAAGTTTGCGCTCGTAGATCACTACTATCCGGACACACCCAACGCGATCGACCCGAAGATCGGATTTGCGTGGCAACCGGGTTCGGGCAATGGGAAGATCGTTTTTCGCGGAGGCTTCGGAGTGAGCTTCGACAACTTCGACGAAGAGCCAATTTCACCTGCGTATGAAAACGGGCCCAGCTATTTCGACTATGGGCTTTGCTGCGCAGGCCTTCAGGCAACAGCCCCCACAGCCACCGGAACGGGAATCATCTTCGAGTCCGGAACCAGTGACTCGCCCTTTAGTTACCCGGCTAACTCGAATCTTGCAGTTGGGGTGAATCCGGCTACGGGAACCCCGAACGCATTTACACCTCCTGGCGGCACTGCGTCGACTCCTCAGATCGAAACTTACAGCGTCCTTCCAAATATGAAACAGCCGCCGTTGTATACATATTCGTTCGACACGCAATATGTGCTTCCATGGCAGATGGCGTTGACGGTCGGATATCAGGGATCATCTGGCTTCCACTTTTTGCGGCTGGTGAATCAGAATTTTCTTTACCCTCAATCGAATGGGACATGTGCAAGCGGAGGATCCTGCACACCGGGCTTGAACCAGACGCCGTTCAACGCGGCATACGTCCCAACGTCGGACGTTCACACGGACTACAACGCGATGAATACCCACCTGGAGAAGCGGTTGCAGCACGGTCTCGACTTCAGCGCCGTTTATACCTGGTCAAAGAGCATGGACAACGCGTCCGAGGAGGGCCCGGGATTCCTGTCGAATCAAACGGACCCGGCAAATCCGCGAGCAGAGTACGGTCCGTCGGACTTCGATCTGCGCGGAAGATTCTCGCTGGAGGGCACGTGGAGTTTGCCGAATCCCAAAGGAAACGGTTTGGTAAAGAATGTGCTTGGGAATTGGCAGGCAAACGGCATATTCACGATGCACACCGGCTTCCCGTGGACGCCGGTCATCGGCGTGCCTTCGGTGGCGCTGGTAAATGGGGCATCGACGATCGCACCGACACGACCGACCGGGTACGGGCCAGCTTCAGGAGCTCCGGCCAATAATCCTGCATTAAGCGGCTGTTCGAATAGCGCCTTCGAACATGGCTCGAACTTTCCATTGGGTGGGGCCAATTACTTTGTTTATGGAACCCCCGGACCGCCGGGAGTGGGTAGGAACTCATTCAACGGGCCATGCTACAAGGACGTGGACATGAGCTTTGCTAAGCAGTTGACATTCAGCCTGGGCGACCACCCCATATTGATCCGCTTCCAGACCAACCTCTACAACATTCTCAATCTGACCAACCTGACACCGCTTTCGTTTGGCAGCGCGGAAACCACGATTTCAAACGTGACCACAGCGGGGACGCACGTGATCAATCCCCTCTTCGGATTGGCGCCCGCCGCGGACAATGGCCGAGTGGTCGAGTTCTTCGGGAGGATTGAGTTCTGAAACGCCAAAGATTACGATCCGTGACCAGAAGGTGTGTCTGGTACGCGCTCGCCATCATCCCCGTGATCGGGGTCAGGAGCGAAGCACAAGAAACGATTGTCATCGATGCACAAGGACCGCACACGGCTTTTCCCCACTATTGGGAGCAGATGTTCGGCTCGGGGCGCGCCATTCTCTCGCTGCGCGAAAGCTACCGAAACGACCTGCGCGCGGTGAAGCGGGTCACAGACTTCGAATATGTGCGGTTTCACGCCATCTTTCACGACGAAGTTGGCGTATACAACGAGGACGAACATGGCAATCCGGTCTATAACTTTGCGTATGTGGACCAAATCTACGATGGACTACTGAAAAACGGAGTGCGACCTTACGTAGAGATCAGCTTTATGCCGCGCAAGCTGGCGTTCAATCCAGACGCGCTGCATCCCTTCTGGTACAAGCCGAACGTTTCGCCTCCCAAGAACATGGACCGCTGGGATGACTTGATCCGCCAGTTCGCACAACATCTTGTAGATCGCTATGGAATCGACGAAGTGTCGAAGTGGTACTTCGAGGTATGGAACGAGCCAAATATCGATTTCTGGAATGGGATTCCGCGCGAAGAAAGCTATTTCGATCTCTACGCCCACACAGCACGCGCCATCAAAGGCGTGAGCTCGCGTTTGCGTGTGGGGGGGCCAGCGACCGCAGCGGCGGCCTGGGTCGGCGACTTCATCAAGTTCACCACTACGAACCATGTTCCGGTTGACTTCGTGTCCACGCACGCATATGCGGACGACGCGGTTAAGAACCTCCTAGGAACCGACGAGCAGATTCCGATGGATGAGCGCGTTTGCCGAGCCGTTGAGAAAGTACGAAATGAGATCAAATCGTCGTCCATGCCAGATCTTCCACTGTTCATATCCGAATGGAATACGCAGGGAACGATGGATGCGCGCGACACCACTTTTATGGGACCTGCACTTGCCAACACAGTGCGCCAGTGCGACGGCCTGACCGAGCTCATGTCGTTCTGGACATTTTCCGATGTCTTCGAAGAATCCGGACCGATTTCCAGGCCGTTCATTGGCGATTTCGGGCTGCGCGCGAAAGGCGGTATCAACAAACCCAGCTACTACGCATTCGAGTTGCTGCACCAATTGGGCGGTGTTCGACTCACGAATTCAGCAACCGACTTGATCGCCACCGAGGGCGCGAATGGCGAAGTGGAAGTGGTTGTGTGGAATCTCGTCGATCCAGGTCAGCCATCGACGGGGAAGACGATCGATCTGGTCTTCCAGCACGTGGCGCCCAACGCGCGCGTGAGTATTCAGGAAATCGATGAGAATCATGGGAACGTTTTGGCCGCCTACTCCGCGATGGGAAGCCCGCTGGATCCCACTCCCGAACAGGTCGAGCAGTTGAATCGTCAATCGACGCTGCCGCCGGCTGCCGAGGAAACCCTCAGCTCGGGAAATCTCGAGATAAAGCTGAGCGCCAACGCGCTTGCTTTGATCAGAGTGCTGCCGTAGCCCCACGCGATACTTCCGGTATTTTGGACTTCGCGGAAAAGTGAATAGGCGCCAGATTCTTCAAGCGGGTTTTCAGAACCGCGGCGTTGACTGGGATTTCCTGCAGCAACAACTCCGTGGCCTGAATCATCGGGTGCGCGTGGAACCATTGCTGGACAACATTACTCTGCAATGAATTCGCGATGGCCAGCAGCGACATCCCCAGGTGATGAGCCATCCACTCCCTGACTACGACCGGCCTGCGCGGAGAGGCCGAGTAGTCGGCCGATTCATAAAAGCCGTAAGGGCCGACCCAACCCTCCGACTCCATGCGGCGAAGGTTGCGCAGAGCTGCTGGCGGATCGACGGTAAGCGCGAGAAAAGTGGAATAGGGTGAAATGACGGTCCCGGCCGCAGCCTCGGGCCAAAGCGACAAATTTGGCAGACCGTAGGCGAAATAGTGGTAATGGCCGCGATCGTTCAGCATTGAAGATGCGGACTCCGAGACACCCCACGGAATCCCAAGCGGACGAGCGAAGGCACGTTGCACGTATACAGCCGCATCTTGCGTGCGCCCGATTAGCGTATCCGGATAGCTGCGCATCCAGAGTGCGGGCATGAGGTATTCGAACATGGTTCCGGACCAGGAAAGAAGAAGGAAGCGCCCGTTGACCCGGGTATGATCCCGGCCCAGCTTTCCCCAGCTCTGCTGCAGAAGATCGCCGCGGGCGATAGCAAGGAACGTGGCGATTCGGGCTTCAGATGCAATAAGGTCGTAGCAAGCCTCATGCCGTTTCTTCTTGCCCATCTCGTAGCCAATTGAAAGGACCTGACGGTATGGATCGACGAGGAAACCAAACTCCGTCTCCTGTGCCAGCCGCTCCGCGGTGCGCCCGATCTTCTCGAGATCGGCGGAGAGTGCGCGAAGGTTCCGCAGGGCGCATGAGAGTGACTCGAGCAAGCGCTCGGCAAGTTGCTGCAGTGAAGGATCGCCGCGAAGCAGGTCGTCTGGATTGCACAGCGCGGACTGCAATTCTCCGGCAAAACGAAAAGCGTAACCCGGAGACAGCTCTGCGAGTTTGTCACCCCTGCCCAGTTGAAGTCGCAGCCTTAACGGCGCAAATTCGGGAAGCAGCCAGGGTAGATAGTCATGGAAGAGACTAAGAATGGCGTCGACGCGATTCAAGGTCTCCTCAATCCACCACGCATCGCGGCGCTGTTCACGTGCGGATACAACTCCCGCGGCAAGCGCATGTTGCGCATCATGCAGCCATCCAATCCAGTCCGCAATTCCTGTAGCGGTTCCCGGGATCCTGGTCCGTGAAAGAGCGTCAGGCAGACGCTTCGTTTTCCGTAATAGACAAAAGTGAACGCGCAGACCGGCAAAGATTTCGGGCCGGAGCAGGGGCTTGTTGGCCAGGGCGCATGTGCCCGCGTGGAGTGTATAAAACGAAGCAACAAGATTGCCGCTGTCAACAGAAGAGACAAAGGGAGACTGGTCAAGCGGCCTTAACGTTTCAGTGTCGTACCAGTTGTAGAGATGGCCGCGGAATTTCTCCATGCGCTCAATAGTTCGCAGTGTGGCGCCGGTCAGAGCAGCGAACTCAGGAGCGGTGAGAAATCCAAGCTCGCACGCAACTTGGCGCGTGTTGAGCAGCAGGCCGATATTAGTGGGCGAAACGCGCGGCGCCTCAACGTATCCCTTTTCCATCACATTGTCAGGGATCAAGAAATTGTGCCGCTCGACGCCAAATTCGCGAAAGTAGCGCCAGATGCGCAGCGCTTGAACGAAGAGAAAGTCACGGTCTTTGCCGTCGATGGAGCGTTGGCCTCGCGGCGGACGGTTGAGCCAAAGAGTAATGGGATTGGCGAGCGCCCATAACAAGAGGACGGGGGCTGCACAAAGAATTGCCCAGCGTTGCGTTGAAAACAGCCAGATCAGCACACCCAGGCAGCCCGCAATGAGCGGCGTGATGGCGAGATACCAGTCAACCTGCGGACGAGCCGACGACTGCATTTCAGATTGCGCGGCACTTTCCCACTCCAGCAAGCGCTCGCCCGTAATGAACCGTCTGACCAGCGACCGAACGATGGCATCGAATGCGAGCAACGTTTCGTGGGGCAGGAAGGCAAGCCGGACCAGAACCACGAGAGTGGCTTGCCGAAAATGCGTCAGTGTTTCCATGGCATGTCCCTTGCGTTGTTCCATGAACGCGCGGGCCAGCCCAAACGCAAGCTGCGCGATGGCGGGGAAAAACAACAGCAGCAAAGTAGCGATGGTCCAATACAGCGCCCCGCCAGGCAGACGGAGCCACCCCGCGACGAAAAGGGCGAAGATCGACGGTTCCACTAACGAACGGCGGAGGTTGTCGAAGATTTTCCAGCGCGAAATGCCGGAGATGGAATTGGTGACCCAGTGGCCGGACTCTTCCGGCACGCGAGAAAACATCCATTGGGCGATTTGCCAATCGCCGCGGACCCAGCGGTGCTTGCGGCGCATGTATGCGCTGAGCTGCGAGGGATAATCTTCCACAAGCTCAATGTCGGTCGCCAATCCGACACGTGCGTATGCGCCCTCAATCAGATCATGGCTAAGGAGGGAGTTGTGCGGAAATCGCCGGTTGAGCACTTCGTGTAGAGTCTCGACCTCATAGATTCCTTTGCCGGTAAATATGCCCTCGCCAAAAAGGTCCTGGTACGCATCGGAAATCGCGCGGGTATAAATATCAAGACCACCTTGACCGGAATTGACCGCAGCAAGCCGTGAGCGCATTGTCGACGGGACCCCAATCGCGATTCGGGGCTGTAGGATTCCAAATCCCGCTGTGACGATGCGGAGCTTGGGGTCAATAACCGCTTGATTGAGGAGATGGGCCATCGTGCCAATCAAGCGGGCTGCGGTGCCTCGTGGAAGTTGGGTATCGCTGTCGAGCGTCAACACGTACCGAATGCCGCGAAGTGCCTCGATCGGGCCAGTCTTGATCGGAAATGCATCGAAGGTCCCAGCGAGAAGTTTGTTCAGGTCGAGGAGTTTTCCGCGCTTGCGTTCCCAACCCATCCACACGCCCTGCCGCGTGTTGTAAACACGGTGACGATGCAGCAGAAGGAAGACGCCACTACCCGGCGATGAATACTTTTCATTTAACTCAATGATGAGCCGCGATGCGAGATCGACCAGTGGATGAGAATCCCTTTCGTGCGGGTTGCTCACCGAATCCGGCAGGTCAGTTAACAACGCAAAGTGAAGATTAGGATCGCGATTGCCCAGAAAGCGCACTTCAAGGTCGTTAATAAGCTTGTGCACTTGCTTCTCGTTGATCAGCAGCGAGGGAACCGCCACGAGGGTGGAAAATTCGCTCGGAATGCCGTCGCTGAAGTCGAGTTTGGGTAATGGTTCCGGATCGAACAAAGTTGTGATGGCGTTGTTGACTAAATCCACGGCATCCTGTGTGGCGGGAAGCAGGAGGAAAAGAACAATCGATGCGAAGCCAAGGAATCCCGATACGGCGGGCAAAACGGGAAACAGAACGGCAGTGATGAACAGCAGCGTCGAAAGCTGAATTCCAGTCAGGTAAAAATCTTCGCCGTTGGCGCGCACAAAGGCGCGCGTGCGCGATGAGAAAGTCGGATAATAACCGACGCGGGAAGCAAGTTGTGAGAACCCGCCGTCCAGGAGGTAGTAGCCGACGTGAGCATGGCGAGCGTGGATGCGCGGATTGGTTGATCCTGTTTGATCACCTTCGCGGGCGAGCTGGAGCGCGGCTTCCGCCACCTGCAATTCGCTGCAATCGGACCGGCGTGCCACCAGCGCAATGCGCTTGCGATAGAGCTCGCGGCTTTCAAAATCCATTTGCTCATAAACCCGTGCAGGATCCTCGCGGAGAAATGCGTCGAGCACGATGAGCGGCTCAATCAAGAAGACCCAGTCTGCATTGGTAATGGACTGCAGACTCTTGATATGAGCCAACAGCACAGCTGCGGAGCCTTTGCTGCGTGGGTGGAGCAGGTCTCGCGCCTCCTCCAGGATCAGTTCCAGCAGAGAGAATTTGAGAAATGTGCCGATGCTCCACAATTCGTCGACATTCAAGGGCTCATGGGCCTGGATTGCATGCATAACTTCGTGGAAAGTCGACGCCGAGAAAGTTCCATCAACCGCATCGAGATACAGCCGAGCCACAGCAGTTACCCGAGGTTCGTCACGACGCGGGCCGAGAATAAGGCGCGGAAGCCGGGCTAATTCGTCCCGCTTATCCGAGACGTCGCTGATCGCCGAACGGAACATGCGATGACCGGCAGCAAGCTCAAGCAGCGCGGATCGCTTAGCAGCTAGATTTGGATTGCCCTCCATCGCCGCTAGCGATTGTCGAGCCAGTGTAGCTTCCAATTTCCCGAGTGTCCGGCGAGCAGCGTCGACGCGCCTTTCGAAGGTTCCATTCGCCCGAGGCCGAGGAATAACCTCCCAGGCCATTACCTGATCGGCTGCGCTGCGCAGACGGGCAATGGTGCCGCTATTGAGGGTCTCGCTGTCGAGCCGCTCCTGCTGGCCGGAAATGGAGGCAAGCTTGGTCATCGATAACTCGCGGCTTGCATTTCAAACATGCCTGCGTAACGTCCACCGAGCGCTAAAAGCTTGTCATGGCTACCTTCTTCCACGAGACGGCCCCCTTCGAGCACGACAATGCGGTCGGCCATGCGGACAGTTGAAAAGCGGTGCGATATGAGTAGTGCCATTTTGCAGGTGGTGAGCTCAGCGAATCGTTCGAAAACCTCAAGTTCACTGCGCGCATCGAGCGAGGCCGTGGGTTCATCGAGGATGAGGAGTTGTGCGTCGCGGAGATACGCGCGCGCCAATGCGAATTTTTGCCATTCGCCGCCGGAAAGATCGACCCCGCCTTCGAAGCGCCGCCCCAGCATTTGATCGTAGCCGGCAGGCAGTTTCGCGACGACCTCGCTGGCCAGACTTTTCTCCGCTGCATAGTCAATCTCTTCTTGTGCGTGTTCGAGTTCGACGCGGCCCACTGCGACATTGTCGCGGGCAGTCATCTCGTAACGCATGAAGTCCTGGAAGATCACGCCAATCTCGGCATGCAGATCGGCCAAGTCGTAATCGCGCAGGTCGACGTTGTCGAGCAGGATGCGGCCTTCGGTGGGATCGTAGAGCCTGGTAATCAGCTTGACAATGGTGGTCTTACCCTGGCCGTTCTCGCCGATCAAAGCGACTCGCTCTCCGGGGCGGAGTATGAAATTGAACCGGTCAAGAACGCGTCGATCAGTTCCTGGGTAGGCGAAAGACACGTTCTGAAACTCAAACCCGCGCATGATCGGGCGAGGCGCGGGCAGTCCACCCTGCCGCGATTTCACAGCGGGTTCCATGGCGAAGAACGCCAGCAGATCCGTAAGGAAGAGAGCCTGGTCGGCCACTCCGGAAGCAGTTGAGAATGCCTGCTGGATATTGCTCATGGCCTGCATAATGGCCGCGGTGATCAGCGTGAGGTCGCCAACACTGTAGTGGCCCTCAATAGTTCGCCAGATGCTTAAGGCGTAGGCCGCGTAGTAGCCGACCTGGCCCAGGAGGGAAAGCAGACCGCCCCACCACAACCGCCGACGGTTCAAGGCCACATTCTCGTCGTAAATTTGTTGCGAAAGCGTGGTGAATCGTCCGGTCAAGTAATCACTCAGATTGAAGAGCTTCAGCTCCTTGGCAGCCTCCTTGCTGCCACCGACCTGGCGCAAGTAATCCATCTGGCGGCGAATCGGAGTTTGGCGGAAGTTTTTGGCATAGGTGAGAAAGGCAAAATGGCTCTCGCCAAGAAATGCGGGAACGATTCCGACAATGAGCAGCAGCAACAAGAGCGGAGAATAAAAAACGAGCACAGCGGAAAAGGCAATCGCCGTGACGGATTGCTGAATCAGCCGGCCCATCTGCTGGATCATCGCGAGCCGGTCTGTGGCCTGGACGCGCGCGCGTTCAAGGCGGTCGTAGAACACGGGGTCTTCATAGACGGTGACGTCGAGAGCAGCTGCCTTGCGCATCACTTCTACGCTCACATGGTGCGTGTACCGGTCGGCGAGCAAGTTGTCAAAATAGTCGACGGCGCGAGACAGGACTCCCATCAGCACCGCGAGCGCCATCTCAGCGGCCACCAGCCACCAGAAATCGTGTGGCAGAGACTGATGAAAGCGGATGCGGTTTACGCCGTCGATGATGTAACGGACAATGACTCCGATGCCAACGGGAAGAAAGGCAACGACGATGCGGATGAAAACGTTCCAGAAAACAACCACCGGTCCCGATTCCCAAACAAAATGGAGAACGGGCGGGATATTCTTAAGCGCCGCCACACGATCAGACCATGCGCCGCGGTTTGATTGCGACGAGCTGCCGGCCCGCGAAGGTGACTCGCCTGGAGGCTTCTCGAATTGCATTTGCGCGGGCATCGTACGCATCTTGGTTTCACTGCCTGACGCGGAAATTGGCCACAGGCGGAGCAGACTTTGTGTTCGTGAACCAAGGTGCTGACGGCAAGGAAGTCTTCTGACGCTCCGTCTGAGGCGGTGTCACAGTTTTCTATGCCCAGTGAGATGCTACGCGCCCACAATATGTTGTTTCCGGCCCCCCAACGCCGACGGTTCCGCGCCTGCGGATGGCGAAATAGCGCGGAGCGGTAGGCCATCATTGGAAGGCGCTCGGACCCGGTTGATAAGGTTTGAATCCGGCCTTATCCATTCCTCGCTGGGCCTCCGGATTCTTCATAAACGTGTCCCACACAAACTGCGTGCGCAGGTTCTCGGCCATCAGCATGGTGATTCCGGTGTCGATACCGATCACGTCCGTGTCGTACCAGCCGGTCAAGGGATTGAACGCATCTACAAAGCCATAGCGGCACCAGGCTCTCGGATAGCGGTCGTGAAGATTTCGCAGAACGCGCATGGTGGAGATGGGAAGAAATGGCGATGAACCACCAGCCGCGGCAGGTACCACGGTGCCGTCGATCGGTCCGCGAGCTGGCGGGCCGCCCCAGACCACATATCCGCGGACAGAATCAGAAGCGGTGATCCCCCAAAGATCGTCGCTATAGTCGGGGAATTGCGAGTGAAGCTCAATGCAAAAACGCCGATGAACTTCGGTTGCAATCACGGAGTTCTCGAAGTAGTCGGCGAAGTGGTCGCGCTTGTTGCGAAAGTCGAACCAGGCCTGGGAGTACTGATGGACGAAGAGCGGCGCAAACGAGCCGATGTAGCGCAGCCCGTCGTATTCAAAGATGGTCCGTTTCCATGCCATCCAGGCATCGCTGTTGAGCGGATAGGATTCAGAGCCCATCCCAAGCAGATACATCATCATCAATTCGCTGTAGAGATCCCAGCGCGATGCGATGAATCCCAGCTCCGGAGTCCACCCCATCGAAAGGAGGCTCGTGTCTTCAGAAAGCCAATTCCATTGCACACGATCGAAGATGGCGTGAGCGAGGTCGTCTATATCTTTGTCCTGGAAATGCTGTCGGCAAGTGAGCACGCCGCAAAGGAGGATCGCGGTGTCGACCGACGAGACCTCTGAGTCCCAGATGCGCTCCCCGGTATTCATATTGGCAAAGTGGAAATAAAAACCGCGATGGGTCGGCAGCTTGTGCCACAAAAACGATAAAGTCTGAACGACCCTGAGCCGCGCCATCGAGTAGCTTATGAAGCCGCGATTTTCGGCGATACAAATGGCGGTCAGGCCGAACCCGGTTGAAGCTATGCTCGCGCTGAGGCTTTCGTCGTTGGTCCGAACATTGCACCGATCCTTTATCAGTCCTGTTTGCGGATTGGCTTGCTCCCAGAAAAAAAGGAAGTTAGCGCGCTCCAGTTGATCCAGAAACTGGTCGTCGGCCGAAGTGATGGGGCCCAGTGTGGAGGACGGCTCCTGGTTCGTATGTTGCTGTTGGGGTTGATGTTGGATGCGCTGTTGGGGGTGAGAAGACTGGGCCAGAAGGTGCCGGACAGGCAGGCCAAGAGAAATGCTTGCGAGTTGGCGCAGCAATCTCCGGCGGGAGTTTAAGCATCCTTCGAGAGCGATGGCCTTTTTGATTGCAGCCTGATTCATCGTTTCGATTTCGATGCAGCAAGTTGCCAGGCCGGAGCGACATTTCCCGATGGGCGGGTCTGGCCCCAGAAGTCATACATTGGATGCGCGCATCAGCCCGAAGGTAAACATGGAACATCGCTACGGGGGACCGATCGCAGCCCCTGAGCGAAGAGAAGGCAATCGATGTCCCGAAAATCCATTGCAATTTGGATCGCCATCTCTGCGGGGGTGATTGCCGTCCTTATCGGCCTTGGTGTCCGCCATTGGATACCGCGCTGGTCGATCATCCAAGGTGCGGTAATTCGGCGTGATACAGACACGCGCAAGCAGTCCCCGATTGCTGGCGTTTCGGTTACGGCCACGGCCGGTAGCGTCCAACTTCGCACAGAATCCGATGCAGGGGGATACTTCAGGATCGCCTTTCCGGGAACAGTGTTGCCTGGAGAGACGGTGATGCTGAGATTTCAACAAAACGGTTTCAAAGACCTCGAGCTTCAAGACACAATTCGGTTTCGTTCGTCGCTTCGGCAGCTGTTGATTGCGGCGATGGAGCCAGTGGCCACGCAAACCGAAACGGTTTCGGGACGGCCGCCGTCCGTTGTGTCGAACATCAGCGTGAGATATACCGTCAACTCCCAAAATGAGGAAAACATTGGCAGCGAGGCGAAGACATTTCAGGTTGTCAATGTCGGAAACGTTCCCTGCCGCCGTGAGAAGCTGTGCTCTCCCGATGGATATTGGAAGGCCGCGAGGGGGTCGATTCAATTGGATGCCGGTCCAGAAAACGAATTTCGTGACGCACGAGCCTCCTGCATCGCAGGACCGTGTCCATTTACACAGATTGACGCCAGCGGCTTGAGTCCCGGCCGCACCATAACGGTTTCAGCACTGGATTGGTCTGACACCGCAACTTTCCTGCTGGAAGCCGAGGTTTTTCACACCGCTGTCGTTTCAAACGCGCGCAAGTCATATCCCGTGGTTTTTGGGCGATCACTCAGCTTCACGTTGCCGGGAAGTGCCGAAGGCGTTAGTCTCGAGGCCGAACTCGATGGCGTTGACATGGTCTTTCCTCTCGGCCCGGAGCTTTACCTCAGTTGGGCAACCTGCACCGGCAGAACCAGTCCCGGCCGGGAGAAGTCGACCGTGTACCAATGCCAACTCAAGCCTGACTACCGTTTCTGACCCAACTGATGAGGAATTGGTACCGGCGCGTTTCGTGCCGCTGTGCATTTGGGCCGGTCGTGTGACGGAAAGGGTTGCCGAAGACCTGGCAGAATGTGCGGTGAAGAAGCATGCTGTTCATGCAGAGTTGGCGCGCCAGCGCGTGATAGGATTTGCTCCAGACTGCGAGGAGCTCATGGCGGACGGTGCTCCGATTCATGTCCGGATTTCGCGCCGGGAATGGATCGTTATTCTCCTCCTGGTTCTTTCGGTGGTCATCAATTATGTTGACCGCAGCAACCTGGGGCTGGCCATGCCGCTGCTGGAGCGCCAGTTTTCGTTCTCGTCGCTTCGGGCGGGAGAGTTGTTGTCAGCGTTCTTCTGGACCTATGCGCTGGTGCAGTTGTTTGGGCTGGCGGGCGAGTTGACCGACCGTTTCCCCGTTGGCTGGGTTCTCATGCTTGGGTATCTGCTGTGGTCGACAGCCACAGCATTTACGGGGATGACAACCAGCTACGCGGCGCTGTTCGCGTTACAGCTCGTGCTGGGGCTCGGCGAGTCGGTCGCGTATCCGTGCTATTCGCGCATCTTTGCCGCGATGCCTCAGGAGCATCGCGGGCGCGCAAATTCATTCATTGATGCCGGAACCAAGGTGGGGCCGGCGGCAGGCGCGTTTTTAGGTGGACTGGTTCTGGTCCACTGGGGATGGCGCATGCTGTTCGTGGTTTTTGGAGTGGGAGCTCTCGCGTGGATGCTGCCGTGGTATTTTGCAATGCCACGCGGCCAGACAATGCGTCCCGGGCGAAGTGCACGCGAGCCCGGCGCGACGACCGCGGTTTCCAATGCAAATGGTGCCATTGGATCGATCGCAAAGATGGTGCGGCTGCGATGCGCTTGGGGAACGACCATTGGCCACTTCAGCGGGAACTACTTCTACTACTTTCTGCTGGCGTGGTTGCCCACCTACCTTGTCCAGGAAGAACACCTTTCGATTCGAAGTATGTCGAGGCTAACCGCAGCCATCTTTTTATTGATCGCCTGCACCACGCTTCTTGCGGGTTGGATTTCAGATCGGCTGATTGCCCGAGGTGTTTCGGCTACCGCCGTGCGGCTCACGCTCGTTGTTGGAGGGCAAGCCTTGGCTTCGAGTCTGCTCGCGCTCACGCTGATTCATGGCCATCCGCTCATCGCGCTGGGGCTTTTGGCGATCGCATGCGTTGGTCATGGCGGATACGCTTCGAACCACTGGGCGATCGCGCAAACCCTCGCCGGGCCTGCGATGGCGGGGCGATGGTCGAGCCTCCAGAATGGCGTCGCAAATTTCGCTGGCATCGCCGCACCATGGCTGGCAGGGCTGATTGTGCAGTCCAGAGGAAGCGCGCGCTTGGCGTTCGTCGTCGCCGGCGGCGTCGCGCTGGCTGGTGCGCTGTCCTTCGCATTTCTCGTCCGGCGCGTTGAGCCCGTCCACTGGGAAGCCTGCACCGGTTCCTGAGTTACTCTGTCCGGCAGCCTTTCATTCAAGTGGTTCGTCCCTCAAGGAAGAGCCAGATTGCGCATGGCCGCAAGCGGCTACAACAACTCAGGAACCGCTCCAGGCGCGCACCTCGAGCTGAGTTTTCGCCATGTCAAGACCCCTTCATCAAAATAAATGTGCTCGCATCTCATAAGTCCTCTTTCTCGAATCTCTTATCGCCGTTCTCCGATTCCCCCAAGCTTGCCGATATTTATGCCCAAGAGGCGCACAATAATCTCATGATGAAAAACCGACGCCATCCCAGGGTCGGACCTGGCTGTCAGCTGCTCGCTGTTTCCTTTAGCGCCGCTAACTCCGCGCCTCTCGCTGTTCGTCCGTTTCCTTGTTCCCGGCTTCTGCCCTAAGTCTTTTAAAAGGCTAAGGTTGCGTGCAAACCTTTTGGAATCATAAGGTTGCGGGACCTAACAAAAGGTACAAGTCATTGAAAACAAACCGCTTGCCTGCAAAAAGGGGGGAGGGGGGTGGGGGGAGGTAACCGAGCGGTCAACAACCGACGGGGCACTGGTCCTGCGCCACCGATTCTTCACTGGGTTTCTAGCGGGCGGCGCGTGACTCGAGCTTGCGGATAGATTTAAGCATTTCGGCGAGATTGGATTTGCCGATCTCGCGCTCGAATTCGCTTTGCAAACGATCGAGCGCGGCGATCACTTGCAGGGCGCAGCGCTTGCCTTGCGGTTTGAGGGTGAGCAGGTAGGCACGCGCGTCCTGAGGGTCGATTTTGCGCTGGAGATAGCCCTTGGCTTCGAGAGACGAAATGCAATGGCTTAGGTTGCCGCGTGTGGTCGAAAAGGTTTCGGCCAGTTGAGAGGGCTTGACCGGCCGCGGCGCCTCAAAAAAGAGAGCGGCGAGCACTAGGGCTTCAAGAAAACCGAGTCTATCGGCGGCAAGGACGCGCGCCGCGAGTGCTTCAAAGCGGCGCGCCGCGCGGTTGATGGCGAACATTGGGCTCTCGCGAAGAAAAGCATCGATGCGCATAGTGAATGGAGTTAGTTTAGCAGTTCAACTATTCATAATGATACAAAATCGTCCTTGCAGCACGAGGCTTCGGACGACGATGCTTGAAAGCGATCGATACTTTTTGCGCGAAGAGGGTTGCAATTGGTTCACTTAGGTCGAATGGGATGGGTCCTGATGTTCGTGTGCGCTGCCGAAGCAGCGAACGCGCAGGATGCCGCTGCTCCGAAGGCGCCGCCGGTGAAGGGAAACTCCGAGACGTTGGTGGTGCTGGGCTCGGCGACGCCGGTGCCGCTGGCCGAGTCGCAACGCTCGGTCGAGATTCTGCCGGTCAAGGGAGAATCCCTGGCCGCCGAGTCTCCGCAGGATTTGTTGCGCCAGGATTCCTCGGTATTTCTAGAAGAGCGAGGCGGGGGCGGCGGCCAGGCGGACGTGGTGCTGCGCGGCGGAAGTTTCGAGCAGACGCTCGTGCTGTTGGACGGATTCCGGATCAACGACGCGCAGACCTCGCATCACAATCTCGATCTGCCAGTGCCCCTCGAGGCGATGGATTCCATCCAAGTGCTTGAGGGCGCGGGATCGACGCTGCATGGCGTGGACGCGCTGAGCGGGGTAGTAGACTTCCTGACCGCAGCCCCAGATCACGATTCGATCTCCTTTCGCGGCGGCGAGGGCAGCTTCGAGTCGAACGAAGAATCGCTCATGGCTGGAGCAACGCGCGGGCGTTGGAGTGGGCGCGTGACTGCTGAGCGCAGCTTTTCAACGGGGTTTGTAGCCACCCCGGCATACACTCCGCTCACATCCAGCACGGGCTGCACTTCCCAGCAGATGAACCGCGATTGCCTGAATGACCGCGATTACCGGAATGAGGATGCCTCGACCGAGAGCTGGGTCGGAACTCGGCTCGGCGTAACCGATGTGCTGCTCGCCACGAGCGACAGGTCATTTGGCGCGAACCAGTTTTATGGACCCTACAATTCGTGGGAGCGGACAAAGGGCTGGTTTGGCGGCGTGCGGCAGGATCTCGGCAGCCAAACCGTTGCGGCCTTTGGATATCGGCGGCACACGGATGAGTTTGTGCTCTTGCGCAACGATCCTGCGTTTTACCAGAACAATCATATTGATGGCTCGTGGCAGGCCTCGTTGCGGCGTACGCGGAATCTGCCGGTGGGATCGCTGCTGCTGATGGGGCTGGAGTCGGATGGAGACAGCATCCACAGCAACAACCTGGGCCTGCATGCAAGGAATCGCGGCGCGGGATACGTGGACATGGATCTGCGGCCTGCGAAGAAGCGTTGGAGCCTGTCGGCTGGGGCGCGCGAGGAGATTTTTTCGGGAGGAGCGCAGGCGGTATTTTCTCCGGAACTGGCAGGAAGCTTTCGCGTGGCGAACAGCCTGAAGCTGCGCGCGACCGGAGGGTACGGATTCAGAATCCCGACCTACACGGATCTCTACTACTCGGATCCGTCGACATTGGGAAATCCGAATTTGAAACCAGAATCGGCGTGGACCGGTGATGGAGGCGCGGATTGGACTCCTTCGGCAAAGGTCGCGTTTTCGGCGACCGGATTCTATTCGCAGCAGCACGACACGATCGACTACGTGAAAGTCGTCAGCGGTTCAAATCCGTATCTTCCGGCCGGATGTCCTGTGAACACCTGGTGCGCGGACAACCTGAATGGGCTGCATTTTGCCGGAATCGAGACGAGCTTCACGTGGATTCCAAATAAATCGCAGACTGTGCGGATCGAGTGGACGGCTTTGCACGGGGCGCAGACCGCGCTGCACGGGCTTGAGTCGGAGTATGTTTTCAACTATCCGGTCGAAAACATTCACGCATCGTGGACATGGGCACTCGGACACGACGTCGTACTGACGAATGCAGTGCAACTTGTGGAGCGGTATCAACAGACGGTGTACCCGGTGTGGAATGCGACGCTGACGCGGGATGCATGGAAACTGCGGCCATATCTGCGAGCTACGAATCTGAGCAACACCGGATACCAGGAAATCGGCGGCGTGAATATGCCCCCGCGAACGATCATGGGCGGTGTGGCCGTGCAAGTGGGGCGGTGAAAGAGACCGGGAACAGAAAGGGCGGCATCGGGGCCGGGTTCGGTGGCTCAGGCGAGATGCTTCTTTAGGAATTCAAGGGAGCGCTGGCGAGCTTCTTTGGCCGCGGCGGCGTTGTAGCTCGGGCGTGGGTCGCAGTTGAAGGCGTGCCCGGCGTCATACCAGAAGATTTCAACTTCAGGGTGCGCGGAGTGGACCTTCTCGACTTCAGTGGCGGGAATATGCGTGTCCTGGCTGCCGAATTGGAGCATGACGGGACAAGTGGGTTCTTCGCCGGCGTAGTTGCCGATGCGGCCGCCGTAATAGCCGACAGCCGCGCCCGGCTGAAGGCGCGTGGCGGAGAGCCATGCAATGGTGCCGCCCAGGCAGTAGCCGATAACGCCGACCTTTTTATGCGTAGCGCCTGCGGCATAGTCGACAGCCGCGGCAACGTCGAGGATCGATTTGTCGACATCGAATTTTGGGAAAAGGCTCATCGCGGTCTGCATGCCGGCAGGGTCGTAGCCGAGCTCGACGCCGGGCTGGATGCGGTCAAAGAGCGCGGGGGCAACAGCGAGGAAGCCGTCGTCTGCCCAGCCGTCGGCGACCGAGCGGATGTGGGCATTGACGCCAAAGATCTCCTGAATAACGACAAGGCCGGCGCTGGGTTCGCTTGCAGGTTGGGCGATATAAGCACCGAACAAGTGGCCGTCAGCGGCGCGCAGAGTTACAGAATCACCCATGCGGAGTTCTCCTCAAGAGATTCCAGTATCCACGTGACGGCGAGAGCAATCAAGCGGCGTGGAGGGGTGCGCCGATTAGGGATCTAGCAATTGGTTCAGTTCACTGGTGGTGGAAGCCGGCGAGGCTTGCGCGGGCCGAGATCCTCGCGCACCAGCGTCAGACCGAGGAGCAGGCGCTCGAAGCTATCAGAAAGACGCGCAAAGAGTGGCGCCTCCTGCTCGTATTCAAAGAGGTTGAACTGGCTAACGATGAAGTAGCTCTCCTTGCCGGCGCGAATGAGTTCTTCAATAGTTGGCTGATGGCGGCGGAGACGGCGGCTGGAACCGGTGACCTCAGGGTACATACCGGCTACGAAGAGGGCATAGTCGCCGATGTATTTGCGCAGCGCGCGCTCGGCATCGAACGAGGCGGCGGAGCCGTGGATGGGGTCGGCGGCGCGCTCCATTTCTTCGAGGTGTTGAATGGGGCGGCCCGCTTCATCACGCATGCTGTAGAGCTTGTCGGATTGGGAGAACTCGCAGAGGATGCGGGCGACGTAGATGGTTAGATCGGGATCGTGGAGGCCCAATTTGCCTTCATAACTGTTGCGCACGATCTGCTGGAAGAAGGGTTCGAGCGGATGAGGCTGGGCCTGCATACACACCTCCCAAGCGGAGCCGCGAACGGACTCCAAAGCCGAAGCAGCTGCGCGCGTACAGCCGGGTTCGCTTCCTGTAGCCGCTGCTGTTCCGTTTGATGCTGCGCGGGGAAGATATCAGCGTCGGCCAAATTTATAAATCTTTAACACTGAGGTTATCTGAAGAGTTGCGTTTGACAAGAGGGTGAGGGAACTTTTGTTGGCAGAGACGGGGCGCGATTGCGAAAGGCATCGGGGGGTAAGGGCGCCCACCCTTCGCCGGAAAGATGGCGAAGGATGGGGAGACGATTGTGATTGAAAATGCAGTCAGACAGTGGCGGGGGCGCGCTGTTCAAGCTCGGCAAGGCGCTTGGCGAGAAGCGATTCGAGCTTGATCAAAGCGGCGGAGAAGCCCTCAATGCCCTCGGCGAGTTTGTCGCTGGCCATTCGATCGGCCGCATGCATGCGGTCAAAGGTCGCCTTATCCATCGCGATCTTCTCAATCTGCATTGTTTTGGCAGCTCCCGGATCGAGCTTTCGGGGCAGGTCGCCCTGGGTGGATTCGAGCTCAGAGAGAAATTGCGGCGAGATGGTGAGCAGATCACAACCGGCGAGCTCGCGGATCTCGCCGAGGTTGCGGAAGCTGGCGCCCATGACGACGGTCTTGTAGCCGAATTTTTTGAAGTAGTTGTAGATGCGCGTGACCGACTGCACGCCGGGATCGTCGGCACCCTGGAAGTCTTTGCCGGTGTCCTTCTTGTACCAGTCGAGGATGCGGCCGACGAAGGGCGAGATGAGAGTGACGCCGGCATCGGCGGCGGCGACGGCCTGATGCATGCCGAACAGGAGCGTCATATTGCAGTGGATGCCTTCCTTCTCGAGAAGTTCGGCGGCGCGGAAGCCTTCCCACGTGGAAGCCAGCTTAATGAGAACGCGGTCGCGGCCGATGCCTTCTTTGCGGTACATCTCGATGATGTCGCGCGCCATGTCGACGGACTTTGCGGTGTCGTAGGAGAGGCGCGCATCCACTTCAGTGGAGACGCGACCGGGGATGATGGCGAGAATCTTCTTACCAAAGGCCACGGCCAGCCGCTTGAACGCGAGGTTCGCAACGTCTTTGTCGCTGGCGCTATCGCCGAGGTCTTTGTGCGCCTGTGTGAGTACGTCGTCGACGATGGGCTGGTACTGCGGCATCTGCGCGGCGGCAGTGATGAGGGAGGGGTTGGTGGTGGCGTCCTGAGGATGAAATTTCTCCATCGCTTCCATGTCGCCAGTGTCGGCGACGACGACGGTGAACTTGCGCAACTGTTCAAGCAGATTTGGCATGATTCCTCCAGCGGGGAAGCGGGGATTCGACTCGTTTCCTACGCGACCAGTGTACCTCTTAACCGTTAAGATGCGCTGAATGCGGGGAGGGTGCGCTGATTGCGGCTACTCCGCTTCGACGGTGTTTGCGAGGACGCCGAGGCCGGGAATGGAAACCTCGACGCGATCGCCGGGCGAGAGCGGAGAAATGCCCGAAGGTGTTCCGGTGAGGAGCAGGTCGCCGGGCTCGAGGGTGAAGATGGACGTGATCCAAGCGAGAAGCTCAGGGAGTGAAAAGATGAAATCGAGTGTATTTCCTTGCTGACGGCGCTCGCCGTTTAGATGAGTTTCGATGGTGAGGCCGGCGTCGAGATCGAGCTCATCGCTGACGATGGGGCCGACGGGGCAGAAAGTATCAAATCCCTTGGCGCGCGTCCACTGATCGTCCTTGCTTTGCAGGTCGCGCGCAGTGACATCGTTGGCGAGGGTAAAGCCACGTACGACGTCGCGCCAATTGGCATCGGGCTTAAGGTTGCGTGCGCGGCGGCCGATGACGACGGCGAGCTCGCCTTCGTAGTCGACGCGCTCAGAGATGGCGGGCATGCGGATGACGCCGCCGGGCGCGAGCAGCGAAGAGGGGGGTTTGAGAAAGATGAGCGGCTCGGTAGGCATTTCATTGCCGAGTTCGCGGACATGGGCGCGATAATTGCGGCCGACGCAGACAATTTTGGACGGAGTGACGGGCGGAAGGAGTTCGGCAGCGCTGAGCGGCATGGGCGCGAACGAGGATGAAGAACCGGAAATTTGCAATTTGAATGCGAGATCTTCGGCCGGGGCGGGGGCAGGCCCTGAGATCCATCGTTCGCCGTTACGGTCTTCGACTGCGCCGTAATGTGTGAATCCGTTCAGCAAGAAGCGGCAGAATTTCATCGGTGCTCCCACCATGGAGAATTCTCGTCCCAGGACTGAGTTTACTACTTGATAACCGGCCCCCACCCCCTCCCCCTTATTCTTGGGTTAAGGGATTTGTTTTCAACAACTTATACCTTTTGATGGGTACTGCAACCCCCTGATTTTAAAAGACTTATACGCAACCTTAGCCTTTTAAAAGACTTAGAGGGCATCTCGACCTTCGCCGTCGGGCAAGTGACTACAGAGCAAGTCACCCGCTCCCTGCTTGGTTTTTCCCGTTCAGCACGGTTCAAAGTTGATAACAAGCTGTCAGTATTCAGCGTAGCAAAACCCGAGAAATAATCGGCAAACTTGAGAAAGAAATCTTGCGCAATGATCTCAATGACTTGCGTCGAAAAAAGAGGGGCGCGGGACTTGACCTCGGGCGGCTCTGGAGCGTGTTTTCAAGAATGGTTGCAAAGAGACCGGATGTTACTCTTACGGCCTTCGAGTCTCCCGCTTCCAATCTCGGTCTTTATTCGTGGCGCACCGCCTCCATAGGCTGGACCCCGGCTGCCCGCCGTGCCGGAATCCAGCTTGCCACCAGCGCAACTGTCAGCAGAATCAGAATCCCGGCGGCTAATGTTGTTGGATCGTACGGTTGAATCCCATAGAGCATCGACTTTACCAACCGAGTCAGCGGGAGTGCCGCGCCCACGCCCACAGCAATCCCGGCAACCGCCAGCCAAGTGCTCTCACGCAATATCATCCCCCGCACCTGCCCAGGCTGCGCGCCCAGCGCCAGTCGAATGCCAATCTCGTTCCTGCGATTAGCCACCGAGTATGCCATGATCCCGTAGATCCCCACGCAAGCCAGAACCAGCGCCAGGACACCAAACCCTGAAGTCAGCGCCGCGAAGGCCGCGGCTGCCATCAGCAAGATCCAGGCGCGGCATGGTATCACCGGCCTTCACAGTCATGGTTCCGCGAACAGCTGCGGCCAGCGCAACATTCAGTTCGGCCTACGCCTGCGCATTGGAGACTCCCGCCTTGATCCGCCCCACGAGATTGACCCACCACATATCGGGATCGTCCAGCAGGGAAGCACTACTGCCTTTCGGATCAATCATCGGCTGCATAGTGAGCGGAATAAACACATCTGGAGAAGATTGCACGTTCTTTGCCCCGGTGAACCCGCGCGGGGCAATGCCGACAACGGTTAACTGCGACTGATTGACATTGATCGTCTGCCCCAATGCCAATGGTGAACGCCCAAACGCGCGATCCCACAACCCGTCGCTGATCACCGCAACCGCGTTCACATTTCCAACATGGTCGTCCGAAGGCTGGATGTTCCTGCCTAACTGCGGCTGCACTCCAAGAACATCAAAGTAGTTGCCGGAGACCATTGCCACTACAGCCTGCTGCGCATTGCCGCGAACCGTCGCGTTCATGCTGTCTTCTTTGTAGGCGAGGAGATCCTGCATGGCCTGGCCGCGGTCATGCAACTGGAGGTAAACCGGATAGGAAAAAATCGAAGCAGTGACCCCATTTCCCCACGACGTGTCAAAGTCGCCCCACATGCTTTGCACAACCGCGTTGGTGTCCCCATTCCAGCGCAGCATGCGCAACTCGTCTGCATGAGCCACGTTGAGCCTGTCGTACAGCAAGCTCTTGGCAATCGAGAAGATGGCCGTATTCGCACCAATCGCCAGCGACAGCGAAGTGGCCGCAATCGCCGTAAACCCGCGGCTCTTGCCCAGCACGCGGAGACCATAGCGAACGTCCTGGAAGAGAGTTGAGAAAGACAGAAACGTGCGGGATTCTCTATGGCGCTGTTGCAGCAGCGTCGTGTTGCCGAACTGGCGGCGTGCGGTTGAATCGGCATCTCGCGGGGCCATGCCTTGCCGAATGAACTTCTCCGTCAACAGTTGAAGGTGAGTCTGCACTTCACAGTCGAGTTCGGAATCCGCCTTCTTCTGCTTGAAAAGAACGCTTAATCTCGAAACAAGTCGAAGAGCCCAGGAATTCATGGCAGTTTACCCTCCAAACGTAGAACGCGACCAATCACGCCGGAAATTCGCTCCCAATTTTCCGTCTCGACTGCAAGTTGCTTTCGTCCTCGCCGGGTAATCGAGTAAAACCTGGCCTTACGGTTGTTCTCCGATGTTCCCCACTCCGAGCCGATCCAGCCCCGTTGTTGCAGCCTGAGTAACGAGGTGTAAACAGTGCCCTCGTTCAGCGTCAAAACATCCTCACTCACCTGCTCGATGCGGCGAGCAATCCCGAATCCATGCAGCGGTCCCAGCGCGTGGAGGGTTTTGAGAATCATCAGATCCAGAGTTCCTTGCAAAACTTCCGATTTGTCGGTATTCACGGTTGCTCCTTTGGCCATCGCATAGAAGATAGCATGCTCCCTGTGCAATGTCCATAGGAGATGTCCGATTGGCTGGATTTGCAGTCGGGAAAGGATTGAACAGCGCAGGCCACGCCAAACTCGGGGTTGGCTTAAGTACTGTGCCACAATTCAGGTAGCGGTCGAAGCCGGACTTAAATTGCGGTTTTTGCGGCACGCGACATAAAGGGTGTACCCGCTCGAGCCCCGGTACAAAACTTTTTCGTAATATAGTTTTTCGCTAGCCGCTAGGGAGCGGGCACCGTATCCGATGCCTCGGCGGAGCGAGCGCTTTCGTGGCCGTCGTGGTCGATGGCGGCGACAACATATAGATAGGTGCGGCCGGGCTGGACATTCGAGTCGTGATAGCCGGGGCCGACGACGGGCTCAGTGGAGACGCGCTGCCAATCTGCGTCAGAGGAGGCGGAATCGCGGCGGTAGACGATGTAGCCGGCCAAGTCGGTTTCGGTATTGGGCAGCCAACTGAGATCGATGGCGGGTCCGGAGTTGTTTGCGCCAGCAGTGGCTACGGCTTCAAGGCCTTTAGGCGCGCTGGGCGGGAAGACATTGATGGCGTCGATGCGCAGGGGAGCGGAGAGTGGGCCGGCAAGCTCGAGTGTTGAGCCGCCAACGGTGACGCGGGCGATTCGCTGAGCGCGGTACTCGTAGGATTCGCCGAAGCGGATGCTGGTGTCAATACAGGTGTGGGGTGCGCGATCGGAGTGGGAAGCAGGTTCGACAAGGAGCGATTGCTCGAGAGGTTCGGCGGGCTGCGCTAACGGGCCTTGATCGGATTTCTTTTCGGACGGCGAGAGGAGACGGCGGACTAAGCGGACGGCGGTGGGCGAGGGTTCAGGCGGGGCGGGCGCCCAGCTGAGGAGCACCCCGTTTTTACTCATCTCCGCATTCAGGTTTTCGACTGCGAGAGGGGCTTCACCGGCAAGGATTTCGGCGCTGTTCGAGATTCCGGCGGAACGACCCTTGCGATTGACGAGCTCAACAAAGTAGGTGAGCACGCGCGGAGGGCCGGCGGCGAGTTCCGGAGACAGCGCGTCATTGAAGGTGGCACTCGAACCAGGAGCGAATGGAAGCGTGGCGGCGATTACGCATGGTCCGGCGCTTGATTCATTGCGGCAGACGCGGACGGAGATGTTGCCCTTGAGGAGAACTTTGTCGGTGGTTTTGGTGGGCATGGTCCAGGAGAGCGCGACTTGATTGCCAGTGCGGACCGCGGAGAGATTGGTGACGGGAACGGGAAGATTGAGCGAGGGCGGCAGCGGTGCGCCGGGCATTCCGCAGCCGACGAGGGCGAGGACTGCGAACCCAGCAGAGAGCGCCGTTGCGCGCCGCACATAGCTTCCCACCCTTTTGCGAAGTTTCAAGAAGCAGTTCCCTCGACTCCGGTCGCGGGGCGACCTCCGCTCAGGACGAAAGAATCGGGCAACGAGGAAAGTTGCGATGCGGGCCTCGCTCCCAGGTGCCAAAGTGCGAGGGATCTCCGCCCCACTGACGAAGGCCTGTCCGTGGGGGCCCCGAACCTGAGGCACCCACCAAAGCTTTTTTCCCGATTGCATGGCGCTTTCAGTCTAACGGAGCAATGCAGGCCTGCGGCCAAGATTGCAGTGTATGCGAGTACGGTGAGGAAGGTCACTGAATTGGTGCTGGACTGAGAATCGGATTGACTGAGCCACGAGCGGTTGGGAAGATTGTGTGTCGGGCAGAACACTCTATATATGATGCGGAGCCGGCGCGGTGGCAGGGCAGCGAGGCCGAAGAGACAAAATCGACGGTAAGCTGCAGGCGCACCCGTTCCAAGTGCGCGAACGAGGAACAAAAAGGAGACCAGTGACCTTTTTTCGAGAATATCTCAAGGAAAACAAGGTTCTGCACGACCCGAGATTCGACGAGACCGACGAGGATTTCCTGGTGCAGGCGCTGGTGCAGGCACGGATGAACAAGTCGAAGAACAATATCGTGATCAAGACAGGGTTTTTCGGCAAGAGAGATTTGGAGCGCGAGCTGAAGACGCAGCAGGGAAAGGAGGCGCTGCAATTTGTGGCGGCCTTTCTTTGTTACACGGTGAAGACGCCGATCCCATTTGGGAAACAGATGGAAAAATTTAAGGCGCACTTCATTCCAGGTTTCGCAGGCGACGCCTCAAAGCATGAACAATTGAGACAGGGCCTGCGGCCGACCTATTTCGACGCCACTCCGGAGAGCCTGGAAACGGCCGAGACGCTGGACGCACTGTTCGATGTTGAAGAGATGAAAAAGAAGCCGGGATAATCCGGGCGGCAAGTGCGAGCGAGGACGCCAGCACGACAGCCGACGAGACGCTGCTAGCGCCCGAAAAGAAAAAAGCATCCGCAGATCCTTCGGCTTAGCAGGCGCTAAAAGCAGCGCCTGCTTCGCTCAGGATGACAGGTCTTTCTTGAGCATCGTTAGATGCCGTTATAGCCGAGACAATCGCCTCGGAAATCTTTGGCGAGTGGCGGATCAGAGCTTGCGCAGATTGGCGAACTTTTCCATCAGTTTTTTCATGCCGTGATGGGCGAAGAGCACGGTGAGCTTGGCGTCTTCGCCGTCACCTTCGCGCATGAGAACGGTTCCCTCACCATATTTTGAGTGCATCACGCGCTGGCCTTTTCTGAGGCCGGATGCGCCGTTGGGGGTTGGAATGTTCATGTTAGGACGGGCGAAGGGGCGTGAGCCGGCGGCGCCGGATTTTCCGCCAAAGAAGCGCGCGATATTGTCGACGCTGTGCTCTGGTGGCGCTTGCGCGCTTTTACCTTTTGGAGGAGTTCCCTGGCGGGATGAAAACGCTGGTGCGGCGGCGAGGGGAGTTTCCTGGCTTTCATCTTCATAGTTGAAGTGCGCGGGCTCGGCGCCGGCGCGCTGAAAATTGCGGCCCGATCCGTAGGCAGATGAGTAGGCTGGAGTGGACCACCCTGGGTTTCGGCTGCCGAGGTTTTCAATGAGCTGCGGAGGAACTTCTTCAAGGAAGCGCGAAGGGACGCTGGCCTCGGGCACGTCTGCGCCGTAGCGGCGGCGATAGTGGGCGCGCGTGAGGATGAGCGTGTTCATGGCGCGCGTCATGCCGACGTAGCAAAGGCGGCGTTCTTCTTCAAGTTCTTCGGGGCTCGAGAGCGTGCGCGAATGCGGGAATAGGCCCTCTTCAAGTCCGGCGAGAAAGACCAGCGGGAATTCAAGGCCCTTGGCGGCATGGAGAGTCATGAGCGTGACGCGGGCGTTGGGATCGAATTTGTCAGTGTCGGAGGCGAGGGCGGCGTGGTCGAGAAATTCGGCGAGGGTTTCTCCGCGCTCCTCGGCGTCGTGCGCGGCGTTGGCCAGTTCCTTCAGGTTCTCAATGCGGCTGAAGGCTTCGGGTGTGCCTTCGGTTTCGAGGGCTTTGATGTAGCCGGAGCGATCGATGATGAAGCGGATGAGCTCGGGGAGGGTGGCGGAATCGCCGGGAGAGCGAAAACCTGACTCTTTTTCCGGCGCTGGTTCGTTACCGGTTGGAGCCTCGTTCCCCGGTCCTAAATTCGGGACCGCGGGCACCCGGCCAACGTTTTGTTCCTCAGGGGCTAAAGCCCCTCCATTTTGGTGGCCTGTTGCGGCACGACTAAAGTCGTGCCCTGACACTTCTTGCCCGCCTGAGGTTTCGATGGCTCTTCCCGGATCGTGAGAGAAGTGGCTGGCGTTGAGAAGATGCATCTGGTCCGGATCGCCGCCGAGTTGATCTTCCGATGCGGGCTTTTCAGAGTCTGTTGCGGCGGCGCCGAATCCGAAGCCAGTATCGGCGTCATCCGCGCGGGATTCGGCGACGTCGGCGGCGAGCTTGCCGGCGAAGTCGGGGTCCATCATGGCTTGCGCGTCGAGGATAAGCTGACGAAAGGATTCAAGCGCCATGAGCGCGCGCGTGGGGATGAGGCGGCTTTTGATTGCGGCAGCAGTGGCGTCCCACGTGGACGAGTTGGTTTCGAGAGCCAGGCGTTCCAGAGTTTCGAGGGTGGTTTTGCCGATGCCGCGAGCCGGCGTGTTGATGACGCGCTGAAGGGCCATGGAGTCGTGAGGATTCCGGATGAGGCGCAGGTAGCCGAGAAGGTCCTTGATCTCGGCGCGCTCGTAAAAGCTAAAGCCGCCGACCATGGTGTAGCTGATGTTGTAGCGGCGCAAGGCTTCTTCAACAAGACGCGACTGCGAGTTGGTGCGGTAGAGGACTGCGACCCCTCCGGGGTTTTGGGTTTCGGAGGAGCTCATGGATCGGAGGAAGGCCTGGATTTTGTTGGCGATGAAGAGGGCTTCGTTTTCGCCGTCGGGCGCTTCGTAGTAGCCGATGAGTGAGCCGCCCTGGCGCTCGGTCCAGAGCTTCTTGCCCTTGCGGCGAATGTTATTGGCGACGACGGCGCCGGCGGCTTCAAGGATGATTTGCGTGGAGCGGTAGTTCTGTTCGAGGCGAACGATGCGGGCGTTCGGGAAGTCTTTCTCGAACTCGAGGATGTTGCGGATGTCGGCGCCGCGCCAGGAATAGATGCTCTGATCCTCGTCGCCGACGGCGCAGACGTTTTGGTGCTCGCCGGCGAGGAGCTTCATGAGCTCGTATTGCGGACGGTTGGTGTCCTGATACTCGTCGACCAATACATATTGATAGCGGCGCTGGTAACGCTCGCGGACTTCGGCGGAGGATTTGAGGAGGCGGACGGCTTCGAGGAGCAGGTCGTCGAAGTCGACGGCGTTGTTTTTGCGCAGCTCGGCCTGGTAGGCCTGGAAGATGTGGGCGACGCGCTCGCTGGTTGGGTCTTTGGAGCCGAGGAAGTAATCCTGCGGATCGACCATGTGATTTTTTGCCCAGGAGATTCGGCTTTGCACGGTGCGCGGGGTGAGCTGCTTGGTGTCGAGGCCCATGCGCTTCATGATCTGCTTGACGAGGGCCGATTGGTCATTTTCGTCGAAAATTGTGAAGGAGCGAGTAAGGCCTTGGCCATTGACTCTGAGGGCCTCGACGTCGCGGCGAAGGATGCGCACGCAGAAGGAATGGAAGGTTGCGATGAGAGGTTTGGTCAGCGAGGAGTGACCGAGCAGCTCGTTGACGCGCTCGCCCATTTCGCCGGCGGCCTTATTGGTGAAGGTGACGGCGAGGATGGAGTCAGGCGCGACGTTTTTCTCCTGGATGAGCCAGGCAATGCGATGGGTGATGACGCGGGTTTTGCCGGAGCCGGCGCCTGCGAGGATGAGCAGCGGGCCTTCGGCGGCTTCAACGGCGGCGCGTTGTTCGGGATTGAGATGGTCGAGGAGAGGATGCAAAGCGTCGATTCCTGTGGGGACAGGGTCCTGAGTCTAGTGTAACGGTGGGCGGTGGGTGGTGGGGGGGCTTATGCGCCTACGGCGCGCGGGGGTGCAGGTTTTGGATTCGTGGTTTCCCCGGTCCCCAAACGCGAGGGACTGGAGGCACCCGGCGGAGTAGAATCGAGGCGATTATGGATGGCGTGGCCGGGCATCAATATACGGTGCTTGTTGACGACAACTTCCACTACATGGATGAATCGGAACGGTCAACCTACGGTACGTTCCCGAGCCTCGAAGTGGCGATCGGAGTCTGCAAGCAGATCGTGAACGAGTTTCTTCAAGAGAGTGGCAAAACCGGAGAGCTGTCCGGAGCCGCTCTCTACCGTCATTATGTTGCATGCGGCCCTGACCCGTTCATCAAGACCGACGATCCGGCTGTGGCTCCGGTTCCGTTTTCGGCGTGGAAATACGCGAAAGAGCAGTGCGGAGCGACTGACCCTCTCGAGGCGCGGGGCTAACAACCGATGCGCCCACGGCGCGGGTACGCGGTGGCTGATTGGGATTCGTCGTCTCAAGGTCCCAAAGAAGGGGCAGTGGTTCAGTTTGAAAAAACATCCCTCTGGGGCTAAAGCCCGGATCATTTTGCTCAATTTATGTACGGGCTAAAGCCCGTACCCTTCAAACTGACCCAACCCACTACTAAAGGAGGGCCCGTTTGCATTTCCGGGGCCAATTCGCTACGATAATGGATACACGTGGGGAGTTCCCTGCGCTGTCAACTGCACCACGGTTCTTAGTCCTGGCCGGACAGGCAACGTTTTGGACGGATGCCTGCTTGGTCGAGGGTCCTGCGATAGCGGGCTGGTAAGGGCGGTGGGAGACGAGGAAACGATGGCAACTGGCAAGAATATTGTGAAGGCGCGCGCCGCTGTGAACAAGCCGGCGTATCCGCTGCCTGAAGCAGTGAATCTCCTGAAGCAAGTGAAATATGCAAAGTTCGACGAGACCGTCGATCTGACGATGCGTCTTGGCGTGGATACGCGGCATGCGGACCAGATGGTTCGCGGAACTGTCGTGTTGCCGCACGGGCTGGGCAAGACCAAGACCGTAGCCGTGATCGCGACCGGCGACCGGCAGAAGGAAGCGACCGAAGCAGGCGCGGACTTTGTGGGCGGCGAGGAGATGGTGGAGAAGATCCAGAAAGAAAACTGGACCGCCTTCGATGCGCTGATTGCGACGCCGGACATGATGAAGGTTGTGGGCCGGCTGGGCAAGGTGCTGGGACCGAAGGGTCTGATGCCGAATCCCAAGACCGGAACCGTGACCATGGATGTGGGCGCGGCGGTGAAAGAGATCAAGGCCGGCAAGGTGGAGTTTCGCGCCGATAAGACGAGTCTGGTGCACGTGCCGGTCGGCAAGCTGAGCTTCGAGCCGCAAAAGCTGATCGACAACGCGACGACGGTGATTACTTCGATCGTGCGCGCGAAGCCTTCGGCAGCGAAGGGCAGATACATCAAAAGCGTCACGTTGAGCTCGACCATGGGACCGGGCGTTCCGCTGGATTCGGCTGTGGCGGACGCGGCGGTTAAGAAGTAAGAACAGGGACCACCGGAGTGCGGGCGAGGACGCTCGCACGACAGCCGGCGAGACGCCGGCGCTACAGGGCGCGCTGATAGACAGGCGCGGACCCGATTAGGGAGTGGAACGATGGCGATTTCGAAGGCGAAAAAAGCGGAGAAGGTGAAGGTGCTGGCTACAGAGTTGGCCGGATCAACCACCGCGATTGTGGGCACGTTCAGCAAGCTGACGGTGGCCAAGGATTACGAGCTGCGCAAGGTAATTCGCGAAGCGGGCGGCAAGTACCGCGTAGTGAAGAACAAGCTGGCCGCGATTTCCGGCTCCGGCACGCAGGTTGAAGAGGCGCTGAAGGGTTTGAAGGGCGTGAACTCAGTGGCGTTTACCGCGGGCGATCCGGTGGCGCTGGCCAAGGTGTTTGCCAAGTGGGCAGGCGAGAACGCGGCGGAGTTCCACTTCAAGCTAGGCATCGTGGACGGCAAGCTGCTGAGCGTGGACGACGTGAAGGCGCTGGCGACCATGCCGGGCAAGGAAGAGATCTTCTCGAAGCTACTCTTCCTTATGAATGCGCCGGCACAACGGCTGGCAACGGTCATCAATGCTACGGGCCGTGATTTGGCGGTAGTGATTGGCCAGGGAGTGGAGAAAGAAAAGTTTGCAGCTGCTGAAGCTGCGGCCTGAGTTTTGGTTTCCCACCCTTTCCGCAACGACGCGGAAAGGGTGGGAAACCAACGTTCCACAGGTTTTGGCTGGATGTAGATGAGAGAGTGCGCACGTCTGGCGCAACGGAAACTCTCGAATTTGCAGGGCGGCCGGGGAAATACGAATTCAAACGGATTTCGATTGGAGAGAGAACATGGCGGATATCGCGCAATTGGAAGAGCAAATCGTGAGCCTGAGCCTGCTGGAAGCGGCGGCTTTGGTGAAAAAGCTGGAAGAGCGGCTTGGCGTTTCGGCGGCGGCAGCGGCACCGGTGATGGTTGCCGGCGGCGCAGCGGCAGGCGGAGCGGCTCCGGCGGCAGAGGAGAAGACCGAATTTCAGGTCATTCTGAAGGACGCCGGCGCCAATAAGATCAACACCATCAAGGCAGTACGCGAAGTCACTTCGCTCGGCCTGAAGGAAGCCAAGGACTTGGTGGACGGCGCTCCGAAGGCCATCAAGGAGAATGCGACCAAGGACGAGGCAGAGGCCATCCGGAAGAAGTTTGAAGGCGTCGCGACCGTCGAAATCAAGTAAACGGGCCGAAGTCAATGGAACGGCATGGGACTTGCATGCGCCGCCAGGACGCGCTAAGATAGAGGGTGCGCGTCTTGGCGGTTCCGCCTGGTTAACCTACGGGCTGAATGGCCAGACGGCGTGAAGTGCGGCGCGTGGTGGTCACGCAGGCATCCGCGGATCAGAGCAGCGATCGACAAGAGCGGATGTTTCGAGTCAAGTTCTTTTGAGTCAGCGGTTTTCCCAGGTCAGGCGGGCAGCCGTTGACGGTGGTCGGGCAGCGGGTGATTCGCGGCGGAAGCGGATTTTGCGATCGGCGAGGACAATGGAAGAAAATTCGATAGGGGGCACTGGCGAAGAGCCGCGCTCGTGAGGCATTGCGTCCTTACGGGCTTTTCGTGTCTCCCGGTGAGCTGCGGAGAGGATTTTCAAAGCTCTGACAGCCATACGCGCACAACTTCCCTTTACGGTTTCTCCCGTAATTCCGGGTTCAGCCGTTGTGCTCGCATCTTCCAATTGTGCGCAGTCTAGCGCACCTGCCCGCAGCACGCAACATCGACCACGCGTTTTTGACCGAGCTCTCACAGAACCCGCCTGATCCGGGTTCTTTCCGGTAACCGGAAACCATTTCCGGGCTGCCGGCAACAGAAGGGCGGGCAATCATTGCCTGCTCTCACGCACTTTCGGCAACTTACGGAATAACGGAACCAAACGGGAGCCCACGAGACTCAGGCGCCCGGCCGGTCGAGCCACGAAATAGGTGGGCGCGCCGGAACGACGAGGCTCAGGAGTGAACATGCCCAACGAGAAGCGCGCGATTCGCAGCCGGCTCGATTTTTCAAAGATTCCAACTGCCACCCAGATTCCCAACCTGATTGAAGTGCAGCGCCGCAGCTATGAGCGGTTCCTGCAAATGGATAAATTGCCCAACGAGCGCGACGACAGCGGCTTGCAGTCGGTGTTTGTGTCGGTTTTTCCGATCATGGATTTTCGCGGAATCTCGCAACTGGATTTCGTGGACTTCTCGATCGGCAACTGGGAGTGCAAGTGCGGCCACCTGAAAGGCCTGCATCACCTGAGGACGGCCTGCGTGCATTGCGGCGCGATGGTGATTACGGATCCTTTCATGTCGAGCGACGTGCTTTGCCAGAAGTGCGGCACCTACAACAAGAACACGCCGGACTTTTGCAACAAGTGCGGCGACCCGGTAAGCCTGCAACTGAAGTACGACCAGCAGGAGTGCGAGGAGCGTGGCATGACGTTCTCCGCGCCGTTGAAGGTGACGGTGCGCCTGACCATTTACGACAAGGACGCCGAGACGGGCAACAAGACCATCCGCGACATCAAGGAACAGGAAGTATTCTTCGGCGACATTCCGCTGATGACGCCGAATGGAACGTTCATTGTGAACGGCACGGAGCGCGTGATTGTTTCGCAGTTGCACCGCTCTCCGGGCGTGTTTTTTGAGACCGCCAACAATCGCACCTACTTCCTGGGCAAGATCATTCCTTACCGCGGATCGTGGGTGGAGTTCGAATACGACCAGAAGAACACGCTGTATGTGCGCATCGACCGCAAGCGCAAGTTCCTGGGAACGATTTTCCTGCGCGCGCTGGGACTGCGCTCGGACGAAGAGATTCTGAAGACCTTCTACACAGTGGACCGGATTCACAAGAGTGACGGGAAGCTGATGTGGGAAGTGCAGCAGGACGCGACCAAAGGCACGCACCTTGTGGGCGCCAAGCCGGCACACGCCATCAAGCACGGTGGCGAGGAGATTGCGCACGCAGGGCGGAAGATCACCGCACATGCGCTGAAGGCTCTGCGCGCGGGGAACATCCAGAAGGTGGAAGTGGAAGCGGCGGAACTGGACGGCGCGCTGACGGCTTCCGACGTGGTGGACACGAACACCGGCGAAGTGATTGTCGAGGCCAACGTGGAGTTGACGGCCGACCGCCTGCACAAGGTGATGGCTTCGGGCGCGGGTGGCTTTGAAGTTTTCTTCCCGGATCGCGACGACGTGGGCAACATCATCTCGAATACGTTGAAGCGCGATTCGGTGCACAAGCCGGAAGAGGCGCTGATTGAGATCTACCGCAAGCTGCGGCCGGGCGACCCGCCGACGCTGGATACGGCGACGGCACTGTTCGAGGGCATGTTCTTCGATCCGCGCAAGTACGATTTCTCGCGCGTAGGCCGCCTGAAGTTCAACATCAAGCTCTACGAGAATCAGGATGCGACGCAGCTCGACCATCGGACGCTGACGGCGGATGACTTTTACTCGACCATCCGTTACCTGCTCAAGCTGCGCAAGAACATCGGCGTAGTCGACGACATCGATCACCTGGGCAACCGGCGCGTGCGCGCGGTGGGTGAGCTGATGGAAAACCAGTTCCGCATCGGCCTGGTGCGCATGGAGCGGGCTATCAAGGAAAAGATGAGCGTGTATCAGGAACTGAACACGGCGATGCCGCACGACCTGATCAACGCCAAGCCGGTAATGGCGGCTATCCGCGAGTTCTTCGGGTCGTCGCAGCTGTCGCAGTTCATGGACCAGACCAATCCCCTATCAGAGATCACGCACAAGCGGCGTCTTTCGGCGCTTGGGCCGGGCGGGTTGAGCCGCGAGCGCGCCGGATTTGAAGTGCGCGACGTGCACCCGACTCACTACGGACGCATTTGCCCGATCGAAACGCCGGAAGGTCCGAACATCGGACTGATCAGTTCGCTGAGCTGTTTTGCGCGCATCAACGAATACGGATTTATCGAGTCGCCTTACCGCAAGGTGAAGGACTCGAAGATTCTGGACTTCGTGGAGATTGTGAACGCGGGCGAAAGCGGGTTGCGCGTGGGCGACCACATCGAGAAGGACGAAGCGCACAAGCTGAACGCAAAGTTGAAGAAGGAAGGCAAGCGAGCCATCGACTCGATTCCTTTCAGCTTCTACCTGTCGGCGTGGGAAGAGGACAAACACACCATCGCGCAGGCCAACATCGAGTTCAACGAGAACGGCGTGATCACAGAAGACCTGGTGAATGCGCGCCGGCTGGGGAACTTTGTGCTGGTGAACCGCACCGAGGTGGACTACATCGACGTAAGCCCGAAGCAATTGGTGTCGGTAGCCGCATCGCTGGTTCCATTCCTGGAGCACGACGATGCGAACCGCGCACTGATGGGCGCAAACATGCAACGGCAGTCGGTGCCGCTCTTGGCCGCCGAAGCGCCGCTGGTCGGCACGGGCATGGAAGGCGTAACGGCGCGCGACTCTGGAGCGGTGATCCTGGCCAAGCGTAACGGCATCGTGGACTCGGTGGACTCGGAGCGCATTATTGTGCGCGTCGAAGGCGAGCATCATCCGATGCAGCTTTCGCGCGAAGTGGGTTCCGATATTTATCAGCTCATCAAGTTCAAGCGGTCGAATCAGAACACCTGCATCAATCAGAAGCCGGTGGTTCGCCAAGGCGATCGTGTACTCAAGGGGCAGGTGATCGCCGACGGGCCGTGCACGGAGCAAGGGGAATTGGCGCTGGGCCGGAATGTGCTGGTGGCCTTTATGCCGTGGCGCGGATACAACTTTGAGGACGCGATCCTGATCTCGGAGCAACTGGTGCGCGAGGATTACTACACCTCGGTGCACATCGAGGAGTTCGAGATCGAGGCACGCGACACGAAGCTAGGTCCGGAAGAGATCACGCGCGACATTCCCAACGTCAGCGAGCATGCGCTGCGCGACCTGGACGAAAGCGGAGTGATCCGCATCGGCGCCCAGATCGGGCACGGCGACATTCTGGTGGGCAAGGTGACGCCGAAGGGCGAAACCCAGCTAACGCCGGAGGAGAAACTGCTGCGCGCAATCTTCGGCGAAAAGGCCGGCGACGTGCGCGACGCTTCGCTGACATGCCCTCCGGGAATCGAAGGCACGGTGGTCGATGTTCGGATCTTCAGCCGCAAGGGCCAGGAAAAGGATGAGCGCGCCAAGCTGATCGAGGGCGAATATGTGGCCAAGCTCGAAAAGAACCTGGGCGACGAGATCCGGATTTTGACCGATGAGCGGTTGAAGCGGCTGGAAGCGATCCTGGGCGCCAAGGAAGTGCTGGCCGACCTGCACGACGAACGCACGAACAAGCGCCTGCTGGTTAAGGGCGCATTGCTGGATCGCGACACCATCGAGCGCATCTCGACGAAGAACCTCAAGAGAATTCGTTACGCCGACAAAGATCCGCGGGTGAACGAACAGATCGACGAGATCGAAGAGATGACGTCGCGGCAGATCGAAGTGCTGCGCAAGATTACGAACGAAAAGGTGGCCAAGCTGCAAAAGGGCGACGAGCTGCCTCCGGGCGTGATCAAGCTGGTGAAGGTCTACGTGGCCATGAAGCGCAAGCTGAGCGTGGGCGACAAGATGGCCGGCCGTCACGGCAACAAGGGCGTGATCTCGCGCATTCTTCCAGTGGAAGACATGCCGTATCTGCCCGATGGAACGCCGGTGGAGATTGTGCTGAATCCGCTGGGCGTGCCTTCTCGTATGAATGTGGGGCAGATCCTGGAGACGCACCTGGGATGGGCCGCGCACGAGCTGGGCAAGAAAGTCGCAAAACTGTTGAAGGAGAACTCCGAGGCCGCATATGCGCGCGAGATGGCGAAGAAAGAATTCGCCGGAACCGCGGTAATCGGGCAGTTGCTGGAACTGGACGACGAGATGCTGATCCGCGTGATGCAGGGCATGAGCAAGGGCATTTGGTTCGGAACAGCGGTATTCGACGGTGCGCAGGAGAGCGAAATCAAGGCTCTGCTGGCATCGGCCGGATTGCCGTCATCGGGCAAGACGATGCTCTTCGACGGCCTGACGGGCGATCAATTCGAACAGCCAGTAACAGTGGGCTACATTTACATGCTCAAGCTGTCGCACCTGGTCGATGACAAGATTCACGCAAGGTCGATCGGTCCGTACTCGTTGATCACGCAACAGCCGCTGGGCGGCAAGGCGCAGTTCGGCGGACAGCGTTTCGGCGAAATGGAAGTGTGGGCGCTGGAAGCATACGGCGCTGC
>CAWHEK010000035.1:0-3761 GCA_963828325.1 uncultured Acidobacteriaceae bacterium
TATGTCTGGAGCCGCGCTCTCGAAAGCGGAGAGTTTGTGGAGAATGGAGGGATGACCGGAGTGCAAGATTATGGCGTGTTCGGCAAGCCCTTCACCCCGGGAAACAACTCCATGGGCGCCCTCGGTGGCGGCCTCGGGCAGGAGTATCAGCTCATGGCCAACAACCGGAACAGCAATGCGGCCTTCTCCGGCATGTGGAACATCAACTACTTCCACGGGTCGAACAAGATCGTCAGTGAAGTGGTCAACGGCTGGACCATCTCGCCCATCGTCTATTTGATGAGCGGCCTGCCATTTAGCGTCTCATCCGGATCCAACCTGAACTTTGACTCGTTGGGCCAGAGCCGTCCCAACTTTACAGGCATTAGCCCAAAGCTCGACCCGCACCGCTGCCGTGTATGCGGCGCAGGGACTCAGAGCCCAACCAGCGTCACTACGCAATGGTTCAACAGTACCTATGTCGCGGCCGACAAAACGAATATGGGGGCAGCTGCGGCGGCTGGGATGTCGTACATTCTCAACGGACCGGGCGTTACTGGCGGCATCGGCCCCGGCGGTGCAGATGGCAACGTGAGACGCGGCACCATCGTTGGACCGGGCCTCAAGGACATGGATGCGGCTCTGCTCCGCAACGTGAATATCGAAGGCAAAACAACGTTCCAGTTCCGTGCCGAATTCACCAACGTCATGAACTGGGTCAGCCTCGGTAACCCGTCCACCGGAAACATCACGGGCAGCTCTCAGGGCACTATCACCTCGGCTGCCGGCAGCCAGCGCCTGATACAGGTGGGCGGAAGACTGACTTTCTAATCCTGTCACTGCATTGATTTCGTTGCGCCTGCTCTTCGCGAGCGGGCGCAACGTACCGCAACATTGCCGTGCAAATGCCGGCCAACAGAGATGAACGGAAAGCGCGATGAAAGAACTAACGAGAAGAGAATTCTGTTCTATGACCGCTGCGCTCGGCGCAACCGCATTGAGCGTATCACGCGAGTTGACAGCACAGTCGCCGGCCCTGGAGGTTGAGCTGAACATTGACTCTGCGACGAACCTTGCAATCGTGCCCGCAGATTACATGGGGTTGAGTTACGAGAGCGGGCAATTGACTTATCCGGATTTCTTTTCGCCCCAAAACTCGGCGCTGATTCAGATGTTTCGCACGCTGAGCCCGTCGGGAGTGCTGCGCCTGGGTGGCAACCTGAGCGAGTTTACGCTCTGGTCCGAGACGGAGCCGGCAACTCCACCGGAAGCAGGGGGATTGGTGGGACCCGATCCCGGCCATCGCGTCCCGCGCACTTTCATCATCACTCCGCGCTCTATCCGTAACCTGCAAGGCTTTCTTACAGCTACGGGCTGGCGATGCATCTATGGTCTGAACCTTGGCGGAGGCACGCTGGAGCAGGCACTTGCCGAAGGTGGGTATGTAGCGAAGACATTGGGGCGACAACTGATCGCAGTTCAATTCGGGAACGAACCTGACCTCTTCAGGCATCGGGATCAGCAGGACAAGCGGTGGACATTCGACGAGTACCTGACTCGCTGGAAGAATTTTCGTCAGGCGTTTCATGAAAAGCTTCCGCAGGTCGTGGTGGCCGGTCCAGACACAGCCTCAGACCCGGCCTGGGTGAAGCACTTCACCGAGAATGTTCCAAAGGAAATTGAGTTTGCAACCAGCCACTACTATCCGCTCGGTCCTCCAACCGATTCGCAGATGACGATTGATCGGCTCTTGCACCCAGGAGCCCAATTTGACTCCTCCTGCCGGCAAACGCTGGATTCAGCCAAGGCTGCCGGACTGCCGTTTCGCATGACAGAAGGCAACTCCTGCTATAACGCCGGCAAACCGGGTGTCAGCGATACGTTCGCGTCCGCATTGTGGGTGGGGGATTATTGCCTGCAAATGGCAACTCTGGGATGCATGGGAGTGAATCTGCATGGAGGGGCAAATGGCTACTATTCGCCGATCGTCGGCTCCATCGAGAGCGGCTTCAGCACCCGCCCGGAGTACTACGGCCTTATGCTGGCGCAACAGTTTGCCGGGCACGCCCTGATGAAGACAACAATTGAAACGCGGGGAGGAAATATCACGGCCTATGCAGCGGGTCGAGGAAACGCGACGCGCTTGGTTGCCGTTTTTAACAAGGACGGCCGCGATGCGGAAGTTACGATCACTGCTCCTGCAATCGGATTCACACGAGCTTCTGTCGCCCGCCTCGAGGGCCCAAAGATCGATGCCCGGGACGGCGTGAGGTTCCAGGGAGGCGCCGTTAAGAGCGATGGACAGTTTCACGGTCGCGCAGACGAGCCAATCAAGTCTCAATCCGGCAAGTTGCTCGTAAAGGTTCCGGCTTACTCAGCTGCGCTGATTCGTCTCGGATAGGCGACGTTTGGGACGGAGGGGTAGCGCGGCGTCAAAATGTCGGTAGGTTGAATCTTCACCCAGCGCTGTTTTTTTGGTACAAGCATTTTAGAGTTCAGTGAACTTGCAGGGCGGAGGTCTGCTCCGACTACTTCTTCGGCGTGATGAGTGTTTCCCAAGCCACAGGCTTTGAAACGGCTCTTCTAGTCCAAAATTATCTTTCGTTTTCAGTGAGATAGAAGGCACAGTTCGCGAGGGCTTTGCGAACGGGGTTGGCAGCTATTCCAAGGTTTTTTGCCGTTTCAAAAGGCCGCCGCGGCGGTTCGATTTTCGACACCCTTTTTGAGACACGACATGTGAACCCCCGCCGAAGTTTCAACTCCGCAAATATCACCGGCCGATCGGCCAACTGAAAGTTAATGCGTCGGAAAAAGCCGGAGCGGGCTACGCGTGTTTGGAGAATTTGGTACTGAGAAAACGATGCAGCCGCGACCCGTCAATGAAATGACGGGATACCCAGTCGATTAGCCAGGTTTTCTGCCAACACGCGCAGGCTGGCAATTCCTGACGTGAGCTAATCTCACGATGTTCTTGGTGTGCTGATCCGGCATCAGCCCACCCTCTCCTTTGATTTCAGATTCCTCGCTGTGCGGCCCCGCGCGCGACCTCCGGCAAAGCAAGAGATCATCTTCTTGCGTCGGAATTGGCTGGCTTCCCCTCCAGACAGAGAACAGGATCTCGTTGTTCGAGAACGAAGAGCAAGCCCTCTATTCGCCGTTGTTCGCTGATCATCGACTCGCACGATCGGGGTCCCATGGCCGTTGACGATGCGCTTCAGAAGTCGAAATATGCCTCAATCAAACTTCCCGGTTCGGGATGATTTGGTATGCCCTTGGTGTAACTTGCGGCAATTTGCTGGAACGACAAACTTGTGCCGGAGCTGCCGAAAGCCTCTTCCAATCTTCCATCTTCAAATCCCACTTGTCTCAAATGCCACAAAACCGAATACTCTCCCCCGTCTGATCAGGAAAACAATTCGCGAACTGCGGCTCGGGCGCGGCTACTCACAGTTAACCCTGGCATTAATGATTGGGACGCATCGAACCTAACTATCCCGAATTGAACGTGCTCAGGTGACGCCAACACTTGGAGTGCTGGTGCGTGCCGCGGCAGCGTTAGGGGTTGAGAAAGCCCTGATTCGCGTTCGGTCCTAAAATCCACGCAGCGTGCGCAGACAGGTCAAATGCAGAGTGTGCCGGAGTACGCACGCTCTGCACGAATTTTGGGGCTCCCGAGCCGCATACCGGATTCACAATGGGTAATCGAGTGGTTCGGAGAACAATCTCGACAAAGGAGGGCGGGGACGATCCTAAATACCTGAAAGATAAGGAGGTGTGGCTTT
>CAWHEK010000036.1:0-62692 GCA_963828325.1 uncultured Acidobacteriaceae bacterium
CAGGCTCCCGGTTTTGAACGCTTCGTGCAAAAGAGTGTCTCCCTCGACGTCGACCAGACGCTCACTGTTGATGTCACGCTGACCGTGGGTGCGGCTACCCAGACCGTCACGGTCACTGAGGCTCCCCCGCTGATCAATACGTCGGACGCGGTAATAAGCAGGACGATTGAGGCGGACGAGATCATCGGGCTCCCCCTGGTCAATCGCAATATCTACTCCGAAATTTCAGTCACGCCGGGTGTGATGGCCAATAACCAAAGCTCCACCTCGAACCCCAGCGGCTCGCCCAATATGACCGTTGGAATTGCGTCCACTGCTGTCCAGGTCAATGGCGGGCTCGACGCCGGCAACGGAACCGTCGGCTTCTATCTGGATGGCGGCAACAACATCACCGGGATGCGCAACTACGGCAACCCGGCGCCCAACCCCGACGCGATCGAAGAGTTCCGCGTAGAGACCAGCGCATTCTCGGCGCAATACGGCCAATTCTCCGCCGCTGTGGTCTCGGTGATCACAAAGTCGGGAACAAATAAGTTCCATGGCTCGTTGTTCGAGTTCAACCGCAACACCGACTTCAATGCATGGCAGTGGGGTGCGCCGAACCTTAAAGCGGGCAAAGCGCCTTACCACCGCAACCAATTTGGCGGAACCGTCGGCGGCCCCATCAAGCACGACAAGGCCTTCTTCTTCTTCAGCTATGCCGGTCTGCGCCAGGTCGCCGGAGCAGCGGTGACTGGTGCGATCGTGCCCACGCCTGCCGAGCGTCTGGGCGACTTTACTGCGGACACATCGATCAAGGTTTACAACCCGAAACCGGCCGGCGTGACCGCGGCCGCCTGGGACGTCCCCGCGAATCAGGTAATGGGAACAAACACCAGCCCAAATTGTCAGGTTGCCACTTTGAACTGCATGTACACCACCGCAATCCCAAACCCCGCTAACCCAGGCTTCGATTTCGCTTACCTGGACCCAACCGCCGCAAATATCTTGAACGTAAAGAACACAATCGGTGTTTCCGTTCCGTTGCCCAACGGCAGCCTTCTTACAACCGGAGGCGGAAATTGGGTCGGCGTATACGTTACTCCGACAGACTCAAACGAATATCTGGGCAAGTTTGACGAGAACCTTGGCAGCAACGACCATGTGGGAGTGACCTACTTCCATATCACTACCGCGTCAACTCCCAGCGGAGGCGGCAACGTCAATTGGACCGGAGATCAGTCCAAAACGGTTCAGACGAATGCCAATATAAGCGAGGTTCACACCTTCAGCCCCAACACGGCCAATCAGGCCTGGCTAACCTTCACGCGGGCGCTGGGCGGACGCATTCTTATTCCCGTGACCGGCCCACAATCGCAAACCCTCGGCAGTTTCGGCTCGAATTTCCAAATCCAGGGACCGGCCAGCCTGCCCTATCTAAACATCAGTGGCGACTTCAACACGGGGAACCCGAATGCCGGCCCGGTCACGGGTTCCAACAACTATGAGTTACGCGACGTAGTCAGCATCACCAAGGGCAAACACAACCTTTCCCTTGGCGGTGAGTTTGCTCTCGACCAGACCCTGTTCGTTGCCGATCTGAATAATTATGGCGACGTCGGCTTCGCCAGCTCCGCGCCCACCAGCACGGGTAATGCGCTTGCAGACTTCGTCGCCGGCCAAACCAGCTCATTTGAGCAGGACACGCCTTATGTCACGCATCTGAGCACGTGGCACACCGCGGTGTTTGCGCAGGACAACTACCGGATCACACACCGTTTCACGGCCAACCTTGGACTCCGGTGGGACATCGATACGCCTCCCGTCGATGCGCACGACAGGACGGCGTCGTTTGTTCCCAACCAGCAATCCACCGTCACTCCGTCAGCGCCGAAGGGCTTGTTGTTCGTGGGAGACGCTGGCGTCGGCCGCGGCATCATCAGCACGGAGTTCAACCACATTTCGCCTCGTGTCGGTTTTGCATGGGATCCGTTTGGGGACGGCAAGACCTCGGTTCGCGCCGCAGCCGGTATCTTCTACGGAATTCCCGGCGGCAATGAGTGGAACCAGCCCGGCAACGGCGCGCCGTTCGCCTTGCGCGAAAGCTTTGGCCCCACTCCATCCCTCACAAATATGTACGGTGGCGTCGCTTACGGTTTCCTCAACACCAGTCCCGGTGGAGGCATCTTCCCGTACACCTATAAACCGACCCATCCGATCTTCATCCCGTTCGCCGGCCCTGAGGCCATCGCAACGTATATGAAGTATCCTTCCGTTTACCAGTTTAACCTCAGCGTGCAGCAGCAATTGCCTGCCAGGATAACCCTGACGACAGCTTATGTAGGCACCCTTGGCCGTAACCTGGCAACCTTCGTCGACGAGAACTACGCGCCGTATTCGACCGCTTTCGGTACGCCAAGCACTTCAGCGACCAGCATCGACGCCCGTCGTCAATACGATTCCGGCATTCCCGGCGCGGCTGGCACCCTGAGTGGGATTACCTACCTGATCCCAGGCCAGACCACCAACTACAATTCGCTTCAAGTCTCGGCGACCAAGACGATGTCAGGCGGTTTCACAGTCAGCGGTTTCTATGTCTGGAGCCGCGCGCTGGAAAGCGCTAACTTCGTGGAGAATGGGTTGCAGGGCGCGCAGGACTTCGGCGTCGCCGGCAAGCCCTTCACTGCCTCCAATAATTCCTTGGGCGCCCTCGGCGGCGGCCTTCAGGAAGAAAGAGGCCTTATGCCTGTCAATCATGACAGCACTGCGTCCATCTCCGGCCTGTGGAACATCGACTACGTCCACGGAAACAAGATCATCGAGGAAGTGGCCAACGGCTGGACGATCACATCGGTCGCCTCTTTCATCAGCGGCGCGCCGTTTTCGATGTCCACGGGATCCAACAATAACTTTGACAGTGCGAACGCAAACCGCCCCAACGCAGTTTCTGGCGTTAGCCCCATACTCAGCCCGCACCGCTGCCGTGTATGCGCTGCTTCTGCTAATGGCGTAACGACGGCGTGGTTCAACAAAGCGGCATTCACACCCAACGGGCCTGGCTTGGGCATCGGACCAGGCGGTGCCGACGGCAACGTGGGACCATTCTCCCTGAACGGACCGGGCCTCAAGGATATGGATGCGGCCCTGTACCGCAACGTTAACTTCGAGCGGGGAATGACGTTCCAGTTCCGCGCCGAATTCACCAACGTCATGAACTGGGTGAATCTCTCCAACCCGACATCATCTCTCTCGTCGGGCAACGACGGCAAGATCACCGGTGCGACGGGAACCCAGCGTGTTATCCAGGTGGGCGGAAGACTGACTTTCTAATCCTGTCACTGCATTGATTGCGTTGCGCCTGCTCTTCGCGGGCAGGCGCAACTTACCGCAACATTGCCGTGCAAATGCCGGCCAACAGAGATGAACGGAAAGCGCGATGAAAGAACTAACGAGAAGAGAATTCTGTTCTATGACCGCTGCGCTCGGCGCAACCGCATTGAGCGTATCACGCGAGTTGACAGCACAGTCGCCGGCCCTGGAGGTTGAGCTGAACATTGACTCTGCGACGAACCTTGCAATCGTGCCCGCAGATTACATGGGGTTGAGTTACGAGAGCGGGCAATTGACTTATCCGGATTTCTTTTCGCCCCAAAACTCGGCGCTGATTCAGATGTTTCGCACGCTGAGCCCGTCGGGAGTGCTGCGCCTGGGTGGCAACCTGAGCGAGTTTACGCTCTGGTCCGAGACGGAGCCGGCAACTCCACCGGAAGCAGGGGGATTGGTGGGACCCGATCCCGGCCATCGCGTCCCGCGCACTTTCATCATCACACCGCGCTCTATCCGTAACCTGCAAGGCTTTCTTACAGCTACGGGCTGGCGATGCATCTATGGTCTGAACCTTGGCGGAGGCACGCTGGAGCAGGCACTTGCCGAAGGTGGGTATGTAGCGAAGACATTGGGGCGACAACTGATCGCAGTTCAATTCGGGAACGAACCTGACCTCTTCAGGCATCGGGATCAGCAGGACAAGCGGTGGACATTCGACGAGTACCTGACTCGCTGGAAGAATTTTCGTCAGGCGTTTCATGAAAAGCTTCCGCAGGTCGAGGTGGCCGGTCCAGACACAGCCTCAGACCCGGCCTGGGTGAAGCACTTCACCGAGAATGTTCCAAAGGAAATTGAGTTTGCAACCAGCCACTACTATCCGCTCGGTCCTCCAACCGATTCGCAGATGACGATTGATCGGCTCTTGCACCCAGGAGCCCAATTTGACTCCTCCTGCCGGCAAACGCTGGATTCAGCCAAGGCTGCCGGACTGCCGTTTCGCATGACAGAAGGCAACTCCTGCTATAACGCCGGCAAACCGGGTGTCAGCGATACGTTCGCGTCCGCATTGTGGGTGGGGGATTATTGCCTGCAAATGGCAACTCTGGGATGCATGGGAGTGAATCTGCATGGAGGGGCAAATGGCTACTATTCGCCGATCGTCGGCTCCATCGAGAGCGGCTTCAGCACCCGCCCGGAGTACTACGGCCTTATGCTGGCGCAACAGTTTGCCGGGCACGCCCTGATGAAGACAACAATTGAAACGCGGGGAGGAAATATCACGGCCTATGCAGCGGGTCGAGGAAACGCGACGCGCTTGGTTGCCGTTTTTAACAAGGACGGCCGCGATGCGGAAGTTACGATCATTGCTCCTGCAATCGGATTCACACGAGCTTCTGTCGCCCGCCTCGAGGGCCCAAAGATCGATGCCCGGGACGGCGTGAGGTTCCAGGGAGGCGCCGTTAAGAGCGATGGACAGTTTCACGGTCGCGCAGACGAGCCAATCAAGTCTCAATCCGGCAAATTGCTCGTAAAGGTTCCGGCTTACTCAGCTGCGCTGATTCGTCTCGGATAGGCGACGTTTGGGACGGAGGGGTAGCGCGGCGTCAAAATGTCGGTAGGTTGAATCTTCACCCAGCGCTGTTTTTTTGGTACAAGCATTTTAGAGTTCAGTGAACTTGCAGGGCGGAGGTCTGCTCCGACTACTTCTTCGGCGTGATGAGTGTTTCCCAAGCCACAGGCTTTGAAACGGCTCTTCTAGTCCAAAATTATCTTTCGTTTTCAGTGAGATAGAAGGCACAGTTCGCGAGGGCTTTGCGAACGGGGTTGGCAGCTATTCCAAGGTTTTTTGCCGTTTCAAAAGGCCGCCGCGGCGGTTCGATTTTCGACACCCTTTTTGAGACACGACATGTGAACCCCCGCCGAAGTTTCAACTCCGCAAATATCACCGGCCGATCGGCCGACTGAAAGTTAATGCGTCGGAAAAAGCCGGAGCGGGCTACGCGTGTTTGGAGAATTTGGTACTGAGACGACGATGCAGGTTCTTGGACTACCATTGAGCGCGCTTTGATGTCCTGTCATCCACGTGGCCGAATAGTCGGCTACGCGCCCATGTGACTCTTAACCTACTCAGCTCCGGAAGTCACTTCTCTCGGTAGCCGGTTGCGCGGCCAAGTGGATTGGATTTGTAAGCACTCGCCGACATTCGTTACCCATCAGTCGTTGCGATATATCTCTCTCTGAACACAGATTATTTGCGCCGGAATCTTAGCGACTTAGGTCCCGTCCGAGTCCTCGACAAAAGCAACGACCTGCTCTCCCTGGAAAACCCAATGTCGGAAAAGCCGTTAACACGCCAGGAGTAGCGCTGAGGTTCAGAAGAGTGTTCGCGATGACAACGTTTTAACTAAGTCGCTGGCGCGACGCACCGCGGCGGCTGTGGTCCCCGCGCATTGTTGACGGTGTAAGGCTTGGGTCACAAGGAGGTTTACTGTGACCGATCTCAGCCTGCGCATCCGTCGCTTCGTTGCTCCCGCCTGTAGAGCTGGCAACGGAGCCAAACCTTCCCGGGCCGCGGCGCGGGCTTTTTTTAATTTGGCCCATATCGCGATAAGCCTGGGCCAGCAAAAGCAACCACCTCGGTATCTTGCGATAGCTCAGGGCTACTCCACGCCCCGCCCATTCAACCTTCTTCGATCCTCTCTTCTTTATGGTGCTGAGGGACCTGCTCTTCGCGAAGCTAACCCAACAAGATGCGCGGCAAAATGCCATGAAGCGGCGGGCTGGGAGTGCATTTTCCCCTGGGTTTATGAAGCCGGCTCAAGTGGCACGAAATGTTCAGCTTTGCACGACCTCAGGCCTGCAAAATGTTCAAGGATCCTCGAACAAAACCCCTCCAATGTTCAACGATTCTTTCCGAGAAACCCGAGTGGTGGCCAGGAGAATTTACCGAATTCGGGGTAACGGTTCAAAGGCGATTGAACATTTCGGGCGAAAAGGTCGCGAGTAATTTCGCAGATAGCAGTTCGCGCGCGTTTAATCCGGGGGCATCCGCGGTTACAGTGGTTCTCGCCGCGATTTTTTGAGCACAATTCGAATCGACTGGCCACGCGGGGAGCCTAGCAAGGCACTCAAGGTTGGCTGCTAGTTCCACGAATGCAAAGTTTCAGAATTGAGGGCCGTCAGCTCATGGAAGCCATAAAACCATTCGTCGATGTGCAAGGCGCGGCATCCGATTGAACTAACTCGTCAGTTTCCTCAAAAGTGAATCACGACTCCGGCGCTGATGCGCAGATTGTTCTGGTGATTGTTGCTTCCGTTGTCGAAAGTTGTCAGCAGATAATCGGCTTCGACGAGGCGCACTGAGAAGCGGTGGTCAACGCGCAGGTCGAGTCCTCCGCCGAAATTGCTGGCAAAGGCTGCGTCGGCATTGGTGGTTGCGGACTGCGATCCCTGTACCAGTGTTCCGCTGGAGTGTGCTACGCCGGCCAGGACCTGGCCGAAGGGCTGGAAGGACGAGTGGCCCATGGGCGGCAGATAGCGCACGCCGGCGGTAAAAGCAGTGAGGGTCAGCCCGTATCCGGCGGCGGAGACGCCGCTCGCATTGCCGCCGACAACATCGCCGACCAGGTCCCATCTGCCTGGCTTGATGGCCCAGGCGAAGTCGGCGCTGCCGCCATTCAGGTTGAAGCAGCCGCACCCCCCCGGAGGCGCGTTGCTGTGCAGGTAGGTGTAGCCAAGAGCGAGTTCGGCGCGCGGCGTGCCGCTCGCAGTCGCGCTCGGAGCGGGATTCTGGGCAACTGCCGTACCAGCGGAGACCGCGGCAACAGTCAACAACAGGGCGAAGGTCGTCTTAATCCTGAGTCGCATGGAGTCTCCTATTGCTTAACCGTGAGTTGCACGGTGGTTGAGTGCGTATCGGTTCCGCTGGTTCCGGTTATTGTGAGCGTGTAAGTCTGGGATGTTTTCAATCCGAAGCCACCGCCGCAACCCATCAGCGACGCAGCGCCAGCCAGTGATGCCAACCCTGCAACCAGCAGCAGAAGCTTGCCCCGCCACAGCTTTCGCCAGCGGCGGAACGGAAGCATGAAGAGCAAAGCGAGAACCGGAGTACCCATCGGCCAGAGGTTAGGTCGAACCATACCTGCGGTAGCGGCTGTTGTCACCGTCAGTGTCGAAGTTCCGCTCTCGGAGCCCGGCGTGACCGTTGCAGGAGTGAAGGTGCCCGTTGCACCGGGAGGCAATCCAGAGACGCTCAGCGTTATGGCGTTTGTAAAGCCGCTGCCCACGTCCGTCACCGTGATGGGATACGTGGCCGAAGCGCCAGGTACGACGCTTTGCGATGGAGGAGTGGCGGTGACGCTGAAATCCGGCGCGGGCGCGCTGACCATGATCGTTCGCTGCACCTGAGTCGCAGCCGAATAGTCGGCGCTTCCTGCCTGGTTGGCGTCGATGACAAAGCTGCCCACGCTTGTTACGTTCAGAGTGCTTCCGCTGATGCTGCCGGTGCCGGTGCTGCTCTCATCAATGCTGAAGACAATCGGGCTACCCGAAGGGCCGCCGGTCGCCGACAACGTAATCTGCAAGCCCGAGGTATAAGTAACGGGCGAAGCCGGCTGCGTGAAGTTGATGGTTTGCGACGCCTGATTGACGACCGCGGTTCGTTGCACCTGCGGCGCGGCGGAGTAAGTGGAGTTGCCTGCCTGGTTGGCGTCGATGACGAAAGTGCCGACGCCGGTGACGGTGAGCATGTTGCCGGTTATCGTGCCCGCACCGGTGCTACTGCCGTCGATGGTGAAGACCACTGGGTTGCCCGACGCGCCGCCGGTGGCGACTAATGAAATCGTGAGGCCCGAGGAGTAAGTGACCGGAGTTGTGGGTTGAGTGAAGGTGATCGCCTGCGCCGTCAACGAGCCACCCGTACCGGTCCCGCTCACAGGGATGCTCTGGGTCACACTGTCCGAGGCATTCAGGTTGTTATCGGTGAGCACGACGTCTTCGGCCAATGGCCCGGAGACGGTGGGCATGAAGTTGACGGAGACATCGCAGCTTCCGCCGTCGCGCACGGAATTGTCTTCTTCGCACAGGTTGGGGTCGCTACTGTTGATGGGAAAGTCGACCGGGTATACAGGATTATTCTGGGCGGCATTGAAGTAGAGGCTCGCATTGCCGATGTTCCAGACCGTGACTGTCTGCGCGGGGTCGGTGTCTGCGCCGACACTGGTAGAAGCAAAGCTGAGACTGGGAGGATTGGCGACGTTCAGCTTCTCGACGTCGTTATTCGTGGCATCGGCGGCATAGATGTTGCCGTTGGCATCGACGGCCACGCCGTTCGCGTTAGCCACGCCGGTAATGCCGACTGTGAACAGCGAGCCGTTGGCGGGCAATTCGAGCACGGTGCCGGCATCGGTGTTGGCGATATACACATCGCCTGCAGCATCCACTGCCACGGCTTGCGGATAGAACAAGTTGCTCGGCGAAAGCGCGATCTCCGTGCCAAAGCTGGTTCCGTTCCAGGGAATCTCTACGATCCGATTGTCGCCGGAATCCGCGACATAGACGTTCAGGTTCGCGTCCACTGCCACACCGTGCGGAGCATGAAGGCCAGTGGCGGCGGTAATTGTTGTGGGCGTGCCGTAACCATTGCCCATCCAGGCCATTTCAACCAGCTTCTGGTCTATGCCGTCGGTGAAAAACAGATTTCCGTTGCTGTCGACCGCGATGCCAGCCGCGTCAGGTAAGCCGCTCGCGTCCAGAATGACCGGAGTGCCGTAGCTGGAGCCATTCCAGGGCACCTCGACGATCTGGAAATCCTTCGTATCGGCGATGAACAGGTTCCCGCTTCCATCCACAGCGACGGCGCTGGGCTGGTTCAGTGTGCCGGTGGGGACTTTGATTGGTGCGCCATACGCAGTGCCGGTCCACGGTGTCTTGATAATCCAACTGTTCAAGCTGTCTGCGACATAGATATTCAGTTTGGCGTCTACCGTCATGCCGAGCGGCGCGCTGTAGTTGCCGCCTGAGTATTGCGGCAACTTGGATTGAACTCCGGTGCCGTAGACCATCTCCGGCGCCTGTCCGGTTCCGGGGATATAAGTTGTTCCCAGCACGTTGCCACCGGAATCGGTAAGCAGTACGGCGCCGAGACGAACTCCGGGAGCCTGAGGATTGAAGACCACGTTGACGGTGCATACTTCACCCACGGTGTATGCCGTGTCAGTGCCGCAGCTTCCACCGGGACCATAAGTGAAGTCCAGATTGGCCGCGCCCTGGGTGAGCACCTGAATGGAATTCAGCGTCCCAGAGGCGCTGAAGTAGACGCTCACCGGCTGGGCCGCCAGGGCCGCGCCCACATCGGCATAGAAGTAATCGTAGGTTCCCGTCAGAGTTGCAGTCTGCGGCGTGTTGGAGGCGCTGTCGGCAACCGAAAGCGTGGCCTGCAGGTTCCCCGTGTTGATCGGCGTAAAGGTGATCCATAAGTTGCAGGTTGAGCCGGCGGCCAGCGTTGTGCCGCATGCGTTTGTGCCGGTGGTTATGGCGAAATCAGTCGGGTTGGTTCCAGTAAGGCTGGGCGTAATGCCGGTGAGTGCGGTGCTGCCGGCATTCGACAGGACCACAGCCAGCGGGGGGCTGGTGGTTTTGTAGACCTGGCCGCCAAAAGCAAGCGGATTAGGTGCAAGCGAAGCGCCACTGCCTGTGGCGCCGGTGACGGTGACCGAGTTCGTGCCCGTCGCGCCGGTGTAAATCAAGGCGCCTGACGAGTCCGGCGAGTAAGTCGCGGTCAATGTATCCGTGCCGGTCGCCAGCGATCCGGCTGGGATCGTGATCATGGCGCTGCCGCTGGTGAGCGTCGTCGCCGTTGAGGTATAGCTGCCGCTGCTCAAGGTAACTGAGCCGGTAGGTGTAGGGTTGCCGCTGCCGCCGGCGACAGCTATCGTCACCGTATCAGCCTGGGTTGTAGTGATGCTCGATGGAGACGGCATCACTGTAATGGTCGGTGTCAGCCCGGGATTGTCAACTTTCAGATTAAGCGGAAGGCTGTGCTGGGGTCCGCTAACAGCCGTGCCAGTTATCGTCTCAGAGAAAGTGCCGACTCCCAATTGGACCGCGGAGGTGATCGTGACATTGAAGTTTTGGCTGCCCCCCGAAGGGATCGTGACCGAAGCCGGCAATGCGACGCCTAGATTCGAATTGCCGCTGACTCCGAGGGCGACGGTACCGCCGAAACCATCTACCGCGGTGATCGTCAGCATGTAAGTTGCGGAGTTGCCTGCCTGGCTAACCTCCATGGTGGGGGTCGACGTGGTGATCGTGAAGTCCGGTGTCGGGGTGTAGATTTCGGCGGGAGCGGGAAACAGTATGATCCCTTCTCCTCCAGCAGCCAGAACGCTTCCGTTTTGCAGCAATGTGGCCGTGAATTGCTCGCGCTGGAAATTCATGTTCGCGCTGAATGTGAATTCGCCGGTAGCCGGGTTGTAGACTTCGGATGTTGCCTGCGGCGGGAAACCCTGTCCGAAAAGTCCCGTAAGGTTATTGGGTGCGCCGCCTCCAATGAGGAGAACATTGCCGTCACCCAACAGCAATGCGTTGTGAGCGATCCGCGGAGCATTCAATGCGCCCGTGCGTAAGAAGGTTTGCGTAGCAGGGTTGTAGAGCTCCTCATAGCCGGGCGGAGTGGAGGCGGACACGGCGGTTGCAGCCCCGCCGGCAATCAGGACCTGGCCGTCGTTCAATAAAGTTGCTGAGTGGAATTCTCGGGGGAACGCGAGAGTGGCACTCAGGAGCGTGAATGTGCCCTTAGTGGGGTCGTACAACTCCGCACTGGACAACGCACCTCCGTTTAATGAACTACGACCTCCCACGATTAGAACCTCCCCGTTCTGGAGAAGGGTCGCGGTGGCGAAAGTGCGCGTCACGTTCAAGGGACCGGTGGGGGTGAATGTTTTTGCGGCCGGGTCATAGAGGTCTGCGCTCGTCGTACCGCCCACTCCCCCTCCTTCGATGAGGACCAGGCCGGTATTCAGCAGGGTCGCCGTGGCGCCAACCCGGCCAGCGCTCATAGTATTGGTGGTTGCGGTAAACATGCCGGTTGCGGGGTTGTAGATTTCCGCGGTGTCTTCTTGGCCACCCCCGCCCGCGCCAGTTCCGCCTCCGGCGATCAGGACCGTCCCGTCGGGCAGCAAGGTCGCTGTGGCCAGCGTACGGACATCAACCATGTTGCCGGCTGTCTTCGTGAAAAGCTCAGTACTCGGACTGTAAATCTCCGCGAGGTTTAGGACCGCATTGGAGGAATCTTCCCCGCCCGCGATGAGAACGGTGCCGTCATTCAACAGGGTTGCGGTTTGGCCGGCTGTCTGATGAAAGAGGTTACCGGTCAAATCCCAATTGGGAGGAGCGGGCACTACCGTCACGCTGGCAGATTCCGGAGTTCCCGAAAACCCCGGCATGGTCACCGTGATCGTGGTTGTGCCTGCGGCATTCCCTGTGATGAGCCCCGAATTGCTCACGCTGGCGACGCTTGGGTTGGAGGAGGTCCAACTCACTTCATGCGTGAGGTCCGCCAGGACGGTCGGCCAGGGGTTAGTGGCGCCGGAAACGTCATAGTTTCCATAGGCAACCAATTGCATCGTTGCGCCGATATCCACTCCCCCTGTGGCCGGCGTAATCGCAACGCCTTCCAGCGTGCCTGCGGCCACCGTCACCGGAGTTGCAGCACTGGTCACAGCGCCCAGCGAGGCCGTGATCTGGGCCGTCGTCCCGGCGCCGACGCCAATCGCGAGCCCGGTGTTCGCGCCAATCGTGACTTCCGCAGTGTTGGACGACGCCCAGGTCACGCTCGTTGTCAGGTCCTGCGTGCCGCCGTCGCTGTAAAATCCCGTGGCGACGAAAGGCACTTCGGTTCCCAACGTGAGGATGCCGTCGCTGGTACCGAAGCCGCCATTTTCCAAGGGATTAATGACGATGTTTACAGGCGCCGCAGTGACTGCGACCTTAATCGAGTTCGTCCCCGTCGCGCTGTTGTAAGTCGACGAACTTGCGGAGTCCGGCGTATAACTCGCCGTCAGCGTGTCGGTACCGGTCGCCAGCGATCCGGCGGGAATCGTAATCATCGCGCTGCCACTTACAAGAGTCATCGCCGGGGAAGTGTAGCTTCCGCTGGTCAGAGTTACTGAGCCCGTCGGCGTGGGATTACCACCGCCGCCGCTGACGCCGATCGTCACCGTATCAGCCTGGGCTGTTGTGATGCTCGTTGGGGATGGCGACACCGTCACCGTGGGAGTGGTCGTCCCCCCGCCCGCGGGAATCGAACCATTGAGGGCAACCTGCTGGGTCGACCCCGTCACATTCAGAGCATTGTCGGTCAACGTGAGTGTGCCTGTTGTAGCTCCGCCCGCAGTGGGAGCAAACACGACGCCAATGACGCAGGAACCGCCAGCAGGAACCGTGTCGGACGTGGAACAGGTAGTCGTGCCGCTATCGACGTTGAAATTCGCGGTCGGCGAAATGCTGCTCAAGGTCAGCGGAGCATTGCCCAGATTGGCCAACTTGAATGTGATCGCTGCACTGGTGGAATTGACAGCCGTCTGCGGGAAGGTGATCGGCGCCGTTTTCAGGGAGACTTTCCGCAGGCGATTGTTGCTTTCGTCGGCGATGTAGAGGTTGCCCGCGCTATCGATCGCAATATTCTGGGCGCCAATGCTGGCAGTCGTCGCCCCGCAGCCGTCTCCGACCGAGTCTGTCTGCCCGGTACATCCTGTGCCGCCGCCCACCACGGTGGTGATGATGCCTGTGGCCGCGTCCACTTTCCGAACCGCTTCACCGCCTGAACCGGTAACGACGATGTACAGGTCGCCGGCCGCATCGACCGCAACCCCGATTGGAGAACCTATTTCAGCGCTGGTTGCGGGACCGTTGTCGCCGGTGTCGCCGTGCGTCCCGTTGCCCGCCACGGTGGTGATGATCCCGGTGGCTGCGGTCACTTTCCGCACGGCGTTATTGAAGAAGTCGGCGATGTAAAAGTTGCCCGCGGAGTCGATCGCAATCGCGCCTGGACCGTTCAACTCGGCGCTCGTAGCGGGACCATTGTCACCGGTGTAGCCGCCCGTACCCGTCGAGCCGTTTCCGAAACCGGTGCCTGCAACGGTCGAGATATAGCCCGAGGCCGCGTTCACTTCTCGAATGCGATTGTTGCCGAAGTCGGCGATGTACATATTGCCGGACGCATCCGTCACCACGCCCTGGGGGAAAAACAAATATGCGTCATAACTCGGAATTCCGTCGCCGTTGTAACCCTGCAATCCCGTGCCTTGAAGAGAACAGCAAACGCCCACAGGTGTCGTAATAATGCCGGTAACCGCGTTCACCTTCCGAATCATGTTGTTGTTGGTATCGGCTATGTACACGTTGCCGGCGGCATCCGTTCCGGCATTCCAGTCGATGTCGATTTCGGCGCTTGTTGCCGGCCCATTGTCGCCGGCGTAGCCTTCCGTTCCGTCGCCCGCGAATGTCGTCACGATACCTGTCGAGGCAGTTACTTTGCGAAAGACTTCGTTGTCGTAATCGTCGATGTATTGGTTGCCGGCGTAATCGACCGCAACGGCGAAAACTCCAGCGAATGTCGCGCTGGTCGCCGGCCCGTTATCGCCGGTATAGCCGTTGGCTCCAGTGCCTGCAACGGTTGAGACCACTCCCGGCAAGAGCGCCGGCTGCGGCCCCATGCCGATCCCGCTCAATCCAAAGTAAAAAGTTCCCGCGTTTGTCATCAGTTCAAGGGGTGCTTCCTGCAAGCCTGGATATTTTGGATTGAAGATAATCGGAATCGTGCAGATACTTCCGGCGTTAACCGGAGTGGTCCCGTCGGCCTTGCAGCCGGAGAGAGTCCCAACCGTGAACTCCTGCACCCCTCCCACCGATTGCGCCACGGTTGCGCTGCTGATGGTGAGCGAGGTCTCCTGGGGATTGGCCGCACAATTGTTATTGAGACACCAGTCGGAGATGTAGAGCTGAATACCCTGGGGCGCGGAGGCGCTTGCGACGGCTGTCTGTGGAAGCTCCAGGTGCGCGTTCGGCGCGCTGACTTTTCGAACGGCATTGTTAAGGGTATCGGCAATATACAGGTTCCCGTTGGAATCAACCACAACTTCATCCGGTAAGTTCAGTAAGCCCAGAGTAGCCGGCCCATTGTCTCCGCCATAAAACCCCTCTCCCAATCCCGCGTCCGCGATATTGCCAGCCACGGTCGTGATAATGCCCGTGGCGGCATTGACTTCTCGAATGAGGCAATTGTAGGTGTCGGCAATAAAGATGTTGCCAAACGAATCCACGGTGACGCCGCTGGGATAGTACAGGAAGGCCTTAGTGGCGGGGCCGCCATCGCCCGGGTAGTTCGGAGATCCTAAGTATCCCGCCACTGCAGTAATGATTCCTGTGGACTTGGTAACCTCCCTAATTTCGGAGTTGTAGGTATCCGCAATGTACAGGTTTCCATTCGTGTCCAGGGCAACGCCCGAGGGATTTGCAAATTCGGCGCTGGTGGCTTGTCCCCCGTCCCCAACAGGTCCCGAAGACGCGTAGCCTTCGGTCCCGTTGCCGGCATAAGTGGTGATGATGCCGGTAGTCAGGTTGACCAGACGGACAACGTTGTTGCCGCTGTCGGCGATATACAGAAGCGTGCCTGCCGGGTTCACTGCGATCCCGAAGGGGCTCTTGAATGTAGCACTGGTCGCCTGATTGTTGTCGCCCGTGTAGCCCGTGCTCCCATCTCCCGCAATGGTGTTGATATCGCCGGTGGCCGCACTTACCTCGCGAATGCGCACGTTGCCCTGGTCGACGATAAAGAGATCTCCGGCGGCATCAACTGCCACGGCAACCGGGGTAGAAAACGTCGCACTGGTCGCCGGGCCTTTATCCCCTGAAAAGCCCGAAGACAACACCGTTCCGGCCACATTCGTAATCTCACCGGTAGCCGCACTCACTTTACGAATGACGCCGTCGTTGGCATCGGCAATGAACAGATTGCCGGCCGAGTCGAATGCCACCCCGGTGGGGCTTCTCATTACGGAGTTCGCGGTCGGGCAACCGTCGCCGATGGAGTCGGTCTGACCCGTACAGGGGGTACCGTTTCCCGCAAGGGTCGTGATCAACGAACTGACCACCTGAACCTGCGCATGCGATGCCGCTGTGAACAGCAAAGGCAGGACCACGCCTGCACACCTGCGTCGAAATCTCATCATCGGGGAGACCTCACTTCATTTGAAGATCCATCACTTCGGCCGGTCGGAGTCCATACTCGTTCGGGTTGAAACATCCCGGGAAACCCGCGGGGGGTGCAGGCCTCGAACTCGGGCGGAGTTGAACCTTCCTCTCTTCGAGAGGGGGACAGTTCATCCGCGCGCAACTGCTCGACCAAAAGATGGTTTTCCAGCGAGCCTAAATGCAATTCGAATCATGCCGCTTTCTTTGGGAACCATTGCGCGCCGGTCGCGGGCGTCTTCATCTCACCCGTGCGGGCTGGGTCGTCCCGCAACAAAGTGCGGAGCATGCAGGATTGCAAGCTGAATCCCCTGCCACGGTTCAAAGGCGGTCAACGAGGAACGCAAAAGAAGTCAAGAGAAACCAGGGAAGCACTTGGCGCTCAAGGATTACCGAATCTCCCAAAAACAAGACTGTGTAGTGTTCATGACGAGGCGGAACGAGCCGAAGACTCAAACCGGGCCTGAGCACAAACCTGCGCAGTTCTGTAATGGGGGGCCCCTTGAGAATGCTCGGAACTGAAGGCTTTGTCAAATCATTTATTTTGCAAAGACGATCATAGACGGCAGTCTTGCGCGCCACGAGAATCTATCCGCCTTCGGATATAAGTTGCGGGGCAAGATTCAATTGCCGGGCAATTTTTGACTGCAGACAGGCCCTCAGGCCGCCTTATCGCCGTGCCGTCTCGGACGCAAGGCCGGACCCATCTCGCGATTGATCGTTATAAACGCCCTAGGGTTTACCGATTCCCAATGGGTGACTTTCCGCTTGGGCGAAAAGTCGGCTGTAGGTCCACATGGTTTCCAATGCGTGCCCAGCTTCGGAAGTCACTTCTCTCGATAGCCGCTCTTTCGCTCGGAACGGTTCACTGACGAAAGCCGGCGTTCGGGGAGTCATCTGGGGATAACATCTAGTGGGCAGAAAACAGTACTGCTATTCAGAACCTAGTTCTACCGCCGCGCTTTCGATCGGAGTCGAAGATGCCGGGCAGGGTACGTATCGCGGCGAGCAAACGCTGGTGAACTTGCCGCGGACGATGGATTGATCCCGGCAACGAAATCCCGCCGTTCCTTTGCATCGTCCACCCGGAAGGTCCGGACGCAGCATCCCTTCAAAACGCAAATCTCTTGTTGTCACAAGTCGGTGCAATTAACTTATAGTCGAGGTTAATCTCGACGGTGTCGGTCTGCCCACCGTCGAAAAGGTGCATCGCGATCAGCAATCCTACAAGCAGAGGCGAGAAGGGTTCTCGCGAGTGAGGTGAGGAATGCCCGAAAGTCCCCATGCGACACTGAACGATTCGCAGGAAAAAGACGAGTCCATTTCGCTCGAAAAAGTTCTCGAAACGGAGCAGGCGGAGATCACTGCAGTCCGGATATTGCGCGGCGTCCCGGAAGATCCGAAGGATTCCGGTAAGTACCCGTTGGGCAAAGACCGAGCTCCGAGCAAGGATAAGCCTCTTCCCGCGCCCAACCCAGCTCTAAAGGCAGACCTCAAAAAGAAGCTGGAATGGCAGCAACCGCGCCCTCCCTGGAACGAATGGACCAAGGCGGTCAGTAATGCTCACAAAATGAATCTGGTCGGGCTGTCCTTTTCCGGGGGCGGCATTCGCAGCGCCACCTTTAATCTGGGAGTGCTACAGGCTCTAGCCAATTTGAAGCTTCTGCATCGTTTCGACTATCTCTCCACGGTCTCCGGCGGCGGCTACATTGGATTGTGGCTAGCTGCGTGGACAAAGCGAGTGGGAAACTTTGGCCAAGTGCAGCAACTGTTGTCAATCAACCGTGTGCATCTGGAAGACGATATCGAGTCTGCACCGATTCGATTTCTTCGCACGTACAGCAACTATCTGACGCCGCAACTGGGTCCTCTGAAAGGGGACACGCTGGCAATGGTGGCGATCTATCTTCGGAATCTGTTGCTGAATCAGTCAGTGATTGTTGGGCTGCTGGCCACGCTGCTGGTGATTCCGCGCGCCCTGAGGCCCTGCGCAGCCTATTTCAGATGTCTGGATGCCGGGCCAGTCCAGGGCGTCGTCATGGCGATAGGGGCTGCGCTTTCGATTATTGTGCTGCTGGTCGCCACGCTGAATCTGGCATGTGTCAGGCTTGGGTGGGCGCCCAAGTGGACCAATTCCCGCTTTGTCGTTTCCCTGCGAGTTGCTCCGCTCTTTTGTGCCACGCTCCTGGCCGGGGTGTGGCTGTGGCTAGGCCCTGTGAAGAAGGGGCTCGCACAAGCGGTTCCTGACTGGGCGACGACCGCAGCAACCGTTGCCGATCGGAGTATTCCCGAAAGGCTCACACGGAATCTGCCCCCCGCCAGCAGCCTATTGCTCTTTGATGCAGTGAGAGGCGCGATTCTCTACGCCGCAATCTGGGGATGCGCAGCTCTGCTCGGTTTTTTATGGTCCAAGATCATAATGAAGCATGCGCCGCAGGCTGTAATTCCGAAATCGCAAGGCGACCCGCAATTGTTTTCGACAGCGTGGAGAGTGCTATGGCAATCGATCGCGAAGCTGCTCGCGGCTTTGGCGACCGGTGCGTTCGCCGGCTGGCTCTACGGGCTGCTCGCACATTCGGTGCACTGGGTTCGAGCGGAAGATGCGCTGACGTTTGGCGTGCCACTTGTGGTAGGCATTGTCCTGTTGGCGGCAACGCTGCATATAGGATTGCTGGGAACGGGATTCCAGGATGAGAAGCGGGAGTGGTGGGGAAGGCTCGGCGGCTGGATGATTGCAATCGGCATCGGCTGGCTGGCACTCTTTTCGGTGGTGCTGTATTTCCCAGGGTTTATTGACTCCAACCAGAGCCTGTTTTTGCGACAGTCGGTCCAGGACCTTGCCACAAAATATCTGACGCCCGTCTGGATTCTAACCACTATTGGCTCAGTTCTGGCGGGGAATTCCGAGGCCTCCGGCAAGCCGGGAGAGAAGACTACGACCCAGACTTATCTTGACCTGCTGGCAAAGGTTGGCCCGTATGTTTTTATTGTTGGCCTGGTCTGTTGGATGTCGTGGGGTCTGAACCAACCGCCGTTCAGAGATTGGAATGCTTTCGGAGAGTTCGGGGTTTGCCTTGTGGTGACGGCGCTGATGTCGTGGCGTGTGGATATCAACCAGTTTTCGATGCACATGTTTTACCGGAACCGGCTGGTAGGCTGCTATCTCGGCGCGACCAACCAACATCGACATCCAAATCTCTTTACCGGCATGGATCCGACGGACGATCTTCCACTGAAGGACTTCCAAAACCTCGGTCGTCCAGCGAGGAACAGCACAGGCCAAGCCGCCGACACTTCGAACGGCTACGACGGGCCTTATCCCATTATCAACATGTCTTTGAACCTCGTGAAAGGCAAGGATCTGGCGTGGCAAGAACGCAAGGCCGAGTCATTTGTGATGACGCCGCACTTTTGCGGGTACGATGTGTTCCTGGAGCAGCAGTACAGCAAGATGCAATCGGACGAATTCAAAGATGCATTCAAGAATAAGGAGCCGATCAACGGTCTGGACTTGTTCGGATACCGGCCCACGGAGGAATATGCATTTCCCTGCGATGAACCGGGGTACCATGGGCCGAATCTGGGCCTGGCGATGGCCATCTCCGGAGCGGCAGCAAGCCCCAATATGGGCTACTACACCACGACGGCTGTTGCATTCCTGCTGACGATTTTCAACGTGCGGCTGGGGCAGTGGCTGGGAAACCCGCGTAACCCCAAAACGTCACGACTGCCTACGCCAACCGTCGGGTTGGATTGCCTGAGGCAGGAGCTCCTTGCCGGAACCAATGATGAGTCGGACTATGTGTACCTCTCCGACGGCGGTCACTTTGACAACATGGGTCTTTATGAGCTGGTGAAGCGGCGTTGCGGCCTGATTATTGTGTGCGACGCGGAGGCGGACCCCGACTACGGGTTTGCGGGCTTCGGAGATGCCATCAAAAAATGCCGCATCGACCTGGGAATCGACATCGACATTGACACGAAGCCGATCGTTCCCAACAAGAAGGGCGCGAGCAAGCAGCACTATGCGATCGGCGAGGTTCATTACGAGCAGGCAGACATGGAGGCGCCGACGGGCAAGATCATCTACATCAAGGCATCGTTGACCGGCAAGGAATCCGCGGACGTGACGACCTACAAGAAACGGCACCCCGCCTTTCCACATGAGGATACGGCCGACCAGTGGTTTTCCGAGTCCCAGTTTGAGAGCTATCGGCGGCTCGGGTACGAGGTCGTTTATTCCTCGGTCTTCCCCGAGCAGACCCCGGGCGCGGCTGCCCCAAAGAGACGCCATTGGTCGAAGGACTTTCTCCCGATCCGCAAAGAGTTCGGATTCAAGAGTCGGGACCCGATCGCCCATCCGCAAGTCAGTAGTTAAGCTGTAGTCCGCCATGTGAGGTGAAACCGGCGTCGGCGTCGAATGGAATCCCAACCTCTCTGGAATTCAGCATCGACGGGCAGACAAGATTCGCCCTCGAAAACGCTGTTCACGACGCCGATCCTGAACCAAAAAAAGTCGGCTAATCACCGGATTGCTCCTCTGAAGGTGCGCCGATTCGAGAATAGGTACCGCAAAACGCCCAAGTGTTTACTGATTTCCAGCGTGTGACCTTCCACTCGGACGAGAAGTCGGCTTCGCGTCCACATGGTTTCCAATCCATGCTCAGCTCTGGAACTCACCTCTCTGGGTTGCCGGTTTTACGGCAAGGTGCCGAAGCGCGGATCAATGTAATTGGCTCGATGAGTGATCGTCCTGCAAATCGTCAACGGACACGGGGGCAGCCATAATGTTCGTCGACGACTACGCGTTACTCAATCACGCAACCACCGGATCGGGGCGTGACACGGCGACACTCTTCGCGGATTCGATTCGGCCTCGATCTGCGCGGCTTTCGAGATACTCGGCAAATATCCAACATGCCCCTATTGCAGTCATGTTGTATACCGCGGCGCCCCAAGTTGACAGACTGTGCAGCCGGATAAAAATCGGCGGTATCTCGACCAGACCTTCGAACAGCAACAGCATCAGGGCTAGCAGCCTGAGGGCGAGGATATCCTTCTTACCCGAGCAAATTGCACCGCCTGCCAAGATGAAAGCAACTCCGGTCAACCCTGCCCAAAAAATCCCAAAACCCATCCATTGCGGGACGATGCCCGCGAAGACGCGAATGCCTGCTAGATGGAATAGGCCGAAGACGATAGGAGGCACTCCCAGCATCCATCGCGCCGCGACAATTGCCCTCTCCTGGATTTTGGGATCTGGTGAAGCTGCGGACGCAAGAACGATCACTGCCGGGGCCAGCAGAAATACCTGTTGAAGAAGTCCAAATGAGATGCCCAGGAATACATCGATTCGCCATCCAAATTCGTGAATCCCGGTGTGGTAACGAGCCAACCAAAATGCCACGAAAATCGAGTAAACGACGACGGATGCCGCGGCGCCAATCTTTGAGCTGCGCTGCCAAAGAATTGCGAGTCCGGCTGCGACCAGCCAAACGCCCGCAACGCACGCCAGGATGTGTTGACCAGGAACATAATTGCCCATTGACTTGATGGGTTGATGAGAGCCGTCGAGGTCGCGCCAAACGATATCCAGAAGGCCGGTGAGAGCGGTGCCCAGGCCATAGAACCAAACTCCAACTTTCATCTGCCGATCTTCCATGTGTCCCCCAGCGAGAAGCTGAACGCAATCGCGATCCATGCGCTTCCCGATTTCAGAACTGATATTGTGGCGACAGTGGTACATCTAAAAGAGCCATTTTCGCTAAATCGAATGGACCATTTGAGATGCCAAAAGCCGTCAGCTCGTTCGAACTCACTCTCAAAAGCCGGTCGCAACATCAGGCCCTGACTAACTGGTTATACGGCGAGTTACGCAATGCGATTCTTGACGGCCGGCTCGCGCCCGGCGCCAGGCTGCCGGCTTCAAGAGATTTCGCCACCCAGTATCAGCTCTCGCGCGGCACAGTCGTCAGCGTTCTCGAGCGTTTACGGTCCGAGGGGTATGTTACCTCCCTTGTCGGATTCGGTACGTGGGTCAATCGGGTGGAGGCGCCCCGGCCGCTCTGCCAGGCAGCCACCACACCGGCATACATCCGTCGCGTCATCTCCGCAAACAAACGTCCGCAACCCTGGATTGACCTGGCTTTTGCTGACGCAATCCGCCCCTTTCGCATCGGGGTCCCGGCCATCAACGAATTCCCATCCGAGGTTTGGGGACGTATTGCCGCACATCGAGCGCGTAATTTCAGGTCGTGGTTAAAGAGAGAGGCTGATCGGCGTGGGTATCGGCCATTGCGCGATGTAATCGCCGAGTATTTGCGCACGTCACGTGGAGTGCGATGCACTGCGGAACAAATCGTCATCGTTTCCGGAATACAGCAGGCGCTCGACCTGTTGTCCCGGCTGCTCTTGAAAAAGAACGATCCGATATGGGTGGAGGATCCTGGATATTTTGGAGCCAGAATCGCGTTTGAGAATGCCGGAGCCAGGATTGTTGCTGTGCCTGTGAATGATGAAGGACTGTCTGTTTCCGCCGGAATCAAGATCTCTCCAGATGCGAAGGGAGCCTACGTAACGCCGGCTCACCAATTCCCGCTGGGGGTAACGATGTCGTTGGAGCGGCGGATGGCCCTTCTTAGCTGGTCCGCACGCACCGGCGCTTTTGTTATTGAAGATGACTATGACAGCGAATACAGATTTGAGGGGCCGCCTGTACCTGCCCTGCAAAGCGTCGATAATCATTCAAGCGTCATCTTCATCGGATCGTTCAGCAAGACGCTGTTCCCAGCCTTGCGCGTCGGTTACGTGGTTTTGCCTGCGCCGTTAATAGATTCCTTCCTGGCCCTTCGCTACCGAACCGATTTCCGCAATTCATCCTTTGACCAGGCTGTGCTTTGCGACTTCATCGTAGATGGGCATTTTGCTCGTCATCTGCGGAGAATGCGGAGTCTGTATGCAGAGCGCGTCGCAACACTCATGGAGGGAGCCCGGCAACATCTGGGCGGGTTAATTGAGATCTCAAATGTCAGGGCAGGCCTTTACACGATCGGGTACTTCAAGAATGGAATGACTTCACGACAGGCGGAAAACCTGGCGACGGCCCAGGGTGTTGAGGTTCTCGCCGTGGATCGATGCACACTGAAACGTCCCGATCCGAACGCGTTGTTGCTCGGCTTTGGCGGATTCGACGAGCTTGCGATACGGCAGGGACTCATTCGACTCGCAAAGGCATTGAGCTAGCCTGACTTCGGCACTTGAGAGCAATTCTCTCAACGAATGCCAAATCGCAACTCACTCATTGAGGCAGTGCATTCCACATGGACGAAAAGCCGGTTTTTCGGCCAGGTGGATTGGGTTTGTAAACACTGGCGACTCAGGTCGAGCACTGGCGCTGTAGCCGATGATACCCGCGGAATTCAAACTTCGGCGAGGCGTTCACATGTCTTTTTTCAAAAGGGGTGTCGAGAATCGAACCGCCGCGACGGCCTTTTGAAACCGCCAAGACCCTGGAATAGCTGCCATTCCCCGTTCGCAAGGCCCTCACGAATTGTGCCTTCTATCTCACTGAAAATGAAAGGTAATTTTGGACGAAATGAGCCGTCTCAAAACCAGCGGGGTTTAGAGACGCGACGGCTCACAGAAGTCAACAGCCGGAGAGTGTTCGTTCTGGTGGAGTGAAGGACCCTCTCGTGCGGTATCCAATCAAGCGGAAAGCCAGTCGATTCTTTATCCAGGATCGAATATTGGCGAAGCATAACTTAGGACCCGCTCGCTCGATGGAATCAACTGCAGCCGGCTTCTACTCAGCCAGAGATTTCGGGCCTACGCGGCCCAGACGGCACCTTGGCAAGACGCAACGTCGGCTTTCTAACTGCCTGAGAAGCAGGCTGGGCACCAATGACTGCGGTTTATCATGCGAACATGACAGTCGGCGCATCCGATCGGCCCTCACGGTTGACGATGGAAAATGGCCTCAAGCCTCTGGCCATCGCAGTGTGCTTTGTTCTCGTCGCATTAATCTGGACCTTCCCATTGCAACACGTCATTTCCTATCCCTTTGTTTTCCTCTTTTTCGGCGCTGTGATGGGAAGTGCCTGGTTCGGCGGCATGGTCGCCGGCTTCATGGCGGTGATACTTTCATCAATCCTGATTGAATATTTCTTCATTCCTCCCTTCTTCTCCATCGACATCGCAAAGGACTCGCAAAGCTTCTTTGCCGCCTTCATTCTGTGCGCGATCGCTATCACTTTGGTGAGCTCCGCACGCAAGCGATCCGAGAATGCGATTCGCCGGGCTCGGGATGAGTTGGATACGAAGGTGCAGGAGCGAACCGCGGAGCTTCTGCGCTCGAATCGCGAGATCCAGGAGAGCGAGCGGCAACTGCGCCTGCTGACTGAAGCAATTCCACAACAAATCTGGCGCGCTGACGCCGCGGGGCGCATCGAGCATTGCAATCAGCATTTGCGAGACTATCTGGGCGTCAAGATGAGTGACCTGGCAGGCGAGTCATTCTTCCGGATCCTTCACCCTGAAGATGCGCCGCTGTATTTGCAGGGGTGGCAAGCTGCACTTGCGATGGGATCTCGATTTGAAGAAGAGGCTCGCATACGGGGCGCTGATGGCACTTATCGATGGTTTCTTGCGCGCAGCATCCCACAGCGGTCGGAAGACGGGACCGTTGCTCGCTGGTACGGCATTCACATCGACATCGAAGAGCAGTACCGTGCCCAGCAAAATCTCAAATCGGTGCAGGAGGATCTTTCGCGTCTTTCGCGCACCATGAGCATGACGGAGATGGCGGCGTCGATCGCGCATGAACTGAACCAGCCGCTGACAGCCGTAGTGACGCACGCCTACGCCTGCCGTGAATGGCTCCGCGGCGAGCCGGTCAATATGGAGAAGGCGGCGGCGACCGCGGAGAAGATTGTGCAGGAGAGCACTCGCGCCAGCTCCGTTGTGAGCCGCGTACGCGCTCTGTTCCGGAAAGACACACACGTACGAGAGCCGGCGGACATAAACCGGCTGATTCAGGATCTGGTGCGCTTGCTACGCGATGAGACAATACGCAGAGAGATTACTATTCGATTAGATTTGGCGAGAGATCTTCCCCGGCTGAAGATGGATCAAATCCAGATTCAGCAAGTGCTGCGGAATCTGTTGATGAACGCAATGGAGGCCATGGATCATGCGGCGCTTCCCCGTGAGATTAAGGTCCGCTCGGGGAAACAGGGCGAAGACGGAATTCAGATAACCGTAGAAGATGGCGGGCCTGGCGTCGCTACTGACATTGCGCCGCGCATCTTTGAGCCGTTCTTCAGCACCAAGCCCGAGGGAACGGGAATGGGATTGGCGATTTGCCGTAGCATTGTCGAAGCACACGACGGCCGTTTATGGGTGGAGAACTCCCTGCTGGGCGGCGCCGTGTTTCAGTTCACCGTGCGAGCACAGCCGTGACGATAAAGAAGGATGCTGCAATTCGAAGCAACCAAGCCGTCTATATCGTCGATGACGATCCCTCTATTTGTGAAGGCCTCTGCAACCTGCTCGAGTCGGTCGGAATCCGTGCGGATGCCTATGCGTCCGCGGAGGCGATCCTGAAGAGTTGGAACAATTCCAATTCGGGGTGCATGTTACTGGATGCACGGCTGCCCGGCATGAGCGGCGTTGAGTTCCAGGAGCAAATGCGAAAGCTCGGAATCGGCATGCCGGTGATCTTTATGACTGCGCACGGCGATGTCCCGATGGTGCGTAAGGTGATGAAGGCCGGCGCTGTTGAGTTTCTGACCAAGCCGTTTCAAAAAGAGGAGTTGCTGCAGGCCATCGAACTCGCCTTCGCGTTTGACCAGGAGCGGCGGCAGGATGAAGGGGTTCTCAACTCGATTAGGGCGCGAGTAGACACTTTGACAGAGCGAGAGCGGGAAGTTATGGAGCGAGTGACAGCTGGATTGCTGAACAAGCAGATCGCTGCCGAGCTCAACGTCAGCGAAATTACCGTGAAGCTCTACCGTCGCCAGGTGATGGACAAGATGCAAGCCAATTCGCTTGCTGAGCTCGTTAAGTTATACGAGCGAGTGAAAGCAGCCGCGCGCCGGCAAAGCTAGGTGATCGTCGCGAATACCGGGTTCGATTTCTCCTTCGAGTCAAAATCCTTATTCCATCCTTACGCGATATACCAAGGTATAGGTTGTCGTCGAAGTCTTCCTCGACTACTGTCAGTGCATACAGCGCGTAAGTACCCGCAAATTGGGCCGCGCAAGCGTGCCAGAGTGCTCTTCGCACTCAGTACAGTGTTTGATCTTCGAGCTTCTTTACTTTCTGAATAGGGTTCGCAAGAGATTGTTGCGCTGGCCGCAGCGACCTTACCAGATACGTGTGCTCGTTTTTCGTGCTCCAAACAGAACCGGAGTGGACTATCCGGGGGAGGAAACTTGAACACTCAGGCGCTACTGGTCGAGATTCTGCTTTCTGGGTTTTTCGCAATCGCGTGCTTTCGCGCCCGCTCCGAGGCGCCCAGCGCCAACGGCCTCGCGCCCCAGCGGCTCTTCACGCTGGTTGATAGATTGGAACGCTTGAAGCTCTCGCGTTGGCAATGGTTTGCCATGGTTCTCTTGCTTTTCGTGATGCGCAAGCAGATCGGTACTCCGGTCGTGGCGGAGTTCACGGCCTTGGCGCAGTTTTTAGTTTTTCTGGCGCTACCAACGGCCAAGCAGGCGTCCGGGGCAATGTTACGCCGATGAGAGAACTACTCGACACCGCGGGCTTTCTTTTGAGAGCGCGCCGCAAGTTACGCTCGGGCGCTTACTCAAGGGAACCGCTAATGCTGCTACGGGTCGGATGGAAGGGTGATTCAGTAGAGTGCGAGTGGCTCATGCGTTCGATGGATCAGTGGGACCGGGATCTACCTGAACATTTGGCCAAAGAGAATCAGACACTGCAGGCGCTTCAGGATGCGCTGAATCTCCGGGAGATTGTTTTTCGATCGTTCCCCGCGGTTATGAATGCCGACCTGCGCATGTTTCGCGCCAATGAGGATCATCGGCTGGAGCTGGTGATGAAGGGATGCATGAGCCGATCGAACGAGGTCCTCTATCGCGTTGACTCGGTGGCAATGCGGGCAAAGTTATGCGGCTTTCATTTCACTCTGGGCGAAGGCGGTCACAAGTGCCTGGTTCCAATTTCGTTGAGCTGATTTTCGATCTTTTCAACACACGAATGCAACTTTAGTAGCCAGCAGTTAGCCGGGAATTTCCCCCAAAGGTTTGAAGTCTTAACTTTTGCCTGGCACCCGAATAGGACTCAACACTCAAACGGCACCAAAGGAGGACGTTCATGGCGGCGACAACATCTCAAGGCAAACAATTCACGCTATTCATGGTGGGGCTGACGGCAGTCTGCGCCGGGATCGCATTCTTCGCATCGGGCACGGCCAAGGTGGTGCTCATAGCCGGCGCCATTGTCTTGGCAATGTCGCTTTGGGGGCTCTTCAAGATCAAGCCCCTCGAGGGCAAGACCGGAGGGGGTGCGCAACCCGCCGTCACAAAGCTGATCGGCATCGCAGTGGTGTTGGGAGGCTGGCTCTTTGTGCTTTTCGGATTGCACCTTACCGCCAGCGTGGGCGCGCGGATGGTGACCTCGATTGTGGGGTTTGCTGTCTCGCTTGCCGGAATCATCTTCGTGCTTGTGCCGGCCGTCAACAAGAACGCCATCTGGAAAGCCTGATCGCTCTTCTCTCGCTTCCTCTGAAGAGAACTAACACAATCGATGACCAACTCAATTATGGAGCTTAATCGATGAGAATTGCCCACCTTGTAACCCGGACTTGCGCCCTGGCGATCCTACTGACGGCAGGCGCAGCGATTGTGGCTCGGGCTGACGCTGTACCTTCCGCGTCGGCTGCCGAGCTGAAGAGCGCGCTTGCAGGGGCGCCCAGCACCGGTGCACTCGCCAACGGCGATCCCGGAGGCGTCCTAACCGGTACTGTTAACGACGTGCCCGTCGCCGATCCTAAGGCGGGCCTCGGGCTCGGTGACGTGGCCAATCAAGTTGGCCAGAACAAAATCGCCATCAACTTTGTATGGACACTGGTGACCGGCTTCCTGGTCATGTTCATGCAAGCTGGATTCGCGATGGTCGAGGCTGGCCTTTGCCGCGTCAAAAACGCCAATCATACGTACATGATGAATTTCTTCGTGTACACGTGCGGGCTATTCGCCTACTGGATCATCGGCTTCGCCATCCAGATGGGTGGTTCGGCCGGAAACGGAAATCTCGGCGGATTGCAGTCGCTGAACACGGAGCATTTGATCACCTTGTTCGGCACTCATTGGGGCATCTTCGGCGAGTGCGGGATGTTCCTTGCTGGAAGCACCTACGACGTCGGCGTCATGGTGATCTTCCTGTTCGAGATGGTGTTTATGGACACGGCGCTGACCATCGTTACCGGCGCATGCGCCGAGCGCTGGAAGTTTATGGCCTTTGCGATCTCCTCGGTGCTGATGGGTGCCTTTACCTATCCGCTCTATGGAAACTGGGCTTGGGGCGGCGGCTGGCTCTCGCAGTTGGGCGCCAACCTCGGACTCGGAAAGGGCTATTGTGATTTTGCCGGATCCGGGGTAGTCCATGCGGTGGGTGGAATCACGGCGCTGGCGGTGGCGATGATCATCGGCCCCCGTATCGGCAAGTTCAACCGCGACGGATCAGCAAACGCCATCATCGGTCACGACATCTCCGCGGTGCTTATCGGCTGCTTCATTCTGGCCTTCGGGTGGTTCGGATTCAATCCGGGCAGCACCCTGGGCGCTTCAGCCGCCGGCAACCTGCGTATCGGATCGATCGCAGTCAACACAATGCTTGCTGGATGTACTGCAACTTTCGGCGCGCTGCTCTATATGTGGGTGTTCAAGGGGAAGCCGGACGCCTCAATGAGCGGCAACGGCATTTTGGCAGGCCTGGTGGCTATCACCGCACCCAGCGGATTTGTCAGCACAATGGGAGCTGCCATCATTGGATTCATCGCTGGCGTACTGGTCTGCTTGAGTTGCGCGTTTGTTGAGAACTATCTCAAGGTCGACGATCCAGTCGGTGCAGTCTCAGTCCACGGAACCTGCGGACTATGGGGTGTGCTGTCCATTGGGTTCTTTGCTGACGGCACGAGTAACTACGGCGGCTCCTGGAACGGAGTTACCGGTTCAGTAACGGGACTGTTCTATGGAGATTCCAGCCAGTTAGTGGCGCAGATCGTTGGTTGCGCAACCCTGGTGGGCTTCGTCTTCAGCTTCAGTTTCGTCCTCAACTGGATTCTCGACATCATCCTCGGACAGCGCGTTTCCATCACAACCGAAGTTGCCGGACTCGACTTGCCTGAAATGGGTCAGCTCGGATATCCGGAATTCATGTTCCGTCCGGAGCCGGACTTCATGCAAGCCGCCGAAAAGATGGCGGTGGCATAGGTTCCATCGCAGCTTGTCCCCGGCCGATCCTTCACATAGCCGGCCCGGGGGCAGGTTCGGCGTTCAAGTTTGGGTTTACCTGCAGCATTCTCCTGAAGCAGCAAGGATCTCTGCCACGCCTTGCTGCCCACTTTTTCTCAAGTCTTCGGAGTTCTCGCATGAAGAAAACTACTCAAATCGACATGGGGCCGACCGGGACGATGTTCCTGGCTCCGGCATCTACGGCTCCGCTTTCGCTGCCCTCTGCGATCGGCCCAGAAGCTGGCCGTTTGTTGCAGCGCATGTTTAGAGATCCTCGCGTGCTGGAACCGGAAGAGCGTGCCAGCATCGTCGCGCAGCTTCGCAATGCAGTCGAACTGGAACCGCATGTTGCCGAGGTTCGCGTCCTTTATGGCATGGCACTGTGCGTTGACCTTCAGGTGAACGAAGCGCTCGAGCAGTTGCGCGAGTCGACTCAACAGGCGCCGGAATGCTTCATTGCCCGGCTCAAGTTTGGCGAGCTGCTGATGCGTCTGCGTATCTGCGATCAGGCCGCTGAGCAGACGCAAAAAGCAGCGGAGCTTGCCGGCAACGATATCCAAGCCGATCTCGCCCGCCGCCAGGCCACCACCATTCGAACCATGCGCCGCGAAGGCATCGAACGTGGAGGACTGGGCACCATTCTGCCCCGCTGGGTTCCCCGGGGCCGCAAACTTCGGCAGAGGCAGACCGCGCCAGTACTGGCCGGTTCCAAGTAGAAGCGGATGTCCGCCACTCTGCAGCTTGCGCTGCTGATCGCCATTCTTCTTCCCGCAAGCAAACTTGCTGCTTCGCTCTGCACGCGCTTTGGTATTCCCGCAATCCTCGGGGAACTTTTGGTTGGCGTGGCCGCCGGCCCAGGCGCTTTCGATCTGCTGCACTTCAGCGTTTTTCAGGGGGGCCAGGCCACCAAGGCGTTCCTGATGATGGCGCAGGTCGGCGGACTGGTTCTGATGTTCATCGCCGGTCTCGAGACCGATATTGAACGCATGCGGGAGGCAAGCATCACCGCATTCCTGGTGGCCTTGTCTGGGGTCATCTGGCCATTCTTCCTGGGAGCCGGCGCGGCGCACGCTCTCGGCCTGCCTTGGAACAGCGCCCTCTTCCTGGGAGGTGCACTGACTGCCACCAGCGTTTCCATCTCCGCCCGAACATTAATGGACGCCGGGAAGATGTCGTCACCCGAGGCCACAGTCATTCTCGGCGCCGCAGTGATCGACGACGTGATGGGTCTGTTTGTCCTGGCCTTCCTTGCCGCGTCGCTGACAACGGGTACAACGGGTTCCTTTGGATTGGCCGCGATGGCATCCGATTGGTTGAGGCTGCATTCAGACACTGCGGCGCACCACCCACTTTCGGTTCAAATGTCGCTCATCGCAATTTGCGTGGCCATCTTCTTTACGGTCTCCTATGGCGCGGCAAAACGATGGCTCGACCCCCTGATCGTGCAGTTGCGGCGGCTTACCGCCAGCGAATCCGTATCGAGCTGCGTGCTGGCACTTGTTCTGATTTACGCTATCGCAGCGGAATGGCTCGGCAGCGTCGCTGGAATCACCGGAGCTTACTTGCTCGGCTATGTGTTCGCGGGGTCGGAATACAAGGCTGACATCGAGCGAACTTTTTATGCCATCGGACATGGCCTTTTGATTCCCATGTTTTTCGTTTCAATCGGGCTTTCCAGTAACTTTCGCTCTCTGGGCGGGCATTGGCTGCTTCTCGGAGCCATCTTCCTGATTGCCGTCGTCAGCAAACTGCTGGGATGCGGCGTGGCTGCCCTGGCGCGTGGCATGGGGTGGGTGCGAAGCTTCCGCGTTGGCTGCGGCATGGTCTCTCGCGGCGAGGTCGGCTTGATCGTAACTGCCATGGGGGCCGCTTCCGGCGTGTTCCGGGAGCCGGAGGTAGCGGTGATGGTTTCGGTCGTCCTCTTCACCACGCTGCTCACGCCGCTCGCGTTGCGTGGAGCATTTAACATCAGGTGCATAGAAGACGAACAGATTGAGGAGCTTGCTGTGTATGAGGCGCTGCTCCCGTCGCCCGCCGATGGTTCCACTCACTCTGGTACGGGTCCGTGACCGTGAGGAGTTATTGTGGTCTGGCTTCTTCTGAAGATTCGGCCAAGGAGCGTAAACGGATGAGAGGCGCAAAACTCATGGTGGTCCCCGAGTGTACGGTCTCGAAGTCTGGCAATTGCGGAATGGCCGCAAGGTGGTTCGAGCTATGAAAGAAATTTCTGTCGGCGACCAACTCGATCACTACCGGATCGATGCACTTGTCGCTACGGGACACCATGCATCGATCTTTAAAGGGACCGATCTGAACAATGGCACGATTGTCGCCATCAAGGTGCCGCACGCCGAGCTGGAAATGGATCCTGTGTTCCACGAACGATTTCGCCGCGAACAGGAAATCGGCCAGAAACTAAACCACCCGAGGGTCATGAAGGTACTGCCCAGCGAGCACCATAGCCGGGATTACATCGTCATGGAGTGGATCAGCGGATGCTCGCTTCGCGAGATCCTCACCAAAGGCAAGCTTACACAGGACCGTGCAACTCATATTGCCATCGGGGTTTGCGATGCCGTAGCTTATATCAATTCACACGGCGTAATTCATCGCGACTTGCGGCCTGAGCATATCTTCGTCGATGCCGAAGACCACATCAAGCTCATCAATTTCGGGCTCGCATCCCAGGTCGCAGCTAAGCGAATTACATTTGTCAGTCTGGCACGCGAGCTGAAGACGGTTAGCTACGCCTCGCCTGAGGAGATCCGGGGCCAACATTGCGATGCCCGCAGCGATGTCTACTCCATCGGCGTGATCCTGTATGAAATGCTTACCGGAAGGCTGCCCTTCGAGAACAACTACATCCTCACTCACATGACTGACCGTCAGCTCAAGGCCCCGACACCGCCCCGCAAGCTTGAACCCTCGATCACGCCGCAAATGCAGCAGATTGTCCTGCGCGCAATGGACCAGACGCCCAGATACCGTTATCCCAGCGCCCATGACATGGCACAAGACCTGGCACACATGCAGGATGTGGTCGTAGAAGAAAGTGACGTGTCGCACAGGAGTTATAGAACGACTGCTGCCTGGAACAAGAATTTCCTCTTTTACGTTCTGCTGGCGGCGATCCCTGTTGTCCTTTTTATCTTGATGATGTTGGCCGAACATCACAAGTAAGCGTTGTTTGTGGGCGCTCTGACTAGTCCTGTACAGCGCCCAAGCTTTTAAACAGTCTCCGGCTGTTTGCTTCTGTGTGCCGTTCAGTCTATAAACCCACAGGTTTGGAAAAGGCTCTTTTCGTCCAGAATTACTTTTCGTTTTCAGTGAGAGAGAAGGCACAATTCGCGAGGGCTTTGGAACGGGGAATGGCAGCTATTCCAGGGTTTTGGCGGTTTCAAAACGCCGCCGCGGCGGTTCGATTTTCGACACCCCTTTTGAAACGCGACATGTGAAGGCCCCGCCGGAGTTTCAACTCCGCAAGTATCACCGGCCGATCGGCCAACTGAAAACTAAGGCGTCGGCAACTGATGGAGCGCGCTTCGCATGTTTGGAAAACTTGGTACTGAGACAACGACGCAGGTTCTTGGAATACCGTTGAGGTGATAAGATGCTTGACGAATCACCCTTTAAGAGTCAAGACGTTGTCACCGGGGAAGGTGTATCCCGGTGGAAAGACAATTAGATGAGGTATTAGAGTCTGCGTTTAGGATTTCGCCCGTACTCCATCTTGAATTGGTTCGGCGGCCTTTGTCACTCGCTGAATTGCGTTTCGATCTGTAGAGCATCTGGTGCAAACCCAGGTGCTAGCCGTTCTGGAATCACTATAGATCCGGTATTCTCAAAGCGCTTCAGCTCTCCAAATGATTGTCGGCGGGCGACTGAAGTCGATAATGTTGCCGCCAGATCCTCAGGATTCAATGGGGTTCAACAAACGGCGCCAGATTTCGGCCGACCGTAGCCACTGAGTACTACCGAAAAACACCGCAGGCTCTCGGAACGCCATTCCGCGCATTGCACTGCTGCAATCCACATGAGCGAATAATCAGCTTTTCGGACAAGTGCCCTGGAAACCTGTTTTGAGCTTGCTTCCCCCAGCGGTGAGATTTGCAACAACGGTCCGGTCTCCTATTTATCGATGATGGTATTCGCTTCCGACCGGGATGGCGCGCAATAACGAACCAGAGTTTTTTGCGTGCTATCGACGGGTTGTCGCTGGCTCAGCGGACAAAATTGCTCGCCGGAGTCGCTTTCAACAGCTCGTTCTTCACAATTCGCAGAGTCTCGTAATCAGGAAGAACCATGAACGATCTTCCGTCCAAGTCCAGCCCAACGATACTCACTCACAAAGATTGGCGAGTAGTTTCGTTTGTGATTTCGATTTCCAGGACAAGGTTTGGCGGACTGTCGGATCGGTAGCTTAGAAGATAGACATCGTCGCGAAGCGACAGCAAGCGCCCCCTGGTGAGGCGCACAGAAAAACCGAACTCATGCGAGGATGTCTTTAATGTCCCGCTGGTAACTGAGTTTCCTCATCTGGATTCATAGCGCTACCTCCACTTATATTAGCGCCGCTTTGCGGCCGCCGGAGGAGGAAAGGCGTCGCTTCAATTCAGTTTGTGAGGGTGGCCAGTGCCGTTGTTTTAGCAGAATCGCTGCGGCGTTTGGTTGATTCGTATTGGTGGATAGGGGCAGAGAGACCGACGGGGGTTCAGTACCCACTCTTCCCGGAAGGCCGACGGGTTACACCACCGTGGATGCCGGTGCTTCAATTCAATAAAGGCAGAGAAAGCACGCGTCTTCGGCCGTATTCGCGACGTCAACTTTGGCTTTGTCTTCGCATTCTCAGCGATTTGAAGGTCGTTCTACGAGATTGCGCCCTTCCCATAAAGAAACGTTGCACGGTCGAGCTGCGTCGGGGCGGGCTTTCCGTCCGCCAGCGCCTTCTGGCAATCGGAGAACGCGCCGGCAGTATCCGCGCTCTGCAACTTCAGCAATAGCTGACCTTTCTTCACTGTGTCGCGAAGCCGCGCATCGATCTCCACGACCGGGCCAATGGCGATCGAAATGACCAATACGGCTCTGGAAATATCTGGGTTAACGGTGCCGCTCGCGAATCGTCGTCTCGAAACCGTGCCGGCCTTGCAGAAACGAGTAAGGGAACGGCCGGTGATCCATGCCCTATCTAGTGTCGAGAATGGATTCTTATTGCATCAGCGGCATCGCGAGACAGATGCAGCGCCTTGGTTGAGCTTCCAACCATCACGGTGTAGCCGCCCTCCGCATGCCGGTTCCTTACGCGCAGGCGCACGCCCGGTGCGATGCCGTTCGCTCTGAAAGACTTGAGCCGTGCCGCGTCCTCATCAGAGATGCTCTCCACAATGAATGTGCCTCGATTCAGCATCTCCGTCAATCGTATGGAGTTCCGCTGCGACATTTTCCCGCCGAGAGTGGGAATGCAGTGTCCATGCGGATCGAATTTCGGGTTCCCAAGTTTGGCGGCAATGCGTTCCTCGAATCGCTCGGAGATGAAATGCTCGAGGCGCTCTGCCTCTTGATGCACTTCTTCTATCGGATAGTCGAGCACCTCGTAAAGAAAGGTCTCGATGAGCCGATGATGACGCAGCACCTCCAGAGCGCGCAGCTTTCCCTCCGCCGACAGCCGCACCCCGCGATGCCGTTCGTACTCGACCAGCGGCTTGGTCGAAGCCGCAAGCTTTTGCAGCATATTCGTAACCGAAGCGGGAGCCACTCCGAGCCGGCTTGCCAGCGCTGTACAACTGACGCGCCGATTCTCTGGCTCGCCCAGCGCGAGGATGGCCTTCAGATAGTTGCCTACCGATTCCGAATTTGCGTTAGGTTGTCTCCGTAGCTCGATGGCCGGCCTCGTTCTTGCAACTTGACTTCCACCCAATTTTAGGCGAACCTAAAGATTAGGCAAGGCTAAATCTGTTGCCTTCTATTTTTTTCCTCTTTTCCTTTTTTCTCGCGGTTGGCACTCGCAGAATCGCGGGAATCCCCAGCAAGACATTCGGAGGTCGTGCATGCTTCCAAATCGAGCCTCTCGGATCATCGCCCTCTCACTTCTATTAACCGCGATTAACTCGTATTCTTTGCTTGCGCAAAGCGGCACCTCCAGCGCCATCTCCGGCACGGTGCTCGACGTCTCCGGCGCCGCACTGCCCGGCGCCGCCATCACAGCCACTGAAGTCGACACCAAAGCGGTCCGCAGCATGCAAGCTGACTCCAATGGCCGTTTTCTCTTTTCCCAGGTCAATCCCGGCACCTATACCGTTTCCGTGCGCGCCCCAGGATTTGCGGAACAGATCTCGCAGCCCATCGCGGTTGAGGTTGGCCGCACCGCCGCGCTCAATTTCAATCTCGCCGTATCTGTTGCTTCGCAGACGGTCGAAGTCACCGCCCAGCAGACGCTGCTCACGCTCGAGAATGCCAACACCACCACCACAATCGAAGCCAGGACCATCGCCAAACTTCCCAACGCCGGCTCGGACCTCACCTTCGTCGCCCAATTCGCTCCCGGAGCGCTGATGAACACCGCCGGCTCCTCCAACGACGCCAAGGCCCCTGGTGGATATGGCAACGTCGAGTTTAACGGCCTTCCCGCAACCTCGAATGGCTACATCCTCGACGGCTACGACACCAACGATCCCTGGCTCGGCCTCAACATCGGCCTCTCCACCAACCTCGTCCTCGGACTCGATGCCGTCGATCAGGCAACGGTGAACACCAACTCATACTCCGTCGATCAGGGCCGGTATGGCGCCTCGCAGGTGAACTACTTCACCAAATCGGGAACCAACATGTTTCACGGCGACCTCTACGAGCTTTGGGATGGCTCCCTTCTCAGCGCGGAAGACTACTTTCTCCACGCCAACGACACGCCGGGCAACATTACTCCCAAGCCCCGCTCCAATGTGAACCACTTTGGCTTCGCCGTCGGTGGACCGATCCGAATGGATAAGCTCTTCTTCTTTACGGCCTATGAGGGCGTCCGCATCGCGCTTCCCATCGTGACTCAGGCTGTTGATCCTTCTCCGGCTTATCAGCAATACGTGCTAAGCCAACTGGCGCTCGGCGGCGTTGACCCCATCACCGGAACCGCGCTCCCCGCCGAGCCTGCTGAAGTGGCCTTCTACCAATCGATGTTCGGCCTGTACGGCAATACCGCCGGAACACCCGTCCAAGTCAGTTCCTGCCCACTCGATGCCAGCGGCGCGCTGCTCCCCGGCACCCAGAACAGCGGCAACCTCTTTAACGGTAGCGGCTGCGCGAACCAACGCGAGGAGTCACTTCAAAATAGCGACCACGAAAATCTAGTGGTGGTGAAGATTGACAATACGCTCGATGCCAGCAACAGCGTCTGGTACCGCTTTCAATCGGACACCGGACTCCAGGCCGCCTGGACCGATCCCATCAACGCCATCTTCAACTCGTATTCTCCGCAGCCGCAGCGCACGTTGGTAGCAGGCTACACTCACATCTTCCGACCCAATCTCGTCAACCAGTTCAATCCCGGTGCAAGCTGGTACTCCAGCATCTTCGAGCCCAACAACTTTTCTCAAGTCCTGCAGCCCTTTCCCATCGTGCTCGCTGCGGGTAGCAGCAATGCACCCTTCACGACTATCGGGGGCAACAACAATACCTATCCGCAGGGCCGAAAGATTACACAATGGCAGATCAACGATAACCTCGACTGGATCCGCGGCAAGCAGGAGTACCGCTTCGGCATCAACACTCGACGCATCGACGTGAGTGACTACGATCTGGGTGAGGGCAGCGTACCCACGGCCGTCTATAACGATCTGGCCGAGTTCACCTACGGCGCCGCCTACACAGAGAGCTGGACTTTTCCTATCTCCTTCAAAGAGCGCGTAGCCGCGGGCAATCTCGACCTCTACGCAATGGATACCTGGAAGCCCACCTCCCGCGCCACGTTCATCGCTGGGATCCGGACGACCTGGAACACCGACCCCGTGAATCAACAGCGCCGCTTCGCGCGCCCAGCGGGCTCGTTTCTCGATTTCTCGCACAGCGCCAGCCAGCCGCTCGACCAGGCCATACAAACTGGGGTGCGCTCTCTGTTTCCCTCTACTCCGCCGCTGGTCTGGCAACCGCGCATCTCGCTTGCTTACCAGGTCGCACCGGAAACCGTTGTCCACCTCGGCTTTGGTGTCTTTAACGACATCATTCCCGCCCAGATTGCCGACCTCGCCGCCACCAACGCTCCCTACGCACCCACCTTCGTCGGCGGCATCGGCGGCCAGGTGGGCGGTATTGCGATTGCGCCTGGTGTCGCCAACAGCGCCGCCGGTGCGGCATCGAGCGCCAACCGTCAGTTCCAGTCGCTCTTCAGCGCGGGTGGCCCGCCCTGCGCTGGAATCGCTCCTGGCGCTCCGACCTGCCCGCTCGCCGTCAGTCTCAATACTTTCCCCAGCGGCACGCTCAAAACGCCGTATTACTACCAGTACAACTTCGGCATCGAGCAGAAGCTGAACGCGCATGGCGCAGTCCGCATCGATTATGTCGGCACCCGCGGCCTCCATGAGCCGTTTCAGGTCGGCCTCAACGGATACCAGACTGTGTGCGCCGGATGCTTTGCGCCTTATCCTTACGCGCAGCCCCTCGACCAGCGATTCGGCAGCGTCAACGAATTCCGCACCGATGCCAGCAGCAGCTACTCAGGCCTCGAGACCAGCCTCTCCGAGCAGCTCCACTCTCTCACGCTTAGCGCAAACTACACATTCAGTCATTGCCTCGACGAAATCTCCAACGGCGGCCTGCTCGCCTTTTCCACTCAGGGCATTCTCACCCCGTTGCCCGGGGAGCTGAGCCGGCAATACAGCAACTGCGACTACGATGTGCGTCAAAACCTCTCCGCCTATGGCATCTACCAGATTCCTTTCGCGTCCAAGCATCTCCTAATGCGCGCTCTCTTTGGCAACTGGTCGGTATCTGAAACCGCCTTTCTGCACTCTGGTCTTCCGTTCACCGTCCTCAGCCAGCCCTACACGGCAAACGGCAACGGAGTTTTTCAGGCCAACGGACCGCAGCTTGCCCGCCGCATTTCCGGCCAGCCGCTCTATCAAAAGGCCCCCTATGCTGGCGTGACCGTTGCCGGAACCAAGCAATGGCTCAATCCCAACGCCTTCGCCTCGGTTGTCGATCCCACTACCGGCGCCTGCACAGGCGGCGATTCCCCCGCTAATTGCCAGTTTGGCAACTCAGGCCGCAATAGCCTGCGCGGCCCGCACTTCACCGACTCCGACATCTACCTCTCGCGCCGTTTTCCTATGTGGGAGCAGACCTCTCTGCGATTCGATGTGCAAATGTTCAACGCATTCAACCATCCCAACTTCGCATTGCCCAGCAGTGTGGAGGCTGGCGTGCCCGGAGAATATATCCCGGCCAAATTTGGAACCCTGGAGAGCACCATCTCACCGCCAACCGGCCTCTTAGGCGTCGGCTTGGGAGGCGACAGTTCCCCCCGCATGATCGCCTTTCAGGCCAGAATCGAGTTTTGAATGATCGCGCAGAAGTTGGCCGGTGACAGGGTCAATAGGAACACGCGGCAAAGGCAGTTGCCAACAACACAGCCCGCAAAGGAATCGCCATTGCGTTTTGTGCGCGCAACTCCGCGCATTTGAACGATCGTCGCTCTTGCGTTTGTGGGACGCGAACAGGATCAACCACGAAGTCCACGGCACAGGAAGAGCTGGATTTGCTGGATACTCGATATCGATCGGCTGGTGGCTATGCTCATACTGAGGCAGTTGAATAAGTGGAAATGAGATTTTCGCGCACAGCGTTACTCGGGATCCAGGAGGTCGGGGCGATTGTTTCGCACATTGCCTACATCCGGCTTAACGCGCCATATCTTCATGAGGTCCGAATCGTAGGGGCGTAAGAGGTCCACCGGGGGCCGCTGCGGATCGCCTGGTTCAAGCCACCGCTCATAATCGCGCGACGCAATCATCAGAGGCATTCGATCATGCAGAGGCGCGAGCAGTTCATTCGGCTCAACGGTGATGATGCTGTAGCTCTCCAACTCAGTTTGTTTGTCGGGACTCACCCAACACTCCCATATTCCGCCCAGCGCAAACGGCTCCTCAGTCTTCAGGCCAATCGCCCACGGCTGTTTTGTCTTTTTCTTCGAGTCGATCACCTGCCACTCAAAGTACGAATTGATCGGGACTAAGCAGCGGCGACGCCTAAACGGTTCGCGGAAGGCCGGTTTGGTGAGAAGGGTTTCAGCTCTCGCGTTGATAGTCGCGTAATTGAAGACCGGACGCTCAGCGAAGAATGGCACGAGACCCCATCGCATCTGAACCATTTCGCGCTGGCCGGTTTCAGGATTGAGCCGGATGGCAGGCTGCATCGTCTGCGGCGCAACATTCCAAGAAGGCGGCGGATCGGCAGTTGGAGCTTCGGGCTGAGGTTTCGGAATGCCGAAGTATCGGTAGATTAGCTCCGTTGCCGCAAAGCGAGTGTAGCGTCCGCACATATCAGTATCTTATTGAAAACGCGCCAATAAGAAATTTCCCACCGCAAGCCATTTGACAGGCAAGCTGGAGCAACCGAGAATAGGCGAACATAAGGCGAAACTATGCCCTCCGCGAATGCTCTCCGTCTCCATATCGAGCGCGCCCTTGAAAGCCGTTTTCCTGCGGCGCTGTCACTCCGACCGCAGACGGTGCGCGAGAGTGCGACTGCTGGGATTGCTGAAATTGACAGTCTGCTTTCAGGCGGTTTTCCCATAGGAGCCATCAGCGAAATTACCGGCCCGGCGACGTCGGGAAGGACATGCCTTGCACTGGCCTTTATCGCGGAGAGAACCAGCGAAGGGAAGGTGTGTGCATGGGTGGATGTGAACGATACTCTAGCCCCCGAATCGGCGGCCGCAAATGGCGTGTGTCTGCGGCGACTGCTTTGGGTGAGGTGCAGGAGCAAAGCGGAGCGGGCAAACGGGAAACCGTGGTCACGGCTGGATCAAGCATTGCGCGCCGTCGATCTGCTGCTGCAAGGGGGTGGGTTTGCTGCAATCGTGCTCGACATGGGTGACATAGCCGGAAAAGACGGTACACGCATTCCGCTTGCGACGTGGTATCGCTTTCGCCAAGCAGCCGAACAGTCGCGCTGTTGTCTCGTAGTGCTGGGAAGCGCGTCCTATGCGCAATCGAGCGCAGAGGTTATTTTGGAATGCGCGCCGTGTAGAGCAAGCGGCAAGACGGTGCTCCACGGTTACACGTTCGATGTGCAGCTCAAGCGGCAGCGACCCGCGTCTGCGATGCGCAAGCCGCCCGCTTCTATATGGGCGGCTCCGAACACATGGGCAACGGGAACGAAGTCATGAGCCGCCAACTCTATGCCTGCCTTCATGCGCGGGAGTTTCCGCTCCAGGCGCTATTACGCCTGCGACCAGAATCGCCGGGGAACCCGGTTGCAGTTCTAAACGGACGCCCACCACTGGAGATGATCTGCTCAATGAATCGTGCGGCACGATTGAAGGGCGCTGCCCTCGAAATGACGCGCGTAGAGGCCAAAGCCATTCAAGGATTGCGATTGCTGTCCCGCTCCCTCGAATGTGAGACAGCAGCACGCGAAGTGTTCCTGGAATGCGCCGCGAACTTTTCACCGCGAATCGAAGTGACGCACGGACAGACGTGGTGTACTTGTGTGCTGGACATTGCGGGAACGGAACGGCTGTTCGGACCACCCGCTGCGCTGGCAGGAAGAATGCGTGAGGCTCTTGCTGGAGCCGGCTTTCGCGTATCAGTAGCCGTGAGCGCGAACTTTCATGCGGCGCTGCTCAAGGCCGGTGCTTCGGTCGGAGTCACTGTCATCTCCGAGGGACAAGAGGGGGCGGCGCTGGCGAATCTGCCACTCGATGCGCTCAACCTCACTGAAAAGGAAGCAGAGACCCTTGCGATATGGGGTATTCGATCGCTTTGCGAGTTGGCAGCACTGCCAGAGGTTGAGCTAATCGCGCGATTGGGACAGGATGGAAAACGCTGGCGAGACATTGCATCGGGCACATCGCCGCATCTGTTTCAGCCCATGGAGCGACAATTTTCTCTCAGAGAGTTTTGCGCGTTTGATTGGGCAGTTGAGCAGATTGATTCCCTGTTGTTCGTAGCAGCGCGAATGATCGACGGCCTTGCGGCAAGGGCCGCAGGACATGCACTGTCACTCGCTCTGCTAAGCATCACTCTGAGGCTGGAAGGCGGGCAGAACCATTCGTTTACCATCCGGCCAGCACTGCCCACAACTGACCGGAAATTTTTGCTTAAGCTGCTACAAATTGAACTGGCGGCGCATCCCCCGCAGTCGGCAATCGTGGCGCTCACTATTGCTGCCGAGGCGGGATACGCAAGCACCGTACAGCTTGGGCTGTTCCTGCCGCAACTGCCTGAGCCTTCACGACTGGACGTCACACTGGCGCGATTGAAGGCGTTGGTGGGAGAAGACAGGGTTGGGTCGCCGGTTCTTGAAGACACATACGGAGCAGATGCCTTCCACATGGAGGCATTCGCACCAGGCACACCGGGCAGCGCAACGACAGACCGAAGGCCTCGGATGGCATTACGGCGCCTGCGCCCGCCGCATCCTGTGCGCGTGTTCTGCTCAAACCAGAAGCCTGTCACGTTCCATGACGGTCACCAGAGTTATGCAATTGCCGTCGCCTATGGCCCGTGGCGAACAAGCGGTTGCTGGTGGGCCGCTGACAATTGGGACAGAGAAGAATGGGATGTGCTCATCGCGCAGGAGCAGTGCGCACACCTGCTGGTGAATGACCGCAGACAGAACCGCTGGCATCTGGAGGCGGTTTATGACTGAGCCATCCTACATGGAGTTGCACGCAGCAAGCGCATTCAGCTTTCTTGCAGGCGCATCGCAGCCGGAGGCGCTTATCGAACGCGCCGCGAAGATAGGAATGCCAGCCATTGCGTTGACTGACCGCAATGGACTCTACGGGGCGGCCCGCTTCCACACCGCAGCCAAGCGGCTCCAGGTGAGGGCGCACATCGGCGCTGAGATTGCCGTACAGGGCATAGGCAACCAGCTCACACCGCCCGCATGGGTTCCGCATCAATACTCGCCAGAGCCGCCGCGCTTGGTGCTGCTCTGTGCTTCGCAGACGGGTTATCAAAATCTTTGCCAGCTCATAACCCGGATGAAGATGCGCGAGACATCGAAGGCGGAAGGCGCTGCAACATTTGACGATCTCGAAGAGTTTGCGCCGGGCCTCATTTGTCTTACTGGAGGCGAAGAAGGCCCGCTGTGCGCTGCGCTTGAGCAGAACGGCCATGCACGAACGATCTTGGACCGGCTGGATTCGATCTACGGCCGTGGCCATCTGTATATCGAGATTCAGCGCCACCAGCAACGCGAGGAAGAGAGCCGGAATCAGGCTTTGCTAAGTCTGGCTGCGCTATTCCGTCTGCCTACAATTGCGACCAATGGTGTGCGCCATGCAGAACCGAAGGACCGCGAGTTGCTGGACGTGCTCACCACGATCCGGCATCACACGTCGCTCGATAAGGCTGGCCGTCTGCTCGCGGGTAATGCCGGGCGATTTCTGCGCACCCCCGAGGAAATGGAAACAATCTTCAGCGATGTGCCAGATGCTATCGCCAATACACACATCGTGAGCGAGCGGCTTGAATTTACGCTGGACGATCTCGGCTATCAATTTCCGTGCTATCCAGTGCCGGCAAGCGAGTCGATGGATAGCTTTCTTGAAAAGCGCGTTGCGGAAGGCGTGAGGAAACGCTACGCGACGCCCGCGAAACGGCATCTGCTGGCTAAAACGCGCTTGCAGGTTGAGCGAGAACTGAAATTGATCGCCAAGCTGGGCTTTGCGGGATATTTTCTGATCGTTTGGGACATCATCCGTTACTGCCAGCAAAACGGGATTCTGGTGCAGGGCCGGGGTTCGGCGGCTAACTCAGCCGTTTGCTATGCGCTGGAAATTACCGCCGTCGATCCGATTGGCATGGAACTGCTCTTTGAGCGATTCCTGAGCGAGAGCCGGGGCGAGTGGCCGGACATTGATCTTGATCTGCCATCAGGGGATCAGCGAGAACAGGTGATCCAGCACATTTATGAGAAGCATGGCGCGCTGGGTTCTGCGATGACGGCGAATGTCATCACCTATCGGGGCCGCTCGACTGCGCGTGAAGTGGGTAAAGCGCTGGGCTTTGATGAGGCTACGATCGCGCGTTTGTCCCGCCTTATTGGGCATTGGGAATGGCGCGGCCCGAATGACACGATGGCAAAGCACTTTGAGCAAGCCGGACTTGATGTAAGGCATCCGCGCATCGCGGCCTATTTCGATCTCTGCCTGCGAATGCGAGACCTGCCGCGCCATTTGGGCCAGCACTCCGGCGGAATGGTGATCTGCGCGGGGATGTTGAATCGCGTAGTGCCCATTGAGCGCGCATCCATGCCGGGCCGCACCGTTGTGCAGTGGGATAAGGAAGACTGCGCGGATATGGGCATTATCAAGGTTGACCTGCTGGGCCTGGGCATGATGGCTGTGCTTAAAGACTCGATAGAACTGATTACAAGCGACCATCAGGAGCAGGTTGACCTTGCCGCTCTGCCAGAGGATGCGACGGTCTATGAGACGCTCTGCAGGGCCGATACCGTGGGTATGTTTCAGGTGGAGAGTCGCGCGCAGATGGCTTCCCTGCCGCACAATGCCCCGACAAAGTTTTACGATCTGGTGGTGCAGGTGGCGATTATTCGGCCCGGCCCGATTGTGGGTAAGATGATGCACCCTTACATGCGGCGGCGCCAGGGCAAGGAAGAGGTAAGTTATCCTCACCCGCTGCTTGAACCCGTCTTGAAACGCACGCTTGGAGTCCCGCTCTTCCAGGAGCAGCTATTGCGCATGGCAATGACCGTGGCAAGTTTTACCGGGGCGGAGGCCGAAGAGCTACGCCGCGCCGTGGGGATGCGCCGCTCCATGCAGCGCATGAAGGATTTGGAAGGCCGCTTGCGTTCCGGCATGACCAGCAACGGCATCCTGCCGGACACACAGGACAATATCGTACAGAGCATTGCGTCGTTCGCAATGTACGGATTCCCCGAGTCCCATGCTGCCAGCTTTGCGCTCATTGCATACGCCTCGGCGTACCTTAAGGTGCATTACCTTGCAGCCTTCACTTGCGCCATGCTCAACAATCAGCCGATGGGGTTTTACTCGGCCGCCGTGCTGGTCAAGGATGCGCAGCGCCACGGGCTGCGAGTACGCCCGATCAATGTGCTGCGCTCTGACTGGCCCTGTGCGCTGGAAGCGGAGCCGGATGGCTCCCACTCGCTCCGCATCGGTCTCAACTATGCCAAGGGACTTCGGCAATCGTCTGCGAAGGCGCTGGTCACTGCGCGGGGCCGCGATGGGGCTTTTGCCTCCATTGACGATCTGGTCCTGCGCGTCCCAGAGCTGAATCGCAAAGAACTGACGGCGCTGGCCCGTATCGGCGCACTGAACCCGCTGAGCAACGTAGAACATCGGCGGGATGCGCTCTGGCAGGTGGAACATGCCGCGCGTCCAGTGGGGCCATTGCTGCGGGCCACCGTAGCAGACAGCGTGGAGGGTTCGAGGAAGTCTCCGCTGCGCGCCATGACGACTGGCGAGCGGATTGTCGCAGACTATTCCGGGACGGGACTAACGACAGGCCCTCACCCAATGGCCTACCATCGCGCAGAACTGCGGGAGCTGGGCATTCTTGCCGCCGGCGATCTAGCTGGCGTGCGTAATCACCAAACCGTGACTGTAGCTGGTGCCGTCATTGCCCGGCAGAGGCCTGGTACGGCCAAGGGATTTGTTTTTCTCTCGCTTGAAGATGAGACAGGCATCGCCAATATCATCATTACGCCGGATGTCTTCGAGCGCGAACGGATATGTGTTACGCGTAGCCGATTTCTTCAAATCACCGGCCCGGTCCAGAACCAGGACGGCGTGATTCACGTAAAGGCACAGGAAATCCAACCTCTCGACATCACGCGGGCGGCGATAGGGTCGCGGGATTTTCATTGAAGCACCGGCTCCCTCGACCGCCCTGACGTGAGCTGCGGGGTAGCCCTTCGCGTGGAGCGAACGTAGTGGAAAATATAGCGACCACTTGAGATTATGAGTCTCTGCTTTAACCATTGACCTACAGGCCCGTTGCAGCCAATCATAAAGCAGTTACTATACTTGGTTATACCGTTCCTGCCCCGGAACGCCGTGCAGAGGTCATTCCATGGATACGCCGCTTCGAAGCGTCGAACTCACCCAGGTTACGACATGGGAAAACGGTGAGGTCCGGTCAGGGAGCGACAATCTCGCCACAGAGGAACCACTGCAGATTCTCGCTGACGGCGATCCCTTGGTTGTAACCATGCGAACTCCCGGCCACGACGTCGAACTGGCTGCCGGTTTTTTGTGGACCGAAGGCCTCATCGAGAGCCGTGACCAGATCCTTTCATTCGGCGGCACAAATACCGCTTGCGAGCGCGCCAGAAACACCATCGACGTGCAGTTGCGCGGGGGGCTCAACAAACCGCAAGAGCCGCAACGCAATTTCTTATCGAATTCAAGCTGCGGCCTTTGCGGCAAAGCTTCCATCGATGCAGTGCGCAGACGTGGCCTGCAGCCGCTGGATTCGGGCTTCACAGTGGATGCGGAAACCCTGTGCTCTCTCCCTGACAAACTACGTGCTCGGCAATCTGTTTTCGACCGCACCGGCGGATTGCACGCCGCTGCCCTGTTTAACGCCGACGGAGAATTCGTCATCCTTCGCGAGGACATTGGTCGCCATAATGCGGTGGATAAAGTGGTCGGGTGGGCCCTGCTCGAAGGGATGATCCCACTCTCAAATCATGTGCTTTTGGTCAGCGGACGCGGAGGCTTCGAGATCATCCAGAAGGCGATTGCCGCGGGCGTATCGGTTGTGGCATCGGTTTCCGCTCCGTCAAGTCTTGCGGTGGATCTGGCACGCGAGCTGAATCTGACACTGATCGGTTTTCTTCGCGGACGCCGCTTCGTCATCTATTCGGGCGAGGAGCGTTGCCTGATGCCAAGCCACGCAGCTCCAGAGTTCCCGCATCGAATGGTGTAATCGGTGAATAGAGGTAGAATGATCAATCCAGCAAACCTCCGCTTCCCTGTTGCAAGCTAGGAATCGCTTCCCCAACTCCTCGCAAGGAATCGTAAGCCATGGCAACTGTGACCATCGACAACAAGGCGCATGAGATTGCGCCCGGCGATCGCCTGATCGACGTCATCAATCGCGCGGGCGAGCAGATTCCCCAGGTTTGCTACCACTCGCAGCTCGGTCCCATTGAAACCTGCGATACCTGCATGGTTGAAGCCGATGGCAAGCTGGCTCGGGCTTGCGCCACCGTCGCCTTGGACGGAATGGCCGTTCTCACTTCTTCGCCGCGCGCCGCGAGCGCCCAGCGGCAAGCGTTCGATCGCCTCCTTGGAAACCATTTGCTTTACTGCACGGTCTGCGACAACAACAACGGGAACTGTACCGTGCACAATACCACTGCGCTTCTGGCCGTTGAACACCAGGACACCCCATTTTCCGTAAAACCTTATCCAAAGGATTTCTCCAACCCTTTTTATCGTTACGATCCCGATCAGTGCATCCTCTGTGGCCGCTGCGTGGAGGCATGCCAGAATCTGCAGGTCAATGAAACTCTCAGCATCCGCTGGGAGGACGAGCACCCGCGCGTTCTATGGGATGGGGGCGCGCCGATTGGCGAATCAAGCTGCGTTTCCTGCGGCCACTGTGTGACGGTTTGCCCGTGCAATGCGCTGATGGAAAACACGATGCTCGGCGAGGCCGGCTACATGACCGCATTGCCCCAGGTGGCATTAGAAAGAATGATTGAAGTTGTGAAGGAACTGGAGCCCGAAACGGGCTTCGGTTCAGTTATGGCTCTCTCTGATATTGAAGCCACCATGCGCGCCTCGAGGATTAAGCGCACTAAGACCGTCTGCACTTATTGCGGCGTCGGTTGCAGCTTCGATATCTGGACACGCGACCGCCGGATTCTCAAAGTCGAACCCGCGGATGGACCCGCGAACGGCGTCTCAACGTGCGTCAAAGGCAAATTCGGCTGGGGATTTATGAACAGCGAAGATCGCCTGACTGCCCCGCTGATTCGCGAAAACGGGAAGTTCCGCAAATCCACCTGGGACGAAGCGCTCGATCTCGTGGCACGGTGTTTCACTGAGATCAAAGCAGCTACGGGCCCCGATTCGCTCGCTTTTATCTCTTCGTCGAAGTGTACGAACGAAGAAAGCTATTTGATGCAGAAACTGGCGCGCGCGGTGATCGGCACCAACAACATGGATAACTGTTCGCGATATTGCCAGGCACCCGCCACTGTCGGCCTCTGGCGAACGGTCGGCTACGGCGGCGATTCCGGATCGATCAGCGATATCGAGCAGGCGGATCTGGTTCTCATCGTTGGCAGCAACACCGCTGAAAGTCATCCAGTGCTCGCGACGCGCGTGAAGCGTTCGCATAAGCTGCGTGGGCAAAAGCTGATCGTTGCCGACCTGCGCGAGCATGAAATGGCGCGTCGCGCCGATGTATTTCTCCGCCCCAAGCCGGGCACCGATCTCTTCTGGCTCTCCGCAATCACGCGCTATCTCTTGGACAACGGCCTCGCCAACACGGCCTTCATCGAGCAATGGGTCGATAACATGGAGGACTACGTAAAGAGCCTCGAGCCGTTCACGCTGGAAATGGCCAGCAAGCGCTGCGGGCTGCCCGAGGAGACGTTGATCAAAGTTGCGCACATGATCGCCGAAGCCGGCAGCGTTTGTATCCTATGGGCGATGGGCGTTACGCAGCATATCGCGGGCTCCGATACATCGACGGCAATCTCCAACCTTCTGCTGGCTACGGGCAATTACATGCGGCCCGGAACCGGCGCTTATCCTCTGCGCGGCCACAACAATGTGCAAGGCGCCAGCGACCACGGCGCAATGCCCAACTTCTTCCCCGGCTATCAAGCGGTTGAGGATCAGGCGATTCGCGAAAAATTTGAGCGCGCTTGGGGTACTGTGCTTCCTCCTAATCCCGGTCTGAATAATCATCAGATGGTCGACGCCATCCATAACGGCAGACTGAAGGCCATGTACGTCTTCGGTGAGGAGATGAGCTTGGTTGATTCCAACGCGAATTATGTTGGCCAGGCACTCTCAAAGCTGGATTTCTTTGTGGTGCAAGATATCTTTTTCAGCGAGACCTGCCGCTATGCCGACGTTGTTTTCCCGGCGAGTCCGAGCCTGGAAAAGGATGGCACGTTCACGAGTACGGAGCGGCGCATCCAGCGGCTCTACAAGGTTTTGGATCCTCTTGGCGACAGCCGGCCCGACTGGCAGATCATTCGGGACCTCGCCAATCGGCTCGGCGCGAATTGGAAATACAATCACCCGTCGGAGGTCTACCAGGAAATCGCTTCGCTCACGCCGATCATGGCCGGTGTCACCTATGATCGCCTTCGCGGCTACAAATCGCTGCAGTGGCCGGTCGCGGCCGACGGCTCAGACGAACCATTGCTTTACACCAAGCAATTCAAGATGCCGGGCGGCAAGGCGAAGTTTTTCCCTCTTGCCTGGACCGAGCCGAGTGAGCAGCCCGATTCATCCTACGATCTGCATCTCAACAACGGCCGGCTCCTGGAGCACTTCCACGAGGGCAACATGACCTATCGGACGGAGGGGATCCGGGAAAAAGTTCCTTCCACCTTTGTGGAGGTTTCTCCGGAACTGGCCGAGGCTCGTGGCATCCGAAGCGGAAGTCAAGTTCAACTGACGTCGCGCTACGGTCAGTTGCGTGTACGTGCGCTTGTCACCGATCGCGTAAAAGGCAGTGAGCTCTACATGCCGATGAATTCGACCGAAGAACCCATCAATCGGCTCACCAGCAGCAACGCCGACAAGGTGACCAGTACCCCTGCTTACAAAGAGGCGAGCGTTCGCTTGGAAGTGCTTGAGCGCGAAGGCGCCGTGCCACTTCCCCGCGGAAACTCGCGCTTCGGCCATCCGACGCCGCAGCACGGTGTGGAAGTCGAACGCAAATGGAAACGCAGCGACTACCGCGTGCCCAACGGCCTGGTTCAAATCCAGACTAAATAACGGAAGGAACGCCGATGGCCCAACCGATTCCCCTTGAACTGCCGCCGCGCGACCCGCGCAAGGAACTTCTTGACCGTCTCGAACGCGCTCCCGAGGAGCATGCAGAAGCATTGCTCGATGCCTACGAGTTGCTCGAACAACTGCGTCAGGCAGGAATCCTTCAACTGCTGAGAGGAACACTGAGCGCAGGCGATGAAATCCTGGAACGCGCCGCGGGTGCAGCCCAATCGCCGCAGGGCACGCGCGCATTGCGCAATCTGCTGATCCTCGGCCAAATGCTCAGTTCCATCAATCCCGACCTGCTTGAGTGCGTCGCCTTCGCCACGAGCAAAACGCTGGGGAGTGAACGCAAACCGGTCATTGAGCCGCCGGGACTTTTTGCCTTGCTCAGTGAGTTTCGCCAGCCGGAACTACGCCGCAGCGTGGCGCTCATCAATCGATTTCTGCTGACGTTGGGGAATCAGTTAAAGAACGTGTCTCCAGATCACCAGGATCAGTGAGGGACTCGCTCGGGTGAGCGCATAAGCAGCAAGTGAGGGCTTCGTGGAGCGTACTCACCTGGTGCGAACCACCGCTCCTGAAAGCATTCATTGATACAAGCCCTACCGCGTATCACCAGGTATTGGAGTATTGGAATGGTGGGCCGCTGAAAGGCTTTCGAGGAACCAGAACCATAGGACCAAACGATCCCGCATTAGTGCTGTGAAACCTTCTATGGTTCACTTCTTCTAATTGGACAGGAATGAGCCAACCAAAGTGGGCTGTGGATCGGAGCGCCAGGGCATGATGCATTTTGATCTGCCGCGCCGTGCGCGAGCCTTGCGTTGCTGGGCTCTTGCGACTTGATACTCTTCAAAGAATCGTGCCAGGTGCCCTCGACGGCGGTTCAGCAACCACGGTAAGCCGGCAATCCAGGCCCAATGTATGCCTGCCCCGTGAGAAGCAAAAAAATATATGAACTTTAAATTTCGACCTGATTTCCCTCATGAGAGGTTCTTGCCGGACGCACCCAATTTGAGTTTGTGAATCCATGCTTGCCGCTGGTTCATCCAAATCCGCATAAGTAAGCGTAAGCACTTGGCTTGAGCGCCGCGCCGTGAGGCCAAGTTCCCCATCTCAAAACTCGAACGGAGAATTCGATATGACTGTGCGACACGGATTGAGAGCCGTGACTGCTCTTCCCTGCTCTGCATTTTGCGCGGCCTTCGCACCAGCAATCCTTATTGTTTGCACCATCCTCTCAGGATGCGGAAGCCATGTAAACGCCGCGTCGGCCGGCAGTCGCTCACCAATGAAAGTGACAGTGGTGCGCGCTATGCAGCATGATGTGCCGATAACCAGTGAATGGGTCGGCACACTCGACGGATACGTGAACGCGCAGATTCAGCCTCAGGCGAACGGATATCTCATCCGCCAGGATTATCGCGAAGGCTCAGAAGTTCAAGAAGGACAGGTTTTGTTCGAAATCGATCCCCGCCCGTTCGAAGCGGCCCTTCAACAGGCGCAGGGTCAACTGGGCGAGGAACAGGCGCAACTCGCTCTCGCACAAATCAATGTGAACCGCGATACACCGCTGGCGGAGGCGCATGCGATTGCCCAAAGCCAGCTAGACACCGAAATCCAGCAGAAGGCGCAGGCAGAAGCTGCCGTGACGACCGCGGAGGCCGCAGTTGCGACGGCGAATTTGAATCTCGGATTTACCAAGGTTCGCTCTTTGATTACCGGTGTGGCGGGCCAGGCTACGACTCAGGTCGGAAATCTCGTGAACACCCAGTCCGTTCTGACGTCTGTCTCGCAACTCAATCCAATCAAGGTCTATTTTTCCATCTCCGACAGTGAGTATCTCGCGCTGACAAAACAGGCAAGCTCAGGTGGTAGCGATCTCCTTCACGGCGCGTCGAAGATTCCGCTGACTCTGACTCTTTCTAACGGGGAAGTCTATCCCCAAAAGGGATATGTGGTTTTTGTGGATCGGCAGTTGAATGCGCAAACAGGTGCAATTCGGATCGCTGCGGCTTTCCCTAATCCTGGAAACATTCTTCGTCCCGGGCAGTTTGGCAGAGTGAGGGCAGCGACGGAGATTCGCCACAACGCGATCCTTGTTCCGCAGGCGGCGGTTAATGATTTCCAGGGCCAGGAACAGGTGTATACCGTCGGCGCAAACAACGCGGTTCACGTAAACAACGTAACGCTCGGTCCACAAAATGGCGACAACTGGATTGTCGAAAGCGGTCTTAGCGGCGGGTCCCTGGTCATCATTGACAACATCCAGAAACTGCGCGAAGGAGAGCCGATCTCGCCGGAAATGTCAGAACCGCTTGCCGCCGTCTCGCAGCCGATGCAATCGGGGGGAAGATAACCGATGTCAAAATTCTTCATTCGCCGTCCAATTGTCGCAATCGTCATTGCCATTATTACTGTGGTGGTGGGCTTGGTCTCACTGCTTACACTCCCTATTTCGCAGTATCCAGACATTGTTCCGCCTGAGATTCTGGTGACCGCTACCTACCCTGGGGCGGATGCAAAGACGGTCAGTCAGGCGGTGTCAACGCCGTTAGAGCAACAGATGAATGGCGTGGACAACATGATCTACATGAACTCCGTCAGCGCCAATAACGGTGTGGCCCAGATCTTTGTTGATTTCGATGTCAAGACAAACCCAAACATTGACCAGGTTCTGGCGCAGTTGCGCGTGGATCAGGCACAGTCACAACTTCCGGTACAGGTTACTACCGCTGGTCTCACCGTGCAGAAAGCCCTGACGTCGCCACTCATGCTGGTAGCTATCAACTCGCCGACCGGCGAATTGAGTCAGGATTTTCTAACCAATTACGCCATCATCAATCTTCAGGACCAGCTTGCGCGAGTAAAAGGTGTGTCTCGCGTACAAGTCTTCGGCGGCCAATATGCGATGCGAGTATGGGTTGATCCTGACAAACTCGCCAAACTGGGAGTCACAGCAACGGACGTGATTGCAGCGATCCAGGCCCAGAACAACGTGAACCCCGCGGGCCAGATCGGCGGCGAACCGATTCCCAAGGGCCAACAATTCACATATACCGTTCGCACGCAGGGACGCCTGGTGACGCCGGAAGAATTTGGAAACATCATTCTCCGAGCTAATCCTGACGGCTCGATCCTGCATCTCAGCGATGTTGCCCGCGTCGAGCTCGGAGACCAGGCATACGGAGTTTCGGCTCGCTACAACCAGGCCCCATCTGGGGTAATGGCGATCTATCAGCTCCCGGGCTCCAACGCCGTAGAAACTGCCGCTGCCGTGAACCAGCGCATGAAGGAGCTTTCAGCAACTTTCCCTCCAAGCATCTCTTACAGCGTGCCACTGGACACAACCAAGGCGGTCACGGCAGGCATCCACGAGATATTGATGACGCTGTTTGAGGCGCTTGGTCTCGTGGTCCTGGTCGTCTTCATATTTCTACAAGGCTGGCGAGCTACGCTCATTCCTCTGCTCGCAGTGCCCGTCTCGCTCATCGGAACCTTCATCATCTTTCCCGCGCTCGGATTTTCGATCAACACGCTTTCACTATTCGGACTTGTTCTCGCCATTGGCCTGGTTGTCGACGACGCCATCATCGTTGTCGAGGCTGTGGAACACCACATCGACGAAGGGATGGACCCCAAGTCCGCAACCGAAAAAGCAATGCAGGAGGTTGGAGGCCCGGTCGTTGCCATCGCACTCATTCTTGCAGCTGTTTTCATCCCGACTGCTGCAATTCCAGGAATCACTGGCCGCATGTATCAGCAATTTGCTGTCACCATTGCGATTTCAGTTCTGATCTCCGCCTTCAACGCGCTTACCCTTTCGCCGGCCTTGTCCTCGCTCCTTCTGAAATCGAGGCAGGAGGGACGCAAAAAGAGTTTGCTCGCGAAGGGATTTGGCCAATTCAACAAGCTCTTCGGGCGCACTACGGATAGGTTTGTGAGTACCTCTCGCATTCTCATTCACAAATCAGCTTTTGCCATGCTTGGCCTCATTGTGGTTGGCGTGATCGCAGTTTTTCTGGGGAGCACCCTTCCGGGTGGATTCATTCCGACTGAGGATCAGGGTTATATGTTCCTTGCGCTGCAACTGCCCGACGGCGCTTCGGCGCAACGAACCGATGCCGCGGAGCAGAAGATCAGCGAAGCGCTGTTGAAGACTCCCGGCGTCGAGGGAGTCATCGCGGTCAACAATTTTTCCCTGCTGACGCAGGTACAGAGCACCAATTCAGGCTTCTTCTTTGTAAACCTCAAGCCGTGGGCTGTCCGCAAGAGCAAAGAGGAACAACTCGAATACATCCAGGGCAACCTTCAGAAGCAGCTTGCTGGAAATCCGGATGGCATCGCCTTCGCGTTTCCGCCGCCCTCCATTCCAGGCATCGGAACTTCCGGCGGCGTCACGATGATTCTCGAAGACCGCTCAGGATCAGACGATCCGACGATACTTACGAAAGATGTCTTCACCTTCCTAGGCGCCATTTCCAAACGCCCCGAAATTGCCGCCGCGATTCCGTCTTATGAACCCGCAGTTCCCCAACTCTACGCCGATGTGGACAAGGAGAAGGCTCTCCAGCAGCAGGTGGACCTCAGCAATATCTACACCACCATGCAGACCTTCATGGGCGGATATCTCGTGAACTATTTCAACCGATTCGGCCGGCAATGGCAAACATATGTTGAAGCTGATGGCTCGTCAAGAACGAACATCGCTAACATCGACCAGTTTTATGTGCGCAGCGCCAACGGGAGCCAGGTGCCGCTGGGCTCACTTGTCAAAGTCAGCCGGACTGCGGGACCCGAGTATATCTACCGATTCAATGAATACAATGCTGCACAGCTGAACATTACGGGCGCACCGGGATACAGTTCTGGCCAGGTTCGAAAGGCGCTCGAAGAAGTCTTCCACGAGACCATGCCTCCGGGCGCAGGCTTTGACTATTCCGGTATGTCTTTCCAGGAACAGCAGGCGGAGAAGGGAGTCCCATCGTGGGCCGTCTTCGGTTTGTCGCTGGTATTTGTGTTCCTGATTCTTGCTGCCCTTTACGAAAGCTGGACCTTGCCCTTCAGCGTTCTGCTTAGTACGCCCGTCGCCATCCTGGGCGCGTATCTCGCACTGCATGCCCGGCAATTTGAAAACGACATTTTCGCGACCATCGGGCTCGTGATGCTCATTGGACTCTCGGCCAAGAACGCCATCTTAATTGTCGAATTTGCGAAGATGAATTATGAGCGCGGCGAAAGCATCTGCGATGCCGCGTTGGATGCTGCGCGCTTGCGTTTTCGGCCGATCGTAATGACCGCTTTGGCGTTCATTGTCGGTTGCTTACCCTTGTGGGCCGCGAGCGGATCGGGTGCAGTCTCCCGTCGAATCCTCGGCACCGTGGTTGTCGGCGGCATGACGCTCTCCACAATCCTTGGCCTGATCTTTATTCCAGTAACGTTTGCTGTGGTGGAATATCTTTCGCATCGCTTCGTCCGCGGCGGCCAGGGCACCACGATGGACTCAATCTGTGGTCCCGGCGTCCCATCACGTGAGCCGTCCCCTCCAATTAACGGCCCCGCAGAAGCGGCAGGAGGTCAGGCATGATGAGATACCAGGGGCTTTTGCGTTTGAGTTTTCTTGCCGCTGCGGTCGGTCTTCTGGCCGGTTGCACTGTCGGTCCAAAATATGTGCGGCCCAACATCACAGCGCCGCCTGCCTTTCGTGGAGCGGATGGTACCCCGATCACGAGTGATGTTATGAGCTCTCTCGGGGATGAACAATGGGCCTCAGTGTATCGTGAACCCGAGTTACAGGAGTTGATTCGCAAGGCTCTCGCCAATAACTATGACGTGCGGATCGCAGCGCAGCGGATTCTTGAAGAGCAGGCCCAGGTCAGGATCGCACGCTCACAAGAGTTCCCAACCGTCACCATTGGGGGCACGGGGATTGGCGCAAGTCTGCCAAGTTCCCTTGGCACAACACTTCCCGATCCTTTAGTTGACGGGTCATTCAACGTTTCAGCTGCGTGGACGCCGGATTTCTGGGGTCTATATCGCAAGCAGACTGAGGCTGCACGAGCCCAACTGCTGGCGCAGGTTTGGGCGCAGCGCGCGGTTCAACTCACGCTAGTGCAGCAGGTGGCGACGGCTTATTTGCAGATTCGGGCGCTCGACGCACAACTTGAAATCACCAGACAAACTCTGAAGGCCCGGCAGGATTCGGTGGCCCTCACAAGGAAACTGGAGAGTGGAGGTTCAGTTCCCTTGTCAGATGTCCGGCAAGCGGAGCAATTGCTCTACACGGCGACCTCGGAGGTACCCCAACTCGAAGAGCAGATTCAACAACAGGAGAATGCAATTGCTTTGCTGCTTGGAGAAAACCCCGGACCGATCATTCACCAAGCCCCGGACGCGCTTGCGCCTCCACCCCAGGATCTTCCCACGGGCTTACCTTCACAGCTTCTCGAGCGGCGGCCTGATATCCAGCAGGCTGAAGCGACACTGATCGCTGCCAACGCGCAAATTGGAGTGGCTCGCGCGCAATTGTTCCCGAACTTATCTATCAGTGCATCGGCAGGTGTCGGCGGCGACAGTCTATCAAGTATCTTCGGCACCGGCGGGAAAACCATCTACGGCATCGGCACGCTGGCACAACCGATCTTCGAGGGAGGGAAACTTCGCGGACAGCTTCAGCTTTCGCAAGAGACCAAGGAAGAGATGGTACTCAACTATCAGAAGACGATTGCCGGCGCCTTCCGCGATGTGTCGAATGCTCTGATTGCGCTAAATAAGGAACGGGCCTATCGCGAACAGCAGGAGAAGCTCGTTGAGGCTGCGAGAGATGCAACGCGGCTCGCGCGCATTCGATACGAGGGCGGGTCTACCGGATATCTTGAAGTCCTGACCACGGATTCAGACCTTTATGCCGCCGAATTGAACCTGGTCAACGCCCAGCAGGGCGAAGCGCTTGCCCTGGTGCAACTCTACGGTGCGCTCGGCGGCGGCTGGCAAGTGTGATTTTATGCTTACATCATTGGCGTCAGTAGACCTATTGGAGTAAGGCTACAACCATATGCAGGTATCGATGCAGGGCGACATTAATCTGATTAGCGAACACCTGACAGCGGCATTTATATGGCACTAAACCGCCAGGCAACTTGTGGATCGGAAGATCCCGATATCCGAGCTGAGGTTCTCGCAATGTCGATTCCTGGGCCGCACAGCGCATCCCACGCGGAGTGTCTAGACGCGACTGGCATCGGCAGATGACTTTACCCGTCCGTGGGGCAAAAGAATGGAACAGACTCGAAACCCGCTCCACTGAAGACAACGCTGATACGACAACGTCGACGAATGCCTCCAGATTCTATTTGCAAACTGTTCCGTTGATGGCGAAGGATGTCGGGATCGCGTTCGTTTTGTTGTTCCAGCTTCCATTGAAGCCGGAAGCTGTGTACGTCCCGCCGGCCGCAATCGTCCCGTTGTAGCTCATATTTGTTACGGTGACGTTGGCGCCGCTCTGCGATTCGTTTCCGTTCCAGAACTGGGTCACTTCCTGCCCGTTTGCGAAGGTCCAAGTCAGGGTCCAGCTTGAGATTGCTGTCGTTCCAGTGTTGCCAATGCTCAAAGCGACTTCGAAGCCGCCAGACCAAGAGTTCGTGATCGAGTAGCCGACGTGGCAGGCGAATGCCGATTGAATGGTCAACGAGATGGTTGAAGTTGCCGACGACGATCCGGAGACGCCCTTGACCGTGATCGAATAGGTGCCGACCGCGGCCGACGTGCTCGCGGTGAATGTCAGCGCACTGCTTCCGGTTGTCGGGTTTGTTCCATACGCAACCGTTACGCCGCTCGGCAACCCAGAAGCTGACAAGGTCACACTCGAATTGAATCCATTCTGTGCGATCACAGTGATGGTGTCAGTCCCGGTTTTGCCTGGGTTCACCGTCAGCGAACCAGATGAAGCGCTGAGTGTGAAACTCGGCGCCGCCTTTACCACGAGCACCACGGATGCGGATGCCGCGTTGTAGTCCACCTGGTCCATGGGCGTGAAAGTTGCTGTAAGCATCTGATTGCCGGCCGACGGAACCGTGCCAGCTGCAGGCGAGTAGACAAATGTTCCCGATACCGAAGCCGTCGCGTCAAGCTGAGTAGCACTCAGCGGCGTGCCAGCAGTGATTGAAGCCGGTGGGGGCCAGGTGATGGTTGGTGTTGCCTTGGTTACCGTGAGCGAGACTGAGCTGGTCACTACACTGTAGTCGTTCGAATTCGTCGGCGTGAAAGTGACGGAAAGCGTCTGTGTGCCCGCGCCCGGTACCGTCCCTGCAGAAGGCGAATAGGCGAAGCTGCCGGCAACGCTCGAAGTCGCGTCAAGCTGCGTTGAGCTCATCGCTGTCCCATACACAATCGCGCTGGGTGCGGGCCACGTCACCGTGGGTGCCGCTTTGTTTACTGTGAGCGAGACGCTTGCGCTTGTTCCTGCGTAGTCAATCGTGTCGGTGGGCGTAAAGGTGGCGGTGAGCGTCTGTATGCCAACGGCAGGTACTGTGCCCGCCGCGGGCGAGTAGCCGAATGTTCCTGCCACATTGGCCGTCGCATTGAGTTGCGTGGCTCCGAGCGCCTTCCCGTAGCTGATGGCCGTCGGCGTACTCCAGGTAATCATCGGTGCGGCCTGGTTCACCGTCAACGTCCCTGTCGCCGCGGCTGTTGTGTAGTCGGTCGCATCCGTGGGCGTGAAAGTCGCGCTGATCGTGTGCTGCCCTGCCGTTAAAACAGCCCCCACTGCGGGCGAGTAACTGAATGATCCCGCAACGGTCGAGCTTGCATCAAGCTGCACGGCGCCGAGAGCTGTCCCGTAGGTGATCGCGGCAGGAGCGGGCCATGTAATTGTCGGCGTTACTTGATTCACCGTCACCGTCACCGTCGCCGCCACCGTTGTGTAGTCGGTCGCGTCTGTTGGCGTGAACGTTGCGCTGATTGTGTGCGACCCAGCCGTGAGCACGGCGCCGGCTGAGGGCGAGTAACTGAACGATCCCGCAACGGTCGAGCTTGCATTGAGCTGCACGGCGCCCAAAGCCGTACCATAATTTATGGCAGCAGGCGTTGCCCAGCTGACTACTGGAGTTGCCTGATTGACCGTCAGGATCGTTGAAGCTGTTGCGGTCGTGTAATCGGTTGTGTCGCTCGGAACGAAAGTGACCGAGAGCGACTGTGTGCCGGCCGCAAGCGCTGTGCCCGCCGCGGGCGAATAACTGAATGTCCCCGCAACCGTTGAAGTTGCGTTCAATTGTGCCGCTCCGAGTGCCGTGCCATAAGTGATAGCCGTTGGAGCGGGCCACGTGACTAACGGCGTTGCTTGATTCACTATAAGCGTCACCATCGTCGTCGCCGTGGTGTAGTCGGCGGCGTCCGTCGGCATGAAGGTTACGGAGATGGAGTGCGTACCCGCCGTCAGGACGGTGGCCGCCACGGGCGAATAACTGAATGTCCCCGCCACCGTTGAAGTTGCGTCCAATTGTGCCGCTCCGAGTGCTGTGCCATAAATGATGGCTACAGGAGCGCCCCACGTAATCGACGGCGTTGCCTGACTGACTGCCAGCGCAACTGTTGCCGTGGCCGTCGAATAGTCCACCGTATCCGTGGGCGTGAAGACCACGGTCAGCGTCTGCATTCCAGCAGTCGGCACAGTTCCGCCAGTGGGCGAATAGCTGAATGTCCCTGCCACCGTGGCAGTCGCATTCAACTGTGCTGCTCCGAGCGCCGTGCCGTAGGAGATGGCTGCTGGTGAGCTCCACGTGATGGCCGGTGCCGCCTGATTCACTGTCAATGTCACTGTGGCAGTCGCCATCGAGTAGTCTGTCGTATCGTTCGGTGTAAACGTAACTGTAATCGTCTGAGAGCCTGTAGGGAGTACCGTCCCTGCCGCCGGCGAGTAGCTGAAGGTTCCCGCTAGACTGGCCGTCGCATCCAATTGCCCTGTGCTCAGTGGCGTTCCATAAGTGATCGGCGCAGGCGTAGGCCAAGTAATGGCCGGTGCCGCAGCGGCGCCGGTGCCGCTCAGCGTGATGGACTGGGTCGTGTAATTCGGGCCGGCCGCATTCAAATTGTTATCCGTCAAGACCAACGATTCAGCCAGCGAACCCAATGCGGTTGGCGCAAAACTCACAGGAAGTTCGCACGCCGCTCCCGGCGCCAGCGTTGCCTCGCTTGAAGACTTGCTATTGAGCATCGGACAGTCTGATTGGCCAGAACTGTTCAACGAAAAATCCACTCCAATGCTGGGGTTGTAGCCAGATGCGGGAACGAGCAGGACAAGCGGAGCATTGCCATTGTTCTCGAGTGTCACAGTCTTTGGACTGTCGGCGCTGGCGGCGCCCACCGCCGTGCTTGCAAAACTCAGGCTCGGCGCGTCTGCGAAGTCTTCCTTTAGTACTTGATTGTTGCCTTCGTCGCCAACGTACAGGTTGCCACTCGAATCCACTGCAATACCGAATGGGCCGATGGCGCTGTTCAAACCACTCACGAGAGTGCTCGGAGAGTATGTGCCCGCCGAAAGTGTTTCCTTCAATACCAGGAATTCAGATTCGAAGACAATATCGACGTTACCGGCGCCATCCACCGCGATACCGGTGGGCGCGGTCAATCCGCTCGAAGGTAATACGGTCTGGGTGTAGATGCCGCTGGAGAGAGTTTCCTTGAGCACGCGATTATTGTCGGTGTCGGCGATGTAGAGGTTGCCGCTGCCGTCTACCGCAACTCCAGCGGGAGAAGACAGGCCGCTCACAATCGTAGACGGAGAGTAGCTTCCCGCCAGCAACGTCTCCTTGACGATCTGGCCGCTTGAGTCATTGGTTACATAAACGTTGCCGCTGGCGTCCACCGCGACGCCGCTTGGATAACCCAGCCCGCTGGCGATTGTGCTTTCAGAGTAGCCGCTTGCCGTAGGTGTTTCCTTCAAGACCCGGTTGTTTCCAGTGTCGGCGATATAAATGGAACCGCTTCCATCGACCGCGATTCCATACGGGACTGCAACATCGCTGGATACCGTGCTCGCACCGTATGCGCCCGCTGAAAGCGTCTCCTTGACCACGCGGCTGTTTCCCGTGTCTACCAGATACACGTTGCCGCTGCCATCCACCGCAACTCCGGTGGGGTCGGATAGTCCAGTGGCAAGCACCGCGCTCTGAGCGGCGGGCAGAAAGTCCACCTGCGGCCCCAAACCTGTCCCCTGCATGTAGCCCGTCGCGATGACGTTACCGTTCGACGCCGTCAACACCACCGCGCCATCGCGCGTTCCGCTGAACTTCGGCGTAAAGGCCGCATTCACCGTGCATGTTTGCCCAAATGCGTAAGCGGTATTCGCCTTGCAGGTTCCTGAGCCGGCGTTGGCAAAGTCCAGCCCCGCTGCGCCCCGCGTGAGAACCGAAATTGCTCCCAGCGTTCCGGCGGCGGCGAACGTGAAGCTCATCGGGATTGCCGTGCTCGTGGTTCCAACATTTACAGCGCCAAAGTTGGCGCCGCCCGGGGTCAAGTCGGCAACCGTTCCATCGGTGGCGCCGGCGTAGCCAACAAAGACATCCCCGCTCCCGTCGAGCGTCAAGGCCTCTGTTCCACTAAACGTACCCAGGATTTCGATGGTTGGTGAAGACGGAATACTCCCATTTACGGCAAGGATTTCTTTGAGCGCGTTATTGCTGAAATCGGAGACGTAAACATCTCCGCGGGTGTCCACAGCGACCGCTGCAGGCAGGTTGAATCCGCTCCCCAGGGTCCGGATAGCGGGCGACGCAGGAATGCTCCCGTTGACCGCAATAAGTTCATCGACCGTGTTGGTCTCTGCGTTCGCGACATAAACATCCTCGTTGCTATCAACGGCAACGCCTGCGGGGAACTCAAAGCCGCTCCCCAAGCCTCTGCTTGTGGGCGACGCGGGAATCACGCCGTTCACGGCCAGAATCTCCTCGACTGTATTGCCTGACATCGTCGTGTAATACAAATTGCCAAGCGCGTCCGTCGCCATTTCCCCGCCGGTGCAGGCGTTCCCCTGAAGCGGGGCAACCATCGTTGGCCCGTTGAGGGTGACACTACTCCCATATATTGATTCGACTTGGACGCTTCCATTAACTCCGAGAAACTTGTAGATCGCTCCGCTGTAAGCATCCAGAACGTAGAGATCCCCTGACGAATCGAGCGCCAGTCCCATTGGGGCGTTCAAGCCGCCCACAATGTAGATTTCGCCGGTGCTTGCTAACCGGATAAAGAGCTCACTGCCTGACTCTTCATAAGTACAACTCGACACATTCATCTTTTGAGCGCTGGCTCGGCGTCCACCGTCCGATCGGTGTCGTGCGCCATTCGAATGCAGAGCGGAAGGAATGTAGCGAGCGCCACGCCGGGCCTGGGATGCTAGCTCGGATTCAGGGCTCTGAGTGGTGAAGATTACATCCCCCGCTGCATCCACAGCGATCGCCAGAATGTCGATGCCGGTGAGACTGGAACTACCGGAGATTGATGACGCCAGTGCCCCGTCAAAGTGTGCTGTTTGTCCGCCCGCAAACGCGGCGGAGCTCGACAAAACCAGCAGCGCGATCCCTCGAGCCATGGTCCACGGAAATCGTGATTGCTTGTTGCCTTTCGTGAGTTGGGAGGCGAACGTAAAGGAGGAGAGGCAAGTAAACAAAGACACAGACTTCATGGCGATTCACTCCTGGAATCGAAAACCTATGCTGTTTCCGGGGTTCGCGCGCGGGCGAATGCACACAACGATGCCCTATCGGTGGTGGCCAACTACTCAAGGATGAAATGAACCCAGTTTTTAAGGAACGGCGAAAGTTTAGCACGGGATGAACTTCGCCAATCGAAAAACCGCGAGAATGTTTGAGGTGAATCATCAACTTTGGTAACAAAACGGATTCGCGAGGCCTTGATCATTGGATTCGTCGGCGTTTGACTCCCCCGATCCGTTGCGACCAGTGACTCGAAAGTTGCAGGATCGGCCTGTGGATTTCGACTCAACCGCGCCAAGGTCCTTTTCGGTTTCCTGTGGTCGATTGCGTGTAATGAGGGCTCTTTGGTTCCTGAGTTACCTGACAAGCCCGCCTGTATCAGTTGTCGCCCGAGTAATAATGTCCGTGCTGTCGGTGATCCAACCACACCGCATAAAATGTTCCGGATTTTTCGTCATCGCAGACAAAGAACCGGTCTCGTCCGCCAAAAATAGAGCGGCTGGGGTGTGGTGTAGGCTCTATGATCTCGGGCACACTTTCATTTCGGCGCTGGGTGAAGCGGGTGTTCCCGGGTCGACTCTGAAGGCAATTGCTGGTTGGATGTCGGCGGAGATGCTGGGGCGTTACTCACACACCCGGCATCAAGCAAAACAAATCGGCTTCAACAAACTTCGGCGCAGAAGACCGAAGTGGTTCCCCTTTACCCCTGATGGACTTTGAGAGTCCCCACAAAATCTCCCACAATCGCAAAAACAGAAAGGGTTGCCGACTCGGCAGCCCTTTTATTTTCA
>CAWHEK010000037.1:0-7141 GCA_963828325.1 uncultured Acidobacteriaceae bacterium
TGGTATGAAGCGTGCCGCTGTTGTACGTGTAACTCGCGCTGAAGACCAACGGTCGGTCGGTGGCCGAAGGGCCATAGTTGCGCCCAACAACGTACGGGTTTTCCTGCAGACTTGTCGACAACATCTTGCTCCAGGTTCCGTTGAAGTCGAATGTCAGGCGTCCTGTGTTCTTGGTCCAGGATACCTGCAGTCCGTTGTAGTTGGCGTATGCGGAGTTTTCCTCCATGTACGTCGAGTTGGTCCCGTAAACGTAGCCATAGGGGTGCCAATCGGCCAGCTTGTTTCCTGTAGGTGTTTCCGTCATGTTCGCGAGGTTCGGGTTTTCTCCGACATTCTCAGGGTTGGTGGAAACAACGCCGGTTACGGGATCGGGCGTGAACAAGGCCCCGATCGGCATCTTGTTCTGGTTCGCCGCCTCGTTGTCGCTGGCGCCCTCGATGTCTTCGCCGTTGTTTACAAGTTGGCTGCTCTGGCTTCCCACGTAGGCAACCTCGAGTTGGGTGTTCCAGGGCAACTTCTGGTCGATGGTCAGGTTGTAGGCCTGGGTCATAGGCTGGCCGTAGCTGCTCGCGTCCAGTCCGGTCTGGCCGCCTTGAACGCCGCAAGGTGGAGCGGTTTCTCCAACCACAGGTGGTAGAAGCGGGTTCGGACAGGCAACATAAGCCAGCTTGCCAATGTTCTGCAGTTGGATGTCGTGGTTTCCGGGCGAACTATAGCCCAGCACATCGGCTGCGGTTCCCTGCGCTTCGCCGTTGGCGACGGTGTTGACCTGGGTCACGTAGCGATACACGCCCCAGCCGCCGCGAACGACGGTGTTGCCGGTTCCAAGCACGTCGTAAGATAGGCCGAAACGAGCATCGGGATAGGCAAAGCGGTTGGGTTGGCCGCTGAGGGGTACGCCGGCGTCGATGGCATGCCAGTAATATCCCGGAGCGTACTTGCCCGTTTCGTAATCCTGCAGCACGCGGTTGGGGTAGAACGCGGCCAGTCCAATATGGTCGCGGTCGTACCAGTGGCCCACGTGCTCCATGCGCATGCCCAGTTCCAGGGTCAGGTGCCTGGTGGTCTTCCAAGTGTCGTCTACGAATGCCGCCGTGTTCAGTTCGGCCACATCGCCGATGGGCGCCGCGCTGTTCTCGCCGTAGCTTGACGCAACGCCGTTGACGAACTGGGCAGTGGCATTGAAGGGCGAGCCTTCAGTAACTCCGTTTTCGACGTCCGGGTTGACTCCGGCGTTGAAGCTCAGGTTTCCATCGTTGTAATAGCTGAACGAGCTCTGCCAGTTATCTGTGGTCTGCGTGAAGCCGCCGATCTTGACGGTGTGCGTTCCCCAAACCTTGGTGAGGGTATCGGCAAACTGTGGTGCTTCCTTCTTCACGCCATATTGCCCGGGAGGATTCTCGAAGATCGAGGCTTGCGAGAAGTCCGGGAAGGTATCGTTTCCGGCGCTGGAATACGCGGGAATGTTATTCGTCGCAGTCTGGAAGACCTTGCCATAGCTGTAGCCCAGGGTGGTCTTGTAGGCTGCCGAGGGGTCGGGGGTTACGAACGGATAGCTGCCGAAAGCCCATGCGGCCAGAAAGTCGTTGGTAGTTGTGGAGTTGAAGTTGTGCACGATGTGGCCGGCCAAAACCTTGCCGTGGTTGGACTCGATCTCGGCGCCGCCTGGATATGGGATAGCGTTGCCCGGCGTCCAGTAGAGGTGCGCGCCGATCTGGGAGCCGGCGCCGCCGGCGAGGCTCGAGGAGTAAGCCTGCTCGTAGCTGCCGTAGATCTTGGTGTTGTCTCCCGCATTGATAATCGGCACGGGCGCGCCAGATCCACCCATCCTGGACATTCACGACCGGCTGGTAGTAGTTGCATCCGCCGCAAACGCTCAACGGAGTGCTGCTGGTCGCCTTGGGCCAGATCTTGGCCAGGGCGGCGGCTCCAGGATCGAGGTATCCGGCGGGAAACTTCTGGCCGTAATCCGCAGTGTACGTCGTTGATCCAATAGTGACTGGTGTAGGTCCGCCAGAGCCAGATGGGCCGATCGTCACGGCCGGCAATGTCGCCTTCGAGGCTCCGTTTGCGAGCACCGTTCCGCCGAGGTCGCTGCACCAAGAGCCACCGGGATAGCCTCCCGGAGGCGCGCCCTGGAAGAATCCGTTCGGGCATAGCGCCTGGTTGTCGGCGTTGTCCATGCTGAAGTCGCCCGCCATCATCTCGGGCGTCGGGATATACGAGGACAAAATGTTAGCGTTGCCTTGGTTTTGCAACCACTTCTGGTAGCCACCCCAGAAGAGCAGCTTCTTGTGCGTCCCGGGAACCGGTCCGCCAAAGCTGCCGCCCGGATAGTAGTAGTGCTGCGGTCCCAGCGGAGTCTTGCTGTTGTTTTGCTGCCAGCCGTTCGCATTAAGGACGTTGTTGCGCGCGTTGAAGTAGCCTTCGCCGTGATAGTTCGCGCTGCCTGAACGGCTGATTGTGCTGACCACCACCGGCCCGAACGGCTGATCAGCGCTCATGTTTGAAGACTGCATGCTCACTTCGGCAGTCATTGCCGGCGAGGCGATCACGAGCGACGAAGCCATGTCGCCAATGTCGATCGTTTGCGCGCCGTCGACAAGGATCGATGTGCCGCCGCGATAAATCGAGCCGTTGGTGTAATAGCCGTCACCGACTCCCGCTTCATCGACAGTAATGTTGAGGTCGCTGAACGCCGGAGAGGTGTTTGTCAAGCCTCCCGACGCGGTTACCGTGCCAGGCAGCACCCTCAACAGCTCGGTGGTGTCCTGGCCTTCGAGTGCCAGATTATCAATATCCGCTGAGCTAAGGACGTCGGTGTGCGCGCCGTTCTCAACAGGAATCATCTCCGCTGTTGCAGACACCGTTACAGTCTGCGATTCGGCGCCAACGGTCAGATCGAGGGCGGGAACCGTTTTTACGTCGCCGGCGTTTAATACGATGCCAGTGACCTCTTTGGACTTAAATCCTTTTGCTGACGCCTTGATGTCGTAGCTGCCCGGCGTCAATGATGCAAATGCGTAGAGACCGGCCCCATTGGTCGTACTCACTGTTGCGAATTTAGTTGCTTCGTTGGTGAGCGTCACCTGGGCGGCTGGAATGACTCCTCCCGACTGATCCTCCACCGTTCCGGTAAGCGTCGCGGTGACCTGGGCATTGACAGCACCGCCGCCTAGTACGAGGAGCAGGCTCGCGAGGCCGACGCACATTCTGCAAACCTGTGCAGCGATGCGCCAAGTGGAGACCTGATGTCCGACGGGACGGCCAGGTTGAGTTTGCGTTTTCTTCATAGCTTGTCCTCCATAAAACAGCTGAGTTTTGTTTTGCATTTTTTCGTGGTGACTGTCCGCCATCGAGAAAGGGGCCCCACATTCCTATGTCCGCATGGTTGTCACCTGATCAATTGGATGATCCAATCAACGTGCCCTTATAGCGCAATTGCAATTGCACTGTCAAGCCTTTCTCTCGACGTCCCCACAGGTCCAAACGCGATGATTCCCATAAAGAATTGAAATTAATATGTTTACCATGAGAAAGTTTTTAGGAAATCGCTTTACTTTGGCTCTATTCTTGGCGCTCGGAGCAATGCATCAGTCGGCTTTGGCTGTTCGCTTTGGTGGGTCCAAAAACGATCTTACATCGGAAACAATCGAAGACAGCACCGCCTTTTGAGTCCTTTATGGGCCGCGCAACCCCGGGGGAGGCCGGAATTCGGAAGCAAAGCGAAGAGTGCGGATGAGCCCGGCACAATTGTGGTTGACAAATGGCTGATCCATTGGCTCTAATTGCGCAGACCTGCTCCCGACCGCGGTTACCGCGCGTGTACCTTGCCCGAACGGGCAGGCCACCGAAGCAGCCTGGCAAATCTCTGGCCATCGGAGCGAGATGAAGTCGCGTTATCTTTGGTTCACCGCCCTGATCGCCGCGCTAGGTGGACTGCTTTTCGGCTACGACTGGGTAGTCATCGGCGGAGCCAAGCCGTTTTATGAGGCCTATTTCGGTCTGACTAGCCCCTTTCAGCAAGCATGGGCGATGAGCTGTGCTCTTGTCGGATGTCTGGCGGGAGCCGTCGGATCCGGTTTCCTGAGCGAGCGCATCGGCAGAAAGCATTCTCTTCTGAGCTCGGCGATCATCTTCGCACTTTCCTCCCTGGGTACAGCGATGGCGATGACTTTTACCGTGTTTGTAGCATGGCGCACGATCGGAGGCGTCGGGATCGGAATGGCCTCCGGACTCTCACCGATTTACATCGCTGAGATTGCCCCGGCGGAATCCCGGGGCAAGCTCGTGTGCCTGAACGAGCTGACGATCGTTGTCGGAATCCTGCTTGCTCAAACCGTGAATTGGCTGATAGCCCAACCGGTTGCCGCCGGAGCCACACTCCTGCAAATCCACAACTCGTGGAATGGACAGGAAGGATGGCGGCGAATGTTCGAGGCTGCATTCGTTCCGGCGATCCTGTTTACGAGCGGTGCACTGTTTCTCCCGGAAAGCCCCCGATGGCTCGGCCGACAGAAGCGCTGGGCGCGGGCGAAGAGCGTGCTACTGCGGTTTGGGAACGAGGCCTATGCCGACAGTGTTCTTGAAGACATGCATGACAGCTTCGCATCGGCTGACGTGGCAACGCCGCACGCTGCACTACACAGTCCTCGTGTGCTGCGCATCCTGGCGATTGGCGTGGGTCTTGCGGTTCTCCAGCAGTGGTGCGGCATCAACGTGATATTCAATTATGCGCAAGAGATTTTCTCCGCCGCCGGCTACGGGTTGTCCAGCATCCTCTTCGACATTGTCATTACGGGAATTGTCATGTGCGTGTTCACGTTCATCGCGATTGGAACCGTGGAACGCCTTGGACGCCGGCGCTTGATGCTGGCTGGATGCGCGGGGCTCTCAGGTTTATATGTCGCGTTGGGATCTCTCTATTACGCACACCAGCATGGCCCGCTGCTGCTTCTGCTGGTCGTTGCCGCGATTGCCTGCTACGCCATGACCCTTGCCCCCGTTACCTGGGTCATCCTCTCCGAGATTTTCCCCAACGAAGTACGCGGCACCTGCATGTCGATCTGCACCACAGCTCTCTGGGGTGCCTGCTTCGTATTAACGTATACGTTCCCCATGCTGGACGCAGGCGTGGGAACGGCAGGAACCTTCTGGATCTATGCTGTGGTTTGTGCCGCGGGTTTCGCGCTTGTCTATTTCCAGCTTCCGGAGACGAAACAGCAAACCCTGGAACAGATTCAGCATTTTTGGGGAGTTTGAGCCAGCCGGCACTGTGCCTGCGGGTTCACGTTGCGATGTATCTCTCTGCTTCGGCGAAGCATCTTCTGACCAGCGTGGTGATAACCTCCGACTGTTGCCACCGATCCGATTCTTCCTCACCCTGAAATACTCGAGCATAGTAAATGTCCGGCGCGAGCAACTCGGCGGCAAAGCAGATTGAAGGAGGAGCATCCTCCCGCCGCAGGAAGGCGGTAAATACGTCTGTCCAGAGCCGGCAAAAATGTTGCACGTAGGGCAAGGTGCGAGCACTTTCTACATCGCCGACATCTGCCTGCATACAGCCCGGGTTGCCGATGCGGCCGTGGAGAAATCCGACCCGCTCGATCACCGGCTGGATAAAGGCAACCTTGTCGTCAAAGCTGCCGTAGACCATTTCCAAGCCGGTATACCAGTGAGAAAAGTCGCCATTTATCCGGATATCGGGGTATCGCCGCACAAACTGAACGGTCCTCCACATATCCTGAAAGATCGTAGCGCGATGCGTCTCGATGTACAGCGGCAGCGATGTCTGTTCGGAAGCCAAAAGAACCGCCTCAATCAAATTAGCGGCGGCGTTGTCATCCTCCAGTCCCCAGCCAACATGGAGGGTCAAGCACTCCAGTCCGGCGTGCCCGGCTTCGCCGGCCAAACGGAATGCGTCATCAGGCGCATTGACGCGCCCGCTCCCACAAATACCCAGATTTAGGTCTCGGCACTCGGAGAGACGCTCCAGCTCTAGAGGCTCGATGAACTGCACGCCATCATACCCGGCGCCACGGATGGCCGGTAGCCATCCTTCTGACGGCGACGGCAACCCTTCTTTCGCAAGCCAGTTGTAGTAACACCGCAGTGTTCTCTGCATAATCGATATCGCGATTCTCCTTCGATTGTGAACAAACGAAACGCCGCGGCGTCAGCGGGGGAGCGTTTTCTCTCCCTTAATCTGCACGGCGGTCCAGACCCCAGCCGCGCCCGTGTCCGGCTGGCCGCCACCGAGCCAGATGCGATACTTGCCCGGCAGAATCTGCATCGCTCCGTCTGCCTGCGCAAACGCCAGATCACGGGGCGCCAGATCGAAGCGAATGGCCTGCTCTGCCCCCGGCTCGAGGTGAACCCGCTGGAAACCGCGCAGCGATCGCAGCGGAGCAAAGGAGTCGTTACTCGTCAAGAGATAGAGCTCCACTACCTCTTCGCCCGACACGTGCCCGATGTTCTTCACGTGCACGGTGGCACTGACAGGAGCTCCGGCATCCAAGTGGTCCGAGCTAACCTCGGGGTCTGAATAACCAAATCCCGTGTAACTGAGGCCATAACCGAAGGGGTATTCTGGGGCGCCACGGAAGTAGCGATAGGTGCGCCCCTCCATGGAATAGTTAGTAAACGGAGGAAGATCGTCCACGGACTGGTAGAAGGTAACCGGGAGCCGTCCGGCAGGATCGACTTTTCCACGCAGGACCTCCGCGACCGCGAGGCCCCCAAATTCGCCGCCATACCAGGTCTCCAGCACTGCCGCTGCGTGTTTGGCTAGCGGACCAAGGCTAACAGCGGAACCGCTTTGAAGTAGCAGGATAACGGGCTTTCCCGTGTCTTCCAAGGCGGCGACAAGGCTGGCCTGGGACTCCGGCAGGGCAAGAGTCATCCTGTCGCCTCCGCTGAAGCCCGATGCATGAAGCGGCATTTCCTCGCCCTCAAGCCAGGCAGTCAGACCAACACTGGCGATGAGGACATCCGAGCGAGCTGCTGCCAGGAGCGCCTCATGCAGAAGAACATCTTCTGGCGCCTTCCAGGAGAATGTCACTCCAGCGGAGAACTGCGGCGACCGGTGAGTGTATTCCAGGGACCAGAGCACAGACGACGAGTCAAGAAAAAAAAAAAAAAA
>CAWHEK010000038.1:0-165869 GCA_963828325.1 uncultured Acidobacteriaceae bacterium
GGAAAGTGATTCTGGATTTGGCTGGGGCCGGGCATGGAGCGGCCACACTGGCGCTGTTTTGCGCGCTCCCCCTGCTCTCACTGCGACCGGCGCGCCCTATGAGCGGGCGGGCTGAGTGGTTATGCGCGGGGCAGGAAAGTGGTCATGGACAGATGGCCGGGATTGCGGTGAACTGGCATGGAGCGATGAACCCTTCTTCCCCCGATCTGAATTCGACTGAATCGCGAAAACTCTGGCCGCAAATGGGCGTGGCGGCTTATGGCGTGGCCGCGATTCTGCTTGGTGTGGCAGGTTTCGTGTGGGGCGATTTTGCGACGAACTGGCAGCGCGTGGGACCGAACGTGGCCTATCGCGAAGCACTGGCCTATTTGACGGCCGCCCTGGAGACGATTGCCGGTCTGGCGATGTTGTGGCGCAAAACCGCGCGTACCGGAGCGCTGCTGTTGACGATTCTCTATTCGATCTTCACCCTGCTTTGGATCGTTCAAGTGTGCGCGGTTCCGCTTGTGTACGACGGATGGGGCAATGTTTTCGAGGAGCTGTCACTGGTGATCGGGGGTGCGACCGCGTTCGCACGGCTCGCGCCATCTGGCTCGTGGTGGGCGGGAAAGTCCGCACGAATTGCCCGAGTGTATGGAATCTGCGCGATCTCTTTTGCGATTGCGCATTTGATCAACCTTGCGGGTGTGGCGACGTGGGTGCCGAAGTGGATTTGGCCGGGGCAGATGTTCTGGGCTGGCGCGACGGCTGCATGTTTTCTTCTCGGCGCCGCTGCGGTTTTGTCGGGAATCCAGGCCGGTGTGGCGGCCCGGTTGCTGACCGCGGAAATCATGGGCTTCGAAATTCTGGTATGGGTGCCGAAGTTTATTGCCGATCCGCACTCACATTTCAATTGGGCAGGCAACGGAATCTCGCTGGCTATGGTTGCCGCAGCGTGGGTGGTTTCCGACGCACTTAGCGCACCGCGGAATTCCGTGCGAACGAAGAGCGATCGAATTCCTTAAAGAATGTGGCGGGCGTGAACTGACGGCAAGATGTGGAGGGTTGAGCATGAGGCATCGTGGTTTGGCGTGGTGGCTGGGTGCGGCGATCGGGACAGCGACGGTGGTGCTGTTTGCGGGGCGCTTTTCGCACAAGATTTCTGCGGAGATTCAGGGGCAGCGGACGGGTGCTGGGAGTTGCGAAGCGAACAGTTGCGCGGCGATCGAGCGCGGATCAATCTCCGCCGGGCGAGAAGACCGATATTTCGATATCCCAGAGGCTGGAATGCTGGATAACCGATTCAGCTTCAAGAATGGAAGAGATCATAGAATTACTCGGATTTCGGAGCAGGGTTCGCCCCCCGCAAATTAAGATTGGAATCTCCTCGGGGCGCACGGCGAACTGATCGAGAAGCCACTGCACCGCAGAGTCGCGGTCAAGATCGAGGTAAGTGTAGGGATAGGCATTGCGCTCGAGGAACGCTTTCACGCGCAGAGTTCCGCCGGAGTGGCTGGAGCCGATGAGCAATGAATCTGTCGCACTGCTCGAATGTGAATGGGCTCGCCGCAGCAGATAGGAACGAAGAAACGTCTCGCTGAGTAACGAGTGCGTTTGCGTGTGCAGCAGATCGACACGATTGATTTCGATGAGCCGGCTCGGTACTTTGGTTTTGCCTTTCACGGAACCGGAACCGGCTGAGAGCAGATTTTCTCCGCCACTGAATTCGCCCGGTCCGTGAGACACAAGCAGAGCCTCGCTATTTTTGGATGGCCTTACGATATCGAGACGTCCATCAAGAACCACGAAGACCGGGACATTGGAATCGGCGGAATCGAAGAGAATCTCGTTCTTTGCCGTTGACCGCTCAGTGCCGAATCTGGTCAACAGCGCAATCTCCGCGCGGTTGAGACGGGGAAACATCAGCTCGTTTTTCACGACAGCCATTTTTGCTATATCTCCGAAGGGGAATTCGGCGAATCTAAATACGCCACAGGCTGTATTCATCATGGCGCGCGAGAGTGCTGTGCCAACATATCCAATGAATTGGATCGGAGCATAGCCACCGCGCGAGACTGCGCGAAATCCGAACCGTGTTCAAAGCGCAAGGATTTTGCGGAGGTGCTTGACGGCCGGCAGCATTGCATCTTCATCGGTGTTGCCAAAGCCAAGAATTAATCCCTGGCGGGAATGACCGTTGGACCAACAAGGTGAAAGCGGCCACAGCCACAGGTTCTCCGCCGCTGCCCGCTTGGCGACTTCGTGATCATTACAGGAATCGGGCAGCGTCACAGAGAGGCGCATTCCTGCTTTGGCTCCGTGGATCTCAAGGGAATCGCCGAATTCAGCGCGCAGGCTCTCGACCAACGCAGAGCGCCGCGATTTGTAGAGGGCGCGCATGCGACGGATGTGCCGGGAGAAGTGACCTGAATTCATGAAATCGGTCATGACTTCCTGAAGAAGATACGACGGGGAAACGTCCATGGCCATCCGGACGGATCGGAAGTCGTCGACAAGGTCGGCGGGAACAGCTAAATAAGCTATGCGCAGTGATGGGAAAAGGACCTTGCTGAAGGTTCCTACATAGATAACGCGTGCCGCGGAGTCGAGCCCCTGGAGAGACGGAATGGGCATGCTCTCGAATCGGAATTCGCTATCGTAGTCGCTCTCGACAATCCAGGCGGAAGCTTTTCGAGCCCAATCGAGCAGTTGCAGCCGCCTTGAAATGCTCATGGTAACGCCGAGCGGGTAATGGTACGACGGGGTGACGAAAGCGGCCCGGGCATTGCGCGCGCGCTTGATTCCGGCGTCGACATCGAGGCCTTCCTCGTCCACGGGAACGGGCACAACGCGGCATCCAGAGCCGACCAGGGCCCCCCGCGCCAGCGGACAGCACGGCTCTTCGATCCACGCTCTGTCGCCGGCATCGAGCAGGACTCGAGTGGTGAGATCCAGCGCCTGTTGCGACCCGGATACGATCATGATCTGCTCGGGATCGCAACGTACGGCACGGGCCGTGCGCAGGTAAGAACAGATGGCATCGCGGAGCGGCATCAGACCGAGCGGATCGGTTTGGCGAATGGCGTGAGCACGAGGCGTGCGGCTGTGGCGTGCAGCAAGCTTCGACCAGATTTCGAATGGAAAACGATCCAGCGCCGGTTGATGGACGGTAAAGGCGCCCCAGCCATCGCGCCAGGGATTGCACTCAACGTGGGGATACCGCGAAGAGCGCCGCGAGGCCTGGCGCGTTCCCTCGGACTTTGGAACACAATCTGCTCCGTTTTCGCGTAGATTGACGAGCGTGGGAGAAACAAAAGTGCCGGCGCCCTTCCGGCTTTGGAAGTATCCCTCGACATGAAGTTGCGCATACGCGTCGAGGACAGGGAAGCGAGAGATCTCCAACTCGGCGGCGAGCGCACGGCTGGACGGCACCTGCTGCCCTGGACCAAGTTCACCGCGCAGGATCGCATCGCGAAACCCGACGTAAACCTGATGGTGCAGCGGGGCTTCGAAATCCCGGCTGATACGAATAACAGGAAAGATTCCGGAGGAAACTGTGGCCATGAGTCTCCTTTATTGGCTGCGAGATCCGAACGTCGCCGCTCATTTGAATGTCGATTACGAACGTTGAGCCTCGGCTGCATTCCGCTTTGCGCAATTTCTAACTTTCAAAGTGGATTCAAGAGGAGAAGCGATCGGGCTCAATCAGTGAATTGGACGAACGCGAATGTATTCCGTGCTGCTCGGCGCGCTGCTGCGCGAAACAGAAGTTTAAAGATTGCAGAATGAATTGAGAGGACTTACGAGGCGGGCGGTCGAAGGGGCGCGATCGTTTAACGGTTAAACATCCGCGGGAGGAAGGGTGTTAACCCCCGCCTCCCGCTGATGAATGCAGAGTTACAGTTAGAACGAGTACTTCACGTCCAGCTCAATGACGCGAGCGTAGGGCAGTGCCGACCTTACGGTCATTACGCCAAACGCATTCGAGCCGGTTGCGGTCTGGTTGAAGTTCGGAGTGATGGTCTTCGAGTTGTAGTCGACGTTGTAGTTCACCGAGGTGGGTGTGCCGCCGTTGAACGTGAGCAACGAATGGTTCAGCCAGTCGGATGCGGTGACCCGGAGCTGCACCTGCTGCTTCTCGTAGATGTGGAACGTGCGGTAGAGCGCCAGGTCGTTGTCAAAATACGGCGTGGTGCTCATGTAGGGATACGCCTGACCACCCTGGGTTCCAACTGCAGGAGCAGCGAAGCACTTGCCGTTGATGACCTGGTGAGTTGCCAGGCCACTGGTTGGGTTGCAGGTAAGCACGGGCCGGATCAGAATATTTTCGTCCGTACCGAAGTACGTTGGAGATCCGATGGCCGAAGTAACTCCCGTGTCTCCGGACAGACCCTTTGAACTGGCGTCGGCCGGCAAACCGGTGTACTGCAGTCCAAGGCTAAAGTTCGGCGTACCCACTGCTGGGAAATAGCCGCCCTTCTGCCAGGTGGAGATGCCGCTGACTGTCCAGCCGCCGCCCAATGCATTCACCAGCGAGCTTCCGGTATGAAGCGTGCCGCTGTTGTATGTGTAGGAAGCGTTGAAGACCAATGGCCGGTCCTGCGCGGTCGGTGCGTAGTTGCCACGCTCAGTGTACGGGTCTTGCTGGATGGTCGTGCCCAGCGCCTTCGACCAGCTGCCGTTTAAGTTAAACGTCAACCGGCCTGTCGTCTTGACCCATGACACCTGGAGGCCGTTGTAGTTTGAATAGGCGGAGTTCTCAAGTTCAAACGTGGAGTTGGTTCCGTATGCCAAGCCTAACGGATGGTAATCGGCGAGCGTGTTGCCCGTAGGCGTTTCAGAGAGAGTCCCGATGTTTGGATTCTCTGTGACGTTCTGCGGGTTGGTGGAAAGCTTGCCGGTCACCGGATCGGGCAAGAACAATGCGCCGATCGGCGTCTTATTCATGTTGGTCAACTCGGTGTAGCTGCTGGCCGAGACATCTTCGCCGCCATCCACGAGCTGACTGGTAGAGCTGCCCACGTACGCAACTTCGAGTTGCGAACTCCAGGGCAGCCTTTGATCGATGGTGAAGTTATAGGCCTGGGTCATCGGCTGTCCGTAGTCGCTCGCATCAAGGCCGGTCTGGCCACCCTGAACGCCGCAAGGCGGATTCCGAGTGAAAGATGGGCAAGGCACAAACGCCTGGTTCTTGATGTTCTGCATCTGCAGTTCCGTTGACCCTGGCTGGCCATAAGTCAGCACACCAGCCGCGGTACCCTGCGCTTCTCCGTTGGCAACAGTGTTGACCTGTGTGACGTAGCGGTACACGCCCCATCCACCGCGGACGATGGTGTTGCCGTGACCGAACACGTCATACGACATGCCGAAACGCGCATCCGGATAGACAAAGCGGTTAGGTTGGCCGCTGAGCGGTACGCCGGCGTCGATTGCATGCCAGTAGTATCCCGGTGCGTACTTGCCGGTGTAGTAGTCGTTCAGCACGCGGTTCGGGTAGAAGACCGCGAGCCCGATGTGATCGCGATCGTACCAGTGGCCGACGTGCTCAATGCGGATACCGAGTTCGAGTGTCAGTTGCCGCGTCGCCTTCCACGTGTCGTCGACGAATGCGGCCGTCGACTGTTGCGCGACATCGCCGATGGGCGCTGCGTTGTTTTCGCTGTAGCCGCTCAAAAGGCCGTTGACGAAGTTGGCGACACCGTTGAACGGCGCGCCGATGGACGTTGAGCTGGTTACCGGTGTGCCGGAGGAGGTGGTGCCCGTAAGATCCGGGTGCTGGCCGGCGCTGAAGCTCATGAGTCCATCTTCGTCGTAGCTGAATGAGCTTTGCACGTTATCCGTGGTCTGCGTGAATCCACCGATCTTGATGGTGTGCGTTCCCCAGACCTTGGTGAGCGTATCGCCGAATTGCGGAGCTTCTTTCTTCACCTCGTAATGACCCACAGGATTCTCGAAGATCGAGGCCTGCGAGAAATCCGGGATGTTGCCGTTGCTGTTGTATGCCGGAATGTTGGCCGACGGGGTGTCGAAGACCTTGCCGTAGGTGTAGCCCAGCGTGGTCTTGAAGGCTGCGGAAGGGTTGGGGCTTGTGAATGGGTAGCTGCCGAACGCCCAGGCTGCCAGGAAATCGTTGGTAGTTGTGGCGTTGAAGTTGTGCACGATGTGGCCGGCCATGACTTTGCCGTAGTTGTTCTCCACCTCGCCGCCGCCCGGGAAGGGGATGGAATTGCCCGGCGTCCAGTAAAGGTGCGCGCCATTGCCCGCCGCGAAGCCCGAGCTGAATGCCTGCTCGTAGCTGCCGTAGATCTTGGTGTTGTCGCCCAGCAGGTAATCCGCGCGTACGCGCCAGATCCACCCGTTGTCGATGTTCACGATGGGCTGGTAATAGTTGCAACCGTTACAAACAGTGGCGCTCGGCGTGATGTTCGCCTTGGGCCAGATCTTGGCCAAAGCTGTCGAGCCGGGATCCAACCACGATCCCGAGGGAAATTTCTGGCCATTGTCCGTGTTGTATACGGTTGTTCCCGAAGTGTACGTGGTGACCGGTGACAGGGTGGGGAGCGCCGAAGAGTATGTGCCTCCATTGGCCAGCACCGTGGTACTAAGATCGCTGCACCAGCCGCTGCCACCATAGCCGCCGAACGGAGCAGACGGGCTCTGCGGTCCGACTCCGCCGTTGTTCTGCGCGCCCAGAATGAATCCATGCGGGCAGATACCCGTGTTGTCAGTGTTGTCGGTCGAGAAGTCGCCCTGCATCATTTCGGGACTCGGGATGTAGGACGTCAGAACGTTGGCGTTGCCCTGGTTCTGCAGCCACTTCTCGTAGCCGCCCCAGAACAGCAGGTGCTTGTGCGTCCCTGGAACCGGGCCGCCGAAGCTGCCGCCTGGATAGTAGTAGCTTTGCGGTCCGAGCTTGGTGTCGGCATGGTTCTGTTGCCAGCCGTTGGCGTTCAACACATTGTTGCGCGCGTTGAAGTATCCTTCGCCGTGATAGTTCGCGCTGCCCGAACGGCTGATGGTGCTGACCACCAGCGGACCAAATGGCTGGTCGGCGCTCATGTTGGAGGATTCCATGCTGACTTCCGCCGTCATCTCAGGTGCGATGATCACGAGGGAGTTGGCCATGTTGCCGATGTCGATGGTTTCGGCGCCGTCCACCAGGATCGATGTGCCGCCGCGATAGATGGAACCGTTGGTGTAGAAGCCGCTCCCCACGCCCGCCTCATCGACCGTGATGTCCAGATCGCTGTATGCGGGAGAGGTTTGGGTGAGGCTCCCGGATGTCGTTACCGTGCCGGGCAGCGTTTTGAGCAACTCGGTGGTGTCGCGGCCTTCGAGTGCGAGGTTGTCAATGTCGGCCGAGCTCAGAACATCAGTGTGGGCGCCGTTCTCAACGGGAATCATCTCTGCCGTTGCGGAGACCGTGATGGTTTGCGATTCGGCGCCCACGGTCAGATCGAGAGCGGGAACCGTTTTTGCATCGCCGGCGTTCAATACGATGCCGGTGACCTCTTTGGCCTTGAAGCCTTTTGCTGATGCCTTGATGTCGTATGTGCCCGGTGTCAGCGATGGGAACGCGTAGAGGCCCTCTCCATTGCTCGTATTCACCGAGGCGAACTTCGTTTCTTCGTTGGTCAGCGTCACCGTTGCACCTGGAATTACGCCGCCAGCCTGATCTTCTACAGTTCCGGTGAGCGTCGCGGTGACTTGCGACCACGAAGCTCTTGGAACGGCAAGAATGAGTATCGCAAGGCTGAAAAACAGAGCGAGCTGACGCACCCGATGCGTGCCGGCCCCAGAATTTTTCGCCAATCTGTTTGCGCGCGGGACGAGAGCGGAATCACTCTGCGCCCTGATACTGGCCTTTCTAAACATACAAACCTCCAATGATCTGTTCTGTGTGGGTCGAAGTTGGGAACCTCAATCGAAAGTAGACGTGGCAAGAATGAACTTTCGGGTTTGGGATCGCTGAGCAGTCTTAAGCTGCCGACCTGGGGACGAGCCGCAAGCCGAACACATGCCCGCTATACTTTCTTTTCCGCAACGTGCCATTGGCCATAGCCACTCGTGCATGGCGACGCCATTACCAGTTCGAAAGGGGAGGAAGTGGGGAGCCGCAACTCTCTGGGACGAATCCTCATCGCGAGTGAAATGGCCCTGAAAGCAACGTGTTCAAAATGGAGAGTTGGTGGGGCCGGTGATGGATATGGGCAGTTATCCTGATGGCGAAGAAGGCTTTGCCGATATGCGAGTGCTGGAAGGAATCTTGACGGAGCTCAAGACCGGTCAGTCCGTAACGTTGCCGCCGTTCCACCGTTATCGCCGCATCGAGACCGACCAGCAGAAGATGAAGCTGTCGGCTGTGTCAACGCCCGATCTGGTCCATGCCAGCAATCCTGGACAAGGCGAAGAGAATCGGCCGAAGAATTAATTTCCTGGCTTTGGGGTCGATGTGCGGGGCAATAAGCGGATGGAGGAACCGCTCATTCGCCGTAGGGCACCCAGACGTTCTTGACCTGCGTAGCGTGCTGCAGGAACCAGCGGCCCTCGGCCTGAGCGGGATTGAACCAGTCGTATTCGTGGCCGTCATTGGTCCACACCTGCTTCATGTTCCCGATGGATGCGGCGCGCGCGAAGTCGGCTTCCTCATTGCTGCGGAAACACCAGATGGCCTCGAGGCCATCGTGCTCGGCCAGGGTCTTGAGCAACTCCATGGGGCGGCCGGCGACGAGATTCACCACGCCGGCGGGCAGATCGCTGGTGTCGAGCAGTTGATAAAGATCGCCAACGATGAGCGGATCGCGTTCCGAAGGTACGGCGACGACGGTGTTGCCGACGGCGATGGCGGGAAGCACGAGCGAGAGCAGGCCGAGCAGCGGAGCTTCGCTTGGCGCGAGAATTCCGATGGCGCCGACGGCCTCGTTCATGGCGATGGCGATGTTGCGGCCGGGAGGATTGTGGACCAGTCCATCGTATTTGTCGGCCCATGCGGCATAGGTGAAGATGCGCTGGATGGAGAGGTCGACTTCAACGGCGGCTTGGGCTTCGCCGACCACGGGCACGAGCCGATGCCGAATCTCGTCGGCGCGCTGGATCATGTTTTCGGCAAGGAAGTAGAAGACCTGCGCGCGATTGTGCGCTGAGGTTCTAGCCCAGCCAGATGCGTTGCGCGCGGCTTCAACGGCGTTACGAATGTCTTTGCGGTTGCCGAGCGGAGCTTCGCCGAGTAGTTCGCCGTTGCTCGCGTAGACGGGGAAGGAGTAGCCGGAGTCGGGACGAGCCTGTTTGCCGCCGATGTATTGCTTGACGGTGCGGTCGATATTGGAGCTGGAAGTTACGACTGCCGGCGCGATTTCGGCGTCCTCGTCCGGAGCTTCGACTTTCACGGCGTTCTCGGGAGCGGCCGGCAGCGCGTGCAGCCACTTGGGCGTGAGGTATTCGAGCATTCCCTCGCGTCCGCCTTCGCGTCCGTAACCCGATTCGCGATAGCCGCCGAATCCGCAGGCGGCGTCGAATTGATTGGTGCAGTTGACCCAGACCACTCCGGCTTTGACTTGCGAGGCGAGGTCGAGCGCGACGTTGATGTTCTCGCTCCAGACACTGGCGGCGAGACCATAGATGGTGTTGTTGGCCAGCTCCGCAGCTTCTGCCGGTGTGCGGAAGGTCATGGCGACAAGGACCGGTCCGAATATCTCTTCCTGAACGACGGTCGAGCCGGGATGAACGTCAGTGAGCAGAGTGGGCGGGAAGAAGCAGCCTTTCTCCGGCATTGGACTGCTTGGCTGCCAGCAACGAGCGCCCTCGGCGACGCCGGCATCGACCATTTTGCGGATGGATTCAAGTTGCACGGGCGACACGATTGCTCCAATATCGATGGCTTTATCGAGCGGAGGGCCCACGCGGAGCGATTCCATGCGCGTGCGGATTTTTGCGTAGAGCGTTTCGGCCACGCGTTCCTGCACGAGAAGGCGCGAGCCTGCGCAGCACACCTGGCCCTGATTGAACCAGATGGCGTCGACGAGGCCTTCAACTGCGGAGTCGAGGTCGGCATCGTCAAAGACGACGAAAGGTGATTTGCCGCCGAGCTCGAGCGAGAGTTTTTTCGTGGAATTGGCGGTGGCTTTGCGGATCGTGCGGCCGACTTCGGTCGATCCGGTAAATGCCACCTTGTCGATGCCGGGATGTTCGATGAGCGCCTGGCCGGTTTTCGCGTCGCAGGTGAGGACGTTGAGCACGCCGGGCGGCAAACCCACTTCCATGGCGAGCTCGGCAAACGCGAGCGCGGTGAGCGGAGTATATTTTGCCGGCTTGATGACGACGGTATTCCCCGCGGCCAGGGCGGGCGCGACCTTCCAGGCAAACATCAGCAGCGGAAAATTCCACGGAATGATCTGGCCGACGACGCCGCACGCCTGGTAGTTGGGAAACTCGGATTCAAGAAGTTGCGCCCAACCGGCGTGGTGATAGAAATGGCGCGCGACGAGGGGAATGTCGATGTCGCGGCTCTCGCGGATGGGCTTGCCATTGTCAATGGTTTCGAGAACCGCGAGACGGCGGGAATGTTTCTGGACTTGACGAGCGAGAGCATAGAGATAGCGAGCGCGCTCATGGCCGGTGAGCGCCTGCCAAGCGGGTAGTGCTTTGCGCGCTGCGGAGACGGCTGCCTCGACGTCGGCGATGTTGCCCTTGGCGACTTCGGCGAGGACTTCGCCGGTGGAGGGATCGCTGGTGGTCTGGTACTCGCCGCTGGCGGGCGCGACCCACGCGCCGCCGATGAATTCTTCAAAGCGGCGGTGATGGCGGTCGAGCCACTGATTTACCTCTTTGGGGTCTTCCGGCGCGGCGCCGTACTCCATGGTGTAGAACTTTTCGGAGATGCTGCTCATGCAAGTTCCTCAAGCAATCGGGTGGCGGTACGTGGCCGAGTAGTGCCCAGTTAAATGATGCTCCAGTTGGCGCTCGATATCGCCCAACATTCCGCTGGCGCCGAACCGAAAGAGTGACGGCTCAAGCCACGGCCGGCCGAGCTCGTCTTTCATCAACGCCAGCCAATCGGTTGCCTGCTTGGCCGTGCGAATGCCGCCGGCGGGCTTGAAGCCAACCGCGCTACCCGTGCGCTCGGCGTAATCGCGGATGCAGCGAACCATGACCAGCGAGACGGGGAGCGTGGCGTTGACGGATTCTTTGCCGGTGGATGTCTTGATGAAATCCGCGCCGGCCATCATGGCCACCCAACTGGCGCGGGCTACGTTGCGCAACGTCATCAGGTCGCCGGTGCCGAGAATGGCTTTCATGTGCGCGGGGCCTGCGGCCTGCTTGAACGCCGCAACTTCGTCGTAGAGCGCCTGCCACTCGCCGTTGAAGACGTGAGCGCGCGTAATGACAATGTCGATTTCGGATGCGCCAGCTTCGACGCTGCGATGAATTTCTTCCACGCGCTCGGCGAGCGGCGAAAGGCCTGCGGGAAATCCAGCGGAAACAGCGGCGACGGGGATGCCCGAGCCTTCGAGAGCCTTTACCGCAGTTTCGACAAACGCGTGATAGACGCACACCGCGCCGACGGTGAGATGCAGATCCTCAATGCCGAGGGCTTCAATAATGCGGCGCTCGAGCGGATTGCGTGCCTTGGCGCACAGGCGACGAACGCGGTCGGCTGAGTCGTCGCCGCTCAGGGTGGTCAGGTCCATACAGGCGATGGCGCGAAGGAGCCATGCCGCCTGGGTTTCCTTTTTTACGGTGCGCCGGGCTACTTGAGTTGCCGCGCGCCGCTCGACGGCGCTGGTGTTGACGCGCACGCCTTCAACCCAATCCAGGTTGAGCGGGATTTTGCGGTTGGGTTCGAGAGTGCGGCCGTTGAGGACGACCGGGATGGGCTGGACGATATTCGACGAGGGGTGGGACGCGCCGTTGTTCGAGGTGACGGGTTGGACGGCCATGGAGTGACTCCGCAAAAGAGCTCAATCAGCGAGAAAGACGGGCTCTCTCCGGTTCAGGTGGAGGAGCCTTGAGTAGAAATGAAGGATAAATCCAAGGGGAGGGCAAAGCAACCTGAGCGTCCGGCAAATGGAGCTCTGGGATTCGGCAGTGTTCGTCCGGCCCTACGGGGCGGGCGAATTTTCGGGGCATCCCGTTCCCAGGGCGCAGTCCGCTGACTCACCCCATCGAGCGCAAATCGCTCGCTGGGGACCCCGAGTGACGCGGACTTCGGCATGGGCTATTTTCGGCGCTCCCTACGGGAGCAGTGCGGCGCCGGTTTGTGCTTTCCCAGGTCTCAAAGTCGAGACCTGGGGCACCCATTTTTTGTGGGCGAGTGGGAGTGGGTTGCAGTGGGGCGGCTCACCAGTGGAGGCGGAGAAGCGAAACGGCCTGACGGGGCAGGCTGGTTTCTATGGTGACTTTTCCGTTGTCGACGTCGAGCCAGGTGGGCGAGGTAAGGAGCTCTAATTGGCCGGCAGCCTTGAGCTGGGCGTATTGCTCGGGTGTGGGCGCTTGCGGGGAGCCCATGCTTTTCCAGGCGGTATAGGCATTGCTGTGCGTCTCATCGATCCGATAGTGCTCGAGGAGAACTTTGCTGACGCCCGCAGGAATTCCACTGACGGTGATTTGAACGTCAGAAGCCGGCGCAGGCAGGTCGTCATCGTGATAATTCCAGAGCATGACGGCGGCTTCGCGGACGGATTTTGTGGCAAGGGCATCCACATCAGGGCCCTGAGGGACGCCGGTTTTGACGAGGTCGGAGAGCGAGACTCGGCCGGAGCTTGTGGCAGCGACGCGCTCACCGGACATGAGACCGGCCATGCGGAAAAAATTCAGGATGGGCTTGTCGATGCCGTTGGTCGCAAGTGTGCGAAATCCCGCGAAGTAGTCCTGGTTTTCAAACTCAAAAGACCAGGAAAGCATCGCGATCAGGTTGACCTTGGACTGATCCTGGAGCTCAAAGAGCGACTTCATGACCGCCGCCGTGTAGCTGGCGTAGAGCGGTCCGTTGCGGTAGGCTTTCGCCGGATTTTGTTTTGTGGAACAGGCGGCACAGCCCTCGGGATCGGCTTCGCCCAGAATGATGGGCAGATCTGCGAACTTTGGGATTTTCGCGACGATGCGGAACCCCGTCTGCGCCGCTCCAAGCTCATTCGCAATGATCATGCGCACGTGCCCTTCGGCCATGTACGTCTGTCCCTTGGGGTGAAAGGAAATAAAGTCGAGCGGGATCGGCTTGCCGTTGGCGGCGCTTTTGTCGTGCAGGCAGTGGTTGAGAAAGCTCTTAAGAAAAGCCTGTGAATTGGCGCTCGCGGGACCTGTGCTGGCCGGTCCGCCAACCTTCGCGTTGGGCAGCGCGGCACGCACTCCGGCCGCAGCGTAGTCGTAGAGCTTGAAGTACTCCTGCGGCGTGCCGTGCCAGTAGACGATGTCCGGCTCGTTCCAGACTTCGAAGTACCAGGTGCTCACTTGGCGGCGGCCATAGCGCTGGACGAGGTGCGCGACGTAGCGGCGCACCAGCTCACCCCACATTTTGTAGTCTTTGGGCGGGTTATTGGATGCGCCGGCCATGGTCGGCTGCGGGTAATGGAGTTGATATTCGGCGACACCGGGAACCGCGGCGGCCAGATCTTTCGGCATGAAGCCGAGTTCGACCATGGGGCGGATGCCCGCGTTCTGAAAGGCGTCGAATATTTGGTCGGTGATGGTGAAGTCGTAGACTGGCTTGCCATTCGCATCGAGGCTGAAGATATTCGAGGAACTCCACTTGAGCTCTGGCACGCCGTTGCCTGAGGTCAACAGATTGTGGACGCGAATGTGGACAGGCACGGGGTTCAAGTCATGCAACTCGCCAAGCAGTTCCCTGCCGTACTTCATGGTTGTGTAGTTGGCCTCGTCGTATCCGAACCAACTGGTTATTGGCTTGTAGATTCCAACCGGCTTGGCGAGATCGACGTGGATCGACACTGGTGCTGGCGCGGGCGTCTGAGTGTTGGCGGAGGCGGCGCAGGCGAGCGCGACAGAAACGAACAACGCCGAGGCTCTGATCATTGCGTTCCCTCTATGGCTTAAGCAAAGTCAATCCCGGCACTGCCGAAAATCGCCGTGTATTAAAGGTGACTATCGTTGCGCCTGATTCGCGTGCAGTGGCCGCGAGCATTAAGTCATGCGGACTCATGCGCTGTCCCGCGGTTTCAACGTCGGCCCATAGACGCGCATGTTCAAATGCTGCCTTTTCACTGTAGGGAACAACCTCGAACACGGTGAGAACGGCCTGCAGATATTTCTGGCGCTTGGCGCGGCGGACGCCAGTGGCACGCTCGACACTGCGCCATAGTTCAGCCACGGTAATTGCCGCGATTTTAATCTCTTCGCCGGGATGCGCGCGAAGCCATGCTTCGAAATCGAGCGCACGCCGCTCTGCTTGAATGATTACATCTGCGTCAATTAGAAACGCCACGGCCTCACCTGCGGCTGGAGTGATCCGCGTGCCTGCTCAAGATCGTGCAACCAGGAAGTGGCTTCTTCCGCGCCGACGTGTATACCTTCAACGGCTTGTTTGAACGCGGCGGCCAGCTCAGTTCCCTTCCTTGGTTGCGATTCTGCCGGCTCGATTCTGGCGACGGGAGTGTTGCCCTTGTGGAGGATGAACGTTGTGCCCTGATAGCGGGCGCGGTTCACGCAGTCAGAAAAATTCCGCGAAGCTTCAGTGACGCTGATCGGAACCGGGTCCATGGAGTCAGATTATCAGATTTTCCGGATAAGTCATTGAATTGCGATGAATTATTCGGCAGCAAAACGCTCCATCAGAGCGTCGAAATCCTCCAGGCGGGCGTACTCAATGATGACTTTGCCACGGCCATTGCGATCCTCGATGGTGACTTTGAGGCCCAGGGCGCGCTGCAAACGCTCCTGGGCATCGCGAACGTTGGCGTCGACCGTTGGCTCGGGTTTGGGGGCTTTTTTTGGCTTGCGGCTCGGATCGATAAGCTCCTGGACGAGGCTCTCCGTTTGGCGAACAGATAGCGAATGATCGGCGATGCGCTGGGCCGCTTTCTCGATCTCCTCGGGTTCCTGAAGGGCGAGGAGGGCTCGGGCGTGGCCGAACGACAGAGCCCCGGATTCGACGCGGGCCTGCACGGACTGTGGGAGCTTGAGGAGGCGCAGGAAGTTGGCGACCGTGGCGCGGTCTTTTCCGGTGCGCTGCGCCATCTGTTCCTGGGTCATGTGGAACTCGCGCGAGAGGCGCTCAAAGGCGCGAGCCTGTTCCATGGGGTTCAGATCGGCGCGCTGCAGATTCTCGACGATGGTGATTTCCATCGCCTGCTCGTCGGAGACCTGGCGGAGGATTGCAGGCACGGTGGTCTTTCCGGCAAGCTTCGATGCACGCCAGCGGCGCTCGCCGGCGATGAGTTGAAAGCGGCCGCCAGCAAGCGGGCGAACAAGCACTGGCTGGACGACGCCGTTGGCGGTGATTGAGGCAGCGAGCTCGGCGAGCTGGTCCTCGTTCACCGTGGAACGAGTCTGGAAGGGGTTGTGGTCAATTAACTCGAGGGGGATCTCACGCGGCTTGCCTCCGTCGGATTCGGGTGCGGCTGCGGGCGAAGATTGAGGGGCGCGGGGCAACAAGGAATCGAGGCCTTTGCCGAGGGCGCGACGCTTGGGGTCGATGGCGGTTGTGGTCATAGTTCTGAATCCTCAAAAAGTAAAAATTCGAAAGCTCAGTGGCTAGAAAGGCTGCGGGAAAAGTCGTCAAAGCTCAGAGACCCATCCCTCGGCGGCTAAAGCCGCTCTCATTTTGCTGCATTTGCGGCACGACTAAAAGTCGTGCCCTGACACTTCGTGCTTCCCCAAAGCAGTTTGCCGCAACCTGTAAAGCGCCTAATTGTTGAGTGCGACATAGGGCAAGACTAAATTCTTGCCCTTTCAAAACTGGCCCGAACGCACTGTGTAGCGATGACAGAACCAAACGGTCACGAATAGGGCCAAAAGGTGCCCTTGGTGCGTGGCTGGTCGGCTGGACGTTCACTCGCAGCGGCTTTGCGTTCCGCGGCGCGCGGGCTCTCCATTTGATTGCGGGCCAGAAACTCCCACGCCATCTGGAAATAGGCCTCGGCGCCACGCGACCGTGCGTCGTAGAGCGCGACGGGCTTGCCGTGACTGGGCGCCTCTGCCAGGCGGACGTTGCGAGGAATGACGGTGCGATAGATGATTTCGCGGAAGTGCTCGCGGAGGGTTTCGGTGACCTGCTGCGCGAGGTTGGTGCGATCGTCGTACATGGTGAGCAAGACGCCCTCAATGGCCAGGTCAGGATTGTAGGCGGAACGGACGCGCTCAAGCGTTGAAATCAGCTCGGAGATGCCTTCGAGGGCAAAGTACTCGGCTTGCATGGGGACAATGAGGGTTTCAGCCGCGGATAAAACGTTCAACGTGAGAAGGTCGAGCGCGGGCGGGCAATCGAGGAAGATGAGGTCGTAGTTGGCCTTGATTGGCTCGAGGCTCTTGCGCAGGCAGAGGGCTCGGTCCTCGAGGGAGGCAAGCTCGATGGTTGCGCCTATCAGGTTTTTCGAGCCGGGAAGGAGCGAAAGGGTATCGATTTCAGTGGGAAGAATGACCTGGTCGGCGCTGCTCTCGCCCATGAGCACGTCGTAGACCGAGCGGCGGCTATCGTCGCGCTGCAGGCCGAGGCCAGAGGAGGCGTTGGCCTGGGGATCGCAGTCGACCAAGAGGATTTTGAGGCCTTCGAGAGCGAGGCATGCGGCCAAATTGATGGCGGTTGTGGTTTTGCCCACGCCGCCTTTTTGGTTGACGAGTCCGACGATCTTGCCCATGGCATTTCAGAGTAAAACGAGAGCACGGCGGCGTGTTGGGACTTGCATTGTGGAGAACGGGGCGAAGTTGTGGAAAGCGGCTGGGACAGCGGGACGGCATTGCCGAACAAGTCATTGCGTTGGAAGAGCTTCGGGGAAGCAGCTGGGAAGGGGTTACAGTGGTCAGAAAAAAGGGTGTGCGGTGGAAAACTGCCTTTTGAAAGAGGTCTGCGAGGGGAATTAAAGAAGAGGTACCGATTTGGGCAAGGGCCGGAAATGGGTCTGAATTGGAACCGGCACGACTGGAAATCGGCGGGGGTTTTGGTCAGTTGGGCATAGCCCTTTTCATGGGGGCATTTTGGATGGGCGGAGAGATGTTCCACGTGGAACAAAGGAGGTGAGCTCCGGATCGAGGCTTGGGATGTTCCACGTGGAACAACGGGCCAAGCGTTGGGGAGGGACTTGATTGCCTATTCATGTTCGGCCCCCTCGCCCCCGGGGGGAGTCCCCGCCGCTTTTTGCGCAAGATTCTCGTACGGCTGGGGTTACGGACAGTAATCCATGCATCATTCCTGTTTTGTTCAAGTTAGAAACAAGAATTTGAAAACAAAAGGTTTGCGATGCGGCAGCTTGGTTGGCGCCATGGTTTTAGGCCCAAAAGCGAGCCTGACGCGAAAGGTGTGGCGCTTTTTGATCATTTTTGATTCGAGTATGCGCCGAATGGGGATAATGATCGGCAAACTTCGAGGAAATTTTTCGCCGACTATTTTCATGGGGTTGAGGACTGAACGGAGGGAGCGGAGACTTGACGCAGGCCTCAAAAATTGAGGCCCAACCCAACCGAGCGGAGCTGGCACGGGGCGGCCCTTCCTGTGCTGAGTCGGGAGCGCGAAAAGCAACTGCGGATCTTTCTCCCGCCAAGGCGGGATCAAGATGACAGCGCTTGCCTGTGGTGGGTTGATGGTGGCAGGCCAGGGGTCGTGCTATCCCACGTCTCAGAGTCGAGACCTCCGCCCCAGGGACCTGGGGCACCCGGGATCAGTGTGACGGCCGCATGGATTTCGAGCGGCCCTCCGGGGCGCGCGGCGTGATCGCGACGCTTTCCCAGGACGCCGTCCGCCGCGGCGGACTCCGGCCTGGGCATTCTCGATGCGTCCCTACGGGACGCGGGCTTGAGCGGAGTTGGCACTGTGCGGTCCCACTCATTTTGGTGCTGAACCGAAAGAGGCGGGTTGAGGTTCGTGGTTTCCGCCCAAGCGGAGCTTGGACCCACCCCACGGACGAAGACCTGTCCGTGGGGACTCCGGGGACGGGGCCCCGGCACCCATTTCTTAGGGTGAATACCTACACAATTGCGCGCTGGCCGAGGGATAGGATTCGAGAGTCGCTACCGGGGAGGCGGATCGAAGGGTCCCAATGGAAGCTGGACCCGGCGGCGGTTTGGAGCTCGGTGAGCGCGGCATCGGTGATCATAAGAGCCAGCCAGCCCTCGGGGGCGACCAGTTTGGCGGCTGAGGCAACTGCCCTGGGCATTTTCTCGACTGCGCGGAGAATCACGCAGTCAAAATGACAGGCTGGCGCGCCTGCGGGCGCGCGGCCGGGGCCCAGGCTCGAAAAGTCCACTGGGCTGCCGACAAGTGCTTCGGCGCGATCAGAATGGACCTTGGCGTTGATTCCGAGGACGCGAACTGCTTCCTGGAGGAAGGCGGCTTTCTTGCCTTGCGATTCGGCGAGCGTTACCGAGAGCTCAGGTCGGCAGAGGGCGATGGGGATTCCGGGAAGGCCGCCGCCGGAGCCGAAGTCGAGGAGGGTATGAATGCTCGGCGGAAGACTGTGCGCAACTACAATCGATTCAGCGAAGTGCCGTTCGACGATCGATTCCGGATCGCGGACGGAACTGAGGTTGAGACGCCGATTCCAGCGAACAAAGAGCGAAAGATAGGATTGGAATTTGGCGGCGGTTTCGGCGTCGAGGGGGGCGAGGCCGGCGTTCTCGAGGAGATCGATTACGCGGGGCGAGGCGGGGCGGGCGGCCATGGGGACAGTGTAATGCGAGTGTGAGCGAGGGCGCGGGTTGAGATTCGTGGTTCCCGCCCAAGCAGAGCTTGGACGGGGCACCCCACTTCTTGGTGGGTGGAAATCGCGAAGGGGGCAACTGCGGATCTTTCGACCGCGGTCGTGCCCTTTCAAAAGCGATTTAGGCTGCGCCACTCCTGTTTTTTCGTTTGGCCTGCCACTTCTCCGCTGCATCGATGAATGCGGAGAAGATGGCGCGCGAAAACGCGCTTTGCGAAGTTGTGCGCTCGGGGTGCCACTGGACGCCGACGACGAAATGATCGGGCGCGTCGAGTTCAATCGCTTCGACGACATTGTCGTTTGGAGAGAGCGCGGCGGCACGCAGATCTTTTCCGATTTCGCGAATGGCCTGGTGGTGGCTCGAGTTCACGTGCGCGTCGGCTTCGTTCGCGGCGGAGAGAATTTTTTGGAGTCGCGACTCGGGCGCGATGCGCACAGGATGCGCGTTGACGACTTCGCGGCCAGGGCGGTGATTGACGGGCGTTTTCAAATCCTGAATCAACGATCCGCCGCGCCAGACATTCAGTGTTTGAGTCCCGTGACAGATGGCGAGAACCGGCTTGCGATGGTTGAATGCGTCGGTGAGGAGAAGTTGGTCGGCGATGGCGCGAGCGGGATCGTTCGACGCGGTTTCAGGCGCGGGCATTTCGCCGTACAGTGCGGGATCGACGTCGTGTCCGCTGCCAGGGAGAAGAATGCCGTCGATGCCCGCGAGGAGTTGCGTGATGCGTTCGCGCGTGTCGACGAGACGGACGACGACGGGCTCCGCGCCCGCTTTCTCGACAGCGGAAACGTATTGCGGCAGCGCGCGTGCGTTGTATTCGGGTTCATCGCTTGTGGGCTCGGGAATGGCGATGCGCGGGGGCATGGAACAAGTGTAGCTTTCAGCTCCTAGCTTCTAGCCTCTTGCTCGTGCGCCATCCCCGGTCCCCGAATGGGAGGGACCGGGGGCACCCGGCACCCGGGATCGGTGTAATGGCCGCACGGAATTCGATGCGTCCCTACGGGCGCGGGCTCGAGCGGAGTTGGCACTGTGCGGTCCCACTCATTTTGGTGCTGAACCGAAAGAGGCAGATCGGAGTTCGTGCTTTCCCACCCTAAACGCTTTCGCGTTTAGGATGGGGCACCCATTTTCGTGCTGGGTTAGGAGCGGGAAAAGCAACCGCAGATTCTTCGGTCGCCAAGGCGGGATCAAGATGACAGCGTTTTGACAGGGGGCGAAAAGCAGAAGCAGATCCCTCGGCTCCGCTAACCCCCTGATCGCTTGGCGATCACGGGACGCCAAGCTGCTCCGCTCAGGATGAAACTTCATTCTGATATGTGCATTTGGCGGTCTAAGCGACAGCCGCGGGCGTGTGAGGCGGGGATTTGGCGGGGTGTTCGCCTGACCCTAGGGGCCGGGCGCGATCTGCGGTCCAGAGTTCCAGGGTTTCACCCTGGGATATTCTCGATGCGTCCCTCCGGGACGCTCGCCGGAGCGAGGATACGCGGCAGGAGATAAGTGGGCCGAGCCTGAAGGCCGCCGCCTTCTTGACGTTCGATTCAGTGGCCTGAAGGCCACTGCTCCCTCCGTTGTTTTCGGAACTTCATGCGACGGGCGCGGGCGATTCAGCGTGAGCGTGCTCGGGCGGGATGCGCATTTCTTCGATGATGGTGCGAACGCGGTCGGTCAGTTCGCTGTTCTGGCGGACGTGCATGCCTTTGGTCTCGATGGGCTCGCCGACGCGCACGGTGAGCCTGCAGGGATAAAAATGTTTGGTATGAATCGGCAGCAGATCGTACACGCCCGAGAGCGCGATGGGGACGATGGGAACCTGCGCGCGAATGGCGAGGTATGCGGCGCCGGCGAGAAATGGGCGCAGTTCGCCATCTGAAGTGCGGCCGCCTTCAGGGAAAACAAAAAGCGGCATGCCGGCGCGCAACGCCTTAACCGCGCCGCCGAGGCTCGAAAGAGTCGCATGGGGATTTGCGAGATCGATGGGCATTTGGCCGGAGCGGCCGAGATACCAGCCGATCATGGGCCATTGCCAGAGATCTTTCTTGGCGAGGATGCGGAACTGGAAGGGGATTGAGCCGAAGATGACGGGCGTGTCCATGTAGGACGTGTGATTGGAGACGTAGACGGCGACGGGAAATTTGTGGAAATTCTCTCCGCCTTCGATTTTGAGGCGGGAGAGCGAGAGGCGGACCATGGTGCGTCCCCAGAAGTGGGCGATGCGATGCTGAATGCGGCCATGCGTATCGACCAGAGAGACGACACATGCAATGGACGCGCAAACGGCAGTGAGGATGAGCATCAGAGGCCCGAGCAACAAATAGGTGAGCCAGACGTAAGGCCTCGGCAATGGGTTGGGGCGCGTGCTCATTTGCCGGTTCCCGATAAGAGCAAGGTGCGCGCTTCGCCGACGAGATAGACGGAGCCGGAGACGATGGCGACGCCGCCGCCGGCGTGGGATTGGGCGAGTTGAAGAGCGTGGGCGACGGAATCGGCGGACAGGGACGGCGTTCCTGTGGCTTCGGCTGCTGCAAGAAGATCTTCACGGGCCGCGGCGCGCGCATTTTGAATCGGAGCGAGGATGACCTGGTCGAAGAGAGGAAAGAGAATCTGCGCCATTTCGGCGAGAGGCTTGTCGCGCAGGCAACTGAAGACGAGGATGCGCGGCGCGCGGGTTTCGAGGATGGGGCGAAGGGCCGCGCGGAGAGCCCATGCACCGGCGGGGTTGTGCGCGACGTCGAGAATCCATTCGACAGAGCTTTTGTTGACGCGGGCGTTGGTTTGAATGGGGGCGTTGGTGTGGATGCGTTCGAGGCGACCGGGCCAGCGGGTAAGACGAATGCCGTTTTCGATGGATGAGGGCGTGACGGGAAACGAGTGTTGCTGGGCAAGCTCGACAGCCGCGGCGATGGCGAGAGCGATGTTGCGCTGCTGGTGCGCACCGGCGAGAGGAGAATCGACGGTGATTGCTGCTCCCAATGCGGCGACGGTGTAGGAGCCGGCAGTTGGAGTGGGCGGCATGAAGGGGACGGCGCTGACTCCGCGGACACCGAGCTCGGTGGCGACTTCGCCGAGGACCTGATTGGCCTCGGGATGCTGCGGGAGGGTGATCATGGTGCCGGCGAGACGGAGGATTCCAGCTTTTTCGCGCGCGATGGCAGAGATGGTGGGGCCGAGCCATTCCATGTGGTCGAGCGAAATATCGGTGACGATGGAGACAAGCGGGTTGACGATATTCGTGGCGTCGAGACGGCCGCCCATGCCGACTTCGAGGACGGCTACGTCGATTTTATTCTCGGCAAAATAAAGGAAAGCGAGGGCGGTGAGGATTTCAAAGTAGCTGGGCAATTGCGACAGTCGGCCGGAGAGCAGCAACTGCTGGCCGGCATCGTGCACACGGAAGTAGAGGCGGGCGAAGTCGTCGTCGGAGATTTCGTTGGGGCCAAAGCGGATGCGCTCATTGGGTCGCTCAAGGTGCGGCGATGTGTAGAGGCCAGTGCGCTGACCGGCTTCAATCAGGATGGAAGCGAGCGTGGATGCGGTGGAGCCTTTGCCGTTGGTGCCGCCGATCAAGACGGATGGGAAGAGCAGGTGGGGGTTTCCGACGGCATCGAGTAGGATGCGAATTTCATCGATGGAGAAGCGACGGTGCGGCTTTCCCGGCGAGGCGTAAAGCTCGGGCACAAGAGAATTGAGCTGATCGATCGCGGCTTGGTAAGAGAGGGCAGTTGTGTAAGACATGGTTGTTGCCGAGGACACGAAAGGTTAAGTATAAGAGCCGAGTGGAGGGGAGGTCTCATCCGCAGTCGGCGTCGGTTGGAAAATTTGAATCCTTCCCCGGTCCCCAGAGGCGAAGGACTGGGGGCACTTGCTCCCTCCGAATTGAATGGCGACGAATGTGCAAGATGGGACGACGGGAAGTTACTGCGAATGGAGGTGATCGGCGCAGCATCCACACAACCTCAGCGCGATCCACAAGGGATTCTGAGTGGGGTGTGGGAGGCGTGGGAAAGAGGAGCGGCTCTGGAGGTGAGGCAGCGTGATTTCCGGGTTGTTCGAGTGGACGAGCCACGATTTAGGAAACGGGGATGATGCTCAAGCTGCTTCTGTGAAGGGAGTTTGCCTGGATTCCCACTTTTCCGAAGCGAACTACTGGTACTACGGTTTTATATCTATTCTTTCTCACCTATATAGAACTACCCGTAAGGACAATTCCGGGAAGAGCGAGAGTACTCCCTGAGGGATAAAGCCCGGTCAAATCTGTCGGCTTGATTTGGTGCGGCTGATGGTGTGCCCTGATCCAAAAGCTGATCGTCGTGGGTGAAGGGCTCGTCATCGGACCAGAGGGCGCGCGAATCCAATTTCTGAAGAGGCTGTTAAACCAGCAGAATTCACAGAATGAGCCCGGTTTTCCACGCGCGCATGGTTCGAAGGATGACTACAATCGGGAGGAAGAAAAACTGCCGTTCCCGATGCGCCGCAAGCTGTTATAGAGTGAGGGCATAGGGCGCGGCTTCAGCGAGCAGGGGTGGGTATGCCGAGTGCGGAAGCTGAAGTGGAGAAGCCAACAGGGCGATCTGGGGCTGGGTCAGGGATCGGAACTGGGGCCGAGGGGGCAGCGATGGAGATTACGGTAAGCCGCCAGGATCTGGTGAAGGAACTTACAGCGACGCAGAGCGTGGTGGAGCGGAAAACGACGATCCCGATTCTCTCGAACTTTCTGCTCGAAGCGGACGAGGATCGCTTGAATATTACGGCGACCGATCTGGACCAGGCGATCAGGACCAGCGCTCAAGTGAAGGTGAAAAAGCCAGGTTCGTGCACGATTCCGGCGCGGAAGCTTTACGACTACATCAAGCTGCTGCCGGAAGGCGACATCTCGATCAAGCTGCTGGAGAACCACTGGGTGCAGATCAGGAGCGGCCGATCGAATACCAAGATGGTGGGCATGGCGAGGGCGAATTACCCGCAGGTGCCCGAGTTCCCCACGGTGGCGGTGACCAGCATTTCGCTGGCGTCGCTGCGGACGCTGATTGCGCGGACGATCTTCGCGATTTCGAACGAGGAATCCCGCTACACGCTAAACGGAGCTCTGCTGGTGCTGAAAGCGGAGTCGATGGCGATGGTTGCGACGGATGGACATCGGCTGTCGTTTGTCGAGAAGCCGGGCGAGACGCTGGAAGGCATCAGCGGAGAAAAGCGCGTGCTGATTCCGCGCAAGGCGCTGCAGGAGCTGCAAGTGCTCCTGGGCAATTCCGAAGCAGAGAAGGTGGAGTTTGCCGACGACGAGCACACTCTGTTTTTCCGCGTAGGGCACCGCACGCTTTCAAGCCGCAAGCTGACAGGACAGTTCCCGAACTTTGAGGCGGTGATGCCGCGCGACAACACGAAGTTCGCAGTGGTGCGGTCGAGCGAGTTGTCGCAGGCGATTCAGCGCGTGGCGCAGTTTGCCGACGAGCGGTCGGGAGCGATCCGGATGAAGCTCGAGGACAATGAGCTCAAGGTAAGCGCCAATTCGACGGAGTCCGGCGAGAGCGAAGACACGATCGACACGCCGTATTCGTCGGAGGCCATCACGGTGGGCTTCAACTCGGGATATATCCTGGACTTTCTGAAGGCCCTGGACAACGCGGGCGAAGTGCGGCTGGAGTTCAAAGACGCGCAATCGGCCGGCCAGATGCGGCCCGAAGATCCAGAAGCTGAGTTCAAGTACCGCTACGTGCTGATGCCGATGCGCATCTGATCCATGGCAATTGCGGAGTGCGCTTCCCTTTGAGGCTCTTGATGACCTCTCGCCTTTGCTTGCTGCTGGCGCTGGTGGCGATGGCCGCGGCGGTTCACGCGCAAACCGACTCCGCAGCGCAGAAGCCTGCGCGCTTTCAGCTTTACGGCGGCTATTCTTTCCTGAACAACTCAGCCAATGGCACGCCGGGCGCGCGCCAGCCCATAAATGGATGGGATGCAACCTTCGGGCCGCCGGGGTGGCGATTCGTACGATTCGTCATGGACGTCTCGAGCTACCGCGGCACCAACCAGGGCGCCAAAGAAAACGTGTATTACATCATGGGCGGCGCGCAGTTCACGCGGCGCGTGGGCCGCGAGTCGGTCTTTGTGGAAGCGCTTGGCGGGGATGGCGGCATCGGCAGGTATTGGGGACCGAATGCAGCTCCCGGCGAGACGGCGACGTTTGCATCGGTGGTGGGAGGGGGCCTGGATACGCCGATTTCGCGGAGCCTGGCGATTCGGGTGAGAGGCGGCTACCAGTGGTCGAATTTCAAGCTGATTAACAACGTGACGAGTATTGAGCCGATTCAGACGCCGGGGATTCCTAACAACTTTGCGCGGATCACGGCGGGGTTGGTGTGGAGCTTTTAGAGCGCGCTAGCTTGCCTTGAACCCGATCTCAACCTGAAGCGTAATCGATTGAGGGCTCTTCCTCTCGACCGAGACAGATAGAGCCTCGTTGTTCAGCCCCTTGATCGAGTCCCACAGTGAAAGTTGGAGCGCCGGCGCTGGGACCGGCTTATTCACCTGGAGTGGCGCTTCCAAATCGAGGACTGTGAGTTTGCGGCCGCGGTATGTAAACTCGACGTCCCATAGCTCCATTGTGCGGCGAAGCACGTCGCTAGATGGTGTGTGCTCTCCGGCTAGGTAGAACTGCAAGGAAGCCCTAGACACGTTCAGGTCTGCTGCGGCCCGTGCGCGCGTATATCGCTTTCCCTCGCTCCGCGCTTTTTCATCGCGCTTGCGAAGTCCTTCTCGAAGTTGGAGCGAGACTTCAGCGAGGAATTCGTGGTTCAGGCCTGATCGAGACATCCGTCAATTCTATTTGACATTTCAATATAAGTCTAATAAAATGGACTGTCTAATAAATTAGACTAAAACAGTAAAGAACCTCGATTTGCTCTCTATTGGGAGCAGTACGATTCTGGAGGAGACTTAGATGGCTCCGAGCGGTCAGTTTTCGGCAGAGTTGACGGTGTTCGAGCAAAACCGTCGGGAGTGGTCGCGCTTGCACCCGGGTGAATTCGTTGTGATCCAAGGCGAAGAGAGGGCAGACGGATTCTTCGTGACGTACGCTGATGCCTTGAAGGCAGGCCTAGAGAAGTTTGGTGCCGGGCGCGAGTTCCTGATTAAGCAGGTGTGGGTCACAGAGCCGGTCTACTTGGTATGAACGGTCCCGAACGACGTTCGGGACCCCCAATGCCGCCGCGCGTCCCGCTGGGAAAGTCCAACCTTCCGCCGCAGGCATTCGTGTCCTACGCGTTGGAGAGCGACGAGCACACACTCTGGGTGCGAGCTCTCGCGGCAAAATTGCAGAGGGATGGTGTTCGGATCATCCTGGACCAATGTGATTTGGCCCCGGGCAGTGACCAGTTTACTTTCATGGAGCGAAGCATTGAGAGCTCCGACTTCGTGATCGTGATCTGCACCCCGACCTACGCGGAAAAGGCAAATAACCGCGAAGGTGGGGTCGGATACGAATCGATGGTCATTGCTGGCGTGCTTGGTAAGAAAATCGATTCTCGCAAATTCATTCCCGTGCTTCGGAGTGGAGATTGGGATTCGTCTCGTCCCACTTATCTAAACTCGAAATACGGCGTAGACCTGAGAAATGACCCCTACTTTGAGACCCAATACGAACAGCTGATCCGCAATTTACACGGCGAACCCATCCAACTGCCACCTCTCGGGCCGAAGCCTCAATTTCTCGGTCGACCTGCGGATCTCACGACCTACCAAGGCCTAACTCAACCGTCGACCGCTAAGGCGGATGAGTCCCAGGCCGCTCGGGTGGAATGGAAAGGCGTTTACCCGGGCCCGTGTATCGACGTGACTCTGACCAATTCCCGGCATGTCATCGAAGCGAGGCCGGATATCGGTCTTGATTATCCCGCACCCATCAAAATGAAGGCGCTCCTTGACACGGGAGCGGCTGTCACGGTGATCAGCAAGGCGCTTGCAAAACACTGCAAGCTCTATCAAACAGGGATAACAGAGATAAAGACGTTGGGAGCTGTTCAAAAATGCGGCGAGTACGCCGCAGCCATCAGCTTTCCAGATACGAATCTCCGTTCCGTCGATCCGATCCGCATTATTTCCGCGGACTTCATCAAGGAGCCCTACTACGCCTGTCTGATTGGGTGGGACATTCTCCGCAATTGGAAGATCACTTTTGATGGGCGCTCCAATTGCGTGACAGTGGTGGACTAACAGCGCGCTCAGGTCTGACTACGCCGCTGCGGGCGTTTTGAGGAAGTTGAGGGCGCGGATCAGGTAGGACTTCATCGCGTGGCGATGGACGACGGCGTCGAGAAAGCCTTTCTCGAGCAGGAACTCTGAGCGCTGGAATCCTTCGGGCAGCTTTTGGCGGATGGTCTGCTCGATGACGCGAGGGCCGGCGAAGCCGATCAACGCTCCGGGTTCGGCGATATTCAGGTCTCCCAACATGGCGAAGCTGGCGGTGACGCCGCCAGTAGTGGGGTCGGTGAGCACGCAGATGTAGGGCACGCGCGCGTCGTCGAGCTGCGCGAGCGCGGTGGAGATTTTGGCCATCTGCATGAGGCTCACGACGCCTTCCATCATGCGGGCGCCGCCTGAAGCAGCGACGACGATGAGAGGCTTTTGGGTTTCGCGGGCGCGATCAACTGCGCGGGCAATGGTTTCGCCCACCACCGCGCCCATCGATCCACCGATGAAGGCATACTCCATGGCGCTGAGGACGACTTCGTGCGGACCCATCTGGCCGATTGCATTCAGGATGGCGTCGTCGAGGCCAGTGTCCTGGCGCGCCTTGCGCAGGCGCTGCTTGTAGGGCTTGACGTCAGTAAAGTTGAGCGGATCGGTGGAGCGCAGGCCGGTGTCAACCAGCGTGTAACCCGGCTCGAGAAGTGTGTCGATACGTTCGCGGGCGGTGAGTTTAAAGTGGTGCTGGCATTTGGCGCAGACCAGCAGATTGGCTTCAAGATCCTGGCGGTAAATCGGTTGGCGGCAGCCGGGGCATTTGACCCAGAGACCTTCGGTGCGCACGTTTCTCGCGCCCGCCTCGGGGCCGTTCTCTCCTCCGGGACCGCCTGGGCCGGAGGAATACTCGCCATCTTCGCGCTTAAACCACGACATACCGAACCCAATTGTATATGGGGGAACAGGTTCGGGTGCCAGGTTTCAGGTGTCAGGTGTCGGGCGATGTTTACCGGTCTAGCCGCGCAGATAGGCGTCGTCGCCGTCGATCCAATCCTGGCGGGGCGGATTGAAGATATCGAGAGCGACAGAGTCTTCAAGCGCAGCTACGCCGTGCGGGACGTTGGGCGGGATGGCGAGAATGTCGCCAGCGCGAACGACGACTTCCCTACCGTCGACGTCGAATTTGAGGGCGCCCTCGACGACGTGACAAATCTGCTCGTGAAAATGGTGATGCGCGGGGACCTGAGCGCCCTTCTTGAGGACGATGCGCGCGAGCATGGTGTTTTTGCCGACCAGGTATTGACGCGTGACGAGCGGGTTCATCTGTTCCGGTTCGATATCGGCCCAACGGTAGTGCGTGGCTTGGGGCATGTTGGCTCCTTTGTCCTCGCAGATGCGGCCGCCGAAGATCAGGGCGTGCGGGGATGGGCGATTTGCGGGGGCATGGGGACAGTGTAAAGGGCAGCGCGAATTCGGGCGACCCTACGGGGCGCGCGCGATTTTTGGCGAGATTCCCAGGGCTCACTCCCCTTAGGCGGAATTCGGCCTGGGCTATTCGCGTTGCGTCCCTAGGGGACGCGGGATTGAGCGAGGATGCGCGGCGAGAACAACACGGGCCGGACATGAAGGCCAAGCAAAGCGCCTTGCGGAGGTGAACCGCGGCCCACCAGCCAGGCTTTCAAAGCAATATCGTTCCAACGGACGCCGTTTCAAGATTCGATTTCGCGCTGGTCAGTAGACGGTGCCGGGCCGGTCAGTATTCGATTCCACGCTGGGCGAGGATGCCCTTTTGGTATGCGTGTTTTACTTCGCGCATTTCGGTGACAGTGTCGGCAAGTTCGACGAGCAAGGGATGCGCATTGCGCCCGGTGAGAATCACGTGCACCATTTCGGGTTTTTCCTTGAGCGTGGCGGCCACTTCTGCCGGGTCGAGCATGCCGTAGCTGATGGCGTAGTTGATCTCATCGAGCACGACCAGATCCCACTCGCCGGAGTTGATGGCCTGATGTGCTTCATCCCAGGCCGCCTGCACGAGGCGAATGTCTTCGGGGTCGGCTTCAGCGCCGCCGATCTTGACGAAGCCGCGGCCCATCTGGCGGAGCACGAGGTTGGGCGCGAGGGATTCGGCCGCGTCCAATTCGCCGTAATGCCAGGAGCCCTTGATGAACTGGAGGACGAGGACTTTCATGCCGCAACCAACGGCGCGCAGAGCGGTGCCGAGCGCGGCGGTGGTTTTGCCTTTGCCGGGTCCGGTGTTGATGAGGATGAGGCCGCGTCGCGTCTCTGCCACTTCTCAATGTCCTTTGTGGTACGGATGACCCGTGAGAATTGTACATGCGCGATAGATCTGTTCAGCCATCACCAGGCGCGCGAGTTGGTGGGCGAGGGTCATGGGTCCGAGGGAGAGGAGGCCGCCGCGGCGTTTGGCCTCGGCACGAGCGGTCTCTGACCAGCCGTCCGCAGGTCCGACGGCAAAGACAACAAGTTGAGTCCCTTCATCGCGGCGCGCCCGGAGCCACTCGGCGAGAACTTCGGAGCTCAATTGCCGACCGCCCCCGTCGAGCAGCAGGACAGCGGGTTCGGTTCGGCCTTTCTGGCGGGCGAGCCAATCAAAGAACGCAGCTTCGTTACGGAAGGCTTCCGCGCTGGAACGCGCGACCGCGGAACTGCGCTTGAGGTAGTCGCGGACCAGCTGGTCGACCCCATCTTTAGAGCGAGGCGGAGAACCGATCTGCGCGAGAGCGATTTGCATGGTGTGGAGGATACCCTAAAACGCCTCTTTGATTGCCTCGGGGGAGGCACAGGTATCTCTCCCGAAATCTGAAACTTATGTTCAATGTTTGGATTTTGAGGTGGGTATTCTATGAAAATTCATAGCCTGAAATCCGGGATCATAGTGGCCGTTGATTACGATGACACCAACAGGTGATCGACAACCCTTTTGTTTTCTATTAATAAGCTACTAGAGGAGTGGCGATATTGGAATGGCCCACCGCGTGCAGTATGAATTTCAGGAAATTACTTCCTGGTCTGCTCGGCAAGCGCTAGATCCCGGGATTTGAGCATGAGGAACATTTGATCTGGTTCCGCACTCCGACACAAATCGTGTCCAATTCGACATTCGGTGAGTCGGTTGGCCATTGCGAAAGAAAACAGGGGAGGCCAGAGGTTGGGGCTTCCTACCTGAGTACAAACAGTCCAAGCCCCCTCTGGAGGATTCGAATGCGTAGTTTCCGTTTTCAGCCAGTCTTGTTGGCGCTCACTTTGACGATGGTCGTTGGTTCTCTCGCGTTGGTCGGCACGCCGGCTGCGTTCTCTCAGATCACTTCGGCCGCGATTCACGGCACGGTGACCGATTCGAGCGGGGCGGTGCTGCCGGGCGCCTCGGTTACGGCGCTGAACACTTCGACGGGGATTTCGACCGAGAGCACCGCGAACAAGAGCGGATATTTTCTGTTTCCCGACTTGCAGGTCGGTGGTCCGTACACGGTAACTGTATCCGCGCCGGGATTTGAGAACTTCGTGGCATCGGGTCTGACGCTGAACGTAAACGACAACCGCGAAGTGCTGGCCACGATGAAGGTGGGGGGGACCGCTCAAACCGTCCAGGTGACGGCAACCGCGATGCAGGTTGAGACTTCGAATACGCAATTGCAGCAGACCATTACTTCAGACCAGCTGGAAAACGTGCCGATGGAAGGGCGCGACGCTGCGGGTTTGCAGAAATTTGAACCCGGCGTCATGGAATCGTCGGACCGGTTCGGCACCTACTCCAGCAACGGCAACCAGACCCCGCAAAATGACGTGATCGTGGACGGAGCGGATGACAACGACGGGGCTCTGCAAGACGAAGGCATCGAAGTGAATCCCGATGCGCTGCAGGAAGAAAACATCGTGACCAGCACGATGAACCCGGAGTTTTCGCGCAACTCCGGCGCGGTGATCGTTGAGGTGGTCAAGGCGGGAACGAATTCTTTTCATGGCAGCGGATTCGAGTACTACCGCGACACGTTCATGAACAACGCCAATTATTTTTCGCCGGTAGACCCGACGACGAATCAGAAGATCCGGCCGATCTTCCACCAGAATCTGTATGGAGGAACGCTGGGTGGGCCAATTGTCAGGAACAGGCTGTTCCTGTTCGCGGCGTATCAGGGCGACCGCAACACGACATCGACGACTTCCGCGACGTCCACATTCTCCGGGACCAACGGCACGAGCCCAACGGGCAACTACGCGGGCGACTTCTCGGCTGACGAGAACTACCAGACGGGGTCGAACAGCGCGGGATTGAGCGGGAACCCGATTCCGTTCAATATCGGTTCTTGCGCGGCGGGGACGCCTTGGAATGTTTGCTTCCCGACTGCCAGCGTGATGATACCGACAAGTGAGTGGGATCCGATTGCAAAGAACCTGATCAACAAATACGTTCTGCCATCGAATTCATCCTCCGGCCTTTACCAGTTCAACGCGGGCAACACCGGGGCCAGCGACCAGGGCATTCTCCGTGCCGACTTCACGCTGAGCCCCAGGGATACGTTCTGGGGTTCCACGATCTTTCAATCGAACCCGAGCACGAACGATCTTTCCTTTGGCGGCGGCACATTCCCCGGCTTCGGGCAGCACGCGTCGTCGCATTTCAAGCTTTTCAACGGCTCGTACACACACACCTTCAGTTCGACGATGCTGAATGAGCTGCACGGGAATTACTACCGTTTCAACTTTCCATCCGTTATTCCGACGCCGGTGCAGGACCCCAGCTCGCTTGGCTTCCAGATTCATCCGCAGCTGGCGCAAGCGGGCATTCCCTACATGGCGGTGGGCGGCTTCTTCGACCTGGGCAACAGCTACGAGGGTCCCCAGCCGCGCCTGGATACGAACCTGACTTACGCAGACAACTTTACCTGGATTCGGGGAAATCACTCGCTCAAAATCGGGGCGCTGTACGAGCAGTTCCGGGTCCACAATCCGTTCGGATACCTGAACAACGGGTACTACTTCTACGTGGGCGGATTAGAAGGAGGCGGACTCTATAGCTCGGGTGACCCGCTGCTGGATTTTGCGATGGGAATTCCGGATGGATACGAGCAGACCAACGACGGATTCATCGACGCCGTCTCGAGCGAGACGTTCGCTTACTTCCAGGACAACTGGAAGGTGAGCCCGGACTTCACCTTCAACTACGGCACAGCATGGGATGTCGAGGAGCCGACACAGGACCGGCAGTACGACGGACTGGGAATCGATTGTTTCTCGATCAGCAACACAACTTCCAAAGTCTTCCCCGGCGGCCCTCCAGGACTGACGTTCAAGGGCGACCCTGGATGCAACCAGGCAGGTGGGCCCACGACGCATTGGGACCGGTTCGGACCCAGAATCGGTTTTGCATGGTCTCCGTCGGAAGGTCCCTCGGCATTGATCGGCAATGCGGGCGATCACGCCTTCTCGATTCGCGCTGCATTCGGGCTCTATTACAACCGCGACCAGGAAGAGCAGTCGCTGCAGAACCTGCTCGATCCTCCATCACTGCTGGAGAATACGGGCGCACAGGAAGCGATCTGCACGACTGGGCCCAATGCCGGCCTTCCGTGCAATCCGGGTTTTGACAATCCATTTCAGGACGTTGCAGGAAATGGAGGAAGTGCCAACCCGTTTCCGTTTACCACGCCGGCACCGGGTTCGGCGGTGCCGTGGGTAGCCGATGGCTACTACTTCAACACACTGAACGCGTTTGCAAAGAGCTATGTGCCGCCGTACACGTACAACTACAACTTGAATATCCAGCGCCAGCTGGGATCTCACTATCTTCTGCAAGTGGGCTACGTGGGATCGGTGAGCCATCGGCTGCAAAGCTGGTATGAAGGCGATCCGATTACGCCAGCCGGGCACGCGGCATGTCTTGCCAATCCGGGCTGCTCCAGCAATCCCGGCAGTATCCATTTGTTTTACCCGCAATACACGGCTCAACCCGCGATAGCGCCGGGCAGCGGCGGATACCCGTGGTATGGGTCTGTCGGCGAGCAGGCTTCGGAGGGAACCTCGAATTACAACTCTCTGCAAGCCAGCCTGCGGAAGGCAATGAGTAACGGGCTGGCATTCAGCCTTGCGTACACGTATTCGCACGCACTCGATGACGGCTCAGGGTATGAGAGTACGACGGGCAGCGGCAGCTCAGCCTACGGAAACGCCGGCCGCGCCATTACTTATGTGCCGGGCTATCAATACCTCAACTACGGCTCTTCGGACTTCGACGCACGGCATCGGCTGGCAGCCACGTACGTTTACTCGGTTCCGGCGGCCGGTTTCCTGAGGAACAACGCATTCATGCGCGAGGCGCTGGCGGGCTGGGGAATCAGCGGCGTCACCGCACTTCAAACCGGATTCCCGATTGGACTCAGCACGGGGCTCGACAAGTCACTCTGGTGCGACGGAGCCAGCAAGTTCGATTGCCTCGACAATCCCAACACGTCGAGCTTCAAGATCGCCAGGTATAACGCTCGTACGATCCGGACTCCGGCCAGCGGCGAACAGACCGGCGTCGCGGGCAACTATTACTTCGACACCGCGCCGTTCAGCGAGGAAGCCGTGGGAACGTTTGGCAATACGACGCGAAACTTCTTCCGCGGGCCCGGATTCAACTACACGAACCTGAGCGTGACGAAGAGCTTCGCGTTCTCTGCGGACGCTACACGGTATGTGCAGTTGCGGCTGGAGGGCTTCAACGTCTTCAACCACGCCAACTTTGCGCCGCCGAGCGGGCAATTGACCAACCCCACATTCGGACAGGTTACGGGCGTGATCGAGAGCGCCGAAGGGAATGGCGATCCATCGCCAGCCCGCGCGGTTCAGCTGGCCGGCAAGTTCTACTTCTAAACGCCCGTTTTTCAGAGTGTTTGCAAACAAGAGGGCGTCCCGAGCGGGCGCCCTTTCTTTTTGCATCCGGGAGGGGGAATACGGTCAGGGCGGGGCTTCAGGTTTCTGGCGCCAAGCGAAAACCTGGGTGAAGTTGGCACTCAGAGGGGCGGAGATCGGGGTAGCTTCAAAATGCCGATTTGTACAGTTTTTACGATATTAGCGATATTTACTACGCAATTTCATATTCATCTCCGTATTACAACGGAGGTGGTAGTTACTTATGTCATTTGTTTTCAAGTTATTGACTGATTTGAGCCGAGGGGTTCAAATTGGCACACCAATTGCCTTAAGACCTTCAAAGATTTCTGCCACGTTACTGGATCAAATCCAGCGCGCAGTTGGTTTGCGCGTGTGAGGAGTCGTGTAGAAATTCGGTTATCTAGTCACATTTTCTTAGGTTATGGATGAATCTGCGGAATCGGACTTGCCCTCCCCATCGAGACCCGAAAGCGCCGAACCTGGATGGCGAAGCTTTTTTGTAAGTTTCTTAATTCAGACCGACTTTGGAGGAATTCAATGACATTTTTCTCGTTGCAGCCCCGGTCGAGATTTTCCGATTTTTCAGCTCGAAGGATTTTTCAAGGCCTGACAGTGGCCGTTCTAGGCCTTTTCGCCGTCGTTATTGTTTGCGGCAGAGTTGCATTCGCGCAGCTTGAGACTGGGCAGATCTCCGGTACGGTTCTGGACCAGACGGAAGCCGCTGTCCCCGGAGCGACCATCGCGGTCAGGAACACGGGCACGAATTCGGTTCGCAACACGGTCTCGTCTTCGACTGGCGCCTTCCAGGTTACGGGCCTCGCGCCAGCAACCTACGCGGTGACCATCACTTCGGCGAGCTTCAGGCCGTTCAACGCGACGGTGGAAGTGACAGTCGGCGGGCATGTGAACCTGGATGCGAAGCTTTCGGTGAATGCAACCGTGACGGAAGTGCAAGTGGTTGGCGAGGGCGGCGCGCAGGTGAACACGCAGACGCAGGAACTCTCGCAGATTGTCGACTCGGAGCAACTGGCAGCCCTCCCAAGCTTGACGCGCAATCCCTACGATTTTGTGTCGATCTCCGGCAACGTTTCGAGCGGCGACAATACGACCAACAGCTCGAACAGCGGCCAGAACCTGACCAACCGCGGAGTTGGCTACGCGATCAACGGCCAACGCGAGTCGGGAACGGAGATTCTGCTGGATGGGGCGGAGAACGTATCCATCTTCAGCGTCGCGGTGGGTGAAGACATCCCCATGGACTCGGTGCAGGAATATAGCGTGCTGACCAACAACTACTCGGCGGAATACGGCCGGGCTTCCGGCGGCGTGGTGAACGTGACCACGAAAGCGGGTACCAACCAGATCCATGGTTCGGCGTGGGGCTACAACCGCCTCTCCGCTTACACCGCCAACACTTATGCGAACGATGCGGCCAATTTTGCCGCTGGCCCTTGCGGCGGGCCCACGAGCGCTAATCCATGCCCAGACCCCAAAGGCACTTACACCCGCAACCAGTTTGGTTACGCTGCGGGCGGGCCGATCATCAAAGACAAGCTGTTTATCTTTGAGAGCACCGAATGGACACGCGTTCGCTCAGCCGCGACGGAGAGCGAAGAGATCTTCGATCCGGGATTCATCGCGATGCTGCCGGCCAATATTCAGGCCTACTACAAGACCTATGGCCAAACAACGCTTAAGTCCGCCGGGACAGCGGCCACGGTCGGGGACATTGTAAATACATGCCAATTCGGTTCGACCTCGACGACAGCCTGCGTGAACCCGACCGCCTTCCCGCTGGTGAATGGCACGACGGCGATTCCGACAACCCAAGCGGTCTTCGACACGGTCAATTTCTCGGCACCCTTCGATGCCGGTGGTGGTATCCCGGAAAACGCCTACGATCTGGTAGGGCGGGTTGACTTTAACCCTACCGATAAGACACAGATGTTTTTCCGCGGCGCTCGTGAAAACGAAAACCAATTCGTCGGCTCGGATTTCTACTCCGCCTACCCGCAATTCGATGCAGGAACGGCCTATGCAAATCAGAGTTATCTTTTTTCACTATCTCACACGTTCAGTCCGAGTGTGTTTCTCTCGGCGAAGGCGAGCTATACCCGTTTCAGCGACATAAACTCGTTCGACGCAAAGCTGACTGACACCCCGAACCTGATGTTCGTTTCGCCCACGGACCCGGTCACCGGTGGCGAGATCCAGATGCCAGGATTGCAGAATTACAGCGAACCGGGTGCGGGCGGCCTGCCCTATGGTGGACCTCAGAACACGATCCAATATGAGCCCGATCTGTCGTGGACCAAGGGCAAGCATTCGATGCGCTTTGGCTGGCTCGGCACATACATCCAAATGAATGTTGCCTACGGCGCCTACGCACAGGCAGTCGAGCAACTCGGAGCCGACTTCTCCGACAGCATGGGCGACATGGTCAACAGCGCTGGCGATGCTAACGGAGCGACGCTGATCAGCTTCCAGGCTCGCGTCGACCCCCAGGGTAAGCTGCCCTGCGCGGTGGATATCTACGGCAACGAACCGAGTCCCGTACCTTCTTCCTGCCTGGTTCAGCCGCCGCTGCAATCCGCCTCATACGCACGCAGCTACCGCTACAAGGATTGGTCGACCTATGCGCAGGATAGCTACAAGCTCACACCGAAGTTGAACCTCGATTTCGGCATCCGCTACGAACACTACGGCGTGCAGCACAACAACAACCAGGCGTTGGACTCGAACTTCTACTTTGGCTCAGGAAACGGCGTCGAGGAGCAGACTGCGAGCGGCGGCGTCTTCACCACTCAGAACAGCCCCATCGGCGCGTTCTGGAAACCGCGCTGGGGGACGATTGCGCCGCGCGTCGGCTTTGCCTATGACTTGTTCGGCAACGGTCGCGACAGCATTCGCGGCGGCTACGGCGTCAGCTACGAGCGGAACTTTGGCAACGTGACCTTTAACGCCAGCTTCAACCCGCCGGCCAGCGCCGTCATCAGCGATACGTGCGCAGCCGGGGATGCAAGCTGCGCCTATGCGGTGACGAACCAGGATCTCGGGCCGCTTGGTGTTGCCGGTGCGGCAGCCGCTATGCCGCCGGTTGAACTTCGCCATCTCGACCAGAACATCCAGGTGGCGCAAACCCAGTTCTGGAGCTTCGCAGTCGAGCACCAGCTCACGCATGGCACAGTGATCGAGGTCAGCTACGGCGGCGCCAAGGGCGATCACCTTTACGATCTGGCCAATGTGAATCAGGCCGGCGCGGCCCAGATCTATCTCGGTCAACCACTGGTGGAAGGCCCGCAATGCGCAAATTCCGGTTATGTTGACAACAACACCGGAGCGGATTCCTGCCTGACCCGACCGACGCAGCAGTATACGAACATCAACATGCGCGGCAGCGCGGCGGGCAGCGCCTACAACGCCCTGAACGTGAAGTTCCAGACGCAAAACCTGCACTCGACCGGGCTGAGCGTTGTGGGGAACTACACATGGTCGCGGTCGCGCGACGATCTGAGCTCAACCTTCGGCGACAGCCTGCAGGGCGGCTCGGGTTATGTCGGTTCGTTGGGTTACACCTCACTGGAAGATCCGAAACTCGATTGGGGTCCGTCCGATTTCGATCAGCCGCAACGCATCGCGCTGGCACCGATCTGGGAGACGCCGTGGTTCAAGCACGGCACGAGCATCGAGCGCGAGGCGTTCGGAGGCTGGAACATCTCCGGCATCTTTACCGCGCGCGCCGGCGTTCCGTTCTCGGTTTATGACGAACAAAACGAGGGAACTTACTACACGGTGCCTCGCCTGACACCTGGAACCCAACTCAGCAGCGACAACGTCAGCAAGAGCCCGAAGGCAGTTGGCCCCAACCTGTTCAATGGCCTGAACATTCCGCTTCCAGCCGGCTCAGTTCCGCTCAACTCTGAGTTGGGTATTTCGGACTTCGGGCCGTTCCCGGCGAACATGATGCACCGGAACGAGCTCCGCGGGCCAGGGGGATGGAATGCGGACGCAGCGGTGCAAAAGGACTTCCCGATTACGGAGCGAGTGGGATTGCAGTTCCGCGCCGAGGGCTTTGACTTTCTCAACCATCACGACTATTTCGTGAACACGACCACGCTGGCATATAGCGGCTCAGTATCGTCGCCGGCAAGCTCGCCTCTGTTCGTAAACGAGCTCAAGGGTGGTCTCGGTTCACTCGCTGAAGGCGGCAACCACGACGAGCGCCGCTTCGGGCAGTTCGCGCTGAAAGTCACCTTCTAACCACGAGAATCGGAAGCAGCCGTTCCGGTTCCGTTCCAAACACGACGGGGAGCCTTCGGGCTCCCCGCTGTATTAGAGGGCCGTGGATGGTGGGGCAGAAGTTTGCGTGTCCCGGCTGGTGCGCGCGGGTGTCAGGATTTGCGCTTGGAGCGGGGCGAGTGGCGAGTGGGTTTTATCTTCTTTGGGATGCTCTTCTTCACTGGGCGCTTTGCGGATTTCGTGCGGGACAGAGTTTTCGCTGCGGCCGACCGCCGTTTCGCAGATGCGGGCTTCGGCTTGGCAGTGGGCGCGGGCTTGGCCGCTGACTTTGCAACGGGCGCTTTTTTGGCTTTTGCTGCGCTACGCACGGCGCGCGTCTTTTCTTTGAGCGCAGTGGTCAGCTCAGCATCGAATTCGGATGGCGTGATGGGGCGCGCCGACTTGCGCAGCCGCTCGATGTCGTAAAAGGCGCGCTTCTCGGCGAGGAACACGTGAATGACAAAGTCCACGTAGTCGAGCAGAATCCACTCGCCGTTGCGGCGGCCTTCGACGGAGTTGGGGTATGCGCCGAAGTTGTGCTTGAGACGCAGCTCGATCTCATCGGCAATGGCGACGGCCTGCCGCTGGTTGGAGGCTGAGGTGACGAGGAAAAAGTCAGAGAGGCCAGAGTCGACAGGGTCGAGCTCGAGAATGCGCGTGTCCTGGCCCTTCTTTTCTTCGCAAACCGCGGCTGCGGCTTGCACCATGTTGCGCGTCTGTTTCTGCGCCGGCGATGTGCTCATTCTGTGCGAGGGTTCTCCCAAGCCCATGGTAGAGCAGGAAGCATGGTATAGGGAATAGGGCGAAAAAAGCAGGGGCCAGGGACCAGGAAACAGCAATAGAGAAGCGGTCAGCGGTAAAGGCCGTGGGAGAGGATGTAATCCGCGACGGCAGCGGGAAGCATGGACTGGAGAGCGCGGGGCGGCTCGAGGCTCGGCTCCCGATGGCCGGTGTTGCGGATCGCATCGCGAATGGCGGTTGCACTGATCTCCACATCGAGGCCCGGCAACACATAGAACGGCGCGCGCTGTCCGGCGGGATTCACGATGGAGAAAGCGCGAACCGCAATAGCGGAGTTTCGGGACCCGGAAAGACTACGATCGCCCGCCGAGGAGGGCTCGAGCGCGAGGCCGGCCGGCAGCGCGGCCTGCAATTCGCCGAGGATATCCCCGGCCAGTTTTTCGCGGGTGGAGGGCAGGCCGGGACGCGAGGCGACGATCAGCGAAGCCGCATACGGAATCTCGGCGGCGCGATGCCACTGCCGCAATCCCAAGAACGCGTCCGCGCCCATCAGGCAATAAAGTTCAGCGTTTGGGTCGAGTTGGGAGCGGAGTTGGGCTAGCGTGTCGAGCGTGTAATTCGGCTGCGAGCCGCCTGTGTCCCGGCGCTTGGGCGCATCGGCGAGCGAGGCTGCGAAGTGCGGCTCGTTGCCAATGGCCAGCTGCGTCATCGCCAGGCGGTCGTCAAAATTTGCGGACGAACCTTCAGGCTTGAGCGGTTGAGCTCCCACTGGAGCGAAGAGGACTGCGTCGAGGTGGAAAGCGTCGCGGGCGGCACGCGCAATGGCCAGGTGGCCGAGGTGTGGGGGATCGAAGCTGCCGCCGAAGAAGGCGACTCGCGCGGCCGGTTCGGCGCTGCCCTGCGCATCTCGACCCAGAGCCTGATTCATGGATTCATCGTACCGCGTGGGCCGGAACGGCCTAATTGGCGCAGAGGTTCAGTTTAAAGAAACGAAATGCAGGTCCTGCGCTTCAGTCGGCTAGAATCGGATTGAAGTGAAGGCGATTCTCCACCTACTATGCGATATCTCATCCTGATTCTCTGCGTTGGCGGCATCATCGTTTCCGCGCTCGCGCTCCAGCTGCACTACTCCACCGGAACTGCGCCATGCGACATCAATGCGCGTTGGGATTGCGGCATCGTCAATCGCAGCTCGTTTTCTTCCGTTGCCAATGTGCCGGTTGCGGCCATTGGTATCGCCGGATACATGGTGCTTGGCTGTCTCGGCCTGGCGCGCCTGCGGTTCGCCACATTCCTCGCCGCATTTTTTGGGTTCCTCTTCGCATTCCGCCTTTCCATGATTGAGCAGTACGGACTTGGCGTGTGGTGCCTTTATTGCGCCATTTCGCAAGGCATCATTGCGATCATTCTGTTGCTGACCATTGGTTGGTTTGGAACCGAATACCTTGCGCTCAAGAGGGCTGCGCGACAAGCGAGTTAGCGTCGCTGGGGACCCCGGTCTCCCACCCCAGCAAGCCGAAGGCGGGCTCGCCGGGGACCCCGGGTTGGAGACCGGCGCTACACGCGGGATCTTTGACCGACATAGCATGATCCGGCTAGTGGGTCAGTTTGAATGAAACTTCCCTCAGGGGTTAAAACCCTGATTCAATTTGTTCAACTGAGGTACGGGCTGAAGCCCGTACCCTTCAAACTGGCCGGCAAAACACGATCCCAGATCGTGCGCCTGGCATACATTCGCGCTGATAAAATTGCATCAGATTCATGAAAACGGGCTGGTATGCACGCAGGATGTACGCGTGGGAGACGCGGCTAAGCACGCGCGACGAGAACCGCGTGGTGCGGCCATTGGAGTGGGGCTTCGAGTGGGTGGCTCCGTTCCTCGAGGCGCACGGTTTTGGCGACGTGGTACCCGCGCCTGGGATCGTTCAAGACCCCGCGGCCGCCGAAGCGGCCATGCTTCGCATCAACGATCTGCTCATTCGCCATAGCGACGTGTTTTTCGGCTACGAGCGTCCGACGGATTTCCGGCTGGAAGAGCGCCACCCGGAGCTGTTCCCTACCAACGTGCGGCCTGAAACGCTAGCCAAGGACGCGGAACTCAAGCAACAAGCCGTGGAAGGCAAGCTGCCCAAGGCGCAGTATCTGCGCTTTACTTCGCCCGAGCGCACGCCGTATCCGGAGAACGACCTGGTGAACGCGCGCTGGTTTCCGGCGCCCGCGCATAAGGATCCTGGGCGGCCGAAACAGGCCATCATCGTAATGCCGCAATGGAACGCCGACGGATTCAGCCATAACTCGCTCTGCACAATGTTCAATCGCATGGGCGTGTCGGCGCTGCGCCTCTCGAAGCCTTACCACGACATTCGCCGGCCCGCAGAACTGGAGCGCTCGGACTATGCCGTGAGCGCCAACGTGGGGCGAACGATTTCTGCCTGCCGCCAGGCTGTGGTCGATATCCGGTGCTGCCTGGACTGGCTTGAGGAGCAGGGCTATGAACATTTCGGCGTGCTGGGCACGAGCCTTGGATCGTGCTACGGATTCCTGGCCAGCGCGCACGATGCGCGGCTGAGGGTGAATGCATTCAACCACGCGTCGACGGCATTCGGGGACGTGGTGTGGGCGGGACAAAGCACGCGTCACATTCGCGCGGGGGTTGAAGCCGCAGGGCTCACGCAGGATCGCTTGCGCGCGCTGTGGGCCACCGTCAGCCCCATCAGCTACTACACCAAGTTTGCAAGTCCCGAAGCCGGCGGCCCGCAGAAACGCGTTCTGCTGGTCTATGCAAACTACGACCTTACGTTTCCGCTGGAGTATTCGCTCAAGGTTGTTGAAGCGGCTCGCAACTCAGGATTGAACTACGAAGTGCGCGTGCTGCCCTGCGGGCACTATACGACGGGCGAAACGCCCTATAAGTTCATCGACGGGTGGTACATGGGCTGGTTCGTCTACCGCGCCTATAAGGCGCTGCGCGACGAGAAAGCGGCGGCGACAAGCGCAAACGGCCTGGTGGAAGAGGAAGTTCAGTCGCGATAGCGGTTGAGGGGTCAGGTTTCAGGGTTCAGGCGCCAGCGGGTGGAAATACCGCGGCGACAGGCGGTCGCCGGCCGCGCGGAAAATTGCATCGGAGCGAGGGAAAACGTCCTTCGGGGGCTAAAGCCCCAACCCTTTCTTCCGTCGTATTGGCATGTGACCCACGCACTGCGTGGGTTCCCCGGTCGTGCCCTGACACTTCGTGCATTTCCTGAGGCAATCTTTCACGTGAGGGGCTAAAGTTCAGTCCGAGTTATTAGCTAGATGGGCATGGCTCAAGCCACTGCAACGACGAAGACCTGTCATTGGGGACCTTGGCAAGCAATACCCCTATGCGGGCCTGCCGAAGTGAGGTTTTTCCGCCGTCTTTCCCCGCCCGATTGGCCGTCATTCAGTGAAAAGCTTCATCCCACTACCATGTTTGTCGCCCTGCGGAGTTTTGTGCCCTGCCGACGAATCGTCCTTCGGACCTGGCGGCCTCCGTTTACTAAGGCGGCACAACTTTCGCCGGCTGCCTCCTTCGTGCTATGAACCAAAGCCAACAGTCAAGGGCAAGTGGCCGTACAATAGGCTTTGAGGCACAGTCAAATTTCAGCTTTTTGAGGAAGATTCAATTTCTCCATGTCAATGAACGGATATCACTCTCGTTCCTCACGGTCCCATGGGTTCCGCTCGCTGTTCAGCATGTTTTCGAGCGACCTGGCCATTGATTTGGGAACCGCCAATACACTCGTGTACGCGGCCGGCAAAGGAATCGTCGTCAACGAGCCGTCTATCGTCGCCATCAACAAAACCACTGGCGAGGTGGAGGCGGTTGGCAAAGAGGCCAAGGACATGCTGGGGCGGACTCCGGGCAACATCGTGGCCATCAAGCCGATGAAGGACGGCGTGATTGCCGACTTCAAAGTCACGGAGAAAATGCTGAATTACTTTATTCAAAAAGCGCACAACCGAAAGATGTTGGTGCATCCGCGCATTGTGATCGGAGTGCCTTCAGAGATCACGCAGGTTGAGAAGCGCGCCGTGGAAGACTCGGCCTATCGCGCCAAGGCCAGCGAAGTGTACCTGGTGGAGCAGGCGATGGTGGCGGCGATCGGAGCAGGATTGCCGATCACCGAGCCCTCGGGAAACATGGTGGTGGATATCGGCGGCGGAACGACCGATATCGCGGTGATTTCGCTGAGCGGCATTGTTTACTCGCGCTCGGTGCGCATGGCCGGCAATCAAATGGATGAGGCCATCATCAATTATCTGAAGCGGAAATATAATCTGTTGATCGGCGAACGCACCGCGGAACAAATCAAGATTGACATCGGATCCGCGTACCCGCTGGATAAGCCGCTGACGATGGAGATCAAGGGACGGAACCTGATTGAGGGCGTACCCAAGACCATCGCGATCGACGACAGCGAGATTCGCGAGGCGCTGGGCGAGTGCATCGCGGTGATCATGAATGCGATTCGCGTGGCCCTGGAGCGCACACCCCCAGAGCTCTCAGCCGACATCAGCGATCGAGGCATTGTGCTGACCGGCGGCGGAGCACTCATCAAGAATCTCGACAAGCGCATTCGGGAAGAAACCGGGCTGCCCGTATCGGTGGCCGACGATCCGCTCGCGTCGGTGGTTCTGGGCACAGGTAAGATGCTCTCGGATTTCCGGCTGTTGCGCAAGATCAAGATCGACTGAAAGAACAGGGAATAGGGATCAGGGAATAGGGAATAGAAAAACCCGTCGGCCCTCGTCCATCGTTTCACGCACGGCGCTCCTCCCTCTGACCCCTGAACCCTGACCCCTAAACCCTGGTTGTTATGGAATCCGTTTTCACCCGCTACCGGAACCTCGTGACGCTGCTGGCATTGCTGATGTTGCAGCTCGTGGGTCTTGCGGTGCAGGTGCGCCGAACCACAAGCGGGACGAGCACCCTGGAAGACACCGACCCGAAAGGCGTGCGACTGATCCGGCTGTGGGCGAATGCCGTGATCTCTCCACCGGAGCGAATGGTTCACTCGAGCGCGCAGGGAATGTCGCACCTGTGGTCGAACTATATCGATCTGGCGCACGTGCGGCAGCAGAACAAGGATCTGGAAACGACGGTGGGCCGGTTGCGTCTGGAGGAGGCCGCACTGCTCGAGGATGCGCGCCAGGGGGAACGCCTGCAAGCCATGCTCGGCTTCCAGCAAAGGTATATCTATTCGACGCTGGCGGCTCAGGTCTACGGGACGAGTGGCAGCGACCGTTCGCACGTTTTCTATATCGACAAGGGGTGGCACGAAGGGCTCAAGCCGGATATGGCGGTGATTACCGCCGAAGGCATTGTGGGCAAAGTGCGCGACGTGTTTCCGCATACCGCGCAGGTGCTGGCCATTAATGACACCACGAGCGGCGCAGGCGTGATTCTGGAAACGACGCGGATTCGTGGGATCCTTCGCGGCGACGTCATCGGGCAGCTTGAGGTGGTGGGTGTCACGGCCGATCAGCGCATTCAGGCGGGCGAACATGTTCAGACTGCCGGGGGCGATCTGATTTTTCCGCGCGGGCTACCGGTGGGCGTGGTGAAGAAGGTGGTTCGCGATCCCGATCGCGACGGCCTGGTGGACATCATCCTTATTCCCGCAGCTCCGCTGGATCGGCTTGACGAAGTTCTGGTGATCACTTCGACCGAGCCGCGCTTCTCGCCGCAGCAGGAGGACGATCTTTCAAAGAGCGCCGCGGAACAGGGGGCAGTGCCCACGGCGATCAAGGATCAGATCAAGGCTTCAGAGATCATGGCGGAAAAGCTGCCGGGATTGCTCGATCCCAACTTGCCACCGGATCAACAGCCATTGAATGATACGAGCAACCCCACGATAGCGCCGCGGCCGCCGCAACCGTTGCATCCCGACCAGTACTCAGCCAGCACCAATGACGATTCCGGCGCGCCGCCTGACGCGGGCTCGCCGAATCATTCCTCTTCCGCTCCGGCCGGCCCTGCCGCGCCGGCTTCGAAACATAAACCGCAAACGACGACGCCGAGGAATCCATAGTCATGTCCGTGCTCGGCGCCGAATCCCGGCGCGATATGGAGATCCGCCGGTATCCGCTGCTGGTTTACACACTCGTTCCGTTGGGTGCGCTGGTGCTGCAGGCATGGCTGCCACGCGTCACCGGGCGCTATGAGTGGTTCGACCTGCCGCTCGTGGTTACAGTCTTCTTTGCGCTGGCCCGCCGCAATCCGGTGCAAGGCACGGTGCTGGGCGCGGTGATGGGGCTGTTTGAAGACGCGCTGTCGCATAACGCGATCGGCATCAACGGCATCGCCAAGACTGCAGTCGGCTTTCTGGCCGGCTCCGTGGGCATTCGCATTGACGTCGACAACTACCTGATCCGGGTTCTGCTGACCTTCGCGCTCTCGCTGGTCTCAAGCGGACTTTATCTTTTCGTGGCGCGTTTTCTGCTGGGGCTGCCGGTGGATTGGAACTGGCTGATGGAGCTGTTGCGCGCCGCCGGAAACGCAGTGATTGCGCTGCTGCTGTTTCCGCTGCTTGAACGGCTGCAGGTGAGGGAGTGAGAAGGCAGGGAGTAGGGAGTAGGGAATAGAAAAGCAGGGACTAAGGGACTAAGGGAACAGGGACTGGGAACATGGGAACAATGAACCGAGGGAACAGAGAATGGGATTGGGCGTCTAAAGGGAAAATGGATTCGGGGTATTCTGAAGAGTAGGACCATGGCCTTAAGCATCAACCGCGGCGAGAAGCTCTCCACCATCAAACTGACCTTTGTGCAGTACGGCATTCTGTTGATGATGCTGGGGCTGGCGGCGGGCTTGTGGCGCTTGCAAGTGTTGAACGTGGAGAGCTACCGCGTGCTGGCGGAGCAGAATCGGATTCGCAAGGAGCCGATCCTGGCGCCGCGCGGAAAACTATTCGACCGCGAGAGCCGGCTGGTGGTCGACAATTACCCGTCCGTCACCTGCTTCCTGGTGCGTGAGCAAAACCGCAACGTGGACGCCGATCTGCCCATCATTGCGCATGGGCTCGATCTGGATCTGGATCAGCTGCGAGCGACGCTGCACCGATACCGTTCCGAGCCCGGCTATCAACCTATCCCGATCAAACAGGACGTGACTGCCGACGAGCAGGCGTTTATCGCGGCGCATCGTAACGAGCTGCCGGAGCTGGAGACGATTGACGAAGAGCGGAGGCTGTATCCGCGGGACGGCTTTGCGGCTCACCTAATTGGATACGTGGGCGAGGTGAGCGAAGACGACTTGAACAATCCGCGCTTCGCCTATTACGAGCCGGGCGATGTTGTGGGTAAGGCGGGCGTGGAAGAAACCTACGACGAGATTCTTCGAGGTCAGGACGGATCGCGCGAAGTGGTGGTCGACAGCCGGGGACGCGAGGTGGGCTACTTCGGCATTCAGCACGCAGTCCCCGGGCAGGACTTGCGGCTGACCATCGACAACGATTTGCAGCGCGCGGCTGAGCTCGCTTTGGGCGATCGCAACGGCGCGATCGTGGCCATGGACCCTCGAAACGGCGAGATTCTGGCGATGGTGTCGCGGCCGAGCTTCGATCCCAACGCGTTTGCGGTCAAGATCGATCGCACGGAATGGAACAAGCTGGTTACCGATCCGGACCATCCTTTGTTAAACAAGGCCATCCAGGCGCAGCTGGCGCCGGGCTCGACGTTCAAAATCCTGATGTCGGTGGCGGGGCTGCAAGAAGGCATTGCGCAGAACATGCACATCGTTTGCAATGGCGGGTGGGGACCTTACGGGTACTATCACCACTGCGACCAGCGCCATGGCGCGGTGGACATCTATAACGCGATTCCGTACTCCTGCGACACGTTCTACTACATGCTTGGCGACAAGCTGGGGATCGATCGGATCGTAAAGTACGCGACCGAATTCGGCTACGGACAAAAGACGGGAATCGATTTGCCGGGCGAGCAGGCAGGATTGATGCCCTCGCCGGATTGGCTGATCAAGAACTTCCATCACCGCTGGTATCCCGACGAGACGCTCGACGTGTCCATCGGCCAGGGCGCGGTAGAAGCTACGCCGATACAACTGGCGCGCATCATTGGCGGTATTGCGTCGGGCGGGCACATGGTGCGGCCGCATGTGGTTTTTCCGAACGAGCTTCCGACGGATTTTTACAAATCGCTGCAAGATAGTTTTCCCGGAACTGGCGATGCGTATATTCCGATCGATCCGGCCAATTGGGAGATCATCACCAACGGTATGTATGAGGTAACCCAGCCTGGCTTGTATCACACCGCGGGCGCGGATGGCCTGCCGGGCATCGACTTTGGGGGCAAAACCGGGACCGCGCAGCAGATGAGTCACGAAGCGCTGGAGAAGACCAACAAAGGGCGGGCCACGTTCCCCAATGTGTGGTTCGTGGGCGTCACGCCTCGGCGCAATCCCGAGTTGGTGGTGGCGGTGCTGTGGCAGGATGGCGAATTCAGTTATTACCCGGCGCGCATCGGCGCGAAGGTGGTGGAGGCCTACGTGAACAAGAAGCGCCGCGAGGCTGGGAATTTGCCGCCAGAGAAAGCTGCGGCGCCGGTTGACGTGGGCGCGGTTTGGACCGAGCCGGACGGAAGAGGCGGAAACGCGAAGCCGAAGATCCATAGCGGGCATTTCTATGTCGATGGCAACGGGGTGGTGGCGGAAAACCGAGCCCCCGCGCAGTCGATTCCGAGAAATGGGAAAAACCCGATTGCGCCAGAGGTGAGCAGGCCCGATGCGCAGCCCGAGGCGAACGCCAGCGCAAGGCCTGCGGAGTTGGTTGCAGCGCTGCCCGAGCGCAGACCCGGACTGAGGAGCGCTTCGAATAAGGCAGATGCAGGGAGCGGGAACCGGTGAGATCCTCCTCGGGGGCTAAAGCCCTGGTCCTTTATGCAGGCTTAGTGGCACGACTGAAGTCGTGCCCTGACACTTCCTGCCCCACAGATGATCCTTGGGCAGGCCGCAATATCTCTTCTATGGCCCGAATTCTTTCGGCGAGGTCCAGTATCTCTTTCAGCGCGCGGGTTGAGGGAGGGCTTTAGCCGCCATGCCCATTCGCCGCTTCCTGAGTTTTCGCGATTTCGATTGGGCGCTGCTGGGCCTGGTGCTGGTGCTGTGCGCGATGTCGGTGCTGGAAGTTCACTCCGCGACGGTGCATACGAAGTTTGCCAGCTTCGGCAACAAGCAAATCCTCTTTATCGCTGCGGGTATGGTTGGCATGTTCGTTCTGGCCAAGATTGACTATCACCGCTTGATCGATTTCTCGCCGTGGCTCTACGGCATTTTTGTTGTCTCACTGGTCGCGGTGAAGATCGTGGGACACAAAGCCCTTGGCGCGCGGCGCTGGATCGCAGTTGGACCCATCCAATTTCAACCTTCCGAGTGGGTCAAGCTGGTGCTGATCCTCGCGGTGGCACGCTACATCGCGAATATTGGCGGGCGCAACCTGACCTGGACGGAGATCTTCAAGGCCCTCGGCTTGGTCGGGCTTCCAATGGCCCTGGTCTTGATCCAGCCGGACATGGGAACGACCCTCACCTATACGCCGATCTTGATCGCGGGCCTGTTTTTCGGCGGAATCAATTGGCGACAGAGTCTGATCCTAATCACGGTAAGTGTAGTTCTCGTCGGAGGCGTGTGGTCGAGCGGTATCTTGCAAAAGACCGGGGTAACGCACTCCTACCAGAAGTCCCGCCTGACAAGCTTTATCAACCCCAGCAACGATCCCCATGGGGCGGGCTACCAGGTGCTGCAATCGGAGATTGCGGTTGGATCGGGAGGAGTTTGGGGCAAGGGGTTGGAGAAGGGTACGCAAACCCAGGGCTACTTCCTGCCCATCCCCTACACGGACTTTATCTTTGCCGCTTTCAGCGAAGAACACGGCTTTGTGGGTGCGTTTTTTATCCTGCTGCTATACTTCCTAATATTGATGCGTTTGATTCAAAACGCTCAAACAGCCGCCGACCTGCCCGGTTCCCTCATTATTATGGGAATAGTGGCTGTGTTGACCTTTCAGATTGCGGTCAATGTTGGCATGGTCATCGGGCTGATGCCCGTCACCGGAATCCCTTTACCTTTAATGAGTTACGGTGGATCTTCGGTGCTGTTTACGTTCCTGGCGCTGGGTGTGGCGATGAATGTACGGATGCGCCGGTTCGTTAATTGACGCATCTCGATCCTTTTCGATCGAGGTGTCGTCCCAAAGGTTTGGCTCTTGCAAGGGCCTGAAACGATCGAAACAGGTTTTTCTGGAGATTGTTTCAAGCGGCAAGAGAGGTATTTTGAAAAGCACTTCGCCGGCATGGTCCCGATGGATCGCGCTCGGCAGGATTGGGTTTATGAGTACGCAGAGACGGGAAGACCACTTGCGGCTCGCTCATTGCAAGGATCGCGCAGTTAGTTGGGGAATTGGAATCCTCTGTTTGCTGGCGCGGGAACTCTTTGTGATAGTCGCTGGTCGAACGGCCCCGCCGGAAATTCCGGCCCGGGCGGCCACAAACTCTCTGTCATCGGACGACCACAACCAGCAGCCCGTTCGGTTTGTTTACACCAACATCCGCATTGGTTCGCCGCCCTCGAGAAGGGTCTCTAGATTGAGGCCGGATCTGGGGCATCTCGCCGGTTATCCGCCTATCCATTCCTCCGCCGATTGTGCGCGTCCCATCCGACCTTGCCGCGTGTACCGACAGCCATAGGCTGCCGGACGGAAAGGTACGATGGCAAAGGAAATTTGTATTTCAAGCACGCCGCATGAGACGCGGCTGGCGATTCTTGAAGACGATCAACTCGCGGAAATCTACTACGAACGCGAAAACGAATATACCCTCGCGGGTTCCATTTATAACGGACGCGTTACACGCGTTCTACCCGGCATGCAGTCGGCATTTGTCGACCTGGGGCTGGAGCGCGACGCGTTCCTCTATGTAACCGACTTCATCGAGCTCGAAGATCAGGAAGAAACGGACGAGCTCGAGAGAGCGGCGGCGAGTGGCGCCGGGCAGGCGCCGCGCGAAGTCAAGCATCCCCACGGCATCGAGAGCAACGGCGCTGCCGAAGTTTCTGGTGCGCGGGGCGGCCGCCAGGAAGAGCGCGGTCCGCGCCGCGACCAAAACAGACAAGAGCCCCAGCGCGAGAGCCGCTCGGCGGACGAAGCGCGGACGCAACCTGGCGCAACTCCGCAATCGGGCGCTCCTGCCGGGCAAGAAGCTCAGGAATCGGATGAAGCGGGTTCACGGCGCTGGCGTGGCCGTCGCCGCAGGCGTGGAGGCCGCGGACCGGCGGACTCATCGGCGATGCAAAACGAAGCGGAGCCCGTTTCTGATCGTGGCGCGGAAGCGCCGATGGCCTCTGAACATTTTCAGAGAAGCGAAGCGGAAGGTGCGCCCGCGCCGCGTGGGCATCGTGCTCCGGAGCCTTTTGTTCTGCCCGGCGAGAACCTTTCAAAATATGGTGGTACTCCCGCTCCCGAAAGCGCGAAATCAGAGGCCGATCCGTTCGCACGGCGCCGGCCGGCAAGTACATCCAAGCCTTCTACGCTGATCGATGCCCCGATTGTGTGGGACGGAAGTGGGCTGCTGCCGGGTGAGTCGCTTTCGCTGCGCCGCCGGGGAGCTGAGGCCCCGGTGGAAGCCGGACAAGAGACGCAAAGCGAGAATCAGAACGAGTCCGCCGAGGAGTCCCGCAGAGAGTTTGCGCCGGAAGAAGTCGTTGAAGAGATCGAGGAGTTCGCGGCGCCCGCGAATCAGCAGTTTGGCGAAGAACCCCGGAAAGAAGCGGAATTCGAATTCGAAGAAGATGAGCTTGAGCCGGACGCGGTTGAACTGAACGCGGCTGATGAAGACGAAGTCGAGCCACTTACGGAAGAAGAGCTGCAAGCGCCGGACGAAGAATCAGCGGAGCCTGAAGAAGATGCAGACGCTTCTCATCGCATCGATCCGTCGGGTCCCACGGGATTCAAGCTGTTCGGTTTCGGCAAGAAAAAGAAAGATACTGACACGGAAGAAGCCAAGAAAGCCGCGCCTGCTGCGCCGGTTTCGACCTACGCGCCCGGCAACGGCGTGGTGGAAGAAGAAATCATTGAAGGCGAGGAGTTCGACGCCACGCCTCATCATCGCCGCCACAAGCCGGAAATGCATGACACCGATGATTACGAAGAGCAGACGATTCCCAGCCACCTGCGCACCGGTGACCTGGGCGAAATGCTGCAGGAAGCTCATCTGGATCATCGCATCCAGAAAAACTTTGACGAAGGCGGCGTGGAAGAAGACGAAGTCGAGGGAGAAGAAGCCTCGACAAGTGCACCGGCGGTTCCCGGACGTGAACGACATGATCGCGGAGGCCGCGGACAGCGTGGACGTGGCGCACCGGGCAATCGCGGGCGTGGACCGTCGCGGCGCTCGGCACAGACCTCCGATCTGCCCATCATTTCGGATTTGCTTAAATCGGGCCAGGAGATCCTGGTGCAGATTGCCAAGGAGCCGATCGCCAAGAAGGGCGCGCGCATCACCAGTCACATCGCGTTGCCGGGCCGATTCCTGGTCTTCATGCCGACCGTGACTCACGTCGGTGTGAGCCGCAAGATTGCTTCCGACGAAGAGCGCCATCGGCTCAAGCGGATTCTGACCAACGAGCGTGGCGAGGCTCCCGGTGGTTTCATCGTGCGGACCGCTGCTGAAGGCGCTTCAGAAGATGAGTTGCGCGCCGACTTGCGCTTTCTGATGAATCTGTGGAACGACATCAAGCAACGTTCGGAATCTTCGAAGTCGCCGGCTCTGATTTATCACGACCTTTCGCTGATCGAGCGCATTCTGCGCGACCAGGTGAGCTCGAATTTTGCCAACATCTGGGTGGACACGGAATCGGACTACGAACGCATCGTGCGATTCCTCAATCGCTTTTCGCCGTCGCTGGTGCGGCGCGTGAAGCTTTACACCAAGGAAGTGCCGCTGTTTGAGCATTTCGGCATTCAGGAAGAGATTTCGAAGGCGCTGCGCTCCAAAGTCTGGCTCAAGTCGGGCGGATCGATCGTGATCAACCAGACCGAGGCACTGGTGGCGATCGACATCAACACCGGAAAGTATGTGGGCAAGTCGGCGCGGCTTGAGGACACGATTCTGAAAACCAACCTCGATGCTGTACCGGAGATCGTGCGCCAGATCCGGCTGCGTGACCTCGGCGGCATCATCGTCATCGACTTCATCGATATGGACGAGCGCAGGAACCGGTTCAAGGTGATGGCAGCACTCGAGGAGGCGCTGAAGAGCGATCGCGCTCCGACCAAAGTTCTGCAATTTAACGACTTTGGGTTGGTGGCGATCACACGCAAGCGCGTGAAGCAGAGCCTGGAGCGCACGCTGAGCGTACCTTGCCCCACATGCCAGGCGACCGGCATGGTGAAAAGTGCCGCGACTGTGTGCAATGAGATCTACATCGAAATGCGCAAGATGCGGAAGCACTTCGAAAATGCCGACGTAATGCTGCGCGTGAATCCCGAGACCGTAAAGACTCTGAAGGCCAACGGCAATCGCTGGCTGAACGATTTCGAAGAACTGGTGGGGAAAAACGTGCTGGTGAAAAGCGACCCGACTCTGCATCCGGAACAGTTCGATATACAGGGATAAAGGCAGCGAGTTGGCGAGTCAGCAAGTTAGCAAGTCAGCAAATAAGCGAGTGAGCCAAGGGCCGGGGCAGGGGCTTCGGCCTTATGGTTTAGGGCGACTCGCCGGTCGAGCGGCGGATTCTCTTGCGGGTTGTGGGCGAACAAATCGAAGGGGTTAGCCGTCCCGTCAAACGGGAATCTATCGCCGCCGGGATGCAACCTCTGACGACTTTCGGTGTCTAAATTGAGTGACGGTCGTTTGCTTCCCGGAAGTTGAAGAAAATTCAGCATTTGAGGTACTTCGAATGACTTTCGACCCTTTGACGCCGATGCTGCGGCGCGCCGGTATTACGGCGGCCGCGGTTCTGTTCGCAGCCGGGCTTGCCGCTGCGCAAAATGCTGCCTCGCCTGCCCCTCCCCCTGCCCCCTCTATCGATCAATTCCTGCACAGCCCATTCAGCAGCACCGCTTATTCTTCGAGCGAAACCGGGCCTGCAGATGCGGAATTCTCATCGAGCCAGGCTGGGCTTGCCGACTTTGAAAAGATCGGTCACCCGGGGTCATTCGCACTGGGAGCAGCTTCGGCCGGCGGAGGGCAGTATGGCCAGGGCGGCGGCGGGGGCCATCACGGGTTCTTTCACCATCCTCTTGCATTTGAGGCCGGAGGCGGATTCAACGCCCCGCTCGGCAACGACACTCCGTTCATCACATGGGGCGGGAACTTCACCGTGGGCGCAGGCTTCCATTTCTCCAGAGTGTTCTCCACCCTGCTGGAGTATCAGTTTATTGACGACAAGCTACCGGGCGCATTCATATCGGCGGAAAGCTCCGCGGGCGCCACGACCGGCGATGCACACATCAGTGCGATTACCGGCTCTCCCGTCATTGACCTCTTCCCAAAGAAATCAAACGGCGCCTACCTGGTCGGCGGCTTCGGTTACTATCACAAGTCGACGAACTTTGGCGCGTACGAATGCTGCGACATTTATGGATACGACGTGAATGTCACCGTTGGCTCTTTCAGCTCCAACCAGTGGGGGGGCAACGCGGGTTTCGGGATTTATCACCACCTGGGCGGCGATTTGTACGGGCCGGATACTGCGGGCACATCCGAAGTTTTCGCCGAGGCTCGTTACACTTTCATTCATACCCCGCCGATCTCCCAAACCAACGGCCTCGGGACTACGGAGCTAATTCCCGTGACGGTAGGCGTGCGCTTCTAGACGATTGATCGCTCGTAGGTTTAGCGGCCGATTCTTTTGCAAAACGTGGCGAGGGAATCGGCCTTTCTATTTCACCACAGCTTTCGTTCTTCCTGCGTCGGCGTGCCCACGTCGCCGCGCTCAATCCGCTCAAGAAACGCGCGCGCCAGTTTGCGCTCGCCCGGGTGGCTCTCGCCATGGATCGTGCATAAGTCGAGAAACTCATCGCAGAGTGCGTTGCGTTCTTCATTTTGGGCGAAAATATTTTGGAGCGCGACAGCCAGCTCGCGCAACCGCGCGGCCTCGGGCCAGGAATTCTCGTCATCGATCGGTTCCGAGAAGAGACCTGTGCGGCCACGCGCACATTCGTCAAGGCAAGCTAGTAGCTGCTCGCTGAAGACACGGCTGAGCGCGTCGAGCTGATCGGATGGGAGTTCGTCGCGCGGGTCGATATTCATGGCGCCTGCTTTGTGACCATCCCTCAGGGGCTAAAGCCCACTCACTTTTCCGTTTTATTGGCACGCGACCCACGCACTGCGTGGGTTCCCCGGTCGTGCCCTGATACAAAGCTATTGCTTCGCGATTTATTTTGCGCGCATCGCGGCTTCAATTTCGTCGGCGGTGTGGGGCAGTGCAGCATCGAGATCGATCAACTTGCCGTCGGGGCCGACAAGAAAATCGCATTCGATGCGCACGCCCAATCTCTCTTCGGGAATGTAGATGCCCGGCTCGATGGTGAAGACCATTCCGGGCTTCAGAACTGCGGGGTAGTTGGCGGGGTCGTGCACATCGATCCCCATCATGTGGCCGAGCCCATGCAGCCAATATTGGCCGAGCGGCTGGCCATGCAGGTCCTTGCCGTGGGTGTTGATGTAGTTGTATGCCACGGTGTCGAGCGAGTTCGGGTCCTGCCGGTCGCGATCATCGATGGTGGATTTACCGGCCACAAACGCATCGATCGCCGCCTGCTGAGCGCCGAGCACAATGTCATAGATTTCACGCTGCCGTGGGGAGAAATGTCCGTTCACTGGGACGGTGCGGGTGATGTCGGCGGCATACATTGAGTACTCGCAAGCGGCGTCGACGAGGAGAATGTCGCCGTCCTGCATGGTGCGGTCGTTGGCTGAGTAGTGCAGTACGGTGGAGTTGATGCCCGAGCCAACGATGGGCGCATAGCTTGGCCGCTCGCATCCATTTTCCATCCACACGGCAGTCATGGCGCCGGCGATAGCGCGCTCGGTCATACCCGGCTTGACCCACCACTGCATCATCACTCGCTGCGCGAGGATGGAGGCGGTCGAAGCTTTCTTGATGAGGTCGATTTCACCCTGATCCTTAATCTGACGCAGAGGCATGACGAGAGTGTTTGCGTCGTGCGGCGGCGGAGAGTCCGATGTTCCAAGCGCAACGGCGGCAAAGCCGAGCAGAGATTTGGCGGCGGCGGAATCGGGCTGCGTCCACAGATGATTCAGGAGCGAGTGGTCGGCGGAAACAAGCTGGTTCAGGTCGACGGGGAGTTCTGCCATGGGCTCAACTTGATCCACGCCCGAAGCTTCCACCACTCCCGGCGTGGCCGCATCCATTTTCACGCCCGTGTATTTTTCCATGCGCAGGTCGCGAGCGGGGAGAAACAAGATTTCTTTGTACGCGCGTGGCGAGGCTGCATGGGGCGCGTCGCTCACGATCATCAGCGCTGCGCCTGGTTCATTCCAGCCGGTGAGATAGTAGAAATCCGAATCCTGCCGGTAAGGCATGAAATCGAGTTGCGATTCTTCCGCGGCGAAGAATACGGCTACGCCGCCATTGAGCTTTGCTGCGAGCGCGACGCGGCGGTCGCGGTACGCTCCGTCGGGCTGCTTCTGAAGGGCACTGAGCGGAGGCACCGCGGAAAAGGAAGCCAGCAGAACCAACGCAGAGAGATGAAAACCCTTCATTCCGTTATTGTCGCGCCTGGTTGCGCGGCGCGCAAAGCAAATCGAAAGAGCTTGATACAACTTTGGCCGCGCGCAGGCGAGCGCTCGTAACTGGTTTATGCAAACGGTAGTAATGGGCGGCCGATCCAGAAGCGGTTGCTCCATCGGGTAAGTGTGTTTACGCGGCGGTTGGCGAGTCGCGCCTGCGCCTCATGCCAGGGGCCGACAAAACGGATAGAAGCGGGGAGATGGCGGTAGATTTGCGGCAGCCGGCGATGGGCGCGCGCGCCGGCTCGCTGCTCCCGCACGCCGAAATCAAGCGCGAATTCTGTGCGGAGCCGCTCGGGAAGCCACTCGATGGTCAATGCGCGATACCAGAATGGCGGCCGAATCCACGATCCCGCGCCGCGGAGCAAGTCGTGCGCCATCCGTCGAGCGGTTTCGCTCACGCCGAGGTCATTGGATGCGTGCATGTCGCGGTTGTAAGCGGTGAAGGACTCCCAGTTTTCCGGCAGCGATCCGGGCGGAATGCCGAAGAGGCCAGCCAGGGTTTTGCAGTCGGCATAATAGCTTTCGCGGGCGATAGGCGAGAGCGGCGGCAGCGCGCAGTCGTAGGCAAGCATCGCGCTTTCGACCAGCGTCGCAAAAACCCAACGCAACGCGCTGATTTCGTTGGCCTGGTAGTGCGAGCCCTTGCTCCATCGGGCTACGTTCGCGGGCATTTGGCCTTGAATCCGTGTATGGAGCGCGTGCAGGTGGCGCGCGGCGGCCAGCGCCTGCGGGAGCGAGCCGAAGATCATGGTAAACACAACGCGAAATGTGTTGTGGAAACGATCAATGGGGCGATTCATCACGGTCGAATGCTCGGCAAGAGAGGCTGCGACCCACGGGTGCGCCAGTTGCAGGAGCGCGGCACGGCCCGCGGCGAGGAAAAGCGCCGACTCGCGGTTGACGCGCCAACTGAGGGATGCGGGGCCGAAGAGGCCGACGATCGGATCCGACACATTGGCCGAGATTTTGGCGAGCAAGGCTTCGCTGTCGCGCTGGGAAATGAAGGTTTCGAAATCTTCCGTCATGGGTTCCACAACGGTCGTGGCTCAAGCGCTCTTCAGTTGCGCTTCAGCAATGGCAGCCGAGATTACCTGGTCCGCGATTCCGTGCTTGCGCAGACTCTCGGTTAGCACCTGAACCTGGGAATTCTCCATTCGTGCCTGGTCCTTGCGAAGGCCCTGCCCAATATAGGCGCGCACAAGCGGTTGATAGCCAGAGAAGCCAAGCGACGGCGCGATTTCCTTGAGGTCTTCAATCAGATCGGCCGGAATGCGGATACTGATGACCGTCATCTTGCGTTCCTTGTTCAATCGTTTCCTAATTCGCTCACTCGCAGTCTTCATAAGACTTCCGCTCCTGTGGGGTTGCAGGCCGCGCTGAAATGATTCGAATCGTCTCGCTTTCGCGCAGCATGTGAACGACGAAAAGCAGGCTCCAGTCTTCAGCCAGCCCAATCGCCGCCTCGCGTTTCTCTTCCGTGACCGCGGCATCTTCAATGCGGACGAAAGGATCAAAAAAGACTTGGCATGCTGTCTCAAATCCGATTCCATGCTTGCTTGCATTGCTGGATGCCTTTTCCGAATCCCACACAAAGCGCTGGCCCTGGCAAAGGAAGAAGACATCCATCTGCCAATGTGTATATACGTTGTATATTCAAATGTCAAGCGGTTCGCACTGCTGAAGGCCACATTCCCTCTGCAAGCCGATCAGCGGAACCGTATCGGAGCACCGCGACAGTTGAATTTCCCTTCATTTCCGAGTATTCTAGCCATGCAGACGAATTTGTCCGTCAGGTTATTCCGTGTGCGCACCGGCTGGCGGAGAGAGGAGTGGGCTCATCGCCCACTTTTTATTTGCGGCAAATTCCACCCGGAAAGCACTGGAAATCAACAGGATACAGGGAGAATTGGCCGCCGTTTGGCAGCAGGGTCGATGGTGGTTGGCTTGGAGGAAATCCGGAAGGCGGCGGAGCGGGTTGCCGCATCGCATGGACTCGACGTGGTCGACGTCGAGCTCGCCGGCTCAGCCAAGGAACGCACGCTGCGTGTGTCGCTGGAAAAAAATGCCGAGGGGCGGGCAGAACTGAAAGCGCGCTTGGAAGCAGCCGGGAACGAGGACGGCGAGAAGGATCTACCGGAAAGGCTTCTTGAAGGCTCGCTTACAGTGGAGCAGCTTTCCGGGATAACGCACCAGGATTGCACGGCGTTCAGCCGCGATTTTGGAGTTTTGCTGGACGTAGAGGATCTGATTCCCGGCGGAGAGTACACGCTGGAGGCCAGTTCACCGGGCTTGGATAGGAAATTGAGCCGGCCGGAGGACTTCGAGAGGTTTACCGGTTGCCTGGTGAAGGTGCGGACCTTTGAACCGGTCCGCAACAACCGGCACTGGCAGGGAAGATTGATGGCGGGGGAACAGCCCTTGTCCAAAACCAGAAAAATAACGGTCGACCTGGCGGCAGTGAAGCAGAACAGCAAGAGCCGCAAGGCCGGAGTGAACACGGTGGAGATCGCGCTCAGCAATATCGAGAAAGCGAATCTGGTACCGGAGATTTGAAAGGCGAGCTGTCAGCTTTCAGGTCTTGGCTTTCAGCTTGTGGGTGAGGGATCGAAAGAGTTGAGATTCTTCGCTTGAAACGAAATCCATGAAAACGCCGATGGGGATGGCCACTGTTTCCCTGCCGGGCACAGAACAGAGAGTCGTCAGAGTATGGCAACCAGCGCTTTGTATCAGAGTATCGAGCTTCTGAGTTCCGAGAAGGGCATCGATCCCGCCATCGTCGTGGGCGCGGTCGAGGAGGCAATCGCCCTGGCCACGCGCAAGTTCTACAAGACCCAGGAGAACATGCGTGGGGAACTGAACAAGGATACCGGTGAAATCACCGCGTACATCTTTAAGACGGTGGTCGCCGACGAGGAGCAGATCGAGGATCCCGTGAACCAGATCACGCTCGCGGAAGCCAATGAAATGGCTCCGGGCGTGGAAGTGGGCAGCGAGATTCGCATCTATCGCGACACCAGCCCGCTGGGCCGCATCGCGGCGCAACTGGCCAAGCAGATCATCTTCCAGAAGGTACGCGAGGCGGAGCGCGATACGGTCTTCCAGGAGTATGCGCACCGCGAGAAGGAAGTGCTGAACGCCACGGTGAAGCGGCTCGAAGGCCAGGACGTAATTTTCGATCTGGGCAAGGCCGAAGCCCGCTGCCCGAAGCGCGAGCAGTCGCGGCTGGAGCAATTCAGCGTGGGCGAACGGGTGCGCGTGGTGCTGATCAAGGTAGACCGCGCAGCCAAGGGGCCGCAGGTGATTGTGAGCCGCGCAGCGCCGGAGCTGGTGTCGAACCTTTTCCAGTCGGAGGTTCCCGAGATCTACGACAACACGGTGGTGATTCGCGCCATTGCGCGCGAAGCCGGCGAGAGGACCAAGATCGCGGTGCAGAGCCGCGACAAGGACGTGGACCCCGTGGGCGCGTGCGTGGGCATGAAGGGCATGCGCGTGCAGTCGATCATTCGCGAATTGCGCGGCGAAAAGATCGACATCATCGAATTCAGCGATGAGATTACGACCTTTGCGGAGAAGGCGCTGCAGCCGGCAAAGGTCAGCCGCGTTTCCATCACCGACCTTAGCGACAAACAGCTGGAAGTGATCGTTGACGACACACAGCTTTCGCTGGCCATCGGCAAGAAGGGCCAGAACGTGCGCCTGGCGGCGAAGTTGCTTGGGTGGAAGATCGACATCAAGAGCGAAGAGGAGAAGCGCCAGGAGGTGGAGCAGCAGATGCAGGCTCTGGCTGGCCCTCCCACCACTCCGATCGAGCAACTGACGGAACTGGGCGAGAGCATTGTCCAAAAGCTGATCACGGCGGGAATCACCACGGTTGAAGGACTGGCCGACATGACTCCCGAGGAGCTTGAAGAGATTCCGGGAATCGGCGAAAAGACGCTGGAGAAGATCGGCGTTGCGGTGCGGAACTACTTCAGCCGGTTTGAAGAGGCTGAGGCGGCGCGTGCAGCAGAGGCCGGTGAAGCGGCGCCTGAAGAAATTGCGGGAGAATCGGCCGCGTCTGATACTCCGGCATCTGGCGCAGGGGAATCGGAAACTTCAGCCACAGATGCGGCGGTAGACAGCTCCGCAGCGGAGCTTGAGAACGCGCAAGAGGTGCTGGAAGAGGCAGAGGTCACGCGGGCCGCGCAAGCCAATGAAGATCTGGCTAGCTCAACAGGCGTGGAAGAAAGCGCTCTGGAGAGCAAGACCGAAGATCAGGCGCGCACGGCGGCGGAATTGGCGGTGGAAAATGTTCACGCGGCCGACGAAGCCGAAGCAGTGGAAGAGAACGGTGAAGCCTCAAAAGAAGACAAGGCATGAGTGAGCTGTGCCCTCCACACGAGGGCCGTGTGCTCGACAACGGATAGCAAGCAAAGCTAGTGCGATGAGGCAGCAATGAGAAACTGAGCGGCCATTCGACGGTACAAATTGAAAAGAGGCGGATGAGTAAGGTTCGGATCAACGATCTCGCGAAAGAACTGGAAGTGAAGTCTCGGGCGATTCTCGAGGTTCTTCCGGAACTCGGCGTTTCTAGCGGAAAAACGCACTCCAGCTCGCTTGAACTGGACGAGGCGGAGAAGGTTCGTGCGCATTTTGCGCGGGAATCGAAGCATGCTTCGGCGCATGGCGGTGCGACGTCTGGCCGCCATGGCGCGGAAGCCATCGTGCCCAAGATCGATCTTTCGCACATCTCCAAGCCTGGGGATGTGATGAAGGCGCTTCTGGCCAAGAAAAAGGAAGAGGAAGATGAGGCGCGCCATGTGCGCGTCCCGGCGAAGCCGGTTACCGCTGTGCCTGCCAAAGCTGCTGCGCCAGCGGCCGCCGCTCCCGTTGCCGCCAAGCCTGTTGCAGCTGCTCCGATCCAGGCACCGCCGCGCAAGATCGTTCCGCAGCCGCGCCCGGCGCCGCCGATTGTTGTTGCGCCTCCGCCTTCTACTCCAGCTATTGCCTCGCGCCCGCCCGCGGGCACCATTATCGCCAAGCCTCCCGCAGGCGCTGTGCCCGTGCGTGTGGTTGTGGCGCCACCTCCGGCCGCTGTAGTGGTGAAACCGCCCGCAGCACCACCTGTGCGGGAGGAGAAAATCGCCCTTAAGCCACCCGCCCCTGCTGCTCCAGTTGCTGAAGTACCAGCAGCGCCCGCAGTCGTGACAGAGCAAGCCGCAGTGGCGCCGCAAGCCGGTGATGCGGCTGGCGCAGTCAGCGCGATCTCCGCTGAATCTGCCGCTGCCGCGAAGACCCCGAAGGTCGTTGTCCCTGCACCGCGCCGGATGGTGATGCCGCAGACCGGGCCACGGCCGGTGTACAAAGCGTCGATCGTTTCAACCCCCCCCGCAGCGACTGGAACGGGGCTGCAGCGCGGAAAACCCATTTTCGATCGCCGGCCGGTGAGCGGACCGTCAGCTCCGGGACAGCGGTTCCCCGGGACAGGGGCTCCAGGGCAATTTGCTGGAGGACCAAGACCGAAGCACCCAACGCGCTCAGGCGGATTTGCGGGGCCCGGCGGCGCGGCAGCACCCGGAGCAAGACCCGGATTTGGCGCGCGCCCCGGATTTGGAGCACGTCCGGGATTCGGCGCACGTCCAGGGGCCGGCGGAGCACCGCCTCCGGAAACTGCGCCACGCCCGCAGCGCGCGAGTTCGCGTGGCCGTGGACGCGGCAAGCAGCAATACCCGAAGACCAAAGAAGGCCCGATGAAGGGCTTTGTGCCGCCGCCACGCTACGGCGGCGCACAATACAGCACCGAGCCGATGCCCATCACCAAGGACATCACGGTCACGGAAGGCATCAGCGTAAAGGACCTGGCCGAAAAGCTAGATGTCCGCGCCAAGGACCTGATCGCGACGCTGCTCATGGGAGGCGTATTTGTCACGGTGAATCAATCTCTCGATGCCGAGATGGTGAAGGACGTGGCGGCCAAATTTGGCGCCGCGGCCACCGTCATCAGCTACGAAGAGGAGATCGCCAACCAGGCCATTGAAGAGGTGCTGGAGGCCGAGAATTCAGACGAGCTCGAGGTTCCGCGCCCGCCGGTGGTCACGGTGATGGGCCACGTGGACCATGGCAAGACTTCGCTGCTCGACGCGATTCGCGAGACGCACGTTGCAGCGGGCGAAGCCGGTGGAATTACGCAGCACATCGGCGCATACAAGGTTAAGTTCTCGAAGGAAGGCTCACCGGCCTCAGGCCGCGAGATCGTATTCCTCGACACGCCGGGCCACGAAGCGTTTACCCGCATGCGTGCGCGCGGCGCAAAGGTGACGGACATCGTGGTAATCGTGGTTGCCGCCGACGATGGCGTGATGCCGCAGACGCTGGAAGCGATCGATCATGCGAAGGCGGCCGAGGTTCCGATCATCGTTGCGGTAAACAAGATCGACAAGCCGGAGGCCAACCCCGATCGCGTGAAAAAGCAGTTGGCAGATCGTGGCCTGATTCCGGAAGAATGGGCGGGCGCAGGCCAGCAGGGCACTGTATTTGTCGAAGTCTCAGCAAAAAAGCGGATTAATCTCGATTTGCTGCTGGAAATGATTTGCCTGGTCAGCGATATCAAGGCGCCGAAAGCCACGCCCGGACGCAAGGCCCTGGGCAGCGTTCTTGAAGCCAAGCTGGATCGTGGCCGCGGCGCCGTTGCCACTGTGCTGGTGCAGGACGGAACGCTGCATCTGAACGACAGCTACATCGTCGGCAACACATTCGGCAAAGTTCGCGCCATGTTCGACGATCTTGGCCGCGCGCTTGAAGAAGCCGGCCCCTCCACTCCGGTTGAGGTGCTGGGCCTTGAAAGCATGCCTGATGCCGGCGACACGTTCCTCGTCGTAGCCGACCGTGACAAGGCCAAGGGCATTGCCCAGTACCGGAAGATGAAGGAGCGCGACGCGCAGCTTGCCAAGAGCTCCCGCCTGTCGCTTGAAGGCTTGTCAGAACAGATCAAGCAATCGGGCGTGAAGGATTTGGCCCTGATCATCAAGGGCGACGTCACGGGTTCGGTGGAAGTGCTTGCGGATTCTCTGATGCGGTTGTCAACCGAGAAGGTGCGCGTCAAGGTGCTGCACTCGGGCGTCGGCTCCATCACCGAAAGCGATGTGCTGCTGGCGACGGCGTCGAACGCCATCATTATCGGCTTCAACGTGCGGCCGGAGCGTAAGGCGGCCGAGCTGGCGCAGCAGGAGAACGTGGAGATCCGACTGCACTCGATCATCTACGAGCTGCAGGACGAGATTCGACTCGCCATGATGGGCCTGCTCGAACCCGCGTTCAAGGAGAACTACGCGGGCCGTGCAGAAGTCATCAATGTTTTCCGCATTCCCAAGGTGGGCACGATCGCCGGCTGCCGCGTGCAGGATGGCGTAATCCGCCGCGACGCGGAAGTGAAGGTGATGCGCGACGGCACGCAGGTCTTCAAGGGGAAGATCGGCTCGCTGAAGCGCTTCAAGGACGATGCGCGCGAGGTGACCAACGGCATGGAGTGCGGCATCGGCATCGCGAACTTCACCGACGTGAAGGTAGGCGACTTGATAGAAGCGTTCAGCACGGAGAAGCTGGCGGCCGACCTGGGCGCGCTGACGTCAGCCAAAGCGTAACCTTCTTCCAAAACGAAAAGAAAACGGCCCGTTTCTCACCACGAGAAGCGGGCCGCTGCTTGTTAGTCGGAATTTCGATGTTTCACTTTACGAGCGCGAGCCGTGCCAGCGTCAACTGTGCATTGTCAGTTTCGATCGCGACTGCCTGCGTGCCATCCACCAAATACAACGTGAAATTGTTGGCCGTGGCGCGCGAAGCGTTGTCGAAGCCGGCGAGGGAACCGGAGAAGACTCCGTTGGCTGCGGGTGTAAAGCTTCCATTGACTGCGAAATCGTAGCCACCGCTTCCCCCCAGGTCTGCAAATCCCATTAAATCGTCCACTCCGGAGTTGGATGTAGCAGTGAGCGGGCCGACCGCATTGCTCCACTCCGGCACTCCGTCGGATGGGAAGTCATACAAGCTGGCGTTTGATCCAAAGTTGCCGTTGAACGAAGCGGCGGTGAAAGCGGAGGTCTGCTGCTGAAATGCCTGGCCCGCGAATACCGGGTCGGCGTTGTTGGAGAGCACAAGCCCACCGCCGTTTCCGGTCAGATATAGATGGAGCGAATCGGTGAAAGTTGTGCCATCCGTCAGGTTGGTTAGAGTGATCCGGCCCGTTGGATCGACCGTGTAGGTGCCGGTGAAGGCGCGAGGACTTTGCGGCGCGCCCTCTTCCAGATCGTTCCAGCTGAGCGTGCCGGTGGCGCTGCCGCCGGCGTTGAGAGTCACGACCCCAGCCAACTGCAGTGGGCCATTCTGGTCCTCGCCTTGCGCGGCCAGGACATAACTGGCGCCGGACACAGAGGCGGCGCTGAACTGCCCGGTACTCGCACCCTGGCCAAGCGCTGTTCCACCCGAAATTCCGGCGTAGCCATAGCCATTGATTGGGTTATTCGATTGGGTCAACCGAATGTGAGAGGAATCTACGATGTATCCAGCCAGGTACAGAACCGGCAGCGGCGAGTTTGCGCCAGGATTCAGCTGAAAGATCACACGGCCGAAAGCGTCGGGCGCGGATACGGCGCTGGCTCCCAGCGAAGGCGGGCCCCCGGAGTAAACAGGCCCATCGATGACGTCGATCACGCTGCCGTTTCCTGAAATTGCTCCGGGGCTGTCGATGTTCAGAATGCCAGCGATCCAGGTGGGGCTGCTGTAGATGTCGACACTGTAGAGTGAAATCGCATACCCTCCCGCCGGTGGAGCCGTGCTGGTCTGCAGGTCCAACGTTCCACTGCCGGGGATGCCGTCGAAACTCGCGATGAGCCCCTGAGAGTTCGAAGCCAACGTCCCATTCAAGGTTTCAGTTTCATCCTGTCCGATCTGCACATCGATCTGCATGTTCCCGTCCGGAGTGGTCGAGTAGCTGCCACCGGTTACGGGCTGAAACAGTGTGTACACGTCGCCCTCTCCGTCGTCGGATACCGAATCTTGCTCCCCACTGGTGATGACGCCGCTCTTGGCAACGATGGTGCCAGTTATGAAAGTGCCCGCGTTCCCCGGCGAACCCGAAATCTGGAAAACATACGTCCCGTCCGCCAGCGTTGGCGCGACCGGAATGACTACGATGCTTGCCGAAGCTGACTTCGTCGGATCGGTCGCTGAGGTCGCCGTCACAGTTACTGTGTTGCCGGGAGGAATCGCCGCGGGCGCGGTATAGGTGGTCGGCTGGTCGTTGCCGGTCGTCGAAGGGCTGAAAGAACCACACTGCGTTCCACCGCAATTTACGGTCCAGTTCACCTGTGGATTCGCTGACACGTCGTTCGAGATCGACGCGCGCAGCGAAACAGAGGCATTCACTTGAATTGAAGCCGGCGCTCCCGCGAAGATCACGGAGATAGGAATCGGAGGCACGATGGTAATAGCGGCTGACCGGGTTAGCGACGGATCGGCTACCGAGGTTGCAGTCACCGTGACTGTCGCCCCGGAAGGGATCGCTGCGGGCGCGGTGTAGACCATGGCGCCCACTTCATCGCTCGTGCTCAACGTGCCACAGGCATTTGAGCTTCCGCAGCTGATGGCATATGTGACCAAGGTGTTTTCGGAGCTACTTGCAATACCGCTCGAATAGATGGTTGCCGCGTAAATGGTTGCCGAGGCTTTTACTGCCAGGGACGATGGCGGCGCCGACACGAAGATAACGGAGGTTGGCTGCAGTTTATTGATCGGAGGAGGGCTAACGGAGCCGCATCCGGCTAACCCGGCGGTCGTTCCCATGGCAACCAAGAAAAGAATTGCAATACGTGGGTTCATAACTGTCACTCCCGGCGCGGCACGAGGATTTACGCCCGGCCGTTGTAATTTAGGTGATTCTGATCGGATGAACAGGTTTTCTGACGGAGTGTATTTGGAGCCGCATTGGCGCAGGCAACTAATATGCGAGGGGATCTGATCTTCGCATCTTCCGCGGCCGCTATGAGAGCAATTAGCCACGATGCTCTGACTTGGAGAACACGCCTCATGACAGTCTCTTCTATATCTGACGAGAGAAATGCTCGCGTGGACCCAAGGACGAAGCTTTCTCAGCCGCCTGTTTCAGGGCAGGCCCGGGAAAGAATTCGCCACGCAAGGGACACTGAACAGTTAGATGGCGTGGACGCCCTACAGGTTGTACGGCGTCGGGCGGATCGGGCGCAGGGTGCTGCGGCTTGAAATCGGGAATTAAGCCTGCAAGTGCCTTTGCCAAACTGCGGCGTCGAAGCTGTGCGCGCACGCGTAGCCTTCGTCTTGATAAAGTTTGATGGCCTCGGCGTTGGCTTCCGTCACGGTGAGTGAAATCTCCGTGGCGCCCAGGCGCACGAAGCTATGCGCGGCGTGCCCGAGCAGCATGCGGGCCAATCCGCGTCGGCGGAAGGCGGGGTGAACGCAAACCTGGGTGAGGTGTCCACTTTGTTCGCTGACGCGCGAGCCCAAAACCAGCGCGGCAAGCTCCCGGCTGCCGCGCTCCACAACGACATACGAGGCTTGCTGCGAAAAGCTGCCGCAGCCCGCATAATGCACGATATTGTTGAGGAAACGCATGGAGCCGTGAACCGAACGGTACTGATCGTTGATAAGACTATCCGGATGGTCGCGGTAGGCCTCGCAGATCAATCGCGCGGCCGGCGCCAGATCTGCTTCGCGCCACGAGCGAAACTCGAGGTTGCCGGGCAACTCGATCTCGCGCGGCTTTGGATTTCCCACCAGCGGTTGCACCAAAAAAAGCCTGCGGAAAACTTCGAACCCTGCCTCACGAAAGATGGTGCCGAAGGTGCCCGAGAGATGCAGAAGCAGCTGCGCCTCGATGCGGTCAACGTGCGGCGAGTTGAGCAGCAATTCAAACAGATGGCGGAGCAAAGTTTCTTCGGTCGGCGGGGCCTCCGCATTCGCGTCACTCTTGAGCGCAAACACATCGCCGATGACGGCCTTGGTTTCCTCGTAGACGCAAAACACATAGCCCATTACGCGGCCCGAATCGAGCGCCGCGTAGCCGGGCAGCATATGGTTGTCGAGATATTGCATGAGCAGCCGTGCTGACGCCTGGTAGTCCCAATGGAGGCGAGCCACCCACAACTCCCCCTCCGCCTCAAGCACGGGCCGCAGGACCGGCGCTGCGAAGTGCCGAAGGTCGAGGATCTCGATGGAACCGCCCGAAGTCTGCATTCGCCCTCTGTAGGTCGCCGGCTGGGTGCGTCTAAGACCGTTGATTCATTATGAGGGTCGTTTGCGGTCTCTGCCCGGCGGGACAGATTCGAATTGCGCCGGGCGCGGTTTGCATTGCGCGGTGAAAGGCCCTCTCGGCAACATTGACACGAGCTCGCACTTCACTGCAAGTTTGTAAGCACTGATTTGCTGCCTACGAGATAAACCTCAAGCCCTTGCTCGGGCCAGGCAAAAAGCTCTTCATACTGGCGGCCCTCAAGCAGCTCGCTGATGGTGAGTTGCGTATCGAGGTCAACGCCGTGGCGGCCCTGGATGCGTGCGACAAGGATATGCTGCTGGTCGGGGACCCCGTTCTCGTCGTAATTCACCACCTCGTGGTTGCGATAAAACGAGAGCCCGAACTCCACGTCGCGGCGAACGCGGAACACCGCAATGGTTTCGTCCGCAGGAACCTGCTGTCCAATCCGATCGGCGAGTGGCCGCGCAGAGTAGGAGCGGTCGAGCAGATGAATCACGCGCTTGGTCGAGTCGAATCCCGGAATGCCGAAGAACGGGCCGACTCCATAGACAAACAGAACCAGCACCACGAGCACCCAGCACGTTGCCGGGCGCAAGCGGGCCACTCCAAAGCCCTTGGTCACAACCAGAATCAGCAGCGCCGCACCGATTGCAGCCAGGCTAGCCGCGACCAATGCGTGAGTGGGCGGCATTTGGGCGCTGTGCATCACAAACCACGGCAAGAGCAATGCGGCCATGGTCATGGTGCAGCACACGAGTGCGTGACCAAGCAGAATCCACTTGTTCAATCCCGGCTTGCGGCGCCGAAAAAGATAATCGCCAGTGAGAATGGTGATGGGCGGAAGAGCGGGAAGGATGTAGCCCGGCAGCTTGGATTGCGAAAAGGAAAAGAAGACGACGGGAATGAGGGCCCACAACACGAGAAATTCCGGAAACGCATCGCCGGGCCGCTTGGGCAACGGCTTCCCCTCGCGGGAACGGCGAAGCCGCCACTCTGCAACCGAAGTGAGAATGCCGTCAACGAGCGCGCGAATGGCGACGACGGTCCACGGCATCAAGCTGAGCACTACGACCACAAGGTAATACCAGAACGGTTCATTGTGCTGGTAGCGGTCGGTGGCAAAGCGCTGCAAGTTGTGTTCCAGGAAAAATTCCCTGAAGAATGTGGGATTTTGGTGCTGCACGGCAATGAACCAGGGCAGGACCATGGCGAAGTAGAGCACGACTCCCGGCCACCAGAACGAGCGGCGAATAATGTCCCACTCGCGCCGCAAGAACGCGAAGGCGGCAATGATCAGGAATGCGAGCAGAGGCGCCACCGGCCCCTTGGCGAGCGTGGCCAGCCCGGTAAAGAAATAGATGTCGTAGAGCCAGAACTTGGAGCCGGTTTCATACCACGCATACCAGCCGAGTAGCCCGATGGCGAGGGGCGCGGCCATCTGCATGTCAGTGGAGGCTCCGCGCGCGAAGGCCATAATGCCGGCGCAGCTCACGGTGATGAGCGCTGCATCCAAGTGTCCGCCGGGACGAAAGCGCCGCATGTGCAGGTAGATAAGCGCGGCCATGATGAAGGCGAAGGTGGCCGAGGGCAGGCGAGCGGCCCAATCGTGGACGCCGAAATCCTGAAAGATGAACATCGCGCGCCAGTAGTAGAGCGCTGGCTTTTCGAGCCACGGGTGCCCATAGAGATACGGCGTGACACACGCACTCAGCCGTTCCTTGAGCGTGGGTGCAGCATCAAAGCGCACCAGCATTTCGTGCGCGATCTGGGCGTAGCGCGGCTCGTCGGCGCCGACCAGACCCAGGCCATCGCCGCCCAGCCAAGGCGTAACACCATAGACGATGAAAAAGACGCTGAATCCGAGAAAGATTCCAGCCTCAGATAGAGTGGCCCAGCGCGGCATGTGCCACGGCCGGCGTGCAGCTTTTTCAGGAACCGGCGGCTCCTTCAGGTTCTCCATCTCCGGCAATACTCCAAAACGCAGCAGCCTGCGAGGCGCAGGATGAAGATCGTGGTTCTATCCAAAGGCGGAGGGGAATTCAGGCGCCGGTTTGGGCCTGCTCGCCTTCCGCGCGCGAAGTGCACGCGGAAATCGTTCAGTGGTCAAGGCTAACAGATTCAGGCGGAATCTCAAGAGCGCTCAGGCTGCAGGTCGCCACGCGGCGGCTGGGCGGCTTTGCCCGTTGCGGTGGATTTGCGTCCCCGGCTCATCAAGTCTTCAATGCGCGCCTGGAAGCGCCCCGAGCGGTCGGCCAGAAAGCTTAACTCAGGGACGTGGCGCACGCCCATGCGGTCCTTCAACTCGCGGCGAATATAGCCCTTGGCCGCCTCAAGGCCGGCGATGGTTTCGGCTTCGGCCTTGGCGATATCTTTCGAGTTGGTGTCGAGGGCGACGTAGACGCGCGCCGATTTTCCACCCGGATTCAGCGCCACTTCGCTCACGTGGCAAAAGTCGATGCGCGGATCGGAGAGCTCTCCCTCAATCATGGCGCCGATCTCGTCTTTCAGCGCTTCCGCCACACGGTCCTGATGATGCTTCCTTGCCCGATGCTCCGGCATGACACCCTCCCTGCTCAAAAGCGGGTTCGCAATTGCTGGATCCCGAAGCCGCAGCGCCCAAATGGCTTTTTCCTAAAGCAATAGCCACAGTGCAATCGTATCGGAAACGGCTCGATGAATTGCGAAAGCGCTCACCGTAAACCGATCAGGATAACAGAGGCGAAGGCGGCGCGGGAGGGGTGGCCTACCCTGCAAAATCCACCGCGACCACCTCGTGCAGCCCAATCGTCGGCGTCTCAAGGAAGATCCTGTCGTCTTCCGTGCGATACGGAATGTCTCGGGCGGCGACCAAAAGGTGAACCCGGCCGACGCGGCGGGGCGCTGGAATCCGCAGAGAGATTTTTTGCCCGGAAATCGGAACAATCTCCCGCACTGGACCCTTCATCATCATGGGATTGGTGAGATTGACCAAATGCACGGTCATGGAATTCTTCTGCTCCCAAACCGCCAGATCCAGAATGCCCTTTCCCTCGACGGTTATGAAGGGCGGCTCGCTGGTCGCCCAGTCGACGGCATTGCGAAGCAGCTTTCCGTGATCGACCGAGAGAACCTGCCAGAAGGTGCGATCGATGTCGCCGGGGAAATAGACCACTCGGCCGCGACCAACATTTTGCAGGTAAACGCCCGGCGGATGCGCAACGCCCGTCGGTGTCAACACCGACTCCATGGGCAGATCGGGGTAGGACGGAATGATGCGCAGGGGCGCGAATTGGCCCGAGCCCGCGGGGGTCACATTGACCTGGTTCACGGCGTTCACGATGCGGCCCGCGTCTTCAAAACCGCGGAGCAGCGGATGAAATGCGCCGGTTGCCTGATCTTTTTCCAGACTCAGATACGAATTGAGCATGTTTTCTTGCTTGCCTGAATAGCTCGCGCCGAAAAGCGAAGTGAGGCCGAAGTCTGTGCGTCGCACGCCCCATTCGTTGTAGAGCGAGGTCTCGTAAGTGGCAACGAGGCCGCCTCCGCGCTCAACAAAAGCGCGCAGGCCGGCACACTGCTCATCGGAAAGCGCGGCGATGTTGGGCAGGATGAGCGTGCGGAACGGCGCAAGATGCTCGGCGTCGAGGCAGCGATCGTGCACCATCTCAAACGGAATCCGCGCTTCGACCAGAGCTTCATAGAAACCCAGTGCGGGTTCCTCGATCTTTTCGCGAGCCTCGGGGCCCCCATAGAACAAAGCACTCTGCTGCGAATAAACCAGGCCTACGCGTGCCAGCGGCCTGACGTTGCGCAGATACTTCTCATTGGAGTAGTGCCATGCGAAGATTTCCTTCACCACCGGAAGCCAGCGCCGGTCGTTGGGTTTCGCGTTGAATTTGATGAACCACGGCCGAAGCCCCTGCGCGATGCCGTCGGCAACCCACATCCGAATCTCATCGCCATTCTGCACGGAATCTTTCCAACGATGTTCGTCCTCGATGCCCACGCTGAACATTCCGGCGATGGCTTTGCCGCCCATGGTCGCGCGATACTCTTTGCCGTTCTTGCCGTTGGCCCACGGAGCCATCAGGCCGCGGCGGCCCTGGCGATCGGCGACCATCGTGGGCGCGAGCTCGTTGATGGTCTTCATGTCGAGATCGCTGAGCGCGCCCCCGCCGGCGTTGGCAATGTAGCTGGCACCGGGATTGATGGCCCTGATTTTCTCGTTCCACAAGCGCCACAGTTCGAAGAGACGCTGCTGCCGCCAGACAATATATTGTTTGCGCGCCGGATCCTGCGGGTCGCTGGTGCGCGGCAGGTCCAAGCCTGAGAAAGCGCGGAAATTCTCGCGGCAATGCTGGCAGTAGCACATGCCGCTGCCGGCCCAGCGGTTCGTGAAAATGCCATCCGGCTTGTACATGCGCATGATCTCTTCATGAACGGAGGTCATGAACTCGAAGTTGTAAGGGCCGAGAGCGCAGGTTTCCCAGTAGCGAGGATCGGAGGGATGGCGCACCGGCTGACCGGCGGCATCCACGCGAATCCAGTCCGGGTGCGCGTCATAGACTTTCTGCCAGCAGGCATGAGCGTCAGTCCGCGCAATGACGTTCATGTTCATCGCGCGACAGCCTGCCAACAGATCGCCAAAGGCGTCGCGGTCGCCGAGCCAGGCGCTGCGCTGCTGCAATGGAATTTTCGTGGGGTAGAACGCCACCACGCCGCCTGCGCTCAGGCAGGCCGCATCGGCATGAACGCCGCGGAAGTAGGCAAGCCAGAACTGCTTGTCATAGTTGCCAGGATCGTCCTCGACAAACGCGAGCTGCGCCCAGCGCATGGGCCGGTCATACCAGCCAGCTGCGCCGTTTGCAGGCTGTGCCGATTCAGCCGCTTCGCCTGCCGCGTTGATGCCCTTTGCCGCACTGGCCGGAAGAAGACATCCGGTTGCGGCAAGTGCCGAGCCCTTGACGAATTCACGCCGGCTGCTCATTTCGCGGCCTCCAGTGACTCTGCCATTTGAGCACAGGTGGTGCCTCAACCGCCTGGTTTCGCCAGCCCGCGAATAATATCAAGCCGGTTCTTCGGAGCGTTCGGTGATAGGAAATCGGGGATGGTGTTCGGAGTCCTGCGGGGACGCCGAAGGAACTCTACTGGCCACTCGGCGATGCGCGTCTCCTTTATGTGACGATAATCGCCAAGCTCCGGTTCGTCGATGTATTCGATCTGCCGAATTAGAGCGAGTGGTTGTTCTGCTCCACGTGTGCTCTTGGAGAATTCGACGGCCTCAGTGTAAGTTGCGAAAGCGAAATAATAGTCGCTTCCCTCTTGCTCATCATCAGCTCCGCGTTCTGGGTGAAGCCAAACCCGATACTCTAGAACGTCGTCCCACACATATCCCCCGCCCGCCTTGGCCACCGGGGAGTAAGAGCCGACAAGGCTGGGATCAACGGCGTCAGGATATTGACTAAGATTCATACTCGCAATTCTCGCAGGACTTCGAATACGGGAAGGATCGTCACTCACACGCCGAACTGGCGAAGATGATGGTCCAGATGCTTGTACATGAGGATTGACCATTCGTCCGGAGTGAGAGACCCGAAAAACGCGTGCGGATGCGAGGTGCAACCGCCTGCTCCCGCAGCGGCGAATCGATCGATCAACCCGATTAGGCGCCTCCGTTCAGTCTCAAAGTCTCTCTCATCGCCGATGACCAGGAGCTCCTTTGATGTCGGAGAATTGCGGCGCATTGGTTCGTCGTCGCGCAAGGCCATCGGCTTGACGACTGGCCCAAGAATGCGCCCCATCAGGGCACGCCGCGGGCGGATTTCTCCCGCCGCCATCTCCAGACCCAACGAACAATGCGCCAGCATTTGCGCGGGGCTCATCTTTCCCCATTGGCGCGGTTGGTTGGGCTTCAACGCGGCGAGCCGCTGCTTTACCTCTTGCACGCATGCTGCTTCAAACATGCATTTCATTGGGCGTAACTCCTGACCGCGGTGATTGCGATCGCAGTGGTCTCGTTCAGATTCCCAGACTCAGAGGACTCGCACGTCAGCTTTGCGCGGCACGTTCCAACTCTGCGATGTCGAGCTTTTTCATCTTCATCATCGCCTGCATGGCTTTGGAGTCCTTGACGAGCTCACCAATGCGCCGCGGCACCACCTGCCAGCTCAGGCCGAATTTGTCCGTGAGCCAGCCACAGGCAACCTCGCTGCCACCATCGGCGGTGAGCTTCGACCAATAGTGGTCGATCTCCTCCTGCGTATCGCAGCTCACCACGAATGAGACCGCTTGCGAAAACTTGAACTGCGGGCCACCGTTGAGAGCGGTAAATCTCAGATCGTCAAGCTCAAAAGAAATGGTAAGCACGCCGCCTTTCGGGCCGGGCGCGTCGCCGGGGTTCCGCAGTTCCCCAACGCGGCGGGAATTGGGGAAGACGCTCACATAAAAATCCGCAGCTTCTTCAGCATTTGAATCGAACCAGAGAAAGGGCGTGATACGGGGGCCGCTCGTCAAGTTGCTCATGGGTTCACCGTTTGAGGGACTGGCCGCAGTGCAGGGAAACGTGGCCGATTTCCATTGCATCACCACTCGATTGCAAGTTGCAAGTGAATTTCGTACGATGCGGTTGTGCGATGGGGCCATCGAAATCGAAAATTAAATCCCCCGAAAGGACAATCAAAACGATGAGAGTGAACACATATCTCAATTTCCCAGGCAACTGTCGTGAGGCCTTGCGCTTTTACGAGAAGCATCTCGGCGCAAAGAGCATTGTTGAATCCACATTCGCTGACATGAGCCCATCCGGCACGCCGCAAAACCTGCCGCCTGGTTTAAAACCCGATGGCATCATGCATGCGCGCTTCACGCTGGGCGACACAACGGTAATGGCGAGCGATGGCCCGAAGGTTGAGCCAATGCGCAGCGCCTATCTCACGCTTTCGGTCGACAGCAACGAAGAGGCCGAGCGCATCTACAACGTGCTCGCAGAAGGCGGCGAGGTGTTTATGAAGATGGGCGAGCAATTCTTCGCCCATCGCTTTGGCCAGTTTCGCGACAAGTTCGGCATCAACTGGATGGTGATCCACGAAAAGCCGATGCAGCGGCCGGCGTAAGGCGTGCGGTTTCGCTCGATGCGTTGAAAAGCGGGTCAGGGGCTGGTACTCTCATCTGTCCCGGTGAAGAGCCGAGACGACGGAGTACGACCATGGCCTTCAAATTTCAGGGGTTCGATTTTCTTGGACTTGATGCGAGCTTGACGGAAGAGGAACTCCTCGTCCGGAGGACAGCGCGCGATTTTGTTGACGCGAACGTCACTCCGATCATCGAAGACTGCTTTCGCGAGGGGCGATTTCCGCGCGAGCTCGTGCCGCTGATGGGCGAACTGGGCTTCTACGGCGCCAGCCTCGAAGGTTACGGCTGCGCAGGCATGTCGAATGTGGAGTACGGCCTGGTGTTGCAGGAGCTGGAGCGCGGCGACTCGGGCTTGCGCAGCTTTGTCAGCGTGCAGTCGGCGCTGGTGATGTATCCGATCTACACATTCGGGTCAGACGAACAAAAGAGCAAGTGGTTGCCCGCGCTGGCCACGGGGGAAAAGCTCGGCTGCTTTGGACTGACCGAGCCGGGGTTTGGGTCGAACCCCGCCGGCATGACCACGCGCGCCAGGAAATCGGGTGACGAGTACATCTTGAGCGGCGAGAAGATGTGGATCACGTCGGGATCGATTGCCGATGTCGCCTTAGTGTGGGCAAAGCTGGAGGGCGAAGGCGATGGCGGGGCCAGCAGCGTTCGCGGATTCCTTGTGGAGACCGATCGACCGGGATTCAAGTCCAGCGACATTCACGGCAAATGGTCACTGCGCGCCTCGGTCACAAGCAGCCTTTCACTTGAGGATGTGCATGTGCCCGCGGCAAATTTGCTGCCGGGTGCGGACAGCCTGAAAGCCGCGCTGATGTGCCTGAACCAGGCGCGATACGGCATCGGTTGGGGCGCAATTGGCGCGGCGATGGACTGCTACAACGTCGCACTGAATTACTCCAAGACCAGGAAACAATTTCACGATCAGCCGATCGCGAGTCATCAATTGGTGCAGGAAAAACTGGTGTGGATGGCAAGCGAAATCTCCAAGGGGCAGTTGCTTGCGCTCCATGTGGGCCGGTTAAAGGACGCCGGGAAGGCGGGGCATCAACACATTTCGATGGCTAAAAGAAACAATGTGTGGATGGCGCTGGAGTGCGCGCGCCTGGCCCGTGACATTCTGGGCGCGAATGGCGTCACCGAGGATTACCCGATCATGCGTCACAGCATGAATCTGGAATCGGTGAAGACCTACGAGGGCACACACGATATTCATACTTTGGTGATCGGCCAGAATCTTACCGGGATTGGAGCGTACTGAGGCGGGCAGGGCCGGCTGGAGTGGCTTTGTGCTGTCAGCGGGGCTTCTCTGCAACGTTGCTCGCGACCGCCCAAGGCCCTCCCCACAAACCAACGGCGATCAAGAGACTCGACCACTCGTCGGGGCTGCGCGGGGCGCCGGGGATTCCGTAAAGTCCGAGCACGCGCGGAAGGTGGAGCGTAATCACCCAGACGGCGAACATCGAACCGATCGCAATCCATCCCCAGCGTGCAAGTCTGCCGCCGAAGCCGATCGCCGCGCCGCCAACGATGAAGACAACACCGAAAAGCGCAACCCACGGCTCGTGCCACGGAATCCACCCAGGAATCAGCGAGCCGATGAACTTGATCCCGATAAAGTGATCCACTCCAAACACGATCATGGCAACGGCGACAACGGCGCGGCAGGCGATGGAGAGGCCCTCCGGCGTGGCTGCCGGACCGGGGAGCAGAAGGGCGATGCAGGCGAGCGACAGCGGCTCAAAGACTACAGTGCGCAGCCCCATGTCGCCGGGCGAAGCGATGTAATACGGGAGAACATGAACGAGCGTCCAGAAGATGTAGGTTGCGCCGAGGGTATAGGCGGAAACCCGCAGCCAATGATCGGTGAGCAGTCCCACGCCGCATGCAACCCAAAGCATCGCGAATGGAACTACGAGCCACCAAATTGCCGGCATGAACGGGAGCACAGGCATGGAGTTGGAGTTTGCTCCGAGCGACTGAAACGAACCGTGTGCGCACAGGATGTTTTCAGCGCCAAGAGCGGCGATAGCAAACGCAAAGATCCAGCGGCCGGAACGAAGCAAGGCATTCATCATAGGCTCAACGATGCTCCTGAATGGACGGGAGACAGCCGAAAAGGCACACAAGACCGGCCGGTTTTCTGGCTGAATTTCGGGGAAATGCGGGATGCTCCCTAAACCAAATCCATGCTACACCGCGACGGTGAAGCTCTCTTCGCTGCGGGTCACGGCGCGGTAGAGCGTGTCGCGCTCGAAGGGCACGCGGCCGGCCTCGGTGATGAGGCGGCAAAGCTCCTTGCGCGTCATGCCCTGCGGCGTTGTGGCGCCGGCGTCGTGGTAGATCTTTTCCTCGATTACGGTGCCGTCCAGGTCGTCGGCGCCGAAGCGCAGCGCGATCTGCGCGATCTTGGGCGTCATCATCTGCCAGTAGGCCTTGATGTGCGGGAAGTTGTCGAGGAGCAGCCGGCTGACGGCGATCTGTCGAATATCGGTGAGCCCGGTGGTGACGGGAAGATGGTCGAGAGGCGTGTTTTCGGGATGAAATGCCAACGGAATGAAGGTTTGGAAGCCGCCGGTTTCGTCCTGGAGGGCGCGCAACTTGAGCAGATGATCGACGCGGTCGGCATCGTTCTCAATGTGGCCGTAGAGCATGGTCGCGTTGGATTTGAAGCCCAGCTTGTGCGCAGTGCGCGCGGTTTCAAGCCATTCCTCGCCGTCGATCTTGTGGTCGCAGATGATGGAGCGGACACGGGCGGCAAAAATCTCCGCGCCGCCGCCGGGCATGGAGTCGACGCCGGCCTCACGGAGCTTTAGCAGCGTCTCTTCGACGCTGAGCTTGGCGCGGCGGGCGAGAAAGGCGATCTCCACCATGGTGAAGGCCTTGATGTGGACTTTTGGAAAGCGCTTTTTGAGGCCGCGAATGAGATCGAGGAAGAACTCTAGAGGTAGATCGGGGTGCAGACCGCCGACAATGTGAAACTCAGTGACCGCCTCCGAGTAGCCCGACGCAGCCGTCTCCCAGGCTTCGCCGAGGGCCATGGTGTAACCAGCCGGGTCGCCCTTTTTGCGGCCAAAAGCGCATAGCTTGCAGGCTGCCACACAAACATTGGTGGGGTTAATGTGGCGATTGACGTTGAAGTAGGTGAGGTCGCCGTGCATCCGCTCGCGGACATGGTTGGCCAGCCAGCCAACGGCAAGCACATCGGAAGTCGCGTAGAGCGCGAGCCCGTCTTCGGCCGTCAAACGCTGCTGGGCCAGGACCTTGGCGGCGATCGGTTCCAGGCGCGGGTCGTAGGTTTGAAACGCATGGACTGGACCGGCTGATTGGCTCTGGGTTTTCGGCGTTTCGGGGGCAAGCGCGGCCATGCATTGATGATACCGAAGTCCGGGTTTGACCGCTCGGCGTGGGGGTTCGGGGGACGATAGAGTGTGGCTTGGATCACATGGGGTGCCGTTCCAGTGGCGTAAACTGCCTCTTCATTGAAACAAAGGCAGAACCATGCCCTCGATTGCGGCAAGTACTGAAGAACTCGCGTCTACCCAGAGCTACGCGCGCGGCCCGGCAAGGCCGCTGCTGAAGCTAACGATTGGCGACTTGCTGCAGCGGACGGCAGAGCGCTACCCCGATCGCCTGGCGGTGGCTTCGCGGCACCAAAACAAGCGGCTCACCTGGGCTGAACTGAGCGCGGAGGCTGACCGCGTGGCGCGCGGGCTTTGGTCGCTGGGGATTCGCCGCGGTGACCGCGTGGGTTTGTGGTCGACCAACTGCATTGAGTGGGTGATGATGCACATGGGCTGCGCGCGTGCTGGAGCGGCGCTGGTAAACGTGAATCCGGCTTACCGCTCGCACGAGCTGCAGTTCACTCTCACGCGATCCAGAATGCAGGCGCTGTTCCTGTGGCATAAAGATAAGCGCGCCGACTACGAGGAGATTCTGGGCCGGGCGCGTCACGGGCTGGACCTGGCGCTCGAACATACCATCTATTTCGACTCGCAGGAGTGGCCCGCGCTGCTCGAAGCGGACGGGCGGCTGCCAGACCACGTGGCGATCGACGACGTCGCCAACATCCAATACACGAGCGGAACAACCGGCCTGCCCAAGGGCGTGATGCTCACCCATCACAACGTGGTGAACAATGGGCAGTTTCTGGCGCAGGGCTTCCACTACACAGAGCAGGACAAGATTGTCGTTCCGGTGCCTTTGTTTCACTGCTACGGCTGCGTGATCGGAACCATGAGCGCCGTCAACTCCGGCGCCGCGATCATTCTGCCTAACTGGACCTTCGACGCGCGCGCCACGCTGAAAGCCATCGATGAGGAGCGCGCGAGCAGCGTCTACGGAGTTCCGGCCATGTATGTGGCGGAGTTTGCGCTGCCCGACTTCGCGACCTATGACACCACGAGCCTGCGCACCGGCATGATGAGCGGAGCGCCGTGCCCGGTGGAGCTGATGAAGCGCGTGCTCGAGGAGATGCACATCCGCGAGCTGGTGATTGCGTATGGGCAGACGGAGACTTCGCCGGTCGTAACCATGAGCGACGCCGGAGACTCGCTTGAAGTTCGCGTAAACACGGTGGGCCGCGCAATGCCGCAAACGGAAATCAAGATCGCCTCGATAGACACCCAGGAGACATTGCCTTACGGGCAGCAGGGTGAGGTCTGCGTAAACGGATACGCGCTGATGAAGGGCTACGACGGCGATCCGGAAGGGACGGCCCAGGTGATCCAACCCGACGGCTGGCTGCGCACCGGAGATCTGGGAGTGATGCGTGAAGACGGATGCATCCACATCACGGGCCGTTCGCGCGACGTGATCATCCGTGGCGGCGAGAACATCTATCCACGCGAGGTGGAGGAGTTTCTTTATACCCATCCGAAAGTTGGCGAAGTGCAGGTTATCGGCATACCCAACACGCGACTGGGCGAGATTGTCGTGGCGTGGGTTCGCCTGCGGCCCGGAGTCGACGCCTCGGAAGAGGAGATCAGGAACTTTTGCCAGGGCCAGATCGCGTATTACAAGATCCCCGAACACATCCGCTTCGTCGAGGAGTTCCCGGCCACACTGTCGGGAAAAATCCAGAAGTACAAGATGCGCGAGTTCGAGATTAAGGCGCGCGGTCTCGAGGCTGTGGCCAAAACGGCGACCGCGTAGAGCCGAAGGCTGCGGTATTCTGGCTGCGTAGAATTCTGAATTTCCCGCCGAGGTCCGCCGCCCGCCCATGGAACGCACAGAGAATTCTGTCTTTATCAGCTACCGCCGGACAAACTTTCCCTGGGCGATGGCGATCTTCCAGCATCTGCGAGCTCAAGGCTTCGACGTTTTTCTGGATTTTCTTGGGATCTCGAGCGGCGATTTCGAGCAAGTGATCCTGGGAAATATTCGCGCCCGGGCGCATTTCCTGGTGCTGCTGACGCCCTCGGCGCTGGAGCGCTGTGACGAGCCTGGTGACTGGTTACGCAGGGAGATCGAGACCGCAATCGAAAGCAAGCGCAACATCGTTCCCATCATGCTTGAGTCGTTCGATTTCAACTCGCCATCGATCGCTCAGCACCTGACCGGAAAATTGGAATTGCTCAGGCGCTACAACGGGATTGAGATTCCGATGCGCTATTTCGACCACGCAATGCGCGATCTGCAAGATCGGTTTCTCAACATTCAGCTCTCCACGGTGCTCCATCCCGTTTCCGAGGCTACGGCCTCGGCCACCGATACGCAGAAAGAGGCTGCCGGCACGGCCCCTCAAGTGCAGCCAACGGAACTGACCGCGCAGGAGTGGAATGAGCGGGGTATTTCATTGACGGACCCGGGCGAGAAGGATCGCTGTTTCAGCGAGGCGATTCGAATCGATCCGAAGCTGGTTGAGGCATTCATGCGGCGCGGAAGCATGCGGGGTGAAATGGGCGATCTCGATGCCGCAATCAGGGATTTCGACGAGGTGATCCGGCTGCAACCGGGCTACTCTCCGGCACACTATAACCGCGGCGTCGCGAGACAGTTTATGGGTAACTTCGATGCGGCAATCGTGGACTACAACGAGGCCATTCGAATCAACCCCAGCTACTTTGAGGCACTGGCGAACCGTGGCGTTTCGCGAGAACTCAAAGGCGACCGCAACGGGGCAATGACAGATTTCAACGCAGCGATCCGGGCTAAGCCGGACGATGCCCGCGGCTTCCTATACCGGGCGGATTCGGAGAGAGATGCGGGCAATTTCGCCGACGCAATCCGGGATTACGACGAGGCGATTCGGCTACGACCCGATGACGCCGAGGCCTTCTGTGACCGGGGCGTGGCAAAATCCGACAGCGGCGACTTTGATGCCGCGATCATTGACTACAACGAGGCGATCCGGCTCAAGCCTGACTTTTTTAACGCACTGAACAACAGAGGAAATGCACACTCGAAAAAGCGCAACTTCCAGTCCGCGCTCCGGGATTACAACGAGGCGATCCGGGTGAAGCCGGATTTTGTTCTGGCCCTCAATAATCGGGGACTAGCCCTGAGGGCGATGGGCGACGAGGCGGGTGCGGTGGCCGATTTTGAAGCAGCCAAAAGAGCTGGGACCCAGGACCGGGCCGGCCGCAACCATTCTCTTTAGGCCTTGGATTCAGACGCTGAAGTTTGGTAGGCGCGGAAGAGAGTGGGCGAACACCGAGTTCGCGGCGCGCATCCGGGTGATGGACGCGTAACACTCAGCAGCGAGCGTGGCAAGATTTGAATTCGAAGACGAAGCGCCCGATCCCCGAATGATGGAGACCGGGGGCAGCAGCCGCGCGAACAAAGGGATGAACGCACGAAACCCGCAGCGGCGCATAGCTGCTGCGGGCTCGACGATTCGCCAAGTTACTGCGGGGTTGCGGTTGTGCCAGTAGGCGGAGGCGGCGGAGTGGCGGGAGCCGCAGGCGCAGCGGCCGGTGCAGGCGCAGCATCCGTCGCGCGCTTGGCCACGAATGTTTGCGGAGGACGATCACCACCACTGCCAAAGGTGCGCGTGAAGTTGATGGTGCCGTCGGCAGCAGCCTTGCCCTGATAGCTGATGGTGAATGAATTTCCGTTGAAGTTCAGCACCTGATCGAAGGAGATGTTGTCGCCATCGACCTTGCCATTTGCGATGTCCATATCGCCGCGCGGCGTGGTGATTTTGCCGGTGAGTGCCGCGCCATCGACGTGAAAGTCGAAGGTGAGGGTCTGCGGGCCATTGCGTCCTTCCACGTCGCCGGTCCATTTGCCGTTAAAGTCGGCGGCCATCGCGCTGACGGAACCGAGCGCTAGAAATAGAAGTGTGATTCCGAGTTTCTTCATCATGTGAACGTCTCCCGAGGTTAAGATGCTGCGGGCGCACTCTTTCCGACTGGTCAGGGCCGCCCAATTATCTAAGACGCTCGAAAGCCGCGCCGAGTCTCAAGGCTGGAAACCTGGCGGCAATGACTTTGAGCCTACTTTGATCCCGGAGAGGACTGCCCTTTGTTCGCTCCGCAAGGGCAGCGGGGCTGACCGGGGCACTCGACGCTTTTCTGTCAAGTGCCGCACGGCCGCCGCCAGCCCCTAACCTTCTGAAAACAATCGGCCAATAAACTTCGCCAAGTTTGCCGATCATTTTCCGGCTTCGGCGCATACTTGAATCATGCTGATCGATCATGCAAATCGCTTCTGTGCGGCACTCATTCGCCCGTTCCATTCGCGCGAAACTCCGGCTCGACTCGGCGCAAAACGGTCAAAGGAGTGATTTTTAAGCACTTGGAGAGCCAAAAATCGATGCAACCTATTTATAATCAACAGATAAAAGAAAAGATCATCCACAAATTTCGACGGATTTCGGACGTTTTCGCCCAATTCCTGCCAAGAATCGGTGCCAAACGGGCCATTTTCGTCGCTGTTGGGGACCACGGCGTTGGCTTCTGGTAAGGCGCTCTGAGTTCCACTGCACGGGCCGCGAAGCAATCACCTGTCGGTGTCGGGCGCGAGGAGGATGATCTTGCCAATGCCGCCTTTTTCACCGAGCCGATGCGCTTCAGCCGCGTCTTGCAACTTCATGCGGCGGCCGATGGGAAGAATGAATTTGCCATCGCGAACGTCATCGGCAAACTCGCGCACCTTGGATGGATCGGGCTTGGCCTGGACGCGGGTAATTTTCACGGTGGGATTCTGGGCCGCCATGTTTTCCGGCACCACGGAGGCGTAACCAAACGAGCCGTTGGGTTTGACTCGGGCGATCAGCTTCGCGGCGACAGCACCGCCAACGGTGTCAGAGATCGCATCCACTGGAGAAAAGTTCGCGATCGCCTGGTCATCGTCGATGGCGAGCACGCCGAAGACGCCGAGAGAGCGAGCGGCGTCAAGCTCTCGGCCGCGAACGCCGGCAATGACCTGCGCGCCGATTTTCTTTGCCGTGTGAACCGCCGCGCGCCCCACGCTGCCGAGCGCTCCCGTGACGAGAACGACCTGGCCTTTTTGCACGTTGGTGGCGAGGCGCACGAGCTGGTCTCCGGTGAGCGAGATTAAAGGAATCGCGGCCGCGTCGGCCAGGTCCACGCCATCGGGCAAGTGGGTCACGTCAGAATCGTCGACTGCAACCAGCTCGGCGTAGGTTTTGTTGGTGAGCGCGAGGACGCGGTCGCCGGGCTTAAAGTGGATCACATTTGCTCCCACCTGCCGCACGATGCCGCTGACATCGCGGCCCAGAATGGCGGGGAATGTTAATGGAGCAATTTTCTGCATCTTGCCTGAGCGCAGTTTCCAGTCAATGGGATTGACGCTGGTGGCGGTGGCGGCGATGAGCACGGTATTGCCGCCGGTTAGTGGGTCGGGAACGTCTTCTTCAAACTTCAGATTGTCAGGACCGCCGTATTCGTTGAGCACCACAGCTTTCATTGCGAGTCTCCCGGAGGCGCGAGCGTCTTCCGTCTCTTCTTGAGATGCGTGGGAGGGAGTTATGGCTCCGTGATTGCGGGGTGAATCGTGTTTCTTTCGTCCGCTGAGGCGGGCTGGGTGAGTTTTTGCGGTTGCCGTTCCCAGGCTTGCGCCTGGGGCTATCAACTGGTCCCCGTTCCGCGGGCTGGGTTCGAGACGGAATTTCGCGGGAGATTTGCAAACGGGTGACAAGCGTATGACAAGCCTGAATCGCGAGATGACCTAGGATGACGAGGCTAGCAAGTTAGTGAAAGTTGTTTAGCCAGTTAAAGCGATCGATGGTTTGACCTCACTCGGCTCGTAAATCCCCAAGGAGAAATCAGAATGAAGGAAATGGTTATGGAGATTCGCATGGCGGCAATCGGCGGTTGCGTCGGGCTGGTTCTTTTGATGGCGACGACGGCGGCGCGGGCGCAATACCAACTGACCAACATCGTTTCAAATCAGCTCAATTCACATGCCACGACGATCGATCCGCTGTTGGCGAATCCGTGGGGACTGGCACGGAGCGCGGGTTCGCCGTGGTGGCTGAGCGATAACGACACGGGCTGGTCGACTCTCTATACTGCGGCCGGAACTGAAGAGGCGCTCAAGGTTACGATTCCGACGGCCGGAAACGGGCCGGCAGAGGCAGCAGGCGGGAACGGTCCTGGGACACCGACGGGGATTGTTGCCAACGCATCAAAGACGGACTTCCAGGTTTCGGGCGCGGCGTCTTCCTTTATCTTTGCGACGCTGGATGGCACGATCAGCGCGTGGCCGGGCACGAACAAGAACCTGGCGACACTGGTAGTGGACCGGTCAGCCGAGAAGGCGAGTTACACGGGATTGGCGATCACCAGCAACGCCTCGGGAAATTTCCTCTACGCGGCGGACAATTCCAACAACCACGTCGATATGTTCGACGGCAACTTTAACCTGGTGATGTCGTTTGGAGACCCGGCGATTCCTTCGACATTCGCGGTCTTCGGCGTGCAGGACATCAATGGCATGGTTTACGTGACGTATGCGGTACCGAACATCGGCGCGGGCGGTTACGTGGACGTCTTCAAGGAGAATGGCACGTTTGTAAAGACGCTGATCCAGGGACTGCCGCTGAATCAGGCGTGGGGCGTGGCGCTGGCTCCAAGCAATTTTGGGCCGCTGAGCAATACGCTGCTGATTTCAAACAATTCCATCGATGGGGCGATCAATGGATTCAATGCGAACACCGGCAAGTTTGTCGGCACGATCAGAGATCAGTTCGGGAGGCCGATTATCCTGAATAATCTTTGGGGAGTCGCTTTCGGCGGCGGGGCCACAAACAATGGGGCAACGAATCAGTTGTTTGTGACGGTGGGCCAGGGCTTTGGCACGAGCGAATTGGCTGGTACGTTTGCATCGATCGTCTTCAATCCGATCCAGGGTCATGGTTTTGGTGATGGGGATGGAGACGGCGACGATGGTGGCCAGAGATAGCCATCGCATCTACTTTCGGGCCCCTTCCTTTTGGGGCCCGATTTCATTCTCAGAACGCAGCAGCGAAGCGGGGAGCGGACCGTATTGGGCTGATGACGTCGAAGGATCCGCTGTAGGCTGGGTAGGCAAATGCTGCTCGGGCAGCGAGGACCGTCCCTCAGGGGCTAAATCTCAGTGCTTGTGGAGCTTCTTTGGCACGACTAAAGTCGTGCCCTGACACTTCGTGCTTCCCTGAAGCAGTTTTTCCGCGGCCTGTAAAGCATAGTTGTTTATGCGGGGTTTGCGGCAGTCGGGGATGAATCCCCGACCTACCAGTCGTGCCCTGATACAAGACAAAAGCAGCCGCAGATCCTTCGACTCGTCCCGCCGAGGCGGGACTCGCTCAGGATGACACCGCTGTGATGGGAGGGGTTCGTACATGGAGAGAATGATGCTGGAGTTGACGGACTACTTGGCGAGGTCGGCGCGGTGGATGCGCTCCACCGGTTTGTTGTAGCGACCGAGGAGAGCGTTCCAGCGGACGCTGGCGATGTCCTGAAGCATCCTGGTTCCGTCGCGGAGATAGCTGATGCGGGTGCGCTCGTCGTGGGACCAGCTTACAGGAACTTCAACGATGCGATAGCCGCGCTTGATCGCGATAAAGAGAATCTCGGGATCGAAGCCCCAGCGCTCGATGGTCTGGAGCTGGAAGATGGTTTGCGCGGCGGCGCGGGTGAAGGCTTTGAATCCGCATTGCGTGTCGGCGTAAGGCAGGCCCATGATGGCGCGGGTGACGCCATTGAAACATCGGCCGAAGAACTGGCGGTAGAGCGGCTGGCGGATGGTTTGGCGCGTGCGCTCGAGCCAGCGGGAGCCGATGGCGATGTCGGCGCCGGCGGCAATGGCGGCAAAGAGACCGTCGGCTTCCTCAATGGGCGCGGAGAGATCGGCGTCAGTGAACATGACGATTTCTCCGAAGGAGTGGAGAACGCCGTTGCGCACGCTGTAACCCTTTCCACGATTGCCGGGGTTCTGGATCATGCGGACTTCAGGAGCCTTGGCGGCAAAGGCGCGAACGATCTCGGGGGTCTGGTCGCGCGAGCCATCGTCGACCACGACAATTTCGGCGTTCCAGCCGCGCTGATGGACGCAGGCCAGCACGGCCTGAAGCGCGCCTCCGATGCGGGCGGCTTCGTTATAGGCAGGGATCACGATGCTGTATTGGGGATAGTCCATTGGGCGAATGGAAGTACAACGATTACTGTATCCGATGCCGACCGAGGGCCCGGCGATGCACCGGCGCGGAGGGCGATTTGAGGGCGCTGGAGGGGGCGACAAGCGTGCGGGAAAGGGCGTTGTGCCGGCGAGGACCCTTCGACTCCGCTGAGGGCAGGCTCTCGCACGACAGCCGGCGAGCCACCCCAACGACGAGGACCTGTCGTCTGGGGCCCCGGCGGCCGGGACGCCGGCGATAGGCTTGGCCGCGGGGCGGGCCAGGAGAGGGGGCAATTAGCCAAACTGCTGATGCGCAAAGGATAATTTCAACAATGGGGCTTGCATTTTCGTGCTTTCCTCGGCACAATCCGTTTATGCTGGTTGCGGAGGTCAGTGGCAGATGACAAAGGCGGACTTGGTGGAGAAGGTGACCGGCCTGGGCGATTTGACCCGGCGCGACGGCGAAGTGATTGTAGAAACCATCTTCGGATCCGTGATTGGCGCCCTGCAAAGCGGGGACAAGATCGAGATACGCGGCTTCGGCTCGTTTCGCATCCGCCAGCGCAAACCCCGCATTGGGCGCAACCCGAAGACAGGAGCGCGTGTGGATGTTCCCGCCAAGAAAGTTCCCTACTTCAAGCCTTCAAAAGAATTGCGCGACCTGGTGAATCCGGGCGAGGCGAAGGCGTAGACGGCGCGCGATTCCGATTCCCTCAGGGGCTAAAGCCCAGACTCATTCTTAGATCTGTGCGGCACGACTGAAGTCGTGCCCTGACACTTCGTGCTCTCTCAAAAGTGGCCGAGCCTGAATGCCCGATGAATCGCTTTCGCTTATTCAGGGAGCTGAAGGTCCCTGCTCCCTCCTCAGTCGCGAATGCCGATGACGGCCATCATGCGGCCGGCGTGGCCGTGCGAGGCGCGATGGGAGAAGAAAAGATCGGAGTGGCATTGCGTGCAGCCCCCGATCACTTGAATATTCCCGGGCTTGAGGCCGGCAGCGAGAAGCTGGCGGCGGTTGGCTTCAACAAGATCGACGTGAAGGCTGGGACCGATGGGCGAATGGCCAGGCGCGCGCTGGGTGAGAAAGAGCATGGGATATTTCTTGCGCACCGGATCGGAATCGAAGACTTCCTTGAATAATTCGCGCGCATAAGAAAACTGGGATTCGAATTCCGAAAGAACTTCTTCGCCGACAGCGTAACAGCAAAGGCCGATGCCGGGACCGATGGCGGCGATGAGGTCACGCGGGTCTGACCCGAAGGCGAGGCGCATCGAGCCGACGCCAGACTCAACAATGCGCTTGACGGTCCCGCGCCAACCGGCGTGAAAGGCGGCCACGACGCGATGCTTTCGATCGGCAATCAGGACGGGAATGCAATCGGCGGTCTGGATGGCGAGGAGCAAGCCGGGCACGTTGGTGATTTGCCCGTCGGCTTTGTGCGGATGGGAGCGGGCGGCGCCGGCGCTGAGGACATGGTCAATGCGATTGGAATGGAATTGATGCAGCGCGATGAGCGGAGTTTTAGCGTCGGATGTGACGGCCTGAGCGAGCAGGCGGCGATTGGCAAGGACGGATTTGCGGATGTCGGCTTCAGTGAATCCAAGATTGAGTTCGCCCGGTGCGGATTCGGCGCAGTAGGCGCGGCTGAGACCGCCCTTGCGCGTTGAGAATCCTGCCCAGAGCCAGGGAAGGTCCCAGCCGGGGACGGGAAGCCACTCAACACCATTGGCAGCGCGGCGGGGTATGGGCGCGGGAGGAGTCAGTTCTTCCTGAGTTGTGCGGTCGAGGCGAAAACTGGGTACGGGCGGTGACGATTTTTTGCCGCGCAAGTTTCGCGCAAGGCCGACCTTGGAGAGGCGACGATCGGCGTCGTCGCGCGCCGATACGGATTTTGCGCGTGAGGAAGAAGGCATTGTTCAGGTTCGATTTTAGTGTGTGGCGTTGGCAGCAAGTGCGGGCGGGGACGCCCACACGACAGCCGGCCAGAGGCCAGCGTTACTCATGAAGGCGGGACGTGTCGCGGGGAGAGCATGTGGGCCTACCTTCCGGTAGGCCCGCTCGAGAGGCAATTTAGGGAGGGTAACCAGGGGGGATTTTGGGAAGAGGTTCCGAAGAACCCTCAAGAGAGAGTTGTTGCCTTTCTTTGGCGGGAAATTTGGGGAAGCCTCTGCTAATTACTAGTTAGGATGCCTACGGTCAGGAAAGGTTGCAAGGCGATTCGCATAAAGAAATGGGCGCAGTCTGTGGAAAAATGTCCAGGTTGCCCGGTTTGGCACAAAATTTGGCCCAAAAGGGGAATCTCCTTGAAAATACAGGGTCAATTGGGCCACTCTCTGAAGGGTGAAGGTCTTTTTCAGCCTGCTGGGTTTGGTTCTGATCGGGGTGATCGCGTACCTCGCGTACCAGTATCGGGCGGATTTTGGATTGGGCGGCAAGGGCGGAGGGCCTGGCGGAGCCAACCAGACAAATTGGGAGACGGTTGATCGGAGCTCCGACGGGTTCACGGTGGAGATGCCGGCGGCGGCGACCGAGACGCAAATTCCGGCGTATAACGTCGACGGGGGCGCGGAGCAGGTGCCGATGATCGAGGCGACGTTGGATCCAGCCACGACGTATGCGGTGGCCTGGGCGGACAATCCGCCGGTGGAGCAGGCGGCCGGCGAAGACGCGGAAAAGACATTGGATATGGCGCGGGACGGGGCGCTGGGGCGGACGCAAACGAGCCTGATCGGCGAATCCAAAAGCGATCGCGATGGGTACAAGGTGCGCGATTTTCTGGCGCGGAATGCGGGCGGCGGAATTCTGAATGGACGCCTGATTCTGACTGGGACCCACCTGTACATGCTGATGGCGACGTTTCCGTCAGTGAGCGCGCGGCACCAGGACGATGTGGATCGCTTCTTCGATTCGTTCAAGCTGACCGCGGTTCACCAGCAATAGCGGGTTCACCAGCAATAGCGGCCGACAGTGTCTCGAGTCCTCAGGCAAGGACCAGAGTTTCTTGTAGGGGTCGAATTCTGGATTACTCCGAATTGCGTGGAGCTGACCGGTGTTTACCGGAGCGTGACTTCAGGGTGGGCGACTATTCGATAGGAACTCTGCTCTCGACTTCGCCGTACTAAGCACAGGTGAGATGCTTAAGCCGATGAAATACGGTACATTGTTCGTTCTGCTTGCGGTCGTTTTCCTGGTCGGCTGCGATCACGTCATCCGAACCGGAGCGATTATCGATCAATACTCCCGAGCGGAGTGTATCCCTGTGACAAATGGTTCAGGTTCCCCAGCGCGAACATGGGATTACACGCTTCAAACACGTGAAGCGAGCCGCATCCAAGTCTACGGAAGAGCGGTGCCGGGCGGTTTAGTTTACGTGAAATACCTGTCCGATGGAAAAGGTGAGGTGGTGGCAAATGCAGGAGACTACATCTATCCAGCCGATGTGCGTTTCGACCATGCCAGTGACCATTTGTATGTAAAAGCGGCTGGTGTGACTGCAGCCTTCAGCAATCCCCAGACATGGCTCTTTGAATACGATCTGCTACAGCGGCGCTCAATCCTGCGCTTGCGGGTTGATCCAAATGTGCTCCCGCCCGAATGTCCGGTAGCTAATTCAAATTGAGCCCTTCCATCGTGCCGCAGCGAGAACCCAGCACTCACTTCGGCCTCTTCGAGTTGTTCCGGGGGGTTGACCGTCAATCCGGAAGCTAACCCGAGATAAATCCAGTTGGGGATGCTGGCAACGAGCGGCCCAACGAGCTTGGGCCGAAGCCCTGGTTCCAGTCGAGTTGTCATCCTGAAGAGCCCGCCGCAGCGGGCGATGAAGGATCTGCGGTTGCTTTTCAGGAATCCATCCGGTCAAGTGCCCGCCGGTAATCGGCGGGTTCCGCGTCGTACCATTCGCGGCTGAGGTCGGCCCAAATCGGATTGGCGGATTCGATCAGCGCGATCTTTTTCGAGCGTCGCCAACCTTTCAGTTCCTTCTCGCGGGCAATAGCCCTTTGCACGTCCTGGTGGCGCTCGAACCAGACGAGGCGATCACAGTTGTAACGCGCGGTGAACCCCTCGTGCTCCTTCCATTTGTGCTGGAAGACACGCTTGAAAAGATCGCCTGATACTCCGACGTAGAGCGTATGGCTGCGGCTGGCCATGATGTACGTGCAGTAGGATTGTTCGTGCACGGGCTGATCGTACGCTGAAGGGTCCAAATGGAATGTGACGAGGAACAACCGCAGATCCCTCACTGCGTTCGGGATGACAGCGTTCTTGCGCGGTGCAGGTTATCCGGAAGTTGCTGGTCAAATAATGGTTCCGCACGCGATATCTTCAGCGGCGTTCCGTGCTATCCCAGGTCTCAGAAGCGAGACCTGGGGTACCCAGCAATCTCATGTCAGTTCAGTTTTTTGGGCGGGCGACCTTCTCGAGGAATCCGGTGATGAGGTCGACGGGAAGGAAGCGAACGAAAAATGAACGGAGCTTGCCGGTGAGGTTGGTGCTGACGGTGTGCTGGCCGCGCGCGAGAGCGCTGATGCCGATGCGCGCGACGTCCGCAGCCGATTGCTGATTGCGGTTCAGGAACTGGTTGGCGCGAGCTACCTGGATGAACTCGCTCTCCGTGGTTCCGGGACAGAGGGCAGTGACTTTGACGCCGAAGCGGGCGACTTCAGCTCCGACACCGAGCGCGAAGAAACGGTCGAAGGCCTTGGTGGCCGCGTAGGTGGAGAGATAGGTGACCGGCTGAAAGCTGGCTGCGGAGGCGACGACGAGCATCCAGCCGCGACGGCGCTCGACCATGGGCGGCAGGAAGAGACGCGAAAGGCGGACGACGGCTTCGCAATTGACGCGGACCATGCTGAATTCCTGTTCGGCATTGTTGGTGATGAATGCGCCGAACTGGCCGAGTCCGGCGTTGTTGACGAGGATGTCGACAACGAGGCCGGCGCCTTCAGTGGCGGCAAAGATTTGGTCGGGAGCGGAAGGGTCGTTGAGGTCGGCGACGATGACGCGGGTTTCGGTGCCGCGTGCGGTGAACTCGGCGGCGAGTGCGTCAAGGCGGTCGCGGCGGCGCGCGGTGAGGATGAGTTTGGCACCATGCGCGGCGAGTTCACGCGCAAGAGCCACGCCGATTCCGGAGCTGGCGCCGGTGATTAGAGCCCATTTGTTTTGGAAGTCGGAAGTCTTTGCCATCGCTCCATGATGATAGAAGACGGGACGACAGAGGGCGGGGATGCCTGGGAGGTTGGGGATTAGGCGTGGATTTTCGGTATACATTCCCCAGGGCCTAAAGGCCCAACGAATTTTGATTCGCTTACGGCACGACTGAAGTCGTGCCCTGACACTTCGTGCCGGACTGACGAAGCTTCCACAGTCACCAGAGTGCGCCTCTGTTCCGCACGGATTCGGCGGGGGCGACTCGTCGCCTGACCCTTCGTACACTTCCAAGGCTGTTCTTGCGCAGGCTGCTACTGAGCCGGGGCGGCGGGTTTGGAGAATGAGCGAATGTAAATCACGAGGTTCCAGACCTCGGTGTCGGTGGCGCGGCCATCCGTCTCGGGGGGCATCTTGTCCTTGCCGTTGCGGATGATGTTGAACAGGTCAGAATCCTGCATATCGGCAAGAGTCGAGGGTTTGGTCCAATCAACGAGGGTGAGGCCCATGCTGGTGGCGACGTCGGACTTGCCATTTCCGTTGTCTCCGTGGCAAACGGCGCAGTCAATCCCGTAAATGGCTTTGGCCTTGGCTTGCGATTCGGCTGTGGGTTTGACGGGATTTTTGACAGGCGCCGCCGGTGGCGCAGTGGCCGTTGGCGGAGGAGTGAGGGCGGGCCCGGTCTGGGAACTGCGGCCTTGTAACGGCATACAGGCTATGGCCAAAAGGGCCACCGCAAAAAAGAGCAAAAACGACTTCAACATGGAAGCCTCCTCGGAAGATGTCAACGATCGGGCATCTTTTTAGTTCATTCGGAATTCTGCGAGGAATTATAGGCCCAAAAGGGGGAAGTGGCTTGTGATTTGGCACACGTGCCATGCCGAGAGGTCAAGCGGAGCGGATGGGCACTTGGGGAAAGGCATTTCCTCGGGGGCTAGAGCCCGAGTAATTCGTGGGTGCATCATTGGCACGGCTGAAGCGAGGCCTGATAGCAAGCCGGATCGGTTGAGGTTCGTGCTATCCCGCCCAAGCGAAGCTTGGACCCACCCCACGGACGAGGACCTGTCCGCGGGGACCCCGAGGACGGGGCACCCATTTTCGTGGTGGGTTGAGAGTGCAAAAGTCAACTGCAGGTCCTTCGACTCGCTGCGCTCGCTCAGGATGACCGATTACTCAGTGCATGCCTCCGCCGCCTCCACCACCGCCGGGCTTGTTCTTGCTGAGGAGGAAGGCGAGGAAGACCAGAGCGATCGAGGCATAGGAGAGCTCCATGTAAACGTCCTGGTAGCCCTGCGTGGTGGCTTGAGCAATCAACTGGTTGTACATCTGTGCCAGAGCCAGGGCGGCGCCGTTGGCCGACCCGAACGCGTGGCTGTAAGCCGAGGCGAGAGCCTGCCGGTGAAGGTCGAAGCCGATGGTTCCCGGCTGCATGGCCTGCTGCAAGTGCTGCTCATGCCACATGGCGCGGCTGGTGACCTGGGCGTTGGTGATGGCGATCAAGATGGACCCGCCGATGTTGCGGACGAAATTGATGAGTCCGGCGACCTGGTTGCTCTGCTCCTTGGGCATGCCCACGTAGGCCGCGGTGGTGATGGAGATGAAACAGAACGGGAGCGGGAACATTTGCACGACGCGCAGCCAGGATGCCTCGGCAAAGCTCATCTGGAGATTGGTGACGATTGCCGCATAACGGAAAGTGATGACGAGCATCATGAAGCCGAATGCAGCGAGGTAGCGCGCGGAGATTCTTCCGGTGGCGATGCCGGCGAGCGGCATCATAAAGACGAGCGTGATTCCGCCGTAGGTGAGCGCAAGGCCGGCGGTGGTAGCTGTGTAGCCAAGCAACTGCTGCGTGAATTGCGGCTGCAATACGGTGTTGGCATTGAGAACGCCGCCCACCAGCATCATGAGAAAACAGCAGATGGCGAAGTTCCTGTAGCGAAAGAGGCGCAGGTTGATGAGCGGATCTTTCTTGTTCCACTCCCAGAGAAAGAGGCCGATGATGCCAACGACGAAGAGAACGGCAAAGACGCAGATGAAGGTTGAGGAGAACCAGTCGTTCTCTTCACCCTTATCGAGCATGATCTGGAGCCCGCCCATAGCCAGGGTGAGAAATCCGAGGCCAACGTAATCCATGTTGCGCAGCTTTGAACGGTCGGCCTTGATCCACGGCGGATCTTCGACGAGGCGCGTGACCAGAATGAACGCGAGAACGCCGACGGGAATATTGATGAAGAAGATCCAGCGCCAGGAGAAGTTGTCGGTGATCCAGCCGCCAAGGGTGGGACCGATGGACGGCGCGAGCACAGCGACCAGACCGTAGAGCGCGAAGGCCTGGCCGCGCTTGTGGGGCTCGAACGAATCGGCCATGATGGCCTGCGCCATGGGCTGCATGCCGCCGCCGAACATGCCCTGAAGCACCCGGCAAAGAAGCAGGATGGGCAGGGAGGGAGCGATGCCGCAAAGAAAACTGGCGGCGGTGAAGCCGGAGATGCAAAAGACGAAGAAGTTGCGGCGGCCCATGACCGATGAAGCCCAACCGCCGAGCGGCAGCACGATGGCGTTGGAGACGAGGTAGCTGGTGAGGACCCATGTGGCCTCGTCGTTGCTTGCGCCGAGCGCGCCGCCGATGTGCGGCAAGGCCACGTTGGCGATGGACGTGTCAAGCACTTCCATAAACGCGGCGAGCGCAACCGACGCAGCGATGAGCCACGGATTGACTCTCGGCTTCCAGGCCGCGTGCAGATCGATATTGGGATTCTCAACCGTCCGCGGCCGCGCGGCTCCCAATCCGTCGCGCTTACCGTTGGCGGCGGGCAGGGCTGGTAATGTGGAGTCGATCGCGGACAACAGTTTTCTCCGAGGTTGGCTGGAACTTTATTTTGCGTTAGGGCCGGGGAAGTACGGCGAACAAACGAATGTACTTCTATCTAGATTCGCATATAGGGGAATTGGGTGCAGGGATTTGGGATGAGTGAGGGACCCGAAGCAGATCCGTTGCGTCCCAGGCGCCCAAATGCGGGGCACCTGAGGCACACATTTTCTATTGAGAGTGAATACCGCAAAAAAGCAAATGCAGGTCCCCATTCGACTCCGATCGCTTCGCGATCTCCGCTCAGGGCAGGCTTTCGACCGCGTTCTGAGGGGGCAGGACTTCGCTCAGGATGACCGGTCTTTTTTTTGAGCTCTCCTATTGTGGTGATGCTCGCTACGGAAATTCAGCAAGTCTTTGGACGACGTGCGGGCGCGCAGTTGCAGCGCCGCCGGCATCGTCGATGACGTGCGAGATTTCGCCCAGGTTGTCGAGGGCAATGGTGACCATGTGGTGAAAGCGGATGTTCGGCGTGGCGGGCACTTCGATGGCGTGCGTGAGGATGACGTTGGGATGACGGAAGACCGAGTAGACGCCGAGGCCCCAGGCTTCGTGGGTCTGGACGGAGTCGGCGACTTTGTAGGAAGCCCAGCCGTTGGTGCGCCGGCCATTGGAATCGACGCCGCTCGAGTAACTCGCCTGGTCGGGCGGATCGTAAGGGATTTCAGATTGGTAGAAGTAGGTGCGCCCGGCGTTGCCGTTCCACAAGACTTGATATTGCTGGTGGTGCTCGACGAAGAGACCGTAGGCGGTAACGCGGTTGCCGTTCACGACGACGCCATTGGCGCTGGTGTTGAGATTCCAACCGACGCCTGAGCCATGGTCGGCGCGCCAGATCCATGTGTGATCGACGATGGTGTCGTTGGAGTTGATGCGCAGGTCGACGACGGCGCGGCCCACGCCTGCTCCGCCGACGCGGAAGAAAATATCGGCGAGCTCAATCGGGTTGCGGGCGTGATTCGCGTGCCTGCCTTGGGGGCCGACCTCGACCAACACCGGCGATTCAATGGGCCCGGCGTCGATGAGCAGGCCGGCGATGATCACGCCATCCACGTCGGCGGTGGTGAGAGCGGCGGCGCCATGGATGGGCTTGAGCGTGGCGAATCCGAGGCCGAGGACGATGGTGTGTGAGTGCGTGATGCGAATCGGTTCAGTGAGTTCGTAGATGCCGGGAGTGAAGAGCAGATTTTTGCCGCTTCCAAGCTGCGCGTTGATTTGGGTGGCGGAGTCGCCGGGGTGCACGATGAAGAAACGGCTGAGCGGGATCGAGCGGCCGGGAGTGATGGCCGAGCGCCAAGTGATGCCGGAACTGTTGCGACGCAGCGCGGGCAAGCGGACAAGATAGTTTCCGCGCGCATCGACATAGAGAAATGGTTTCTCGCGTACGACGGGAACGGTGGCGACTTTTGTGTAGGGCGGCGCGGGCCATTCGCCGGCTGGAGGATCGACATCGCCGACGAAGACCATGTTCCAGTTGGAGCCGGTCCATTTGCTCCACTGGCTGTTGCGCGCGATCCATTGTTGCTGCGATCCGGAGTCGACGGTGCCGTCAACGAGCGAATCGGACATCCAGCCGCCGCTGGCCCAGCCGTGATTCTGATGAAGCACAAGATTGCCGTCGATGTGCATGCGGCGAAACGGCGCGGCTTGCGAGACGGCCCACTGCATGGTGCCGCCGGTTGGAGTGACAGAGAAGTTTTCAGCGGCGCGCCAGAAAGTGCAGGTGGCATTGTTGCGCGGCAGGCTGGCATCCGCGTGGACGTTGCCGGTGATGTGGACGGCGTCGGGCGAGGCGCCGAGACCGAGGACCTGAGTGTAAAAGCCGATGGGCACGTCGACGTGATAGCTGCCGGGCAAGAAGAGCAGGGCGTCGCGCGCGGTGCCGAATTCACTGTGCTGCTGAATGGCGTAGACCTTGTCGATCCGTTGCTGAATAGCGGCCGCGGACATGGAAGGATCGAAGACGAATACGTTGGGACCGAAGTCGGGAGTGTGGGGTTGCGCGCAAAGAGTTGCGGACGCAAGAGCGAACAGAGCGGAGAGTAGCAATGTTTTATGGCGAGCAATCATCGCGGTTATTTTACGCTGCTTTGCGAATGCCTCGACGATGCGACGACGGAGGCCGCGTCAGGGATCGTGCCATCCCGCCCAAGCGAAGCTTGGACGGGGCACCCATTTTCGTGCCGGATCAAATTGGGGGGGCGTCCCTCAGGGGCTGAAGCCCACATCCGTTTTGCGACACTTACGGCACGACTGAAGTCGTGCCCTGACACTTCGTGCTCCCTCGAGGCAGTTTTTCCGCAGCCTGTGAAAGTTTCAGTTTCATTAGGGAGTTGCCAGGGCGGAAGCGCGTGTAGATTGGGGAGGAGGAGATTGCCATGCGCCGTCGAACCTTTATTCAGACGCTTCCACTGGCTGCCGCAGCGACCGCTGCCGGCGTTCAAAGCAAGGCATCGGGCCAGGGCCAGGCGAATTCGGGCGGAAGCGAGTCGGGCAAAACAATGGAGCTGCCGAAATTCCAACCTGCGGGCGCGGCGCAGTTTATTCGTCCCGATGTTCATGCGGGCGACCGGCCGGCGGGCGCGAGCTTTGCGACGAGATCACCCGCACTGGGATTGAACGGAGCGGCAGGGACGGCGCATCCGCTGGCGACGCAGACGGCCATCGCGATGTTGAAGCGCGGAGGGTCCGCAGTGGATGCGGCGGTGGCCGCCAATGCCGTTCTCGGATTTGTTGAGCCCACCAGCAGCGGGCTGGGCGGAGACTGCTTTGCGTTTGTGTGGGATCCGGCGGTGGGCAAATTGATGGGCATGGCCAGCTCGGGCCGGTCACCCAAATCGCTTTCACTCGCGACGGTGCGGTCGCGCGCCGTGAACGGTCACATTCCAGCGCTGGGCGCAGTGAGCGTTTCAACTCCGGGCGCGTTGGGCGGATGGTGGGCGCTGCATCAGCGCTATGGGAAGCTGAAATGGGCGGAGCTGTTTGAGCCGGCGATTGAGGCATGTGAAGCCGGCGATCCCGCGCCGCAGATTATCGGCTACTACATCAATGGAAATCTGAAGGCCTTTCAGCGCGCGGGCTCGGCGATTGAAGAAACGGCCAACGCAATGAAGACCTACTTGCAGCCGGATGGGTCGCTGCCAAGCGAATACGACGTGCGGCGGAATCCGGACCTGGCGCGCACCTACAAGATGATTGCCGAGGGAGGGCGCGACGCGTTTTATGACGGTCCCATTGCCAAGACCATCGACGCGTATTTCAAGCGCATCGGCGGATGGCTCAGTGCGGACGATTTGCGCGAACACCAGGCAGAGTGGGTTGAGCCGCTGGTGACGAACTACCGCGGCGTTGATGTTTACGGAATGCCGGCCAACACGCAGGGGCTGGCGACATTGCAAATGCTGAACATGATTGAGAACTTTGACATGCGCGGGTATGGATTTCAATCGGCGCAATCGCTGCAGGTGCAGATCGAGGCGAAGAGGCTGGCGTACGAAGATCGGGCGCGGTACTATGCCGATCCGCATTTTGCGAAGATTCCGATTGAATGGCTCATCTCAAAGGATTATGCGAAGGAACGCGCGAAGCTGATCCGGCTGGATGCGATCAACGAGCACGTTTCACCGGGTCAGGCGCCGAGCCACGGCGACACGACGTATTTCACGACAGCCGACAAAGACGGAATGATGGTGTCAATTATTCAGTCGAACTTTCGCGGGATGGGATCAGGGCTGGTGGCCGATGGGCTGGGCTTCATGTTCCAGGATCGCGGGCAATTGTTTACTTTGCAGGATGGGCACCCGAACATTTACGCGCCGGGCAAGCGGCCGTTTCAGACCATCATTCCGGGATTCGCGTCGAAGGACGGGGTGCCGTGGATCTCGTTCGGCGTGATGGGCGGAGACATGCAACCGCAGGGGCAGACGCAGATCGTTTTGAATCGCGTGGACTACGGATTGGATGTGCAGGCCGCGGCTGATAGTCCGCGCTGGCACCACGAAGGATCATCGCAATCGATGGGCGAGGACCGGCAAGGAATGGGGCCGCGCGGTGTGCTTCGACTGGAAGCGGGAGTTCCGGCGGCGACGCGCAAGGCGCTCGAAGATCTGGGTTGGCCGATGGGCGAGAGCGATGGCGGCTTCGGGCGCTATGAGTGCATCGAGTTGCGCAAACAGGGCGGGACCCGGGTGTACGCGGCAGGCAGCGAGATGCGCGCGGACGCGGTGGCGCTGGCATATTAGGACTGCGACCGTTGCAGACAAGTGGTTTCCCAGGTCTCAAAAGCGAGACCTGGGGCACCGCTGTGCGGGCGGGTCGGGGTCGTGCTATCCCGCCTAAGCAAAGCTTGGACGGGGCACCCCATTTTTTGATGGAAGAACATGTTTTCCCAGGCACGGATGTGCGGGCGGGGACGCCCCACGACAGCCGGCGAGCCGCCGGCGCTACAAGAGCAGGTGGTGGATTCAGACTCACGCTATCCCAGGTCTGAGGATCCAGACCTGGGGCACCCAAAATTAATCGTAGAAGGTTCGGCGATTATTCGGCGGCGGAGTGCAGGTAGACTTGTTCGGGCGCGTCAACATTGGCTTCTGCGCTGACTTTCAATTTCAGGCTCGCCATCTGAGGCTTTCCCCCAACGGGCGTCATGAATCTGAGCTCATATTGGTTGTCGAGACGGCGATCAATGTCGGAGAAGTACGGGTCCAGAGTGACCGGATCGCCATTGCCCTGCCAATAGCTGACGCCACCCGTGGCCTCAGTCAGTTCTGACAGCAGGCTCTGGCCGGAGAAAGCTGCGTAGCCGCCGCGGTCGAATGGTCCTGAGCTGCGCCAGTAGATGGTGTAGACGATGAGGCGGGATCGCACTGAATCGTCAATAGCCGTCCGAACATAAGGATCCTCGGGATCGTAGTGCGGATCGTAATAATCGATGCCGTTGGTGATCATCACGACTTCGCGCCGTGCGCCGGCATCGGCCGAGGGCCAATGCCTGGCCAAATCGGAGAGGCAGAAGTACGGGCTGGCGCTGGCGCCGGCCATGCCCGGCAACGGCAGGTGGAGCTCGCGGGCAGCGGCGGCGCGATCAGTGGTCAACGGACCGGAGAACCGGGCTTGGCCGTTTGCCATGTAGGCAACCGCAACCTTGGCATCGGGCGGCAGTGCCTGAATGAATTTTGCAACGCTGGAGTATTGCAGGCCGAGACTCTGGCGGGCTCCATCGTCGATGAGCACCACCATCTCAACTTTGCCATCGGATCCACGGAGTGGCGTCCAGCCGGTCACGGTCGAGTCCTTTCCGTCGACTTTGAGATGCAACGCCTGTTGGGAGATGCCGCCAGGAATTTCAGTTTTGGGGAGGACGGTGACAACGGCGCTTCCCTGTTTCTGACTGGTGTTGTCAGCGGCGAGCGCGGGCACGGCGGCGAGCAAAACGCCAGCTGCAAAAAAAACCGCAAGTTGAAGTTTGGGGATCTGCATTGATATCGCTCCTTTGAGCATCAGCTGGGGACGAGCGAGGCGGATTTGCCGCTCTCAATTTATTGAACCCAACAGCTTATTGAACCCAACCGCAAAGGTTTAGATGTGCGACGGATGGGCCCCGACTCGCGGGGATCGAGAATCAGACAAATCGAGCGGCGGCGAAACGATTGTGGATTGAACGAGTTGCGAGGACATGAAAGCGAAGGCGTGAGGTGGATTAGAAAACCAGACGGCAAATGAGCACGGCTTCGCGTGCCGGTGTGGGTTGGCGAATTCGTGCGCAGGACTAGCTCTCGACGGTTTGGTTGCATGCGACGCGGGCAGAAGAAATTGCGCGGCGATGCGTCGAATCGCAGATCATCGGGGCGGGCTCTCAACTGATCGGTATCCCCGGGAAGTTCTGCGATTCGATGGTGTCGTACTGCGTTTGCGTCAGCGGCAGGGCCTGCACCCCTTGGGAGTTGAGTTCGATCTGGACCGGGGCCGACATCGTTGTCGCCGCTGTTGCGCTTGGCGTGACGGCGACTGAACCATTGATCAGGTCAACCTCCAAATTATTCGAGGCATTGTTGTAGATGCCGATGAGCTCGGTCCCACGGAATCCGAGATCACCCACCGGCGTTTCAACGTGGAAGCCTCCGGGGTCGTCTTTGCCGATCAATCCACTGAGGTACTGGAAGGCTCCTACCAGAAAGTCGAAGGTTGCGCTGCTCGTGGCTGGTTTCTTCGAATCGAAAAAATAGCTGGTGACTGACGCCGTGCTGCCTGCGGCCATCATCCATTGGGTGTTGTCGGCAAGGAGGAAAATGACCCAACTGTTGGCGCCGGTTTGAATCGTATCGCCGACGCAGATGGGATCGCCCACTTTCAGGGAGACCATGGCGCCATTGCGGATGATAGTGACGGTGCCGACGATCTCATTCGCTTTGCCGATAGGACACGGCGCCGAGGGCTCGGTGGGCGAAACGACCGGAGTGGTGGGCGCGGGGGAGCCTGGCGGCGTTGTCGATGGCGGAGTTGGATTCCCAGCCGTTGCCGGGGGAGCGGGTGCAGGCTCCGTCGGAGGTGTGGGCTCGCTCGGCGGAGGTGCGGACGTAGTGGGTGGAGGGTTGTATGGGGTTGGCGGATCAAGTGGCTCAGGTGGCGCACCTTCATCGGGTCCCTGATTCGTGCCTGGCCCGGGCGGGCTCACCAGGACAACAGGCACCTGACCGAGCGCCTGCGCGCCTGCGCCCTGCGAGTAACCGAGCATCCCTTCAAGGAGGGTTTGAAGGTGGTAGATTTTGACGCCAAGCTCCGCCGGCCATTGCGGTTCATCCGACTGGCTGTAGCCCGCAAGGACGAGATGCGGCCGATTGAATTGCCTTTGCGCGTTCTGCGCGGCGGGCGGCAGGATGCGAATCTGCAGCACGTTGTTGGTGGCCATGTTGCCGCCGGCGATGAGCAGCTTCATGTAGACCTGGCCTTTGACGCGCTCGGTCCACGGTCCGGTCTGAGCCTTGACGGGCGTATAGAGGCCGCTTTGCTGGCCCTGAAAGAGCGTCTGATCGCGGAGCTGATCGTTGGTGTTTTGGGCGAGGAGGATGGAACGCTGGCGCTCGGCGCTTAAAGCGAGCTCGCCGGGCTTACCCATTTTGGCAAGGATGGTATCGAGAGGCGGAAGCTTGGCGGTTTTGGCAGCATCGTTGTAAGTGGTTTCAAGGTTGGCGAAGAAGTCGCTGGAGATTTCGGATTTGTAGTCAGGGATGACCTGATCGACGATGGCCTGATACGACTTGGGCATCTGCGCATAAGTAATTCCCGCCTGGATGGTCCAGGAGACGGCTTGGAGTGAGTTGGGGTTGATGCGGTATTGCTCAGTTCCGCGCCAGATGAGAGCGCCGATGGCGCCGGCGGCTTTGCCCTCATAGGGACCGAGCACGTAGGCCACGCCCGCACCGGGCTCGTGCACGGAATACTCCGAACAGAAATCGAGAGTGTTGATGGTGTAATCGCCGGGAGCGAGCGGCTGATTGAGCTGCGCGGCTGTGAGTTTGAGGGGCTGCGGGTTGAACGGGCCGCCTGGAGGCGTGGTGACGGTGGGATACACGTCGTTGGCGTTCAGCGTGAGCGGCAGCTGATTGTTGAGGAGCGTTTCGATGGCTGTCTGCGGCGGCTTTTTCCTTGGCGGCGTTTTCGAGGGCCGCGAGCGGATTCTGGGCGGCGCAAATGCCTGCGAGAGCCGCGGGCAGAACGATTGACATCAAGATTGAGCTGCGAGTCTTCATCTGAGTCGTTCCTCGGAGCAAGCAGTGGATCCGTTTCGATTTCGCTGAGCACGCCGAAGTGAGAGGGGCACTGGCGGGATGCTCGATGATGGGCCGCGCGCTGGGGATGCGACGAGGGCGAATGAATGTTTGCCGCTAGGGGGAATGGGGCAGACGCGACTTCAGCGCAATCCGCGCAGAGTGAACATACTGCAATCGACGGGCGGAGTCAACGAAAAGACGAAGGGGGCGGGGTTGGAAAAGCGGGCTTGGGTTCGTGCTGTCCCACCCTTCCGGCAAGATGCCCCCGAAGGATGGGAAACGTCGGAGTCGCGCTATCCCACCCTAGCGAAGCTAGGATGGGGCACCCATTTCTTGTGGGAGAGCGAGAGTGACGAAAAGCAACCGCAGATTCTTCGATCACTCCGTCCGCTGACGCGGACAGAGATCGCTCAGAATGACAGGACACGGGTGGGGATGAATGACAACACCGGAGCGAGGCGGGCTTCTGCTATCCCGCCATAAACGCACAAAACGTGTTTAGGATGCGGCACCCGGCTCTGCTGAGGTTCCGCCACTGATAGGACCGAAAGGTCAGTTATACATTTTGAAATCGACTTCGACCGTGACATCGGCGACCACCGGTTCTCCTCCGCACATTGCCGGCTTGAACTTGTAGGACTGGAGATCCTTGAGCGTGTCCGCGTCGAGCGGAATTCCTGAGGTGCCAGACATTTGAATGCCGCTGACCGATCCGTCGAGATTGACGGTCATCGTTACGGACACTTCTCCCCCTCCTTTTAACCGAGCGGCGGGCGAAAAACCCATTGCTGGGGACTTCAGTACGACAGGGGCTTTCATGTTGTCGCAAGCCCGGCGCGCGATCGCATTAGGAAGCGGCTTAAAGATCGACTCGTCAAATGTGGCAGTCGTGATGCTCGAAACTGTAGCAGTCACGAGGTTGCCGCCGTTCAATTCAAGCTGGAACATGTGGGGATATCGATGACCGGAAAAGACAGAATAATCCCCAAAGATCTTCTCGCGTGGGACGCCGGAATCATCTTTCGTTGTATCCGAAACAATGTCGTTCGAGTCGAGGCTGATACATATCTCGCGAGAAGGTTGCTTGAAGCTCGTCAAACTGTCTCCGACCGAGTCGGCCTGAATACAATCTTCGGCTGCGCCATGCACGACCCTGCGTTTTTCTTTTGAGGCGATCCAAGATTCGTGGACCGAATCGAGCCCGAGCAGGTTTTCAAGTTGCTGGACCCGAAGAGGCGTGAAATTGGTGTTTCGGCTGATATAGCGCCAATCGCCATTCCGGATTTCAATTTCGCGGAATTCGCCCAGAACCACGTCGCGACGCCAGCGATCTTTTGCTTCCCAGCTCAGTATCAGGTGTCCAGGCAGAGGGTTGTCGAATTGCGCGACAAAGTCGACGTCGAGTCGAATCGGGCTTGTTTGGGAGCCTTGGAAATCGAGGTTCTGTAATGCGAAGATCAGACGTTCCCGTAATGCCAGATCGCTGTCGCCGGAGGCGAAAGCGCGATGGGCAATGCAGAGGGCTAGGACTGCAAACGTGAAAAACTTGCGCATGATCTACGCTTAGAATCGTAGCGTATCGACATAGCCGAAGCACATCCCTCAGGGGCTAAAGCCCGCAATTCTTTTGCGTCTTGCGGCCCGGCTAAAGCCGTGCCCTTGTTACAAAGCTGATTCTTGAAACGCGGCCGACATATTTTCGCGAGGGCATTTCCGGATAGGCGTTTTCTCGGCTTACTGATCAATAGAACAGGTACTTGCGCCAGCGGTCGTCGCTGCGGCCGAGCATGCGCATGATCTGGCGGCTGGTATGGAGCGAGAAGGGGCGAGGCTCGCGTAGCAGGATCATGTCGTCGATTTCGCTGAGGAGGCGATTGCCTTTTTTGCGATTGCACTCGTGGCAGCAGGCCACAAGATTTTCCCAGGTGGAATTGCCGCCGCGCGAACGAGGGACAACGTGATCGAGAGTGAGCTCGCCGGGCGGATAGGCTTCGCCACAGTACTGGCAGGTATTGCGATCGCGGAGCAGGATGTTTTTGCGCGAGAGAGCGCGCGTCTGGTGAGGAATGCGGCGATATTCAAGCAGGCGAATGACCGATGGCATGGCGATGATGGTGCGCTGCGCGTGAAGCGAAAGGCCGTGCTCCTCCTCAGTGCGCGCGATGCCTTTGAGCACCAGCACCAGAGCGCGGCGGGCGCCGCAGATGTTGATGGGTTCGTAGGAGGCGTTCAGCACCAGGACCGGCATCTGCAGAATGTGTGCGTGGGCGTGTGGCGCGGCGCCGTGGTCGGCGGCCAGGACGACAGCCTTCAGCCCCGTGGAGGAGGACCTGTCCGCAGGGACCCCGGCCTTTAGGATGGCTTTCATCTTGCGCGCGTGAATCATGGCTTTTCCCAACGACATCTCTTCCCCCGGGATTAAAAAGATGGTTGCCCACCCACGTTTGACGAACTCGAAAGTGGATCGTGCGTGACTGCGTTGGTAAGTTCTTGGTCTTCGAACTCGCTTTCTTCCAAATTGGAACCGGCCCTTGTGGGATCGAACGATGATCGGGCGAAACCCACGGCGCGCTGCGCGCGGGCTAATGTTGCCACCCAAACCGAAGCTGCTCCGGCATGGAGCAGGGTTTGCGCGGCGGCCCGCGCGGTGGCGCCGGTAGTCATGATGTCGTCCACCAGCAAGATGTGCTGCGCGTTAACTCGAGAGGGATCGGAGACGGAAAATGCGCCGCGTACATTCAAGCGACGCTGGCGCGGGGTGAGGCCGGCCTGCGTATCGGTGGCCCGCAGACGCATGAGAGTGCTTGGAGCGAGGGTCAGCCGCCATTCCGGATGCGTCCTGCGAAGGATTTGGAGAGCATGGACGGCGAGCGAACGCGACTGATTGAAACCGCGCTGCGCATATTTGGAGCGGTGCAACGGCACCGGAATGACGAGCATTTCGGCAGGAGTATCGGCGGCGAGTTGCGCGATGGCATCGGCGAGCATACGACCAAGCCCGCGCGACGCCGGGTGCAGGCGGTCGTACTTGAGGGCATGGATTGCTTCTCTCATGCGGCCTTGATAGAGACCATAGGAAACGGCGCGGACAAACGGCGGCGGCGCCAGGCGACACGGGCGGCAAAGCGTTGAATTCACTGGATTTGTGGAGGCACCAAGCGCATCGCCGCAGCGCGCGCAGACGGGTCCGGCCGGGACGGAGAATTCTGACCAGCAAACAGGGCAAATTGGAACGGAAGAGAGCGCGGGCAGGGGCGAGCCGCAAAGATCGCATGGAGCGGGGAGAAGTGCGCAACTTAAACTATCGATTGGACTTCGGAGGACGCGAGCCACAGCACGCCAGCGCGTGGTTGGCGCCAGTGGAACGTCGGTCATGCGGATGGCGGTGTCTCTTGTGAAGACGCACCTCGCTGCGGGGCAAAGCCGACCCGAGGAAAACGGATCGGGCCCGATGCGAAAAGTATAGCGCATCGGAAAAATTCCCGGGAATGGCGGAGCCCGATAGGGCTGGAGCAGCGATCGATGAGACGTAGAAACGAAGAGTTGAAGGCGTAGAAAAAAAGCGCAGAAACAAAACGGGGGCAGGAGACCGAGAGAGGCTTGCGCTTCAGTTCGGTCAGCTGCCCGCGTGGTTTTGTGCGTAGGCTTAGCTGTGGTGCGCGTGCTGCTCGCGCTGCCGCTCACGCTCCTGCTCTCTTCCCTTCTCCTGCTCGTGCTCGCGGTCGACATTCCTGGATGCATCGTGGGCTGCGTCTTTCACGTTGCCCACAACCTTCTGCGCTTTGCCTTTAATCTGCTGCGCCGCACCTTCCACTTGAGCATTGGTGTCACCGGTCCACTCGCCGACCTGGCGCTTGGCTCGTCCCGCAGCGTCGTTCACCGCACCTTTTACCTGATCCTTATTCATGGTTCCACCTCCGTGGAATATTTGCTTCGGTTTATCTAACGAACCCTATTGATGCCCCAATGGCCAATCGGGCGAGAGAGACGCCGTCGCGGTGTTTTATTTCGCGGCTAAACGGCTCTGCGTCCCGTGATCAGCTGGATGACCAGCACGACGAGCGCGATCACGAGAAGGATGTGAATGAATCCGCCGAGTGTGTATGAAGAAACAACACCAATCAACCACAGTACAAGAAGAATTACAAAGATCGTCCAAAGCATCGTTCACCTCCGGTGATTCGTCCTCAACCACTCCCGCTTTGACGCCCTGCCCTGAGTGGGGGTTGTTCCTTTGTTTTTTTCAATTCGACAAACAGCGCAACGCTGCAATGATCCGCGGTGAGAACTGGACCCGCGATGCAACCGCGGTGCGACGGTACGCATCGCGGGGCGCATCGCCAACTTTTGCCGATTGGTTGAATCACTTCGCCAACTGAGCAGCCGCGCATGCAGGTAACGGCATCACAGCAGAAGGTTTGTGCAATCGCGCGCCGTTGCGGCAAAGGGACGCGCGAAGGAGAGCGACATGCTGTTGCTAATTATTTTGATCGTGCTGATTTTTGGATTCGGATATGGCGGCTATCGAGTGGGACCGGGGTGGGGATACTACGGTGGAGGCGGCATCAGCCTGATTCTGACGATTATCCTGATTCTGCTTTTGCTGAAAGTGATCTGACGCGACCGGGCAACACTGCACACTTGGCATCATTGCACGCTTATGGGCGCCACGCGGGCGAGCGATTGCGGGGCCGGATGCGACGGCGCCTCGATTCAGCGAATACGATCGCCTGGCGAAAAGCTAAAAGACACCGGCCATGAAGGCTTCAGCGGGATGCAGGTTCTCTGCCTTGGAGCCGCATTCGGCGAGGACCACGGGCGAAAGCGTTATGACCGGGCACTGGGTGTGGGCCAGTGTTTTGTAGACCACGCCGTGGCGGGTGATGGCGGCGAAAGCCGATGCGCCCTGCGCACCGAGGACGATGAGATCGGCATGCTGCGCACGGCTCTGATAGAGCAATTCTTCCGTAGGGTCGCCGGGCACAACGACAGTCTGGACGGCGATCTGGCCAACGAGACTGCGTGGAACAAGTGCGAGCATGCCGGCCTCGACATCGTCGAGAGATCGGCCAGCGAGGAAATCCGCGCGGTCTTGCGGACGGATGACGTGCTGCAGGATCAGACGCGCCTGGTGCTGAACCGCCAGCTGGGCAGCAAACTCGGCGACGATGGTGCTGGCCTCATGAAGGCTGACCGCACAAAGGATGGATCGCGTAGCGAAATTGCGATAGCTACCGTCGACGACCTCTGGCCCGATGACGTAGACCGGCGACGTGGCGGTGCGCAACACAGCTTCAGCGACCGAACCCACTAAGAGCTTGCCGATGGGGCCGGGCGAGTGTGTGCCCATCACGATGCGATCGATCTGACGCTCGCGGGTGAATGCGAGGATCTCGTCGGCGGGCAGTCCCGGCCGCGCGACGACTTCACATTGAATGCCCGCTTCACGAAAGCGCGAGGCAAGCGGCTCGAGGCGGTCTTTTTCGATCCGCGCGGCGGCCGGGTAGTCGTAATAGCGAATGCCCGAAGACTCCGAAGCGGTGGTCACGAGGGTGTCAAATGCGTGAAAGAGGATGAGATTGGCGCCGAATTCCCGGGCTTGAGCGAGGGCAAACGAGAAGGCCTTCTCGTTGTGCGGCAATTCGGTGGCGAAGAGAATCGTGGAGGGCTTTGTCCAACCCGGTTTCAACAAGGCGGCCATGGGTACCTCCCAATGGTGCGTTCAAATCGTGCCAGAGGCGGAACATCATTTGCGGTGTTTGGCCGCACATAAAAAGGTGATTTGACTCACCATACGAGGGATTGGCTCGCCTCGAGGCGGATGGCCGGTTTCGGACGGTGGCCGCAACACTCCCGCACTTTCACTATCGGCTCGGGGCGAGGCGGGGGGCCTTGCCGGTGAAGAAATTGTGTTCCTGTTTCCCGTTTTTGTCCAGAAAAGGGATTTAGCGATTTCAAATCGACCTCACAAAGTGATCCCAATCACAGCCTGACCCGGGTAATCGGTGGTCTTCTGAACCGGAATCGTGGCGTTCGGAGGCGGGCTTTCCCCTTGAACTCCGGGCACAGAGGAATATCGCGATTCGAGCAGGAGGCCGCATGCCGATGGAACCGATGCAAAACATTCCCGCAAGAGGCGAGATCGACTACGACGAATCGCCGTTTCTCGCAATCTGGGAGATCACGCAGTCCTGCGACCTGGCGTGCAAACACTGCCGCGCGGCGGCGCAGCCCATTCCGCATCCCGATGAGCTGACGCACGAGGAAGGCAAGGCGCTGATCGATCAGATCGCCGACATGCACATTCCAATTTTCGTTTTCACTGGCGGCGACCCTTTGAAGCGGAAGGATCTTTTTGAGCTGATTCGCTACGCGGCGAGCAAAGATGTACACGTGGCGGTAACTCCGAGCGCAACTCCGCTGCTGACCCGCGAGGCGATCTTCAAGATGAAGGAAGCAGGACTGGTTCGGCTGGGCATCTCGCTCGACGGGTCGAGCCCCGAAATTCACGACGCATTCCGCGGATTGCCCGGAGCGTGGGCGCGCACCATTCAGGCCATTGAGTGGGCCAATGAGGCGGGCATCCCGATCCAGGTACACACCACGGTCAGCCGCCACAACGTGCACGACCTCGACAACCTGTGCGATCTGTTTGAGAAGCTGGCCATCGTGATGTGGAATGTGTTCTTCCTGGTTCCGGTGGGACGGGGCCAGTTGGACGATTTGCTGAGCGGCGAGGAGTTCGAGCAGGTCTTCGGAAAGATTTATGAGCTTTCGCGCCGGGCGAATTTCCAGATCAAAACGACGGAGGCGATGCACTATCGCCGGTACCTGCTGCAGCACAATCTGGAAGAGAAGCGCATGGGGCATGGAGCCGGAAACGGGCATGGGAATGGGGCCGGGCACGAAGGCGGGCATCCGAATGGGACCGCGTACGAGCCGGGAACGCCGACGGCCGATGCCGCAACACGAAACCGGAGCTGGGCAACGCGGCGGGTGAACGACGGCAAGGGGTTCGTGTTCATCTCGCACATGGGAAATGTTTACCCGAGCGGATTTTTGCCGATCCATGCCGGAAACATTCGCGAGACGCCGTTGGGAGAGATTTACCGCAACGCGCCGATCTTCAAGGCACTGCGCGACACCAGCCAGCTGAAGGGCAAGTGCGGCGCGTGCGAGTTCAAGGAGATCTGCGGAGGTTCGAGGGCGCGGGCGTACGCCTTGACCGGCGATCCACTGGCGCAGGAACTTTGCTGCATCTACCAGCCGAAGAACTGGGATCCGGGGCTGGAGAGCGAGGCGGAAACCTACCGGCACATCATGAATCAGGGGACGCTGGTGGCGCTGTAGAAAGGCAGCTTTTAGCCGTCCGCTTTCAGCCTCGGTCGCGGGTGCCTGAAACAGCGGTCGTCAATAGTTCGCATGCGTCAATGCGTCGCGCTCTACACCCAGCGAAAAATCTTAGCCGAGAGCGCGGTAAACAGCAGGAAGAACAGGATCAGCATTGCCACATCGGCAAGGTGGGCTGACCATGGATCGCCTACCCAAATGCCTTGCAGCAGGCTTACGGCGTAGTTCATCGGCGATATGTGCGCCAAAACGCGAAACGCAGGCGGGAACGATGCGACGGGAGCAAACAATCCTGAGAGCCCAACCATCGGATACAACACCACAGCTCCGACGGGTTGCGCGAAGCGCGCGGTGGGAACGATGCTCGCGATGACAAAACCTATCGACAGAAGGCTCCAGGCGCTGATCGTGAGAGCAATGGCGAAAGAGACAATCGGAGGGTGGACGCCGGGCGGGATGTAGCGCTTGCCAGCCAGAATCATCAGGAACAATGACGCCGCGGTCAGCAAGAGCTTTACAAGCACGTGCGCGGTGAGAATGGTTTGCGGCCGCAACGGCGTGGCGCGCAACCGCTTGAGGATGCCGCCCTCGCGGTAGATGGAAATGATGGTCACCAGTGAAAGCACCGCGCTGATGACAATCAGAATCGACGCCAGAACCGGGAGGCCGACCCGGGCAAAACTGTTTATCGACGGCGTCTGCGGTCGTGAGCTCATGGCTCGGCCGACCAAGACAAACACAAGCACCGGGACCACAATTGTCCCGATTGCGCCGAGCGGCTCGCGCATGAAGATCTTGATTTCGATCCAGGTGAGTTTACCCAGTCCACGAAGCATGGTGATTCTTCCTACTCGCGCATGGAGCGCCCGGTCAGCTTGATGAAAACGTCCTCAAGGTTGGGAAGGATGGCGCGAAAATCGGTGACACGTACTCGATTTTCCGACAGGCAGTGAATCACTTCAGTCACCAGATCGCCGCGTCCGCAAATCACAATTTGATTTCCAGTGCTCTCCACACTTTCCACGCACGAAATCAACTGGAAGTGTTCGGCGGCGCGTGGATCGCTGACTTCAATCACCACCGTGCGTGCGGGACAATGCCGGAGCACCAGGTTCGCGGGCGTATCGATGTCGATGATGCGCCCGTGCTCCATAATGGCCACGCGGTCGCACAGCCTTTCTGCCTCTTCCATCAAGTGCGTGGTGAGGAAGACGGTCTTTCCGCGTTCGCGAATGCCGCGGACCAGATCCCAAATTGCACGGCGCGACTGCGGATCGAGCCCGGTGGTCAGCTCGTCAAGAAACACGACCTCCGGATCGTTGATGAGCGCCAGCGCAATGAACAGACGCTGCTTCTGGCCACCGGAGAGATTCATGAACCAGGCGTTGCGCTTGTCCTCAAGACCCAGCTGCTCGAGCAGACGATCCCCATCGGCGGTCTTTTTACGATAGAGCGTGGCCCACAGGTCTACTGCTTCCCAGACCTTGATTCGCTTTTGCAACTGCGCCTGCTGCAGCTGCACGCCGATGCGGCTCTGGAGTTTGTAGACGTCGCGGAAGGGGTCAAGCGACAGCACCGAGATGGAACCGCGATCGGGCTTGCGCAGACCCTCAATGCATTCCATTGTGGTAGTTTTTCCGGCGCCGTTTGGGCCGATAAGGCCGAAGATCTCACCCTCGTTGACTTCAAACGAGGCTTCTGCCACAGCGACCGTCTTGCCGTAGCTCTTGCGGAATCCGGACACCTGGATGACAGGGCGCATCTTGTCTGGGGAAGTTTACGTGGACTGATGCGCAGTTTATCTCAGTGCCCGCCGGCATGGGCATCGACTTTGCCCTTAAAGCGTGAGTAGACGAAGACGACGTAGCTGATGGCGAGAGCCATGCCGATGAGCCACCAGGCGAGACCGACCGCCAAGGTGTGCGGTCCGGAAAGCGCGCGGGAGAGCGTGATGTCGTTGGCCGATCCGGTGGTAGCGGGCAGAAGGACGGGATAGACTCCCCAGCATGCGCCGGCAAGCATAAAAAAGAGATAGCAACAGGAGGCGAGGAACGCTTTCAGCGGGCTGCCGTTGCGGTTGAAGAACCAGATGGCGGCGAGCGAGGCGACTACGCCGGCGGGAATGATGAACGTGACGGGGTAGTGAAAGTAGTTGTCGAGGCTGGCGGGGCGCACGGCGATGGTGGCGACCAGGCTCACGATGGTGAGCGCGATAAGGAGAATCAGGATCGGCGCAACTCGGCTGCGCGCGCGCTGCTCCAAATCTCCAGAAACCTTGAGCGAGAGCCACAAGGCGCCGTGGAGCGTGAGGGCGACGAGGGCAACGAGGCCGCCGATGACGGTGTACCAGTCAAGAATGCCGGGTGAGGGGCCTGGACGCCAGGTCGTCCAAAGAGGCAGGAAGAAATCTCCGTTGGCATTGAGCGGCACGCCGCGCAAGACGTTGGCCAGGGCAGCGCCCAGGAAAATGGTAAGCAGCAAGCTGGCCATGCCGAAGACGCCGTCAAGCAGCGACTGCCACACGCCGGTGTCAATGTGGTTACGCAGCTCAAGGCTGATGCCGCGGAGCACCAGAAGCCACAGCACGATCATCAGCGGCAAGTAGAAGCCCGAGAAGGCCGAGGCGTAAAGCAGGGGGAAGGCAAAGTAGAGAGTGCCCCCACCTGCAAGGAGCCAGACCTCGTTGCCATCCCACACGGGACCGATGGAGGCGAGAATGGTCTTGCGTTCCTGATCGTTGCGTGCGAGCACAAGGTGCAGCACGCCGGCGCCGAGGTCGAAACCGTCGAGCACGACATAGCCGACGATCATTATGGCGACGAGCCAGAACCAAACGAAACCCATCATGATTGAACCTCGGAGCTAGCGGAGTTCGCGAGCGGTTCGGGGCCGGTGTTGATTTCGCGATAGATGAGCACGGTGAAGAGCAACCCCAGCAGCGTGTAGAGCCCCATGAAACCAATCAGAGTGAACAATCCATTGCTGGCGGAAACGACATCGGAGTAGCCTTCGCTGGTGCGCATGAGCCCGTAGATAAGCCAGGGCTGGCGGCCGAGCTCGGCGGTGAGCCAGCCGGCAGTGTTGGCGATATAGGGCAGCGGAAAGCTGAGCAGCAGCGCCCATAAAGCCCAGCGCGATGTGCTGAGGCGTCTGCGCCAAAGCAGAAAAGCCGCGACGATCATGAGCAGGACGAACCAGGTTCCGAGGCCAGCCATGATGTGGTAGGCGTAAAAGAGCAACGGCAGTGCTGTCGGCCGCTGGTCTTGCGGAAACTGATCGAGCCCCTTCACTTCCGCCTTGGTGGTGCCGTAAATCAAGAAGCTCAGGGCGTCATTGATCACGATGGGGTTGTCAATCTGGCCGGTTTCTTCGTTAGGCTGGCCTACCAGCACCATGCCCGCTCCGGTCTCAGTCTTGAACAATCCCTCCATGGCGGCAATGGCTGCGGGCTGGTTTCTTGCAACATATTTGCCGGCCATGTCACCGGTGGGAAAGATGATGATGATGGACGAAATGACACCGGCGACGACTCCGACCTTGAGAAAGATGCGGGCATACTGCTCGCGCCGGCCCTCGAGCAGATAGAACGCGCCAACGGCGGCCATGACAAACGAGCCGGTGACTACCGCGCCGGTCATGTTGTGCATGTACTGGAGCAGTCCCCATGGATTGAGAAGCAGTTGCCAGAAGCTAAGCACCTCAAACTGGCCGTTCGGCAAGCGATCGTAGGCCACGGGATGCTGCATCCAGGCGTCGGTGACGATGATAAAGAAGCCGGAGACCCACGAGCCCACAAAGACCATGACCGCAGAGAACCAGTGCATCAGCTTGGAAATGCGCTTTTCGCCGTAAAGAAAGAGGCCGAGAAACGCCGACTCGAGAAAGAAGCTGAAGACGCCTTCCATGGCGAGGGGCTGGCCGATGACGCCGCCCGAGAGCCGCGAGAAGCGCGCCCAGTTGGTGCCGAACTCGAATTCCATGGGAATGCCGGTGACCACGCCGAAGACGAAGTTGATGGCGAAGATGCGACCCCAGAAGCGGGCCGCGCGATCCCAGGTTTCGCTGCCGGTGCGCAGCGCCACAGTTTTCAGCACTACAATCAACAGGGCCAGGCCCATGGTGAGCTGCGGAAACAGATAATGGAATGTGACGGTAAAGGCAAAGTGGAGCCGGTGGATCAACTCGGCGGTCATCAAGAGACCTCCTGCATGTGGGGACGCGGACGGATGAGTTGAGCGGGCGTCCGGTGGCGAGGTTGGAAGATGAAACGAAGATTGCGCACTACGAGTATCAACCTGCGGAACAAGTCGAGTGTAGCCTAACCGGGAGTCGGAGTTCCTCCAGTGATTTCGATCACTTATGAGGGGTAATTCGGCTTTGATCCTATGGGCAGGCTTGATTCGGTTTGAAGGGCGGGTCGGTTTGCCTTTCAGGACGGCCAAACGCCGCAAATTGCTGTAAACAGGTTGTGAGGTCAAAGAAAAGAATGCGGATTGCGATCATCGGCGGAGGGATTGCGGGGCTGGCGGCGGCGTATGAGCTGGAGAAAGCACGCGCTGGGGGAGCCTCCGTCGACTACATGCTCTTCGAGGAGCGGGAGCGGTTGGGCGGGTCGCTCGGTTCAGAGATCGTGAACGGCGCAGTGCTGGAGCGCGGGCCGGATTCTTTTTTGACCGAGAAGCAGGCAGCAGCGGATTTGTGCCGCGAGCTGGGCCTGGGTGACGAGTTGTTGCCGTCAAATGACGCGGAGCGCAAGACCTATATTGTGGTGCGCAACAGGCTGGTGGCGCTGCCCGATGGGCTGATGTTTCTGGTGCCGACCAAGCTCGTTCCGACGGCGCTGACGCGGCTGTTTGGAGTTGGCACCAAGATTCGCATGGGGCTTGAGTTGCTGCATCCTCCACGGCCAAGCGGCGGCGACGAATCGGTGGCGGCGCTTGTGAGAAGGCATTTTGGGCAGGAGGCCGTGGACCGGCTGGCCGATCCGCTGCTGAGCGGGATTTATGGCGGCGACGCCGAGCAACTGAGCGCGCAAACCGTGTTGCCGCGACTGGTGGAGATGGAGACGAAGTACGGCTCGCTTACGCGCGGAATGCTGGCGGCGCACAAGCGGATGAGAGAGGCAACAAAGAACTCGTCCAAAAAGCCAAACGGCGGAGCCGCGATTTTTACGGCGCTGCGCGGAGGGATGAGCCAGCTGGTGGATGCGCTGGTGGCGCGACTCGATCCGGCGAACTTGCGAACGAGGACGCCGGTGAGCGCGATCCGGCGGATGGCCGGCGGATGGACGGTGGAGACCGGCGGGACGCGAGAAGAATATGACGCGGTCATTGTGGCCGCGCCGGCATGGGCGGCTGGGGAATTGTTGGCGCCGGTGGATGCGTCGCTGGGGATGGAGCTTGGCGGCATCCCGTACTCCTCGTCGATCACGATGAACTTGGTTTACGACGAATCGAGGATCGGCGCGCTGCCAGACGGTTTCGGATTTCTGGTTCCAGCGGTTGAGGGCCGAGCGATGCTGGCTTGCACCTTTGTGCATCGCAAGTTTCTGGGGCGGACGCCTCCGGGCAAGGCAGTGTTTCGCGCTTTTCTGGGCGGGATGAATGGGGAGGCGTTGCTGGCTGAGAGTGACGACAATTTGGTGTCGACGGTGCGGCGCGAGATGGCGGCGATTCTAGGCGCGACGACATTCAGCGCGGAGGTTGAGCCGGAGCATGCGCAGGTTTCGCGCTGGCGGCGTGCGATGGCGCAGTATGCTGTCGGGCATAGGGAACGGATACGGCGGATTGGCGCGCGAGTCGTCGAACTGCCGGGGCTGCGGCTGGTGGGGAACGCGTACGACGGCATCGGGGTTCCGGACTGCATTCGGCTTGGACGGCAGGCGGCGCGGGAGCTGGTGAGTGCTACGGTCGGTACGGCGAAGATCCTGGATTGATTGCATCAGTTTGGGCAAGTGAATAAAAAGCTTCGTTCGGCGCCTAAAGTGCCTCTCGTCTTTTTTTGCGGCACCGGCACGCGACCCACGCACTGCGTGGGTTCCCCGGTCGTGCCCTGACACTTCGTGCTTTCCGTTTACCGCCTCTGCCCGACAGCGGTTCTTGACGGGGGCTAAAGCCACACTCCTTTTTGCTCTCGGTGGGGTCGCGATTGGCCCCTCGTATACTCGACTCAGAGTATGGGGACGCACACGGACACATTTCTTGCGACGATTCTGGCGTCGACGCGCGCCACATTGGCAGCGGCGAAGGCCGATGTGCCGGTTGCCGATTTGGAACGGCGTGCAGCCGAGCATCGCCCGCGCGGATGGGCTGCCGCGCTGCGCCAGCAGGCCGCGACGGAACCGGCGGTGATTGCAGAGATCAAGAAGGCGTCACCCTCGAAGGGGCTGATTCGATCTGCATTCGACCCGGCATGGCTGGCGCGTCGCTATCGGGCAGGAGGGGCGGCTGCGCTTTCAGTGCTGACCGACGAGCCGTATTTTCAGGGCAGCCTGCGCAACCTGGAGATGGCGTCGAATGGCTGCACCGCTTCCCTGCCTGCGCAAGGATTTCATCGTCGACGAGTATCAGATTGTCGAGGCGCGCGCGCATCGCGCTGATGCGATTCTGCTGATCGCCGCGGCGCTCGACGATGCGGAGATGAAGCGCTTTGCTGCGGCGGCGCACGCGCTCGCGCTCGATGTGCTGGTGGAAGTTCACACCGCGGAGGAACTGGATGCTGTGCTCGACGCCTTGGGCGAAACGGGGGCAGACGCGATCGGCGTGAACAATCGCGATTTGAAAACCTTTGAGGTGAGCGCGGAGACGTCGATGGCGCTGGCCGCTCGGATTCCGGCGAGCGTGGTGCGGGTGACGGAGAGCGGAATCTCGACGCGCGAGGATATTGCGCGGTTACGGAAAGCCGGCTTCGATGCGTTTCTGATCGGCGAGAGCCTGATGCGCCAGCCCGATCCCGGGGTGGCGCTGGCGGAACTGCTGAAGCCATGAGCCTCTGGATCAAAATCTGCGCGAACACTTCGCTCGCGGACGCGATGATTGCCGCTGAGGCCGGGGCCGATGCGGTGGGATTTGTGTTTGCTTCGAGCCCGCGACGCGTGACGGTGGAGCAAGCGGCGGCGATTGTGCGGGAGCTGCCGGCGGAGATTGAGAAAATCGGCGTGTTTGTGAATGCGACACTGGACGAGATTGCCGCGACGGTCGAGGCTGCGGGCTTGACGGGAGCGCAATTGCATTGGGACGGTCCGGCTGAGTTGACGGCAAAGCTGCGGGCGCGATTTGGACGGGGCTGAAAATTTTGCGCGTGGTGCACTTTGAGGGATGGCGCGCAGGGAACGCACGGCTGCGGCCGCATAGGATCCGAGTGTGGATGCGATCTTGATTGACTCGAGAACGGCGACGGCGGTTGGCGGCACGGGAGAGAGCTACGACTGGGCCGAGGCGCGGCGGGCGGTCTTCGGGCGAGCGGAAAAGTTGCAAGTTAATTGCGGCAGGCGGGCTGACTCCGGAAAATGTGGCCGAGGCGATCGCGATGTTGCGACCGTGGGGCGTGGATGTGGTGAGCGGCGTAGAAGCTGCGCCGGGGCGGAAAGACGCGGCGAAGGTGCGGGCGTTTGTTGCCAATGCACGTAAGGCGAGCGCTTCTTCGGTTTGATGAATCAATAGGAGCTTGTTGAGGTGTGCGATGGAGGGAGTAAGCCGCGGAGGCTCACGCGTTTCGCCGCTGGAGATTGATCCAGCAAAGTTCCGCTTGCTGGGTCATGAACTGGTCGACCGCATTGCGGGGCTGCTGGAATCGATGCCCAACCGGCCGGTTACGCGGGGCGAGTCGCCGCTCGATGTTCGCAAGGCTCTCGATGCCGACCGCGGCCTGCCGGACGGCGGAGCGGACCCTGCTCAACTGTTGAACCGCGCCGCGGACTTGCTCTTCGACCACTCCTTATTCAACGGACATCCCCGGTTCTGGGGATACATCACCTCATCCGCAGCACCGATCGGGGCTCTTGGCGAGTTGCTTGCCGCTGCTGTGAATCCAAACGTAGGCGCGTGGCCACTATCGCCGATGGCCAGCGAGATTGAGGCGCAGACGATTCGCTGGATCGCCGAGATGCTGCGGTATCCGGAAGATTGCGGCGGGTTGTTCGTGAGCGGCGGCAACATGGCGAATATCGTCGGGTTTCTGGCTGCACGGAAAGCAAATGCGGGCCATGACGTTCGGGCGAAGGGGTTACGAGGCGCGCCGCTGAGAGTTTACTGCTCGAAAGAGACTCACACGTGGATTCAAAAGGCTACCGATATTTCGGGCATGGGCACGGACGCAATCCGGTGGGTAGGCGTAAACGAACGAATGCAGATTGATCTCTCAGCTCTCAGGCATCAGATTGAGGATGATCTCGCAGACGGAGATCGGCCTTTCCTGGTTGTGGGATCGGCTGGAACCGTGAGCACTGGAGCGGTTGACTCGCTCAGTGAGCTGGCGGCAATTTGCCGCGAATTCGGACTCTGGTTTCACGTGGACGGGGCCTATGGCGCGATGGCGGCGATTCTTCCCGATGCGCCCCCAGAGCTCGCCGGCATCAGCGAGGCGGATTCGATTGCGATGGATCCACACAAATGGCTCTACGCGCCGCTCGAGGCCGGATGCGCGCTAGTGCGCGACCGCGAGAAGCTGCGTGATGCGTTTTCATATCACCCGCCGTATTACCACTTTGAAACGGAAGCGATCAATTACTACGATCTCGGGCCGCAGAACTCGCGCGGCTTTCGCGCTCTCAAAGTGTGGCTGGCGCTGCAACAGGCGGGGCGCGACGGTTATGTGCAGACCATCTCAGAGGATATTCGCCTGGCGGGCGAACTCTTTCAACAGATTGCGAAGACCCCGGAACTGGAGGCGTTCACGCAGAGCCTCAGCATCACAACGTTCCGGTTTGTGCCTCGCGACCTGGCACGTGGCGGAGAAGAGGTTGAAACCTATCTTGACCAGCTGAACACCGAGCTCTTGACGCGCTTGCAGAACAGCGGTGAGGCGTATCTCTCGAACGCGATTGTGCGGGGCAAGTTCGCGCTGCGCGCGTGCATCGTGAATTTCCGGACGACGCAGGCGGATATTGAAGCGCTACCGCCGCTCATTATCAGGATGGGCGAGGAGACCGATTCGGAGTTGAGACCAAAAACTCTACGGGGATCAGGTCGGCTTTCGTAGTCCGCCGCGCCATGGCGCTGGGTGCGCGATACGCGCCCCTAGTACACTGACAACGTTCCCTTTTCGCGGGGAAACGGGGCGGAGTTCGTTGATGGCGTCGATCATTGTTCCGGCAAATCCGAGTGAGTCGAGAGCGGGGCGCTTTGGCGTCTATGGCGGGCGCTATGTGCCTGAGACGCTGGTGGCGGCGCTGGATGAGCTGGAGCGCGCGTACGAAGAGGCCAAGGAGGACGCCGCGTTTCAAGCGGAACTTGGCTCCCTGCTCAAGGATTATGCGGGGCGGCCGACTCCGCTCTATTTTGCGAAGCGGCTGACCGAGCAACTTGGCGGCGCCAAGATTTATTTGAAGCGCGAAGACCTGTTGCACACGGGCGCGCATAAGATCAACAACTCGCTCGGGCAGGGCCTGCTGGCGAAGCGCATGGGCAAGAAGCGCGTGATTGCCGAAACCGGCGCGGGACAGCATGGCGTGGCGACGGCGAGCGCGTGCGCGCTGCTGGGCCTGGATTGCGTGATCTACATGGGCGAAGTGGACATGGAGCGCCAGGATCTGAACGTGAAGCGCATGCGCCTGCTGGGCGCGGAGGTGCGCGGCGTTTCGTCGGGCTCGAAGACGCTGAAAGACGCGATCAGCGAGGCGATGCGCGATTGGGTCACGAATGTGCGGACGACTTACTACCTGCTGGGCTCAGCGCTTGGGGCGCATCCGTATCCGACGATGGTGCGGGATTTTCATCGCTGCATCAGCAAGGAGATGAAGCAGCAGATTCTCGAAAAGGAAGGCCGGCTGCCGACGGCAGTGATCGCGTGCGTGGGCGGAGGGTCGAACGCGATTGGCGCGTTCTACGAATTCATTCCTGACCGGCAGGTGCGGCTGATCGGCGTGGAAGCAGGCGGACGGAGTTCAGCGCTGGGCGAGCACGCGGCCAGGTTCCAGGGCGGCACTCCAGGAGTGCTGCAAGGGACCTATTCGTATGTGCTGCAGGACGAGGACGGGCAGATCGCGCTGACGCATTCGGTTTCGGCGGGGCTGGACTATGCGTCGATTGGTCCGGAGCATGCTGCGCTTCACGACTCGGGGCGCGCGGAGTATGTTTCGTGCGATGACACGACGGCGCTGGACGCGGTGATGAAGCTGGCGCGGACGGAAGGAATTTTGCCGGCGCTCGAGAGCGCGCACGCAGTGGCCGAGGCCATTCGCATCGCTCCGGCGATGGCCGAAAATGACATACTGGTGGTGAACCTCTCTGGGCGCGGCGACAAGGATATGGGGATTTTGGCAAGGGAGTTGAAACTCTGACTGCCGGAAGACCCGAGGCTTGGAGCTGGTTCCCGCAGGGGCTAAAGCGCCACTTATTTTTCGGGCTTTATCGGCACGCGACCCGCGCACTGCGTGGGTGCCCCGGTCGTGCCCTGACACTTCGTGCTTCTCAGGAGCAGAATCGCTTGCGCTTCCTTTGTTGTTCCGGAGCAGACGTTCTCGTGCTTCTTTGAAGAAGGGTTTTCGCATCCTATGCAGTTTTGCCGTGGTGTAAGGCTGAGCCTTTTGATGACACTCGAGCACAGTTGATATGCCGATCCGTTTCAATCACAAGCCGGGGCTGGTTGTTTATCTGACGGCCGGCGATCCGAGCCTGAACGCGACGCGCGAAATTGCAATTGCGGCAATTGATGCGGGCGCCGATGTCATCGAGCTTGGCGTTCCATTCAGCGATCCCATTGGGGACGGACCAGTTATCCAGCGCGCCAGCGAGCGCTCACTGGCGCGTGGCACGCAGCTCAAAGGCGTGTTGGCGCTGGCAGGTGAGATTCACGCCGCCCGTCCCGCCGCTGGGCTCATCCTATTCAGCTATCTCAATCCCATTCTCCACTACGGCCTGCGCAAGTTTGCCGATGACGCTGCCGCTGCGGGCGCTGATGGCGTACTGGCCATCGACATGATCGTGGAAGAGGCAGCGGAATATTTGAGCGAAATGAACCGCGTGAACCTGGCGCCGGTTTTTCTGGCTGCTCCCACGAGCCCCGATGAACGGCTGGAACCGATCGCCAAGAACTCAAGGGGTTTTGTCTACGCTATTTCGCGCGTGGGCATTACCGGAACGCAGCAAAGTGTGGCGGCGGATGCCAAGGCGCTGGTGGGGCGGATTCGGCGGTACACACAGCTGCCGGTGGCCGTGGGATTCGGGATCAGCAACGCGGAGCACGTGGCGCAGGTGGCCGAGTTCGCAGATGCGGCGGTGATTGGCAGCGCAATCGTCGAGCTGATCGAGCGGACAACCACAGAGCAGGGCCCGGACGCAACGGCGGGAGCGGTGGCACGATTTATCGAGGGCTTGCGCTTGCGGCAGACGGCGCTGGCCCAGTGAAGGAAGCAGCTACTAGCCTCTAGCTTCCAGCTTCTAGCTTTTCCGGTGGTGGGTTGAACCGTTGAGGCTTGCATTGGCAAGAAAGGGCTAGGAGCTAGAAGCTAGCAGCTAGAGGCTGAAATGACCATCGAAGAAATGCGGATCCGAATCGATGCGCTGGACCGGCAGCTTGTTGAGTTGCTCAGCGAGCGGGCGCGCGCGGCGCAGACCATTGGCAACCTGAAAGCCGCTACATCGCTCCCGGTGTACGAGCCGGAGCGGGAAAAGGTGATCTATGCCAATGTGCGCGCGGCCAACAAAGGCCCGCTGCCGGACATCGAGCTAACGCATATCTACGAACGCATTATTGACGTGATGCGGGCGTTGCAGCGGAATGAGCTGGCCAGCCAGAGAAACGCCCAAGCCACCCAATTAGAAAGCGGACGCTCGGGCCTCGCCGCGGGCAGCGCGCCCGAGACAGGGAAAAGCAAATGATTGTCGCCATGCAAGAGAAGGCCACCGAAGAACAAGTGGATGCAGTGATCAGCGCCATGGAAGAGGCCGGCGTGAATGTGCATCGGACAACGGGAGAGTTCCAGACGATCCTGGCGGGAGTGGGTCCGACCGCGGGGCTGGACCTGACGAAATTTGAGATGTTGCCGGGCGTGCTGCACGTGCACCGCATCAGCGCGCCTTACAAGCTGGCGGGGCGCGCGTTTCGGCCCGAAGGCACGGTGGTGGAGTTCCGCAACGGCGCGAAGATTGGCGCAGAGCAGGTAGCCGTGATTGCGGGGCCTTGCGCAATTGAGAATCGCGAACAGATTTTTGCCATCGCCGCCGCAGTGAAGGCGGCCGGTGGCGGATTTTTGCGCGGAGGCGCGTACAAGCCGCGCAGTTCGCCGTACTCATTTCAGGGGCTGGGGATTCCGGGGCTGGAGCTGATGCGCGAGGCCGCAGAAGCGAACGGGCTGCTGGTGGTGAGCGAGGTGATGGAGATCGCGCAGATCGAGCCCATGTTGCCGCTTGTGGACTGCTTCCAGGTGGGCGCGCGCAACATGCAGAACTTCAATTTGCTGCGCGAGCTGGGCCAGGTGCGGAAACCGATCCTGCTGAAGCGCGGGATTGCGGCGACGGTGGAGGAGCTGCTGCTCTCGAGCGAGTACATTCTTTCGGGCGGCAACTACGACGTGATTTTGTGCGAGCGCGGCATACGAACGTATGAAACGGCAACGCGGAATACGATGGACATCGCGGCGATCCCGGTGATCAAGAAGCTTTCGCATTTGCCCATTGTGGCCGATCCTTCGCACGGCACGGGTCGGCGCGACATGGTTCCCGCGATGGCGAAGGCTGCGGTGGCGGCGGGCACGGACGGACTGATCATCGAAATTCATCCCAATGCGGACAAAGCTGTTTCCGACGCGGCGCAGACTCTGTATCTCGACCAGTTTGAAAAGCTGGTGGGCGAGCTGCGGGTGATTGCGGCGGCGGTTGGGCGGACGTTGTAGGAGACAGCGGTGTTAGCGTAGTTAGCGGGGTTCAAAAACTGCCGGCAGTTTCGTCCAGGCGAGGAGAGCCGCCCCATTCGAAAGGCACCATGATCGAGCGCATCTCCATTCTGGGTACTGGGTTGCTGGGCACGTCTGTTGGATTGGCGCTGCGCGGCGCGGGATTTCGCGGCTCGATCACGGGATGGAATCGCGGCGCCGAGCAGGGACAGGAAGCGCTGCGCATGGGCGCGGTGGATTCGCTTGTTGTTGACGGTGTGGAAGCCGCGCGGGCGAGCGAAGTGACGGTATTGGCTGTTCCAATTTTCGCTACGCTCGACTGGATGGAGAAACTGGCGCCGGCGCTCAAGCCGGAGCAGCTCGTGACCGATGTGGGCAGCACGAAACGCGTGATTGCGGAGACGGCGGCGCGGCTCTACAACACGCGGGAGCGCGCGGCATTCCTTCCCGGGCATCCGATGGCGGGAAAAGAACGCGGCGGCGCGGCGCTGGGCGATGCGAATCTTTTTCGCGGCGCGGTGTGGCTGTTTACCGACGGTCAGACCCCGCTCCGTTCCCCGCGGGGAACGGAGCTCGTAAATGATTGGCGGGAATTAGTTGTCGCGATGGGCGCGAAGACGCTCGATCTGGGCGCTGCGCGGCACGACGAGCTGGTGGCGTGGGTGAGCCATCTGCCGCAGTTCACGGCAACGGCGTTGAGCGCGCTGCTTGAAGAAGAAGTGGGCGACGCGCCGGAACTGAAGGACGTTGGTGGGCGCGCTCTGCGCGAGATGACCCGCCTGGGCGCGAGTCCCTACTCCATGTGGCGCGACATTGCGCACACGAATACGGAAGAACTGGAGAACGCGCTGCTCAAGCTGGAGCAACGGCTGGCGCACATTCGCGAGAATCTGCGGACGCCAGAACTGCGCGACGAGTTCGAGAAGGCCAACAAGTTTCGGCGGGAACCGTAACCTTAAGTCAGCCCCAAGACTTCCCTCAGGGGCTAAAGCCCCAAATCTTTCTCTGCCTCTGTTGGCACGACTAAAGTCGTGCCCTGACACTTCTTGCTTCTCCGATGCAGTTTTTCCGCAGCCTGTAGAGCCCCGCTGTTTGTAAGCCTTATGCGGCAGTCGGGAATGAATCCCCGACCCACCAATCGTGCCCGGATGCAAAGCTCCCTGGCAATCCAGTTTTTCCGAGAGCTCAAAACTCATGCCCCGATACAAAACCATTGATGCAGCCAGTTCTAGTACACGAGCACTTTGGCGACTTTGCCATTAACGAACCGGACCACCCAGCGATGGTCATCGCGCAGGTAATACCAGGTTTCGTGCAAGCTGTCGTCGGTGGTGTCGTCCACCTTCTTCTGATCGGGATCGCCGGCACTGAGCAGCACCATCTGATAGGTCATGCCCTCAACGATGTCCTTGGCGCGAATAGCCTCCTGGAACTCCGGGGAGAGGCCTTCGATTTTCACGTTGTTTTGAATCTTGCTTGTATCCAGCACGCGCGCCATCAGCGGAAGGAACGCATCGAGCTTAAGGTCGTTATCCGTGACGTCCGCGCCATAGCGGAAATTAATGCGTGAACCGCCGGCACGCATCAGGCCCGCGCCCTTCTTTTCGGCATTCTTGCTGGCGCCGCTGCCCTCGCCGCCGCCGCCAAGGTGAATCTCAACGCGGTCGCTATCCACTTTCACTTCGGTGATCGTGATCCACTCATCGCGCGCGACACCGACACCTTTGTCTTTGAGGAATTTGGCGAGATCTTTCATGTCAATGCCTCGATCGTCGAGCCGCTTATCGGTCTTGGGGCTGACATACAGGTCAATCCCGTCTTTGTATGCGGGCATATCCATCAGCGCTTTGACATCCTTGCCGAGCAGCGCCTTACTCAGCGCGTCTTTTGCCGCATCGGTGGTTTGGGCCGTCAGATGGGTTTGGAAAGCGGGAAGCGGGAGAACCAAAAGGGCAAGAAGCTGAATTTTCGAAAAGTGACTCATGTGAGGGTACTCGCTTTCTAATCCGGTGTTCCCAGAATCGATCGGGCGGGCGCGGGACAGTATTCTCCGGCCCATAAAAATGTTGGAAAGGAGGGAGATGCAAATTATCGCGACTGCGGCAATCTGTGTCAACCGCGAGCGGGAACTGATGGACCGAAAGTCGGATCAGTAAGTCGAGGCTAATGAAGCCCTTTACAGCTTCTCAAATTCTGTCTACCCCATTCGTTCCATTGGCGCTTACCATTCTCTGCCGATACACTCTGTCAGGACTATGAAAGCTCGCGGATACGGGCGGTTTTGGGGCGTGGTCAAGCTGTTTGCGGCGTGGGTTGTGATTGCCGCGGCCGTGCGTGCGGGCGCGCTCGACCCCAAGAGGGACATCTCCCAATACATTCAAACGGTGTGGACCACGGATGCGGGGCTTCCGCAGACGTCCATTTACGCCGTCGCGCAAACCGGCGATGGATATCTGTGGGTGGGAACCGAATCGGGGCTGGCGCGCTTCGACGGCGTACGTTTTACGGTCTATAACCGGCGCAACACCAAGGAACTGCCCACCGACTACATCGCGCGCCTGCTGGGTGCGCGCGACGGCAGCCTGTGGATCGGCACTGACAGCGGTTTGGTGCACATGAAGGATGGCGCGTGGACCATCTACACCGTCCACGATGGCCTTTCGAGCAACGACATTCACGCGCTTTTTGAAGCCGGCGATGGAAGCCTTTGGGTGGGCACGGCGCACGGACTTGACCGGCTGAAAGACGGCAGGATCGCGGCGTACGGCGTCCGCGATGGCTTGCCTGGAAACACGGTTACCGATCTGAAGGCCGATTCCGCGGGGGATTTGTGGATTGCGACGGACGCTGGGCTGGCGCGGTTCGACGGCAAGAGCTTTAGTGCGTACACCGCGGCCAGGGGTTTGGCCAACACGGCTCTCTCGGCGCTGGCAATCGCTCCCGATGGCGCGGTGTGGATGGCCGGAGCGCACGGGCAGATGGCCCGGCTTGTGCAGGGCCACATTGACGACGAGCGGCAAAAAGGGATGAGTGACGACATCAGCGCACTCCACTTCGACCACGAAGGAAATTTATGGATCGGATTCGAGAGCAGCGGGTTGGCGCGCCTTCACAACGGAACTCTGAGCCTTTATGGCACGCAGAATGGATTGCCCGGCGACACGGTCGAGACGTTCTTTGAAGACAGCCAGCACGACCTATGGGTAGGAATGTTCGACGGCGGTTTAGTGGAACTGCGCGATGGAGCATTTGCGACTTATGGAAAAGCGGAGGGGCTGTCTTCGAATATCGGGTGGTGCGGGCTCGAGGCGAAAGACGGAAGCATCTGGATGGCGACCAGCACGGGCGGTGTTGACCGGATTTTGCCGGACGGAACCATCCGCCACTACACAAATGGAGAGCGGAAGTCGAACGAGACTGTCCATTCCATGCTGGAGACGCGCGATGGGGCGATCTGGCTCGGCCAACGCCACGGGGTACTGACGCGGTTCCTGAACGGCCGGTTCGACACCTTTCAATACGAGCGATCGAGCAAGAGCTCCATCAATTCCCTGCTTGAGGACCCTGACGGAAGCCTGATTGTGGGCACGTACGGCGCCGGCGCGGCGCGGTTCAACATTCGGGGTACGAATGGTCAGTTCGCAGTGATCAGAGAGACGGGCGAGATTCCGGCAATGGCCCTGGGCCACGACGGGACGTTGTGGCTGGGCACTGACGGCGAGGGCGTGATCGGAATAAGGAACGGAGTCGAAGTTGCGAAAATCACCAAGGCAAATGGGCTGCTTAGTGATCACATTCTGGCGCTCTACATGGATGCCGAGGGTGTGTTGTGGGTCGGATCGTCGTCGGGCGGGCTGAACAGGGTGCAGGATGGAAAGATCACTCCGTATACGCCCGAGCAGGGATTGTTCGACTCCACGGTGGGAAACATTCTGGAGGACAAATCAGGCAATCTTTGGATGGGATCAGATCAGGGTGTCTCCCGTGTCCCCAAAGGCGAGTTGAACGACATTGCGATGGGGCGCATCGGCGCGATTCACGGTGTCGTGTACGGCACGGCGGACGGCCTGCGCTCGCGCGAAACCATGCAGGGCGGGACCGGGACAGCGTCAAAAGGGCCGGACGGACGGCTTTGGTTTTCCACGATGAAAGGATTGTCCGTAGTCGATCCCGCTCGCGCGTTGGGCGACGACGAGATACTCCGCGCACAAATTTCAGAGCTGAGCATCAATGGCAAAGCGGCCGATCCGGACCAGGGTATCTTCGTCGGTCCGGGGGCGAGCCGGCTTGAGATCCGGTTCACTTCGCCAAGCTTTATTGCTCCAAGAAGGATTCACTTCCGCTACATGCTGGAAGGCTTCGATCACTGGAGCGCGTCGTCCACGCGCCGATTCGCCGACTACACCAATCTTCCGCCCGGCCGTTATCGCTTCCTGGTCGAGGCCAGCCGAGACGGCATCGAATGGGGCGGCGACGCCCAACCGATGAACCTGACGGTGGTGCCGCCGTGGTACAGAAGCCGAACCGCAATCTCCAGTTTTGTCTTCGCGGGGATCCTTCTCGCCTGGTTGTTTGTGGAGACGCGGACGCGCAGCCTGAAGCGGCGGCGGAACGATCTGGAGCGCCAGGTGGTGGAACGGACCGCACAACTGGAGATTGAAAAGCAGGGATTGATGCGAGCGCGAGAAGCGCTGCAGTTCCAGGCGGCGCACGATTCGCTGACCGGGCTTTGGAGTCGCGGTGCGATCCTGGAGCAACTTGCTCGCGAATTGGAGCGGGCCAGGCGCCAGCAAACTGTGCTGAGCGTGGTTGTCGGCGATCTCGATCACTTCAAAGTGATCAACGACACGTATGGCCATCTTTGCGGTGACGTTGTGCTGCGCGAGAGCGCCCATCGGCTGGTGGGCTTGATGCGTGGATACGATGCGGTGGGCAGGTATGGCGGCGAAGAATTCCTTCTGGTTTTGCCAGGTTACGATGCGGCAAAAAGTCCGGCGCGCTCGCACGAATTGGTGGACGTGCTCGCGGCGCAGCCCTTTGACTGGAATGGAACAGAGATCAACGTTCGCTGCAGCTTTGGCGTGACGGTGACGCGGCCGTGGCTCGATCACAGCACGATCGACGATCTGATTCGCCGCGCCGACAAGGCTCTCTATGAGGCGAAGCGGAACGGCAGGAACCGCGTGGAGTTCGATTCGACCTCTACGCCGGCGAAGGCAGAGCGCTGAGGCGGGTTTCACCTGCCTGACGCTTACGCCTTCATCGCGCCCCGGAAGGCTTTTGGGTTCTGGCTCCGCGCCAATACAAGAGCAGGCCAATGAGGATTGAGCCCGCGGTTCCGGCGATGACATCCACGAGAAAGACCTTAACGTTGCTGCCGCCAGGCGGAACGAACGACAGAATAATTCCCAAGAGAACGACGAAAAACCCGACGCAGCCACAAATCCATACACCAACCATGCCGCCGGGAACGAGAACTGCATGGGGATTCTCGCGGCGGTCCGCACGACGCGCCAGCTTGATGACGGCCGCGAACATGTAGAGGAATGGAATGAAATAGAGAATGATGGCTGCATCGACGAGCACCTGGTAAGCGGCCATCACCCCACGGTTCCTTATCTGGCTCAACAAGAGGACGGCGCCGGAAAGCAGCGCCTGAATAAGAATTGAGATGTACGGAGTTTTCCAGCGCGGGTGAATTTTGCCGAATGCGGCGGGCAGGTAGCGGTCAATGCCGACCTGGAACGGCACGCGCGCAACACCAGCGACCGTGGTGCCGACGCCGCCCGCATTACCGGCCGTCACGAGAATTGCCGCGATGACGCCGATGAATCCGATTTTGAGAGTCGCAGAGCCGATGGCGATGGCGTGAAACACGCCGCTCTTGGGATCGATGTCGCTGGAGGGTGCGAGGGATAGAACGGCAAAAGTCCCAGCGATATACATGAGAGCAATCAGTGCGCCGGCGCCGAAGACAGCGCGAGGCAGGGTGCGGCGCGGATCGCGGACTTCCTCGGCCATACAGGAAACCAATTCGAGCCCGGTAAACGCGAAAGCGATCTGCGACCAGAAGTTGACCGTGTCCCAGTTCCATGTGGGCATCATGTTGGCGACAGTGAAATGCGTAGCAGAGCCATGATGCGCGTAGAGGACGACGGCAACGACGACCAGGATCAGCAAGGGCAAATAGGTTCCTATACCGCCGGCGTTCTGCAACCATTTGCCGATGTTGAGGCCGATGATGTTGAGCAGGACCGCGACGATCAGCATGGCGACGGAAACCCAGATCAGGAAGGGACCGTTTTGCGCGAGCGCATCGCCATTTCTCGAGGAGATGTAAGCGCACATGGCGGCGCTGGCCAGCAGGAGGCCGGGAAAATAGAAGATGGTGTATATCCAGTAGGTCCAACCGGCGATGAAACCGTGAAAAGGACCGAAGGCGTCGCGGGCCCAGGCGTAGATGCCGCCCTCTTCGGGGAAGCGGGAGGAGAGCTCGTTGATGACCAGAGCGCCGGGCACAAAGAAGAAAACCGCAGCCAGCACCCACAGGCTGATGGAGGAGGTGCCGTTGTGGCCGGCGGCGGCAATCCAGCGGGGCCCCAGCACCGCGGCGATATTGAAGAGCATCACATCCCAGAACCCCATGGCCTTGCGCAACTGCGGTTTGGAATCGCGCGCATCGGGCGCGGAAAGGGTCATGAGGTCACCTGGGGTGAAGACGGTATGCGGAGATGATAGCGGCTCCCAGCTACTAGCTTCTAGCCTCTAGCTCGTATTTGCGGGGTTTGGTGCTTTTGGCAAGCGTACCTATTTTCGGACGAAATCCATGTGGGGCGGCTGATGGTTTGAAGCGAGCAGGCTGCGGAAAAAGTCGCCAAAGGTTGAGAAACCCATCCCTCGGCGGCTAAAGCCGCTCTCATTTTGCGGCCCTTGCGGCACGACTAAAGCCACCCCGGCGACGAAGACCTGTCGGCGGGGGCCCCGGCAAGTCGTGCCCTGACACTTCGTGCTCATCCAAAACAGTTTTCCTGAGCCTGCTGGAGGCTGGCGGCTGCTTCACTCGTCGCGAAGCCAATGCTCAGTGCGGCCCAGCATGGGGATGAGGAAGTAACCGTGCAGGCGCAGCTTTTTGCCACCGGCTTCAAGGGAGAGAGAAGCGCGATAGATCTTGCCGGTCTCGGGATCGAGGATCTGCCCGCCGGACCATTGGCTGCCTTCCTGCGTGAATCCCGAAAGTATCTGCAGGCCTACGAGAGGATGGTCTTTCAAAGCTCCGTTGCAGAGGTAGCAGGTGGGATGCGGAACGGGCGGGTCAAAGAGCTGCTCAATGGTTCCGAAGAGCTTTCCGTTTTCTTCGCGGATAGCGATGATGCCCTTTACCTTGCCGGTAGCGTCGTCCACGGTCTTCCACCGGCCCACTGGCGAAGGCTGGGAATCCTGGGCAGGGACAGACTGTGCGCGCGAGAAGGCAGGAGCAGCGACCAGCGCGGGGAGAAGATAAAACAGAATCTGAAGGCGAAGCCGGGGAAGTGGCATGAGCACCGATTGACTTGCAGTGAATTAGACTCGTCCGGCGCGTACAGGTTTTCAGAGCAGAAGCAGAATTCACAGGCCCAATCGGAGGGTCTTCAAGGTGGCTTTTTCTTGAGCAAGAAGCCGCCCAGAGGCATTCAGTTGGATCAAGCGAATTTTGTTCTGCTGTGGTCCAGGCTATCCAGCTTCCTGGGCGACTTCAGATCTCTCCGCGGCATCGGCGCCGGCAGGGGGCAGATTTAAGGGATCAAGTGGTTCGAGGCCCTCCACTTTTGCCGCCTCGAGCAGCGGCAAAGAAGAAGAGACGAAGGTGATTCCGGTGCTGGGAAACATATCGCGTGCGGTGAGCGCGGACCCGAGTTGCAGAGCTTCAGGCCAACGCAGCGAAGTACGATCGACAAGCTGGCGCGCGGATTCGAGCACGCCGGGATTGAGGGGCTGCTGCACCATGCGGCCAGCTTCAACGCGCAGCATCTCAAGCGCCGCGGCGGCCGCTTCAGGAGCGATCTGCCCGGAGCGCTCGCGCCGCTTGATGGCCGCATACACTTCGAGGGGCGTTGCGGCAGAGATGAGCTTGCGATTGTCTTCCACGTTTTCCAACAGACGGATCATCGCATCCGTGCCGGGTTCGCGCACAAACAGCTTGGCGAACGCAGTCGCTTCAAGAAATAAGAAGCTCACTGGCTCCCCCGATCTTCATCGATGGCAGCGGCCACCGGCTCGCCCTCGACTTCAATGGGATGGAAGCGCTGCGCCTCCTCGGGAATACCGGCTTCCGCGCGATTGAGGCGGATGGTGGTGGTGGGATAAGCGGGAGTTTTGGGGTTGGCGATTTTGCTGGTGATCACGACGCCGCGCTGGATGGCTTCGGCGAGCACGGTTTGACGCGTTTCAGGATGCTGATTCCAGCGGAAAGTTTTGCGGGGAAGAAAAGAATCGCGGAACCACTTGAGGGCAATGAAGGCATGGCCGCCACGCTCAGCCTCGGCCAATGCGCCACAGAGCTCTTTAACGCGGGCATCGAGATCGGCGGGCGATGCCTCGTCATCATCGACTTCGGCTTCATCGGCAGCGCGGCTGGCGCGAGGTACGCGGGTGAGGCGCGGAGCGGGCTCTTCTCCGTCGATGCGCTCAAAGTAAATTCTTACTTCGTCGTCTTCAGGCGACCAGGCGTCGGCCAGGTCGTTGCGGCGCTTGCTGCGCCCGTTCTCGCTGCATAGCTCCACGACGGCCTGATAGCCGGGAGGGGCGAGGAAACGCAGTGCCCGCACCAAGCCGGGATCCTGAGAGTAGGCCAGTTCGTTCAATGCATCTTCAATGATTTCTTCAGCGGCGGGGATTGTCAGGTTGCCGTTTTCAACCAGATTCTGCGCAGCGCGGGTCAATTTCATCTTCGTTCTCCCTATACAGCCGGTCGCGGTTGCGGAGACAGCACATTCACCGGCCGGGTTGCGTAAACGGCTCGGTGCTGCGCCGCACCCATCGAGCAGCAGCCTTCAATTTAAGAGTCCCAAAGCTCTCTTTGGAACGAGGAAGATGGGCCTCGATTTCCCTATTCAGAGCAATAAGAAAGCGATATTTGTGTGGCCATGACTGAAGGTGTTTACCCCTACACTTTTTCAGTCGAGGGCGAAACAGGCCCATGGGAAAAACTTGAAGCTACGGTTAATGTCCCATCATAGGCACACCCCTCCACCGTGACAAGAATTATTTGTCGTGGATATTTGAGGAGGAATCTAGCCGGAAACAGCCTGGCTGCGCCAGCATGGCGTGGATTTCCGGGCTGCTGAGCATACTCCCCCGAAGGCGCCGCGAGATGCCCGGCTACATCCAGGCGCCTAAATTCGTAAAATGGAGTACATGCATCGCTTTTTGCAGTTGCTTTTTGGACTTTGTTTTGCAGTCATTCTTTGTTTAGCAGACCCCGCAGCGCAGGCCGAAGGCCAACCGTTCGATCTCACCGGACCTAAAGTCGACATTCATGTCAAGCGCGGAGATGTCACGCTCCCAATCTCCGAAGTGCCCAACCTCATGCCGGGAGACCGGTTGTGGGTTCATCCGGATTTGCCGGAGAGCCAGGCCACGAATTTCGTGCTGGTGGTGGCTTTCCTGCGCGGATCGACCAATCCCCCACCTCCGGATTGGTTTACGCGCGTGGAAACGTGGACGCGGGAAGCGCGTGACGAAGGGGTTTTTGTGGTGGTCCCGCCAGGCGCACAGCAGGCCCTTTTGTTTCTTGCGCCAGAGACGGGCGGCGACTTTAATACGTTGCGCAGCGCGGTTCGCGGCCGGCCCGGCTCGTTTGTGCGCGCCGCACAGGATCTGCAGGCGGCCAGCTGGGAGCGCATGCGGCTCGATGCCTATCTGGACGACGTGAAGGTGAGTAGCCAGTTCGATCCCGAAGAGCTGAAGATGCGAACCGAGATGGCGGCGCGCAGCCTGGGAATCAAGATTAACGAGAGTTGCTTTGATAAACCGGCAGAAGAGCAAGCTTCGTGCCTGTCGCAGAACTCAGAGGGATTGGTGCTGGACGATGCCAACGCTCAATCACTGGTGAACCAGCTGGTGAACGGGGACACTCTGAATCTGATGAATGCAATCAGTTCAAGTTCTCTGGCCGGAGGCGGCGTCTACAGTCCCTATGTGGGCGCGGTCGTGGATACAGCCAGAATTCTCGCCTCGCTGCACACGGCCCACTTTCAATACATTCCCGCGCTGGCCTTGCCCACTGCCGACAGTTTGAACCTGCGGCTGAACATGCCGCCTTCGTTTCGGAATCCGATGTCGGTGGTGGTGATTGCGCTGCCTCCCGTGGGGACCGCGCGGCCGGAACCGCTGCATCCTGTGAATCCCGACGACCATTTCTGCGCGTTGAAGCCGCGCCTGGTACTGCCGGCCGTAGGTGCGCCGCTGATCTTCGCCACCAATCTGGCCCACGATCTGGTTTTGCACGTAGAGCCCGCGGATCGAAAGGGGAAAGCGGTTGACCTTGCGTTGGAAGTGGATGCGGACAAGGGCGGACTGGTTCCTATCGAGAAGTTTCCCGAACTGCCCAGTGGAGATTTGACGGCAGTCGTTCGTGGCAAATGGGGATTCGACGAGTGGGTTGGACCGCAGTACCGGTTGTTGACCGCTCGTCCTGGCGAGTGGAGCGTTGATGCGACCGACCGATCGGCTTTGGTGGTCGGCCGCGACGATACGGTGGAGCTCGACGGCCAAACCTCGGATTGCGTGGCGAAGGTGACTGCACAGATCGATCAGGATTCGCCCGTCACTCTGGCCTGGAAATCGCCCAAGCCCAGCGGATTGGAGGTCACAATCCCGCTTAAAGACGCCGAGCCGGGACCCGTAAGCCTGGAGATCGACGAGTTCGGCATGGCGAAACCGGATCGGCTGAAGATGGTGGCCTACGCAGCGGCTGCGTCGCTGTACGGCTTGACGCTGAATTCCGGAGACAAGACTGCCCTGCTGAAAGGGACACGACTGGATGAAGTGGCGAAGGCTGAGGTCGACGGCGTCGGGTTTATGCCTTCGACGCTGGGCCATGTGGAGAGCCTGGATCAACTGCAGATGACGAGTGAAGGTTCGACGGACAGCCTGGAAGCGGGCAAGCCGTACGTGGCCCTGGTGGAGTTGAAGGACGGCCGGACGCTGAAAGCGCCTGTGATCGTGGACCTGCCGCGGCCGCGGGTGACGTTGCTCAATGAAGGCATTCAGCAGGATGGGGCGGCGCCGCTTCCCGTGGAAATGAGCAGCCCTTCGGACCTGCCCGTGGACAGCCGGCTTGTCTTCTTCCTCAAGTCCGACGTACCGGCGGACTTTCCGCGCGATGAAAAGATCGAGGTGGCGGCGGCCGACTCAAGCTTTCGCACCACGCTCGCATTGAGCGATGGCAGCCTGATGCTCGAAGACGCGCATACGGCGGAGGCCAGCCTGGAACCATTGGCGCGCTTCGGTTCCTCAGCGTTTGGCCCGGTGCGTGTCCGCGCCATCTCCGCCGGCGGAGCCACTGGCGATTGGGTTCCGCTGGGGACGCTTGTGCGCATTCCCGGATTCAAAGAACTGCGGTGCCCGCGTGCCGTAGCCAAGCCGTGCATCCTGAGTGGAACCGATCTTTTTTTGGCAACTTCAATCTCGGCTACAGCTTCGTTTGACAGCGCGGTGAATGTTCCGCCGGAGTTTACGGGGACGGAACTGGTGGTTCCGCATCCCGCGAAAGGCGTGCTTTATCTCAAGTTGCGTGACGACCCGTCTAACGCTGACACGCTGACGCTTCCCGTGACGCTGATGGCGGCAACGGAAGCCGCGGGGAAAACATTGCCGGCCGCTCCAGCCACGACGCCGATTCCACAGCCAACTGCGGCAGCCGATGGATCGCAACCGAACTGACGAAGCCGCGAGATTGCGCGCTTCCGCCCCTTGCGGCCAAAATGTCAGCGCGGCAGGGATGGGGCACCCAAATTCGCGGGTGAGGAAACTGAAAGAATCTAGTTGAAGTAGGCCCGGTTCTTCTCGGCGAAGTGCGCCTTATCGGCTGGCAACTCGTCGAGCGAGAAGATGGCGTTCTGCGCGCAAATCGAGGCGCAGTTGCCACAGTCGATGCACTCATCGGGATTGATATAGACCTGGGAGACGGTTGCAGCCGCGGGTTGATCGTGGGTGGGTGCAATGGCAGCGGTAGCGCACTCCGCCACGCAAACAAAATCCTTAGTGCAGGCATCGGTTACGACATAAGCCATGGGAACATTGCTCCTCAATTGCGGGCGCGCTCTGGTTGGCGTCCTTGCTTAGAGGTTATCGGCATCGTAATGCGTCTGGCCGTGATCCGAATCACGTTTCCAGTGCGGACCGGAGCGGATTTATCCCAATGCGGTACGGAAGAAGGACCGTGATCGATGGGCACGTGCGATTAGAAGATGCGCACGCGTAGGCCGGCGTTCACACCGAGTGAATTCATGTTGCCGAAGGTGAAGTTGGGCCAGTCCTGGTACTCGAAGTCGACGGCGCGGACCGTGATTCTGCGCGTCCAATGGAAGTCCACTCCACCGCCGGCCGTGACGACCATGTAGCGCCCAACCGCGTAGTTGTAAGGGAAGTTGAAGTCACCGAATCCGATGAGTCCCTTGCCATAGGGCGCGAATCGGCCAACGTTGAAGTGGTACCGGCCGCCGATGGAATACGTTTCGGCGTGGACGTTGGCCGTCTGATGGTACTCGAGCCAGCGACCCTCGGCTTCGATGCCGAAGCGGCGCTTGGTGTCGGCATCGACAAATGCGGTGATGCCGACAATCTTGCGCTGGCCGTACTGAAGGTAATAGCCCGAACCCATCGCGCCGGCCGATACGATGAGACCACCCTGGTCGCCGGCAGGCTGGACTTGTGCCTGCCCGGGCCGCGAGCCCGCGCACAGGGTCGCCAGCAGGAAAACCACAGCCAGGTGAAGTCCGTGCTTTCCGTTTCGCCATAGATTCAAATCATTCAAGAAGTTCATGTTTCTCCCGTGCCCGCTCGGCGTTGAATGCCTCCGGATCTATTTCGTGATGGTGAGCGAAACGTTTTGATACTGCTGGATATCAGTGGTTGTGCCGGTTCCGGTTACCTGAATTGTGTAATTGCCGGGTGTGGCCGTGTTTGTGGAATAACTGCTGCAGCCGGTGGCAAGGAACGCGCCTGCTGAAAGCACAAGGAACATGGCGATGGTGAAGATTCCGGCGGACCGGCGGCGCAGGCGCCAGAAAACAAATCCAAACAATGTGCTGAAAGGCAGGAACAGGCTGGCAAGCGAGAACCTGGAGGAGCCTGCCGGACGGTTCATGGCCGAGCTTCCTCCGCCCAACGGATTGTTGGTGTCGATGGTGAGTTGAACACTTGCGATGCCGCCCGCCGCCAGTGCCACGCTGGGATTAGAGAAGTGGCAGAAAACTCCGGCGGGGAGCGAAGCACAGCCCAGGCCGATGGTGTCGGCAAAGGTCCCGTTGGAAGTGAGGTTGACGGTGACTGTTGCGTTCTGTGATGTCACCAGGGTGACGCTGGCAGGGTTCACAGACAATGTGAACAGGGTGGGTGTGCCGGAAACGGAGATAGCCGGCGATGAAGATGGGCGGTGATCGGCGTCTCCGGCGTATGTGGCGACAATGCTGTAATTTACGCCGGCGGTCAGATTCGGCGTAAGCGTTGCCACGCCGCTCGAATCCAATGTGGCCGACCCGAGCAGGGTGGTTCCGCTCATGAAGCTGACGGTGCCGGTGGGCGCGACTCCTGTGCCATTGTTCAAAACCGTGGCCACGAGAACGACTTGCGGAGTGGGGCCGGCGGTTGTCGAAGAGCCCAGGCTGGTGATGGTTGGAATGAGGCCAACGGTTTCAGTGATGGCGGCAGACGTGCTGGGTGAATCTGCCGGGTCGCCCAGATAGCTCGCGGTGATGGAATAGTTTCCGGGAGCCAGCGTGGAGGTGGTGAAGGTGGCCACACCCGCGGTCAGAACGGCGGAAGCCAGGGTGGCGCCGTTGGCGATGAAGTTCACGGTGCCGGTGGGAGTTCCACCATTCCCGGTGACTGTTGCGGTCATCGTAACTGCCGCACCCACCAGCGCTGGATTAGGAGCGACTGTGAGCGCGGTGGCCGTGGTGGCCAGAGAGACCACGAGCGAGACGGGCGACGACGTGCTGACGGCATTGTTCGCATCCCCCGTGTAAGACGCTGTGACGGAGTAAGTGGCCGCGGCTAATGCCGAAGTGGTGAAAGTGGCGACTCCCGAAGCGTTCAGGGTTGCCGTCCCAATCACGATTCCATTGGCGAGGAAGTTCACGCTGCCTGTGGGTGCGCCGCCGTTGCTGGTTACGTTGGCGGTAAATGTGATCGGCGTCAACACCAGCGCGGGGTTGGGCGCGATGGTGAGTGCCGTTGTTGTGGTGGCCTGCACCACGGCAAGAGGAAACGGCGCTGAAGCGCTCCCCTGATTATTGGAGTCGCCGCTGTACGTGGCGACAATCTGATAGCTTCCCTGCCCGAGCGCCGGTGTGATGGTCGCCGTTCCGCCGTTGCCGACAGGCGCACTGCCCAGTTGTACCGCGCCCGACGTAAATGTGACGGTGCCAGTGGGTGTTCCAGAGCCTGCGGTCACGGTGACGGTGGCCGTGATGGTCTCGGGTCCGCCGGCAATGCCCGGCACAGGCGCCGCCGTGACGGTGGTGGCAGTTTGCGCCTGCTTGACCACCTGGTTCAATGGCAACGAAACGCTTGGACCGTTGTATGAGTCACCGGGATACGACACAGTCATGGTGTGCGTGCCCATGTTGAGTGCGGCGGTGGTGAAGGTGGCTACGCCGGGATTGCCGGCAAGAGTTCCCGTGCCGATTACGGTCGCGCCATCGAGAAAATTCACGGTTCCGGTAGGGGCCGTTGTGCCGGTGGGAGAAACTGTCGCGGTGAACGTGATGGAGTTGCCGTAGAACGAGGGATTAAGGCTCGAAGTAATCGTCGCGGTGGTCGGCGCCTGGACATCCTGATTGAGAACTGCCGAAGTGCTGCCCTGAATTTGTTTCGCGGCATCGCCGTTGTAGACGGCAGTGATCTGGTGGACACCGGCCGTCAAGGTCGAGGTCGCGTACATCGCTACGCCACCGGCATTGATGGCCTGCGTGCTGAGGAGCGTGGGTCCGTCCATGAAGCTCACGGTTCCGTCCGGAGTGACACCGCCGCCGCCGGAGATGGTGACGGTGGCCGTGAAGGTGACGCTTTGGCCCACCGCGGAGGGATTGGCGGTCGTGGTCAAGCTGACTGCGGTGCCTTCAAGAACGGTTTGACTGAGCGGAGACGATGCGCTGGTGAAGTGCATGGTGTCGCCGCTATAGGTCGCGACAATGGAATGGACGCCTACCGCCAGAGTTGTGGTGGAGAAGGTTGCGACACCCGATGCATTGACGGCGAGGCCGGAGGCTAACGTGGTGGTGGTGCCGCCAAACGTGTCGGTGATACTCACGGTTCCTGTGAGGTTGCCAGTTCCTGCTCCAGTGACAACCGTGACCGTGAAGGCGACGTTTTGTCCGAAACCGGAGGGGTTGGGAGTCGAAGTCAGCGTAGTCGTGGTGGAGTTGACGGGCTCGGCGGTTCCGACCAACTCAATGTCGAGGGGCGAGTTGGCCGCGACAACGCTGGGCTGGGAGTCTTCGTACACGTCGATGTTGGGCGTTTCCGTTTGATTATTGGTTAAAGTGGGCGTGGCAGCGGGCGCAAAGACCGCGCCGATGGTGCAGTCGGCATCGACGGCCAGCGAGGCAGGGCTCGTACACGAGTTGGCCACCGTAGGATCGATGGCGGCGTTCACCGCAGGCGTGATGGCAGTGAGATCGAGCGCGGCATTGCCGTCGTTTTCAATGGGTTCATCCTGGGTGGGAGAGGCGCTACCCTGGCGAACCGGCGCGGTGTAATCGAGCGCAGCGAAGTTGCCCTGGATCTCGCGCACGACCATGTCGAGCGTGTCGGCAACGTAAAGGTTGCCGAACCCGTCAAGGTAAAGACCGACCGGACCGTAAAGCTGTAACCCCTGAAACTGACCGCCAGCATAATAGGTGCCGCAGCCACTCTGCGCGAACGTAGAGATGAGGCCCGTGGCCGCGCTCACTTTGCGAATGGCCGCGTTTTGCGTTTCGGCGATGTAGACGTTGCCTGCGGCATCCACCGCGACACCGGAGGGCGACCAGACGTCGGCCTGGTTGGCGGCGACCGGAGCCGCAGTGCACAACGTAGCGCCCGCGTTTCCGGTGCCGGCAAACGTGGAGATGATGCTGGCCGGGGTGATGACGCCGCCGACCGCTGCCACTTGACGCACGCGCTGGTTCGCGGAGTCGGGAATATACATGTTGCCGGAGGCATCGAAGGCCACAGCGTAGGGAAAGTTCAGCTCCGCATTTGTGGCCAGGATGGCATCGCCGTTGTAGCCGCCCGTGCCGTTCGGGTTGGTGAAGCCGTCGCCCGCGATGGTTGAAATGACGCCGGTAGCCGCAGTCACTTCGCGAATACGATGATTGCTGGTGTCGGCGATGTAGACGTTCGCGGCAGCATCGACGGTGACGCCTTGCGGCTGGTCAAGAGTAGATTGCGTGGCCGGGCAGCCGTCGCCGACTGCGTCGCTTTTTGAGCCGCAAACGGTGCCAGGGTTGCTGCCAGCGATGGTGGTGATGATGCCTGTCGCAGCGGAGATCTGGCGAATGACGTTATTTCCGCTATCGGCGATGTAGAGATTTCCCGCGCCATCGAGAGCGACGCCGCCAGGGCCGCTGAGAGTGGCGCTCGCCGCGGGTCCACCATCGCCTGTGTAGGATGGGTTTCCATTGCCCGAGATTGTGGAGATGATTCCTGCACCCGCGCAGCTGGTTCCCAGAATGGTCGCGCTGGTGGCACTGGCGCATACCATGCGGATGCGGTTGTGCAGGCTGTCGGCGATGTAGAGATTGCCAGCTCCGTCCAGCGCGATGCCGCTGGGCAGATAGAGCTCGGCTTGTGTGGCTGGCTGGCCGTCATCTACTGATGTGTAGAGGCCGCTTTGGCCGGCCACCGGCAACACGTTGCCGTTTACCAGTACGCCCAGCCCTCCGGTTCCCGTTCCGGAAAGATAGGCCGTACCTAAGACTGATGGGCTGGGACCGACAGTGGGCGTTCCGACAAGAACAACGGCTCCAAGGCGCAGCCCCGGCGCCGCCGGCGTGAATGTGACCGATGCCGTGCAAGAGGCGCCCTGCGCAAGCGGGGCCGATGCGCAGTTCGCCGTGCCGGTGCCTGCCGCGAAGTCTCCGGAGGGCGAGCCGACGGTGAGATATTCGACGCTCGTGACCGTGCCAGCTGTGGACGCTGTGACCGTGACGCCTTGATTGCCCGTGACTGCACCGACCGGCTGCGCACCGAATTGGGCATGTGCGATCGCGATCGAAAGCAGAAGCGACGTGCCAAGTATGATGGCGCGGCTTTTTCGCGATCGAAAAGCCAAGAGGCCACGCGTCAAATGGCGATAGGTTCGATGGTCACCAAGGGCAGCCTGACTAAAAGGATTGCGAACAATGGGTGCAGTCTCGCGTTGCATACACGGCTCCGTTCACGTCTCTTTCCCACCCGGAATGGTCCTTTCCGTACGGGACCCAGTCTCCCGTCTGGAATGGCGCCTCTCTCCCGTTCTGGATGTCCTGGCCGGTGCACATACTGCGGCCGGTGGGAGGAACGGGACGGGCAGTGGGTCGCTGCCGATTTTGAGTCCGCGAAAGCGTGACTTACAGTGCAGCTTTGTGGGCCAATTCGAGGGCGGCGACTCATCGTCTCATAATTACCTTTGGGCATGAATGAAAAGTCGAGGGTAATACAACCATAGTCGTATTCATATCTTTGGTGCACAGATTTGGATTACCTTTGTACTTTCTGACCCAATTTTCGCCGCCTAAGTGCTTTGATTGAACTTACGGCAGACAACGGGGACCGACTGGCCTTCGCCTAAGTCATGCGGTGAAAAATGAGCGGTGATCCCGGGCAGGTTGAGCCTCTCCGGCCGGCCATAGAGCTTTTCCATTGAGCCTGAAAACTTGCTGTGCTAGCCTTGCGCTACCTTCCCGGGGCGCATTGGGCGCAGCCTGGATTCCCCGAAGATCAAAAAGCGAGGTTCTGACCATGGCAACTGTGTCGCAAAGCGCGGCGGTGCGTCCGGCGATTCATTTCATTGGGCGCGGCGGATTCGTGGACAAGTATTTCTATTTCGCGATGTCGCTGCTGGTGGCCGGCATCGTGGTATACGGGTTCGGTCACACGGTCGATCACAATCTGATCCATGCGGCTCCGGCGCGGCCGCTGCTGCTGTGGTTTCACGGCGCCGCATTTTCGGGGTGGGTGGTCTTCTTCATCTTTCAGTCGACGCTGGTGCGAACACACAACGTGAAATGGCACCGGTTATTCGGATGGTTTGGCGCCGCGCTGGGCACGGCGATGGTGGTGCTGGGCGTGGCAACCGCGATCGTCATGACGCGCTTTGACACCCATACGCTGCACGAGCCTGGCGGGGACGCTTTTCTAATCATTCCGTTCTACGACGTGGCGGCCTTCGCGACGTTGTTTGGATTGGCAGTCATTTGGCGGAAAAAGCCGGAGCTGCATAGGCGATTGATGTTCGTGGCCACGTGTGGGCTGCTGGCGGCGGCCTTTGGCCGCATTCCTTTTGTGAGCGAACACCTCGCATTTTATTGGGCCCTGGACGGAGTGATCCTGCTCGGCGTGGTGCGCGATCTGATTGTGAACCGGAGCATCCACAAGGTGTATCTGGTGACGCTGCCGGTGTTGATCGCGTGCCAGGCGTTTGTGGTTCACACCATGGCCAACGGGTCAGCCTGGTGGCTGAAGATTGCGGACCGGATTCTGGGATAGCGGGTTGTAAGATTATCAAATTGAACAAGACACAAGGGAAAACCGACTGGAACCGAGTTCTGGCGTTGAAAGAGGGCGAGCGCATTCCTTATGCGCCAGAGGACGGCCCGTACGATCCGAACGATGCGGAGCTGCACGCGCCTTTTTTGAGCAGGCCGATCTGATTCGGCATGGAAGAGTGGTGCGGCGAGGCCAGCGCGGGCCGACTAAAGCAGATTGAGGAATTCATCGACGCTAAGTCCGGCGGTTCGGATCAGTCCTCGCAGGGTGCCTGGCGCAAGTTCGGCATGTTGGGGAACTGTGAGATTGGCGCGAACGCCCGGCTTCGTCAAAACCAAGTGGCTCCCGACCTGACCGCGGACCTGCCAACCAGCTTTTTGAAAAGCCTTCGCAGCGTCCTTGCCCGAAATGTTCGCCAATTTCCCCACGACGATGCGGTCCTCACAAGTCCAATCTTAGGCGCGACATAATCGATTGTCATGCACTGGATATGGTGCATTCGCATGAGGGAAAAAGGGCCATATCTTGAAGATGTGGGAAACGCGGAAATACTGGGCGGAAACTTACACTGCAACGACAAGAGGAGTCTCGTCACTCCCAAGTGCTTCGGCCGCCTTCTGGTCCTCGGCCCAAAGCCACGCTGTGATGGCCTCTTTGACATTGGTCAGCGCCTCTTGTTCCGTTTTCCCTTGAGAAAAACAGCCGGGAAGGGCGGGGCACTCTGCTACAACCCAGCCATCTTCGTCTTTCTTCAGGACCACGTGGAACATCATGGGCGAACTCCGGCGCGGGCAGACCGCACATACACATTTATACCGCAATCGGTGCTTCTATTCGGGATTCGTTAAAGGGATTCAATATCGGACGCCGCTAAAGACAGATTTAGAATGGACAAGTTATGGCCACTCTGAAAGCTGTGCGCGGGACGCGGGATCTGCTGCCTCCGGAGACGGAGTTGTGGAATCGCATCGAGGCGACCGCACGCCAGGTCTTTGCCCGCTATAACTTCGGGGAGATTCGCACGCCGGTCTTTGAAGACACGGCTTTGTTTTCGCGCAGTGTAGGCGAAGAGACGGATATTGTCTCGAAGGAAATGTACACGTGGGAGGATCGTGCACGCGCGCAGTCGGAGAAGACGCAATCGCTGACGCTGCGGCCTGAGAACACGGCGGGAGTGGTGCGCGCTTATATCGAACATGGGCTGGGCGAGAGCGGGCAGTTGCAGAAGCTCTATTACATCGGTCCGCAGTTTCGCAGAGAACGTCCGCAGAAGGGCCGCTACCGGCAGTTCTGGCAGATCGGCGCGGAGGTCATCGGGCCGCCCTCGTCGGGCAGTGAATCGCCGTTGCGCGACGCGGAAGTTCTGGAGATGCTGGCGACGCTGCTCGAAGAGCTGGGAATTACGGGCTGGACGCTCGAGCTCAACTCGGTAGGCTCAGCGGCGGATCGGGCGAAGTACAACGACGTGCTGCGCGCGGCGCTCGCTGAAGTGGCGCCGAAGATGTGTGGCGACTGCCAGCGGCGCGCCGTGACCAATCCGCTGCGCGTGCTCGACTGCAAAGTGCCCGAGGATCAGCCGATTATTGAGGCGCTGCCGAAGATTAGCGATTCGCTCGGCGAAGATTCAAAAACACATTTTGCGGCTGTGCTTGCCGTGCTGGACGCAGCGGGCGTGCCATACAGGCTTAATCAAAGGCTGGTCCGCGGGCTGGATTACTACACACGGACGACGTTCGAGTTCACGCATGGCGGACTCGGGGCGCAGAATGCGCTCCTCGGCGGCGGGCGCTACGACGGGCTGAGCGAGGCGATCGGAGGGCCGAAGGCGCCGGGCATCGGCTTCGCGATGGGCCTGGACCGACTGGTGCTGACACTGCAGGCCGCGGAACACGATCGAGGGGCTGCCGCAGCAGCCCCGACGAAAGTCGACGCGTATATTGCGCCAATTGGCGAAGGCCTCAACGCATCGGCGCTGGTTTTGGCGCGCGAATTGCGCAAAGCGGGGCTGCGCATAGAGATTGGCGACGGGAGCTTCCGGCTGAAGAAGTCTTTCGAGGCCGCGGATAAGGTTGCCCGCAGCATCGTGATCCTGGGCGAAGATGAGGTGAGGTCCGGTATCCTGACAGTAAAGGACTTTGCGAGTGGCGTGCAGAGCAAAGTGCCGCGCAGCGAGTTGGCTGCGATGCTCGCGAAATGAAATTGCGCGCACAAGAATTGGAAAATGCAGATGCTTCGACTTCGGTCGCTCGCCGCGGCGACCGACCTTCGCTCAAGATGACAGCTCTTCAGGGATAAAGGAACGGATATTGTGCTCGACTTTTTAGGGAATCTGGAACGAACCGACATGTGCGGCACATTGCGCGCCGCCGATGCGGGCAAGCAAGTGGTGCTGATGGGCTGGGTGAACCGGCGCCGCGACCACGGCAATTTGATCTTTCTCGATCTCCGCGACCGCACAGGAATTGCGCAGGTAGTGCTGGACCACGACCTGATCCCCGAGGGCCACGCCAAGGGCGAACAAGTGCGCCCCGAATACGTAGTCGCCGCGGTGGGCAAGGTGCGGCTGCGCGACAAGGACGCCATCAACCCGAAGATGCCGACTGGCGAGATCGAGATTGAGGCTACGGAGCTGCGCGTCCTAAATGACACGCGGCTGGCGCCGTTTTCGCCATCGGAAGAGGCGATCCAGAACGAAGAAGTGCGGCTCAAGTATCGCTACATCGATCTGCGGCGGCCGGAGATGCAGCACAACTTCAAGCTGCGGCATGAGATCACTCTGGCCATTCGCGAGAGCCTGAGCAAGCAGGGCTTTCTGGAGATCGAAACGCCGATTCTGACCAAGTCGACGCCCGAGGGGGCGCGCGATTTTCTGGTGCCGAGCCGCGTGCACGCGGGAGAGTTCTACGCGCTGCCGCAATCGCCGCAAATCTTCAAGCAGATTCTGATGATCTCGGGATTCGACAGGTATTTTCAGATCGCCCGGTGCTTCCGCGACGAGGATCTGCGCGCCGATCGGCAGCTCGAATTCACGCAGGTCGATTTGGAGATGAGCTTCCCGAAACAGGACAGCGTCTTCGGTGTGGTGGAGCAGTTTATGAAGGCGGGCTTTGCCGCGGCGGGCATCAATTTGCCGGCTCCGTTCCCGCGCATCTCGTACGACGAGTCTATGCGCCAGTACGGCACCGACAAGCCTGACCTGCGATTGCCGGGGCTGACCGACGTGCGGCCGGCATTTACCGATGATGCGCTGGCGACGCTCGCGATCGATCCTGCGCTGCCTGTGGTGGCGCTGCGCATTCCCAGCGTGGGCGAGCTGAGCCGCAAAGAGCGCGAAGACAATCATCCGCTCTTCGATCAGAAGAAGGGCGCGAAGTTTATTGACGATTTCAAGCGGCTGGCGAAGAGCTTTCCTGAAGCGGCCGCTAAGGTGCGCGAGCTTGCAGGCGCGACAGATGCAGACTTCGCGATTATTGTTGCCGGCGATCCAGCGCACCACATTAAGGCCAGCGACACCAAGTTTCCCGGCAGGCTTTCAGAGCGCGAGATCAACGTGTACGCAGCGGCCGGCAACTTTCGCGCCGAGCTGGCAAAGAAGTATGCCGATCGGCATGGCGCGTTTCGCGTGACCGATGAAGTGGTTCAGAAGGCGGCGGCGAGAAGCGCGGCGACCGATCAGATCGAAGGATCAAAGGCGTTCTTCCCAATCTGGCTCACCGATTTCCCAATGTTTGAGTACGAGCTGGCATCGGGTAAATGGGTCCCGGCGCATCATCCGTTCACCGCGCCCTTTGAGGCCGATATGGCGAACCTGGTCAGCGATCCGGCGAGCGTACGCGCAAATTGCTATGACCTGGCGATGAACGGGCTGGAGCTGGGATCGGGATCGATCCGAATTCACCGCAAAGACGTGCAGCAGCAGATTTTTGCTTCGCTGGGGATCAGCGAGGAAGAAGCAAAGGCAAGATTCGGATTCTTTCTCGATGCACTGGAATACGGAACGCCACCGCACGGCGGCATCGCGTTGGGTCTCGATCGCATTGTGATGCTGCTGGCCGGCGCGAGCAATCTTCGCGAGGTGATTACGTTCCCGAAAACGGCGAAGGCCATTGATTTGATGGCTGAAGCGCCAACGACTGTGAGTGAGCAGCAGCTGAAGGAATTGCACATTCGCGTGGCGCTGAAAAGCTAGGAAGTCAAGTCAAAGAGAGACGTTAGTTACAGCTTGGGTAACGCCGGTTCTCTGGTTTTGTATTCCTTTAAGAATGCCAAGAGCTCTGGAGACAGTATCAGTAGAGTTCCTCCTGCCCAAAGGAAATGGCCGATAAGCGGTACCAGTCCCATCCCGATCACGATCCAGCAATCGAACATGCAGACCATAATCGCCCAAGTCAGGACTCGACGCGTCCGCCTAAAACCGCTGAACATAAGCAAAATCAGGTAAGCGACTACTAGCGGGTTCACCCACCCGTCAAGTGTGAATAGGATCCCACTTATGAGGTCGTCTTGTCTCACGTTGAAGCTGCTGATGCTGCGGCCATCAAGGGGATGGATAACCGAACCAAGAGTGAGGGCAGCGCATTGCCAGCCGCTATAAACATTGCCCCCGTCCCTGTCACTTACTGCTGGTAGAAAGAAAGCCAATGCAAACGCGATGAGGCCAGCAATTCTGACGAGTCGGCGCTTCATCCCCTGTCCAGCTCGGCAAACATCTCGCTGAGCACGACGCGGATCGGCGTACCCGGAACTCCGAGTTCGCTAGACTGCGCCAGGTGCAGGCCTTCGGCGTCCGCCGTCCATGCGCGGCGGCTTGCTGGATCGAAGATCCAGATATTCTGGACGCCGAAACCGAGATAGTCGTCGATGCGCACCTGAAAACGGCTCAGGCGATCTTCCGGTGACAGAATCTCGATTGCAATCAGCGGTGGGTGAGTGAGGATCGGCTCACGGGGCGCCCCCTTGCGCAAGACCGATACGTCGGGGCATCGAAATCGTGTCGGCTTCACCTGCGTGCGGACGTCCGTCACGGCCCGGACTCCCCAGGCGTCGCGGTTATTCAGGAAGAGAGCGGCCAAAAGCGCCTGCAGATATCCGTGATCGTACTCGCCCACGTTTCGCTCCTCGATCCTCCCGTCCACGTAGTCGCAGTCGGGCTCGTAGACGGTTTCAAGGTATTCTTTGACCGTCACAAGGGGTTCCTCGATGGGGAGCGTGGCCATGGCACGATTATGCTCCAAAGCGGGCGAGAATCCAACCAGGTTGGACGCTACTGCCATCGCCGCCGCTCTTGGGCATGCGCTGCGTCTGTGGTATATTTTTTGAGGTGCGGGAGCGATTTTCTTTTCCGCCCAGTGTCGCGCAAGATGGTCAATTGGCGCGGCTTTCTTAACCTGAGGACGCGTAGCTCAACTGGCAGAGCATTCGGCTCTTAACCGACAGGTTGTAGGTTCGATTCCTACCGCGTCCACCAGCCTTCGCCCTTTCGGGCTTCGGCCCGGCAAGCTATTGCATGGAGCAGCCGCTCGCTGGGCGGTCGCGAAGCTTCCCCAGAGACTTTAAGGATTTGAGGTCCTTCATCCGGTTCAGCGGACTCAGGACTTCGCCTGCGGGCTCTCGGATGCATGTAAAACGACTCAGGGATCCTTCCTGACCACCAGCTTCGCATCCGTCACCACACATTGAGAACCCAGGATTTTGCAATGGCCGCCTTTGACATGTCGGCGGGCGCACACAGTCGGGACCGACAGCTTTGTATGGTGGTGGGAGTGGTGCGCCCGGAGAGATTCGAACTCCCGACCTAACGCTCCGGAGGCGTTCGCTCTATCCAGCTGAGCTACGGGCGCGCTTAATCAGGATACCGCAGTTTGAGGATTTGCCAGTCAGGCCGTTAGGCATTGACGCGCGATTCGCGAATGACGACAGCGCGGCCGAGCCAGGCAAAAACTAACAGTGTGAGACCACCCACCCAGGCACCGAGCGAGAACGACTGAGGAAGGCAGAGAGCAATGACGACGCCGCTCAAGACGAGGAGGCCGCATAGAGCGATGAACATGCGCATGCCGTAGAGAAAGACAAAAGGCAGGTAATGCGCGCCGAGCAGAATGAGGAGCGCGGGATAAAAGAGGTTCAAACGGAACTCAGTGACGGGAACGAGCAGAAGCATGGTCATGGGAAGCGTGAAGGCGACCTGCATTCCGAGACTGCTTAATGGATTGCCTTTGGTGGGCGAAGCCGGGCCGCCGCTCAGGCGCAGCAGCAACACGGTGGCGGGGAAGATGAAGAAGCCGCCGAAGACGATGGCTGTAATGGCCGCGCGTGGGGTGCTCCACGTGGCGAGAGCGGCCGACGCCAGCCAGATTGCCGATGAGACCAGTTGCCCCCAGAAACCGCCGGCGAAAGATGTACGTACGTGGCGTTGAGCCTCTTCGACGAGCATGTTTTGAACCCTCGGAAGATGAAGATTTGAGAGGCGCAGGTAGTTGAATTGCCGGAAGCAGGGTATTGAATAAGCAGTTACGCGGGAATTGGGTGGCGAGTTCCCGGGAACAGCGAGCTATGGGCGGATCGTTTTCCACTCCCGCGGCGGCCCAAGTCCGGCAGGTCTTTCGTTGACTCTAGGCTGATTTTTGAGTATTCTAGAGGTCTTGCGCGGTGTTGTGCCTGGGGTCTAGGTGTGCTCACCCGGACCTTGTCTGATGGAGGTTGCGGCCAGGTTCTGGCGGACTTCAATGGAACAGGCGACCGGCTTCGGGACCTGGAGAACGTGATCCGGAAGAACGTGGTCCGGCGGATCCAGGGTTCCGAAAAGAAACGAACTCGCGCAGCTTCTCACCCGAACAGATTTGTTTGGCAGTGGGTAGATTTCAGGGCCTGCGCGTTTGGCGCGGGCGAATGCGGTTTGCGCTGGTGAGCGCGATCCCACCCTGAACGCAAGATGCGCGTTGTGGATGGGGCACCCCAGTTCTTTTGAGGCGCAGGTAAATTTTTTCGAGGGAACGAGAGAGATGTCTACGTTTATTCCGAGCGGCAAGGATATCAGCCGCAAATGGTATGTGGTGGACGCGAGCGGGCAGACGCTGGGACGATTGGCGACCAAAGCCGCGAGCTTGCTGAGCGGCAAGATGAATCCGCAGTATGTTCCCTACATCGACATGGGCGATCACGTGATCGTGATCAATGCAGAGAAGGTACGCCTGACGGGCTTGAAGGACCAGAGCAAGGTTTACCGGCGCTACACGGGATTTCCGGGCGGGCTGCGCGAGGAATCGTTTACGCGGTTGATCAACAGGCGGCCGGAGAAGGTTCTGGAAGAGGCGATCAAGGGCATGCTGCCGAAGAGCAAGATGGGGCGCCAGATGGCCACCAAGCTGAAGGTCTATCGCGGCGACAAGCATCCGCACACGGCGCAGAAGCCGGTGGTTCTTTAAGACAGGGACCAAGGGAACAAGGGACCGAGAAGCATTGGGACTAGGGACGTAGGGACTAAGGGACTACGAAAGACAGAGAGCTAAGAGGAAACGAATGGCAGAGGATCTGGTTCAGTATTACGGGACGGGGCGGCGCAAGACGGCAATCGCGCGAGTTTTTCTGCGTCCCGGTACGGGTGAATGGAAGGTCAACGGCAAAAAGTTCGACGAACATTTTGTGACCGAGCAGCAAAGGGTCAGCGCCAAGCGGACGCTTGTGGTGGCCGAACTCGGGGCGAGCTTCGACGTGGTGACCACTGTACGCGGCGGCGGAGTTGCCGCGCAGGCCGATGCGGTGAAGATGGGCATTGCCCGCGCTCTGGTTGAGTTCAACCCTGAGCTGCGCAAGCTGCTCAAGGCCGAAGGATTGATGACTCGCGATGCGCGCCAGAAGGAACGCAAGAAGTACGGCCAGAAGGGCGCGAGAAAGCGGTTCCAGTTCAGCAAGCGCTAACGCGCTTGCAAGCTCCTAGCTTCTAGCTTTTTCGTGTTGGAAGATGCAGTCTCGGAACTCCTGAAGAGGTGAGTTCCAGCACGGAAGAGCTAGAGGCTAGAAGCTAACGGCTAGAAGCTGGTTTTTCAAATCTCCCGCGCAAGCGGGATAAATCCGGGAAACAGAATCATCAGCCCGGATGCAGTCCACGAAGGAGGACAATTGGCAACCATCACCATGAAGGAATTGCTCGAAGCAGGTGTTCACTTCGGGCATCAGACCAAGCGCTGGAACCCCAAGATGAAGGAATACATCTTCGGGGAGCGCAACGGAATTTACATCATCGATTTGCAGAAGACGCTGAAACTGTTCAAGGATGCGTCAAAGTTTGTAACGGAGCTGTGCGGCAGCGGCAAGACGATTTTGTTCGTCGGCACCAAGCGCCAGGCACAGGATGCGATTGCCGAAGAGGCTACGCGGGCGGGCATGCCGTACATCAACCAGCGCTGGCTGGGCGGCCTGCTGACCAACTGGGTCACGGTTCAAAAGTCGGTGAAGCGGCTGCAGGAACTGGACGAGATGGCCACGGATGGCCGCTACGACCTGCTGACCAAGAAAGAAGTCATCAAGCTGGAGCGCGAGCGCAAGCACCTCCAAGCCAACCTCGCCGGCATCAAAAGCATGAAGCGGCTGCCGGATGCGCTGTTCATCGTGGACTCGAACAACGAGCAGATTGCGGTGAAAGAAGCGCGGAAGCTGGGCATCCCGGTGGTTGCGGTGGTGGACACGAACTGCGACCCGACGGTGGTGGATTACGTGATTCCCGGCAACGACGACGCGCTGCGCGCGATCCGGCTGTTCACATCGAAGGTGGCCGACTCGGCTGCCGAGGGCGTGAACATGCTGACCGACAAGGCTCTCACGGAAGAGGCGCCGGAAGCGGTTGCGGCGGTAGAGAGCGAAGCCGGCCAAGAGGGCGTAGCGATTTCAGCCGAAGGCGCGCCAGCCGAGGAAGTAGACCTGGAAGCAGCGCTGGGCGGGGGCATTCGCAAGGCTCCGGCGGCTGTTGCAGCACTGCTCGAAGAGGATGAAGTGGCGGCGGAGAGCGCCAAGTAACCCTTCGGCGCGGGAACACGCACTGGATTGGAAGAGCGTGGCCGCTCGAATTTGGGCCACGCTTTTCTTATGCCGGAAATTCTCCGGCGCGCAACAGATTGTGAAATCTTAAACGGATCGACAGGGCCGTCGACGGCCAGGGAAAAAGAGAGATGACGACTGTGACTGAGAAGATTGACGCGAAATTGGTGAAAGAACTGCGCGAGAAGTCGGGCGCGCCGATGGGCGACTGCCTGAAGGCTCTCCAGGAGTCCAAGGGCAACATGGAAGATGCGTTCGTGGTGCTGCGCAAGCGGGGAATGGCTTCGGCGCAAAAGAAGTCGTCGCGCGTAACCAACGAGGGCGCTGTGGGCAGCTACATTCACGCGGGCGGAAAGATTGCCGTGCTGGTGGAGCTGAACTGCGAGAGCGACTTTGTGGCGAGGACCGAAGATTTCCAGGAGCTGCTGAAGGACGTGGCCATGCACATTGCGGCCAGCGATCCGCGCTACATCAAGCGCGAGGACGTGACCGCGGACGATCTGGAGCGGGAGAAGGAAATCTATCGCGCGCAGACAGTCGCTTCAGGCAAGCCCGAGAAGTTGATTCCGCAGATCGTGGACGGCAAGATGGCGAAGTTCTACGAAGAGGTTTGCCTGCTGGACCAGCCGTTCATCAAAGACCAGGCCATCAGCGTGAAGGAGTTGATCGCGCAGAAGGTGGGCAAGCTGGGCGAGAACATCACGGTGCGGCGGTTTGCGCGGTTCAAGGTGGGTGCGCCGGACTGGACCGTGGCGCAGACCAAGGCCGTCGAAGCGGCGGAGTAAGAAAGTACGACAATCAGGAAATGAGGGGGCAGTCCATTGCGGACTGCCCTCTTCGATTGACTTGTCGTCTGCTCACCTGTCGAGAAGATCTGCCGCGGCGCGCGGGCCCGGCAACATAAGGTCTCGACGCTCATTCTGCTTCCAATCCTAAAAAAGGGGACTTCAAGGTGCGAAAAGCTCTCTATGGTGTTGCGCCTGCTTCCCTGCGCCGGCTGCCGCTATTGATCTTTGCTGCGCTGGTTCTCTCGGCTTTGGCAGCAGTTCCGCCCCTGTCCGCGCAGGATGACATCACTACGCGGAACGCGACCTCCGGATACAACGGCGCATACATTACCGGTCCCGCCTCGAACCCATTGAGCTTTCTGAATGGCGCTGCCTTTCGTACCACCGGAAACCCGGCGCCTTACGACTTCCACGACTTTGCACCGGCAACCAACCTGGACACAAAGCTTCCCAAATGGGTGGATGTGCAGGCCGAGGAGCGGTTTCGGTATGAGGGTTACGACAATTCGAGCTTCAAAGCGAAGGTGAACGATTCCTACATCCTGAATCGCTTCCGGTTCCAGGTGGATCTGCATACGCCGAGCTGGCTGCGGGTTACGGCGCAGGTGCAGGACGCGCGGGCGGGCTTCCAGAACTCGCCCATCGGGCCGCCGAATACGGTTCGCTGGGATCTGAAGCTGGCTTACGTCGAGATCGGCAATCCTGACAAGCACTGGATTAGTTTGCGCGTGGGCCGGCAAATCATCAACTACAACAACACCATCATCGCCGACTCCGAGTGGCGCAACCAGGCCCGCTCCTACGATGCAGCGGTGCTGAACCTGAACGCAAAGCGCGAGCACCTGGGCATCTTCGCTGCGTCGGCTGTGGCGCCGCAGGCCAATGGCATTAGTCCACATCAGGAAGGCAACAACATCTACGGAGCCTACGGCCGCATCGATGACCTGGTGCCGCACTCAAACCTCGAGCCATTCTTCCTGTGGCGCGTGCAGCCGAAAGAGGTCGTGGAATCGGCCCTCGCCAAGACCACCGGCAGGGAGAACGAGAAGGTTGAAGGCCTGCGCTTCAAGGCGCAAGCTCACACAACGTTCAATTATTCAGGGGAGCTGATCGTCGAAAACGGCAAGGTGGGACCGCAGCCAATTAGAGCGTGGGCAGCGCAGGCGGGCGCGTCCTACCAGTTCCTCGATGCAACGGCCAAGCCAAGAATCTTTTCGCAATACGACTACGCCTCAGGCAACAGCAATCCGGCGCGGAATGGATCACACTCCACCTTCGACACGATCTACCCGACAGCCCACGACCGCTTTGGCGTCACCGACCTGTTTGGCTGGCAGAATATCGAGTCGGTACGCGCAGGAGCCACGGTTGAGCCCCACCGGCGGCTCACCTTCACTGCGCAGGGTCTCGACTTTTGGGCGGCTGACGCGCTGGACTCGATTTACAACACCTCAGGAAGCGCGATCGTGACCAACAAGACAGACCATGGCCGCCACGTGGGCGCGGAAGTCGATGGCTACTCCTGGTATGAGCTCAATCAACACTTCAACCTTGGCGGCGGCATCGGCTACTTCGGTGGGGGCCAGTTCCTGACGAATGTGTCAACCAGCCACTCGTACACGTATTACTACTTTGCCCTGAACTTCAAGGACCACGGAGAGAAGTAGTCCAATTCTTTGTGACAGGCTTCTTCCGCGCTAAAACCAAAAGGGCAGCCCGTGTGGGGCTGCCCTTCATGGTGTGAGTTGAGTGTCGACTTACGGCAGGTAGTAGCGGAGCGATGTGAAGATCATGTTGTCGGTGCCGTGTGCACCGTTGCCGGGGTTGGCGGTGCCGCCCGCGCCGGACCAGAGGTCGCGCCGGACGTCTTCGTATGTCAAGCCCTGGCGGAAGCGGCCCTTGGGACCGTTGTAGAAGTTGAACCAGTAGCCGGCCGTGAACTCCTGAACATCCTTGTTGCTGCCGCCGCAGGCAGAAGGAGCGATCGGTGCGGCTCCAGTTGCGCCAGCTGTGGGAGCAGTGGGCTCAACCAGGCAGCCCGACATGCCCGCGCTCCGCGTACCGTAGCCGACCTGGGTGGTCCCGCTGAGTACGTAGTCGCGATCAAGATAGTCGCCGCCGTAGTTGAAGTACATATTGAGTCTGGAGGTCGGATTCAGCTCGATCGTGCTGAGAGCCGAGAAGCCATGGATGGGAGAGAACACCGCATTGGGGCGCAGCGTGACGTCGGCGATGGTGGAGGAGCCGTAGCGGCCCACACCCTGGCCCCACAATCCCTTCAAACCAATGGTGAACTTCTTGGTGCCGAGCGGAGCGCGGAAGCCGCCGCCGAGGCCTGCGCCCACCGCCGTGCTGTTGGAGGGCAGAGCCGTCGTAGGCACCGTGCAGGTGGCCGATACGGTCGCGCAGGGATAGATCCGGTCGCGAAAGTTGCGCTCGATGCCGAAGATCTCCCAGTGACCCCAGCCGGGCTCGAAGGCCATCTTCACCACGAAGTCCGGCGTGTAGTTGAATGAGTAGTTGGCCTGGTTGTCGTAGAGGCCGCCGCCGGTTCCCGTTGAGCCAAGCAGATAATTGGTCGGAGTGTTCTGACCGGATGCGTTGAGCGTCTCGGCGTTTTCAACTGAAGCGCCCAGGAAGAATGTCTTCCCGAAATCCTTGGAGACGCGGAAGCTGTACTGGCGGCCCCATACAAAGCCGGCAGAGTATTGTGCATCGATCGTCGAAGGCAGGACTTCAGTGCCGCGCGTCAGGCCCTGCGTGGTTTCCGTGACTAGCGACCAGCCCGTGCCGCCCGAGAAATCCCATCCGCTCGCCAACTTTGCATCGCCCCAGATTTGCCGCTGACGCAAGGTATAACTGTTCGACTGATTGTTGTTTGAAGTGGTGCCCGAGCTTAGCCAGTCAGCCTCGTAATAAGCGGTGAGGGTTGCGCTATTGAGCTTGCCGATCCCCTTGAGGGCGACGCGCGACTGGCGGCCAGATCCAAAGAACTCGCTCAACTCCGATGCCTGCGAGTTGGCGAGCGGAACGCCGGTCAACGCTGTGTTGATGTCGCCGCCCGTGGCACCCTGACGCCAAACTGTTTCACCCGCCACGAAGCTGCCTGCGGGCGAGAGGGTGATGCCCTTGTAATGAAGGGCGTCAGGATTGTTGATCGCCTTCTTCATGCTCGTGGTCTCATCGGAGACCGTGGTGGCGAGCGAAAGTGAGTCGGCCTTCAGGTCGCTAACCGTGCTCTGCAAGGTGGAAACGGCCGCCGCATTGTCGGTGGCCGACTGCTGCTGGGCCGTGGCATCGGCTTCCGCCTTGGCTGCCGCAGCCTGCGCATCGGCGGCAGCCTGCTTTGCCTGCTGCAACTCTGCGTCCTTCGTAGCCAGATCGCTCTTCAGGCCGTCGATCTCGCCCTGGAACTGCTGCTTCATCTGGTCAATCTGCTCTTGCACCGTGGGACCAGCGGGCGCAGCGGATTTCTTTGCCGCGACGTGTTTCTTCGCCGGCGGCGTAGTCCCGCTGGTTTGAGCGTGCGACATAACAAGACCGGCTGCAAGAAGTGCAACGGCAGCCGCTTTGACTGTCAATTTCATTTGGGCCTCTCTTTTCCTCATGGAATTGTGTTGGAAGGTGTCGGCGCCCTCGTGCATGACGGACGCAAAACTCCTGTGCATCCCGGACGCATTGATGAAAGGAAAAATCTGCGGCATCCCCTCGGCGCGAAGAATTAGGGGAGTGGTGAAGGAGGAAGTCTCGCGCCGGCAAAGCTTCCTCTGTTGCTGCCGATCCAAGCCTCGCAGAGCAAGATTAAGATTTGACGAATTCACGCAGAATTCACAGTGCGCTTTGCACGCACGCATCCAACCCCACCGCGATCGGGCGAATTTACCGTCAATTCACAGGTAATTCGCTTTTCTTGCGTGGCTTTGTGGAAGAGTTTTGCGGAATGCTCTTGACGTTTACAAGGGCGACATTGCAGAGGTCGCGCCGCGCCAGTACATCGATAGCATGACGCGAATCCGTGCCCGCGCGTTGAGCGTAATCAAAGTGCGGCCGATTTATTGTGCGGAGTGCTCGCTGCCGGCGCTCAACAGATTTGCAAGGATCCGATAAGCTCCCGGCACTAACTCCGGAAACTGCCGGTAAAGCGCGAACGCGACATATATATATGTTCCTTTGCCGCGATGGACAGCAAGCAGGCCGCCACGTTGCGGATCCTGGCCTGGGTCGGCGGTCTCGGTGAGCACCGTGTATCCGGGATCCCAGTGGTCGAGAAATCCGTGGCCGCGCTCCTCGAACCAACCGTCGAAATCGGCGGAAGTGATCTGATTGGGAGAAGTGAGAAGCGAGTTCGCGGGATCAAGGAGCTTGACCGGATCGGTCTCGTCGACGACACGCTCGGGAAAGCGGCCCATCGTGACCGGTAGCGGAGCTGGAAACGTGTTGCCCTGATACTGCACAATCAGCGTTCCACCGCCTTCGACGAAATGTTCAAGGCGCGATTCGGCAGCGGAGAGGGCGGGTCGAGCAGAGTAGGCGCGAATGCCGACGACGATCACATTCCACTGCGACAGGTCCGCCGTAGCAAGCTCGTCGTCGCTGAGAAGATGAGCAGTGACGCCCAGCGCCGCGATGGCCTCAGGGACGTGATCGCCGGTTCCCATCACATAGCCCACGCGCAATCCTGGCTGCACCTTGACGTCGATTTTGCGCGTGCGGAGCTCCGCCGGCTCGTACTGGTTATAAGGAAGCAGGCCGGTATAGCCGATGCTCTGCCATCCGATCTTGTAGCTTTGATCCCCAACGTGCGCGATGGCTTTGATGGCATAGGCGCGTGCGGCCACGTCGCCGGTGGGAGTCACCGAAAAAACCAGCGGCTCTGTGTCGCCCGCGGCTTTCAGGTGGAATTCTCGCTGGGCAGGATCGGCGCGCCAGCCCTCGGGCAACTGGAGATCGACGAAGCCGTCGGCGGTGTGCTCGGCATGCACGGTGACACTGACCGGCAGCGGCGAGCCATCAATGGGCAGGATGCGCGCTTCAGGTTCTACGCGAACACCGACCGCGGGCGTGACCACGAGGGGCTGATAAACGCCGCCAACACCGTTGACGTGCGCCAGGGTCTGCACTACCTGGCCGAGCCGGATGGGAACGCCTTCGAAAGCAAACTCCGCCCAGACGGAGAGCGGATAAGGTGCAAAGGAGCGCAGGCGCCAAGCCTCGTTCGAGAGATCGTAGACGGGTTGCTCGGTGGTGGGCCGCGTAAAGTAGGGTTCCGTGGGCGGGGCATCGGCGGGAACATGCACATGAAAGATCTTGTCGCTGGCCGGCGCAGCGGCTTGCTCGGCGTCGACTGAGCCGCCGGTGCTGTCAACCTTCCACGGCGCGGCGTCGTTCGATTCGAGCCAAGCGCGGCTCAACTCTGCCGCATCAAGCCCTTGCGCGAGATGCGCGCGAACGGTGAATTCCTCTCCCGGCCAGACACTGCGCTCCGTTTCATCGGCGGTTGCGCCGCGACCACTGCCGGGCTGTCCACCGTCACGGCCCGACACAAACGCGATCACGTCGAGGCCAAGCAAATCCTTGAGCGCGGTTTGGAATTGATCGATCTTTTCGCCGAGTTCAAACTCGAGGCCGGCCTTCGCTGCCGCATTCAGGTCGCTGGACCTTACGCGCGCGTCGAGGTCGAGCACCTGGCGATAGATCGGCGCGAGATTATGCGCCGCTGAAATACCGCTCTGGTTCTTGCAATCGCTTGTGAATGCGTTGAGGCCGCTCTGAATTTGGCTGAGTCCATCGGTAAGCCACTGGGGTGGCGCGCTACCGGCCAGCTGCGCCATGCCCGTGATGCTGGTGTCGACGTTGACCTTCGGGTTTTGAAAGAGGCTTGAGTCCTTCTTAGAGCCTTCCGCTGCGGCGGCCGGCGCAACCGCCCACAGGTGGTAGCTCGAAGAGTCAGGGCCGCTCAGCGCGGGATTGGCGCCTCCATACTGCGACTTCTGCTCGCCCCAGCCTTCGCGCGCGATCTGCACATAGGTGCGGCCAAGCTCCGCGTCCCACTTGCCGACGGAGATGGTTACGTCCGCCGGCAATGCGCCTTCGATCCATTGGCCGGTGATGTAATTCCGAAACCTCGCCGGCGCCCATTTGCCGGTGGCGTAGTCGAGCATTTGGCCGTTCGTGATGGGCGCGAACGGCGCGCGCGAGTAGACGGCGAGAGGCTGCCAGGGCTCTAGACCGTTTTTCAATTGCTCGGGAAATACGTTGGGATCGGCTGCGGCCTTGAATGCTTCCTGCACGATCTCGCCCGCCACTTGGTGCTGCCCATGGCCATCGCTCACTCCGCCGACGAATGTCGAAACCAGAACCTGCGGACGAACCATGCGGATCGCGAGGACCGCGTCATAGAGGACGCGGTCGTGGCCCCACTTCTCAAAAGATTCCTGCTGCGTTTTGGAGAAGCCGAAGTCGACCTCGGTACCCCAAAGTTGGCGCACTCCGTAATACCGGTCGGCCTTGAGGAGCTCGTTGGTGCGGATAAGGCCGAGCGCGTCGTAGCTTTCGGCGCCTTGTGCGTTCTGGCCGCCCTCACCACGCGTGAAGGTGAGTAGAGTGACACGCACGCCCAGGCCGCGCGACAGGTAGGTCATCAGAGCGCCGTCTTCATCGTCAGGATGGGGCACGATGAAGAGAACGCTGGCCGTGGTGCCAAGGCGCTTGATCGTCTGCTCCAAATCGGCAGCGCCGCGGTCTTCGGGTAGCGGCAGTGCGTCGACGGGGGGCTCGGGCAACGGAACCTGCGCGAGCTCGGCGTCAGAGGAGAGCTGGGGCGCCGGTTGGGCATGGAGAGACGCGCTGCTGGCGGACATTAGGAGCGCGGCGACGAGAGTGATGCAGTGTAGCTTACGGGGAACGAGATTCATCACCGTCAGTTTACAAGGCGTCGTGCTGGCCGGTCAGCGCCAGTCGTCGTGGGCACCGGAAAGTCCTTCGTTGACCACGGCGTCGAAGCCAGTGTTCTTCTTGACAAAGATTTCGCTGAACTGGCGGTCCTGGCGGAGGAGGATGGCCTGCAGGCGCACCAGCTCAAGCAGGCCAAGGAACATGGCGATGAGCGCGCGCTCGGAATGCGTGTGGCTGAGCAGGCGGCGCAGCGCCACCGGCTTGTCCTCCATGGTGAGGCGCCGGGTGAGGAACTGGATCATCTGGCCGACCGTGACAGAATCCTCTTCAACATTGAGGATGGGACGGTTGCGCGCGCGATCGAGAATGTCGCGAAAGATGCGGACGAGGTCGGTGGTATCGGCAGCGATCTCCGGCTCTGCGCCGGCGTCTGCACGGAACTCGCGCACGCCGGGATTGGTCCAGGTGTTGGCTTCGAGCATCTGCTTCTCATGCAACATCTGCGCAGCGTTCTTGAAGCGCTCATGTTCCAGAAGGCGATCGACGAGCTCGCGGCGCGGATCCTCTGTGGACTCTTCCGGGCCGACGGGCGCGCGCGGCAGCAGCATTTTGCTCTTGATATGAATCAGCAACGCGGCGGTGTAAATGAAGTCGCCAGCCACATCCATATCGCTGGCGCGCAGATGGTCGACGTAGGCCAGGAACTGCGCCGTGATTTTGGCGATGGGGATGTCGTAGATGTCGATGTCCTGCTTGCGGATCAGATCAAGCAGCAGGTCGAGCGGGCCGTCGTAGACCTGGCCGACGAAGACAGAAAAGGGGGACTGTTCTGCATCCAGACCGCGGGCTTTGAGCGCAGCTGCGACTTTCTCGGCAGTGGTCCGCTCCGGGGCGGGTGCGCCGGCCGGCATCGACACAGCGGATAGAGGGGGGTCAAAGGGCAAAGCGGGCGACGCTTCCAGCGCGGAGGCCACCTCGGGCGCGGCGGCGGGATCGGCTGGAGTAGTTTCTGCCGGAGCTGGCCGAGTGGCGTTCTCATCGGATTGTGGGGAAGTATACGTCAACGCAATGTCTTCTTCTGGTGTTTCCTCCGGCATCAACTGAGCCGGATCGTTCTCGGGCAGTTCAACGGGCAGGATCGGCTCAATTTCAAGTTTGGTGACCTCGCCGGAGGCGTTCGTTATCGCGATTGATTCGACCTCACTCACGATATTCTTCGGCTCAAGGCTGTTCTCCGGCTCGCGCCTGCTTTCGACCTCCAGGGGTTTCTCGGCGCTGGCCTCAACCTCGCTCTGTCTATTCTCTCGCCCAAAGGTGCTTTCGGACCCGAGGATGTTTTCCGAAACAGTGGATTTCTCGGCGTTCGGTTCGACCTCTACGGCTTCGGACCCATTGACACTTTCCCGCTCAAAGCTGCTGTCAGGCTCAAGGCTGCTGTCTGTGCTCAGCTCGACATGTTTGCACTCCGGCTCAGCAATTACGGCTTCTGAGGCTGTCTGCGAGCCGGCCTCGACGATTCCATTGCGGCGAAAGAGCCCGAACCCGGAACGGATCCCGTCTAAAGCAAAACCGAGCGCCCAACGCCACCACGGGAGTCTTTCTTTCTCCACTTGCACTTTCCTGACCCGTCAGGCCCCTTCGTTTCCGTGGTTCAGTTCCTTCACTTCATCATGGCGCGTTTCCGCGTTTGTCTCACGCGGGCGCGATCGTCGTCAACGTCATTTGCATGGCCTCGCGCACTTCAATCATGGTCTGCTCGGCGCGGGCCGCGGCGCGAATCGAACCAGCCTCGAGAATCTCGATGGCCCGCCTCTCGCTTGTGGCGGCGCGGCGCTGCTGGATCGGCTCAAGGATCTTCACCAGCGAGTCGGCGGCCCAGCCTTTGCATTCGATGCAGCCGACTCCCGCCGAACGGCAGCCCTCATAAACCTTCGCCATCGTCTCGGGCGAAGAAAAGACTTTATGCAGATCGCCAACCGGGCACTTGTCGGGATCGCCTGGATCGGAGCGGCGGACACGGGCTGGGTCGGTGACCATGGTTTTAAGCTTCTGGCGGACAACCGGCTCGGGATCGCTGATCAGAATCGTGTTGCCGTAGCTCTTCGACATCTTGCGGCCGTCAGTGCCGGGGAGCTTGGGCGAGGGCGTGAGCAAAACCTTGGGTTCGGGAAGAACTTCGCGGACATGATCGTTGGCTGTCGCGGGGACCTTATAAAACGAATTGAATCGCCGCGCGATCTCGCGAGTCAGCTCCACGTGCGCCTGCTGATCCTGGCCTACGGGAACAAAGTCGGGCTGATAGAGCAGAATGTCGGCAGCCATCAACACCGGGTAGCCGAGAAATCCGTAAGTTGTCAGGTCCCTGCTGGCCAGGTTCTCCTGCATCTCCTTGTAGCTGGGCACGCGCTCAAGCCAGCCCAGAGGAGTCATCATACCGAGCAAGAGCGGCAGCTCATAGTGCGCCTTGACGCGGCTTTGCAGGAAAATGGTGCAGCGCTCAGGGTCCAGTCCCGCACCGAGAAAGTCCAGCATGACCTCGATGGTGTTCTGCGTAATGCCGGAGGTGTCCGCGTAGTCGGTCGTCAGCGCATGCAGATCCGCCACAAAGAAATAGCAGTCGAACTGGGTTTGCAGCTTGACCCAGTTGGCCAGAGCGCCCATGTAGTTGCCCAAATGCAGCTTTCCCGTGGGACGCATGCCGCTGAGGACGCGCGGGCGGGACGAGGGATTGGCGGGTTCAGACATGGAGCGTATCGATTCCTCAACGGCCGGAAAATTCGCGGCCGCTCTCATTCAAAAGGCGCTTAAAACGCTCATTCCATTTTAGCGGGATAAGCCTGGTCGACCCTTGGAAATCGAGGTGCTAGATGCTCTGAATGTGATTGAGGGCCAGATACACCAGACCGAGGGTCGGCCTGAGAAAGAAGCGAACGATAGGGCCTCCGACAAAGATCATGAGCACATAGCTGAGGATGCCCATGCGGTCGAAGACGCTGGAGAAGTTGTAGGGCAGCAGGTTGCGCGCGATGCGGCTGCCGTCGAGCGGCGGAATGGGCAGCAGGTTGAAGAAGAAGAGTGCCAGATTCACCACAATGGACAACTGGCAAAGCGTTGCCAGCCCGTCGATGCTGCTGTTCAGCGTCTCCTGCTGCAGCGAAAAGTTTCGCGTGAAAAGAATGATGGAGACCAGCCCGAGAAAACCGCAAAGCGCAAGCAGAAGATTCGATGCGGGGCCGGCGAGGGTGACCAGATTGTCGTCGCGGACGATGTTTTTGAAGTTGCGCGTGATGACCGGCGTAGGCTTGGCCCATCCGACAAGATACCCGCCCAGCATGCCGCCGCCGATAAGAGGTCCGAAGATCATGAGCGCGGGAAAGAGCAGGGTGCCGATGGGATCGACATGGTAGATGGGGTTGAGCGTGACGCGGCCCTGGAGCCGCGCGGTCTGGTCGCCGAGACGAGAGGCCATCCACGCGTGCGCGCACTCATGCACGCTCAGCGAAAAGATGAGCAGGACAAATTCGAAGATGGCGACGACAAAATCGTTCGGTTGCAAACCATTCTCCGTTGGTTTGGTCGTTTGTGGCTCGAAGGTTCAGGGTAGCACGATGCGATCGCGAGGAATGGAAGGTGTCGCGCTCAGTTTTCGTGGAACTCCCAGAACGAGTCGGCGAGATCGGCGCCAAGTTCGGTGGTCATGCGGCGGGCGGCGCGCTCAACCTCTTCCATGAGGCCGTGCAAGTAATCTCGCGACCGGGAGATGGCCGCTACGCCGAGAGTCGCCGATTGCCACACGACGGCTTCGTCCAATTCCGCGACGGACACGTTGAAGCCCTGCCGCAGCTGATCTTTCATCGAGCGGACAACTTGACGCCTGTCCTTGAGCGACTGGGCGTGCTCGATGCGAATCTCGAGGGTGAGTTGCGCCACCGGCATACGGGTTAGGGTTTGTCACGGACAGTGTAAGGCGATTGTGGGCGGGCTGAGCAAGTATTTTCGTGCCTGCCGACGGCGACCTGAGCAAGCAGATGAAAAAAAATAGCGGTTAGGCGACGATGCGACCGGAACTCGGCTTGAAACGTTGGCGAAGTTCAACGAGTGCTTTGGCCTGTTGTCAACAGGCGAGGATGTTCGGGGGAGTCTATGTCAGACGACCCGATCTTGCAGAGCGTTTGCCGACCTTACCGCGAATACCCGTCAGGATGCAATCGAGTCCAAAGTCAAAGGCGATGTCAGAATCTTCAGTGAATGTACCGGAACTAAAGACTGTCAAAGATTCTGGGAACCGATTGGGTTCTGTTCTTAGGTAGCCGATCAGGTCAGGCATCCACTGCCGATTCGATGCAATGTCCTTTCCCATCTCTTTGAAAGTGGCGTATCCGCGAACGTGCCCGATGATCGCCAAGAATGCATAATGCCGTTCTTTGGGAGGGAGGCCCGATTCCGCCAACATCGAAAGCGCGGACTCCATCCACGACAGTTCGTTTGGCCCGACTAGGCTGCGACGCGCCGATGTGGCTTCAAGAAACCATGGATGTTTTCGATAGATCGTCAGGCAGCTATGTGCCCAAAGCTTCAAGCGCTTGTGCCAAGGCAAGGATGAGTTCCTGAACGAAGGATCGGGCTCGCCGGTAGAGTCGATCATGAGGCGAATGAGATCGGCCTTGGCGGGGAAGTAACGATAAAGAGCCATCGTGGTGACCCCTAGTTCTTCGGCCACCTTCTTCATCGTCAAGGACTCGAGGCCATCCGCATCGGCAATCTGAATTGCGACACGGGCAATCTTAGTTACGCTGAGTGCGGGTCTGGGACCGCGACTCCCAGCGGGCCGTTGCCCCCAGGCCAGATTGAGGCCGCTAGTTCTTGTGGCGCTGCCGTTAATCTTCGTCGACTCGCTCAGATCGCTTTACTCCCGCATCATGCGTTGCATCGTCGTTTAACTGTGTATAGTATACACAGTTAGGAGATGTCATGGCTTGGATTTTCGGTGCGTCGGCAATCATTTTGTTTGGGGGGATAGCTGCCTTTCTCATTCACAGAGGACTGCGGCAAGCAAGCAACGCCGCCGCGTTGAAGATCGAAATGACCAGTGGCATCTATGAGGACCGCTTCGTACGAATAGGCGGTATCGATCAGTGGATAGGAATCCGGGGCGAGGACAGGAACAACCCGGTCCTGCTTGTAGTTCACGGAGGGCCCGGAAGCAGCTACGCGATCTTTACTCCGCTTGCGCGTTCATGGGAAAAGCACTTCACCGTCGTTCAGTGGGACCAGCGTGGCGCAGGCAAAACATTTCGGAGAACAGGATCGCGCGCCAGCGGAGAACTGACTATGGAGCAACTCACACGGGATGGTATTGAAGTAGCCGAGCATCTCTGCGGCCGACTCAACAAGAGCCGGATATTCTTGCTGGCAAGTTCGTTCGGGTCCACATTTGGTCTGGAGATTGTGCGGCGGCGTCCCGACATTTTTTATGCATACGTCGGCGCCGATCAGAATACTGGTATGGTGCGTGGGAGGGATGATGGGCGCGCGGAAACAATGAAGAGGCTACATGCGCTTGGCCTTCTTCGAGGGGTGAAGGCGCTCCAGCGGATTGATACTGATCCGACGCATTGGACTCGCGAGGATTTTACGGCAGTTGCACGATGGACGATGAAGTCTGACCCGCACGGTTATCGCAACACGGTGGCGCTCCTGAAAGATGCGATATGGCACGCACCGGGATGGTCGCTCGGGGATATCCTTGCATTTTTCAGGGGGATGCGATTTTCGCTACAGCAATTGCTGGACGAATTCGCGCGATATGACGTTTGGGAGCGAGGCACGCGGTTCGAAGTTCCGATCTTCATCTTTCAAGGCGAGAAGGATGTACTCACGACGCCCGCGCTCGCAAGGGAATTCTTCAACGACGTGGTTGCGCCCGTGAAGCGGATGGAGTCGATACCGGATACCGGTCACTTTGTCGCCTTTCAGCAACCAGAGAAGTTTCTTGGCCTGCTCCTCACTCATGTTCGCCCCCTGGCCGATGTTCGACTGGAGTTCTCGCCTCTCGCACCCACCGCAAAGATGCCACCGGAGAGCAACCTTCTAAGCGGCTTGGCGACCGCAGCCACACCGTCTGGTTACTTTGTAAAGGCGCCATAGCGTTTAAATTGTCCGCTTTGGTAGTTAGCGCGAAATCGCCAATGCACGTTCCAAGATGTGATCAGCCTGGAAACGTGCTATGGCCTGTTATCGCCATTTTGGCTTTCGTTGCCCACAAGTTAGGGAATACAACGTGACCTATCGGGACTTCGCACCTGTGTTTGGATGGGTGGTGGGCCGGCCCCTCGTTGGCACCCCGCGACGTGCCTGGAGAAAGCAAGAGCGCCCGCCGAGCGTGTTCTTCATATCGACCACCTGTTTGCGCGCATACAGCGCCTTAATACATACGAAGCAAAGACGAATGCCAGGACGAGAATCGGATCAAATTTGTTCCAGGTGCTGCCACCGCCATTCAGTTGTGAATAGAAATCGAGTAAAAGAGTGATCACGAGACCGGCATAAACCCACTCAGTCAATCGAGGCACTTTGGGAATGAGAAGGCCCACGCTACCAAGGATGTGGGTCACGCCAATCAGAGGGATGATATAGAGCGGGTATCCGAGCTGCTGATTGGCGATCCTCCATTCGCCCGGATCGTGAATTAGATATAGCAGTCCGAAGTACAGCCACATGAAAGCGACAATGCCTGTCGTTACCATTGCGGCTATTTGAGTTGCTCGACCCGCCCGCACTGGTTTATCGATTGTGAGTTCAGCTTTCATATTGAAAAGATCCTCCTGTTGCGGTTTTGATGGGTTAAATCGTTCTGCAATAAGTTGGCTCTTGCACGCGACTGGAATCAACGCGCTGCATCGGCGGGAAGGCCTCTCGTCAGGGCAAACCGGACGATCAGCCGTCCGGTTCCGCCCGTTGCACCCAAGACGAGAACTTTCATGGTCGAGTTCAAGCTTTCCTGACGTTAGCGCCGCAGTTTCCAGGGAACCGGGCTGATTCAGTTTGCCCCGGACTTACGCCTTGACGGCGTTCTTTGCATCCGCAAACACATCGCGTGCGGACGTCGTACCCTCTACGTGCTCCGTACCCGCGATTCCGAGGCCCATCCATCCCGCGTTAATGCCGTCATACATTTCTTCGGCAGGTCCAGTGTGGCCCTTGGGGATGCCGAACTGCTCGAACGCTCCAGCCCACCCTGCACGCGGGACTGCAAAGGCTTTCACGTCGAGTTTCAGCACCTCACCCAACTGTGCAGCCACTTCATCCGCGCTTACCATCGAACCGAGCTCGATAACGCGATGCCCTGACCACGCCGGCCCGGTCAGAAGCGTTGCTACCTCAGCGCCGATGTCGTCTGACGCGACCATCATCGATTTCCGGTTTGTCGGATTGTAGAAGACCGGTAGTGTTCCGCCCTGGGCGGCCTGTAAGCCGAAAAGAAAGTTTTCGAAAAAGCCGCCTGCACGCACAAATGCGATCGGAGATGGCAGGCTGCGAAAACCTTGCTCCAGGAGCGATAAGGCCGTGATCATCCCCAGCCCGCTTGTTCTATTTGCGCCCGTCGAGGAGAGCGCTACCAACCGCGGCGGCACTACCCTGGTCAGCGCCTCGACATAGTTCGCAATCACGCCCCTTGCTTCTCTGAAATCAGGCGAGGGAGCCCATACAGCCGGCAACATAACAAACGCGCCCTCGACACCTTTGAGCGCCGCCGCTATGGCTGTCGCATCGTTCCAGTCTCCATCGACCAACTCCACGCCCTGGTCTGCCCATTTCGCCGCTTTCTCGCGATTGCGCACAAGTGCTCGCACCTGTTTGCCTTGCTTCAGCAGATGCCGCGCGGTGGCGCCGCCAACTTTTCCAGTAATGCCCATGACTAAATACATGGTCGTTTTCTCCTTGTTAGAACGAAAGTGATGCTCCGATGCGAACGACAGAGCTTGTGAGTTGCGCAGCTAGCACTCCGCTAGTACCGTGGGTTTCCACAGTGATCTGTCGCATGATTCGTTACCGGTATTCCTCGCGGAGCCTTGCTATGTGGTCGTCACGGTCACAGCCTGACGCACATACCGGCTGCTTTCCAGTTGCTGCACCATGAAGGCTGCCAGATCGGCCCGCCCGATCTTGTGCGCCTTCTCGCCGCCCTCCGTGCTTAACACCCTGGCAACGCCGGTCTTCTCGACGTCGGTCAACATCGGCGGCCGCACGAGCGTCCAGTCCAGGTTGCTGCCTTCGATCTCGGCCTCCATGCCCGCCTTGTCCACCAACAGACCCCGCAGGAACGTCTTCATAAGCAGGTGCTCGTTGAAAAAGCCGGCGTTCTTGACGCTC
>CAWHEK010000039.1:0-9724 GCA_963828325.1 uncultured Acidobacteriaceae bacterium
GGCTCGTCGCATCGTCCAAATTCATCCGCGTGGCAATTGCCTGGGGCTCGAAGCGCGAACTTTCGGCTGCGTCCTTTGCCTGGAGATTCGGATGAACAACTTTAGGAGTCGTTGGTCGCCCGTGCGCCATCGACGCCCCGCTCTCTGCACGCAACGAGGCGGGAATTACAGACGCCATAGGCAAACGCGGCCCCGCAACCGGGTTTACAGGACTGACCTTGCTGGATAGCAGGGCAGGGCTGCTCATGCCCCGGTCAATGGCGACGAACTGCGGCGCGTTGCCAGGCTTTGCCGCCACCAAAAGATCGCGGAGACCCTGAATGACCCGCCATGGCACGCTATCCCCTTTATTATTGCCGACCCCGGCGAAGAGGAGCATTCCTCACCGGGAGCGCGAGCGAATTTCGCCCCCGTTTGCGGCCTGTCTGAAGTACTTCCCAGGGTCCACAGGACGACGTCCGTTCCACAAAATCAAGATCGGCCGCCGCTCCGCCGTCAACCGGCGGGGTGGGCAAATGGCGGTCGCGATTGTGGTTCTCGCCGCCATTGCCGATGCCGGGCCAATCGGCTAAATGAACCGCGATGCACCCGTAGCTCAGCTGGATAGAGCGTTGCCCTCCGAAGGCATGTGTCAAGTCTGTTGGTGCAAAAACGGAGAAAGAGTCCGGAATACAAAGACTTGCGAGGGCTGCTCGTCGGTTCACACTCGCGAAATTCGCGTAAGCATTGCGTAAGCAGAAGCACCCGTAGCTCAGCTGGATAGAGCGTCGCCCTCCGAAGGCGAAGGCCACACGTTCGAAATCGTGTCGGGTGCGCCACTTCGGTACAGAACTGGGCACGCCAAAACCCGCCGTTTTTGCGCTTGAAGCGGCGACGAGGGTGCGCAGAAGCGCGCTTTTCGATCCCATGATGCGCAGTTCTTTCTGATCGACTTCGATGCGTTGGGCGAGCGCGCGGAGGTGATCGCGGCGGTAGCCTCCGCTCTCGGTTCGCATGCGCTTGCGGGCTGTCCTGGCAAACGTCTTGAGCGCTTCCGGTGTGATCGTCGGTCCGCCCCGTTCGATCGCATCCTCGGCCCTCTGTGCGTCCAGGCGGGCCTGGTCGCGCGTGGCCTTCAGTTCGGTGATCCGGTCCTTCAGCATGGGGTCGGACAGATCGGCGATGCCGTTCTCGATCGCGTCGTACAGCCGCTTGAGTTTGGCGTCTGCCTCGGCCGCCCGCTTGCGCAATTCGGCGATGTGCGACTTTCGTCGCTCGGCGCGCTCGGTGCGGCGATCGAGTACATGCGACAAAAGTTGCTCCAGCCGCTTGGGCTCCAACAAACGCTGCTCGATGTACTCCGCGACCACAGTGTCGAGTTTTTCCATCGGGACGGTGCGACCCGGACAACCGGTCTCGCCCTGGCGGGCTTTGGTGCAGCAGGTGTAGTAGCGGTAACGGCCGCTCTTGCCGGTGCGCAGCGTCATCGCTCCACCGCAAGCAGCGCAGAAGCAGATGCCGGTAAGGAGCGTGGGGCCGCTGACGATCCTCGGTGCGACCATCGCCGGGCTTCGGCTCTTGAGCAGCATTTGGACGGACTCAAATTCATCCGTTTCGATAATCGCCGGTACCGCCATTTCGACGATTTCGGTCTCCGCCTTTCGCTCGCGGGTCTTCCAGAACTTGGTGTTGAAGCGGTGGCGGCCGACATAGGTCGTCCGGGTCAGCACCTTGTGGACCGCGGGGGCGACACCGACCAGATCAATGAAAAGGTCGACTGGAACGTTAGCGACAAACAGCGATTCATGGCTCGTTTCACCTATTACAAGCTGCTGAACCTTCCCGACAGCCCCATCAAAGATATCTGCACTGATCGCTGCACGGAAAACGTCCATACCAAACAAATCGCTTTGGGGATACGTTAGCTTCTCGCCCACAGCGATCCTGGACTTGCACCTGGGCTACACGCGTTACGATTACTTGCGCGTTCCACTCACCGCTGGGTCTAAATGTCCTCGCTCGGCGGGGCATGGGCCACCTACATGTTCAACTCGACTCCCCTCCCAGTGCCCTGCGTCTCGAAGAACACGGGCGACGACTTGTATGGTGGTGGTTTTTGCTCCGATGGAACCGGAAGCGAAATTGGCGCCGGTGACGACACTTGGAGCTTCGAGCCCAGCCTCACCAAAATCAAGGGAAGCACACCCTCAAGATGGGGTATGAATTCCGCCTCCTGCGCAACAACTATTACCAAACCAATCAGCCCACCGGCTCCTACAACTCCGCACGACAGCATCCGCGAACGAGCAGAAGGAGCGAACGCCCGTCTGGTTCGGAGTCTGCGGCGTCGCGATCACCTGATAGGTCGCGGCCGGAGTCCCGGTCACGCCTGTCAGAGTGAACACGTAACCGCTCTTGGTGCCGGCCGCCAGAACCGTGTCGATCAAGCAGGCGCCGCCAGAATCAGGCGGAGAACAGGTCGAGTCGCCGTTCGACAACTGCGTCAACAGGCTGGCGAAACCTACCGTCGGGTAGGCGGAGTTGTAAGAAATCTGTGCTGTGTTCAGGGTGCGAACCGATGGCCACGGCGGACGCTTCGTTCGCCGCAATACGTGCACGCAACAGGTTCGGGATAGCAATCGCGGCGATGATCAGAATGATCGCCACCACGATCAGCAGTTCGATCAGTGAGAAGCCCTTTTGTTTCCGCATTTAAATTTGTCCTCGTCTCCGTTACTGTTTTGGTTGGATCAACCAACTCGCTCGAACCTGTCGCACTCTTAGGGCCAGAGACCTCAGGTGGACGGGAAGTCAGTTGTCCTTCGGGATGAAAACGCAGTGTTTTCAGCGGCCTCCTGCGAGTTAGTCACCTCGGTTGTGACCCGCGTTTCCCCGGTTATGACACTTTCGGAGATGCAGATTGACAAATTTTGCCAGTCTTTCCAAATCGCCATCCCGCCCTCCAAATCCCCTGCCAGAAGCCCCAAGTCCGACTTTTGCGACCACTTGTCAAGGGTCATTCCCTCCGTTGGGGGGATATCTACTCCGAAGACTCGTGAGGTGCAGAAGACTGGTGAGGCGCAAATGATGATCCGTAAACCGGTTGTCCAAATTCTGCCAACGGCGACAGTTTTCATCATGCACAATCAGAAACGCACAGAGAATAAAAAAGCAGAGGATTTCTCCTCTGCTTTTTTCCGGCTTTTATCCTCCCCCGGTACTTCGCCAACAAATTGAACCTTACTGCAGAGGGGTCTGGGTGGTATCACAGGTGGTGATCACAGCCGTGCTTGCGCGCAGTACAGCGTCTGCGAACGAGCAGAAAGAGCGAACGCCCGTCTGGTTCGGAGTCTGCGGCGTCGCGATCACCTGATAGGTCGAGGCCGGAGCTCCGGTCACGCCCGACAGAGCGAACACGTAACCGCTCTTGGTGCCGGCCGCCAGAACCGTGTCGATCAAGCAGGCGCCGCCAGAATCAGGCGGAGAACAGGTCGAGTCGCCGTTCGACAACTGCGTCAACAGGCTGGCGAAACCTACCGTCGGGTAGGCGGAGTTGTAAGAAATCTGTGCTGTGTTCAGGGTGCGAACCGATGCCACGGCGGACGCTTCGTTCGCCGCAATACGTGCACGCAACAGGTTCGGGATAGCAATCGCGGCGATGATCAGAATGATCGCCACCACGATCAGCAGTTCGATCAGTGAGAAGCCCTTTTGTTTCCGCATTTAAAATTTGTCCTCGTCTCCGTTGACCTACTTTGACCTGGCCTATCGTACTCCGAGGGCCAGAGACGCAAAGTAACGGAGTTCAGATGTCTTGCCTGATGAAAACACATTCCTCGCAGCGATGGGAAGGCAAAGACAGTCGCCTTCCGCAGTCTTAAGTTTTGTCTAATATGACACTTCCAACACAGATTGGTAAATTTCGCCTGTCTTTCCCCGAACGTCCCACACTTCAAATCTTCTTGCCAGTAGCCACGACGCCCGTTTTGTGGAACGCGTGTTCCTGTCATTCTTGCATTGAAAAAAGCCAATACGCGACACGCTGGTCACGCCAACGTTGGCAGCGAGAAACTCCAAGAGATCATCGAGGACTTATTGAGTTTCGGCAGGTTGGCGCTGTAGCCTGATTTATCGGCGATGACTCTTTGGAGATGAAAGTAAGTTCGCCTGCGCTAGAATGGGGCTCGTTGGACCGCTATGACCAATCCTTCGCCGAATTCTGCTCACGCAATCGATCGTGATATTGCTCGTGCCTCCACTCTGCCCGCGCCACTCTATTTCTCGCCTCAGACGCTTGAAGAGGAGAAAACGCGCATTTTCGCCCCCACCTGGAAGTCGTGGGTCACGTTCACCAAGCCATCAATCCCGGCGACTATTTCACGTTCGACCTCATCGGGGAGCCGCTATATCGTTCGGGGCGACGACTCCGTTTTCCGCGGCTTCTTTAATGTTTGCCGCCACCGCGCAGGAATCCCGCTTCCGGTTGCGGCAACCGCAAGCTCTTCCGCTGCTCCTACCATGGCTGGACCTATCGTTGGATGGCGCTCTCCTGTTACTCCCGAATTCGATGGGGTGGAAGATTTTGATCCCACCGAGTTCGGGCTCGTTCCGGTGCGCATCGAGGAGTGGTTCAACCTCATCTTTGTCAATCTCGATCCCGAAGCGAGGCCACTGCGCGAGTCCCTCGGCGAATTACCCGCGCAGGCGAAAGTTCGACTTCCGCGCCATGAAGTTTTCCGCGCGCCGCACCTACGAGATGAATCGCAACTGGAAGACTTACATCGACAATTATCTCGAAGGTTACCACGTGCCCAGCGTTCACCCTGCCCTCAATCGCGAAATTAACTACAACGATTATGCTGTCGAGCCATATCCGCAGTATGTTCGGCAATGGACGCCAATCCGCGGCGCTCAACCTGGAGACTTGTCTCCACGCCGCTACCAGCAGGCCGGCGACGATCTGACCGCTGATTATTTTTGGATATTTCCCAACTGGATGCTTAATTGCTATCCCGATAACGTTTCGCTCAACATTATCCTTCCGCTCGCGCCCGAACGCACCTTGGCGATATTTGAATGGTATGTACCGGAGCAAGAACTTGGCAGTGAAACAGCCATCAAGGCGTTGGCTTTCAGCGACGAGATTCAAGCTGAAGACGTCGGCATCTGCGAGATTGTGCAGAAGAACTTACACTCTCGCAGCTATCACAGCGGCCGCTACAGTGTGAAACAGGAAAAGGGCGTCCACGCCTTCCATCAGATGTATCGCGAATTAATGCCCGTGTGAGCCGCGCCAAGGTTGTTACTTCGGAGTAGCGGGGCGCCCCATGCAAGACTGTCGCGGGCCATCCATAATCGCTAAAATTGTCATCGGCGGACGGAAGGCATCGGGCGGACATACATCTTTCGCCAACGGGTCGCTTCCGCCACCGATCGAACATGTCGGTCTCCCACGAAAAACGCGTTGTCATCTTCTGCTTATTGTTGGTGGCTGGCCGACTCTCCTCCGCTTTCTACAATCCCCCATCGTACGAAACCAATTTACTAGTTTTGACGACTCCACCTACATTCTGAGAAATCCTCAAATACAAACGGGCCTGACCTGGCAGACGGTGAAGTGGGCGTTTACGACTTTCTATGCCGGATACTGGCATCCAGGGTCAGAACCCTGGATGTCGCACGCGCTGGATTGCCAGATTTTTCACCTTAATCCCGTTGGTCACCACTACATCAATCTCTTGCTGCACACGGCCACAAGTGGGGCAGATAACGCCGGCGCGCGCCGGAATGGAGACCTCGACCACCTCGATGGCAAGATTGCTGCGGCGAAAACCGTGGATGAACTTGAGGGGGTCGATCATGCCCAGTTGCGCGAGGATGTCGGCTTGCACGCGCGGCGTAGCGGTCGCCGTGAGCGCGACAACCGGCGCGGGGTTTCCCGATTCGCGCAGCGCAGGCAGATACTGGCCCAGCATCCGGTAATCGGGCCGGAAGTCGTGGCCCCATTGCGAGATGCAGTGCGCTTCGTCGATGGCGACCAACGCCAGCTTCTGCCTGGCCAGCATGGCGGGAAATCCGGGCACGCGCAGCCGCTCCGGCGCGATGAACAGGAATTGAAGATCGCCGCGCAGATACTGGGCGCACACCTCACGGGCCGCGCTGCGCTCCAGGCCGGAGTGAATGCGCCCCACGCGCAGGCCCACGGCCGTCAGTTTCGCCGCCTGATCCTCCATGAGCGAGATCAGGGGCGAGATCACCAATGCCGTTCCGCCGCGCGCAATGGCGGGCAACTGGTAGCAAAGCGACTTCCCTGCCCCGGTGGGCATCACCAGCAACAGATCGCGCCCCGCAATGGCCGCGCGGCAAACTTCTTCCTGATTGGCGCGAAATCCGGCAAAGCCGAACACAGACCGCAAGAGCCCGCGCAATGCTTCCGGATTGGAGAGATCCATCAAGACAATTCGGTCCCGCACCAGTGCCGCAGACCTGCGGCGGATGAAACCGATCGTTCGCTTCCTGGCATGTTGGCGTCGCTTCGCGGCGTAGCAGGCTCGCGAGTTCGCGCGACATTCCTTTCCAGGCGGTTCAGCCGAGACTGCGTTGCCCTCTACTGCCTATTCTCTCAGACTGCTGAATGCCGCGGATTTCACATTGCGCGAGCAGTTCTCTAAAGTAGAAGAGTAGAGAGAACAATCGGATTCGATGGGCAGAGATGAGCGCCTCCGCGTCGAGCGCGCGAGGAGGTTGTTTGGCCGGTGACCGAAAAGAACGCACGGAGACCCTGGGCATCTCCCATGCGTGGCGCGCGCTGCGGCACCGCAACTTCCGGTTGTTCTTCGGCGGGCAGACGATTTCGCTCATCGGCACCTGGATGACGCGCATCGCCACATCGTGGCTGGTGTACCGGCTCACGCATTCGGCGCTGCTGCTGGGAACGGTGAGCTTCGCGGGGCAGATTCCCACCTTCCTCTTTGCGCCCTTCGCGGGCGTGTGGATCGACCGGTTGAATCGACGGCAGGTGCTGGTGTGGACGCAGACCCTCGCCATGGTGCAGTCGTTCGCGCTGGCCGGGCTGACGTTTTCCGGGCACATTACCGTCCGTTGGATTCTGTTTTTGAGCGTGATGCAGGGCATCATCAACGCCTTCGACATGCCGGGACGGCAATCCTTTATGGTGCAGATGGTAGAGGATCGCGCCGACCTCGGCAACGCCATCGCCATCAATTCCTCGATGGTCAACGTGGCCCGGCTCATCGGCCCATCGCTGGCCGGAGTGCTGATCGCGGCCACGAGCGAGGCGTGGTGCTTTCTCGTCAACGGCATCAGCTACATCGCGGTCATCGCGTCTCTGCTGATGATGCGCGTGCATGTGGCTGCATCGGTGCGCAAAGCGACCTCGACCCTCCACGAGATGAAGGAGGGCTGGAGCTATGTCGCCGGATTCCTGCCCATCCGGACGATCCTCTTGTTGTTCGCGTTGGTGAGCCTGATGGGCATGCCGTTTGTGGTTCTGATGCCGGTGTTTGCGGCCAAGGTGCTCCACGGCGGGCCGCATACGCTCGGTTTCCTGATGGGCGCGATGGGCGTGGGCGCACTCGCCTCCGCACTTTCGCTGGCCGCGCGCAGGAACGTGCGCGGGCTCATTCGCATGATTCCGATTGCCGCGGCGGTCTTTGGGCTGGGACTGATCGGCTTCGGCCTGTCGAGCACGTTCTGGCTTTCGATGGTGACGGTGACGATTGCGGGCGCGGGCATGATGCAGGGCATGGCGGCCAGCAACACCATTGTTCAGACGCTGGTTGATGAGGACAAACGCGGACGCGTGATGAGCTACTACACCATGGCGTTTGTGGGCATGGCGCCGTTCGGAAGCCTGCTGGCCGGATTGATGGCGCATACGATTCCGTCGACGCCGGTGTGGATTGTCTCGGGAATGGTGCTAACCGGCGCGCAATGGACCGTCATCATGAATGGCATGGTCGTGGTGCTGGGCGCGTTGTGGTTCTCGACGCGGCTGCCCGCGCTGCGCTTGGTGGTGCGGCCAATTTACCAGGAGATGGGCATCATTCCCGCGGCGCAGGAGATGGCGGCGGAGCAGTGAGAGGCAGCCGACGGCAAACAGCAGACTGCAGACGGCGGACATCACTCGCTGTTGGCTGTTTGCTGTTTGCTACCCGTCGTCAGCGCACGATGTCGCGGTGCAGAGATTTCACCTGGTAGCCCGTCTTTGCGAGGCGCTTGGCGATCTCTTCGGCCATCATGACACTGCGGTGCTGGCCGCCGGTGCAGCCGAAGGCCACGGTCAGATAGCTTTTGCCTTCGTTCACATAATGGGGAAGCAGGTAAAGCATCAGCTTGGTCACGCGATCGAGGAACTCCCTGGTCTGCGGAAAACCGCGCACGTAAGCGGCGACCCTGGGATCGAGGCCGGTCTTCTTGCGGAACTCGGGCACAAAGTGCGGATTGGGCAGAAAGCGTACGTCGAAGACCATGTCGGCGTCGAGCGGAACGCCATTCTTGAAACCAAAGCTCAGGCAGGAGACGAGCAGGCGCTTGGTTTCCTCTTCCTGACCGAAACGGGCGAGGATGTCGGCGCGAAGCTCGTGCACGTTGAAGTTGGAGGTGTCGATAAGCGTGTCGGCAACGTTGCGGATCGGGTCGAGCAACTGGCGCTCCTCCACAATGGAACGCGACACGGTCTCCGAGCGGCCGAGCGGGTGCGGGCGGCGCGTCTCGGAATAACGGCGGACGAGCACGGCGTCCTGAGCATCGAGATATACCACGCGTATCTCGATCAGCTTCTTGATGCTCTTCAGAATATCGGGCAGGCGGTCGAGGGTCGCGCCCTCGCGCACGTCGATCACGATGGCCGCGCGCGCCACGTCGGTGGACGCGCTGACGAGGCGGGCAAATTCAGGCAAGAGCTCGAGGGGAAGATTGTCCACGCAGTGGAATCCCAAGTCCTCAAAAGCCTTGAGCGCCGAGGCCTTTCCCGCGCCGGAGATCCCGGTAACGATCACCAGTTGTTTACCACCCCGTGGACGAAGACCTGTCCGCGGGAACCTCGGCGCGGCGGCTTGATCCTTGCGGCGAGCGGTACCTCGCGGCTTGCCCGGTTTGTGCGCGGCCTTTCGGGGCGTCATGGGATCATGCTACACCGGGCGTGCGACAACCGGAATGTGAAGATGCGCCGGCTTATGGAATTTCGACCAACTCCATCTGGCCGTCGCGGCGGCGATGCAGCACAAACATCTCTCCGGCCGCGGTGCGGAAGATCAGAAGATCGCGGTCGCGAAACTCAGCGTCCTTGACGGCCTCCTCAACGGTCATGGGCTTGAGCGCAATGGCTTCGCCGCTGCTGACGATATGCGGCTCGACAACGGTGGTACGCGCGGGAAACGAGTGCACCGCAATGGATGTCCGCGCCTTGCCACGGGCCGGCTTGGTCTCGTCGGTTGCGGGCTCGACGCGGGCCTTGGGCCGCGCAACCGGAGGCGCCGTGAGCACCTTTTCGCTCTTGGGAAGGCGCTTGCCATCGATGCGCCGGTCGCGGTGCCGATAAGCCTGATGCTCGGCGTGTTCGATGGCCTCGCGCAGCGCCGCGTCGGGCGATTCGCCCTTGCCCGTGGCGGCAAGCTTCTTCGCGCGGGCCTGAATATTCAATTCGACGATGTGGACATGCCTCTGTGCGCTGAAGGTGATGCTGGCGCGCGCGGTCCGGCCCAAGATGCGACCGATCGGTTCC